>NZ_PIPY01000009.1 GCF_003987065.1 Pseudidiomarina insulisalsae | reverse complement strand
GATCTCGGGGAGCACTTCATCCTACCAATGAGGAGAACCGAACGAATTTATCCACGAGAAGTGCGATCCAAGCAGGTCAAATACCCCGTAAAAAAAATGCCAGTCAGCTCTTAACTGACTGGCATTAGCCGATTGGCTCCTTTTTTTGGCGCATCAACACTGATGGGTTAAACGTCCAGGTTGGCAACCTTTAGGGCGTTTGTTTCAATAAAGTCGCGGCGCGGCTCTACTTCGTCACCCATGAGCGTGGTGAACAACTGATCTGCGCCGATGGCATCTTCAATCGTGACCCGCATCATTCGACGTGTTTCCGGGTCCATGGTAGTTTCCCAAAGTTGCTCTGGGTTCATCTCACCAAGACCTTTATAACGCTGAATGTAAACGCCCCGCTTCGACTCGTTAATCAACCACTCGACTGCTTCAACGAAGTCATCAACCGGCTTCTCTTTGTCGCCACGGCGCACAAAGCCGCCCGGCTCAACCAAGCCATTGATCTTCTCGCCGATACTAACGAGCTGATCATAGTCACGCGACATCAGGAACTCATAGTTAAGTGGGTAATCTTTATCGATACCATGCTGGCGTACCGTAATGACCGGTAAATACATTGAACGCTCTTCATCGTACTGTATCGACATGGTATAGGTCGCCGAGTTGACTTCCCGGTCGGTTAAATCCTTTTGTAACTCGTCTGCCCATGCCTGCATGGCCGACTCATCTTTCAGCCGCTCCTCGGTCAAGCGTGGTGCGTACAACAGACGTTGCAGGAAGGCTTCAGGCATGCGGCGAGAGAGGCGTTGCTTAATCGCGTTTTGCGCCAGTTGGTAATCATTAACCAAGGTTTCTAAATGCGCGCCGCTGATACCAGGAGCATCAGCATTAACATGTAGCGATGCATTCTCGAGTGCCATACTGGTCAGGTAAGCAATCAGGCCCGGCTCGTCTTTGATGTAGGTTTCCTGTTTACCTTTTTTTACTTTATAAAGCGGCGGCTGCGCAATATACATGTAGCCGCGTTCAATCAGTTCTGGCATTTGACGATAGAAGAAGGTCAACAGTAGCGTACGAATATGCGAACCGTCGACGTCGGCATCGGTCATGATGATGATACGGTGATAACGGGTTTTATCCGGATCGTATTCGTCCCGTCCGATACCACAGCCCAGGGCCGTAATCAGGGTCGCGACTTCCTGTGAGGAAAGCATCTTGTCAAAGCGTGCTTTCTCCACGTTCAGGATTTTACCTTTCAGCGGCAAAATAGCCTGGAACTTGCGGTTCCGGCCCTGCTTTGCAGAACCACCCGCAGAGTCACCCTCCACAATGTACAGTTCAGATAAAGCTGGATCTTTTTCCTGACAGTCTGCCAGCTTGCCCGGCAGTCCGGCTAAATCCAGCGCGCCTTTACGACGCGTCATTTCCCGTGCTTTTCGAGCTGCTTCACGAGCACGGGCAGCATCGATAATCTTACCGACAATGATCTTTGCTTCGTTCGGTTGCTCGAGCAAGAAGTCAGATAACTTCTCGTTCATTGACTGTTCAACTGCAGACTTCACTTCAGAAGATACCAGTTTGTCTTTGGTCTGCGATGAGAACTTCGGATCAGGGACTTTTACCGACACCACGGCGGTCAAACCCTCGCGGGCGTCATCACCGGTAGCATTGGTCTTATATTTCTTATTGAGCCCCTCTTTCTCCATGTATGAGTTCAGAGTACGAGTCAAAGCAGCACGGAAGCCCGCTAAATGGGTACCGCCATCGCGCTGAGGAATATTATTGGTATAGCAGAAAATGCTTTCCTGGAACGAGTCGTTCCATTGCATGGAGACCTCAACAGAGATGCCATCTTCACGCTCTGTCGTAAAGTGAAAGACGTTCTGATGAATAGGCGTTTTCTTGTCATTCAAGTACTTCACAAAGGCCGCAATACCGCCTTCATATTTGAAGTGATCTTCCCGACCGCTGCGCTCGTCGCGAAGAATAATTGAAACGCCCGAGTTCAGGAATGATAGTTCGCGCAGGCGCTTCGCTAGAATATCGTAATGAAACTCTATATCGCTGAAAATGGTTGGGCTTGGCCAGAAACGCAATTGCGTTCCCGTCTTATCGGTATCACCAATTTGCTTCAACGGTTCAATGGGGTCACCGAGATTATAGAACTGTTCATAGACATGTCCCTGACGTCGGATAGTCAGTTGCAACTTGTCTGAAAGGGCGTTTACAACAGAGACACCAACCCCGTGCAAACCGCCCGAGACTTTATAGGAGTTATCGTCAAACTTACCGCCGGCATGTAAAACGGTCATGATGACCTGAGCAGCAGAAACGCCCTCTTCCGGATGCAAGTCTACAGGAATGCCACGACCATCGTCTTTAACGGAAACTGAGCCGTCAGAGTGAATGGTGACCACAATGTCTTTGCAGTGCCCGGCTAACGCTTCGTCAATAGAGTTATCGACGACTTCGAACACCATATGGTGAAGTCCTGTCCCGTCATCGGTGTCACCGATGTACATGCCGGGACGTTTGCGCACGGCATCAAGTCCTTTCAGGACCTTAATACTCGACGAATCGTAATTATTTTCTGCCATAACAAGCTTCTCTATAGTTCCTTGACGGTTCCATGTTCCACGTGGAACATCTTTGTATCAGCGCGCTTTATTATATCGGGCAATTCGCCCTTATTAATCGCTGAAACGAATAATTGCGCGTTGGTTGCGAGTAGTGCTTCACAAAACTTATGCTGACTACTGGTATCAAGCTCAGCGGTGATATCGTCCACCAAGTAGATACATTGTACTCCTGTTTTGCTGGTTAGGTATTCCCCTTGCACCACTTTTAATGCTGCCACCAACAGCTTTAACTGCCCACGCGACAAAACGTTCTTTACGTCCTCGCCATTGGCTAGTATTCGCAACTCGGCTTTGTGGGGGCCCACCGTTGAATGTCCATAACGGAGGTCCGCCTCAGCATGTTGCTTTAAAGCCTCAGTCAGAGATAGAGCTGAATCCCAGCCCCACTTCAACTGAAACTTGAATGTGTATTGGGGTAAAAAGTGCTTAAGCCGCTCTACCAGTACAGGCTCGAAACTGGTGAGGTACGCCGCGCGTTGCTCTGCCACGCGTTGGCCATAGCTGGCAAACTTTTCATCCCAATAAACATTCTCGTCACTTAAGCGTTTACGTTTTAACAGCGAATTACGCTGTTTCAGTATGTGAGAAAAACGCGTCCAATCCTCAATAAACGAATGTTCCACGTGGAACACACCCCAATCAATAAACTGTCGGCGTACTTTGGGGCCGCCCAAAACCAGTTCAACGGTTTCGGGCGTCATCAATTGCGCCGGGACGAGCTTCGCCATGGGTGCAAACTTTCTTGATGTCTCCCCATCTATTCTCAGTTTTACTTCGCCGGAAATGTCTCTTTGAAAACCCAGCGTATGTAGGCGTCCTGACCCGTTATCTATCTTGGCAAAAACAGTAAAGCTTTGGTTGCCATGCTGCACCAACTGCTTGTAATTACCTGGCCGGAACGAACGACCGGATCCCAAACAGTAAATGGACTCGAGCAGGCTGGTTTTGCCGCTACCATTCTCACCGATAAACAGATTAACCTGACGCCCCGGTGCTAATTTCGCTTGTTCAAAGTTTCGAAAATGCGTCAGTGCCAGCGCGTCAATATACATAAAAGCCTAATGTGCGCCTTAAACTACAGGCGCATCGGCATAACGACGTAAAGTGATGCGTCGTCTTCATCGTCCTCAATCAACCCGCTCGCATCAGGGCCCGACAATGTCATTTTAATTTTTTCGCCATGAATGGTGTTCAGCACGTCAATCAGGTAACTGACATTAAAACCGATCTCCAGCGGTTCGCCCTGGTAGTCCACTTCAACGACTTCTTCGGCTGTTTCCTGCTCTGGGTTGTTCGCCGTAAGGCACATCTCGCCATTTGACAACGTCACGCGAACGCCGCGGTATTTTTCATTCGACAAAATTGCCGCGCGAGAACAAGCTTGCTTTAATGTATCACGATCCGCGATGACGACTTTGTCCCCACCTTGCGGAAGCACGCGCCGATAGTCAGGGAAGCGACCATCCACCAGTTTACTGGTGAACGACATACCGTTGGTTTCGACCCGAATGTGGTTGGCACCAATCGCTACCTTTACTTCTGTATCGGCGTCATCAAGCAAGCGCATCAGTTCCATAATACCTTTACGAGGGACGATAACCTGGCGACCCGCAAGATTAGGCTGCGGAATTTCAACCGAACTCATTGCCAGCCGATGGCCATCGGTCGCAACAGTACGCAAGGTGTTGGCGTCTGTTTCAAACAACATCCCGTTAAGGTAATAACGCACGTCCTGGTTCGCCATTGAAAAATGGGTACGCTCCATCAGGTCGCGTAGTACGCCTTGTGATGTGACCAACTGAATATCGCTGTCCCAGTCATCAATGTTCGGGAAATCTTCTGCCGGTAAGGTAGCAAGCGTAAACTTACTGCGGCCTGAGCGAATCGTGGCTTTTTCTGCGGAAGCGCTTACTTCTACCTGCGCGCTTTCCGGCAAGCTGCGAATAATGTCGACCAGCTTTTTCGCTGGTACTGTCAACTGACCCTCTTCGCCACCTTCAATGCTACAAACTGAAACCAGTTCCACTTCGAGATCGGTACCTGTAAGGCGAATATGATCCGAGGCTACCTGAATAAGTACATTCGATAGAATTGGAATTGTGTGACGGCGCTCAACTGCACCGCTAACAACCTGGAGAGGTTTTAAAAACGCATCACGATTGATGGTAAATTTCATCCCGTCATTCCCCTATGTTTCGTTTCCCTGCAGCACCGGCCCTAGCCGAACAGCTTTGATTAGGCTGATAACGTGCGGATCAAGTTTCTGTAATCTTCTTTGATATCATGCTGCGCGTCTTTTAGGTTTTGAATTTTACGACACGCGTGCAATACCGTTGTATGGTCACGTCCCCCGAACGCATCGCCTATTTCTGGCAAGCTATGGTTGGTGAGTTCTTTTGCTAATGCCATCGCCAATTGCCGCGGTCGTGCCACCGAGCGCGTACGGCGCTTTGACAACAGGTCCGCCATTTTAATGTTGTAATACTCAGCGACGGTCTTTTGTATATTCTCTATAGTAACTAACTTCTCTTGCGCTGCAATTAAATCACGCAAGGCTTCGCGGACAAAGTCGATGGTGATCTGACGCCCGGTCAGATTCACGTTCGCTGCCAGTCGATTGAGCGCCCCTTCAAGTTCGCGCACGTTAGAACGCAGACGCTTAGCGATAAAGAATGCCACCTCGTGCGGCAAGGTAATACCGCGTTCCTGCGCCTTGCGAATTAAAATCGCGACACGGGTTTCAAGCTCGGGAGGCTCAATGGCAATGGTAAGGCCCCAACCAAAACGCGAACGCAGGCGATCCTCCACCCCTTCAATTTCTTTGGGGTAAAGATCGCTGGTCATGATAATCTGCTGATTACCCTCAAGTAAGGCATTGAAAGTATGGAAGAATTCTTCCTGCGAGCCTTTTTTATTGGCAAAAAAGTGAATGTCATCAATTAATAAGGCGTCAACGGAGCGGTAGTAACGCTTAAACTCGTTAATCGAATTGTTTTTAAGGGCATTTACCATGTCCTGTACGAAGCGCTCGGCGCGCATATAAAATACCTTGGCGCCCTTCTTATTGGCCATGATGGCGTTACCCACCGCATGCAATAAGTGGGTTTTACCCAAACCTGTGCCACCGTATACGAACAGAGGGTTATAAACGCCACCTGGATTTTCGGCCACTTGCGAAGCCGCTGCGCGGGCTAACTGATTCGATTTACCCTCGACGAAATTGTCAAAGGTATATTCCGGATGGATATTACATTCAAATGCCGGCGCGGGTGTATCTTCATCCCACGGGCTTTGACGACGGGACGGACGCTCAACAGCGGCCCGCCGGGGTTCAGCTTTACTCGGGGTGTTGGAACTAGCTTCGCTTTTACGTTCAATCCCGCCCACAGCAAATGAAACGCTTGGCGGTTGCGCACCTTTATCTTTAGCTGCCTCACCCAGATAATCGTTGATCAGGTTCAGATATTTATCTTTGACCCAATCTACCACGTACATATTCGGAGCGTAGAGCGTCAAAATATCATTCGCCAGATCCGCCTGCAACGGACGGATCCAGGTATTAAAATGTTGCGTCGACAGCTCGCTTTGTAGGCGTTCGGTGCATTGTTCCCAAAGCGATTTACTCACTCTCCACTCCCTGCATTTCTCTTACCACAGCGATCCTCGCCGGTGCCCCCACTTTGCACCGCTTTTTCCAAGAAAAATGCGAAAATCGACTGTTAATTTTTGTATAATTAATATCAGTTGATTGTACTGAAGTCGGGCGCGAAGCGCTAGCCTGAAAGCCAAATTATGCGACTAACTGCATTACGGTTATCCACAATAAAGATCGCTCTTTTTTCTAAATTGTGGATAGCTTTTGTCGTTGACTTTGATCCTATTTGTCGATAGAATTCGCGCTCTTATTTTTTGGGTAACCCGATTACGGAAGTAACGTTATGAAAAGAACATTTCAACCAAGCGTATTGAAGCGCAAGCGCACACACGGTTTCCGTGCTCGTATGGCAACTAAGAACGGCCGCCAGGTTTTGGCTCGTCGTCGTGCCAAGGGCCGCAAAGTCCTGTCTGCGTAATTGAAGCAGTATTCCTATGGTCGGGAGTTACGTCTGTTAACTCCCGCTCAATTCCAGCAAGTCTTCAATAACCCCCCGGTGAAAGCCGTTACGGCTGAACTCACCATGCTCGCAAGTCCGAATCATTCAGACCATCCCCGTCTTGGCATCACGATTTCAAAGAAACGTGCGAAACGCGCTGTTGATCGGAATCGAATAAAACGCAAGATTCGCGAGAATTTTAGGCTGAAACAGCATAAAATACCGCCATTCGACATTATCGTCATCGCGAAAAGCGGTATTGTCGATCTCGAAAATGATGCTTTGCAACAACGGCTCGATTATTTATGGCGAACTTTAAGCAAGCGGTGCGCGCAATACCTATCGGCTGCATCCGACTCTACCAGTGGTTCCTAAGCCCACTGATAGGTCCACGCTGTAGGTTTCAACCCACCTGCTCGCAATACGCCATCGAAGCTATACAAAAGCATGGTATGATGCGGGGCTTCTGGCTCGCCAGCAAACGCATTAGTAAATGTCATCCCGGTCATCCGGGCGGCTTCGACCCGGTGCCGGACGAGAACGCATCGGAACCAACGAACGAAAGTAAAACAGAGACGAAGGACTTATGAATTCGCCACGTTCAATATTGTTTATTGCTTTTTTGGTAGTCAGCTTTTTCCTCTACCAGAACTGGGTCATTGATACGGCGCCAGGCACCCAAAAAGCGACGCAGCAAACGACTCAAACCACGCAGGACAATGGCACAGCCGACAGCGCTGTTCCAAGTGCTGATCCGAGCCTTCGCGATGAGAGCGTGCCGACAGCATCCAATAATGCGACGCCAACAGTCGCTGACGTTCCGCAAAGCGCCCGCGTCGAAGTCAAAACCGACGTTCTTGACGTTGAGATCGCCTTACGTGGCGGTGACGTTGTCAATGCACAATTGCTTGAGTTTGCCCGCACGCAAGACTCCAAAGCACGCTTTGAACTCTTACATGACGATCCTTCGCAGCTTTATATCGCTCAGTCCGGTCTAGTTGGCCGCGACGGGACCGACTCTGCTGAAGGTCGTCCATTGTTCTACGTGGAACGCGACAGCTATGAAATGACCGGCGATACTTTGCGCGTCCCGCTCACCTATACCATGGAAGACGGCTCGCAAGTCACCAAAACTTTCGTATTCACCAAAGGCTCTTATGCCATTGATGTCATCTACACCGTAGAAAACGTCGGTACGCGGCATAAAGAAGTGCAGTTCTACGCGCAACTGAAACAAGTCATTTCAGAAGCCGGCGGCAGCATGATGATGCCAACCTACCGTGGCGGCGCCTATTCATGGGACGAAGATCGTTACGAAAAGTATTCCTTTGATGACATGCGCGATCAACCACTTAGCCGCGCGACTGAGAGCGGCTGGGTGGCAATGCTTGAGCATTATTTCGTTAGCGCCTGGGTACCGCGTGTTGAAGGTACCAAGCAAATTTCATCAAGTGTCATCCGCAATAATCAGGCATTGATGCGGGTGATCTACCCTACCGCTACCGTCGCACCTAACAGCTCAGCGGAAATCCGCTCCACGCTGTTTGTCGGCCCTAAAGATCAGGACGCTATGGCAGCGGTCGCAGAGAACCTCGATTTGACTGTCGACTATGGCTTCCTGTGGTGGTTAGCACAGCCTATCTTTAAGCTACTGCAATTCTTACAGAGCTTCCTGATTAACTGGGGTCTGTCCATTATCGCAGTAACCATCATCATTAAAGCGGTCCTGTATCCGCTGACCAAAGCGCAGTACGTGTCGATGGCCAAAATGCGCATGATTCAGCCAAAAATGCAGGCTCTGAAGGAGCGCTACGGCGACGACCGTCAGAAAATGTCGCAAGCGATGATGAAGCTGTACAAAGAAGAGAAGGTCAACCCGCTGGGCGGCTGTTTACCGATGCTGTTGCAGTTACCTATCTTCTTAGCACTCTACTGGGTACTGCTGGAAAGCGTTGAATTACGTCATGCGCCATTATTCCTGTGGATTGAAGACTTATCGGCAAAAGATCCGTACTACATTCTACCGCTGTTGATGGGTGCCTCCATGTGGTATATGCAGCGTCTGCAGCCGACCCCAGCAACGGATCCAATGCAGCAGAAGCTGATGCAGTATATGCCAGTCATCTTCACCGTATTCTTCCTGTGGTTCCCGTCCGGTCTGGTGCTGTACTGGTTGAGTAACAACCTGATCACCATCGCGCAAATGCAGTGGATTTATCGTGGCCTCGAGAAAAAAGGCATCATGGAGCGACGTAAGAAGAAATGAGCTTCGAGCTAAGCAACGATACCATTGTCGCCCAAGCCACCCCGCCCGGACGCGGCGGGGTAGGTATTGTGCGCGTCAGTGGCCCGGCGGCGCAACGCGTTGCCGAAAACTTGCTTGGTCATTGCCCACCACCCCGCAAAGCTGAATACCTCCCCTTTCGTGACCAGCACGGTCAATTGCTTGATGAAGGCATTGCTTTATTCTTCGCCGGACCCAATTCATTCACCGGTGAAGATGTACTTGAATTACAAGGACATGGCGGCCCCGTGCTGATCGACATGATCATCAAAGCCATTTTAGATCTTCCTGACATCCGGCCAGCCCGTCCAGGCGAATTCAGCGAACGGGCGTTTCTTAACGACAAACTTGATCTGACGCAGGCTGAAGCTATTGCCGACCTTATTGATACCACGTCGGAACAAGCCGCCAAAGCCGCTCTACAGAGCTTACAAGGCGGTTTCTCTCATGAAATTGACCAATTGGTCGATGCTGTTATTCAGCTACGCATGTTCGTTGAAGCGGCCATTGATTTCCCTGACGAAGAGATCGACTTTCTCAGTGATGGCAAGGTAGCCACCGACTTAGAAGCGATTCTTGATCATATGCAGCAGGTGATGGTGCAAGCCAAGCAAGGCTCACTGTTGCGCGAGGGTATGAAAGTGGTCATCGCCGGTCGCCCGAATGCCGGTAAGTCGAGCTTGCTTAATGCGCTTGCCGGACGCGAGTCAGCCATTGTTACCGCCATTGCCGGCACCACCCGTGACGTATTGCGTGAGCATATTCAGATTGACGGTATGCCGCTGCATATTATTGATACTGCAGGTTTGCGCGACAGCCCCGATGAAGTTGAGCAGATTGGTATACAGCGTGCCTGGGACGAGATCCGCGGCGCTGATCGCGTGCTATTCATGGTGGATGCCACCGAGACCGAGGCCGTGCACCCTGCTGATATCTGGCCCGAATTTTTTGAACAGTTGCCGGCTGACCTGCCCTATACGGTCATCCGCAATAAAGTAGACCTGAACACAGAGCCCGTGCAGCTTGAAGATATTGGCGGCGTCCCTGTGCTACATCTGTCGGCAAAAACCGGCCATGGCGTTGAATTATTACGTGACCACCTTAAGCACTGCGTCGGCTATCAGGCCACCAGCGAGGGTAGCTTTATGGCGCGTCGTCGCCACTTGGTAGCCCTGGATAAAGCGCGTGAGCACTTACTCACCGGACAAGACGCATTGGAGCAGCACATCGCCGGTGAAATTCTAGCTGAGGAGTTACGCCTCGCACAGCAACACTTGAATGAAATAACCGGTGAATTCAGCTCTGACGACCTGTTAGGTAAAATCTTCAGCTCCTTCTGCATCGGCAAATAATCCTTTTCCTGATTTTAGCGCTCACCGACACGCGCATATTTGCTAAAACCCCGACTCGGGGTTTACATTAGCAGTCTATGACCCAAATCAAGTCCTGGTTAGCCAAATACGGCTTTGACTATTCACGCTTTCGGTTCGGTACCCGTACCGCAATCGCTGCCTGTCTGGCACTTATTATTGCTTGGGCGCTGGGTCTGGAACACCCGCAATGGTCAGCGATGACGGTTTGGGGGGTGTCACAACCCACCCGCGGTCTGTTATTAGAAAAAGCCGGTTATCGAAGTCTGGGTACCCTGATTGGCACCACCATGGGTATTGTCATTGTCACCTTGGCCGGCGATAACGTGCTGATTGCCGCCACCGGCTTAACGGTATGGGTGACGTTATGCGTTTATGGCGCGCATCTGCTGCACGGCCTTATTTCGTACGGCGCGGTCCTTGCCGGTTATTCGTCGTCCATGGTGGTATTGCTGTCGCGCACACCTGACGCCCTGCTTCCATTAGGGATTGACCGTTTAATTACCGTACTCCTGGGCGTAATGATTGCGCTGGTTGTCGGCTGGCTCTTTACCTACCGCCGCGCCGAGCAGACCCTGGTAAACAAAGTTCGCCGGCAGACGGCAGAAACGTTGCGCACCATTGCCCGCGCTTACGATCAGGGCTCGATTGATAAGATTCCGCTGCACGATCAGATCACCAACCTCGCCCACCTTGAGACCCAGCTGGCGGACCATGGTTCGGGATCTCCCTCCGCGCACCTGTCGGCAAAACTCTTGCGCCGTTTAATTAATTCTCAGCTGGGATTATTGGCACAACTTGAAACCTGCTCGGTGAAGCACCGGGAAGGGTTGGCTGAAGCGTTAAGAGAAAGTGCCCAGGCGCTCACCGGCAGCGATGTCGCCCTTGTCAGGGAGACGCTTGCCAAAACCCGCAAGCTAATGACCGATACCACGCTTGAGCATGAGTTCCGTGATTTTATTGATGCCATTGAAGATCGTATCCAGTTTCGTGAAAGCGGTACCACGGCGAAGTCTAAAACTGACTTTTCAGTGCTCCTGCACCGTGACTGGCGCGGAGCCAAACAGGCAAGTATTCGTACCTTTGCAGTAATGCTGCTGATTAGTTTTGTCTGGTCTTATACCGGCTGGTTCCAACTCGCTTATTTGCTGTTAGGCGCGTCGGTCATGCTGACCCTGTTCTCGACCGTCGAAAATCCCGCAAAAACCATGTATTACGTGTTTTTGGGCCAGACCGCCGCCGCTATTGTCGCGGTGACAATTCAGGCCTTCATCTGGCCTCAGGTCGATTCTGTATTGGCGATGTTACTCTGCCTGATGCCAGTCATTCTGGTCGCGGGACTGCCGCTGTCTCATAACAAGACCTCACCGGGCGCGATGGACTTTAATATTGTTTTTTTACTATTGATGCAGCCGTACACCGAATACCACTTCGAGACGGAAGTTTCGTTAGGCATCGCTTCGGCGGTCGTTGCTGCGCCGTTACTGGCTATGGCCAGCTATAAACTGGTTTTCCCTACCAATATTCGTTCACGACAACGCCATCTGCTAAAAGCGCTCGATCGCGAGCTGGAGGAACTTGAAGCGCGGCGGCTGACCGCAAATCAACTCAAGCGTTACCGTGCGCGATTTTATCACCGCCTGCTACGGCTTTACCAAATGGCTGATCGGCTGGGCTTTAATGACAAGCTGACTGCCGCGCGTTATTTAATTCGTGTGCAACAACAACTGAATCGCTATAAGTAACAGACTCAGCCGATACGCGCGCGAATGCGCTTAATTGCCTGGCTGTGAAGTTGCGATATCCGTGACTCTGTCACGTCCAGCACTGCCCCAATTTCTTTTAAATTCAACTCTTCCTGGTAATACAACGTCATCACTACCTGCTCGCGCTCGGGCAGGCTGGCAATGGCTGCCTGCACCCGCTGTTTCAGATCATGGCCCTGTACCTGGGTTTCAGGTTGCTGGCTGTTGTCGCTGAACTGCACGCTTTCGCTATCATCGCTATGTAGCTCGTCGAATGACATCAGTAGACCGCTATTGGTATCAGCCAGTAACTGACGATATTCTTCTAACGACAACGACATGGCTTGCGCCAGCTCGCGCTCCTCGGGCGCACGGCCTAATTGCTGTTCTAATCGGCGCATACAGGACTCAAGTTCGCGACCACTACGGCGTACGCTTCTTGGCAACCAGTCACGACTGCGTAACTCATCAATCATGGCACCGCGGATGCGCTGATGGGCATAGGTCGAGAAGTTTACGCCAGCTTGCGCATTAAACCGCTCGACACACATCAACAAGCCCTCGACACCGGCTTGCACCAGGTCTTCAATATCGACGCTTGCCGGCAGCTTCACCTTCAGCGCCAGCGCAATTTTGCGCACCAGCGGATAGTAGTGTTCGAGAATATCTTGTTTGTCTAAAGTACCTGCTGCTGTATACATCAGTTCTTGTCCGGAATAATAACCAGCTTTATCGCAAAAAATTGCGCCGCCACCTGGCGCACGTTTTCCAATAACCCGCGCTGTGAGGGTAACGATTCATGCAATACTAATAATTGCCGTGGCCCATTGTCGCGCGCCGCCACTACTTTAAGAGCCTGATAAGCACGGCGAAAGCCGTTGATATCATCTTCAAGCCATAAGGCCCAACGTGGGTGTTCTGCCAGCTCTTGCCGCTCGCCTGCGACAAAGTGCCAATCAGCCGGGTCGCCTATCCAGCTATGCCCTTGCTGCTGCCAGCGCTCAAGCACTTGGTGACATACCGCCATGGAGCGTCCCTCGGGTAACCCCACCACGGGAACCGTGTAGCGCACCCGCTGCTGTTGCGACGCCCATTGGCGCAAGCCTTCAGCCTGATCACTCACGACGACTTGCCTCTTCGTATGAGCCCGGACTATGGCCAGTAAATGCCATCAGCTCGGTGAGTTGCGGAATAAGTTTCCCGGGGCGGCAAACACCAGTGCGCTGGCCTAAGCGCATCAGTTGTTCACGCAGTACCACCAGCGCATCACTGGTCGCATACGCCAGCTGGACGGCCAAAGCCGCAATACCTGCAGGCTGTTGTAAATCGTGTTGTGTATCAGCTTGATCGAGCTTCTGCCAGGCAAGGCGGGTTAATCTGGCGAGCTCGTCCAATTCCAATAATGCCTGGCATGCGCATTGCACGGTCTGTGCCGATAATTGTGAGCTGGCGACAAAGTAACGTTCCTGCTGTAAGGCGCGCGTCGGGCCACGCAACGACAGCTGGAAGAGTTGCAGCGGCGCCGCGGTTAATTCACTGGCAAGCGCGGCGACGCGCAAGCGCGCCTGACAGCGCTGCCCTTGCCAACGTACCACCCAGTTATCCAGCGCCATACCCTCGCGTCGCAGCCAGGCACGTACTGCTATTTTACGATCAGCCGCTGCTGCCGGCCGTAAGGGCGTCAGGTGCTGTTGATGGCGCAAGCGGGCAAACCAGTTACAGTCTGTTTGGGTGAGTTGCGTAAGTGTGGCAGCAGAGGGCAACGTCGCGAATAACTGCAGTTCAGCAGCATTGAAAAGCTCCGCCGACGGGGCCATCGCCTGAATCGGCCGCAACTGCGCATCGAGCGCGAACACGGGTGGTTCAGTGCGCCAGCCGCTACGCTGCGCGCCCGATGGATAATACCTGGCACACGACGAGGCGCGCTGTTGACGCTGTAACTGCCGCGCTAACTGGCCGGCGAGTTGCTGTACCTGAGCAAATTCACTTAGCAAGCCACGTTTGGCCGTTCCTGGCGAAAGTACAGCCGGCGCCTCGAGACTTAATGACGCGGCTGCAAGGTCACCGGCATCGCGCTGAAACTCCAGGTCTTCAGGAACACGTTGTCCGGCGGCGTAGCCCTGAATACGTAAATCGTAGCGCAGCACGGTATCAACGACAGCGCCTAAGCAGGTCGCCTCATCGAGCTTGGTCAGCAATACATCACCCAAATGCCAGCCCAGTTGTCGCGCAATAGCTTGATAGTTGCCCGCCACTTCGGCCAGCATTGATTGTTGCGCAGCAGCATTTAGCAATAACAGCAGTCGTGGACTGTTTGGCCATTGCGGTCCTCCGAGCTCGGCCAATCGCTCAGTCAGGCGCTGATCGCGCTGGCTTAAGCCTACCGTGTCGATCAGCACCAAACGTTTACCCGCCGCTTTAGCAGCAATCGCTGCGCTGTCCTGCCCGCCTCCGAGCACCGCCAGTTCAACACCTAATAAGTCGGCATAAGTACCTAGTTGCTGCTGCGCGCCAATACGATAACTGTCCGTGGTCACCAACAATAATTGTTCAGGGCCGTAGCGCATGACAAATTGCGCCGCCAGCTTGGCCGTGGTGGTGGTTTTGCCTACACCGGTGGGGCCAACCACCGCAACTACGCCCTGATGCTCAAGCAAACTCTCGGCAGTGCCCGCCTGTTGAGCACAAATGCGCTGTTCAAGTTGTGCCTGCAGCCAGCGCTGCATTTCTTTCACGCTGTCTGTTTGCGGTGCCTTGGCAACTAATTGCTGCTGTACGCTTGCTGAAAAGCCACAGGCGGCAAGTTTGGCATAGCACCAGGAAGCGGCTGTGTTTCTGCCTGCGGTTGGCCGGCTGGCCGAAGTGGGAGTGCTGTCCGCCATACGTTCCTGTACCAGCGCGCGCAGGGCCTGCATATCCTGCATCAGGCGCGTCGTAATGTCGTCCTGGCTTGCTACCGGCCGTTGATTATCAATTTGATCGAGGTCTTGTTCGCGTAGCGCAAAGACTTCGGCACCCGAAGCATGGCTGCGGGTGGTCACTATGATTGCATCGTCACCCAGTTGCGCACGCGCGTGGCGCATCGCCTCGCGCTGCGTAGGGGCGACAAACCGCTGCAGGGTCATGATGATTCTCCTAGCACTTGTACGACTTTAAGAAGTTTGTCGTAGGGGATTTCTGCTTGTGACAGCACCACAATGTCATCTACCTGACGACGCAGGAAGTGCGCGATCAGTGGGCGCAAGGCGGCCGGCACCACAACAACAGGCGCCTGCCCGCGGGCCTGGGCCTGCTGCACTGCCTGTTGCGCCTGTTGTTGCAACATGGCCGCCAGCCCGGGCTCAACCGCACTGTTTTGCTGTACCGCCTGCATTAGCATTTGCTCAAGACTGGCTTCCAGACCTATCACTTCAAGTTCACGTGTGCCACCGAACCAATGTTGAACAATAGTGCGACCCAATGCGATTCGCACTTCTGCCACCAGATTGGCAACATCGACCTGCTGCCCTTCGAATTCAGCTAATTTATCGAAAATAGTGCGCAAATCACGTATCGACACTTCTTCGTCTAAAAGTTGCTGTAAGATTCGCTGCAACTGAGTCACACTAACGCACTTCGGAATGACATCATCCACCAGCGCCTGATTTTCTTCGCCGAGCTTAGCGATAAGTTTCTGCACTTCGTCCCGGCCCAGGAGATCGCCTGCATGCTGCTGCAACAAATGGTTCAGATGGGTGGCAACCACAGTGCTGGCATCGACGACCGTATAACCATAAATCTGTGCATGCTCGCGCTGATCCGGCTCAATCCAGAGCGCTGGCAGGCCAAAAGCGGGATCCGTAGTCGCGATGCCCTGAATCTCCTGACTTACCTGACCAGGGTTAATTGCCAGCCACTTGTCCGGATGAATCTCCGCCTGACCGACTTCACTACCCTTCATACTTAACCGGTAGGCGTTAGGTTTTAACTCAAGGTTATCGCGAATGTGTACTACCGGAGGTAAGAAGCCGACCTCCTGCGCAAACTTTTTGCGGACACTTTTGATGCGCGTTAACAGCTCGCCTTGCTGCTGATCATCCACCAGCGGAATCAGCCGGTGGCCGACTTCCATGCCCAGCGTATCGACCAACTGCACGTCCTGCCAGCTCGCCTCAGGTGCGCTATAAGCCGCTGGTTCAGGGGTTTGTTCTGCAGCTGCAGTTGCACGGTGTTGCTGCTGATGGCGATGCAACAACCAGGCGCCACCGCCCAACAGAGCAGTAAACAGTAAAAAGATGAAATTGGGCATGCCGGGAATTAGACCCAGCAAACCAATGACTCCAGCAACTAAATACAGTACTTTAGGATTCACAAACAACTGTTTCACCAGCTGCTCGCCAACGTCCTGCTCAGTATTCACACGCGACACGGTCACGCCCGCAGCAGTGGAAATAATCAGCGCAGGTATTTGTGCTACCAGACCGTCACCGATCGTCAGCAACACATAAGTATGCGCAGCGTCACCCATGCTCATCGAATGCTGTAAAACGCCGATCATCAGACCGCCGATAATATTCACCACCATGATGACCATGCCGGCCACGGCGTCACCCCGGACAAATTTACTGGCACCGTCCATCGAGCCATAAAATTCTGCTTCTTGTGCCACTTCCTGGCGCCGGCGGCGTGCCTCTTCTTCGCCAATGAGCCCAGCATTTAAATCGGCATCGATAGCCATTTGCTTGCCGGGCATTGCGTCAAGGGTAAAGCGCGCGCCGACCTCGGCGATACGTCCGGCACCCTTGGTAATGACCATAAAATTGATGATCACCAGAATCAAAAACACCACCAGGCCAACAGCAAAGTTGCCACCCACCAGGAATTGACCAAAAGCTTCAATCACTTTGCCGGCGGCATCTCCGCCCTGATGCCCTTCCAGTAATACGACCCGGGTACTGGCGACATTCAGTGACAAGCGTAATAAGGTGGCAAACAATAGCACTGCCGGAAACGCCGCGAACTCCAACGGCTTTTCCGAGAACATGCTGACCAGCAGTACCATCAGTGACAGCGCAATGTTAAAGGTGAACAGGAAATCAAGCACTAACGGCGGCAGCGGCAACACCATCATGGCCAGTATTAGCAGGATAAGTATCGGTCCCACCAAGACCTGTACCTGCGACATTTGCAGTGCTTGCAGGCGGTTCGTCAGGTTTGCTCTCATGGTGCTGCTCATTGCACTGCCTCCTTATAGTCGTCGGGAATGCTTACCTGCTCGGGTGGCGGCACCGTTCCGGCGCGTTTGATCTGCATCGCCCAGGCCAGAACTTCGGCGACGGCGGTATAAAGCGCAACTGGCACCTCCTGATCAAGACCCACATGTTGGTGCAGGCTACGTGCCAAAGGTGGAAGCTCCAGCCGGGGCACGCCATGCGCTTCGGCGAGCTCGCGAATCTTAGCTGCAACCCGGTCGGTCCCCTTTGCCACTACCCGGGGCGCGCCCATCTTGCTCTCGTCATAACGCAGTGCCACCGCAAAGTGAGTGGGGTTGGTAATGACCACATCAGCATTGGGAATTTCAGCCATCATCCGCCGCCGCGCCATGGCCTGCTGCTGCTGGCGAATCTTAGCTTTAATGTGCGGATCACCGTCGGTCTCTTTGGTCTCGCGTTTGAGCTCTTCTTTGCTCATGCGTAATTTTTTAGTGTGATTAAATAACTGGTACGGAATATCAGCCAACGCGACCACAATCAGGGTCAGAATCATATAAAAACAGGCCTGCGCTGCTAGCTCCAGGGCGCTGGTCAGTGCCTGTTTCACGGGCAGGCGCATCAGTTCCAGCAGTTCCTGCCGTTGCGACCACAGGAACAGTCCCAGCACACCACCCACAAGTACAGTCTTAGCGATGGCTTTGCCAAGCTCCGCTAACGCCTGTACCGAAAAGGTTCTTTTCAGGCCCTTGATAGGATTCAGCTTTTCAAATTTCGGCTGCAGCGACTTCGCCGAGGCTACCCATCCACCGAGTAGCGCGGGTGCCACCAGTGCCAGCAGCAACATGCCAATGAACAGAGGGAGTACCGACCATAAGCTGTGCTCTCCGAGGCGCAGCACGTTTTGCAGCATGGGCCCGGATTCGACAATTTGCTGCCGATCGAAGCTAAACGACTGCTCCATCACCTGCCCCAGGCGCTGAAACAAGGATTGGCTGAAACTCCAAAGCAACAACAATCCGCCAAACAGCAACACAAATGTAGTCAGCTCGCGTGATCGCGCAACCTGACCTTCATCTCGTGATTTTTGCCGCTTCCTTGCCGTGGGCTCTTCTGTTTTTTCCTGTTGTTCAGTATCGTCCTGGGCCATCTTCGCCGTGCACTATGAGGGATTTTCGCAGTCTCATTATCAGTTGCACAGCGCGCGAACGAAGCGCTAATAAGGGCGCTTATTTTGTCGTTATTCTTGCTTCTGCTCCGTCGGAAAAAACCCCTGACGCCGAATAAAGTCCGCCGAGCTTTGCGTATGTACCACCAGCGTAATACGACGGTTACGCGGATCATCTGCAGTGGTATCTTCAAGCGGCACCCGATCGGCCGTACCCATGACCAGCAATAACTTCGCTGCTTCAAGGCCGCCAGCGAGCAGGGTTTTGCGTGTAGCATTAGCGCGATCGGCCGAGAGCTCCCAGTTACTGTAGCCCCGTTCACCCCCGGCGTAAGGCAGGCTATCGGTGTGTCCGCTAATGGTTAACGGGTTTGGAATATCATTAAGCAGCGGCGCCATGGTTTTCAGTAAGCGCTCCATGTAGGGCGCGAGCTTGTCGCTGCCAAGCTCGAACATTGGCCGGGTCTCAGTATCGAGAACCATAATCCGTAGACCTTCGGCGGTAAAGTCAAAACGTAGCTGCGCGCGCAACTTTTCCAATACTGGGTCACCGGCAATGGCCTGCTCAATCCGTCGCTGCACTTGCGCAAAATGACGACGGACGTCGGCCGGCCGTGTTTGCTGCCGTAAATCAATCCGCGCTTGCTCACCACTGCGGTGTACCGGGTCGTCACCGCCACCTTTAATGGCACTGGTACTAGCCGTGGGTTTATCGCCGCCAGCGAGCGCCACCACTAAGGGCGTACGGAAATAATCAGAAATACTTTGCCGTTGCTCTTCGCTCGACATGGATAGTATCCACATGACCAGAAACAGCGCCATTAACGCTGTCATAAAGTCGGCCAGGGCAATTTTCCAACTGCCCCCATGATGTTTATGCCGGGTATGCTTTTTACGGCGGATGATGATCGGCTGACGCTGCTCATTCATCAGGCGGCTTCCGTCGCGTCTCCGCGGATATACTGCTCGAGCTCAGTAAAACTTGGCCGCTCCTGCACGTGCAAACCTTTACGTCCAAATTCCACCGCTAATTGGGGGGCATAACCATGGGCGCTGGCGAGCAACGTGACGCGAATAACCTGCAGCGTTTTACTCACCTCAGCCATCTGCAGCTCGATGCGTCCGGCCACCGGATTCACGAAGCCATAGCCCAGCAAAATACCCAAAAAGGTACCCACCAGCGCGTGCGCAATCATGGTGCCCATCACATCAGGGGCGACGTCTGCTGAGCTCAGTGCCCGCACAACACCCAGCACGGCTGCGACGATACCAAACGCAGGCATCGCATCTCCCACACGGGACAATGCGTCTGCAGGTATCGCACCTTCCTGTTCAAAGGTCTCGATCTCATGCAACATCAGCTCATCAAGCTCGTGAGGGTTCATATTGCCGCTAATCATCAAGCGCAAATAGTCGGTAATGAAATTACATAACAGCGTATCGCTTTGAATTTCAGGAAACTCACTGAAAATTGCGCTTTCTTCAGGATTTTCAATGTCCTGTTCAACGGCTAGCATGCCGTCGCGGCGCATTTTGGTAAGGAGTTGGTACAGTAGCCCCAGCAGCGCAAGATAAGTAGCACTGCTGTAACGGGTCGAGGCCCGCAACTTACCGGCAACTTTCAAGGTGGCCCGCATCGACTTTGAGCTGTTTGCGGCAATAAAGGCACCAAGCGCGGCGCCGCCAATAATCAGCAACTCAAGTGGCTGCAGCAGCGGCCCTAGCGCGCCTCCGGCAAGCACGAAACCGCCGAAGACACAGGCGATAATAATGACAAATCCGATTGCTATGAACACCAGCTAATCCCTAACCCGACTACACATAGTTAGGCTATCGGCAAGTAATGCAGAAACTTAAGTCGCTTTTGCGCGAACCGAACGGGTTTTCTTCAGCGGCTTGCCAGCTCGTGATGGCGGCTGACAGACACCACAGACGTAGTCGGCGTCAGGTGTGCCCGCGTGATTAACAAACTGTAAGCGACATTTACCGCATTCGGAAAGCTGGAACATGCCACTCTCAAAAAAGCGGATCAGCGTCCACGCGCGGGTGAGCGCCAGCACTTCTTCATCACCATGCAACTGAATATGTTCGCGATAAAGGCGATACGCTTTGATCACTGCCTGCATACGCTCCAGTTGCTGGCCTTCACGCAAGCGCCGGTACAAGGTGTAAAAAAAGGACGAGTGAATATTTGGCTGCCAGGTCATAAACCAATCTGTTGAAAACGGCAGCATGCCTTTGGGCGGGGACTTCCCGGCAACTTCTTTATAAAGTCTGACCAAACGCCCGCGGTTGAGGCTCACCTCTGACTCAAGCACCTGCAGACGCGCACCTAACTCAATTAGATCGATAGCAAGCTGAACTTCACCCAGCTCAGTAAGAAGTTTTCCTGCGGCCATGCGAGTCCTTATGCAGTTGCTGCAGCCATCAGCATGGCAAGATGCGTCTCACGCATGCCTTCAGCTTTATTATTGCTTAGTACTTCTCGCAGTGCCGTCACGTCGCATAAACACGGACGTAATAAAACCTGAGGCTGCTTCGCCAGCATAGTTAGTTCACGGATGGATAAATCGCCAATAAAATCAGCCAGCTCTTCATCTATTTTAAGCCTGAAGAGTGCCAGTTCCCGGTCTTCGTTCAGTAATTTTTGTACAAGTAGCAGGTAACTTAAATTGATCTCCTGAAGCTCAGCCAAAACGGTTTGCTGCGCCATTGATCCATACTCCCCAAATTCAGTAAGTTGCGGCCGTTTTTTAAAATGACTCGCTTTTTTGTTATTAATTTTTTGGGCAACTTTGTACCTGATTGGCGGATAAAAGGCAACGGCGATTTGAGATTTTTATAAGGTCTTGATGTATATTTTTTGTTTTAAACAGATTGTTATTTGACCATTATCAACTATTTACCTCGGAGGATTCTAGCCACCCCAACAATTCTGAAACAATTATGCAAACTTCTTCCGGCACGGTTGCTTCAAGCTCTACCTGTATAAGTAAGCGCATGAGTTCTTCAGACTCGTGAACGAACACCCCGTGTTCGCGTGCTTTCTCTATGATGGCCCGCGCCACTTCACCGTCACCTTTGGCAATCAGTTTTGCGCTGGGCGCAAGCGCTTCATAACGTAAGGCCACAGCACGCAATTGCTTAGGTTTCATCCGCTGCACTCCGAAATTGAATACTGGCTACGCTGAAACGCTGTTGGCGAAGTCGCTGTTGCAGTCCCTGTGCATGCTTCTGCAACAACTGCATCCATTCAACTTCACCTTGTAATTCGATATGTAACTGACGCGACTCCATTCGCAAGCGCAGTTTAAAGTCACCATGTCGGGCATCTTGCAAAAATAGCTCACACGTCCAGTCATGCGATTTTGGAGATGCATCGGAAGAAGGCTTCCCCTGACGGAACTGCTGTAATAATGGATGGATGTCGGGCTGGATAGCGCCAAACAACAGACGCTGTTCATCCAGGGCGAATTCAAACCGATAAATGCCGGTCTGGATGAGTTCGAACTGCTTGAATAGTAGCTCCTGCCGTTGGCTGGGGTTGCTATTTTGCGGTTGCTGCAAAATGGCCTTCAGCGGAATGGCTTCGCCTAACCACTGCCGGAGTTGTTGCTCATAAAAAATGCCAGAGCGCTGGAATTGATGTTTTAACTGTGCCGCCAGCACCGCAACTGATCCGCGCTGTAGTTTCAGCGGTTCACCTGGTGTTGTTGGGGCTTGCGGGCGGTCCTGGAATAACTGTTGTTGTAACTCACTGACCCGCGACAACATGCGCGCAAACTGCGTGCCGTCTCTGCTAAACTCGGTCGTCGTGGCGGAGGCTGACAACGGCGCAACGGGTATAGTTCCACGTGGAACCCTGTGCGTTGCCTCTGTTTGCTTAGCCACCTGATGAAGCAAGGTGTCAAGTAGCGGTGTAATGCTGCTCAATTACGATAACGATCCGCAAGTTGTTGTTGCCGGTTCATCGTCGCCAGCGCGCCTTCAAGCTCTGTCTTACGTTTCATCAAGCGTTCCCTTATTTCGCGGTCCTGATCTAACAACTGCTGCACCAATTCAAGTTTTTGCAATTGCTCTCGCTCGTCAAGATGCACCGTCGACTCGAACTGACTTAAGCGCTCAATATCACTCACATATTCAAGCTCAAGTTCGATCAATCCCGCCCAGTCCTCCGCGCGGACCCGGCTTAACATCTGATTTGACCACGCCAATAGTTGTTCATAGGCGCTCAGTACGTCTAGTCCGTTAGGAATAAGCACTTTCCCTTGCTTTGTCTGAGAAACCAAATTAACCCGCTCCATTTGCTTGCCCTGCTATACCATGCCAACCCTCGGACAAGGCTTCAAGAACCTTTTCCGCATTTTGTAAGTGTACAGTGTCGTTACGAAGATTCGCCTCAAGCAATTGCTCGCACACATATTCGTAAAGCTCTGCCAGACGCTCGGCGATGGCCTGACCCTGCTCCCGGTCCACAGCGGCAAGCAAGCCCTGACTGACAATATCTAGTGCTTTGGTAATGGCCTCGGCTTTGCCTTTAATGTCACCATTATTCATATGCACCTCGGCCGTGCGAATGGCACGCAAGGCATGCTCAAATAATAAAGCGATCAACCGGTGAGGACTCGCTGAAAGTATTTCACTTTCCACATTCACGCGGCCATAGGCCGCTGCTCCACGCATTCCGTACACGTTTACCTCCTATTTCTTGCGGCCTAGTTGCATACTCAGCGCATCAAACTGTTGCGTTAAATAGGCGCTGGTTGAATTCATACTGGCAATCATGCTGTCAAGTTGGGCAAATTGGCTACGATACCGGTCGACCGTAGAGGCAATCGCCACCTCCTCGCGCGCATAGCGCTCGTCAATGCGTGTCATCGCCTCTTTCATACCCTCAGTGCTGGTCGCCAGAATTCCGTTCTCATCCAGTAACTGGTTAATCAGTTCCTGCGACCGACCTGCAAAACCCGTGGCTTCCCCAGCTCCCGTGAAAAACTGCGTCACATCGGCTAGTTGTGTCGATACCAGTTCTTGCAAGGCGTCCTCATCAAGTGCCAGCGAGCCGTCGAGTTCGCGCTCGATTCCGAGGTCCGACAGGAAGGTTAATCCTTCGTTCGTCCCACCCTGAAAGGAAACCAGCGCCCGCAGATCGTCTTGCACGTCACGTAGTGCTGTATCACCTAACAGTCGCCCGCTGCGTTGCGTTTCGGCATCGTAGGCACCAAGATCACGAATGGTCGTATTGAGGCTGTTGAACGCCTTTACGAAGTCTTTCACCGCCTTGTTAATGGCACTTTCATCACGCGCAACTGTCACCAACCCCTGCTCATTCGCCGCCTGCAAATTCAACGTCACGCCCTGAATCGCGTCTTGCACCTGATTGCTACTACGCCGCATTGCCAGGCCATTCACACTGAATTCAGCGTCACTGCCACTACGCTGCGTTGTCGCGTCTGCTGATAAGGCGTCACTAAAGCCACTGAAACTGAGCGTCTCGATACTTGATGCTGCGCCCGTTTGGTTACTGTTAAGAACTAAACGATAGGGCGCGTTGGCGTCGCCATCGTTGATAATGCTCGCGGTAACGTCCTGCTGCTGCGCATTGATAGCGTCGCGGATACTGGCAAGACTGGTATCTTCGGCACTTACATCGATAGTGTGCGAGGTGCCGTCTGCTAAACTGAAGCTTACGCTGCCTGCAGCCAAGGCCCTGGCGCTGTCGTCAATGCCGAGCGTCGCGAAACTTGCATGCGACGCCAGTTGGTCCACTACCACCTGATAGCTGCCTGGTACTGCGGTAGCATCGGCAGCGACACTCATGGTGTCATTACTAACTTTGCTACTAACCGCAGCAAAGGTTTCAGGTTTTTCCAGTCGCGTGAGCGCCGTCTGAAACTGCGCCAGCGCACCTTCCAGCTTGCCATAGGCCGAAATTTTCGCCTGGTAGCTGGCTTTTTGTTGTATCAGTGGCTGCAGTCGCTGCCGCTCTGCTGACTCCAGCTGATTTAACAGACCGTTTAAGTCCAGGCCTGAGCCAACGCCCAAAGCCGCTATGGATGCCATTCGTTTTCTTCCTCAGTTACAACCCCGGGGCTATTGTGCGTGCTGCCCGTCATTGTTAAAGCTATTAGTAACACTGTTTTTATGCTGCTTTTTTGCTATATCGGTCAAAACTCGAAAGTCTTTAGCGCAATTTTTACTCTTCTACCACCAGCACATCGGTCATCCGTCCCAATGCTCTTAACCGACTCCCCCGCACCAGTTCACCTAAGCGGGAATCGGGGTGACCTTTGTGGGGGGTGAGCCGTACACAATCCACCCGGTTATGCTGATCAAGGCCCACAACCCAGGCATATTGCCCGCCGGAAAAACGCACCAGACTGCCAATTGCGAGCTTACCAAAGCGTTGCATGTACGCCTGTAACCATTGCCCGTCAAACCGCTTACGGTCCGCCGCAACCAGCTGAAATGCCGCATAACTAGTGTGCGCTGCACGGTCCGGACGCGGACGCTGCAGCGCGTCCATCACATCCACCACCATCACCGCTCGTGCTAACTGACCAATATGCTCCGCTTTAAACCCTTCCGGATAGCCACTGCCATCTAACCGCTCGTTGACCAGTGCAATGACATTGTCACGTATCACCGGTGACAGCCAGCGCACGCCATGCGCCGCATCTAGTGCTTTAACGACATGTGAGTGCATATCCAGATACATGGCGCGGCTCAACGTAGTGGTGCGAGCCACCTCGGGGCATACCACGCCTTTACCCAAATCGTGGATCATAGCCGCCGCTGCGGCGCCTTTTACCACTGCCTGCGGCAACCGCCGGGCGGTCAATAAGTCAGCCAGGCGCATCGCCACAGCAATGCCGTGTTGTACCCAGACCGATTCACGGTGCAGGCAGTGCAGCGCAAACAGTGCCTCCTGGCGATCTTCTTTTAACAGATCAAGCAGGTGATCGGTTTGACTGGAGAGTTGCTGCGCATCAAAACTTCCCTCTTGCTTGAGCTGAATCATCTGACTGTCGAGGTATCCGGCGATCGTCGCCAGACGCCGTGCGATCGGCGTCGGATAATCACCCCGGCGCCTGCGGCTGACATTAGAAACCTCAGCGCTTTTCGGCGCGAAAAGCTTCGACGGTTCGCGTTGGTCACCGGTCGTTGCCGAGCGACTGGCTTCGCGCTCTATTTCTTTGACGAACTGCCAAAGCTCCTTTTGTGCGTCCTGTGAAAGGTTTTCAAACTGCAGGCCGACGGCAATGACTTTCCGTTCGGTATCGGTGCGTATATGCCTGGTTTCAGCCATAAATTCGCGCTCGGTGCCGTCGGGAAAACTCAAGGTCACGACGGTATGAATATTTGGCAGTACTTTTGAGGCACCATCGTAAATACTGAATTCAGCAAGGCAGCCATCGGCGGAAAGATCGCGTAAATCGCCGGCCAGCACCGTAGATTCCTGTTCCGGATCGGAAGATGCAAGGCGCACGCCGACTTCCATACCGACCCGTAAGGTCGCGCGAAAACTACTGCGGCGTTGTTTAACATGAATTTGTGCTGGCCAGTCAACCTCACCAAACAGACGCCCTTCGCGGCTTTCAAACTCGCGGACCTGCATTGGCTCGGTACGTACCAGGCCGCCAGAGGTGGCGCCCTCAAGACGAAATTGGCCGCCTTGTCGCAGGCGCGGCACCACATCACGAATGGCGGTCAACTCAAGTATCAAAGCTTGGTCAAAGCGCACGTCACTGATAATTACCGGATAACTACTCGTAGCGCCGGTCACCGTGACCAGATTCGCGACGCCTGGCTGCCCAAGTGCCTCAAGGTAGGTGCCCATTTGGACGTTGTTATCAATACTGCTGTAGTCGTCTGTCACGTTGTCTGCTACACCCATGCCACTACTATTGCCACTACTCCCGAGAGATCTTTCGTTTGCCTTTATCGGCCTGCCATCCTAAAGCTTTAATTGGCCAAGTAACGGTATTTTCTTAAAAAAAACTCTAAAGCTTTGTGATGAGGTTCCGATAACTATGATTGACGGCAGGCCACTACGGCAGCCCAATTTGAAAACAAATAAGGAATAGGACTATGTCAGTAATCAATACCAACATTACCTCGATGATTGGTCAGCAAAACCTGATGAAGTCGCAATCTGCATTGCAAACTTCAATGGAGCGTCTTTCGTCTGGCCTGCGTATTAACAGCGCAAAAGATGACGCTGCTGGCCAAGCCATCGCAAACCGTATGTCTTCACAAATCACCGGTTTGTCACAGGCACAGCGTAACGCAAACGACGGTATCTCTGTCGCACAAACAGCAGAAGGTGCACTGAACCAGGTAAACGATAACCTGCAGCGTATTCGTGAGCTGAGCGTTCAGGCGCAAAATGGTACCAATTCACAAGACGACCTGGACTCAATCCAGGCTGAAATCGGTCAACGTTTAAGTGAAATTGACCGTATTTCATCTGAAACCAGCTTCAACGGCACGAAAGTACTGGCATCAGACCAAGCCCTGTCAATTCAGGTCGGTGCGAACGACGGTGAGAAGATCGACGTTAATCTTAAAGAAATCAACTCAACGACATTGAACATGAACACCTTCAATGTAAACGGTGTTGATGCGTCAGGCTTAACTGCTTACGCCGACGGTGATGTAACTGACGGTAACGGTGAAAATATCCTAGCTGCGAAGGTCAGTTTCAATAACTCTGATTCAAGCGGCAACTTCACTGCTTCATCACTTGAGCAAGACTCATCTGGTCAGTGGTATGTTGGCGGTACCGATGCAAACGGTGATGCGGCATACATCGCTGTAGACGAATCCACTGCCTTCGCCATCACAGACGGTGGTGGTACAGGTGCTAACGACGGTTCCTTGGCTGTAAACTTTGATTCAGGTACTGCAACTATCCTGTCTGAACGTTCAACCTCTCCATTGGCCGCTATCGACTCAGCGCTTAGCGACGTTGACACACTACGTTCTGACTTAGGTGCGATTCAAAACCGTTTCGAGTCTGCAATCACTAACCTGCAAACCAACGAAACCAACCTGGCGGCTGCGCGTTCACGTATTGAAGATGCGGACTACGCAGTAGAAGTTGCAAGCATGACCCGTTCACAAATCTTGCAGCAAGCAGGTACCTCGGTACTGGCACAGGCAAATCAGCTGCCACAATCAGTGTTGTCGCTGTTGGGCTAATCCCGACCCAACAACGCACTGCAGACCAAGCCTCACTCGGGGCTTGGTTTTTTTATACCTGCATATTCATAATTTCTTTATAGGCACTAACCAGCTTATTACGCACCTGTACGCCCATATCAAACGCCAGACCGGCTTTTTGTTTTGCGATCATCACTTCCTGCAGTGACACCTTAGGGTCGCCCAGTTGAAACGCCTGTGTCGTGCTTCCCGAAACTTGTTGCAACTGGTTAATGCGCTCCACCGACTGCTGCAACTCATTGGCAAAGCTGGGTCCCTGCGGAGCCCCCGCGTTGACTGACTGGCTTTGCGCCTGTTGCTGTAATGCTTCTAATTTCTGCAAAGCGGTCTGAATAGCCGGAACACTCATAACATTCTTTCTCTTTTTAGCCAGTACAGGCCTGGTAATTAGCGGTCATTAGGAACTGCGTAACAATAGCAACCGTCGTGCTGACCGAAAGCCGTAATAGCCCCTAAAAAAGTTGCTTATTCACTCCTTTAACTCGTTTCCATGCTCCCATAATGATGGCTTCAAAATTCCGTTTACTGAGCAGCGACGCACCACAGAGTAATTGCATGAATGCTACCACCAGCCAGGCGGCTGACAATTCAGCCCCACGCCCCGCCAATGCTTCGGCACCTTGGCTTCAGACCCTTAAAACGCAAGGCTTCGTGCCATTGCTGATCGGCGGTGCGGCACTGATAGCATTAGTTGTTGCGTTACTACTATGGTTAAGCACGCCTACCTACCGCGTGCTTTACAGTAACCTGAGTGAAGCCGACGGTGGCCAGATCATCGCAGAGCTTGATGCCCGGCAAATCACCTATGAACTGAATGGCAATGGCACCATTTCGGTTCCGGCCGACCAGGTGCATAAATTGCGCCTGCAACTGGCCGAACAAGGATTACCTAATACCGGTAACGTCGGCTTTAACCTGCTGGATAATCAGGCCTTCGGCATTAGTCAGTTTGCGGAAAAAGTAAACTATCAGCGCGCGCTGGAAGGTGAGCTGGCAAGTTCCATGGAAGCCCTGGGGCCGGTTGCCAAAGCCCGGGTGCACCTGGCAATGGCGAAAGATTCGGTTTTTGTGCGTGACCAGCAACCGGCGAAAGCCTCTGTCATCTTAACGCTCCACCCGGGGCGCAAATTGGGACAAAGCCAGGTGGCTGCTATTGTCCACATGGTGGCCAGCAGCGTCGCCGAACTGGCGCCCGACCAAGTCACAGTCGTCGACCAGCGCGGTGACTTGTTATCACAAGAGGCCGCCTCAGGTTCGCTAAATGGCAGCAAGCTCGACTACATTCGGGAAGTTGAGCGCGGTTATCAGCAGCGTATTGAGGCTATTTTAAAGCCTATTCTTGGCAGTGATAACGTTCGGGCACAGGTGGTCGCCGATATCGATTTTTCACAACGTGAAGCCACCGCCGAGCGTTATGCGCCGAATCAGGACCCGGAACGTGCCGCGATTCGCAGCATTCAGCGCAATACCAACATGAGCGGTGATCTGCAAGCGGCCGGCGGGGTTCCCGGCACCCTGAGTAATACTCCGCCGGGTATCACCACCGCGGTGATCAATTCCGGCGAAGAAACAAACACCGATGAGCTCGCCGCCAGTACCACGCCACAGCAGCTACAGCAGGATCAGGTGGTTAATTACGAGGTGGACCGTAGCGTCGAACATATCCAGCACGAGCAGGGTGTCATTCAACGGCTTTCTGTCGCGGTGGTAGTGGACCATCATCGCAGTCTCAGTGCCGACGGCGCGACCGAAACAGTGCCACGCAGTGAAGAAGAGCTTGATGCCATACAGCGCCTGGTGCGTCAGGCCATGGGATTCTCTGCCGAGCGTGGTGATCAACTGGAGGTCATCAACAGCGCTTTCATTGAAGCTGACCCGGCCACCCCTGCAACCAGTAACTGGTATCAGACACCCGAGGTTACCGGACTGATTGCACAGGTGATGCGTTATGTTGCCGCCGCACTACTGATTCTCGGCTTTTATTTGCTCATTATGCGACCGCTTATCCGTCGCTGGCAGCTGAATTCCAATCTAAATAACAGCGTAACTAGCAACGGGCAACAGGGCTTCCATGCGGTTGCCGGCGATGATGACGGCGACAGCACATCTGCTTCGGATTACAAGGTCAAGGCCGACCCCGAAGCGCCTCAAGGCACGAGTGCAAAGCCGGGAGCCGCTACGTCAGGCAATGACTTCCGCTGGCCGAAATCAGGCGCCGAGCAACATTACACTGAGGCACTCAGTCAGGCGAAACAAGCGGCGCGCGACAATCCGCGTCAGGTCGCCCGTATTTTACAAGCCTGGATGAACGAGGATGACAATGGCTAATTCAGCAACCACTGCCGCGAAAGGTCCTGGCTTACGACGCGCGGCCATCATGCTTCTCATTCTCGAAGAAGAGTCAGCGGCCGAGGTTTTTCGCCACCTTGCGCCGCAACAGATCCAGCGCATCAGCAAAGAAATGACCAAGCTCGATGACTTATCGCACGCTGAAATCAAATCCGTGCTGGAAGGCTTCCATGAGCAACTGGCGACCATGCCGCCCATTGAAAAGTACGACGATTACATTCGTTCCGTACTAACCAAGGCGTTGGGGGCCGAGCGGGCCAATACCATGATCGAGGATGTGCTTGAACAAAAAGCCGACCATATTGGTATTGAAGCTTTGAATATGATGGATGTGCCTGAAGTTGCCGAGATGATCAGAGACGAGCACCCGCAGATTATCGCCACCATCCTCATTCACCTTGAGCGCGCCCAGGCCGCAGGTGTACTGGAGCACTTTGACGAGCGCTTACGTAATGATGTGGTGTTGCGAATCGCTACCTTCAGCGGCGTACAACCGGCGGCATTGCAAGAATTAACCGAGGTGCTGGGTGGCATGCTTGACGGGCAGTCGCTGAAACGCAGCAAGATGGGTGGTGTGCGCACCGCCGCCGAAATTCTTAACTTACTCAGCACGGGGCAGGAAGACACGGCACTGGAAAACATCCGTGCTTACAATGACGAACTAGCGCAGAAGATCATTGATGAAATGTTCTTATTCGAGAACCTGATTGATCTCGATGACCGTAGTATTCAGACCTTGCTGCGTCAGATCGAAACGCCGGCGTTGGTAACTGCACTTAAAGGCGCACCCAAAGATCTTGCCGAGAAATTCTTACGCAATATGTCGCAACGCGCAGCAAGCCTGGTACGGGAAGAAATGGAATCACGCGGTCCGATGCGACTTTCTCAGGTCGAAGCCGAACAAAAGGCTATTTTGCAGGTGGTACGTCGCTTGGCAGATGCCGGCGATATTGTCTTGAGTAGCGGTGACGATGCCTACGTTTAAGCGACTTATGCCTGCGGCCGACGCGCGCCCCGCCGCTACCGACAGGCAATGGCAGCGTTGGCAGTGGCAGCAGCTCGACGCCAGCGCCGAAGCTGCGCAGGAACCCGCTACGCCTGAAACCCGACCGTCGCAGCGTTCTCCTGAAGCGGACCAGAAAGGTTACGAACAAGGGTACAAACAAGGTCAGAAAGAAGGTTACACAGAAGGTAAAAACGCGGGATACCAGGCAGGCCATGAGGAAGGCTATGCGGCCGGCAAGGCTGAAGTAATCGCGGCGCTGGAAACGCAGCTGAATGAAGAGCGGCAGCAGCAGTTGGCCGGTCTTGGTCAGCTGATTGCGAACTTTCAGCAGGCACTGCACCAGCTTGATGAACAAATGGGTGAAAGCCTGGTGCAACTGGCGCTGACCGTCGGACAGCAACTGGCTGGTGAGGCGCTTTCCGCTCATCCTGAACACATAGTTACGCTGGTGCGCGACATTATTCAGGCCGATCCAATGCTGCAGCAAAAGCCCATCTTGCTGGTACACCCCGAAGACTACCCGTTGTTGCAACAGCAGCTTGCCGACGAGCTCGCCCAACATGGCTGGAGCTTACAGGCTGACCCGTCGCTGGCACGATACGGTTGTCGTCTGGTGAGCGATAGCGGCGAAATTGACGCCAGCCTGGAAAGCCGTTGGCAGCGCCTGCTCAGCCAGGTACGCGGAGCTGAACATGGCGCACACTGAGTATACCGAGCGGTGGCGCACCAGCGTGCGACAAGTGCAGCAGCGCTTAGCACAACTGCCGCAATGGCAGCGGGTGGGAAGGCTTACCCGTGCTACCGGCGTGGTGCTGGAGGCGGCCGGTCTGAACCTGCCGGTCGGTAGTGCCTGTATGATCGAGGCTGACCAACAATCTGTCGCCGCAGAAGTTGTGGGCTTTGCCCGCGACGTCACCTTTCTTATGCCACTGGAACATGCCCCGCATTTAACCCCCGGAGCGCGTATCCGCCCACTGCATGGTAAACAGAGTCAGCGCCGCTACCCGTTGGGCGCGCAACTGTCCGGCCGGGTTCTTGACGGCCTCGGACGCCCCCTTGATGGCAAAGACCTGCGTCAGCATCAACATTTTGGTGAACTCAGCCACAAAACTATTAACCCCATGCAGCGCGCGCCCATTGCTACCCCCATCGACGTTGGCGTGCGCGCCATCAACAGCTTGCTAACGGTCGGGCGGGGCCAGCGCATCGGTTTATTTGCCGGTTCGGGGGTGGGCAAGTCAGTACTGCTGGGTATGATGGCTCGTTTTACCGACGCCGACCGAATTGTGGTTGCTTTAATCGGCGAGCGCGGTCGTGAAGTACAGGAGTTCATCGAGACAAGTCTTGGTGAGGCAGGCCGAAAGCGTTCCGTGATTGTTGCCGCACCGGCAGATACCTCGCCGTTAGAACGCTTGCAGGGTGCGGCTTACGCCACGCGCCTGGCGGAGGACTTCCGCGATAAGGGCGAGCATGTTTTATTAATTATGGACTCACTTACGCGCTACGCCATGGCGCAACGGGAAATTGCTCTTGCCGTTGGTGAGCCCCCGGTGACCAAAGGCTACCCGCCCAGCGTCTTTGCCAAATTGCCAGCTATTGTTGAGCGCGCCGGAACTGGTAAGCCGGGCGGCGGCACTATTACCGCATTTTACACCGTATTGACTGAGGGCGACGACCAGCAAGACCCAATCGCAGATGCTGCCCGGGCCATTCTTGACGGCCACATTGTATTGTCGCGGCGGCTGGCGGAAAGCGCGCATTATCCGGCCATCGATATTGAAGCTTCGATCAGCCGCGTCATGCCAGCCATCGTCAGTCAGCAGCAATTGTCGGCCAGTCAGCGGCTGAAACGTCTGTTCGCAACCTATCAGCGTAATCACGATCTTATCAGTGTCGGCGCTTATCAGTCCGGACACGATGCCTTACTTGATCAGGCGGTGCAGAGCTACCCCCGCATCGCGGCATTCCTGCAACAGCAAATGGATGAACAAGCCACTTTTGAGGCCGCAATTAAAAGCTTAGTTTCGCTCACCGGAGGGCATAATGAATAATCACGTGCTGGAGCGTTTGTTAAATAACGCTGAACAAGCAAAACGTGAGGCGTTGCAAATGGTTGCGGAAAACCAGCGCAATACCTCTCATATTGAGCAGCAACTACAGCGACTGCAACAGTACCGTAGCGAGTACGCTACGCAGTTACAACTGCAATTAGGTCGCGGTATGTCCACCACTCTGGTGAGCACCTACCGCCAGTTTCTGCACGGTCTTGATAACGCTATCGGGCAGGCGCAGGGATTACTGACGCAACAGCAACAAAAGACCGATGTAAGCCAGCAACACTGGCAACAGCAGCAGCAGCGCTGGCAGGCATTTTCAACCTTGCAGCAACGCCAGCGAGATACGCAGCAACAGCTGCAACAGCGCCGCGAGCAGCGGCAAACCGATGAACTTGCGCAACAATTTCACGCGCATCGCAGCAAGCTGATTGATTAAGCTTGCGGGTAAAAGGATAGCTATGCAACTTGCGTTACTTAACTTGCTTTCCGCTGACCGCCCGCTGAATGCCAGCGGCACCGGGCAATTGCGCGCAAGCACAGCTGCAGGCAGCACAGCTTTTATCCAGTTATTGCAACAGCAAATTTCACAACAACCGATCGCGCAGCAGCCCATCTCAACCCAGCAAGAACCGCAGGGCGGCACTGAAAGCAGCAGCGATCCGGAACTTTCTGCCCCGCTAACGCAGGCGGTGCTACCTGCAATTACTCCGTATACGGCAATGACTCAGCAAACAGCCATTGCACCGCCGCCGGCGACTCAAAAGACGTCAGTGCCACTGGAATTAACCCAGTGGCAACCTGCGCCGGAGCCGACCCGAAACGTCGCCACCGCACAGTATGACGCGCCACTGAACGTCCAGTTGCCGCACGACATCTCAGTATTACAAAGAGAATCGGCACCGCTATTGCCTCAGCACCAACAAGCAGTTACAAAAACCGTAGCGCAGACGTTAAATCTGACAGAGCAACAGACATGGCCAGAGCAACCGCAACCGTCAGTCCAGGTCAAGCAGATGCAACCAGGCGTGCCAAAAATACTGCAACCGGCAGAGCCATTGCCCGCTACTGTCCCCCATACCGCCGTTTCAGTCACAGCTGAAACAACAAGCACCCTGGCATTAGCCACAACGGCAGCTGTTAGCAGCACTACCGCAACATCGGTTACGCCTGCGTCCCAGCTAACGATGCAACAACCGCTATACACTCCCGCAGGTACCAATGAACTAAGCCAGCAGATGGTGCAGCTAGTGGTCAAAAATCAGCAGCAGGTAACCATTCATACCCGCCCGGCTGAACTCGGCCCGATTCAGATTCAGTTGCAGCAGCAAGGACAGGAAACCCAGCTACAAATTACTACCAGCAACGGACAGGTACGCCAGGCTATCGAAACGGCCTTGCCACAATTACGCGAGCAATTGCAGGGCCTGGGTCTGCAGCTTGGCGAAACCCAGGTGTCAGAGCAACGTTCTACTGCCTCAGGTCAGTCATTTCAGCGCGAACAACAAGGATTTCAACAACAACAGCAACAACATTCGTCATCTCACCCTACAGCTTGGCGTGAATCGGCCGAGAATGATCATGATAACTCTGCTTCCGAGCAACACCTCCATGTGCCCCCCGGGCACGTGGACTTGTTTGCGTGAAAGCGTAACCTCATGGATCTGACGGGAGATAACGAATGGCGAATAAAGCAGTAAAAAACGAACCGACAACGAGCAACTCACAGTCACCTTTTCTGGTGGTGCTGCTGATTGCGGTGATTGCCATGATGGCAATGAATACCTGGTTGATCTGGGACATGCGTAAAATTGCCGAGCGCGTCGCTTTTCAGGAGCTCGGTGAAACAATTGAAAAAGACGAAAGCGATCCGATTTTCCTGTCACTGTCGCCCTTTACTGTGAATCTCGACAGCGATCAGTTTGGTCCACGGTTGTTATATGCAGGACTGACGCTGGAGCTACCCGACGAAGACGCCCGCGATTTGCTGACCAAGAACATGCCACAAGTACGTAATCGTCTGCTGGTATTGCTTTCTGGCCAACCGGCAGAGCGCGTCAGCCACCAAAGTGGCAAGGAAGAACTGGCACAGGTAATTGCGCAGGAATTAAGCCAGCCCTATCAGGGCGATGTGAGTGTGACTATTAATGATGTTCTTTTCACTGAATTTATTGTGCAGTAACAGGTCGCTATGAGTAACGGACAACAGCTTTCCCAGGATGAACTTGATGCCATGCTGGCTAACCCCGGCGTGGACGAGGATTTGCCTGACGACGAAAGCCCGCAGCCGCAGACTCAGCCGCGCACACAGCAGCAAAAAGTAAAGACGGTACAGCAACAACCCTTTGACCCTGCCTCACAGGCGCGCGTCGTTCGTGAGCGCTTACACACGCTAGAAGTCATTAATGAAAGGTTTGCGCGGCAATTTCGCATGAATCTGTTCAACCTCATGCGGCGTAACGCGGACATTACCGTCGACTCTGTGCGCTATCAACGCTTCAGTGACTTCGCCGAAAACACGCCCTCGCCATGCAATATCAATATTGTGTCAATGAAACCCTTACGCGGTACTGCGCTGGTAGTATTTCCGCAGCCGTTGGTGTCCTTAATCGTCGAAAACTTATTTGGCGGCGATGGACGCTTTATGACCCGCAATGAACCAAGGGAGTTTACTGGCACCGAACAACGAATTATTACCCGTGTGCTGAATCTGGCCCTTGACGCTTATCAGGAAAGCTGGCGCGCCGTGCACCCCATCGAAATGCAGTTTTTGCGGGCGGAAATGCAACCCAAGTTCGCAGCCATTACCAGCTCACCGAGCGAAATTGTGGTGACCACGAATTTCCATCTTGAAGTCGGTAATCTGGAAAGCGACTTCAGCATTTGTATGCCCTACGCCATGATCGAGCCGCTGCGTGACAAACTCACCAACTTACGTGCCGACATTGGCGGGGGTCGCGACGACGACGTCTGGCGTCAACTGATTGCCAGCGAGTTACAGCAATCGTCAGTTGAACTGGTGGCAAACTTTACCGAAATTCCGTTGCGTTTACCGCAGGTAATGTCACTGAAACCGGGCGACGTTTTGCCTATCGATATGCCTGACAGTGTCACCGCCAAGGTCGATGGCTTGCCGGTGCTTGATTGCGACTTTGGCACTGTCGATCAACGCCATGCGCTGCGCGTGCGCGCTATTCTGAACAAACATCGTATTCCTGCATCGTTATTACGGACCCAGCGCAAGCATGAATTCACGCCGCTGCAACCGAAGGACTCTAAGCATGACAACTGAAGACACCAACCCACAATCGTCAGCGGACCAGGACAACCCCTGGGACGAGCTGGTACCACCGGAAACCCAGTCAAAAGGCAATTCCCATGATCTTGATCTGATTATGGACATTCCGGTTAAGCTCAGTGTCGAGTTGGGCCGCACCCGGATTACCATTAAGCAATTGCTGGAGTTGGCACAAGGCTCCGTCGTTGAACTTGACGGTCTCGCTGGTGAGCCGATGGATATTCTGATCAACGGCTACCTTATCGCACAAGGTGAAGTTGTCGTGTTGGACGACAAATACGGCATTCGTATCACTGAAATTGTCACCCCTTCTGAGCGGGTGCAAAAATTAAACCGATGACCGACACTAACGCAGTCACTGCACCGCCACTGAGCGATAACCTGGCGTTATTTGCCCAGGTTGCGACCGTGCTTATCTTCATTGTCGCGCTGATTTTTCTTTGTGGCTGGTTATTTAAACGTGTCTCACAGGGAGCCTGGCAGCGGCAACAGCAAATAAAATGCGTTGCCTCCCTGGCTGTGGGCAGCAAAGAGCGTGTGGTGATCATCGAAGTAGAGCAGCAGCGCCTGTTGTTAGGTGTCAGTGCTCAGGGTATTCAGAAGCTGGCCGAATTAAGCCCGGTACCGCCGGGAAATACACCATGACACCTCGCTGGCTCATAACCCTAACGCTGCTGATAGTGGTATTTTGGTCGGACGCTAGCTTCGCGCAAAGTATCCCCGGGGTCATCAGCGAACCCACCGCCGAGGGCGGGCAACGCTGGTCACTGCCGCTGCAGACCTTATTATTTCTCAGCAGTCTGGCTTTTTTGCCAGCTGTGCTGTTGATGATGACCTGCTTTATCCGTTTTATCATCGTCTTTAGCCTGTTACGCACGGCCATGGGCACGCAGTCTGCCCCGCCCAATCAAATTTTACTCGGGCTTGCGCTGTTTCTGACGTTTTTTGTCATGGCGCCGGTATTTAACGAAATCTACGAAGTCGCGTGGCTACCCTTTAGTGCTAATTCGATCGATTTTGATCAGTTCCTGGCGGCAGCGTCTGAGCCCATGCGGGCATTTATGCTGGCACAAACCCGTGAGCCTGATCTGGCGCTGTTTGCCGATATCGCTAACATTGGACCCCTGGCAGGCCCGGAAGAAGTACCTTTTCATGTGTTAGTGCCATCTTTTGTTACCAGCGAGCTAAAAACGGCGTTTCAAATCGGTTTTACCATTTTCATCCCGTTTTTGATTATCGACCTTGTGGTTGCCAGTGTACTTATGGCATTGGGGATGATGATGGTACCACCGGCCACTATCTCACTGCCGTTTAAGCTGATGTTGTTCGTGCTCGTCGATGGCTGGCAGTTGCTTATCGGCTCGCTGGCCTCCAGCTTTTATATTTAAGGCCTTGCCATGACTCCCGAACAGGTAATGACACTTGCATACCAGGCCATGATGGTTTGCCTGTATCTGGCTGGACCCTTGCTTATCACTGCCTTGCTGCTGGGCTTACTTATCAGTCTGTTTCAGGCCGCAACGCAAATTAACGAAATGACCTTGTCCTTTATTCCAAAGATTCTTGGCGTACTTGCTGTGCTGGTCATTCTCGGGCCTTACCTGATTCAGCTGATTGTCGACTTTACCACCCGGCTGTTCACCTCGATCCCGCAAATCGCGCAATAGGTGGCACCGTGCTGAGCATTACCTCCGGCCAGCTTGAAACCTGGATCACATTGTTTTTCTGGCCTTTTTGCCGCTTTATGGGCCTGTTCTTAATAGCCCCGGTACTCAGCCATTCAAGCGTACCACGGGTCGTCAAAATTGGCCTTTGTGCACTGCTCGCGCTCGCTTTAGCACCCCTGCTCCCCCCGCCACCGCAGGTGCCGTTATTCTCCTGGGCCAGCGCCGGTATTGTGCTTGAGCAGCTGCTGATTGGCGTAACTATTGGTTTTGTGCTGCAAGTATTGTTTGCCGCAGTGCAGGCAGCGGGTGAGTTCATCGGCTTGCAAATGGGCCTGGCCTTTGCCACTTTTTTTGCCCCGGACAGCGGTACTAACACCATGATCCTGTCGCGTGTACTCTACACTTTTGCACTACTGCTATTTCTAGCTATTGACGGTCATCTGTTGTTAATCGAAACCCTGGTGCGCTCATTTACCTGGCTACCGGTGGGTGAACTTGGCGGTCTGTCAGCAGGCCTTTTTGAAACGCTGGCGCGCTTTGGCGCGGTGGTATTCAGCGCCGGTATACTGCTGGCATTACCGGTATTTTCAGCGCTTTTAATTGTGAATTTAACCCTGGGGATTCTTAACCGTTCTGCGCCGCAACTAACGGTGTTTTCAGTGGGTTTTCCGCTAAGTCTAACCCTGGGGATGGTGCTTTTAGTGGTGCTGATGACCGAGCTGGGCGCTTATCTGCAGCAATTATTCCAGCTCGGTTTCAATAGTCTTGATCGTTGGTTTGCAGTGCCTTAAAGCAGTTTAAACAAGCTCATGTCCTGAATCGACATGAACGACTTCTGTGCCGCCTGTAATCCAACAATGCGCAGGCTGTACTCAGCGCTGGCCTCGGCATAGTTAAGATCAACCAAATCCGAAAGCGTCTGCGCCTGCGACAACTTACGAGTGCCGCCCATGACTTCCAGCGTCTCCAGCTCATTCAGACGCGCGCCCACTTCAGCGCGGGTGGTCAGGACATTGTCCAGACCATGATCCAGTTGTTGCAGTCCCGAGCGCAGTTGATTGGCACGCGTTGCCCGCGCCGACTCTGTATTGCTGGGTTGATTCAGTACAGCAATCGCGCGCTCAAAGGTGGTAAACATATTAGTATTCAGCGCATCACCCGGGGCCACGTTGAAGCGATCGCCAGCAACCGGGGTACCGCTAAGTTCCAGCTCAATGCCATCCAGGGCAATCTGCATTGGCTGCTGATAGGCCTGCACAGCGCCACCATTCACACTGTAGCCGAGCTCGCCGGCTTGCTCAACAAACTCAATACTATAGGCCTGACCGAAGTTCGCGTGGTCGGGATTATTAATGGTGATGGTTCCGAATCGCGCGGCGCCCTGATTCTCCATGGCGGCCTCAACACCATAACCGGCACTCCCGTGCACGCGGCTGAACACCTCGGCGCCGTTATGCCCCATCGCCATGCGACGGTTGCCGTCAACTTGTTGCTCGCGCACCTGCTTACTGCCGACGAACTGCACCGCGCCGCCTGCATCTTTGATAAAAGGAGCGGTGTCATCCTGATAACCGCCAAACAAATAGCGACCGTCAGCATTACGCGTATTGGCAACACCGAGGAGGGCGTCATACAAACCCGTCAGCTCACTGGCGATGGCCGAGCGGTCGGCATCTGCTAAAGACTCTGAGGAAGCTTGCACCAGCAGCGTCTTCGCCCGGCTATAAATGTCGGTCACGCTATTCAGTGCATTTTCTTCCTGCGCTAAGGCATTTTCGACCCCTACTCGCGCACTTGCGTACTGCTCACCAAGCGCTTGTGCCTGGCGCACTCCTAAAGCCTGAGTGAGTGCCTGCGGATCATCGGCGAGGCTGACGACGCGTTTACCACTGGCAATTTGCTGACTCACTTTATTAAATGCTGCCTGCTGCTGGTTCATTGAGCTTACGCTCAGGTTGTACATCGTTAAGGTACTGATACGCATGGTCATTTCCGTTTACCGTAGGGCGAGAATGGTGTCGAGCAGGGTACTGCCGGTTTCAATTACTTTGGCATTGGCCTGATAGTACTGCTGATAACGGATCAGGTTGGCAGCTTCTTCATCCAGGTTTACCCCCGACTCTGCCTGCTGCATCAGTCCCAACTGCTCGCTCAAGCCCTGTTGTGCTGCCTGATTGGCCTGCACCAGATTAATCTGATTACCCAGCGTACTCACCATGGCGCCGTAGCCTTGCTGAAAGGTAGCCTTGCCGCCAATCACTGCTGTATTTTGCAACTCGGCCAGAGCGAGTGCGTTTTCATTGTCACCACTGGCACTTGAGAGCCCCGCCGCTAATTGTGCACCCTCATCCACTAACATCTCGAAATTGGCGGCCTGACCGCTCAGCGGTTTGATCAGAAAGCGATCGCCCGCCGCGCTCGCGCCAGAAAAGTTAACCTCCAATCCGGCAAAACTTAAGCTTTGCGTTGCAGTATCAAAACTTGCAGTGACCGTCGCCCCGGTGTCACGACGCGTTACCTGATAGTCGCTGCCATCAAACGCTATCGCAAAGTCGGTAGCCAACAAGCTCTGCGCATCGACAATTGTGGTTTCAGGTATCGCTGTTCCGGTATTCGTGTCATGGGCGTAACTACGGGTCGCGCCGGTGCTGAACAGCGCAGCGCCAGGCTGTTGATTCAAGTCAGTGCCCTGCATGTGTTGGGTATTCATCGCCTGCGCAAATACTACCGTCAGTTGTCCCAGCTGATTCTGTAATTTGCCCAGACTTTCACTGCGAAACTCCATAAGCCCGCCCAAGACACCACGCTGTACCTGCTTTTCCGGCAATTGTTGTACATTGCCATCATTGCCCACATAGCCCAGTGCTAATTGGGTCGGGTCAGCCACATCTGGACGCGCCGCCAACTGATAGCTTTGCTCACCGGCAACCAGTGGCAGACCGTTGGCCAGGGCCACTGTATAAGAGCCTGACTCCTGCGCCAGCACTTTGACATCGAGATTCTGATTGAGCTGCTGTACTATCGCGTCGCGCTGGTTTAATAAACTATTCGGTGCTTGTCCGGTGGTTGCGCGCGCTACCAGAATTTCGCGGTTCAACTCGGCAATCTGCGCCGACTGGTTATTAATATCGTCGACCGTGAACCTAAGTTGTTCATCGATGCCGTCTTCAATATCACTCAAATAGGTGTCAAACGAGCGAAACTGAGCGGTCAGGCTACGCGCCGCGCCCAGCACCCCTTCACGCGCAGCTGGATCAGCCGGCGCGCCGGCGAGCTGACTGAGCGCGCCGAAAAACTTGTCCATGACGGTATTCAGGCCGGATCGTTCATCGGCCAGTAAATTATCCAGCTGCTGTACCTGAGATGCGTAGGTATCCAGTGATGCCAATGACGACTGCGCGGCGTTCAGCCGCGTGGTGATAAACTGATTGAATTGCCGCTCCGGCGCATTGACCGAGACGCCGCTAGTACGCGCCGGCTGTAAAGTCAGAAGTTCGCGATGATACCCCTCGGTATTCACGTTACTAATGTTGTTACTGGTGGTATACAGGCCTGCCTGCGCCGCGCGCAAACCACTTAAGCCGATGGCAAAGATACTCATGCTTGTGTCCTCATAATCTGCTTAAGGTTATCGGCTTCGCAGACGCCAACTTGAGCCCTCTGGCGGTTATTTTTTTAGTTGAAAGTCACGCAGCAGCTGGTCGGCCAGACCAATCCCCCGCTGCGACCACTCGCTGGCAAACTGCTGATCAAGCATCTCGGTATAGGTTTTAGTCGCGGAGCTCTCCAGCAACCCTGGTGCGAGTTGTGACGCGCGCATGGTCTGCATCATTTGTTGCAGGAACAATGCCTCAAATTGCTGAGCTGCCGCGACGGCGGCCTGCTCCGGGTCGCGCTGACGCAACTCATGCACCTGCTGTAACGCCTGACTGTCAAAGGCAATACCACGAAGTTGCGCGGTTGCGCCCGGGCCATCGATCGCCATTAAATAATCTCCAGTTGCGCGTGCAATGCGCCCGCCGCATCAAGGGCCTGAAGAATGGCCATCAGATCATTGGGCGTCGCACCAAGCTTATTAAGTGCCTCGACCACGTCGAGTAAATTCGCGCCCGACACCATCTGCAAGCTGCCGGACTCCTCAGTAATATCAATATCAGCCACAGTATCGGTCACGGTTTCGCCGCCACTGAATGCCGGCGGCTGACTGACTACCGGACGCGCGGTAATGGTCACCGCCAGATCACCGTGCGCAACGGCAGCCGGGCGCAGCTTCACCGTGCCGGTAATGACCACCGACCCCGTGCGTGAATTCAGCACCACGCGCGGGCGACTTGCCACGGCAGCGACATCAATCTGTTCTACCTGGGCCATAAAGCGCACACGATCAGCGGCTTCAAGTGGGCCCTGCAACTGAATGGTACCGGCATCGAGCGCTTGCGCCGTACCCCAGCCCAGTTCGCTGTTAATGCGATCGGTCACCCGCTGCGCCATGCTGAAGTCAGCCTCATGTAAGTGCAGCTCAAGCGTTCCGCCAACGGCACCGAGCTCCAGCGCCACCTGCCGCTCAACGGTTGCCCCGCCGGTAATGCGGCCCGCCGCTTGCTGATTAATGGAGGCACTTGAGCCCTGTGCTTCGGCACTGATGCCATTAATCAACAGATTGCCCTGCGCCAACGCGTAGACCTGGCCGTCGGCGCCCTTCAGCGGTGTGAGCAGTAGCGTACCGCCACGCAGACTGCGCGCGTTACCTATCGATGCAACCACTACGTCGAGCTTTTGCCCGGGCCGGGCAAAGGCAGGCAGTTCTGCGGTCACCATTACCGCCGCCACATTGCGCAACTGCATATTCGTACCAGGCGGAATGGTCACCCCCAGCTGCGACAACATGTTCACCATACTCTGTCCGGTAAAAGGCGCCTGCATGGTTTGGTCACCGCTGCCATCCAATCCCACGACCAGCCCATAACCGATTAAATCGTTACTGCGAACCCCAGCAAACTGCGCCAGCTCCTTTAACGGCTCGGCAGCAGTTGTCAGACTCAGCAGGCCCAAAACGCAAGCCATTAAAATGCGCCGCATCTGCACTCCCCTCAGCTGTTAAAATGGCGTGACATAATTAAAAAACCGTTGCAGCCAACCCATCCGCTGCGCACCGGAAATATAACCGTCACCGATATATTCCAGACGAGCCTCGCTGACTGCGGTAGATAACACCGTATTGCGCGCACTGATCGACCGCGGATTCACTACCCCCGAAAAACGGATAAATTCGCGGCCCTGGTTGATTGCCAATTGCTTTTCGCCACGCACCTGTAAATTGCCATTGGCATAAACCTCGGTTACCTGAACCGTTACAATACCCGAAAAACGGTTGGAGGCACTGGCGCCGCCGCTGCCGCTGAAGTCATTGCTACTGCCAATTTCAAAGCCATACTCAGCAAGTTCAGCCAGCGCATCTGGTAGCCCTTCAAGATCAACATTCCAATTGCTCGCGCGGGCCGCATTACTTGACGACGACTTAGTTGCATTCGCCTGCTCTTCCAGTACCACGGTAATAATGTCACCGACCCGGCGCGGGCGCTGATCTTCGAATAGCGGCATGTAACCCACTTGCGCCTGATAAATCGCGCCGTTTACCTTGGTCGGCGCCGGTTGTGGCGGCTGGACGGGCTGGTAGGGCTCAACGACTTGTGGCGCGGGCGCGCTACTGCACCCGCTTAGCACTAACGCAACAGCTAAAAAATAATGACGCATAGCATTACAGCTGGCTCAAGCGGCCGAGCATCTCATCACTGGTTGAAATAGCGCGGCTATTGATTTCATAGGCGCGTTGGGTCTGAATCATATTGACCATTTCTTCGACCACATTGACGTTCGACGCTTCCACATAGCCCTGGTACAAGGTGCCGGCGCCATTGAGGCCTGGCAGCCCTTCTACCGGCACGCCGGAAGCCTGGGTTTCGACATATAAATTACCACCGCGTGACTCAAGCCCTGCTTCATTGGTAAAGGTCGCAAGGCTAATCTGTCCCACCTGCGTGTTTTGTGAAGAGCCTGGTTGGGTGGCGGTCACAATTCCGTCCTGACCGACAGTCACAGTCAGCGCGTTAGCCGGCAGGAAAATGGCTGGCTCCAACGGTAAACCACTGGCTGTCACTAACTGCCCCTCCTGATTGACTTGAAAGCTGCCGTCACGCGTGTAGGCACGGGTGCCATCCGGCATCAATACCTGGAAAAAGCCCTTGCCGTTAATGGCAAGATCACGGGAATTTTCCGTACTGTTCAAAGCTCCTTGCGTGTGCAAACGTTCCGTCGCCACCGCCCGCACCCCGGCACCCACCTGCAACCCTGAGGGCAGCGCATCCTGCGCATTATTCATGGCACCGGCCTGGCGGATATTCTGATACAGCAGATCTTCAAATACCGCACGCGAGCGCTTAAAACCTGCGGTATTGACGTTCGCGAGGTTATTGGTGATGACATCCAGTTGCTGCTGTTGTGCAGTTAACCCTGTTTTTCCTGTCCATAACGATTTAATCATTGTCCGTCCCCTTTAACCCTGTACCCGGAGTAAACTATTCGCCCGCTGGGAGTTCTCATCAGCGCTTTGTATGACTTTCATATTCATTTCGTAACCGCGCTGATTGGCAATCATCGCTACCATAGCGTCCACCGCATTCACATTGCTGACTTCGAGCGCACCAGACACCAGTCCGCCAGTTTCTGAACCCGGCAAGGCATTGCCTGTAGTGCTGGTAAACCAGCCATCGGGACGACGCTGCAGCATCTGTGCGTCACCGACACTGACCAGTTTCAGGCGCTCCAGCGTCACCAACTCACCCGCATCTGAGCCCATGGCGATGCCACTGATAGTGCCATCGTCACCAATACTGATATCCGCGCCCATTGGCAGCACCACTGGACCACCTTCACCCAGTACCGGCATACCTGCCACCTGCAATTGCCCATCAGCACTGACCTGCAAATCGCCACGTTTGGTATAGGCTTCACCAGCGGGGGTTTGTACCGCCAGCCAGGTATCCTGATTAAGCGCAATATCCAGCGCGCGGCCTGTCGTTTGCACAGCGCCCTGCTGCTGGTCATGCCCCACCGTGGTACTCACCGTCGCCACCCGCGTACCATGCGTAGCCGGACCCAGCAATGGCACCGCACGCGCGGCGCTCAGCTCAGCCTTAAAGCCGGTAGTCGTGACATTGCTCAGGTTGTGCGTGACGGTCGCCTGCTCATCAAGGGTCTGTCGCGCGCCAGTGAAGGCGGTGTAAATCATTGCATCCATGGTAGCTACCTATGTCTGTGGCTGCGCGTTACTTCAGCTGCATGGTGGTCTGTAACGCTTCATCCTGTGACTTAATACTCTGTGCGTTCGCCTGGTAATTACGCTGCGCAATAATCATCGCGACCAGTTCCTGCGTTAAGTCCACGTTCGAAGCTTCAACCGCACCGGCCATTAATTTGCCAAACTGACCTTCACCGGGTTGCGAAATAATCGGAATGCCCGACTCCTGCGTTTCAATCCAACCATTACCGCCCGCTGGCTTTAATCCTTCCAGGCTCTGGAAGTTTGCCAGGGCAATGGTGCCCAGATTGACTTGTTGTTCGTTAGAGTAGGTGCCGATAACGCCACCATCTTCAGCAATCGAAACCTGCATCAGGGTGCCGGATACATAACCGTCCTGCTCCATGGCTGTTTGCTCGAAGTCATTCGCGAATTGCGTCGTGCCATTCAGGCTGAACGCGACATTCATGACATCGGCGCCGCCGCCCGGAGTAAAGCTGAAGGCATCCATATTGGTGGCATTCTGTAGCACACCGTTACTGTCAAAGGTTAAGTTGCCGATCTCAGGCGCTACCTCGCCGTCGCGCGAAAGGCGAACTTCCCACTGGTTGTCACCGACTTTGCTGAAGTACATCATGCTCGGGTAACCGTTACCTAACGAGTCGAACATGGTGACTGAGTTGGTATACGAGTAGGTGGACGGGTCGTTGGCATCAAAAGTACCGGCCGGCAGGGTTGGCGTGCTGGCATCAAGGTTAAAGGTTCCTTCCAGTTGCGTCGTTGCCTGAGCGGCAAGTCCACCAGCCGGAATTTGCAGTACCTGAGGCTGACCGCCTAGCTCAGTGCCGCGCGGATAGCCCGTCAGCTGAGCACCGTCAGCGTTGACAATATAACCGCTTTTATCGACAGTCAGCTGGCCATTACGCGAATAAAGGATCTGGCCCTGATTATCAAAGCGAAAAAAGCCTTTACCGGCAATGGCCAAGTCCATATTGCGGTTGGTCGCTTCAATATTACCCTCGCTGAAGTCCTGGAAAATACCAGCCACCCGGGTACCCAAACCGACTTGCGCGTTGGCATATACGTCAGCGAACTGCGCGCGTGACGATTTGAACCCCACCACCTGTGAGTTGGCAATATTATTGCTCACGACGTCTAAGTTTGTGGCCGCCGCGCGTAAACCTGATAGTGCTTGTGAAAATCCCATAACTGGACTCCTTAGATAATTTGCCGCACGGCGTCTAAACGTACGGGTTCGAAAATGCCACCGAGATCAAGCCGTGGGCCGTCCTGATGGTGGGTGCTCACGGCAATCACCTGGGCGTAATTGAGCGGCTCGCTGGTCACTGGCTGCTCGCCGTTCATGGCTTCAATACTAAAACGGTAGGCGCCTGCGGGTGCCGGCTGACCGTCATCCATGGTGCCGTCCCAGGCAAAGGACTGCGCGCCCTGGTTCAGGGCCCCAAGCTCCATACGGCGCACCAGCATGCCGCTCTCATTAAAAATGTTGACCGTGACCTGTTCGGCGGCGTTACCTAATTCAAGACCAAAGGGCGTGACATCCAGTCCACCCTCGGCCAACTCACCAACCATAATGCGCTGGCCGGGTACCAATACCGCGCGGCCAATCAGTGCAGAAGCCTGCATGGCTTTGCTCGACTCCAGCTGGCCGTTAATGTTTTGCATGGTGTCATTTAATGACTCGATGCCGCTGACCGTATTAATCTGTGCTAATTGCGCTGTCATCTCATTGTTTTCCATGGGATTGAGCGGGTCCTGATTACGTAACTGAGTCACCAGCAAGGTCATAAAGTTGGTGTGCAGATCTGCGCTGTTTGAGGCGCCCTGAGTGTTACGGGCCGTCTGATTGACACTTTGTAAAACCGCGTTATCAATAGTGCTCATTTGGTTCCCCGCTTAACCTTTACCTATGGTTAATGTACGCATCAGTAGGTCTTTACTGGTATTCATAACTTCAACGTTGGCCTGATAGGAGCGGCTGGCCGCGATCATGTCGACCATTTCCGCCACAGGATCCACATTTGGCATCGCCACATACCCCTCATCATTGGCCAGCGGATGACCCGGGTCATAGCTCATGCGGGCCGGTGCAGTCGAGGTCTGTACCTCGCGAACCGTTACGCCGCCGGTGGCCATTTGCTGCTCAAACACTACTTGCCTGGCCTTGTACGGCAGCCCATCAGGGCCTGCGACGCTATTGGCATTGGCCAGATTACTGGCCGCAACGTTCATGCGCTTGGACTGGGCGGATAGCGCAGAGCCGGAGATATCAAGAATAGAAAAATCAGCCATCAGCTCACCTGTTATTGTTCCGGTTGCATTGCTTTACGCAGACCACTTACTTTGTCATCCATAAATTGAATGTCGGCCTGATAACGTAAAGTATTGTCGAGAAACGCCGCGCGTTCGCGGTCCATGTCGACGGTATTACCGTCAAGGCGTTCCTGAGTGGGTACCCGATAGCTCAGCGACGCTGCGGTCGCCGGCGCTGAGGTTAACTGCTGATGCCCGGCATGAGTACGCGTGACTGCCACCGGAGCAATCTGCTGTTGGGTTGCGCGCTGCAGTGCTTGCTGAAAATTAAAGTCCTGCGCTTTAAACTGCGGCGTATCGGCATTGGCAATATTATTGGCCAATACCCGCTGCCGCTGCTCGCGTAAAGCCAGCGCCTGCTGCTGAAATTCTAATGCGTTTGCGAGTTTATCTAACATAGATCAATCCTCTTTGAGCTATGCAGAGTACTAAGGAAGGAGGCAAGTCAAAGCTATGAAAAGGGCGTTTTTTTTCCGCTAATTCCAACAGGTTAAACGTATAGATGGCACTATAATCGTGACTATCATTTGATCTGCATAAGGCGCCAGCCCGCTTATGAAATACGTTTTCGCAGTGCTTTCGCGCCTGAGTCTGACGCTCGCCCTGGCATTTTCGCTACCGGCTGCCTTCGCCGCGAACTGGCAGCCTCAGTTAGATAAGTTTTTAGCGCAACAGCTCCAGCCCGCAGTGGCTGAGTTCAGCTGGCAACTGTATTCTGCGGAACCGGTGGCGAAGGCACTGGAACAGTGTCAGCAGCCGCTGTTTGCGGCTCCCCAGCAATTACATAAAGTAGCGGGGCGGATCAGTGTTCAGGTTCATTGTGCCGAGTCAGTCAGCCCGCTGACACTGCACTTGCAGGTTGACGCCTGGGTTGATTACTACGTGGCCGATCGCCGTCTAACCGCGCGCCAACCCATAACGACCCAAGACCTGCGCCTTCAACGTGGCAATTTAGCCCGCTTACCGACCGACATCATTACCGACGCCGCGGCACTCCAGGGGCAACAACTCAAGCGCAACCTGGCCGCTGGTTCGGCCGTGCGCAGTAGCTTGCTTGAACCCGTTGAAGTCATCACTTATCAGGACCAGGTGAAAGTTGTTTACCGGGGGCCAGGGTTTGCCATTGAACAGGTAGGTGTTGCATTGCAGGCGGGCGCAATTGGCGATACGATTCGGGTGCGCTTACAGCAGCGACAGATCATACTGGCCGAGGTTACGGGTCGCGGGCAAGTGATTATGAGCCATTAAAGTTTTGCGTAGGGCGGCCGATAAACGAATTAGCTATGTCATCTAACCTGTTTCGGAATCTGAACCTGGTAACTGAGGGTAACCTGTGAAAATTAACGGACTGCAACCGCCTGCAAACCTGCAGGTGGGCGATAAAACGCGAACCAACAGCGCGACCAATACCAACCGCACAGAACAGGGCGAGGTAAGCTCTGCTGCGGTCACACACTTAAGTTCTGTGGCGCAAAATGATCAGCAGGATATCAATATGGCGCGCGTGGAAGAGGTACGTGCGGCTTTGCAACGGGGTGAGCTGACCATGCGAACAGACAAAATTGCCGACGCGCTACTGGCAGGTTTTGACGAAGGCACGGGTGAATGACCCAGACGACGCTGGTGGAACAACATCAACAACACTTAACGCAGTTGCTTAGCGCGCTGGAGCGTGAACAACAGGCGCTCAGTCGCGGACGCATTGACGGTGCCGAGCTGGCCGAGCTGGCAAACCTGAAACAAGGTTTATTTAACGAATTGGGTAAGCTTGATGAAGCGCGCGCTCAACAGGTTGCCGATGCGGGCTTTCCAACCGATAGTGCGGGCCATCGGGGTTACATGCGCGCGCAAGGCTTAACGGCACAATGGCAACAAATGCTGACCCTTGCCCAGCGCGTTGCCCACCTGAATCAGCTCAACGGCGAGTTAATCCATCACCGCTTACGCCATAATCAACAAATGCTCAATGACCTGCGCGCTGATGCGGTCAGCCAGGCTCCGACGTACTCGGCGTCGGGAAGTCAGTCAACTCACATTCAGCGCTTTCAGTCAAAAGCCTGACCGTTGTCGGTTAGCTTTGCGTGTTAGGTACAATGCGCAGCTCAACCCGGCGATTCTTTTGCCGGCCGCTGGCGGTTTCATTAGTGGCTATCGGCTGGCTCTCGCCATAACCAATCACAGTAATACGGCGCGTATCAACGCCATTGCGGGCCAGATGATTACTCACTGCCCAGGCGCGGCTTTCTGATAAGCGCTGATTATATTCTTCGCTGCCGGTACTGTCGGTATGTCCTTCAACGACCATGGTCGTCTTCTCATAGTTTTTTAAAACCCGGGCAACATCATTGAGAATCGGATCAAAGTTGCTGGCTATCTGTGAGCTGTCGGTAGCAAAGGTAATATTGCTGGGCATTTGCAGTCGGATGTTGTTACCATCGCGAACCACTTCGACGCCGCTACCAGATAGCTCTTCACGGAATTCCTGCTCCTGACGGTCCATATAAGAACCGATTGCGCCACCGGCCAGCGCACCTACCGCTGCGCCCCAGATATAGCGACTTTTATCGTGATCACCCGTCCCCTTACCAATGAGCGCACCGGCCACAGCACCAATTGCCGCACCTTTTTGGGTCCTACTCATCTGGCTCTGGCAGCCGGCGAGAATAACAGCCGATGCAACGACCAGCGGAATCAAAAATTTCATAATATGACCTCTCACATGTTGGCATAAGTATGAATCATTACGTGTCTTAACAAAGTAGCACACTGCCAGAATTCTGCGTGGTCGCTTTACTTAACTTTTAGGGTTGTACGGCGGGTGTCAGCCTTAGTATACGGGCGTCCGGACCGTCGGTGACAAGCCAGATTGAGCCGTCCCGGGCAACAGTTACTGCCCGTAACCGCACCCCTGGCTCGCCGTCAGGGTAGTAGTTGTGCTTTACTTGCCAGCCGCTGTCGGCAGGGCTGAGTACCTGTAAGCGTTTGCCAGCCAGATGCGTTACCAGCAGATCGCCTTGCCAGTCAGAAAACAAACTGCCGTCGTATAAAGCCATGTCAGACGGCGCCAGCGAGGGCGTCCACTGGTGCAGGGGCGCTTCAACGCCAGGCAACTGTTGGTAAGGCGTCACCTTAGCGTAAGTGTAATCAATACCGTAACTGGTGATCGGCCAACCATAATTTTCCCCGGCCTCCAGGCGGTTGATCTCATCACCACCGCGGGGCCCATGTTCATGCTGCCACAACGCGTCACGCTGAGCGTCGTACACCAGCCCCTGGCTGTTGCGGTGGCCGTAACTGTAAATAACGCCACCGGCTTTGTTCGGGAACGGATTGTCAGCAGGCGCTGTGCCATCGCTTTGCAGGCGCACTACTTTGCCTATGTGATTGGATAAATTCTGCGCTTGTTCGCGATAGTCAAAACCATCGCCCAGGGTCAGCAATAACGTGTCATCGGGAAGCCAGACCAGGCGCCCGCCATAGTGGGCGGCACCCTTACGCAGGGGCAATGCAGTAAAGACAGTGGTGATTTCGGAAGTGCTATAGGGAGGCGTCGACGACAAGCGGGTGCGTGCTAAACAGGTGGTATTTGCGCTCAGGCCCCCGCAGGCATAACTGAGGTAAATCGTACGGGATTGTGCAAAATCAGGTGCCAGACTGATATCAAACAGACCGCCTTGCCCCGACACTAATAAACTGGGTAAATCTAAGTGGATCTCAGTTTGGCTACCGTCGGCAGCAAGATGCAGCAGACGCCCTCCCATCTCGGTAACCAACCAGCCGGCATCAGCTTCAGGTAGCTGCTGTAACGCCCAGGGCTTATTCAAGCCCGAAGCTATTACCTCAGCACGAATTGAGTCGCTGGCGTTAGCCACCGCCGCCAAGCTAAATGTGAGAGAGCATAAAATGAGGCGTAAACTTCCTTTCATAGTACCCGCTCCGCAAGTTCCTGCGGCGTGGGATGCCACAGGCGATCAAAAATCCAGCCTGCCAGGGCACCCGTCGCGGCCATGGCGAGCAAGCCCGCCCAACCTCGTGTCGCAGCAATCAGGGTAGGCATAGGGGCAAGTAGATTGACCACTTCAAGCCCTACCAGCACACCCATAAAGCCGGCGCCAATAAACCACCAACGCTCCGCTACCGGCGTAACACGGCTAAACAAATAAGCCAGCGGTAATGCGACAATGAGAACACATACGAGAATTACGCCGAAAATCGGCGAAAAATGAATAAGATCGTGAATTATCGTCGAAATTCTTACATCAAAAGGAATAGGAACAGAAAGCTCGACCAAGGCAGCGAGGTTAAACTGTGTCTGAATAATACTCCCGACAATAGCGCCAGCCAGAACTGCAAGTACAAAGGCAATACAAATTCTTAGCATGGCGTCTCCTTAAAGAATGCGTGGACTCATATCAGTCAGAGGAAAAGGTAACCGTTAACCAGTCGTCTTGTTGGTTGAATTGTAGACTCTTTATTTCACCTCTGCCTTCAATATTCACCAGATTCTGCTGACTTGGCCAAAGCTCTTGCAAAGCTTTATGACGAATACGCAGACCCTGCAAGCCGGTCGGTATGGCGGTTTCCTGATAGACCCAGAAATCACGTCCATCCACCTGGTAGCCCACACTTTCTAAGGCCAGTGGCTCGCCGGCAAGACTTTGCATGGCAAAGGCTTCCAGTACATAAGCAGCAAACAGCGCACGGGTTTTCTCATCAGTATGAATGTCGGCCTGCTTTTTATTAAACAGTTCGGTCACCGCATGCTCGGCATCGTGCAGGACAAAGCGGTGCATGACTTCAATATGGCCGCTGCGTTCATTAAATAATACCGTAGTGACCGCAGACTTCAGTTGATGGGCAGCAGCGCTGCCCATCATCAGTAACGCCAACAGGCTCGGCAAAAACGCCTTAATTTTCATTGTCTTCTGCAGTGTCCGCTGACTTCAACTTGGTCTTCGCTTCCTGCATCAGATCGCGACTGATGTGATCCGTGCCACGCGTGGCTTTGTAAGCTTCGATACGTGACGGAATGATCTTGCGCGGATAAAAGTTGTTTTCGATGTTTACATCGGCGGTTTCCCAGTTTGGATCCACCGCAAAGCTCACAACCTCTTTATCCGTCACAATCAGTTTGCTGACATTCTTAGCGTTACGACGCCAAATCTCAGCCGGAATGCGATAGTTTTCAGTACTGCCATCGGCGTAGGTCATCTCTAACAAAATCGGCATGACCAGACCACCTACGTTGGAAAAGTCGAGCACATAGTAGTTCTTATCTTCTGCTACGGCGCGCTCAAAGACCCGACGCTCCCATGGCTCAAGCTTCTCAAGAAAGTCCTGATAGGCGTTGCGCTGCTTATTGGTAACCGTAAACCGATCGTTTTCATCATAAAAGTCAGTAACCTCCGGGTTCAGCTCAACCCAGGTCTTACGGCCTTCAGCACGGTTACGCTCAACAAACAGTGGGGTCGGCTTATTGGCTTCTTCCTGACGACGGCGCTCCCAGTCAATATCCGGATCTTTCGTATCAAGCTGCAATTTGTAGACACGATCAAGGCTGATATCGACATGATCGGTACTGTAGAACCAACCTCGCCAGAACCAGTCAAGATCAACACCCGATGCTTCTTCCATGGTACGGAAGAAATCTGCCGGCGTCGGCCGCTTAAACATCCAGCGCTGTGCGTACTCGCGGAAAGCAAAGTCGAACAACTCACGACCAAGAATGACTTCACGCAAAATATTTAACGCCGCTGCAGGTTTGGTATAGGCATTAGGACCCAGACGCAGCACGCTGTCTGACTGGGTCATAATGGGTACCTGAACGCTCGACTTCATGTAATCAATAATACTGCGTGGCTCCACGCCCCATGGAATTTGCGGGTCCCATTCACGACCGGCGACGCCATCGAGGAAACTGTTCAGACCTTCGTCCATCCAGGTCCACTGACGCTCGTCGGAGTTAACAATCATCGGGAAATAAATATGACCGATTTCATGAATCACCACACCAATTAAGAAACGCTTCTCTGCCAGTGAGTACGTACGTGAACCATCTTCCTGCAACTCAGTACGCGGACCATTAAAGGTAATCATCGGGTATTCCATACCACCGACCGGGCCATTCACCGACTGCGCGGTTGGATACGGATAATCAAATGAGAAGCGGCTATAGACTTCCATGGTGTGGATAACCGACTCAGTTGAGTACTTTTTCCATAGATCGCCACCCTCTTTCGGATAGAACGACATTGCCATGACGTGCGGCTGCACGTCGCCACCTTGCTGATAGCCTTTTGCGTCCCACATAAACTTGCGTGACGACGCCCAGGCAAAATCACGTACGTTTTGCGCGACAAAGCGCCATACTTTGCGCTCACTTGTACCCGCTTTCTCGTTTTCTAAGGCTTCTTCAGCGGTCACAACAAAAACCGGACGCTTCGCTGTCTTCGCCTGCTCCAGACGCTGTTGCTGCGCTGCGGTTAATACCTGATCAGGGTTTTGCAATACACCGGTGGCAGAGACAATATGATCGGCCGGAACATCGATATTCACGTTAAAGTCACCAAACTCCATGGTGAACTCGCCACGACCCAGGAATTCCTTGTTAGTCCAGGCTTCATAATCAGTAAAGGCAGCTACGCGCGGATACCACTGCGCAAGAAGGAAGATATCGTTACCACCTTCGCGGGCATCATCAGGAAAATGCTCATAGCCGGAGCGCGCGCCCACAGCATCTTCTTCGACAATGTTAAAACCAAAATCAATGGCCAGCTCAGTCCGCGCTCCCGGCGCCAATGGTTCGGCCAGATCAACCCGCATGTTGGTGCCGACAATCGTAAAACTTAAGCGCTCACCGTTATCGCCCGCCACTTTGTCGATAGCAAAACCCAGTTCGTTATCTGCCATAAACTGCTGTCGGCGTAACTGCCCGATAGAGAGTTTTGCCGGGGTATCCATACCGGCCAGATCTGTCTGCGGATGGCTGTTAAAGCTGGCGCTACGCTCGGCACGAGAATCGTTACGAAAGATATTTTGATCAAGCTGAATCCACACGTACTTCAGGGTGTAGGGTGAATTGTTGTAATAGGTAATGGTCTCTTTGGCATCAAGGCGACGCTTTTCTTCATCCAGACGCACATCAATCGTGTAGTCGGCACGTTGTTGCCAGTAGTTTTCACCGGGCTCACCTGCGGCATTGCGATAGACATTTGGTGTTGGCAGAACTTCATCCAACTGCCGGAATTTATCTTCAAACTGCCCCTTGGTTTGTTGAATCGCCGATGCTGTGGCGACATTGGTATGCGCGAAGGTCACCGCGGTCACAGCAACACAGGCCAACCAAAAACTCGATCGATGCATAGTCATTCTCGTCCGCTCTTTATTCGGATTTATAGGAAGTTAGCTAAACTACCAAATTGGCCGGAGTATCACCATTGCGTTGGTCGTAAAAAGTTTCGTTTTATCGCGTACTATGCTTTACATTACATTAAACAGTTAAAATCACTCTGACGGAACGACAAAGTGACGACACCACCGGTACAACAGTTCTCAGCCTCGGTTGCGCGCTACGCCGCATTTATCGCAATGTGGTTGCTGGTCTGGTGGGCGGCAATGCTGATGGAGTATCAGCCTTATATCAGTCTTTGGTATCCGCCGGCTGGTTTGTCTCTGGCAGCCTTTACTCTGATGGGCTATCGCGCCTTACTGCCGGTGCTAACCGCGACGCTCATTGCCGGCTTCTGGATGTACCTGCAACTAGGTTCAACATTGCCGTTTACCACCCAGCTCATCAACACTCTTATTCTTGCGGCTGGCCATACGCTGGCTTACGGTCTGGGAGGCCTGTATTTTCGCCACACCATCAGCAAATGGGATATCCAGCAACTTCCGCAGCGGATTCTTTATTTTCTCGTTATTACTCTATTAACGACCTTACTTGCCGCGTTATTTGGCTCTACTGCCTTTGTTGCGATTGGTGCCATGAGCTGGACTGATGCCAACGCCGCCTGGCTAAACTGGTGGGTCGGCGACCTTGCTGGTGCTATGGTGCTAACACCATTTTTTATTCTCTTGCTTAGCCAACTTTGGGACTACGACGTCTCCTGGCTGCGACCCAACGTTCAGAGCTTCCTTCAGGAGCGCGCGCATACGCGGCTCTGGAGCCATAAAATTACACTCATGCTGGTGTTAGTGGCGACCATCATCACTATTGATTATCTTTACTCTCACGCTGCCATAGCCTACTTCATATTTTTCATCAGTCTGCCGCAGATGTGGATTGTTTTCACCGAACGCCTGGAAACCACGTTACTGAGTCTTGCCATCGTCAGCGTCTTTATTGCCAGTTGGTTTGGCTTTTACGGGGTCGACAATCACGCGTTAACTTACCAGTTCGCCATGTGCGTGATTGCTGCCAATGCCTATTTCGGCTTATCCGTGCCGTCGCTGTTAAGCCACAACCGCAAGCTTCACCATCAGACCCGTATCGATGCCCTGACCCATGTGGCTACGCGTTCCCACTTTATTCAGACCGCAGAAGAAAAATTACGGGGCCAACGCAGCACTGATTTCCCACTTTCTTTAATTGTTTTTGACATTGACGAATTTAAAACCATTAACGATACGTTTGGCCACTTGATTGGCGATCAGGCGTTAATTATGGCTGCGCAAAGTGTACGTACCCACATTCGTCAATGTGACCTTATCGCCCGTTTTGGAGGCGACGAATTCTTAATTTTGCTCCCCGAACAAAACCTTGCGCAGGCACGTGCCACAGCGGAACGCTTGCGTGAGTCCTTACCTGCGATTCCCACCAACGAAGGTATGGTGCAAATCAAAGCCAGTTTTGGCATTGTTGAGATTGCGCCAGGCGAAAGCATCAACGAAGCTTTACAGCGCGCGGATCAGGCTTTGCTCAAGGCGAAACGCAAAGGTCGCGATCAAGTGGTATCATCCTAGTTACAGTACAATGTTTTTAAATTGGGTGTTCTACTATGGCAAACCAAACAATTGATATTCTGGTCGCGACAACGTCAGGTAACACTGAATATCTGGCCGATCAGGTAAGTGAACAACTGCAAAACGAAGGTTTTATTACCCGCGTCCATTACGAGCCCGATTACAGCGATCTGGTCGAAGCAATTGATCAGGACAGCATCTGGTTAGGCTGCATTGCCAGTCATGGCGCCGGAGACTACGCTGACAGCATGCTAGCCTTTGCCGATGACTTACATGCCAGGAAACCACGGTTAGAACCACTTAGCTACGCCGTCATTGCAGTTGGTGATAGCTGCTACGACACCTTCTGTCTGGCAGGACGTGACTTTGATGAAAACCTGGCGCACGCGGGTGCCAAACGCTTGATGGATCGGCTTGAAATAGACATGTCACGAGATGATCCGGAGAAAAAAGCATCAACATGGTTAACCACCTTCATGGATCGTCTGTGAGTAATCGCTGCATAAGATCCTCTGAGATCTGTAGATACGCACTGTACAAACCTGTGAATAACTAACACTGTGGATAAACACCCAAGTTATCCACGGTTTGATCAGAACAAGGATCAGTAGTTGATCACAACTTAACGGATCGTTTTGATCCTTGTTCAGTATGGCTTGCCTGCGGTTATCCACAGAAACTTCCAGACTAGTAGTAATAGCAATAAAAGATCTAAAAAAAAGATCTTAAGTTATTTTTAGATCCTCTCACGATCAGAAAACAGCTTTGAACGAAATTTAACCGTTTCGATCTAAGCCATTTCACGTTAAACTATACGGCTACGTTTTTTTGTAGGATGAACGCTATGTTGAATACCCCGACTTACCATCAGCATTATGACGTGATAGTCATTGGTGGTGGACATGCTGGTACTGAAGCAGCCTTAGCTGCAGCGCGTATGGGCTGTCAAACCTTACTGTTGACGCACAATATCGAGACATTAGGTCAAATGTCTTGTAATCCTGCTATTGGCGGTATAGGTAAAGGTCATTTAGTCAAAGAGATTGATGCGCTTGGCGGAGCTATGGCGCACGCAGCTGATCGTGCAGGTATTCAGTTTCGCACCTTAAATTCATCCAAAGGCCCGGCGGTTCGTGCCACCCGTGCACAGGCCGATCGCGTGTTATACAAAGCGGCTATTCGCGAAGCATTGGAAAACCAGCCAAATTTAAGTCTGTTTCAGCAAGCCTGTGATGATCTGATCGTTGAAAATGATCGTGTCGTGGGCGTCGTTACCCAAATGGGATTAAAGTTCAGCGCTAAAACTGTGGTGTTAACCGTTGGTACTTTCCTGGGCGGACAAATTCATATTGGCTTGCAAAATTATCAGGGCGGCCGGGCAGGCGATCCTCCCGCAAACGCTTTAGCAAAACGCTTACGCGAATTACCATTGCGTGTTGATCGCTTAAAAACCGGTACACCTCCACGTATTGATGCTAAGTCCATCGACTTCTCAGTAATGCAGGAGCAGCCAGGTGATACCCCAACGCCATTATTTTCATTTATGGGTAAAGCAGAAGATCATCCACGCCAGATCAGCTGTTATATCACCCACACGAACGATCGCACCCATGAAGTAATTCGTGGCGGACTGGATCGTTCACCCATGTATTCGGGTGTCATTGAAGGCGTTGGCCCACGTTATTGCCCGTCGATTGAAGATAAAGTAATGCGTTTTGCCGATAAGAACTCGCATCAGATCTTTGTCGAACCGGAAGGCTTAAATACCCATGAGGTCTATCCCAACGGTATTTCAACCAGTCTGCCTTTTGACGTGCAAGTCGAGTTAGTTCGCTCTATCAAAGGCTTTGAAAATGCGCATATTACCCGTCCAGGTTATGCCATTGAGTATGATTATTTTGATCCACGCGATCTGCAACAAACACTTGAAACCAAGTACATTCAGGGATTGTTTTTTGCCGGCCAGATCAACGGCACAACTGGATATGAAGAAGCCGGCGCACAAGGTCTGGTAGCTGGTCTGAACGCTGCATTGCAAGCACAGGACAAAGAGGGCTGGGCACCACGGCGTGATAACGGCTACATGGGCGTGTTGATCGATGATCTTTCCACCCTGGGCACTAAAGAACCCTATCGGATGTTCACTTCGCGCGCGGAATATCGTTTGTTGCTACGCGAGGACAATGCCGATATGCGGCTGACCGAGAAAGGCCGTGAACTGGGCCTGGTGGATGATGCGCGCTGGGCACGTTTTAATGAAAAAATGGAAGCTATCGCTCAGGAACAACAACGGTTGCGCAGTACCTGGATCCATAAAGATCACCCGGCAGTCAGCGCGGTAAATGAACTGGTGAAAACACCGATCACCAAAGAGGTGAACGGCGAAGATTTACTGCGTCGCCCGGAAGTCAGCTATCAGGCCATGATGGCAATTTCAGAATTGGGCCCCGGATTGCAGGATCGTGAAGCCGCCGAGCAGGTGGAAATTCAGACCAAGTATGCCGGCTACATCAGTCGTCAGCAAGACGAGATCAGTAAGCAGCAGCGCCACGAGAACACGCGCTTGCCAATGAGCTTCGATTACGCAGCGATTAAGGGCTTGTCCAACGAAGTGATTGCCAAGCTGAATGAACATCAGCCAGAAACTGTTGGTAAAGCGGCACGAATTTCCGGCGTGACACCGGCAGCTATTTCAATGTTACTTGTGCACTTGAAGAAACAAGGACTGTTGCGCAAAAGCGCTTAATGAACTGCTTAATAAACAGAAAGAATTTACATGCAGAAAAAATTAGCTGAGTTACTTGCCGGCGCCGGACTTGAGATTGCGCCGGCGCAACAGCAACAACTGGTGCGTCTGGTGGAGTTGCTGGATAAATGGAATAAAGCCTACAATTTAACCTCGGTGCGCGATCCGCAGCAGATGCTCAGTCGCCATATTGTCGATAGTCTGGTAGTGTTACCTTACCTTTCCGGGCAACGCTTTATTGACGTCGGCACCGGGCCGGGCTTACCCGGTTTACCGCTGGCCATTGCGCAGCCCGACAAAGAATTTGTACTGCTCGATAGTTTGGGTAAACGCATTCGTTTTATTCGCCAGGTGTGTCACGAACTGGGTGTTAAAAACGTAAAAGCCGTGCAAAGTCGTGTAGAAGACTATGACGATGCGGCTAAATTTGACGGTGTCATCAGTAGAGCCTTTGCCTCGCTTAGTGATATGCTGGAGTGGTGTCATCACCTGCCAGCGGCTGACGGTAAATTTTTCGCTCTGAAAGGCGTGTATCCCGAAGCTGAAATCGCAGCGTTACCGCCAGGTTTTCAGGTTGATGACGTGAAGAAATTGCACGTGCCCGAAGTTGAAGCCGAGCGTCATTTAGTCATTATCTCAACAAGAGGTTAAGTGTCCGTGGGTAGAATAATTGCCATAGCAAATCAAAAAGGCGGTGTTGGTAAGACCACCACAGCTGTGAATTTGGCTGCTTCTATGGCAGCGACACGGCGCAAGGTGCTGCTCATCGATCTTGACCCGCAGGGCAATGCCACCATGGGCAGCGGCGTTGATAAATACGACGTTGAAAATACCGCCTATGAGTTATTGGTCGATCAAAAACCCATTCAGGACGTGCTGGTCACTGAAACCAATGGTAAATACCATCTGGTTGCAGCCAACGGCGATGTGACCGCAGCTGATGTAAAACTGATGGAAGCCTTTGCCCGCGAGCAACGCCTGGCCAACGCGCTTAAGCCAGTGCAGGACAATTATGATTTTATTTTTATCGATTGTCCGCCATCGTTAAGCATGCTCACCGTGAATGCTATGGCAGCAGCTGACTCAATTCTGGTGCCGATGCAGTGCGAGTACTACGCGCTTGAGGGCTTAACTGCGCTGATGGATACGATTGAGCGGTTAGCTGAGGCGGTGAATCCGAAATTACAGATCGAAGGTATTCTGCGCACCATGTATGATCCGCGCAATCGCCTTGCCAACGATGTTTCAGAACAGCTGAAAGCCCATTTTGGCAATAAAGTTTATCGCACCGTGATTCCACGCAATGTGCGTCTGGCCGAAGCGCCTAGTTTTGGTGCTCCGGCTATGTATTACGATAAAACATCGACCGGGGCGAAAGCCTATCTTTCGCTGGCTGGCGAATTGATTCGTCGCGCAGAACAACAAAAGAAAGCCGAAGCAGCGGCTGAAGCCTGAGGATACAACGCTTTATGTCTGCCAAGAAACGAGGACTCGGACGCGGCCTGGACGCGTTATTGACTACCAGTAAAAGTGCCCGCGAGCACGAACAACCGGTTGCCGAAGAAGTACTGGATATCAGCAAAGGCGAACTGCAAAAACTACCCATAGAGTTTTTACAACCAGGTAAGTATCAGCCGCGTAAGGACATGTCACCTGAAGCACTGGAAGATCTGGCCGCGTCAATTAAAGCGCAGGGCATTATTCAGCCGATCGTGGTGCGCGAGGTTGCCAACGACAAGTATGAAATTATTGCCGGTGAGCGGCGCTGGCGTGCGGCCCAAATGGCACGTTTGCAGGAAGTTCCCTGTCTCATCAAGCATGTACCTGACGAAGCTGCCGTTGCTATTGCGCTGATTGAAAATATTCAGCGCGAAGACTTAAACGCCATGGAAGAGGCTTCCGCATTACAACGTTTACTGGATGAATTTCAGCTGACTCACCAGGAAGTTGCTGAGGCCGTCGGTAAGTCGCGGGCAACGGTGACCAATTTATTACGGTTAAACAATCTCGAACAAGAAACAAAAACCCTCCTTGAACGTGGCGACATTGAGTTGGGCCACGCCAAACTACTACTCGCCCTGCAGGGTGAACAACAAACCGATGTTGCGCGTATTATTGCCGCAAAAGCCATGACCGTGCGCGAAGCCGAGAAATTGGTACGTACTACCCTGGAACCGAAAAAACCGGCGGAGAAAAAACAGCCTGACGCCGACATACAACGTTTGGAACAACGTTTAAGCGAGCGTTTAGGTGCCGCCGTTGCGATCAATCACGGCCGCAAAGGTAAAGGCAAAGTGGTAATAAATTACAGTAATTTAGACGAGCTCGACGGCATTCTCACGCATTTTCAACTGAGCGATGACGCTTAAGCTTGTTGCATTTTGTTGCAATTGAGACGCAAATCTTTATACTATCGCGGGCTTTTAACTGAGGTTTCGAGCCCGTGAGTGGAACGTTAACAAACACCGGAAAACAATTGGCCGTAAAGCTATTACGCGCCCAGGCAGGAACCCTATTTTTATTGGCCTGCACGTTTTCACTGGTGAAATCGTACGAATATTTTTGGGGTGTTGTTGGCGGCGGTTTGACTGTCATGATTCCAACAGCACTCTTTGCATGGCGCGCTTTTGCCACAGGCGGCGCGCGTGCGGCGCAACAAGTCGTCAGTAATTTTTTTGCCGGTGAGGCACTGAAAATAAGTCTCACTGTGGTCTTGCTGATAGCACTGCTGTTGTTGACCTCGCTCCCGCTGGTAGCGGTTTGTAGCGGCTACATCGCAGTGTTAATTGTGCAATGGCTGGCACCGATTTTGTTTTTAAAATCAACTTAAAATTGTGGGAATCAAGATGGCTGCAGAAGAGTTAACGCTCCAGAGCCACATTCAGCACCACTTAACTAACGCCAAGATGTGCTCTACCGAAAATGGTATTGCTTTCAACAAAGCGTGTAGTGAAGCAGGGTTCTGGACGTGGCACATCGACACACTGGCTTGGTCCATCGGATTGGGCATCCTGTTCTTATTTATTTTCCGTCGCGCAGCGAAGCGAGCGAATACCGGTGTTCCGGGTAAATTTCAGTGTTTCATTGAAATGATCGTCGATTTCGTTTCTGACAACGTGCGCGATACCTTCCACGGTAAGAGTAAACTGATTGCTCCGCTGGCTTTGACCATCTTCGTCTGGATATTCCTGATGAACCTGATGGACTTGATTCCGGTTGACTTCCTGCCTGCGTTAGCCGGTTGGACCGGGGAAACCTTCTTTGGTGTGCCTTCCCATGACGTGTACATGAAAATTGTACCGACGACTGACATCAATATGACCGCGGCGCTGGCGCTGGGTGTCTTCCTGTTGATGATTGGTTATGGCATTCGCATGAAAGGCATCGGTGGCTTCATCAAAGAGCTGACGTTGCATCCATTTAGCTCAAACAATACGTTTGTTCAGATTCTGCTGATCCCGTTTAACCTATTGCTTGAGACCATCGCGTTAGTGGCGAAGCCGTTCTCTCTCGCGCTACGTCTGTTCGGTAACTTATACGCAGGTGAGCTGATCTTCATTCTGATCGGTGCAATTGGCCTGTTGCAGTTGCCGTTGCACTTTGTCTGGGCGGTATTCCACATTCTGGTTATCGTGCTGCAAGCCTTTGTATTTATGATGCTGACCATTGTTTACTTAAGTATGGCCAGCTCAGAAAGTCACTAGTTTTTGTATTAACTTTTATTTTTAACTTCAACCTTTGAAATATCGGAGAAAACAATGGAACTAATGTTAGGTCTTAAGTATATCGCTGTAGCACTGTTGATCGGTTTTGGTGCAATCGGTACTGCAGTCGGTTTCGGTAACATGGGTGGTAAATTCCTGGAAGCGTGTGCACGTCAGCCAGAATTAGCCCCTTCACTGCAAGTTAAAATGTTCATCCTGGCGGGTCTGATCGATGCGGTAGCAATGATCGGTGTTGGTATCGCCATGGTTCTGTTGTTCGTTCTGTAAGGCTCGTTACATCATTTCGAACAACTGAACGAATAGGAGGGTGGGTCTATGAGTTTAAATATGACCCTGATCGGTGAATTAATCGCGTTTATCGTCTTCGTGCTGTTCTGCATGAAGTTTGTTTGGCCACCGCTGAACAATGCGATCGAAGCTCGTCAGAAAAAGATTGCCGACGGCCTTGCAGCTGGTGAAAAAGCTGAAAAGAGCCTGGAAGAAGCGCAAGCTAAAGTTGCTGACGAACTGAAAGACGCGAAAGCGCAAGCTGCTGAGATTATCGCCCAAGCGAAAAAACGTGCGGACGAGACAGTCGAAGAAGGCAAAAAGCGTGGCGAGCAGGAGCGCGAGAAAATCGTTGCTGCCGGCCACTCTGAAGTCGAAGCTGAGCGCAACCGCTTACGCGAAGAGCTGCGCAAGCAAGTGGCAGTATTGGCCGTTGCTGGTGCTAGCAAAATCATTGAGCGTGAAATTGATAAAGACGCTCACAGTGACATCGTTGAAAAACTGGTCGCTGAACTCTAACCAAAGGGGTTTGTGCAAATGTCAGAATTGACTACGGTTGCTCGCCCCTATGCAAAAGCAGCTTTTGATTTTGCACTAGAGCAAGGCGCGATCGAAAAATGGCACGAAATGATTACTTTCGCAGCCGCAGTAGCGAGCGACGAGAGCATGGCCACTTTTTTGAGCAGCGCCGAAACGCTAGAGAAAAAGGTAGAGGTTTTCATTAACGTTTGTGGTGATCAACTGGACGAAAAAGGTCAAAACTTCGTGCGCTTGATGGCTGAAAATGGTCGATTGAAAGCCTTACCTGCTGTCGAAGACTTGTACGCTGAACTCCGTGCCGAGCACGAAAAAGAGATCACTGTAGAAGTTACGTCTGCCGTCGAACTGACACAGCAACAGCAGGACCAACTAGCACAAACGTTAGAAAAACGTTTTTCACGCAAAGTTAAGCTGAATTGCAGTGTCGATGCAGCGATTGTCAGTGGCTTATACATTAAAGCTGGTGACACCGTGATTGACGGTACGGTGCGCGGCAAGCTGGATCGGCTTGCCCATGCACTGCAATCCTAATTGGGGACTTGAGCATGCAACTGAATTCAAATGAAATCGCAGAACTGATCAAAAAACGTATTGAGAAGTTCGAAGTGGTCAGTGAAGCTCGTAACGAAGGTACCATCGTTTCTGTAACCGACGGTATCATCCGCATTCATGGCCTTGCTGACTGTATGCAAGGTGAAATGATTGAGCTTCCTGGCAATCGTTACGCTATCGCGTTGAACCTGGAACGTGATTCCGTCGGCGCCGTAGTAATGGGTCCATATGCGGACCTGCAAGAAGGCGTTAAAGTAAATTCAACTGGCCGTATCCTTGAGGTACCAGTAGGTCGTAACTTGTTGGGCCGCGTGGTAAACACCCTGGGTGAGCCAATTGACGGTAAAGGTCCAATTGACGCCGACGGTTTTGAGCCGGTAGAGAAAATTGCACCGGGCGTTATCGAACGTCAATCGGTCGATCAGCCGGTACAAACCGGTTATAAATCGATTGACGCCATGGTACCAATCGGTCGTGGCCAGCGTGAGTTGCTGATCGGTGACCGTCAGACTGGTAAAACCGCGTTGGCAGTTGACGCCATCATTAACCAGAAAGACTCTGGCATTAAGTGTGTGTACGTAGCTATCGGTCAGAAAGCATCGACCATCGCTTCTGTAGTACGCAAACTTGAAGAGCATGGCGCGCTGGAAAACACCATTGTGGTTGCAGCATCTGCTTCTGAATCAGCAGCACTGCAATACCTGGCAGCCTACTCTGGTTGTACCATGGGTGAATTCTTCCGTGACCGCGGTGAAGACGCACTGATCGTATACGATGATTTGTCGAAGCAAGCTGTTGCTTATCGTCAAATTTCATTGTTGCTACGTCGTCCGCCAGGTCGTGAAGCTTATCCTGGTGACGTTTTCTACCTACACTCACGTTTGCTTGAGCGTGCAGCGCGTGTTAACGCTGACTACGTAGAAAAATACACCGACGGTGAAGTGAAAGGTAAAACCGGTTCACTGACCGCATTACCAATCATCGAAACCCAGGCCGGTGACGTCTCGGCATTCGTACCAACCAACGTGATCTCGATCACTGACGGTCAGATCTTCTTAGAAACTGACTTGTTCAACGCCGGTATCCGCCCTGCTGTGAACGCAGGTATCTCGGTATCGCGTGTCGGTGGTGCTGCGCAGACGAAAATCATCAAGAAACTGGGTGGTGGTATTCGTCTGGCATTGGCACAGTATCGTGAACTTGCGGCGTTCGCACAGTTTGCTTCTGACCTTGATGAAGCAACGCGTTCTCAGCTTGAGCACGGTCAGCGTGTCACCGAACTGATGAAACAGAACCAATATGAGCCAATGAGCGTTGCAGAGATGGCAGTGTCTATCTTCTCAGCTGAAAAAGGCTACCTCAAAGATGTGGCGCAGGACAAAATCCTCGACTTTGAAAGTGCGTTAATTTCGTACATGAAGAGCGAGTACGCCGATCTGATGGCTGATATTGATAAAACTGGCAACTATAACGACGACATCGAAGCTAAGCTGCATGAAGGCCTGAAATCCTTCAAAGAAACGCAGACTTGGTAAAGAGCAGTGGCCACATCGTAAGAGTGGCCACACGTCGTTGAGTTAACAGGAGATTATCATGGCCAGCGGTAAAGAGATAAAAACCAAGATCGGGAGTATTAACAATACTCAGAAGATCACCAGCGCAATGGAAATGGTTGCTGCGTCAAAAATGAAAAAGGCGCAGGAACGGATGGCTTCAAGTCGTCCGTATGCCGACAGCATTCGCAAGGTGATCGGCCATGTTGCCCATGCCAACCTCGAATATAAGCATCCGTTCCTTGAGGAACGTGAAGTGAAGCGAGTTGGCTATATCGTCATTTCAACCGACCGTGGTCTGTGTGGCGGCTTGAACACCAATGAATTTAAAGCGGTGGTCAAGCATGCTCAACAACAGCAAGACCAGGGTATTGAGGTTGATTTTGCCGCGATTGGCAGCAAGGCAACGGGTTTCTTTAAACGCTTTGGAGGCCGTTTACTGGCGCAAACTTCGGGTCTTGGCGACAAGCCAGGCGTGAACGATGTGCTTGGCACTGTACAGGTCATGCTCGATGCCTTTGACAAAGGCAACGTCGATCGTCTTTACGTGGTGTACAACAAGTTCGTGAACACCATGAAGCAAGAGCCAACGATAGCGCAGTTGCTACCGTTGCCAAAAGCCAAAGGCGAAGAGCGTGAGCGCGTGCAGTCAGGTAGCTGGGACTACCTGTACGAGCCGGCACCAGAAGCCATTTTAGATACGCTGATCCGACGCTTTGTCGAATCAACGGTCTATCAGGGCGTGGTGGACAACATCGCTAGTGAACAGGCAGCGCGGATGGTGGCTATGAAAGCCGCTACCGACAACGCCGAAGACCTCATTGATCAGCTGCAGCTTGTGTACAACAAAGCACGTCAGGCAGCGATTACGCAGGAAATTTCGGAAATTGTATCGGGCGCCGAAGCGGTTTAAGGCGAAGCTTGCAAGAATTTTAGAGTTAGAGGAAATGTCATGAGTCAAGGTAAGGTCGTGCAAATTATTGGCGCGGTTGTGGATATCGAATTTCCACAGTCAGCAGTGCCAAAGGTCTACGACGCGCTGAAGGTGACCGACGGTGACCTCAAGGGTTTGACCTTGGAAGTTCAGCAGCAGCTAGGTGGTGGTATCGTGCGGGCAATCGCAATGGGTACTACCGACGGCTTGCGTCGTGGTATTAGCGTAGAAAACACCGGCGAACCTATCATGGTACCAGTGGGTAAACAGACCCTGGGTCGTATCATGAACGTATTGGGTGAGCCAATTGATGAAGCGGGCGAAGTCGGTGAAGAAGAGCGTATGTCGATTCACCGCGAAGCACCTTCGTACGAAGAACAGTCAAGCGCAACTGAACTATTGGAAACAGGTATCAAAGTTATCGACTTGATTTGCCCGTTCGCCAAAGGTGGTAAAGTTGGTCTGTTCGGTGGTGCCGGTGTTGGTAAAACCGTAAACATGATGGAGCTTATCCGTAACATCGCTATCGAGCACAGCGGCTACTCAGTATTCGCCGGTGTTGGTGAGCGTACGCGTGAGGGTAATGACTTCTATCACGAGATGAAAGATTCCAACGTACTCGACAAAGTAGCACTGGTCTACGGTCAGATGAACGAGCCTCCTGGTAACCGTCTGCGTGTCGCTTTGACCGGTCTGACCATGGCGGAGAAATTCCGTGATGAAGGTCGTGACGTACTGTTCTTCGTCGATAACATCTATCGTTACACCCTGGCCGGTACTGAGGTATCTGCATTGTTGGGTCGTATGCCATCAGCGGTAGGTTATCAGCCTACACTTGCTGAAGAGATGGGTGTATTGCAGGAACGTATTACTTCAACCAAGACTGGTTCAATCACGTCAATCCAGGCCGTATACGTACCTGCGGATGACTTGACTGACCCGTCACCGGCAACCACGTTCGCGCACTTGGATGCGACCGTAGTATTGTCACGTGACATCGCATCTTTGGGTATCTACCCGGCGGTTGACCCACTGGATTCAACTTCACGTCAGCTTGACCCGCAAGTTATCGGTAAAGAGCACTATGAAGTGGCCCGTGGCGTACAGTCAGTACTGCAGCGCTATAAAGAGCTGAAAGACATCATCGCGATTCTGGGTATGGACGAACTGTCAGAAGAAGACAAAATGACCGTTGCCCGTGCACGTAAGATTCAGCGTTTCTTGTCGCAGCCATTCTTCGTCGCAGAAGTATTCACCGGTGCGCCTGGTAAATACGTTGCGTTGAAAGACACCATTGCTGGCTTTAAAGGCATCTTAGGCGGTGACTACGACGACCTTCCGGAACAAGCGTTCTACATGGTTGGCAGCATCGAAGAAGCGGTCGAAAAAGCCAAGAAAATGTAAGAACCGGGAGGTTTAAATGGCAGCAAAAACTGTACACCTTGACGTGGTCAGCGCCGAAGACAGGTTGTTTACTGGCGCCGTTGAGACCGTGCAAGTGACCGGTAGCGAAGGTGAGTTGGGTATTTACCCTGGTCACGCGCCTTTAATTACCAAAATCAAACCAGGTATGGTGCGAGTGGTAAAAGAAGGTGGTGAAGAAGAAATCATCTACGTTGCTGGTGGTGTGCTGGAAGTGCAGCCTCACAACGTCACGGTTTTGGCTGATACAGCCGTTCGCGGTGAAGAGCTTGATGAACAGGAAGCTCTTGAAGCGAAAAAACGTGCTGAAGAAGCAATCGCAGGATCTAGTTCTGACCTTAGCTACGCAGAAGCGGCGGCAGAACTGTCTCGGGCGTTGGCACAATTGCAGATTATCCGGAAAATTCGCAAGTAATCTGTACCAGCCTACTAAATCTAAAAGCCCAGCTAAGTGCTGGGCTTTTTTATTTGTGCAAATTTTCTGCAAAAGCGCTAACTATGCGAGCTACAAACTAATTTTCAACCTGTTAATTTCCTGTAATGTCGCTAGAATAGGGCTTTCAGATTCACTAACCGAAAAATGGAAGGATTCATGGCATTGAGTGTAGTGGTTCTTGCCGCTGGCAAGGGCACCCGCATGCGTTCAGCATTGCCAAAAGTGCTGCATCCGGTTGCCCATAAACCTATGGTGCAACATGTGATCGATAGCGCCCGGCAACTCGATTCGAACGCCATTCATGTAATTTACGGCCACGGGGCCGAGGCGTTATTAGAGCGCCTTGGTGGGCAAGCGTTAAATTTCGTTGAGCAGGCACAGCAACTCGGTACCGGGCATGCGGTGCAACAAGTCGTGCCCCATCTGAGCGACGATGAGCATGTGCTGATTTTATACGGCGATGTGCCGCTGACGCGGGTAGCAACATTACAAGCTCTGGTTGAAGCCGGGAAAGGCAGCGAACTTGCACTGCTGACCGTCACCCTGCCCGATCCGACCGGCTATGGACGTATTCTGCGTGATGAAAATGGCAATATTACCGGCATTGTCGAACAAAAAGACGCGACAGCAGAGCAACTACGGGTCACTGAAGCCAATACCGGCATGATGCTGGCTCAGGGGAAAGCACTAAAACGCTGGCTTTCAGCCCTTTCCAATAATAATGCCCAGGGCGAATTCTATCTCACCGACATCGTTGCGATGGCGGCGCAGGAAGGTGTACGCATTGCCTCCACCCAGCCACAGGATATTCACGAAGTTGAAGGCGCGAATAATCGCGTGCAGCTGGCTGCGCTTGAGCGCGCGTACCAGCAGCGTCAGGCTGAACAACTGATGATCGACGGCGCTACCCTGCTCGATCCGGCGCGTGTCGATGTGCGCGGTAAGGTAAGCATTGCGAATGACGTTGTCGTTGACGTGAATGTCATTTTTGAAGGTGACGTCGAGCTTGGCGAAGGCGTTGTCATTGAAAGCAACTGCATTTTACGCAACTGTCGCATTGCCGCCGGTACCCGCATTAAGTCACACAGTATTGTTGAAGAAGCTGAGGTTGCCGAAAACTGTGAAGTCGGCCCTTATGCCCGCTTACGCCCGGGTTCAGTGCTTGCTGCGAAGGCTAAAGTCGGCAACTTCGTGGAAATGAAAAAGTCGCGCCTGGGAGAAGGCTCTAAGGCCAATCATCTGACCTATCTGGGCGACGCCATTGTTGGCGATGGCGTCAATATCGGCGCGGGCACCATCACTTGTAACTATGATGGCGTGAATAAGTCTACCACTCAAATCGACGATGGCGCCTTTATTGGCTCGAACAGCTCACTGGTTGCGCCGGTACGCATCGGCAAGCAGGCCACCGTGGGTGCGGGCTCGACCATTACCAAGGATGTGGAAGATACCGAGCTGGGTATCGCCCGCGGTAAACAACGAAATATTACGGGCTGGCAACGCCCTCAGAAAAAGGGATAAGTAGTATGTGCGGAATTGTTGGCGCCACTTCAGAGCGCCGGATTAGTGAAATTCTACTGGAAGGACTCAAGCGTCTGGAATACCGCGGTTACGATTCTGCGGGTCTGGCGGTATTAAACGAGAACGGTGCCATTGAGAGCATTCGCCGTACCGGTAAGGTACAGGAATTAAAAGACGCGGTTGGCAAACATCCGCTAAGTGGCACCACGGGTATTGCACATACCCGCTGGGCGACACATGGAGGCGTTACTGAAGCTAACGCTCACCCGCATATTTCGAATAACTGTATTGCCGTGGTCCATAACGGCATCATTGAGAATCACGAGAAGCTGCGTGAGCAGTTACGTGGTCTGGGTTATACCTTTAATTCTGACACCGACACCGAAGTGATCTGTCACCTGGTACATCATGAAAAGCAAACCCATAGCGATCTGTTTGACGCGGTACAGTCTGCGGTCAAGCAGCTCGAAGGCGCGTACGGCACTGTGGTGATGGATTGTGAAGACCCCGGTCGTCTGGTCGTGGCACGCTCAGGCAGTCCGTTGGTTATTGGTTTGGGTATTGGTGAGAACTTTATCGCTTCAGATCAGCTGGCGTTATTACCTGTCACGCGCAAGTTTATGTACCTTGAAGAAGGTGACATGGCGGACATTACCCGCACAGAAGTGAAGGTTTATGACGCGAAGGGCGCGCGTGTTGAGCGCAAAATTCACGAATCTGACGGGCAGTATGACGCCGGTGGCAAAGGCAACTATCGCCACTTTATGCTCAAAGAAATTCACGAGCAACCGGCAGCCGTACGAAATGCACTTGAAGGTCGGCTGGTAGAAGGCAAAGTGGCGGCCAACGCGTTTGGTGAAGGCTCTATGGAGCTGTTAAAAGACATCGAGCACGTGCAAATTGTTGCCTGTGGTACTTCTTATCACGCCGGCATGGTGGCGCGCTACTGGTTGGAAGCTCTGGCCGGTGTGTCATGTAACGTCGAAATCGCCTCAGAATTCCGTTACCGTCAGTCGCACGTGCATCCGAATAGCCTGCTGGTAACCATTTCACAGTCGGGTGAAACCGCTGACACCCTGGCCGCACTGCGTTTATCGAAAGAGCTTGGCTACAAGGGCTCATTGACCATTTGTAACGTCTCGACCTCATCCATGGTTCGCGAGTCTGATCTGGCTTACATGACCCGCGCGGGCACGGAAATTGGTGTTGCGTCGACTAAGGCCTTTACTACTCAGTTAGTGGGTCTGATGATGTTAGTGCTGGCACTGGGTCAATCACGCGGCTTGTCTGCTGACAAGCAAGAACTGATCGTGAAGGCGCTCAAAACCTTACCGGCAAAACTTGAAGAAGCCTTGCTGCTGAGCGATGAAATTGAAGCGCTGGCACCGGAATTTGCCGACAAATACCACAGTTTATTCTTAGGCCGTGGCTCGCAGTATCCGATAGCCATGGAAGGTGCGCTGAAGCTAAAAGAAATCTCGTACATTCACGCCGAAGCCTACGCCGCTGGTGAATTGAAGCACGGTCCGCTGGCGCTGATCGATGCCGAAATGCCGGTTATCGTGGTCGCACCGAATGACGAATTGCTCGAGAAGCTGAAGTCGAATGTCGAAGAAGTCCGTGCGCGTGGCGGTATTATGTATGTCTTCGCCGATAAAGACGCCCGCTTCAAAGGCGATGAGAGCATGCGGGTGATTAACGTCAGCCATTGCGAAGAGCTGATCGCGCCGATCGTTTACACCATTCCTTTACAGCTGCTTTCGTACTTCGTGGCCATTATTAAGGGCACCGACGTCGATCAGCCAAGGAACTTGGCGAAATCGGTCACCGTAGAATGATCAAGGGCGCTTCGGCGCCCTTCTTACTTTCTATGTGTTAAGGAGAAGGATTTTCAATGAACAGAATTACCTACATTGAGCCGCACAAGGCGGCAGTCGTCTGCGCTTTGGTGGCATTTTGGGCGACAATTTTAGGTTTTTTGCCCTTGTCTCTGCTTATGGGATTAGTCGGGTTGATCGGGAATTTTGACGCTGGCGCTACGATGATCTTTAGTTACTCGTTATTCAGTGTGATACTTGCGCCCGTGTTCTACGCCATCTTTACCTATATCTTTGTGTTGATCATTACCTGGGTTTATAACCTCGTGGCGAAAAAGACGGGCGGGATCGCTTTTAAGGTCAGCCGGGAACAGCAACATCCCCAAGAAACAATTGGGAACGCCGATGTTTAAATTTCTATGGAGCGCTGGCGCGGCGGTGTTTTGGTCAGTGGTGATTGGCGGTCTACTTATCTGGCTGCCGATCGTATTATTTTTTAGCGGTAGTTGTGGAACCGAAGAGTTTGAGCGTGTGACGTCGCCGGATGAAACGAAAGCCGTGGTGGTAGAAATCGTGAACTGCGGCGCGACGACGAACTGGCAAACGGATATTGTGGTCATCGATCTGAATCGTAGTGACGAGAGCGAGTTACTGGCGAGCCTCGATGGTCATCCCCGGGAACTTTCTTATCGGATCGCCTGGCAAGGCAACGAGCGCGTCGCCGTTACTGACTTTGACTTCGAAGACTTGCTCCGCTTTAAAAGCAGACACTTAACCGGGGACATGGTCGAACCGCTGATACGGCCACGCTAGGACCAAGCACTTACAAAGATAAGAATGAAAAAACTATAAAAAAGAGCTAAAATAAGTCCATAAATACAAGCCTATTTGAGGTCTTTTATGCGTGAAGTTCATGCCGACTACTCTGTAAGCATTTCAGAATTGAAGAAAAATCCCTCGGCGATTCTTGCGGAGGCAAGCGGTTCGCCGATTGCTGTACTGAATCATAACAAGCCAGCAGCTTACCTGATCCCTGCTGAAACTTACGAAGCGATTATGGAAGTGGTTGAGGATTACGAGCTTGGCAAATTGGTAGAGGAACGTCGTGCGGAGATGGGTGATGCCGTCGAGGTCGATTTAGATGACTTATAAGCTCAAGTTTGTTCCTTCAGCATGGAAGGAATGGCAACGGCTGGCACCACCAGTAAAAGCACAGTTTAAAAAGAAACTCGAGCAACGGCTCCACCATCCTAAAGTACCTAAGGCTAAGCTTAGTGGTTACAGCTCAGTGTATAAAATAAAATTGCGCGCTGCGGGCTATCGACTTATTTATGAAGTCGTTGGTGATGTGCTTGTGGTTTATGTTCTAGCCGTTGGCAAGCGAGATAAAGATAAGGTTTATAAGAGCCTGAAAGATCAGTAATTTTCTAGTAAACAAACCAAATTTAGAGAATAAAAATGGAACTCGAAATTAATGTAGTTGACGCCTTTACCGATGCAGTTTTCAGCGGCAATCCTGCTGCGGTTATGATCACTGATAGCTGGCTGTCAGACGAGTTAATGCAATCGATAGCCGCCGAAAACAACCTATCAGAAACCGCATTTCTGGTGCCCCAAGAAATATCCGGCTACCACATCCGCTGGTTTTCGCCGATTACCGAAATTCCTTTTTGTGGTCACGCAACCCTGGCTTCGGCATTTGTTTTATTCGACAAAAACCCACAACTGAATCGTCTTGATTTGTTCGCTGAAGCGGTTGGTGATTTCTCTGTTAGCAAAACCGACTCGGGTCAGATACAGATGAATTTTCCAAACACCAAGCCGGAAAAAGTCGACACTACTCCTGATAACTTATTGTCGGGTTTGTCGATTACGCCTGACGAAGTTTATCGGAACGACCAAGCCTACTTTGTGGTGTACAAATCTGAGTCTGACGTTCGCTCTGTATTGTGTGACAATGCGTCGTTAAAACAGCTGGCGCCTTACGACGTGGTGGTCACATGCTCGTCCGAATCGGCTGACTACGACTTTGTTTCCCGTTACTTCTGGCCAGCAAACGGCGGTGATGAAGACCCGGTGACCGGTTCGATTCACACCGGGCTGGCGCCTTTTTGGGCTGAGCGCTTAGGTAAAAATGATTTGATGGCTTATCAGGCATCGCGTCGCGGCGGCGTGCTTCATTGCTCGGTAAAGGGTGACAGAGTGCTGATTTCCGGTCATGCCGCTCACTACCTGAAGGGGCGCATTACAGTGTAGCTCAGAAATGCTGAAGCGAAACTGCTACGAGATAGCATTTGGATTCATTGGAAAAGGAGTTTGCGTATGCGATTTATTATTGTGTTGGCGCTAGGGATTGCTGCGGTGATTGGCGGTTGGCTGCTAACGAGGGATGAGTCGTCACCGGAGCTAATGCGCCAGAATGTCGAAGTCACCGCGACAGAAACGATTGCGGTCGAGAAAAAGGACGACGAAACGGCTGTTATCCGGCAGCCAACTGTCAGTGCGGACGAAACAGTTACTAACGACGCAACAACAGAAAGTGCCCTGGAACTTGCTTTAAAGCGCTACCCAGATGTCTCGCTGGAGGATATTCAAAAACTGTTTGCCGATGACCCTGAGCTGATTGGCATACGCCCCGACTTTATGCTGGCATTAATGGAGCGCGGCGATATAGCTGCAAACCAGGTGATGTTATCAGTGCCCAAGATAGGGCCGGTAACGGCGGCAATGTACGTGGTCGTAAGTTCGCGGCGTGACAGTTTTACTGTTGAACACTTTGATAGGCTCGTCGCCCTCGGCGCTGATATTAATAATGGAGAAGCCTGGCGCGGTGTCATGGCAATGAAAAATAACCGCGATGTCATTGACCGTTGGTATAGCTATGTGAGCCTGGGTCCGGAAGTTCATAATGAAATGTACAATACGGCATTGGCGTTTGGTAATACCGCACTGCGCGATTATCTTCTTGATGAAAAGCAAGGCAGTATGGATGGCCTGCAAATTGACGAATTTAACATGATGATGAGTTCCGGCATGGTCCGTGGAACCGTTATGAGCCTTGATAAAATTGAAGAAGAATTAGCGGCCGGTCACGAAGGAAATCGCGAAGTTGTAGAAGCTGAACTAGCTCATATTTTACGTATGCGACTGCGGCAAGCGCAAATGTTGGCAACGCTCACTGATAAAGAAAAAGAGTTGGCAGAAATCGAAGCGTTTGAGCAAAAACTGGCGCAAGCACTGCTAAACTATGAGCAGGAGATTTAAAACACTATGATACGCCTACTCACCACAAAACTGGCTGCGATTGTGCTGTTCTTTGCTGGCTTTGCACTTGTTTCTGTGCCGTCCGCACTGCTGTTATATCTCGCCGCCTGGATTCTTTCCTTTATCTGGTCGATTGATTTCAGCGACTGGCTCACCCATGTCGTGATCATTGCCCTGGCCGTGGTTTGGACTATTTACGCCATGAACACCGACCAGGCCGACAAAATACTCAGCAAAATAATTACCGGGAAACACTAACCCCTCTATATTTATCCCTGAAACTATCGGAGGTGTTATGCCAATGAAGTTACAGACGAAACGCATTTATGACGCGGTCGCTGAGGATGATGGTTACCGTGTTCTTATCGACAGGCTATGGCCACGAGGCCTCGCAAAAGACGAGGCGCAACTTGATGACTGGTTGAAGTCAGTTGCACCCTCCGATGATCTACGGCAGTGGTTTCATGATAACCCGTCGTGCTGGGCCGAGTTTCGCAATAGCTATTTAGCGGAATTAAAGGAGCATCAGGACAGTTGCCGCGAGTTAGCAGAAAAAGCAAAAAGCCAGCAAGTGACGCTACTTTATGCGTCAAAAGATCGTGAACACAATAATGCGGTCGTACTTGCGCAATATTTAAAAATGCTAGCTTCTTAATCGCTACCAAAATAATGCTTCTTTGCTATGTTTAAGAGTGATTTATCGCATTTTTCTCACTTAAAAATAGCAGAAGGAGTTTCCCATGAGTTTTTTATGGTTTTTATTGGTGGGGCTTATCGCCGGATGGTTGGCCGGTACGCTGGTGAAAGGTGGCGGCTTTGGCCTGCTGGGCAATATTGCCATAGGCATTATTGGTGCGCTACTGGGTGGTTTTTTGTTCGGGGCACTGGGCTTTTCCACCGACGGCGGTCTGCTTGCCAGTATTATTGTTGCCACCATAGGTGCCGTTGTATTACTGGTAATCGTACGGGCGTTAAAGCGCGCTTAGTTCAAGCAACAGCTGACACTTGCCTTGCATTAGCCATGCCAGTCATTAACATGTTCCGGCATGGCTAAACCTCGCAAGAAACCACCACTTCGCACGGTGCAGATAAGTTGCAACAAGTGCCGCGCACCGCTTTACAAATATCGTAAAGGCGGCAAAGGCGCGTTGGTGAAATGTTTCATTGAACGTATTGTCGAAGACCACACGCAAGCGGTAGGTGTCTGCCCCGCCTGTGGTCAGGAGTTCGCCCGCGAGACCATGATTCGGGGTACACCCGCTTACAAAATAATTGGCGGTAAGGTGATGGTGAAGTAGTCCGGGTTCACGTATTCTGAACTTAATTTTTAGTTACCAAGGCATTTTATGAAGACTAAATATCTCGTTTTGATTGTACTGGTCATTGCCGCCGTTGCCCTTGGCATGAGTATTCAGCCAGAAGCGCAGCAGGTGCAGAATTATGAAACGGAAGGGAATTTAAAGCCCACCGAGCAAATTGGATGTCTGCAGCTTAGCGAGCTGAATGCAAAAATGACCCCAGTTGTCATTTTTAACGGTATTGCAGAGTGTTTAGCGGCTGAAAATTATGTTGACGCGGCTGACATGTATACCGCAGCCATGACCTATGGTTTTTTCGATACTTTACGGGTGAGCGATCAAACCGCACATCAGGGGCTAATGGTGATGCGTATGAACTCCTTTCAGGCAGCCACACAGGAAGACCTGGTGGCTATGCAGGAAGCCATCGAACTACGCCTGACGGAACCTGGTTTATGCGAGGCCATTAAACAGTTAGGCGCGCCGGAATACCATCCCAGCTATATGATCGAGCACGGTATGGACGCATTTACCGAGCCAAAAGAAAAAGGCGGGCTCGTGAAAGACTTCGATGCTGAAGGCGCATGGCAGCATGCTTTAAATACTGTGCCAAAGTGCTAAATTAACCTTACTCAACGGAAAGAAGGATAACAACATGGTACGTAAGTTAGCAGTAACTGCGGCAGCGGTTTTAATTGCCGGTAATATGCTTGCAGCACCCAAAGCGCAGGCAAACGCATTTGGTGGCGTGAACCCATGGCAGCAGTGCGGTATCGGTGCCATGATTTTCCCTAATCATGGGCTGGCAGCAGCCATTTCGAATATTATCTGGGACTTAGGTACTACAGCAGTGACGTCAGCTACCGTGTCGCAAGAAACCTGCGAAGGAGCAGGAACCTTTACCGCGATTTTCGTTACTGAATCCTATGTGCAAATTGAGGAGCAGCTAGCGGTTGGTGACGGTGAGCATCTGAATGCAATGTTACAGTTGATGGGCTGTACACAAGCGCAACAACCTCAGGCAATCAAGAAATTGCGTACCGACTATGCCGCCCATATGGGCACGGCAAGTTACTCCGGGCAAAGTCAGGTTGAGAAAGCCGAAGCGCTTTACTATACCGCAGCTGATGCTGTTGCACATTGCCAGGCCAGCTAATCTGAATACTACCATCGAAGCCCCGCACACGCTGGTGTACGGGGCTTTTTTATGGATCAACGCATGAAACTTAAGCTTACGCTGGCGCTGGCACTTCTGTTGACGTCGCTTACCAGTATGGCTGCAGACCTGTCGCAACTGGCGGCTGCCCGTACCTGGCAAAAATTATTGCATATGCCTGCAATGGCTAGCGCCAGTGAGATAGAGACGCCATCATTTTTTCTTGCTAAAAATGGCGCTGTTGATGCTGAGGCCGAGCTAAGAGCGACGCTGCGTTTATTTCATGAGAACGCGCAACAAATGTGTCGCTTTCCCGCGCGTGCGGCATGGCTGGCACAGCAGCAGCTACTCAGCTTTGACTACCGGCAATGTGACAAATTGATGCAGTGGCTCGGCGGACAAACGCCTGACAGCGTGAGTGTTGTTTTTGCCGATGGTTTTTTAGAGAACCCCGCCAGCTTTTACGGCCATTTACTGATTCGTGTGGGTAGTACAAGTGATACCAGCGCACGTCAGCTCATGGCAAACAGTTTTAACTTTGGTGCGCGCGTACCGCACGACGAAGACCCGGTCAGCTATATCATCAAAGGGTTGGTAGGTGGCTACCGTGCCGCTTACTCAACCACGCACTTTTACCGTTATGATATTAATTATGCCGAGGCTGAATTACGGAACCTCTGGAATTACCGACTTAGTACTTCGCCTGCGCAAAGCCGCTTACTGATCTGGCATTTATGGGAGCTGTTGCAGACCGACTACGCTTATTTTTTCTCTTCACGTAACTGTGCCTATCATATGGCGCGTGCGCTCGAACTCGTCACTGACAGTCAACTAGTGCAAAGCCACGATCCCTTTGTGTTGCCAGCAGATATTATTCAACGTCTCAATGAAGCCACAATTGATGGTCATGCTGCTATAGCCAAGCGACACCTGCAGCCTTCGCGCCTTTACCAGTTTCAACAACGTTGGTCGCAGCTGATCCCAGATGAAAAAGCACTACTAAACGCCTGGCTGCGCAATCCCGGGTATTTTGAGTTAACGGATTTTCCGGCGCAAAGTCAGCAAAAAGTGGCCGACGTGCTGACTGACTTTTATGCCTACCGCTTACACCAGCTCGATCAGGGCACACCGGAACATCAGCGCTTACAGCGCGAAAAACAGCAGTTGCTGCGCCAGCGCATGCTGTTACCCATGACCACAGGCCATGACTGGCAGCTCGCTGAGCCCAGCGCCCCAGAGAGCGCACAAGCACCTGGTTTGCTTCGCTTCGGCCTTGATTACACTGACACCGGCAGCGATAGCGCCACGCGGCTGAGCATGAATTTTCGTCCCGCCTATTATGATGTGCTACAGCGGCAGCAAGGAAGGTTACCGAACGCGACATTGACCATGGCAGAGTTGGGACTCAGCGCTGATAGGAACTCGTTGGAGCTGGAACACTTTTGGCTGTTACGATTGCATACGCTTAACGAGAGCGTTTCGGGGCTACCGGGCGATGGTGGTGCTTCCTGGGGGCTTGAGCTGGGGTGGCAGCGCGATCGCCTGCGCCAACCAGCTGATGATCTGAGTCCCATAGTAACCGCCAGCTACGGACACGCTTTCCGAATTAAGAACGAACGCGTTAACCTGAGCCTGAGGACAGAGTTGCGAGACCCCTCGGCGTATGTCGGGGGTATACTTGCTGCACCACAATTACAATGGCTATCTGAAGGAAATCGCTGGCGGTCTCAGTGTACTCTGCGTTATGAATTCGATCCTGGCAGCCGCCTGGAAGAGCCTTGGTATGCGGGATGCGAGATGGCCTGGCACATTGCACCCCAACAAGATATTCGGCTAAGCGTTGCCCGGCAGAAAGGATCGCGGATTCAGCTCGGTTGGTCCTGGTATTGGTAACTCAGCCACAGCAATCTTCAAGTTGCTGAGCTTCTCCACGACGCACCTGGAGCGCGTTGCGGACAATGCCCAACGCTGAAACCAATACAATTCCGGCAATCAAAAGCGCGATGAGTAAATCGGGCCAGGCAGCATTTTGCGAGCTGACCAGCAGCGCCGAGAAAATGACCCCGGCATTTAATAACATGTCATTGCGTGAGCAAATCCAACTAGCGCGAATGTTAATGTCGCCGTTACGGAAGCGATAGAGCATGGCAAAACAGATGACATTGACCACCAAGGCAAGAAACGCCACTGAAAGCATTATGTCTGCGTTCGGGTCACTGCCAAACAGAATGCGTTTGATGACATCAAACACCACCAGCGAGCCAAGAAGCAGTTGCAGGCTGCCATTTAACAGCGCGGCATTGGCCTTGTGACGCAAGGTTTTACCCACTGTGTAGAGGCTTACTGAGTAAACCAAAGCATCCGCCAACATATCAAGCGAATCGGCAATCAGACCGCTTGATTCCGCGATCCAACCTGCAATAAATTCAACGAAAAACATCGCTGCATTCAGAATCAGTACTGTCCACAACAATTTACGTTGGGCGCTATCAAGTTTGGCTTGGGTATCTATACCGCAACAACTACTCATCTGTTTCCCGTTAAATAACCGCTACACTAAAATCAGCGGCTATTTTAACAGGAAACTATCGCGATGACAGAACACTTACCTTTACCAGTTCAACGTTATTTTGCTTTTACGCTTCCTGCGGACTACCGGCAAGTAAAAAATGCTGAGCTTCGCCAGTACGGCGAGCTGCGTACCGACATGACCCAACAAAAGTGGTTTCGTTTTACTGCTGAGCAGACCTTTTCGACCACCGGCTTTGAATGGCGCGCCATGATTCAGATGGGTCGCTTCTTGCGTCTGCAGGTCATTGACCAATACGAGACTGGTGTTGGCAGTGCCAAAGTGAAGCTGTTCTCATGGTTAACGATTGCGCGCGACCAGGACCGCTATGAACTGAATGAAGCTGCCATGCATCGCTTTCTTGCCGAGGGCGTCTGGTTTCCGACCAACTTGTTACCCGAGAATGGGGTAAAGTGGCGGGCAGTTGATGACGAGCGCGCCATTGCGCACCTTGAACATGGCGAGCTTGAGGTCGAGCTGGAGTTTACCTTTGCCAGTAACGGCGCGATCAAAGAGGTTTTTTGTCCCGGACGTTTCGCCCGTGTCGGTAAAACTTACAGGCGTATGCCCTGGCGTGGACGTATTGCCGACTACCGCGAGGTAGCGGGCATGCAAATCCCCCACTTCGCTGAAATCGGCTGGCAAATGGACGGTCAGTGGCAGTGGGTATGGCGTGGTAACCTTGCCGGTGCCCACTATAAATTTGCTTAGCGATTGATCAGGCTTTGCACGCGCTGCTGCAGATGCGGAATAATTTCTTCTTCAAACCAGGGATTGCGTCGCAGCCAGAGATTATTGCGCGGGCTTGGGTGCGGCATGGGTAAAACATGGGGCCAGAACTGCTGCCACTGTTTCACCGTTTCGGTCAGGGTTTGTTTTTTTGCAATCATGCCCTGCTCAGCTAAGTGCCAGTTAATCGCGTACTGGCCAATGGGTAACACCAGTTCCAATGCGGGTAGTTCGGCCATCAGACGCTTACGCCATAGCGGCGCGCATTCCGGGCGTGGCGGTAAGTCGCCACTTTTGCCGGTGCCCGGATAGCAAAAGCCCATGGGCATGATGGCGAACAGGCGGGCGTCGTAGAATTGCTGGCGATCCACGCCTAACCACTGCCGGAGGCGGTCTCCGCTGGGGTCATTAAACGGCAGGCCCGTTGCGTGCACGCGCCGCCCCGGTGCCTGGCCGGCGATAAGAATGCGTGCTTGTGAAGAAGCTTGCAGCACCGGCCGCGCGCCAAAAGGTAAGTTCTCCTCACAGACCCGGCAGGCGCGAACATGCTCAAGTAGGTTGTCTAAAGACATCTCCTCACCTATGGTTTACTATGCACGGCGCCAGCGATGGAATTTTTCCACCCACGCCAGTAACTTCTCTGGTGCATGCGCGCGTTTCCAGTTACCCGCCACATATTTGTTGGCCTCAGCCATGGTCGGATAACTATGAATGGTACCTAAGATCTTATTCAAGCCGATATTGTGCTTCATTGCCAGCACATACTCAGCAAGTAACTCCCCCGCCTGCGCACCAACAATGTTCACTCCCAGAATTTTGTCTTTGCCTGGTTCGGTCAGCACTTTAATCCTTCCGTACGCCTGATGTTCGGCAATGGCCCGGTCCAGATCACTGATATCGTATTCGGTCACTTCATACTCTTTACCGACACGCTCTGCCTCGGCTTCCGTAAGCCCCACCGTCGCCACCTCAGGTGTCGTATAAGTTACCCATGGGATCACCGAGTAATCGACCCGGAAGCTCTTAAACGGCGTAAACAGCGCATTGACGGCGGCATACCAGGCCTGATGTGACGCGACATGGGTAAACTGGTAAGGGCCGGCCACATCGCCACAGGCATAGATATTCGGGTAATTGGTTTGGAGTAGCTCGTCCAGCTGCAAGGTCTTATCCATCTTGACGCCCAGCTCTTCTAAACCAAATCCGCTGGTATTTGCACTACGGCCGAGCGCGATCAGTACCCGCTCAAAACCAAGCTTCACCTCTTCTTGTTCATGTTCAGCTATGAGCTGCCACTCACCGTCTTCTTCGACAAAACGTTTAGCTTTATGATTCAAGCGCAAATCAATACCGTCTTCACGCAACTGGTGCTGTACGAACGCGGCACTATCGGTGTCATCGTTGGCAAGTACGCGTGGACCCATTTCCACAATGGTGACCTCACTGCCCAGTAAGCGGAAGGCTTGCGCCAGTTCACAGCCAATGGGTCCGCCACCAAGCACTAACAAGCGCTTAGGAAGGTCGCGTAGCTGCCATAAATTTTCGGAAGTGAGGTAGTCGAGCTTATCAATGCCGGGAAAATCGGGAACCAGTGGCCGCGCCCCGGTGGCAATAATAATACTGCGTGAGGTCAGCGTCTGCGTGCCTTCTGCAGTTCTCACTTCAACCTCCCAGGGGGTAACCACCTTCGCTTCGCCGTTTACTACATTCACACCTAAATCGGTGTAGCGTTCAACAGAGTCATGGGGCGCTATTTTCGCGATGACTTCGGCGACCTTATCCATGACCTTGCCAAAATCGATATCTTTAACTTGGCTATTGACCCCTAGCGCCTGCGCGTCACGCGTCTGTCGGATACTTTTTGCCACATGCAGCAACGACTTAGACGGCACACAACCGGTATTGAGACAGTCGCCGCCCATTTTGTCTTTTTCAATTAACGTGACTTTGGCTTTGACTGCAGCCGCTATGTAAGCACTTACCAACCCAGCAGAGCCTGCACCAATAACAATCAGATTATTATCAAAAGTTTTGGGTTTGCTATAGCCCCGGTAGGCGCGTTGATATTTAAGAAACGACAACACGAATTTGGCCATGATGGGTACCAGCGCGAGTAAAATCAGGGCAATTAACATGTCCAGCGAGAGAATGTCGCCCAATTTTTCGACCTGTGCCAGTTGGGTACCCGCGTTCACGAAGACGGCGGTGGCCAGCAACATACCCACCTGGCTGACCCAGTAATAGGTCCGGGCTTTGATTTTCGTCAGACCCATCACCAGGTTAATGACAAAGAACGGAAACAGCGGTACCAGACGCAAGCTGAGCAGGTAAAACGCACCTTCACGCTCAATGCCGGCATTGATTGCCTTCAGCCGGTTGCTGAACTTCTTTTGTACCCAGTCATGTAACAACCACCGGGCGCTTAAAAAGGCCAATAAAGCGCCCACAGAACTTGCGAAAGAAGCCAGTAACAGACCCCAGCCAAAACCGAATATCGCACCCGCGCCGACAGTGAGAACGGTTGCCCCTGGCAATGATAAAGCGGCACTGACGACATAAATCAGGAAGTACAGCGAAAACATAAATAACGGGCGCTCGGCAAAAAGCTGATTGAGCGCCTGTTGCTGCTGCTTAAGTTGCTCAAGGGTTAAATAATCGGTCAGATCGTAAATGAAGATACTGGCAAACGATGCCGCTATAACCGCAATAAAGAGCACTTTTTTAATCGACATCGGGTTACGCGCCTCGCTTAAAAGTGATAACTAAAAGTGAGTTGAGCATGCCGTGGCAATGACGGAAACGCAAGATCGGCGCCAAAGTAGCCGCCCTCAAATACCGGCGACCAATTATCCTGATCAGTCACGTTAATGACGTCCAGTCGCGCGCTGAACTGCGACGTAAAATGGAACTCAGTATTCAGGTTTAGTTGGTGCTGGTCACGAATAAATACCGTCTGTAAGTAATCCAGCGGGTACGACTTGGTATAACTGACATCGCCGCCAATGCGCCAGATATCGCTGATGTACCAACTACCGGCCAGCGATGCCTGCACCTCAGGTACGCCCTGCAATTGCTGATTCGATGCGGGAAAAGCAGTGAAGTTGGGTGCGCCGACACCTGTACCCTCAATAATGTCGGGACGTGAGTCGTCAAAGGCGTCAACGACCTTACGGGTGCCCTGAAACGCCGCACTGTTATCATAATGCGCGTCAATATAGCTCGCTGCCAGCGTCAGCCAGTGGCCGTCCTCGTGCGCGTAGTGCCATTGTCCCTCAATACCCGAGGTAGCAATACCGCTATTGGAGCCGTCGCGATTACGCAGACTACGTACCTGATCAAATAGCACCGCGTCGGCATACCAGCGGCTACCGGCGGGAGCATATTTCACGCCCAACTCATAGAGCTCGTTCTCAGTGGCAAAATTCTGTGCGTCAATTTCCTGACTGGCATTGAGTACAGTACCGCCGGCCATCGAGTTTGAGGTTGAATCGCTTTCATACGCCGTACCATAAAAAATGACGTCGGGATTCAGCTGATATTGCAGCGCCAGGCTGGCGGCTGTCAGCCACTCGTTGTGGGTATCGCGACCGGGAGTAACGCCTGCTGGTGCGATGGGGTCGCGAGCCTCAACATCATAATAATCGGCGCGCAGACCGGCCGTGAACAGTAGCTTTTCAGTCAGTTGCCATTGTTGCTGAGCAAACAGACCCCACTGGTAGCTGGTTGAGTCCGTCGTGTCTGACAAATTGAAGTCGCCGGCACCATCGCCGTCGATATCATACTGCGTGCCGGGTGATACCCATACGCCGGGACGCAGTTCAACCAACCGCGCTTTTTGTGCAGGAGTTAAGGGAATGCGACGCTGCTCAAGTGTGCCTGTTAAGTCAATTGGCGCGTCGGCTTCGGTGGTGAACTGGCTGTAACCGAGCACGTCGTTATACCGCAAGTTCGCACCGATAATAGTGTTGCCCTGGTAATGGAACTCAAGGCGATGCTCGAATGTTTCCGCGCCGTCGATAATCTCGACAAAGCTGTTTTGATTAATACCTTCGCGATTTATATGCTGATAGTAGCTGCGATTGAACATTAACCAGTCTGCGCTAAGCTGCTGCTCGTGCACCGAGTGCAACAGCCAGGTAGCGGCGGTGTTGGTATCGAGCGGATCGGTCAGCACTGTGCTGCGATCGATGACCACCTCACCGGTCGGGCTAATAACCGCCATCGCGCCGGGCACAAAAGAGCCGTTCGGTTGTTGCCCTTGTCCGGTAATGTATAAGTTATCGTCAATCAGGGCTTGTGTGGGGCGGTTGATGCCGGCGTTATCGGTCCAGCTGACATCGTAGTATTCCAGCGCCAGCGACCATCGCGTATCGGTGTCGGGCTGCCATTCATAGGCCAAAAACAGGTCATCACTGCGTAAATGGGTGTAATCGTAAAAGCTGTCCTCGTCAATCACTTCCGCGCTGATCCGCACGGCCTGTTTATTTTCCTGCAGCACCGCATTGTGATCGATCTGGCCACGGTACTGATTCCATTCGCCGATGCGGGCGCGTAGTTGAGTACGATGCTGATCCAGCTGGGCGCGTTTTGGCTGTAAGTTGACAAAGCCACCCACCCGCTGCGTGGTGCCCAGCATGACCGGAGGCGCACCTTTCACTACCGCAATACTGCCCACGGGGTTTAGCGAGATGGGAATACCCAGACCATTATTACCTGCCTGACGGCGCATGCCTGCTTCAAATAACTCGCCAAGCTGACCCCGTAAACTGGGCAACGACGGATTACCAAAACCAGCGGCAGCGTAGCTGTTCGGCGCAAAGCGCGAGATATCGTGAAGATCATCAATATTGCCCTGCTCAATCAATGACTCGCTGATCACCGTCGCTGAACGGGCAATGCTTTGCAGGGTATCGCTGGCACCGAAAATACCCTCCACCGGCTGTTCACTGGGTAAGACCAGTTCTTCACGTTCGCCCTCAACGTCAATAATTTCGTCAGGCTGAACTTGTTGCGCGGTCGTTGCGAGCGGGAACAAAGCGAGAATTGATATGATTTTCACCAAGGATGCCTCCAGATTCTTGTGTCAGAACTAGTCGTTACGTGCAGACTCAGAAATTAGTTTACCATCACTTTTTAAGTATCAATGGTTTAAGGGTAGTCGGTAAATGACTCATTCGCCGAATTTAGCAACAGAAACAACGGAATCCACCGAGCAATTAATCGCACTCGTCGTCTCGTATCTTTTCTAACCGTTGCTATAGTTAATGTGTACTGAAAGCAATTGACTAGCGTAGGAGGAAGACATGAGCAAATTTACGTTACATACACCAGACTCAGCTCCGGCAGATAGTAAAGAACGCTTGCAAGAAGCCAAAGAATCAATGGGAATGATTCCCAATCTTTATGCCGTGATGGCTGAACTGCCCGAGTTATTAGAGGGCTATCAGAAGCTTGATGAGTTAGTTCGGGATAGTGGCTTTGATAATGATGAGCTGACGGTGCTTTGGCAGACCATCAGCACCTACAACGACTGCCATTACTGCAAACCTGCGCACGCAGCCATAGCGCAACAGATGGATGTCGATGACGCGATTAGTAAAGCCATTCGCGAAGAAAAATCGCTAGACGATGACAAGCTTGAAGCCTTGCGAAAATTTATTCTTGAAATGCTTGAACAACGTGGCAAGCCAAGTGACGACTCACTGGCTGCGTTTCGTGACGCGGGTTATGAGAACAAGCATATTCTGGCGGTTGTATTGGGCATTGCCCAGAAAACCATGAGTAACTACACCAATCATCTGGCCAAGACACCAGTGGATGATGCGTTCAAAAAATTTGAGTAAAACGCTATGAAAAATAAGTCGTTAAATGACAAACTCGCGTTAAGTTTACTGATCTTGCGGATCGGCGTGTTTATTGTGATGTTTATCTGGGCCCTGGACAAGTTCGTCAACCCTGCTCACACGGCTGCTGTGTTCGAAAACTTTTATGGTATCGGTAATTTATCGAGTCAGCTGGCCGCCATCTTAGGAGGGTTGCAGGTACTGTTGAGCGTGGCATTCTTGCTCGGTCTTTGGAAATTCTATACCTACGGGCTGATATTCATTTTACATGGGGTCTCAACACTATCCTCGTTTCCTCAATATCTGGACGCTTTTAACAACCTGCTGTTTTTTGCGGCCTGGCCGATGTGGGCAGCGTGTTTTGCGCTATTTTACTTGCGCGACTACGATACCAAGACCTTAGGTTCAGTCATCGCTCGTTAATGGGCCCCGACAAAGCGTGCACTCATGTTCGGTGGGTGCCGAACCTTCCACGTAGCGCAGTTTATGCGAGGCTTTACCGCGATTAGCGGTAAACTGGTAGCGCTGGCTGCGCGCCTGAGGTTTACGTGCGATGAACTGCACCACGGCGCCTACGCCATTGTGGCGTTCGCCCTCATGGATAGGGCGTTCCAGTTCTTGACTAAGCTGAATCTCAAAACCTTTGAAAGCGCGCTCCAGTTCGGCTTGCGATAACATCAGCTCTGCGCTGGGCGGCCCACCGGTGGCGTACTTAAGCTGCGCAGCGGTGTAGGCTTCAAGCAGAAAAAAACCTCCGGGCTTTAAACTTGCGGCAATTTGTTCATACAAATGGGCGCGTCCCGCGGGTGGCAGGTGACAAAAAATAGCGACAATACCGTCGTAATGCTCAGCGGCTAGCTGTGCCTCGGTCAGGTCGGCTTGCTCGGTCTGAATGATAACGCCCCGTGCTTTGGCAAGTTGCTGTGCTTTATCGAGACCCACCTGAGAGATGTCCATGGCACAGACGTTGGCGCCAAGTTCAGCTAAATAAACGGAATTACGCCCTTCCCCGTCCGCTACACATAGTGCGTGGGTCTGCTCATGCTCGTTGAGTAAATCAGCCGCATGCTCCAGCAGAAAGTCGTTCGGCGCGGTGCCATAGATATAGTCGTCAGTGTTGTAACGCTCATCCCACTGATTGTTCATCGCTCATATAGTCCTGATACCAGTTGATAAAGTCGTCGGCGCTTTTTGGCTTACAGATTAGGTAACCTTGCCCGTAATCGCAACCCAGCTCGCGTAAGCTCCGGAGATGTTGTTTTGATTCAATGCCCTCAGCTAGAACTTTAATACCCATCTTATGAGCCAGCACAATCGCCGCTGCACAAATATTTGCAGCACCCTGATCGTCAGGCAGGTTTTTGACAAAAATCTGGTCGATTTTTAGTAGTGAAACTGGCAGCTTGTAGAGATATTGCAATGAGGAGTACCCGGTACCGAAGTCATCAATAGAGACGGTGATTTTAGCTTTGCTTAATTTCAGCAGTTTGACGATAAGGTCATCCATATCCTCAATAAGCGTCCCTTCGGTAATTTCAAGCTCAATAAAGCTACCATCCACGTGGTAATGCTGCAGCAGATCAAACAGCATCTGAGAGAAGCCGGGACGTAGCAAATCATGTCCGGTAATATTAATCGCAACTTTTATGTAAATGCCTTGCTGTTGCCATGCTGCGGTTTGCCGAATGACTTCATGAAGTACAAATTCCGAAATTTTCAAAATTAAAGTACTGCGCTCGGCAAAGGGAATAAACTGATTGGGAGGAATCCAGCCTATGGTGGGGTGGTGCCAACGGATCAGTGCTTCGGCGCCGATGATTGTGTTATTGGATAAATTAATTTTGGGTTGATAATGCATGACAAAATCGCCGCGATCGATGCTGTCACTGACATCGGCCATCAGCGCCAAATGTTTGCTGATATCTTCACCGACTTCGGGAGTATAGATAAAAGAATCAAGCATACGTTCGCTGGCGCGGGCAATCGCGATTTCACCGTGTTGTATGGTTTTAATCGGGTCGGGCTCATTACCGTTAAGCCGTACACCTCCCAGATGACGTTCAACGTAAACCCATAGATCGCCGAAGTTAGCGTTTTCTTTCACCGTAGCCAAACATGTCGACATCAGATCATCTATTTGCTCATCTTCAATCTGGTGGAATAAACCAGCGATCTGATTGGCATGAATACGATATAGTTCGGGGCGATACTTAGGCATGGCAGCCAGTGAATGTGCGTAGTCTTCGATAATCGAATCGATAACGGTAAAACCGAATGCTGAGCGCAACTCCATACTGTTATCAATACTGCAAATGACTAAAAACCCGCGCTTATATGGTTGGTGGGTTCTGGATTTTGTTCGTAAAAAATTCAGACGCTCGATCAGTGCTTTGCAATTGGGTAAATCGGTCACCGGGTCATGATTGGTCATACGTTCCAAGCGCCTGATGTAACGGCGACTGGTGTCAATGGCAAGCCCTGAAAGCAGGCCAACGGCAAGAAAATAAAAGCAACGATACATCCAGTTGATTGTCTTTTGCATTTCCATGGTTTCGGTACTGATAGGCATAAAAGGACCTAAAGCCAAGCCGCCCACTAAAGCGAAGACAATCGCACCCTTATAGCCGAAGACCGTTCCGGCGATAGCAATTGGAATGTACATGGAGTGCGAGTACACGTACTTGATACCACCGGTAGCCCAAACCAGCAAGGTAACTGCCGCGACCGCCAGCATAAGTAGCGCAACAACAATGAATCGCTGCACCGGGGTGTACTTTCGAAAAAGCAGTTGCGCCAGGCTCATTGGCCGTGCCTCTTTAGAGATAAAATTTAACAACTAGTTGTTAAGAAATTATTTGTCAATTATATTTTTTAACATTTTTTCCCAACAAAGTCGCTGGCGCTATGCCGCTCAGGTACTTGCTCGTCCTCATCTCCCCAGACACGGTTCACCAGGCGACCGCGCTTCACCGCCGGGCGCTGGCCGATGTCATTTACCCAGCGCACGACATGCTTGTAGTCGTGTACCTGTAAAAACTCTGCTGCGTCATAGGCTTCGTTATTAACTACCGCTCCGTACCAGGGCCAGATCGCCATATCGGCAATGGTATAGGTGTCACCGGCGATAAACCTGTGCGCGGCCAGCTGACGATCAAGTACGTCAAATTGCCGTTTCACTTCCATGGTGTAGCGATTGATCGGGTATTCGTATTTTTCCGGTGCATAAGCATAGAAATGGCCAAAGCCGCCGCCCAAGAAAGGTGCTGCGCCCATTTGCCAGAACAGCCAGTTCAGCGTCTCGGTACGTCGCGCCGGTTCGGTTGGTAAAAAGGCATTAAACTTCTCAGCCAGGTAGAGCAGGATTGATCCTGACTCAAATACACGTATGGCAGGCTGTGTACTGCGATCTAAAAGTGCCGGAATTTTCGAATTCGGATTAATCTCCACAAAACCACTGCTGAACTGATCTCCTTCACTGATATCAATGGGAAACGCATCGTATTCCGCGTTTTTGTAACCCGCTTCGAGCAGCTCCTCGAGCATAATGGTAACTTTCACTCCGTTTGGAGTGGCCAATGAATAAAGCTGCAGTGGATGCTCGCCAAGCGGCAATTCCTTTTCATGCGTAGGACCAGCTTCGGGGCGATTAATGTTGGCAAATTTGCCGCCACTTTCTTTGTCCCACTTCCATACCTTTGGTGGCTCATAAGTGCTATCGCTCATGATATGTCTCCATAAAAAATCCGTATTCAGCAAAACTGAATACGGATCGGTTGGCTTAAAAGTTTAAAACTAGCGTTAAAGTGCGGAGTTTAGTAGCTCTGTACTTCAATATCATTCTCAACAGATTTCACGCCTTCGACGCCCGCTGCGATTTGGGCGGCGAGTTCAGCAATATCTTCGCTGGCGACCACGCCACTTAAGACGACCACACCATCAACGGTTTCTACATTAATATTCATCGCGTCGACTTGGGCGGCGTCTGCTAAAGCTGCTTTTACCCGGGCGGTAATGGCTGCATTACTTAGAAAGTCACCTGCCTCTGCTGCCGCCTGCTGGGTTTCGTCCCAGGCCTCACCTGCAGCATCTTTGGTTTCTTCCCAGGCACCTTCAGTGGCTTCAGCGCCCGTTTCAGCAGCATCTTCCCCTTCATTAGCCATGTCATTGGTAGTTTCTTCAGTTTGCTCCATCGTTTGCTCGGACTGATCTTCTGCTGACTGTTGACCACCTTGGCCACAAGCGACCAGCGTCAGGCTGGAAAATAAGGCGAGCAAAGCGAGACGATTCATGCTTTTCATTTAATAACCCCCTGTTTTTGCGTTAACTTCGCTCTTAAATGTAGTCAAATTTAACAAATTTGCGAGATTATTTACGGTAGATTTGCGTTAGGCTGGAACTGTGCGAAAGTAGTTAAGTATAAAATCAATCATGCGAGGCAATTAAAGATGGCGCTGCTTGGTAATATTCTCTGGTTTATTTTTGGTGGTCTGGTGATGGGTCTCGGCTGGTGGTTAGCCGGACTCATTGCATTTATTTCAATTGTTGGTATTCCCTGGGCAAGGGCGTGCTTTGTTATTGGTCGCTTTGCGTTCTGGCCGTTTGGTTATGAAGCCATTAATCGCCGTGAACTGACGCAAAATGGTGATATAGGCACGGGCATCTTCGGCTCCATCGGCAATATCTTGTGGCTGATTTTCTTTGGCTGGTGGCTGGCCTTAGGTCATCTCATTACTGCTATCGGTATGTTCATTATTATCATTGGCATCCCGTTTGGCATACAGCATGTTAAATTGGCGGGAATCGCCTTATTACCGATTGGCCAAACGGTGGTACCGAAAGAAGTTGCGCAGGCAGCACGGCAAAAAAACGCTGAAGAATATGTCGATAGAGTGCGCAGAAACTAATTTGGAAGGAGCAAACTGATATGTCGTGGATGATATATGGTGCCTATGGTTACACCGGTGAGCTGGTAGCAGAGTACGCCAAGGAGCGAGGTGAAAAGCCGCTACTGGCAGGGCGTAATGAGAGCAAGCTCAAAAAAGTCGCTGAGCGGCTCGATTTGCCCTTTCAGGTGGTTGATCTGGAAGATACTGTGGCCTTACGTCAGGCATTGGCGGAGCAACAAGTGGTAGTGCACTGTGCGGGTCCTTTTGAAGTAACTGCTGAGCCAATGATGGACGCCTGCATTGCAACGCGTACGCATTATCTGGACATTACCGGTGAGCTGGCAGTGTTTGAACTGGCGCATAGCAAGCATGAAGAAGCTAAGCTTGCCGGCATTATTTTGTGTCCGGGCGTTGGCTTCGATGTTATTCCCACCGACTGCATTGCGGCCCAGTTGAAAGAAGAACTACCCGATGCGATTCAGCTGACACTTGGCTTTGACTCTGCTTCGCGGATGAGCCGCGGTACGGCTAAGACGAGCGTGCGACGCCTTGGCGAAGGCGGTGCTGTTCGCCGTAAAGGCGAGATCGTGACCGTGCCACTGGCTTACAAAACCCGGAAAATTGACTTCGGTAATGGTGAGAAGCTGGCCATGACCATTCCCTGGGGTGATGTCGCAACTGCATATTACACCACGGGTATCGGTTCCATTGAGGTCTATATTCCGGCTTCACCAAAACTCGTCAAGCGCTTACGTCGGTTAAATTACGTACGCTGGTTGTTGCGTTTGGGTTGGGTCAAAAACTGGCTGGAAAAGAAAGTCGAGCAGCAACCGCCCGGGCCGAGCGAAAAGCAGCTAGAAGAAGCGGTCACCTATGTTTGGGGTGAAGCAAAAAACGTGGCCGGTAAGGTGGTAAGCAAGCAGATAAAAGTGATGAATGGCTATAAGCTTACCAGTCGCGGCGCGGTCGACGTAGCTCTTTGGGTGCAGGAACATGAAGTGGAAGGCGGCTATTACACCCCGGCAAAACTGTGCGGAGCAGATCTCGTTGATCGGTATAAGGAAAGCTGACATGAGCCGCGTAGTGTCGCTGCTTTGCGGTTTTTTTGTAGTGGCGGCATTGCCACTGAGCGCTGGCGCACAGGAGCGAGATCTGACCTGGGAAGAGTTTGGCACCGAAGACCTGGTTGCTCGGTTCTGGGAGCTTGACGAGGAGCACAAACGTGGTGTGTTTGAGCTACGCACTTATAAGCCAAACTTTATTTTACCGGTTCATCACAGCTCCGATATTAATGTGCAACCCGAGTCGCCCACGCGGGGGCCCTCAGAGCGGCTAGAGAGCTACAAGCCGAACGAGGTGAAGCTACAGATCTCATTGCGCACCAAGCTATTCGAGAACCTGCTGTTACCTAACGGTGACTTATGGGTGTCTTACACGCAGACCTCATTATGGCAGGCATGGAACAGCGATGACTCATCGCCGTTTCGCAGTACAAACTATAACCCCGACGTGTTCTATGTGTTGCCATGGACAGAAGAACTCGACTTTATTCCCGGGCCCGCACAAGTACGCTTTGCGAAGTTTGGTTTTGCGCATGAGTCCAATGGCCAACGTAAGCCTTCCTCGCGCAGCTGGAATTACTTTCATTTCGGCGGCGCGGTGCAATGGGGCAACGTATTGTGGGAAACAACGTATAAGCAGCGCGTAAATGAGACCGGCGATGATGACGACAACCCTAATCTGGTGCGTTATCGCGGCAATTTCGAAAATCGGTTCTCGTGGCGCCATGACGTGAGTACCTATAGTCTCACTCGCATTACCCGTGAGCTGTCATGGGATCGTGGCTCGTGGCAGTTTGATTTCACCCACCCGGTCAATCATAACAAGCCTGACGGACTGCGTTTTTATATTCAGATTTTCTCTGGTTATGGCGAAACCCTGCTCGATTACAACCACCGCCAAAATCGCATCGGTATTGGTTTTCTGCTGCTGAATATTTAGGGATAACCGATGGCAGACAATTATTTACTTAAGCTTTATCAGAACATGACCCGGTACCCGCTGGGTCAACGCTTATTCAGCGCTGTTTTTGCCCGTAAGGCGCCGTATTTTCGCACGATTAAGCCACGAATTACTGAGCTCCGGCCTCATTTTTGCGAGTTGCGCTTTCGTAAACGCAAAGCTGTCGAGAACCATATCGGCACGGTGCATGCCATTGCGTTATGTAATGGTTTGGAAATGGCCATGGGAGCTCTGGCAGAAGCGACCGTTCCCAAGCATTTGCGCTGGATCCCAAAAGGAATGTCGGTAAACTACACCGCCAAAGCCGACAGTGACATTCGCATTACCGCTGAAACTCCGAACCACGCCTGGCAACCAGGTGATCTGCCGGTACAGGTGAAGGGCTACCGTAATGACGGTACCTTAGTGATCAGCGGCGAAATTGTCATTTATATTTCCGAAAAACCAAGCAGGAAAAAATAATGAGTCAACTGCCTCCTTGCCCGAATTGCGCATCAGAATACACCTATGAAGATGGAGCAATGTTAATTTGTCCCGAATGTGCACACGAATGGTCGCCGAATGAGCCCGTTGCGGCGCAGCCTGTCTATCGTGATGCAAACGGTAATTCGCTGCAGGATGGCGATACGGTAACGGTCATTAAAGACCTGAAAGTCAAAGGCTCATCACTGGTAGTGAAAGTGGGAACGAAAGTAAAAAATATCCGCCTGACCGATCAGGGCGACCATGACATTGACTGTAAAGTCGACGGGATTGGTCCGATGAAACTCAAAACCGAATTTGTGAAAAAAGCTTAACCGCTCTTTTCTGTCAGCAATGCGCGTTCAATTGCAAAGACATGCGCGTCGTCAGTTTCAAGTTCCCGCAGCGAGTTCGCTAAGTTAAGCAAATATTCGCTATTGGGGCCGCTTGGCCCTTCCGAGCGGGCGATATGGCGGGCAATTTCCTCTTCACTGGCAGGCCCCAGGTAGGCTTCGTTATCGGGGCCGGCGACGTAAACAAGCCCTTGCACTGAGTCGGCCTCGTCCAGCCATTGAAGTTCGGTGAAAAATCGCAGGTAACCATTTTTTTCGCGATGATCGAGGTGGGAAAAAACGTCAGGGGTCACTTCATACGCCATCCCTACACAACGCTTGCCAGGCGCTTCAATTAACGTTGCGACCCGCCCTGGTGCCTCCGGCGTACCCCGGTGATCATGGGAACCCTGCCAGAAGCGTCGCTGCCAGCCCCAAATGCAGGCAGGACGTCGCTGCAAATAAGGAAAGTCGGCTTTATAAATTAATGAGCCGTAACCAAATAGCCAGACCGACTCAAGGTGATCCAGAGGTTGCTGGCGCTGGTTCAGGGCAATGGTATTGTGCGACATAAAACGCCGTCCCCGTTACTGTGATGCACAGGTAAATCTCTACTATGCTATATGGGTGTAGATTCCTAATTTAACAAAACTTGGATGCTTCATGCCATCAGTTGTTCGCTACGTTGTTTTAGGGTTCATCTGCGTAGCCGTTCTTGTGTCCGCTTTCGCTCCTGCCGCGGCTGAGGAACCTTTACGCGTGGGTGCCTATGAGAATCCACCTAAGGTTAAGCTCGACGAGAACGGGCAACTCTCTGGTGTATTCGGCGACATGCTTTATGAGATTGCTCGCCGTGAAGGCTGGCAGATCAAGGTTGTGCCCTGCGCATGGGCGAACTGTTTACAAATGCTGGAAAACGGTAATCTCGATTTGATGCCCGATGTTGCCATCAGCAACGCGCGTGATGCGCGTTTTTACTTTCATGAAGTACCGGTTCTACATGTCTGGTCACAGCTGTATTCAAAATCGCGACCAGGTGTGACCAGCATGCTTGAGGTCGATGGCGCCCGAATTGCAGTACTGCGTGACTCAGTTCAAAGCGAATTTTTGAAAAATAGGGTCGCTAATTTTGGTATTGAGGTTACCTTTGTTGAGGTGGGCTCTTTTGACGAAGGTTTTGCCGCAGTGCTTGCTGAGCGCGCTGACTTTGTTGCCGTTAATCACTTGTACGGCAATCAACATGCGGGTGAACTCGGGCTGATTGCAACCGCAGTTATGTTCCAACCGAGTCGGCTATTTTTTGCCAGTAAGCCGGATCCTTCGATGCGTCCGGTATTGACGCGTATCGATCGCTGGTTGGCTGATTGGCGTGCCGAGGCGAACTCGCCCTATCAGGACATCATGCAAAAATGGGGCGTTTACGCAGGCGAACCACGCAACCCGGTGCCGGGCTGGTTACTCCCTTCTTTGTTGGCGGTACTGGCAGTTGCTATTTTGAGCGTGGCGCTGTTGCGCTATCAGGTGATGAAAAAGTCGCGCGCTCTGTTGGAGAGTGAACAACGCTCAAATACCATTCTTGATTCCGTCGATGCCTGCATTTTTATCAAAGATACCGATTTTCGTTACCGCTATGCGAACCGACTGGTCTGTGAGCTGTTTGGAGAAACAGAAACGTCAATCATCGGCAAATCAGATTACGATCTATTTGACGAAACGACCGCAGATTATTTGCGCGACAACGACAAGCAGGTAATTGAGAAAGGTGAGCGGCTGGTCGATGAAGAACACAACACGGTTCAGGGCGGACAGAAACGCCAATTCTTAACAGTGAAAATACCTCTGTGGGATGCCAACGATCAGATTTACGGCCTTTGCGGTATCTCCACAGACATCACCGAATATATTGAGATACAGGAAGAGTTGAGCCAGCTTGCGTATTACGACAGCCTTACCGGCCTGGCGAACCGTAAATTACTGAGCCACCAGCTTGAGCACGCTTTGGTAAGTTATCATCGAACGGGTTTTGAGGGCGCGGTAGTGGCGCTTGATCTCATCGACTTCAACCTCATAAACGATAGTCTGGGCCATTCGGCTGGCGATCGATTGTTGCAGGGCGTCGCTGCGCGCATTCAGCGTGTTGTTGATCCAACGGACTGTGTTGCGCGACTGGGTTCAGACGATTTTGTGGTTATTTTGGAAGACCTAGGCGATAAGCGTGACAATGCAGTTATGGCCGCCCGACGCTTTGCCGAAAGAATTGTCGATGCGGTACAGCAACCCATTGACCTGGGTGTACGCATGCATACAGCGAATGTTTGCATTGGCGTTAGTATGTTTTCGGATAGCCAGGATGGTGTTGAAGAGCGTCTTAAGAATGCTGATATCGCGCTAAGTGAAGCGAAACGTCTGGGTAGTGGCGCTATTTGTTTATTTAATCCTGCTATGCAACAGACCATTGACCGGCGCGTGCATCTGGAGGCGGCCCTACGCCACGCGATCGACGAACGTAAGTTGCAGATTTTTCTGCAGCCACAAGTCGACGTGGCGGGTAAAGTTGCCGGTGTAGAGCTGTTACTGCGCTGGCATGACGACGACTTCGGTGAGGTTTCTCCAGCGGAGTTTATTCCGGTAGCTGAAAGTAGCGGTCTCATCGTGCCACTTGGCAACTGGGTGGTGGAGCAGGCCTGTATTCTGTTGCAACAGTGGTCGCGGGAGCCGCAGTTAAAAGATCTGCATTTGGCGGTAAATATCAGCCCGCGTCAGTTTCGCCAGCCTGACTTTGTTGACCATGTGGCGTCATGCCTGCAGCGTTGCGAGGTGCCCAGAGGCAGGCTGGAACTTGAAATCACTGAGAATATGCTGATTGAAAACGTTGAAACCACCATTAAGCGGATGTCGCATTTAGGCAATTTAGGTGTGCGTTTTTCGCTTGATGACTTTGGCACCGGGTATGCCTCGTTGGCGTATCTCAAACGACTGCCAATTTATCAGTTAAAAATCGACCAGTCCTTTGTCCGTGACGTGCTCACCGACACCAATGATGCCGTGATTGTCGAGACCATTTTAGGACTTGGTGAGAGTATGGTCCTGGAAGTGATTGCCGAAGGTGTAGAAACACAACCCCAGGCTGACGCATTACGCCAGCTGGGGTGTGTGAAGTTTCAGGGCTTTTTGTATGGCCGGCCCCAGCCCGTGGCTACCTGGCTGGAGCGCTTTCAAAAGTCTCTTATCGTTAGCTCAACACCGACTGATTAACGTGCTGCGGGTACTGCCGTACTTAGTCGCTGTGGCAAGGCATTAATCAGCGCCCGGCGCAGCGGATGCCAAAATACCGCCAGTAGTAATAAGCCACTACCGACAATAAGTCCAATCAGTGCGGTACTTACTGAAACAAGCCCATAGCTATCAAGTAAAGCGCTGAAGACGTAAATAACGTAGGAAAGCGCGGAAACCATCAGCGCCCGGCGATCAATAATCAGCGACACCGACGCCAGCACTGCGTACATTACTATGGTTGCCAGTGCCTGGGGCAGGCCAATGGCAAAATGCTGGTCAGCCAGTGTGACAAAAATGGGATGCACCAGTAATGGCGCCGCTAGCAAATGGAGCCAAAAGGCGACGTCTGAGCGGCGGGTTTGGCGCTCAAGATCGCTACGGTCCCAATACAAGGCCAGCGCAAAAACCAGAACTCCCGAGGCGAACAGTAATATTTTCAGTAAGCTGTCGGAAAAGCTAAAGGTTAATGCTGCGGCCGAAATTACCAAGCCTACTGTAGTGGCTGCCCCGGCGGCGAGCGTAATCGGCACGCGAAAACGAAACCAGTGGGCCACTGCGACCAGCGTCGTGACAATAAAGGACGTCAAAGGCACGAGCGCGGAGTCGCCCCAAATTTCAGTCAGCGTCAGGAAGCTGCCGGCAAACAGACCTGCCAGACAACTACCGAGCAGTACGATGGACGGCAGAGCCATACGGCGAATACGGGTAAAATACTCCGCCAACAGCCAGCTGCTTACCGCTACAGCAAGTCCGCCGAGCCACGGAGCAACAGTGTTGCCCAAAGTCCATAAAGCGGCCAATGCCAGCACTGCGGCAATGACCACAAAAATATCATTAAAACCACTTACCAGACGAAAGTGCTCTTCGTCCTGGAACTGCGTAGACCGTTGTTGCTCAACATAATCACGTAAGGCATCGGCGTCCTTTTCAGTGATTACCCCGGCGGTGACGGCTGAACGTAAATCATCATCACTATACATGATGGTCATCCTCTGTGCGCTCTGCTGCTAAACATCGGCATTAGTGAGTCTGGCAAAAAATAGCCAGCCTGACGAATGATAAGCGTTACAAACTGTGTCTGTTACATCCAGCGGCGGCGGTTCTGCGCAATTTCCTGCGTCCACTCCTGCTGTAAGGTCAATGCCTGCTTGGCCGGCAGGTAGCGAATGCTCTCGCTGCCCGCCGCCGTGTGCAGAATGAGATGGGCGAAGCCTAAAAGTCGTAACCATGGTCCGCGCACCACATCGAGCTGCTGCACCTTGTGACGTGGATACCAGTTTTCATTACGGCTAAAAACGCCACGCCGTACCACAAACCATTGTTCTTGTGGTGTGGTGCCGCTGGTGACAAAACTGTAGGCGTAATTGCGCCAGCTCAGCACAATCAGTGTCTGGATGATCAGCCAGCCCAATGCTGTCAGAAGCAGCCCCAGCATGCCACTTTCAGCACCCAACACGAGTGCTACGGCGGCCAACGGCGCTAGCAACGCCAACCATAGACTGGGCCCTAACAGGGCTAAATTGGATAAGCGTTGCCAGTGTACCTCATGCTGCTCAGGCATGCGTAAACGTGCGCGAAAGCGCTGTAGGAAACGCTGATCAACGACCGGCAGTACAAACTGCTGCGCTGAAGTCTGGCCCGCCTGTGCCTGACGTGGTTGCAACTGACTGACCCGGACGACGCTGCGGCGTAACAGGCGCGCGCGCAGATTACGGCGAATGTAGACGGCCTGTAATTTCGGGTAACGAAAGCTAAGGGTTCGAATAGAAAATGCGCCTGAACGCGCCTGAAAGCGCTCGCCACTGATACTGAGATGAAGGTCATGATAGGTGATTAAGCTCACCACGATGGCCAATAGAAATAGCAAGGCGAGACCAGCGACGGTTGCGCCGCCGACCAGCAGCCAGGCATTGTCGCTGCTAAGCCAGGAAACATGTGCCTGTACCCAGGGCACTACATAATTTTCCAGCAGGTCAAGCTGACTCACTGGGTAAATAAGCACGGCAAGCAGAACAAACAGCTTATTATCAATAATACCGGCGCGCACAATTTCGCTAGCGGGAAAATGTTGTTCGACGTCAGGTGTGGCAGCGCTCTCTGTAGCGGTTTCTGCGGATGTCTCGCTTACTGTGCTCGTCTCGAGCATACGTTGCCGGAGCTCCTGAGCCAGTGTCATAGTTAGCCCCGGTATCATCACTTCTTTGCCGGCGGAGCCTGCGCTATCTACGCTCAATATCGTTAATGCGAATGGGCGAAAGTACCACACCTGATGAATTTCGGCCTGTTGAATGCGCTCATATTTCAGTGTCAGATGCTGGCGATTAAATAAACCGGTGCGAATGTGTACGGCGTCATCGGCGATGGCATAGAGAAAGAATCGCTGTTGCAGAATTGCACTGATGACAACATAGGCCAAATAACCCCCAACCAGAGCGAATGGTAGCCAGGTTGCATTCTTGCCAGCGACGAAAATTGCAGCAAACACCGGGATCAGATTGGAAATATTGCTCACCAGTTGCTTAACTTGACGTAAGAGGAAAAAAGCAATGGTGATAAGCGGTGTGCGCTGCCAGCTTAATTCACTCATTGGCTTGGGTATCCTCAGTCGGCTCATTTGCAATGGTCGTTAAAAGCTCATTTTTCAGTTGCATAGCGAATTCCGGATCAAGACCCGGGATGGTCAGATCGGCGCCGCCGCTACCCGCGGTGTACATGGCCAGGCGAGCAATGCCAAACAGCCGTTCCAAAAACGAGTGTTTGTATTCCACATGCTGAATACGGTTCAGCGGAACGGCACGAATTTTACGAAACAGCGCGCCTTGTTTTAAGTGAATGCCCTCGTCAGTACGAGCATAGGCGGTAAACTGAAAGCGGCGCGCGGCGAAAAACAGACTGAAAAAAATGGTCAGTGCTGCCCAGATAGCACCGGCAGCCCATAGCGGTAGCACATGTGTTGGGTACACGCCGGTATACCAGGCAACGCCGACAATGGCCGCGAGTACTAACATGGAGAGTAACGAGCGCACTTGTAAATACGAGCGATAGCTCGGTTCGGGGGCAACCCAGGCAATGCTCATAGGATCAAATCCTTACTTGAAAGCGTAATGAATAGCCCCATTAAACTAGATACACTCGCAAAAATACAGGAGTAAGCCCATGAAAATTTTAATGGTTTTGACTTCGCACGACGAGCTTGGCGACAGCGGGCAGAAAACCGGCTTCTGGGCCGAAGAGTTTGCAACACCTTACTATCTGCTCAAAGACGCCGGTGCGGAAATCGCGCTGGCATCGCCGCGCGGTGGTCATCCGCCTATCGATCCTAATAGCCAACAGGAAGACGCGCAGACGCCTGCGACCGTCCGCTTATTTCAGGATCGCGACGCCAAAGATCAGCTAGCAACCACATTAAAATTGACCGAGGTCGATGCTGATGACTATGACGCAGTATTCTTTCCCGGCGGTCATGGTCCACTTTGGGATTTGGCCAGCAATGAAGCGTCATTGCAACTGATTGAAAAGTTCTGGCGTCAGGGTAAGCCGGTTTCGGCGGTCTGCCATGCTCCGGCAGTATTCATTAATGCCCGCGATCAGCACGGTGATAACCTCGTCAAAGGCAAAAAAGTGACCGCTTTCACGAACAGCGAAGAAGCAGGCGTGGGCTTAACCGATGTCGTACCCTTCCTGGTTGAAGATAAATTAATTGAGCGCGGTGCTGATTTCCAAAAAGCTGATGACGGCGAAGCCTTTGTCGTCGTCGATGGTCAGCTGATTACAGGACAGAACCCGGCATCTTCGAAGAAAGTGGCAGAAGCGCTACTGAAAAAACTCCGTTGATAGATTAAAACCCAAAAACAAGAAAGCCGGCAGACGCCGGCTTTTTTGTGCAAGTACTACTTCCACGTGCGCGTTATTCGGACGTCATTTCCTGCAGACGCTGCTGCAGTTCCGGGTCCTGTTGTACCTGCTGAATGACTGCATTGTATTCATCCGGTGAAAGGCCAGCATCGTTGACCGCAGAAATCATCTCCTTTTGCGCTTTTTGCTGAATTTCCTGTGCCGCTTCGGCGTCTTGCGCATTCTGGAACTGCTCAGAGTATTTCTGGCTTATCTGCTGCACGTTGCTCATTGCAACAACAAATTTTTCCAGCAAGGTGTCAGTGATTTCGATTTGCTTCTGTTGTTGCATCGCTTGACCTTGTGCAGCTTGTTGCGCCATCGGCGCGGCAGTTGCCGCAGTGGTTGCGAAGATAGCGGTGGCGATTAAAGTTGGTAATAGCTTTTTCATCATAGCTCCTAAGTTAAAAACATCATTTATCGATACGTGATGGTCACGTATTCGTGTTCACTAAATAAAAAGCAAGCTCCGTGCCAACTTTGTTATTTACCATAAAAACAAAGACTTATGTTTTACGTGGAAAAAGCTAACGGCTAAATGTATACTTTTGTCAGTGACAAAACTGAGGTTGATGTGACAAAAAGATACAGTTTGTTTTCATTTATTATCACGCGGTCACAACGGGCATTTCTGTTTTATTTGGTCTTGCCTTTGCTGGCCTTGTCTGGAATCGCGATTAATGTTGCGCTGGAACAAGCTCGCACATTTCAGGATCAGCGACTGCGCGATGACCTGGAGTTGATTGGTCGCGCTATCCGTCTGCCCCTGAGTGACGCGTTAATGAACAATGACATTGCCCGCGTTCAGGCACACCTTGATGCGGTATTTGACATTGGGCGCGTGTATGGCGCCTCGGTATACGATACCGGCGGCGATCTGGTGGCTGCTGCTGGCGTGACGGAGCGTGATTTATCTGAAAGCCTGTTAGCGGAGCAACTGGTGCTGACTGGAGAACAACAGGACAGCTACCGGCAGGTTGCTGGTCGGGATGTCTATTCGCAGTTCATTCCGGTACATGACCGTGCCGGCCGATTAATTGGCTTTATGCAGCTAAACCGGCGCGCGGAAGATTTTGACCGTAGTTTTGCTCAGCTAGAGCGCATCGCCTGGATCTCATGGAGTATTGTTGCGGTGGCCCTGTTAACAATACTGGCGGTGGGCTTCTATCGTACCAGGCAACAACAGCAGCAAGAGCTCAATGAGCGATTGCGCGAACACCAGAAAATGGCGGCAGTTGGCCAGTTGGCACGCGGTGTCGCGCACGAGCTGGGTGCACCACTCACGGTCATTGCCGGACGTGCAAAGCGTTTGCAGACAAGCCATCCGGATCCTGAAAGCCAACGCCAGTTAACCGCGATTCGTGGTCAGGTGGAACGGCTCACCGGGTTAGTCCAGCAGCTTCTCGATTTTAGTCGCACACCGATAAGCGATCGACAGCCAATAGCCATCAGAAAACTGATTGAACAAGCAAAAAGCGCAGTCATGCATGAGCAAAGCGAAGCGGACCCAGTACTGATCCAGTTTCATGCAGATGGCGAAGATATTCAGCTACAGTGTGATGCTACGCGGCTTGAATTGGCTTTGGTAAATATTCTGCGAAATGCCATGCAGGCGGCCCGCAGTCGCGTTGATATCTATCTGGAAACTAGCGCAGATGAATTAACGATCATTACCGAGGATGATGGCCCTGGTCTGCCGCACCATTCGAATGCCGAACAGCTAATAGAGCCTTTCTCAACGACCAAACCTATAGGTCAGGGCACGGGGCTGGGATTGGCTATCGTTGCTCATATCATTGCCGCACACCAAGGGCGGTTTACCCTAAAAAACCGCCATGAAAAGGGCTGTGAAGCGCGTATAAGCTTACCGCGGCAGGCGCCGAAGGAGGTCTAATGGCACACTTGACAGTTGCGGTCGTCGAGGACGACCCCGGATTACGAGAGCTGCTACAAGAAGAATTGGAAAGCGCTGGTTATGATGTTCGCGCCTTTGGTGCAGCGGAGACGTTTCTTAAGCACTACCGAAACATCAATGCGGCACTCGTTATTAGTGATATTCGTTTGCCCGGCATGTCTGGCATGGAGCTGTTGCAACATCTTAAACAACAGGCTGAGCCTCCGGCTTTTATTTTGATCACAGCCTTTGGCACAGTTTCTCAGGCGGTGGACGCTCTCAAAGAAGGCGCCGATGATTTTCTCACCAAACCACTGGATCTTGAACATCTGTTAGTAAGCGTTGAGCGCGTCATTGACTATCACAAACTGCAGCGTGAAGTTGCTCATTATCGCGCAAGTCAGCGCGGGAATAGTGGCCCCGGTGGCTTGGTCGGCGAAAGCAAGATAATGCGTAAGCTATATGACGAAATCGAGCAAGTTGCTTTGGCCGATGGCGCCGTCCTTATTCAGGGTGAAAGTGGTACCGGAAAAGAGCTGGTCGCGCGGGCCTTGCATCAACAAAGCGCTCGCGCCGAACAGCCGTTTTTAGCAGTCAATTGTGCCGGAATTCCAGCGGAATTGATGGAAAGTGAGTTCTTTGGTCATGCCTCCGGAGCTTTTACCGGCGCGCAGCGTGAGCGTGCAGGATTGCTGCGCGAGGCGGACGGAGGCACACTGTTGCTCGATGAGATTGGCGAGATGCCACTGGCGCTGCAGGCAAAACTTTTACGCGTTTTACAAGAAGGAACGTTGCGCGCAGTAGGAAGCGATCAGGAGCAACAGGTTAATGTGCGCATTATTGCAGCCACCCATCAGGATCTGGAGGCGCGGGTAAGAGAAAATGCATTTCGTGCAGATTTATTTTATCGTTTAGAAACTTTCCGCTTAAGGGTACCTCCCTTGCGCGAAAGAGGGGACGATAAGCTTCTGCTAGCCCATCATTTTTTTAATCAGCTACGCTTACAACAGGATAAAACACTGCTTGGTTTTTCGCCCGCGGCGCAGTCCCTCATTCGTAATTATCAGTTTCCGGGTAATGTGCGGGAACTGCAGAATGCTGTTGAGCGCGCCTATACCTTTTGCCAGGGTGACTGGATAACCCCAGAGTACTTTCCTGAACGCATGCGTAGAGCTACTGAGGTCACACCGTCTACGATAGCCAATGAATATGATAAAGACAGCGATTGGGCGACGTTACAAGAAGTTCAGGAGCGTTACGTAAAACAGGTTTTGCAGGCCACAGAAGGCAACAAAGTGCGCGCCGCGAAAATTTTAGGGGTGACGCGTCGCACACTTTATCGCTGGTTGGCGTCAGTCTCTACCAAAGATAATTAAAGCCAATTCCCAGTTGCAGTTCACGGCCAATACCCGGCTCAAAAGCCCGGCCGCTACCCTGATTCACTACCACCGCGCCAACGTAGTCCTGGTCGGTCAGGTTATGGACTTTTACCCAGGGTTGCAGCTCCAGGTTATCGTAGCGAAAGCTATGCAGATAGGCTAGGTGCCAAAGGGTATGGCTGGGCGCAAAAACACTGTTCGCGTCGTTGGCTGCCAGATCACCGCGATAATCCGCCACCAACTGCACACGACGGCGTTCATCAGGTTGCCATTGTAGCTGCCAGTATGCCTGTTTGCGGGCGACGCCCGGCAGTCGCGCGCCGTTGCTGTAGGTCGCATCGGTATAGCTGGCACTCAGCCGCGTTGACCAGGCGCTGGCAAGCTGCGCGTCCAGTTCCAGCTCGAAGCCTTCGCGTGCGGTGCGCTCAGCATTCACATAGGTAGTGCGGCCGTTGTTATTCTGATCGACCACAATCTCGTTACGGGTAGCAATATCAAACCAGGTCAGACGCGCTTGCAGTACGCGGCTTTGCCATTTCGCACCTAATTCCCATTGCAAATTATTGGCAGGTCCAAGCTCAGTATTCAAACCGGTGCCTTCATTACGATAGGCCAACTCGGTCAGTGTGGGCGTTTCAAAACCAGCGCCGCGGCTCGCATACAGCGACAAATTCGCGTTGAGCTGATAATTCAGGCCAAGCATCCAGCTCAGTTCCTGCATGTCAGCAGCGCCGCTGTCATCGGGGTTCTCGGGAATAACGAAAAAGTCGGTTACGCTGAATTCGGTCTGGTTATAGCGCAAGCCGCTCATCAGCTGCCAGCGACGCAGCGGTTGCCACTGCGCCAGCAGATAGGCCGACTCTGTGCTAACGGTGCCATCGTCGTTGCGGCGTACGTCACCGCGTTCGCCAAAGTCGTTGACGTACCCTAAGCGCCGGTCATTTTGTTCAGCGACTTGCAAGCCGCTGCTGAACTGCCAATTCTGCAGTTGCTCCGGGCGCCATTGGAAAGCGGCATTGACCCCGGTGAAGTCACGGCGCAAATCGATGACGGCGCCATCACCATTTAAGTCACTGCCCGGAAATGGTAGGTACTGTTCGACGTCGCGCCAGCCGCGCCACACTGTCAGCAGTGCCGACTGTGTCGCTGTGTCATGTTCTAAACCCAGCGACGCCTGACGATGGTGAATGCGCTTGCGGGTATTAAACGTGAAAGCGCGCTCCACCGTCTGCGTGGGGTCCTCGCGCCAAGCCGACGGCGTTAATGAGCTGGGGTCTTGTAATAACGGTGCGTGATTATTATCCGCACGTAGCACCAGGCGGGTATTGGCAGCCAGCTGTTGATACCAGCGTAACGCCACCTGATGGCGCTCGGCGCTATTATGCGGGCGCGGGCCATCCGTCTGAAACGTGGCTGCGGCCAGGCGCAGCGCTTTGTCGTCGCCGGCCCAGTCGTGCTGTGCGAATAGCCTTTGGGTATCATTTCCCCCTGCGAATGCATCGATCTGAGTCCAGGTCGCAAGCGGCGCGGCACTGCGCCAGTGAATGACGCCACCGGCGGCATTGCCGTAAAGCGCGGCCAAGGGCCCACGAATGACCTGCACGTTATCGGCTTCGTCGAGCAAAATACTCGAGGTCTGCGCCTGACCATCAGGCATACTCAGCGGTACACCGTCGAGTTGCAGTAGCACGCCACGCACACCAAAGGCGGAGCGCGCACCAAACCCACGCAAGGTAATGCGCGTGTCCTGAGCATAATTGGCACGCGAATCACTTTGCACCCCGGCAATACCACCGAGTAATTCTGCAGCGTCTATGCGCAGACCCGGTAACTGTTCGTCCGTTGCCAGATTGGTTACCGCCGCTGGCAGGGTTTGTGTGGTACTGTGCCGATCGGCAGTAATTTCAATGCGCTCAATGGCGCTCGTGTCGCTGTTGGTGTCCTGCGCATGGCTAACAGACGACATAGCCATGCCAGCACTGGCCATGACAGCCAGTGCTAACTTCGATGGAAACAACATAGATTACTCGTCAGCGTTGGAGATTTTAATGAGTTTACCGTTGCGGTTATCGGTAATAAGATAAATAGCGCCATCCGGTCCCTGTGCAATATCGCGGATACGCTGTTCCACCAGGTCCTCGAATAGCGACTCTTCATGCATAACGCGCTCACCTTCTAAGTCAAGGCGCGCTACTTTTGACGCTTTTAACGCAGCAATCAATAAGTCACCCTGCCAATCAGGGAACTGGCTACCGGTGTAAAAAATAGCGTTTGAGACCGCAATCGACGGTACCCAGTAATAATGCGGCTGAACAGTACCCGGCACGTGGGTTTTCTTACTGATAATACTGCCGTCATAATCGACGCCGTAGGTAGCTTCAGGCCAGCCATAGTTCTCGCCGGCGCGAGGGATATTAATCTCATCACCGCCTTTAGGACCATGTTCAGTTACCCATAACTCGCCGGTCATTGGGTGAATGGCCGCGCCCTGTACATTGCGGTGACCGTATGACCAGATGCTGGGGAGCGCATCTTCTTTACCAACAAACGGATTGTTTTCAGGGATAGCGCCGTCTGGCCAGATACGGACAATTTTGCCGTGGTGATTATCCAGTGTCTGCGCGTCGTCCATTGCGGAATAGCGATCGCCCAGAGTGATGAACAAATGCCCTTCCGGCGAGAACACTAAGCGCGAACCGAAGTGTGCGTTGCTTTTATACTTAGGTTGACCGCGAAAAATAACTTCGACTTCCTGCAGGTGATTGCCTATCAGCTTGCCACGCGCGACGGCCGTACTATTGCCCTCCTCGCCTTCTGGCGCCGGCTCAGCATAACTCAAGTAGACCCAGTTATTGTCTTCATAATTCGGGTCGATCACGACGTCAAGCAGCCCGCCCTGACTTTTATAAACCACGTCAGGTACCCCGGTAATGGCGTTGCTAATCACGCCGTTCATTCCGACCCGGCGCAAGGTGCCTGGCTTTTCTGTCACCAGCGCGTCACCATTGGGCAGAAAGTCGATGCCCCATGGAAATTCGAGATTTTCAGTAATTGTCGTGGCTTTCACTTTGTGGCGTTCAGTCGTTGCGGTCGCGTCATTCTCTTTCGTTTCGGCGGCAACGCTGCTGGCGGCAAACAAGCTGGCTGCAGCCAGTGTCAGTGCAGCGGGTTTGAACAGGTTGTGCAACATAGTGTGCTCCTTAAATGCTCTGGATGTAGCTATTACTATAGTCAAACTTCTGATTTGGATTCATAAAATCGGACTGATTCACTGCAAAGTGCGTTCAGGTAACAAGTCGGCGACAATTTCCCCGAACTTACGAAACGTCTGACGCCGATTTGTCGTTGCGCGATACACCAGGCCAATATCACGTGCTGCCTGCTGTCCTTTGGGCTGCAGCGCTACCAGATCGGTGCCTTGTAAAATGCCGTGGTCGATGGCCATTTGCGGAATAAAAGTGGCGCCAAAGCCAGCATCCGCCATTTGCACCAGGCTGTGTAAGCTGGTCGCGGTGAAAGGATTGATCTTATTTGAATCGGCCAGTTCACAGGCTGCCACAGCATGGCCGGTCAGGCAGTGTTCTTTTTCCAGCAAAAAGATCGATCCATCAGGCAACTGATCATAAATCACCGGCTCCGGCAGATTCTCCGCGAGCGACTTATGCATCACCAGTTTGAACGGATCGCGCCCGAGCAGGTAACTCTGATTGCCCTGCAGGTCCATCGGTAAGGCTAAAATCAAGACGTCCAGCTCGCCATTGCGCAAAAGTTGCAAAAGATTTTGCGTGGTGTCTTCGCGAATATTCAGTTGCAGTTTGGGATGATGCTGATGCACGAACTTACTCAAATCACCCAGTAAAAATGGCGCGATGGTAGGAATACACCCAAGGCGCAACGGGCCCTCCATCGTTTTGCCCTGGCTTTGAGCAAAGTGCAGCAGTTCTTCCGTTTCGGTAAGAATGCTTCGTGCCTGACGCACGATTTCTTCGCCCATACCGGTAAATAGAAATGACTTGTGATCGCGCTCAATTAACTGACAGCCAAGCTGCTCTTCAAGGTTCTGAATACCGCTGCTAAGTGTCGACTGGCTGACATGGCAAGCCTGCGCAGCGCGATTAAAATTCTGATGCTGATGCAGCGCCATTAGGTAACTAAGGTTTTTTAAACTGGGTAATTTGCTCATCAACAGCCTCGAATGCGTTGCTCAAATGGTTTAATCATATTTTCCGATTACTATAATTCGATTTATTCGTTTTAACAAATTCATTTAACCCCCTACTATGCTCCCCGTAACGTAGCGATGTCCCAAGAGGCACCGCGCAACTTACTGATTATTTAATCTAAACCAAGGAGACAACTTAGATGTTAACTGTAGGCGATAAATTACCAGAATTTTCAGTTGTAGCAGCAAAACCAGGCTTCAACATGCCAGAAGAAAATGGCGAAAGCGCATTTGAAACGATTAACAACAAAAGCTTCGAGGGCAAATGGAAAATTATTTTCTTCTATCCGAAAGACTTCACTTTCGTGTGCCCGACTGAAATCGTCGAGTTTGCCAAGTTAAGCGAAGAGTTTGCGGACCGTGACGCAGTCGTTCTGGGCGGTAGCACCGACAATGAGTTTGTGAAATTGGCATGGCGCCGTGAGCACCCTGACCTGAAAAGCCTGAATCAGTATTCATTTGCTGACAACGGTTCACTGGTCGACGGCCTGGGCGTACGTGATCAGGTTGAAAATGTTGCCTTGCGTGCAACCTTCATTGTTGACCCGCACAACGTTATCCAACACGTGTCAGTGAACAACCTGAACGTAGGCCGTAACCCAGCTGAAATCGTGCGTATTCTTGATGGCTTGCAGACCGACGAGCTGTGCCCATGTAACCGCGCGCTGGGTGGCGAAACCCTGTAAGCGACATCATAACCCCCACATTTTTTGTGATGTCACTTTGAGTGCCGCTACGGCGGCACTTTTTTTACGGAGGAATTTGAATGAGCATTGCAGATTACAAACAAGGCTTGGGCGACCACGGCAAAGACACCAAGCTGAACCTGTCGAACCTTTTCGGCAATGTTGACACCTCGGGCATGACCCCGACCCAGTTCTTCGGCACCGCCCTGTCATTGGTTTATTCCATTGGCGATGCTGATTTGATTGCTGCCGTTGAAGCAGAGGCGGACGGCAAAATTGAAGAAAACGTCATTGGCGCCGCGAAACTGGCCGCCACTTTGATGGCAATGAACAACGTCTACTATCGCTTTTTGCACTTAAGCACTGATAAGCAGTTCAGCAAAATGCCAGCTGGCCTGCGCATGAACGGCATGGCGAACCCTGGCGTTGATAAAGCTGATTTCGAGTTGTACTCACTGGCTGTTTCTGCACTAAACGGCTGTGGTATGTGCATTGATTCACACGTTGGCGTGCTGCTCAAGCATGACATCTCAGCGCAAGTGATTCAAAACTCGATCAAAATGGCTGCGGTACTGAACGCAGCAGCCACTGCGCGCCGAATCGCTTAAAAATTATTCGGCAACTGTCACATGTTTGTCATCGTCATGGGGTAGATTACCCATCGACTTCCCTGAGATCTGGTTGTTATAACCCTTTCGCCCGGCCTTCGCGCCGGGCTTTTTTTTTTGCTCGCTATTCGCTAATCGCTGCTCGTTTACTAAGCTTTTATAACCAATATCTAATATCCAGTAACCAGCGAGGTTCCCATGCAGATCAATTGTGAGCGATTGAAAGCCAACCTGCTTGAACTTGGCAAAATCGGCTACAACGAAAATGACCACGGCGTGTATCGGCTCGGTTTCAGTGATTCCGACATGCAAAGTCGCCAGTGGCTGCAGGAAAAGGCTAAAGCGGCCGGCTATGACACTTATATGGACGGCGCCGGCAATGTCTTTTTCGGACGCGGCACGCTGGACCGCCCTGCGGTGCTGATGGGCTCGCATATTGACTCAGTGCCTGCGGCCGGCATATTCGATGGTTCATTAGGCGTTATTGCTGCTTTGGAGGTGATGCAAACGCTGGATGATCATCAGGTGGTCAGCGAAACCCCAGTGTGGGGTGTGGCGACGGCCGAAGAGGAAGGCCGCTTTGGCGGCATGCTTGGGTCGCAGGCGATAGCGGGTCAACTGAATCCGGACTGGTTAATGTCGGCGCATGACGCCGATGGCCTGTATTTAAAAGATGCAATGGCAGCGCAGGGCCTCAACGCAATGGATGCGCTTAATGCTGCGTGGCGCCCCGAGCAGTTAAAAGCGTTTCTTGAGCTGCACATTGAGCAAGGACCGGTACTATTTCAGGACAACGTCCAAATTGGTGTGGTTGAGGGTATTTCAGGCGTCTTCAACTGGATCGTTCACTTACGCGGCAAGCCAGATCACGCCGGCACAGCACCTATGCACATGCGTAGCGACGCGTTTATGGGACTCGCTGATTTTGCGCACGAAATTGAGCGCATTATCGCTGAAAACGGCACCGATAAGACTCGCATTACGGTAGGTAAGGTAGAACTGAAGCCAGGTGCACCGCATACCGTTCCCGGCGAGGCCGTATTCACCGTTGTCGGACGCGATACCGATGAAAAAGTCATGGAGGAAATTGCCAATGCCTGCCGTAAAGCACTCTCTGCGATTGCACGGAAGCATCGGTTAATGTTCGAGTATGAACAAATTAGCTGGCTGGCGCCCAAGCCGTGCTCGCCATCGTTGACGGATCTGATTGAGAAACAAGTTCAGGAGATGGGTTACAGCTATCAGCGTATGCCCAGTGGCGCCGGGCATGACACGCAATTTCTGGGTGAAATCACCGAGGCCGGACTTATTTTTATTCCGTCGGTGAATGGCGTCAGTCACGCTCCGGATGAATGGTCGCACTGGCATGATGTCGAAGCGGGAACCAATGTCCTTCTGCAGTCGGTACTAGCCTTGACCGGCAAAAGTGGCAAGTAGAATGCACAGCTGGATTGATCTCTATCACTGATATTTGTCAAAAAATGAGCGTATAATCCCCGCATATCTTGTGGAAATAGCTGAGGGTGACGTACGGTTATGGAGCAGAAAGTGAAAGTGATGGCGGCGGATCAGGTCAAGATCCAACGCCCCGATCCCAACAAGAAGAATAACGACTACGCACCTCGCAGCCGCATCTATGTGCGCGATGTCAAAGGTAAGCTGGAGTATTTCCGGCGCATCTTCGGCTTCCTGCTGTTATTCGTGTTTGCGGCCATTCCTTGGCTGCAATGGAACGGTGATCAGGCCGTGCTGCTCGATATTGCCAACCAGCGCTTTCGCATTTTTGGCATGACACTCTGGCCTCAGGACCTGACCATTCTTGCCTGGATATCCATTGTGGCGGCCTTCGCACTGTTCTTCGTGACCACGCTGTATGGTCGTGTGTGGTGTGGTTTCATGTGTCCGCAAACCACCTGGACCTTCATCTTTATGTATATAGAGAAGAAGTTCGAAGGGCCGCGCAATAAACAAATTGCCCTGGATCGTCGTCCATGGGACTTCGACAAATTGTGGCGTAAAACGGGCAAACATGCCGCCTGGCTGCTGGTCGCGCTGCTTACCGCAATGACCTTTGTCGGCTACTTTACCGATATCCGTGAGCTGTTTGTGGAGTTCTGGACCTTTGACGCTGGCTTCTGGGCGATTTTTTCGGTGCTTTTCTTTACCTTTTGTACCTATGGCAATGCCGGTTGGATGCGCGAAATCATGTGTACGCATATGTGCCCGTACGCGCGCTTCCAGTCAGCCATGTTTGACCAGGACACGATTACGGTTTCCTATGATCCCAACCGCGGCGAGCCGCGTGGACCACGGGCTCGTAAAGCTGATCATAAAGAGCAAGGTCTGGGTGACTGCATTGACTGTTATATGTGCGTGCAGGTATGTCCGACCGGCATCGATATTCGTAACGGCCTGCAATATGAGTGCATTAACTGTGGTGCCTGTGTCGATGCCTGTAACGATGTCATGGACAAAATGAATTATCCGCGCGGACTCATCCGTTTTACCACCGAGCGCAACCTGCAAGGCGGACGCACTCGTAAAACCCGCTTTAAGGCGGTCGGTTATTTTGTGGTGATGATCGCTATGACCGCCCTGCTGGTCTGGGACATTTCGACGCGCAAGCCTTTGGAAGTGGATGTACTGCGTGATCGCAATCAGCTTTACAGCATTAGCATGGAAGGCTGGGTACAAAACGTTTACACCCTGAAAGTACTCAATAAGTCGCAACTGACACAGACCTTTGAGATTAGTGTGGCTGGTTTTGACCGCACCCGCCTGACCGGCAATACGTCGGTTACGATTGAAGGCGGCAGCATTGCAACGGTTCCGTTGACGTTAGCGGTGCACCCGGATGAGGTCACCGAACGTGTACATAATATTCGCTTTATTGTCACCCGGGCTGACGGTGAAGTGACTGAGCACCGGGTAACGAGTTTCCTCTATGAATAATGCGACGGACGCGGCGACGGACTTTAGCTTTACCGGGCTGACGCCTGATCTCATTGCCAACGCGCTGGCCAGTGCCGGGGTTGATCCCATGTCTGGCCTGCTGGCGCTGAACAGCTACGAAAACCGGGTCTATCAGTTCGTTGCCGATGATCAGCGCCGCTACGTGGCGAAGTTTTATCGCCCGGCCCGCTGGAGCAATGCCCAGATTTTAGAAGAGCATACCTTTACTACCGAGTTGCGCGACGACGATGTGCCGGCGGTGGCGCCTTTGGTCTTAAACGGCACCACTTTGCATATCTACGAAGGGTATCGCTTTAGCGTGTTTCCCAGTGTGGGTGGACGTGCGGTGGAGCCAGGCGACCTGGACCAGCTAGAGCGTATTGGGCGGCAAATAGGTCGTTTGCATGCGGTGGCCCGCCAAGGCGAATTTCACCATCGTAAACAGCTTAATGCCACCGATTTCGTTAGTGATTCCTTAGTTACCCTGCGCCAGACCGAGCTTATTCCGGACAATTTACAAGCCGCCTTCTGGGCTATTGCCGAGCCGTTAAGTGAGACGCTGCTTACGGTTGACTTCAGTGGTTTTGATCAACAGCGATTGCATGGTGACTGCCATCTTGGCAATATGCTGTTGCGCGATGACCTGCTCACCTTTGTCGATTTCGATGATGCCATGACCGGGCCGGCAGTACAGGACTTGTGGATGATGTTGGCGGGGGATGATCGGCAACAGCGCTGGCAACAGCTTGATGCGTTGGTCAGCGGGTATGAAGAATTCTGTGATTTTGACGAACGTGAAACGCGTCTGATTGAACCCTTACGCGGTTTTCGCATCATACACTACATGGCGTGGCTGGCACGGCGCTGGGAAGACGCAGCATTTCAACGGGCATTTCCCTGGTTTGCCGAGCAACGTTACTGGGAACAACAGGTGCTGGTACTAAAAGAGCAGTTTGCGGCATTACAGGAAGCGCCGCTTGAGCTGCGGCCGAATTTTAATCGTTAACTTAGAAACTTTAATTGTAAAAACAGGAATCAACTATGAAGAAGTTGTTGTTTGCCGTTCTGGCACTGATGGTCTTTCCCGTAGCTGCACAGCAGTTTGAAGAAGGTGTGCACTATGAGGTGATTGCCGAGCAAGGCACCGACGAGCCAGAAATCAAAGAGTTCTTCTCGTTTTTCTGTGGCGCTTGCTATCGCTTTGAGCCGATTGCACAGGCGATGGCTGAGAAGTATCCGAATGCCTTTGAAAAGTCACATGTGTCGTTTATCAATTACAAAGGCCAGGGCATGATGATGAATCAGGCTTGGGCGCTGGCGCAGCAACTGGACAAAGAAAAAGAGATTTCGGCGGCTATTTTTCAGCGTAACTTCGCCCAAGGCAATATGATTGGCAGCGAGGAGGACTTTGCCGCTATTTTTGCCACCAATGGCGTTGCCAAAGATGACTTCAAAAAGATGATCAACAGCTTCGCAGTACGCGGTATGGCCAATAAAATGGACCGTGAGGCCTCGAACTACGGTGTCAACTCAACGCCAACCTTCATCGTGAATGGCAAATACAAGCTGATTCCACAGGGTTTCAGCGAAAGCCAGAACTTTGCCGATGACTTTATTGCTGCGGCGGGTTATCTGCTCGAGAAATAAGTTTTTCGTACACTTCATCTTTATGCTGCCAACGCTGGTTCAGCCAGCGTTGGAAGCTGTCTTTAAACTCCGCATCATTAAAGTAATCGCCAATCAGCTCCGACTGCATTGGAATGGTCTCGACGTTTACGTAAATATCGCGCAGCTGCCCACTTAGCAGCAGCCACACCGCGGGACGCTTATCCGACGGATAGACAATAGTAATGTCCAGAATGGCGTCAAATTGTTCACCCATGGTTTGCAAGGTGAATGCCGTGCCACCGGCCTTCGGCGGCAGAAGGTGTTTAAACGAACTGTTCTTACGTTGGTGCTTTTCCGGTGTAAAACGCGTGCCCTCGCAGAAATTAATCACCGTGGTAGGAATATGCCGGAATTTGGCGCATTTCTTCTGCGTGGTAGCAATATCCCGACCTTTTAACTGCGGCTTGCGGGCAATCTGCTCGCGACTGTAGCGCTTCATAAACGGCATATCCAGTGTCCAGCAACCCAGGCCAATAATGGGTATCCAGAACAACTGCTGCTTTAAGAAAAAACGCGGCATGGGCATGTTGCGGGAAGCCAGGTGCATCAGCACTAAAATATCCACCCAACTGCGGTGGTTACATAAGATCATATACCAGCGGTCGCGATGTAGCTGCGCGTCACCATGAATATGCCAGTGCATGGGCTGGGTCAGGCGGAACATCATCGACATGGCATAGCCCCACAACCGGAACAGCGCATTAGCAAACGTTGATAAGCCGCGTTGTACCGCCGGAATCGGTAGCAGTAATTTCGGTAACCCTACCAGGATCACCAAAATACCTATTATGGCGGTGGCGAGTGCCCCGAAAATGAAGTTAATGATGACGCGAAAAGGCGCTAATAAAAGCGTAAGCATAAGCGGTTCCGACCAAAAAAGTATCGTCTCATCATACGGAAATTGCAGTGAAATGCTCAACTTAAAATTCGTATTGAGCTTACGACAGACGAACTTGCCAGTGTCGAAAAAAACAGCTACAGTTATACTGTATATTTATACAGTATTTGCGAGGTTGTTATGGCACATCCCTTACAAGAACTGGTGCACAAAGGATGGGTCTGGCAGGGGCGCGAGGCCGCTGAGCAGTTAGCACCAGAGCAATTAGTCAGTAGTGGTTGGGCAGAGCTTGATCGGCGCTTGGGCGGCGGTTGGCTACGCGGCGCAGTGCATGAAGTACAGGTTCAGCACCATTTTCAGGGCGAGTTGGCCTTGTTGCTCCCCGTGTTGCTGGCGCAGGAAAAACCTTGTCTGTGGTTGAACCCGCCTTGCCAGCCCTATTGGCCGGGTTTGCGTTACCAACAATTAAAGCAAGCGCCGTTGTGGCTACAAGAAAGCGACCCTAAGCAAGCCTTATGGGCCTTTGAGCAAGCGCTGCAAAGCGAAGCGCTGGGCGCGGTAGTCGCGTGGTTTGACAGTATTGACGCCAGCGCCGTACGGCGGTTGCAACAAAGTGCTGCCAGGCACCAGCAGATGGCTTTTGTTATCACGCCCTGGCAGCAAACCACCGAAGCGCGTGCTTATGTGAACCGCTTGCAACTCAGCTGGGCTTCCGAGCAACTTCAGGTCGCTGTACTCAAGCGTCGCGCCGGTTGGCCGTTGCCCGCCTTCCCTTGCAACGTAGCGCGCCACCTGCCAGAGCGCCGACGGTTATCAGCATGAGTCAGACCAAGCTTTGGTGGTTCTTGCATGTGCCGCAGTTGCTGCTCGATGAGCAACTGAGCTTGCAGAGCAAAGTGCAGCGGCAACAGCCACAGGTGCTGTGTAGCAGCGACGGGCAGCGGCGGCGACAGGTGGTGCAAGCGAATCGCGCGGCAATGGATGCTGGCGTGCGTCTGGGTATGGCCGAAGTAATGGCAAGTACCTTGCTACCTGATTTGCAGCAGCGTGATTACGACGAAGCCCGTGAAACCTTGGTACTCAGACGGCTGGCGCAGTGGCTGCATCAGGACATTGCGCAGATTGCACTGTATCCGCCGCAAGGCTTATTGCTGGCCGTGCATGATCTGCAGCGTATGTATGGCGGCTATGCCGGGGTGCAGCGGCAATTGCAACGGCGCTTGCGCGGCATTGCCGTGCAGTATGTTGTGGCTGCGGGCTATAGCCCTTTGGTAGCCCGCATTTTGGCGCAGTCCGGCACCAGCTTGCTTAGTGCCGATAAAGCGGTATTGCAGCAGGCACTTGGCCAGGTTGCGATAACGCAGAGCTTATTACCGCCGCAGCAACAGCAGCAGTTACAAGAAGTTGGTATTGAACAGCTGGCACCACTGTTGCAATTGCCGGTGGCTGAACTCGGTGCGCGCTTTGGCCGCAGTATGCTCAGTTATATGGCGCAACTCAAAGGTGAGCTGTTACCGCCGCAAGAATGGTATCGCCCGCCCCTGCGCTTCCATGAGCGCCTGGATTTACTGACCGAAGTCGCCAGTTGGCAGCAACTGCTGTTTCCGTTGCGACGCTTGTTGCAGCAACTAGAGGCCTTTTTACAGGTACGGCAACTGAGCGTCAGTGAGTTTGCGCTTGTGGCCCACCACCGCAATAAGGAACAAACCTTTGTTCGTGTGGCGTTTGCCCTGCCCTTATGGCGACAGCGTGACATGTTGCAACTGGTACAACTGCAGCTCGAACGCCAGCAATTAACTACACCAGCGCTGGAAATCAGTTTACGGTCCGAAGGCTTTACTGCGCGCGAAGCGCAACACGGAAGTTGGTTGCCAGCGCAGCAAGACGCCCACGCCCAGCGCAATGAACAGCGGCGCTTACAGGGCTTGATCGGTAAATTACAGGCACGACTTGGCACGCAAGCCGTGCAGCAAGCGCAACTGGTACAGGACTGGCGGCCTGAATTAGCCCAGCAGTGGCAGGCTGAAGGAGCCTCTGTCGGTCTTGCGGCGGAGAAGAATGCAGCGAAAACGACATCAGCAAACCTGCCAAGGCCCTTATGGTTATTGTCCGATGCCGAGCCGATTAATATCAGCGACTGGCAGTTGCAATGGGGCCCCGAACGTATTCAAAGTGGTTGGTGGGACGGCCAGAGTATGGTGCGTGACTATTTCATAGCGCTTGATCGCTGGCAGCGACAAGGCTGGATCTATCGTACGTGTGCAAATCAACAAAGCAATGAAAGCAACGAGCAGTGGTATTTGCATGGCTGGTACAGTTAATAGCACTCCTCAGTGGCGGCCAAGTGCCCTGAACTGCGTCACCAATTACAGCTTTTTGTATGGCGCTGCGCACCCGCACGAATATATTGAGCGCGCTGTGCAATTAGAGTACCGGGCGCTGGCGATTACCGATGAATGCTCGGTGGCTGGAGTGGTACGTGCTTTTGTGGCCATGAAAGGTGTCACTAACGACTTACAGTTACTGATCGGCAGCTTCTTTGTGGTGCCTGAATTGGGCACCTTAATTGTGATAGCGCAAAACCGGCAAGGCTACGGCCAGCTTTGCCGCTTGATCAGTCTGGGCCGCAGCCGCTGCGCGAAAGGCAGCTACCAGGTTGCGCTTGACGACTTCTTGCAGGGGCTGGATGATTGTTTACTGTTATGGCGGCCTGAGGAGCACTATTTTAGTACGCAGATGACAAAACTACGTAGCGCTTTCCCCGAGCGTTTATGGCTGGCCTATGCGCGGCATTATCAAGCGAATGATGTGCGCGAAGTGCGTACTTATCAGCATTACCAACATGTCAGCCAACTGCCGGTGGTAGCCGTTGACGAGGTACTTTATCCTGCGCCTGAACGGCAACAGCTACATGATGTGATGACCGCCATCCGGCACCGGCAAACAGTAACGGAGGTACGAGCTGAGCTAAGGCCCAATGCCGAGCACTATTTACGCTCGGCGGCGCAATTACAGCGCTGCTACCCGCAACAGTGGTTGCGCGCGGCCGATACCATTGTTGCACAGTGTAACTTTCAATTGAGTGAGCTTAGCTATGAGTACCCTGCTGAGCTTGTTCCTGCGGACTTAAGCGCCACAGAGTACCTGCGTCAGCTTGCCTATGCAGGCGCCAAACAGCGCTTTCCCGAGGGCCTGCGCAGTGACGTGCAGGCAAAACTGGAAAAAGAGCTGAGCCTTATTGCCGAGTTAAAGTACGAGTATTTCTTCTTAACCATTCACGACATTGTGCAGTTTGCCCAGCAGCGCGGCATTCTATATCAGGGTCGGGGTTCGGCGGCGAACTCAGTGGTGTGTTATTGCCTGCAAATTACGGCGGTGAATCCTGATCAAATTGACGTACTGTTTGAGCGTTTTATTTCAAAAGAGCGTGACGAGCCGCCCGATATTGACGTGGACTTTGAGCACCAGCGGCGCGAAGAAGTCATTCAGTACATTTATAAGAAGTACGGTCGTGATCGTGCTGCACTGGCGGCGACCGTGATCCGTTACCGCTTACGCAGTGCCTTTCGTGATGTCGGCAAGGCATTGGGGTTTAATGAACAAGAGCTTGGTCACTACCTGCGGCAAATTGACCGTCGTGATCAGGACACCCCCTGGCATGAACAGCTGGCCTTGCTCCAAAAAGGTTTACCGCAAACCGAACGAGGACGATGGCTGTTGCAACTGACGGAACAGCTGCGTGGCTTTCCGCGGCATTTGTCACAACATGTCGGCGGTTTTGTTATTGCTGCGGGTCCGCTGGCCGATCTGGTGCCGATTGAACATGCCAGCATGGCCGATCGCACGGTCATTCAATGGGATAAAGACGATTTAGAAACCTTAAAGCTGATCAAGGTCGATGTGTTAGCGCTGGGCATGTTGTCGGCGCTACGGCGCATGTTGCAATTAGTGGCAGAGCATTACCAGCGGCCGCTTGATTTAGCCAGTATCCCCACCGAGGACCCGAAGGTCTATCAGATGCTGCAACGCGCCGACTCCATTGGTGTATTTCAGATCGAATCGCGCGCGCAAATGAATATGTTGCCACGGCTGCGCCCTGCCACCTTTTATGATCTGGTGGTGCAGATTGCCATTGTGCGGCCGGGTCCCATTCAGGGCGACATGGTGCATCCCTATTTGCGCCGCCGTGCGGGTGAAGAAGCAGTCACCTACCCCAGTGAAGAAGTACGGCAAGTCACCGAGCGCACCTTGGGCGTACCGATTTTTCAGGAACAAGTGATTAAACTGGCGATGGTGGCAGCGGGCTTTAGTGGCGGTGAGGCTGATCAATTACGCCGCGCCATGGCCAACTGGCGCAGCACTGGTGAGTTGCAGCAGTTTGAGCAACGCCTGATTGCCGGTATGCAAGAGCGTGGCTATCGGCTTGACTTTGCCCAGCGTATTTACCAGCAGATTTGTGGTTTTGGCGAGTACGGCTTCCCTGAGTCACATTCGGCTAGTTTTGCCAACTTAGCTTATGCCTCAGCATGGTTTAAGTATCATTACCCGGCCGCATTTTATTGTGGGTTATTGAACAGTTTACCGATGGGTTTTTATTCAGCCGATCAACTGATTCAGGACGCGCGCCGCCATGACGTGGCAATTTTGCCGGTCGATATCCAAACCAGCGCCTGGCAACATCAACTGGTGCCGATGCAAAACGGCATGGCGTTACGTCTTGGCTTGTGTTTGGTGCGTGGCTTGGTTGAATCACAAGTGCAGGCGTTACTCGCCCGGCGCCCCGCAGCGGGCTTTACCTCGTTAAGTGCGCTGCGTCAGGCCGGTGCCAGCCCGGCTTTATTACAGCGGCTGGCCGCCGCCGATGCATTAAAGAAAATTGCCGGGCATCGCTACCAAAGCCAATGGCAAACATTGGCTGAGCAAGCGGAACAGTTACCTTTATTTGTTGATGGGAATGCCGATGCGGTCAGCAATGATGCCATTCAACTGCCTCCCCCCTCTGAAGTAAAAGACCTGGCCGCCGACTACCGCGTGCTGGGCGCATCCATTCGCCGTCATCCGCTGGCTTTACTCCGCGAACGTAAGTTGCTCCGAGGGGTACGCACGGCTGCGGAGCTGGCAAACTGTCGTCACCAGCAAATTGTGCAGGTGGCGGGGCTGGTGACGTGCCGCCAGCGTCCGGGCACCGCAGGCGGGGTCACTTTTATTACTTTAGAAGATGAGACCGGCATGGTGAACGTGGTGGTCTGGCAAGCGACGGCCCGCGCTCAGCGCCAGGAATACCTGACTGTGAAGCTGCTCAAAGTGGTAGGCACCGTAGAGATTCATGGCGATGTCATTCATGTTATCGCCGGACGTTTAGAAGATGGAGCGCCATTGCTGGCGCAACTTGAATTAAAAGGTAAACGCTCGCGTGACTTTCATTAACTGTTGTCAGCGTCCTTAAACCGACTCGACATTCTCCGCATAGTCATCTTTAAGACGCACATAATTTTCTGCAGAAGCTGGCAAAAACGCCCGTTCTTCTTCTGTCAGCGGTCGCGCCTCTTTCGCTGGACTACCCACATACAGGTAACCACTACGCAATGTCTTACCTGGTGGGACTAGCGTTCCCGCGCCAATGATCACATCATCTTCCACGGTAACGCCGTCCATAATAATAGCCGACATACCGATCAGAATACGGGAACCAACAGTGCAACCATGCAACATGACATGATGGCCTACGGTGACATCGTCACCAATGATCAGCGGGTGGCCTTCGGGGTGGCCGCTACTTTTACGACTGACATGTAATACACAGTTGTCCTGGATATTGGTCCGGGCACCAATCTTTATAAAGTTTACGTCGCCACGGGCAGACACCAATGGCCAGATACTGCTATGGTCGCCTAAGGTAATATCACCGACCAACACCGCACTCGGATCGACATAGACCTGCTCACCAAACGTCGGCGCGATACCCCGATAACTACGAATATCTCCTTTCATGGGCGTTTACCTCTTAAATTGTTATCTTTTTGATCCTGAATGTAACTCTAAAGGGTAGCAGAAAGCCTTATATCTGGCGAGCTGATACAAAAACCGACCGATCTGCACAACAAACCAGCAGTCAGCAAAAAAACACGCAAAAACTTCAAAAAGGCGCTTGACGTGGCAAGTTAAATCTCTAAAATGCGCTCCACGCTTGAGGCAGGCAACGAAGCCGCCAAAAGCAGAAGTTTTCAGTCAGAAAAAATTATGCCGAAAGGCTTGACAGAAAACT
>NZ_PIPY01000008.1 GCF_003987065.1 Pseudidiomarina insulisalsae | reverse complement strand
TCATGGCAACAAACTTGGCTTTCTCTTGCGGAGTATAACGACGACGACGTTGTTCGCCAGTAAAAATTTCAATGCGCTCCATAGACACTCCTTAAAGATAGGTCTAAGCCTATCGCTTAACTAATGAGTGTCCGTTTTAAATGGGGGCTATTACAGAAATTAAATCATCTCTTTGTTCAAAATCATCTTCATATTCTTGATAGTATCGATCAATATTTTCTTTCTTATTTTGATGCCCGTGAATGACAGCGATAGCCAGCTCAGAAATAAACTCTACATCCATCATTCGACGGACATTAAGTGGAGTAAATATCCCTGTAGTACTCCAATAGTTGTAGTTAGATATCTCCTGCATTGTAGTTATAAACGGCCCCCAATAAGTAGCTTGTCTAAGCTCTTGCTTATTTAGGGCAACAACGTTCTTGTTCAATCTTTGAAAAATACCTCGAATAGCATCATCAGACATTTCGGGTAATATTCTAGCTATAAATATATAACCAAAAATCTTTTTTTTATCGTCTCCTGATAGGTCATCAAAGGACATTCCGCCCCATGTGGGGGACTCATCTTCTTTTATAAAGAACTTGCCCTCGATAAAATCCAAGCAAGTTCTAATTCTCTGTTGACCGTCGATAATGATATGCTGCTCATTTCCATCTTCATCGACGAATTCCTGCATATAAATTTCCGGAACAGGATATCCATTCAATATACTATCGATAAGGTAGCTCTTTTGTGGCCAAGTCCAAACCGGATTCCTTTGGAATGGTGGCTTCATTTGAAGGTCACCAGCATCATTTGTTTTTTTAAACCAAACGATAGTTCTATTTGTCGTATTTAGAAATCTGGACATATCACAACCCCTTTTCTAACTCTTGAGCCCTTAGGTGCTTCAGATTATTAACTTGGTAAGACCTAAGGCTATCGAAATCTTTATAAACTCTGATTTTTATATCTCGTCCCACCGTCGGAGCGATATTTGACATCTCATCCAAAACCTCTAACCACCTCTTTCCAAATGGCAGGTACGGAAGCAGTTTATCTGTTGCAATTGTTCCCCAATAGATATACTTCTGAACATGATCGCGAACAGACTGCTTGGCAGGCTGAGGCAAGCCGTGTATGCCGGCGCCTAAGTTTCTCAAATAACGCCAGGATAAAGTGAAGAAATAGTCCGAAATAACCGCAACATCGATATCTGATCGGCCGTTAAACGCGCGAAAATTTTTGTTTGGGTTTAAACTAACGCCGAATGCGCTACTTCCAATAATAACGATCTCCGAAGAGTCTACTTCAATTCTTTGCGCTAGCTCTCGACGCCAATTCTCATATAGTCGTGTATCGCCATCAAAAGGGTATGGCGTGCGATTTAATATCCACACGGACGCCACCAAATCAGGCTGTAATCCCCCCCGAAAAATCGGAGCAGTTATAAGTAGAAAATTCCGTTAAACTAAAACGAAGGAGTTTTCTATGCGCAAATCACGATACACAGACAGTCAGATCTTAGCGATTCTGAAACAAAACGAGAACGGTGTTCCCGTTCCAGAGCTTTGCCGTGAACACGGCATGAGCTCAGCTCAATTTTATAAATGGCGCGCCAAGTTTGGCGGCATGGACGCATCGATGATGAAGCGTCTCAAAGAGCTTGAGGACGAAAATAAACGCCTCAAGAAAATGTATGCCGAAGAGCGACTCAAGGCTGAGATCCGCAAGGAAGCTCTTGAGGGAAAGCTGTAAAGCCATCTCAGCGCAAAGAGATGGCGCAAGCTGCCATTCAACGTCATGGTATTAGCGTTCGTTTTGCCTGTGTTTGCATGGGTATTAGTACGAGCTGTTACCACTATCAAAGCAAACTCAGCGATGAAAACGCTGTGATTGCTGATTGGTTGCTACGCTTAACCACCGCACAGAAGCGCTGGGGTTTTGGTTTATGCTTCTTGCATTTGCGTAACGTAAAAGGGTTTCCATGGAACCACAAACGCGTGTATCGCATTTACCGCGAGTTAGAGCTGAACTTACGAATCAAACCCAAGCGTCGCCTACGACGCGACAAACCAGACGCTTTAAGCGTGCCAACAGCAATGAATCAAGTCTGGTCGATGGATTTTATGTCCGACAGCTTGGCTGATGGGCGTTCACTACGAACCTTTAACGTCATTGACGATTACAACCGCGAAGGATTAACCATTGAAGTTGATCTGTCGTTGCCAAGTGCTCGAGTTATTCGAGCTTTAGAGCAAGTCATTGAATGGCGAGGCAAACCGGCTGCTATTCGCTGCGACAATGGTCCTGAGTACCTTTCGGGTGAGCTGATAAACTGGGCTGAGAAGCATCAAATCACCATGCTTTACATTCAACCAGGTAAGCCAACACAGAATGCCTATGTCGAACGATTTAACCGAACAGTTCGTCATGAATGGCTCGATTTACATCTATTTGATAGCGTCGAACATGCACAAGAACTTGCCACTCAATGGCTTTGGCTTTATAACAACGAGCGGCCTAACACGGCCATCGGAGGCATTCCGCCCAAACAATTAACGCAAGCGGTTCATTAATTCTACGAATAACTGCTGCTTAAAATGGGGGGATTACAAGGCGGCGTATTTACCAGATCCTCTAAAAACGCTTTTTTCACTTCATTCATAAACAGTCACTCTACTGGAATATTCATTACCTAATATCAACATTTTCGTGTGGACTTCGAGAGTCGTTCAATTGATAGTTGCCAGTTTCTATGATGGTCACCAAAAAAATCCTGCCATAGAACCCCTTTGAATAAAGTAAAGCAACTTGAGTATGATTAGTTTCATGCTGAGCGGAGGTTAATATCAACTTTAACTATTCACCATGTAATTCATGAGCTTAGATGGTATTCCTACGTACAAAATAATTAGAGCAACTGCACCCATTGTTCACCATTATCAATATATGTTCGAAAGCGCAGCATTTCAGCATCACGACCGTAGCCATCAATTTGATAATGAAGCTCACCTTTGCAGGTGCGTTCAGCTTCGCTAGTGTAAACTTCCGAAACATTAACGATTTTGGACGATACTTTGGATTCAAGCACTCCATGAAAATCAGCTAGGTTAGCAATAGCAAGTTCATTTGCAATTCCCACTGCCTCCTTACAGGTCATAAAGTTCGTCGAATCACTGGATGCCCACGAGAGATAGAAAACCCAAGCGATAACCGAGAGCCAAGCGCCTACTTGATGACTCTTCGAGTGTTCTTCGGGCGCTTCCTGACTTTTCTCAATGAGAGACTTCCGTTTAACCAGGTAGTAAGGAACTACCACTATCCATAAAAGAAATGCGCCGATTAACCAGTTGTAAGATATTTTGTTCTTTGTAGTATCCCAAACCATCCAGATATAAGAGAGCGCTCCAACCCAAAAGATAGCTTCGAAGAGTAGATTAAAAAGAGTTTCAATATTCATATCAACGTCCTTATTACCAATCCTATTTATAAAACCTATTTTATCTCAAACCGTCCAACATCCCGAAAGCGCCTCGGCTAGGAGAATGATCGGCATGACTCGGCGGGTGCCCCGCTGGGCAGACATTTGTACTTTTTGCAGGAATCTTGTGGTTATTATTGTTGTCTTATGAAGTAAAGTGTTGTTTATTTTAATGCTTGTGTAAAGAATTTTATCCCGCAGATTTGGCTGGCCGATTTTGTCCATCACTTCAATTTTTGTCATGCCACAGCGAATAAGGTCGCCGCCTTTAATACGAAAGGAACAGCTGTGCGCCGAAGCAGAAAAGAACGAAAGCGCCAAAACTCCCAAAATTAAGATCTTCTTCATAATCCCTTACCTAAGCAGTTCTCGTAAAAATTGATAATATTTTATTTACAATAAAAAACCAACTAGTTGGTTACAATTCGGGAAAGGTGGTTTGTATTCTGGGGCTATGAGCAATCGAAGTTAATCGGAAAAGCTGATCAGCTCTTGCCGATATCCTCATCCCAAAGCTCGGGATGATTGCGAATAAAGGTATTCATGAGGTCAATACAGGTGGCGTCTTGCAGAACATCGACTTTAACGCCGAGTTGGCGCAGGCGGCCTTCGGCGCCCATAAAAGTTTGGTTTTCTCCTACCACGACATGGGGAATGCCGTACAGTTCAATGGCGCCCGAGCACATGGTGCAAGGCGATAAGGTGGTGTAAATCACGCACTCTTTGTAAACCGACGCGGGCTGGCGTCCGGCGTCGGCAAAGGCATCCATTTCGCCATGCAGAATGGGGCTGCCGCTTTGCACGCGGCGGTTGTGTCCGCGACCGATAATTTCACCGTTGTGCACAATCACCGAGCCGATCGGCACCCCGCCCTCTTCCAGTCCTTTTTTCGCTTCATCAATGGCGGCCTGCATAAATTTATCCATGGGGGCTCTCCTGCGTTGTGCCTTCACCGGTGTGTCAGTCAATACTGACCATCATCACAAGTACTATAGCTAACCCCAGCGCTGCTGCCCAGCCCCACAGCGGAGCGAACACCATTGCACCTAATAGAGCGGCAATGACTAATGCAAAGCATATAATGGCGCGTCGACGCTGACGCCAGAAAAAGAAACGCAATTTACGTTTTAAGCCTGAAAGATTACTCATTGGCGCTCACCTTGAGTCGTTTCTCTGCTTGTAGCAGATAAGTTTTCACCGTTCCCAGGGGCATGTCCTGACGCCCAGCGATTTCACCGTGTGAATAGCCGTACACGCGGCTTAACACATACACGCTGTACTGTGCTTCGCTTAAATCCGCTGCGCGCTTGCTAAAGTCGATCAAGGCATCGACCTCATGCTGACTGTGTTCCAGGCGCGGCTGGCGAAAAAGCGCATCTTTTAATTTGTCGAAAACGCCCACTTTACGCACAAACTGCTTGTATTCGTTCATGGCAATGGCGAACAGCCAGGTGGAGAACGCTGATTCAGCGCGAAACTTTTTGATGTTCATAAAAGCTTTTATGTAGGTTTCCTGCATCACATCATCGGCCGCCGCAGCGGACATTTTGCTTAGCAAAAAGCCTTTTAGTTTCTGCTGATACCGACGAAACAGCTCGTCAAATGCTGAACGATCAGCACTTGCCTGCGCAATGGCAGTTAACTGTGCATCGGTGAACTGGCGCATTTACCGGTCAGTCACGGTCAAGATAATGCAGGATCAAATACGCAACACCGGCAAAAAACGGAAATAAGGCAATACCGTTTAACGCGTCGTTGAGATCCAGGTTGCCACCGCGAAATTCAGCAGTCCACGAGAAGCCCCAGATAGCAAAAGCCACGACCAACATAAACACGCCCTTGCGCTGATCATTTTTCGGCGCAAACAGGTAGCGCCCAACGGCCTCAATCGAGGCCGGGCTCATGTCACTGTTCTTCTCCAGCAAGCGGATAAAAGTGCGCTTCTTAATCAACTGATAAGCCAGCAAAAGCATGACCAGTAACACCAGTGCCGAGAAAAAAATCAGCGGCACCATAATTCCCTCGTTATTCATAAGCTACCTTCTGTTCCATAACGCTGCCCCCAAATATAACTGGGGTAACAGCTGTTCCATGACCGGCAAAGAGTTGTCGCCGTTCATTAAAATGACATAGGCGTTTTTTGACGCCGGAAAGAATATCGCAAAGGCATTCACACCCGGATCTTTACCGGTGTGCAAGACTGCGTCTTCACCGGCTTGCAGATCGGCCAGAATTTCCCAGCCCAGACCAAAATAATGCTGCTCACCCAATTCGCGATCACGGGTGACCATCTTGGCATACAGTTCCGGCATAAGCTGTTGTTGCTGAAAAATATACTGCATAAACAAGGTATAATCACGCACCGTGGTAATAAGGTTCGCCGCCGCGTTCGCCTGATAATACTTCGGCGTCGGGTGTTGCTGACCGTTGTCGGCAAAGTGACGGGCATAGCGCTTTTCATCCACAGTCTCGTCCCACCAGAAATGCGTGTCGGTCATGCCTGCCGGGGCAAACACGTACTGCTGCGCCAGCGTTTCTATGGGCTGTCTGAACTTCGCTTCCAACGCTTTTCGTAAATACTCAAACCCTTCACCTGAATAACCAAAGCCCTCGCCCGGCGTATAGTTAAACGTCAGTTTGCCGTTGTCAGCCAAGCGCCGCCAGTTATAAAAGCCGGTCTGATGCGCAAGCACAATGCGCGGGGTCAGTAAGTCGGTACGCGGGTCATCGGCAATGTCCGGATCGCGCCAATAGTCAGCAAGCGGCTCGTCTAAGGATAATCTGCCAGCATGCACCAGTTTTAAAGTCACCATAGTGACAATGGGTTTGGTCAGCGAGGCCACTTTAAACAAAGTGTTCTCTGGAGCTGGCACAGTGCCGTCGAGCGTGCCAAGCACCTCGGTAGAGGCAAGCTGGCCGTTCTTAATGACCCCAAGGCCAAGTGCGGTCATCTTCGCGCGCGCCAAGGCTTTCAGTAGTTCCCGCTCGTTCACCTCAGGAGCTCGGTGATCATAGCTAAGCACCTTTACCAGCCGCCAGTTAGCATCACTTAACTGCCAGGTATGGGTAAATTTCGCGGTACTTGTCAGGCGCGGTTTTTCATTGGCTGCGGCAAGGTAAAAGGCATGCTCACCGTGCTGAATTGCGCCATATAGCTGACCATTTTCATACAGCGGATAGCTTTGCAGGCTGCCCGGTATTAACTGCCGGGTGGGTTTGGGACCGGTCGGCGCACAAACGGCCCGCCGGGTATTTTTCAGGAAAGTCGCGGCGTTCTGTACGCCGCCCTGATCGTGATAAAACACCAGGTTATCACTGAGATGCCGCTGCAGAAATTCAAGATCGCACTGATTAAATGAACGCTCGAAAAAGGTTTGATCCCACGCAGCCATCTCCGCGTGAAAAGTCTGCATGTCTGTCGCTTTCGCGCTGAACGGGAGCAGTGTCAGAATAAAAATGAGAATGAAGCAAATATGACGCATTGTGCCTGCCCTTTTTTAGTAACTTACCCCTTAGATGCAGGCAATGACCTGTTTGGATTTAGCCCGCGCCTTGCTATCGGCACCTATTTCGTTTATTCGTTAAGGGTATGAACCTACAGAATCAGAAACAAAACAATCACTTCATGGCGGCACGCGGCATCCGCTTCGCCTTTCTTTTGCTCCTGTTAGCGGCCCTTACCGGCTGTGACGACGCGCCGCAGTACCCCGTGGTCGGTACGCTGGAGCGCGATCGCATTGCGCTGAGTGCGGAGCTGACTGAGCCCATCAGCGCCATTCATGTCACCGAAGGGCAGCAGGTCAGCGAAGGTGATTTGTTAATAGAGCAGGATCAGCGCCGCTCGCAAAGCCGTCTGGCACAGCTTGAAGCGGCGCTTGAGCGCAATCAGCGGCGCCTCGATGAACTGGTGCGCGGCCCGCGTCAGGAGCGTATTTACGAGGCCCGGGCACGTCTCGATGCGGCCTACGCCGCATTAGAAACTGCTGAAGAAGAATTCCAGCGGGTCGCCCGCCTGCACGAGCAGAATCTGGCCAGTCAGAGCCAACTTGACGCGCTTCGTAACACTCGCGAGCAGGCAGCCGGTGAGGTTGAGGTGAGTCGCGCCGCACTGGCAGCATTGCTTAACGGCACGACCGTCGAGGAGCTCGAACAGGCGCGCGCCGCGGTGCGTGAGGCCGAGGCGGCAGTGCGCCAGCAGCAACTTACCATTGAACGTTTATCGCACCATGCGCCGCGCGATGCGCAAGTTGAGGCCCTGCCCTTTGAACTTCGCGAGACGCCGCAGCCCGGCGCACCGCTGGTAGTGCTACGCGCGACCGATCAGCGGCCTTATGCGCGGGTCTATATTCCGGCGCCGCTGCACCGTCAGTTGCAGACCGGTGATCGGGTGACCGTGGTGGTCGATGGGCGTGGTGAACGCCAGGGCACAATTCGTTTTCTGGCCAGCGATGCCGCGTTTACCCCCTACTACGCGCTGACCGAGCATGACGCCGACCGGCTCAGTTTCCTGACGGAAATTGATCTGGAGAACGCTGACGAACTGCCCAGTGGCATTCCGGTGCGCATGGCCATTCCGCAAGCGACGGGAAAGCAAAGCAATGAGTGAGGAAGACATTGCGATTAAAGCCTCGGGGCTAACCAAACAGTTCGGCGACCTGACCGCAGTTGACGACGTTGACCTGGAAATACCCGAGGCCAAAATTTATGGCTTTCTGGGGCCCAATGGCTCGGGTAAATCAACCCTAATTCGCATGCTCTGCGGCCTGTTAACACCCAGCGCCGGTGAGGTTGAAGTGCTTGGTTTGCGAGTGCCCGGTCAGGCTGAGGAGCTCAAGCGCTCAATTGGCTATATGACGCAGAAGTTCTCGCTGTATGAAGATCTGACCGTTACCGAGAACCTGCGCTTTTTAGGCACGGTGTACAATATTCCGCGAAGTGAAATCAAACAACGCGTCAACGACGCTCTTGAAGAATACTGGCTTACCGAGCAGCGCTCACAGTTCGCCGGCACCTTAAGTGGCGGTCAGAAGCAACGCCTGGCGCTGGCCGGCGCCACCCTACATCGTCCACGCCTGCTCATTCTTGATGAGCCAACTTCCGCTGTTGACCCGCAAAGTCGTCGCGATTTCTGGGACATTCTGTTCAGTCTCGCCGAGCAGGACACCACGGTTTTAGTCTCGTCACACTACATGGATGAGGCCGAGCGCTGTCACAACCTTGCCATTTTGGACCGGGGTCGCCTGGTGGCGCAAGGTCGTCCGCGCGATCTGGTGCGCGATATTAACGCCGGGGTGATCGAAATCATGACTTCATCGCCGCGGGCGGCGCGCGATTGCCTGGAGGGCACCGATGGCATCCACAGCGTCGCGCAACTGGGTACACGTCTGCATGCTATTGTCGCAAAAGACATTGAGGACCCTGCGAAACTGGTTCGTGAGCAACTTGAAGAAGCCGACGTAGAGGGGGAAGTAGAAAAGGTCACGGCAAACCTTGAGGATGTCTTTGTGGTTGCCACGCGACTCAATTCCGAACAAAGCGAAGAAGACCATGCTGCGTAGATTGCTTGCTATTGCCTTTAAGGAAATTCGCCAGCTAAAACGTGACCGCCTGACTTTCGGCATGATAGTTGGCGTGCCACTGTTACAAATTCTGCTGTTTGGCTATGCCATCGATCTTGACGTCCGTAACGTCAATGCCGCGGTGGCAGACCACGCTAACACCAGCTTATCGCGTCAGGTGGTTGCCGCCGCTGAAGCCAGTCAGGTGGTGAATGTCACCCGCGCCGCTTCGGGCCCAGAAGAGCTTGAACAGTTGCTCAATGAGGGCCGCATTGAGGTGGGTATCTATATTCCCGCAGATTTCGAGCGCCGAGTGATTGACGGGAATCGTCCGGTTGGACAGTTACTGATTAACGGCTCCGACCCCACCGTTGAGGGGATTGCCCGGCGCCTGGCAGAAATGCCCCTGCCCGGCCAAAGCCAGCCGATGCCGTTATTTGCCGCACGTACTTACTACAACCCGGAGAACCGCTCGCCGGTGAATATTGTGCCGGCACTGATTGGCGTCATTTTGCATATGACCATGGTGCTTTTCACCGCTATTGCTATTGTCCGCGAACGCGAGCGTGGCAATCTAGAGCTGCTGATTACCACACCGGTCAGCCCCGCTGAGCTCATGCTGGGTAAAATTATTCCCTACATCATTATCGGGCTGATTCAGGTGACGTTAATTGTCTGGGTCAGCCAATGGCTATTTGATGTGCCGGTGCGTGGTCAGTTGCTCGATCTTTATCTGGTCTCGTGGTTCTTTATCATGGCATCACTGGCGCTGGGGCTGACCGTGTCAACCTTTGCCCAGACGCAGTTTCAGGCCATTCAGCTGACGGTTTTTACCTTTTTGCCGTCCATTTTATTATCCGGGTTTATGTTTCCGTTCGAGGGTATGCCGCGGTTGGCGCAGTGGTTGGGCGAGCTGATACCACTAACGCATTTTGTCAGAATGTCGCGTGGCGTGTTACTGCGTGGCGCAGATATCGTCGAGTTGCATCGCGATATCTGGCCACTTCTGATTTTCTTTTTCGTATTTCTGGTCATTGCCACCCTGCGCTTTAAAAAGCGCCTCGATTAAGCGATCTGCTCCTGTCTAACTAACCGCAGTAAAGCTTAGCGCCACATAGGCAATGTAGCCGAGTAATAATAAACCGCCTTCAATTCTGCTCAGGCGCTTGCCGGTGTACAGGAAGACCATCAGCAGCAGCGCTACGCCCAGCATGACCCACTGGTCAAACTGCAGTATTCGCTCAGACACCGGCAACGGCTGTAATAACGCAGAAATACCCAAAATGCCCAGTACGTTGAAAATATTACTGCCTAAAATATTACCAATGGCGACATCAGCATGACGGCGGAACGCCGCCATAATCGAAACCGACAGTTCCGGTAACGAAGTTCCGACTGCTACCAGTGTCAAACCGATTACAGCTTCTGAGACATTTAATGTTTCGGCAATACCGACCGCGCCCTTTAACAACACCTGAGATCCGGCAATCAGCAAAGCTAAGCCCAACAGAATCGCGCCAGCCATGGTCATCGGCCGCTTCGGCAAGTTTGTCAGCTCCTCTGCTTCAGCTTCATGCAGCTCTGCCGAGCTGGCATGACCATAACGTTCGGTACGGTAGGCCCAGGTCAGATAAGCAGCCAGCGCCAGCAGAAACAGCGCCGCATCAATACGTGACAAGACGCCGCCAATAACGAGCGCTACGAACAGCAAGGTAGCAGCGACCACCACCATGCCGTCACGGCGCAGCACCAAAGGCTTCACGGCCAATGGCGATATAACCGCACACAATCCTAGAATCAGCATAATATTGCCGATGTTACTGCCGACCACGTTACCAACAGCAATGTCCGGCCGCTGATTCATCGCAGCATCAATTGAAACCGCCAGTTCAGGCGATGAAGTACCAAAACCTACAATTAGCAAACCGCACAATAAAGGTGATACGCGCATGCGTTTCGCAGTAGCTAACGAGCCACGGATCAACGCATCACCACCGAACGTTAACAAGACAATGCCAATAATCACAAACAGGAAATTCAACATGACTTTTAGTTCCTTCTCTCAGTTCGCTGAGTCACGATTTATTGCCGCATAAGTTAGGACCTTCCGGGCAAACTTGCAATCGCCCCGATAAGAAATAATTTGCGTAGTTTTTCAGTAGTTAACCGCACCTGACTTTAAAGATAGCGGAATTGACTATACTGACAAACAAACAGACGCAAAACAAAGGCTGCCAGCATGAGTAAAGAGATTATTAACTACGTTGAATTCCCGGTGCGCGATATGGAAGGCACCAAGCGTTTCTTTAATGAGGCTTTTGGCTGGGAATATTATGATCACGGCGACGACTATGCCGCGATTGAAAAGGCCGGTCTGCACGGTGGCTTCTTCCGCTCCGATCTGGTTGCCCACACCGAGAACGGTAGCGCGAAGGTGGTGCTTTACAGTGAAAACCTGGAAGACAGCCTTGAGCGGGTGAAAAAAGCCGGTGGCAAAATCAGTAAAGCTATTTTCGAGTTCCCTGGCGGCCGCCGTTTTCAGTTTACCTGCCCAAGCGGTAATGAGTACGCAGTCTGGGGCGACGCCAAGTAGTACCTGACGTTACCCTCTGCCTACCTGCGCATACCTCTGGAGTAAATAACGTCTTCACCAGGGCATGAATAATCGGCAGCAACGAATGTACACGACTGATTTCCTTTATTAAAACAGAAATCAAATTTCGTTTGGGTTCTCACGGGCTCTGAAATAATGTTCGTAGGTAGGTCTGCCCACTTCCACTTCTGAACCACTTTTGCTGCGGCAATTGCAAATTCCCGGTTCGTCGCGAGTGTTACTCTTATATCTTCAATTTCATTTTCTGGTGTGATGACATATTCAACGGTCGCGCAGCCCTCCGTCCCATTGAGGACCGCCGATTGGGGATACCTGGCCGGGAACCTTACCAGCTCACTCCATTTATCTGCCTGCAACTCGTTTTCCGTGACAGGTAAATCTGAATAGCCATTTTCGACTTCTGCCGCCGCGCGCCCACTGACTAAAAATGTGATCAACAGAACGCCAATTAAGCTTTTCATATAGAAACTTATCCTTGTTTGATTTTTTGTTACAGGGCAAACCTTAAACGAGTTATTTTGCGATGACAACCCTGAGCAACCATCGTGCAGTTACAGCATTGCTCCAGTTAACGTTCTTCGCGGGAGTCTGTTATACTGAGCCCTCACAAAAGCCACCATGCACTCCCCCAATAAGTGAACCCAAATCATGTCTGAATCAACGGTCCCAAATGCGCCAGAAGCGACGCCAGCTGTACGCCATTTTTCTGAGCTTAAGCTAAATGATGCGCTGCTCAGTAGCTTGCATGAGGCAGGCTTTACCCAAATGACGCAGGTACAGGCATTTAGCCTGCCGAAAATTTTGCGCGGCGAAGATGTGGTCGTGCAGGCAGAGACCGGCTCCGGTAAAACAGTGGCTTTTGCGTTGGGCGTACTGTCGAAACTGGACACCAGTTCATTTGCGCCGCAGGCGCTAGTGTTGTGTCCTACCCGTGAGCTCGCTGAGCAGGTCGCAGAGGCCATTCGACAGTTGGCGAAGGTTATGGGCAATGTCAAAGTTCTGACGCTTTGTGGAGGTGTTCCAGCTCGTGTACAAACGGCATCACTCGAGCATGGTGCCCATGTGCTGGTCGGCACGCCCGGACGCGTGTTGGATCACCTGCACGCTGAACGGTTGAATCTGGCACAGTTACAAACACTGGTGCTCGATGAAGCTGACCGGATGCTCGAGATGGGCTTTCAGGACGCGCTGGATGGTATCATCGCGAAGACTCCGTCGGCACGCCAAACCTTGCTGTTTAGTGCGACCTATCCGCAGGGCATCCGCCAACTCACCAAGCAGGTATGCCAGAACCCCGAAATCATTAAAGTTGCAGCAACGCAAACCCAAACCGCGATTGAGCAGCGCTTTTATACTCTCGGTGATACCGCCCCAGCCCTTGCTGTGCGCGCATTATTACTGGAACTGCAACCTGATAACTGCATGGTGTTTTGCAATACCAAAGCGGAAACGCAAAGCATTGCTGACGCATTGACCAATAAAGGCTTCAGTACCCTCGCCTTACACGGCGATATGGAGCAAAAGGACCGAGACCAGGCCATGGTGCAATTTACCAACGGCAGCGCCCGGGTGCTGGTCGCAACCGACGTTGCAGCGCGGGGTCTGGATATTGCCGAGCTCGATCTGGTCATTAGCGTAACTATGGCCCATGATATTGCCACCCACACCCACCGTATAGGCCGTACCGGTCGTGCAGGTGCTGCAGGGCTTGCGGTCACGCTCATCGGCCCGAAAGACGATTACAAAATGCGTTTGCTCGAAGACACCCTCGATGCACCGATTAAACTGCGCGACTTACCTGAGCTGAGCACGGACAAACCGCCCCTCACCGCCGATTACGTCACCTTGCAACTCAATGGTGGTAAGAAGGACAAATTGCGGCCGGGCGATATCGTTGGTGCGCTGACGCGTGATAAGAAGCTTGCAGTAGACGACATTGGAAAAATTAAAGTGCAGGCACAATGGGCATACGTGGCAGTGAAGATCGCAAAAGCGCAGCAGGCACTGGGCTTAATCAACAATGACAAGATGAAAGGTAAACGCTTCCGTGCCTGGGCGTTATAACCCGCCCAGGCGTGAGCGTTTATTTATTAAGTTTTAGCTTGCTGCGCCCCGTCGTCGGGGCCTTACCTGATTTGCCGGAATGACGTGAACGATCCCATATCGACTCAGCGTTTTCACCACGCCGCTTGGATCCTGTGTTAGGTTTCGGACGTGCTGCCGAGCCAGGCTTTTGCGGCGGCTTGCGCCGGCGATGTCCGGCGGGCGCTTCCGAGGACGAATGCTCGATTGATTTCATCAACTCAGCCATCTCTTTATCAGTCAGGTTGCGCCACTGGCCTACCTGCAGCCTGCCTAAGGTAACATTCATGATCCGCACCCGCTCAAGTTTGCGCACCTCGTAACCAAAATGCTCACACATACGTCGGATCTGGCGGTTCATACCCTCAATCAAGGTCATGCGGAAGGTAAATTGCGATTCCTGGCGCACCTTGCACTTTTTCGTCATGGTGCCCAGAATCGGAACGCCATTTGCCATGCCGCGAATAAAGTCTGGAGTGATGGGACGGTCGACGGTGACCACATACTCTTTTTCGTGCCTATTACCGGCGCGTAAGATTTTATTGACCAGATCGCCGTTGCTGGTCAGGAAAATCAGCCCCTGCGAGTCTTTATCAAGTCGTCCGATGGGGAAAATACGCGTCTTATGGCCGACAAAGTCGACCATGTTTTTCGGTTCAGCTGAGTCTGTGGTGCTGACAATTCCCACCGGCTTGTTCAGTGCAATAAAGACAAAGTCTTCTTTGTCGGTAGGTTCAATTCTGCGTCCATTAACAATGACTTCGTCACCCGGAGCCACCTGATCGCCCAGCCCGGCGCGCTTGCCGTTAATTTTAACTAAACCTTGCTCAATGAAACGATCAGCTTCACGCCGTGAGCAAATACCGCTCTCGCTAATGTACTTATTTAATCGTTTCGAGGCCGACTCAGGCATAAACCCTCTTTTGCGTTACAGGTAATAGCTGCAAGTGTACCAACGAATGCCCTCAACCCGCCAGCGCCAAACTAGGATGGCTGCCATTCGTCGGCCAATAAACTCAGGGTGTACCAGCCCAAGTATGCACCATCTTTTTTAATGGTGTCGCGGGCCAGGCCCTCTACCTTGAAGCCCAACGTGCGCCGATAAAACGCCAGTGCCCGCGCGTTCGACTCAAATACATTCAAATCAATGCGATGAAACTTAAGCTCGTTGAAGCCCAGCTCCAGTAAAGCGCTGAACATGGCTCTGCCATGCCCTGTCGAGCGCGCATCGGGAGCGACCATCGCCACACCAATATGGCCAAAGTCATTTTTTCGGTCAATACGGGTAAAATGCGCCATACCCACCGGGCGATCGTCAACACAATATTTGTAGCAAAGGCGCAAGTTCGGGTCGCCTGCCATGTCGACAAAAAAGGCATCGTAAATCTCGCGCTGCAGCGGATAGGCAAAGGCGTTACCGCAGACCTTAAAATGGTCTTCCGGGTCCGCCAGCCAGCCGGCCACCAGCTCAAAATCTTCTTTTTGCAAGGGAACTAACAATCTGCTGCTCTCCTGTAGTGACCTAAATTCATTGAAATGCGATGAAACGCAACCTAATCTGAGGCAATGTAACCGCAACCGGAAGCGAGAGCAAAACAAATGAAAACAATAGGCCTGATTGGCGGTATGAGTTGGGAGTCGACGCAGAGCTACTACCGACAGTTAAATGAACAGATACGTGACCAGTTAGGCGGTCTGCATTCGGCCAAACTAGTGCTGTACAGCGTTGATTTTGCCGAGATTGAGCCGTTACAGCAACAAGGCGACTGGGCCGCAGCCGCTAAGATTCTTAGCCAGGCCGCAACAGCTGTGGAAGCCGCCGGCGCTGATTTTGTGCTGCTTTGCACCAACACCATGCACAAGGTGGCGCCGGAGATTGAGCAAGCCATTAGCATACCCTTGCTGCATATTGTTGACGCAACCGCCGCAGCGCTAAAAGCCGACGGCATTCGCACGGTGGGTTTACTTGGCACCCGCTTTACCATGGAGCAAGCTTTTTACCGGGAACGCCTTGAAGCTTTAGGCATTGACGTCATCGTTCCCAACCAGGAACAGCGCCAGACCATTCACGATAGCATCTTCCAGGAACTTTGCCTGGGCGTCACCAAAACAGAATCCAAAGCCGCATTTCTTGAAACCATTCACGACCTCAGCGAAAAAGGCGCCGAAGCCATCATTCTCGGCTGCACCGAAATCGGCCTACTGGTAACAAGTGACGACACCGCCATCCCGCTCTACGACACCACAAAAATCCACGTCAGCGCCGCCACCACCCTAGCCCTAACATAAAAAAAGGTCGCCCAAGGCGACCTTTCTCACTGTTGTTGTTTTTTCGAATAACGAATAACGAACAACGAATAACGCTCTTGCTTTTTTTACAGCTTGCCTGCGTTTTTCGACAGATAATCAGCTACACCTTTCGGGTCAGCCTTCATACCCTCATCACCTTCTTTCCAGCCAGCTGGACATACATCGCCGTGCTCCTGGTGGAAGTTCAGTGCGTCAACCAGACGAATCATTTCGTCGATGTTACGACCCAGTGGCAGGTCGTTCACGATCTGGTGACGTACTACGCCGTCTTCGTCGATCAGGAATGATGCACGGAAAGCAACGCCCGCTTCTGGGTGCTCAACGTCATAGGCTTTACAGATAGAGTGCTTCACATCTGCAACCAGTGGGTATTTCACTTCACCGATGCCGCCGTCTGCTTCAGCAGTGTTACGCCATGCGTTGTGAGTGAACTGAGAGTCGATAGAAACACCGATGACCTCAACGCCACGCTTTTTAAACTCTTCCAAACGGTGATCAAACGCGATCAGCTCAGATGGGCACACGAAAGTGAAGTCCAGTGGGTAGAAGAAAACGACCGCTTTCTTACCTTTGATCTGCTCGTGCAGGTTAAACTCATCAACAATTTCGCCTGATCCCAAAACTGCTGCTGCAGTGAAATTAGGAGCTTTACGGCCTACTAATACACCCATGTTAACTCTCCATTTTTGTTGCTTTAACGAATAAATTTAACGTACGAGAAATTACTCTTCAGAAGGAGCAGGATGGCGCTCTGCAACTTCTTTAATCAGTTCTTGCAGTTCGCCTTTCTGGAACATTTCCAGAATAATATCACAACCGCCGACTAACTCGCCCTCAACCCACAGCTGCGGGAAGGTTGGCCAGTCAGCATAGTTCGGCAGTTCTGCGCGAATATCCGGGTTCTGTAGAATATCAACATAAGCAAAAGCCTCACCACAGCTCATCAGCGCCTGTGATGCTTGTGCCGAGAAACCACAGCTTGGTAGTTTCGGTGAGCCTTTCATGTACAACAGGATCGGGTTTTCACTAATCTGCTGTTTGATCTTTTCTACAGTTTCCATGCTTTTTCCCTTACTTCATTGAGCGTAACAGACAGCAAGTTTAACATAGCCCACGCTGCGAATGCATTTCGTTAAGCCCGTTATCAGGGCAACTAATGACAATTAAAAAATTGTCTACTACCCTTGAATTAAACTTTTCTGCCTCAACCTAGGTATATTGAGACTGCACGAAGCATTTTCAATGGTAAAATGATGATGCTTCAAATAAATTCACAAGAAAAACGATTGGAGAGTCGACATGGCATTTGAATTACCTGATCTGCCGTATGAAAAAAATGCACTTGAGCCGCACATTTCTGCGGAGACCCTCGAGTATCATTATGGTAAGCACCATGCTGCTTACGTTAGCAAGCTCAATGATGCCGTGAAAGGCACCGACATGGAAAGCAAGTCACTGGAAGATATCATTAAGTCTTCTTCTGGCGGTGTATTTAACAATGCTGCCCAGGTCTGGAACCACACCTTTTACTGGCACTGCTTAAGCCCGAACGGCGGCGGCGAGCCATCTGGCGCATTAGCTGACGCTATCAAGTCAGCGTTTGGCTCGTTTGACAAATTTAAAGAAGAGTTCAACTCACAAGCCGCTGGCAACTTCGGTTCAGGCTGGACCTGGCTGGTGAAAAAAGCTGACGGTTCTGTTGCTATCGTAAATACCAGCAATGCTGAAACCCCATTAACTGACGGTTCAGTCACACCGCTTCTGACCATCGACGTGTGGGAGCATGCCTACTATATCGATTACCGTAACGCGCGCCCGAACTACTTAAGCGCCGTTTGGAATGTGATCAACTGGGACTTCGTTGCGAAAAACTACGCGTAAGTCACGCCCAGCACACTAATAAAAAGCCCCGCAACCGCGGGGCTTTTTTTATGCGCTGCTTGTTACTCTACCTTGTTATTCTACAAGATTAGCCGGGATATCGCCGCGCATGCTGTGCCAAATGCGGCCTGATGCATAACCATAATCACGCACGAGCATGGCTGCTTCGTCCCGTTTCTCTTCGGTTGCTACTGCTTTCAAGTCAGCGTAATACTTGCGGGCAAGCTTGCGGGCTTCTGGGTTTGAGAAGTAGAAGTTACCAATACGCGAATACAAACCTTTAAAGCCGTTGAGTACCAATACGTAAATTGGGTTGCCAGACGCCATCGCCAGGTCGTGGTTCAGGCGGTAGTCATACTCTGCAAAAGCGTCAGCGGAATCTTCCAACTGCTCAGCCTCTTCGAGTAACTCGGCAACACGCTCAGGCGCATTACGCACCGCGCCACGAATATAGATCGCGCTGATATTAGTACGCGCTGAAAGTAACTGGTCGACAAGTTGTGGCATGCCGTCTTCGTCCAGGCGTGCCAGCGTTTCCAGAATATTCAGGCCGGAGGTTTCCCAGAAATTATTCACCCGGGTGGGCTTACCATGCTGAATGGTCAGCCAGCCATCGCGCGCCAGGCGTTGCAAGACTTCACGCAAGGTCGTGCGGGTGACACCAATGAGCTCAGATAATTCGCGTTCCGCAGGCAAAATAGTACCTGGTGCGAAATGCCCATTCCAGATGGACTTCACGATATATTCTTCTGCAAACCCCGCAGGGCTTTGTGCCTTGATGATCATTAACTGGCCTATTCACTTGATAACGACACCGAAATGGCGCGTTCTGAGTCGTGCGATTCGTTAGTACTATTTAGCTATTGATTTTATCAGGGTTTCCAATGGTCGGACAAGTTTTGTGGTCAGAGCTTTACAGAAATCTGTCGACTTATCTCTTCAGCTTAGCTATTTTGTCGCTACCTGTATGTGAACCTAATAAAAATAACGAGTCAACTCATGCGCTTCTTTCAGCAACTTCCCGAACAGCGCGCCGCCTGGGCGCTGTTAGCCGCAACAGCCTTCGGTCTATTCGCCACCGCTCTCTATATGCAGTATGGCATGGGTCTGGAACCTTGCGTGAAATGTATTTATCAGCGCGTGGCGATATTGGCCATTGGCGTCGCCGCGCTGGTGCCACTTATCGCCCCCAAATTGGCTATCGCGCGTTTGCTTGGCTTTGCCGGCTGGCTGGTTGCAGCCATCTGGGGCTTTATTATTGCCAATGAGCACGTGGCAACCCAACAGGCGGCGAACTCATTTTTTGCCGTGTGCGATACCTTCCCGAATTTTCCAAAATGGCTGCCACTGCATCAGTGGTTCCCGGGATTGTTCAGTTCGACGGGTTTATGTGGCGACATTAACTGGCAGTTCGCCGGACTGAGCATGCCACAATGGATGCGGATTATTTTTGCCAGCTACGCTGTAGTAGGTATTCTGGTGTTAGTGTTGCGTCTGCTTGGTGCCCGACGCATTTGATTAATCCTGGTCGTTGAGCGGCCAGGTTACGATACGCAGCTCGAGGTCCTCATGGACCTCGTCTTCGTTCAGCACTCGCCCAGCAGCACTCATGCCGGCCGCGATCATGGCCGCTTTCGAACCACCATGAAGCAGTGGATGCCAGCTTGCCAGCCCCCGACCTTCGGCCAGACGGCGGTAGGCGCAGGACGTCGGCATAAAATCGAGTTCGTAGACATTTTCCGGGGTAATGACCACACAGTCAAGAACATGCTGCGTACGCTCGGCATAATTGCTGCACTGTGCGGTTTCCGTGTTGAGTAACACACAACTGACATCGGTGTAATGCACGGTTTCATCCATATCGTCACTATCAATCAGTTTGTGCAGACAGCATTTACCGCAGCCATCACACAGCGATTCCCACTCTTCGTGAGTCATCTGCGCGAAGCTTTTACGCTGCCAGAACGGTGCGTCAGTCATGGGTTTTCACCTGGCCTTGCCAATGGTGTTCAGTGTTGCCCAACTGCCAGCTAAGCTCCAGCTTATCACCTTCGAGCAAAGGCCCCACACCGGCCGGTGTGCCAGTAAGTACGACGTCACCGGCCTCGAGCGTAAACGTATGACTGATATGCGCGAGCAATTCAGCGATTGGCATTAACATCTGTGTGCCATCGCCCTGCTGCTGCAACTGACCGTTGCGTCGCAGCGTGAAGGTACTGCGTTGCACCGCATCCAGATCAGCTACCGCCACCCATGGCGCCAGCACACAGGCACCATCAAACGCCTTTGCCCGCTCCCACGGATGGCCTTGTTGCTTGAGCTTGTCCTGCAAATCACGCAAGGTCAGATCAAGTGCCAGCGTGGCCGCGTCAACGGCATGAGCAGCTGCGGTAGGACTGACTGCACGTAAGGTTTCCCCCACGCGCACCGCAATTTCGAGTTCATGATGACAACTACCTGACGCGGTCGGAATAGTGACATCAGGCAGTTGCGCCAGACTACTCGGCGGCTTGATAAATAATAAAGGTTCGCTGGGAAGGGGGTTATTCAGTTCGGCAGCATGGGCCGCATAATTGCGGCCCACACAAACAATCTTAGAGGGGCGTTGCATAACTAACGCGTCGCTTAGCGCGGAAAGCGGATACGATCCGACAAATAGCCGACCGCTGCAACAAAGTAATGCGAGCGGTTCCAGCGCATCAGCGCGTCATAATTGGCGTACGCCAGATACACACGGCCTTCTTTGTCATCCGGAATGACCACTGCCGCTTCAATATCGGCGCGCTGTGGTAAATCGCTGCCGTCCATGCGACGCACACCCAATGCCTGCCATTCAGCCAGTGACTTTTTCGTCTTCAGACTTGCTAATGACTCGTCAAAGTCAGCGGGCAATTGTACCTGACGGCCCCAGGTGACGTCGTCACGCCAGCCGGCATTTTTCAGATAATTTGCAGCAGATGCGAAGACATCGCCCATCGAGTTCCAGATGTCCTTGCGGCCGTCACCGTCATAATCGACTGCGTAAGCCATGAACGAACTTGGCATAAACTGCGTTTGTCCCATGGCACCGGCCCACGAGCCTTTCATCTGCTCGACATCAATGTGGCCTTCCTCGATAATGGTCAGGGCCTGCCATAGCTGCTTCTTGAAGAACTCTTCGCGGCGTCCTTCGTACGCCATGGTGGTCAGCGCTGACACCACGTCAAAGCCGCCAGTGTAGCCACCGAAGTTGGTCTCGATACCCCAAAGCGCAACAATAAAGCGCGGCTGCACGCCGTACTTAGCGCCTACTTCTTCCAGCAGCTCTTTATGCTCATTGTATTTTTCCAGCGCCTGCTTGGCTTTCCACTCAGGAACGGCACGCGGCAAATAAGTGTCCAGCGTCAGCTTGAACTCTGGCTGGTTTTTATCGGCGCTGACCGCGCGCTGATAAAACTTGGCGCCGGCAAAGGCCTTATCAAGGGTGGCCTGGCTATAGCCATCAGCGAGGGCCTCAGCCTTAATTTTTTCAACGTAATCGGCAAACCCCGCCTCGTCGGCGGCGCGCACGCTTTGTGGTGCTACTACCAGGAACATCAACGCGAACATCGCGACCAGCTTTTTCATGGCGCCAACTCCTTCTTTAATAAATTTTCTGGCGGTGGAGGTATTTGCAAATAGAAACCCGGATCTTCAAGGTGTTGCTTTAACTCATCCACGGGCAGTCGCGCCAGCTTACGCTCTGGCGTCAGTGCGATGGTCATTACGTGCTGTGGCGCACCAAAACTTTTCATCAGACTTTCCGGTACTCTTGAAAAATCAGCTGGATGCGCCAGATAGAGGTAGGTATCCACTCGTCTCGGACTACGATAGACCGCACACAACATGAGTTATTGACTCTCTTTTAGCAGGGCTTCAACAGGAGCCTTAAGCTTAGCGCCACGCCAGCTGGCAAACAAGTCCGGCAGCGGTAGCTCGCTTCTGGCGTGCGATGGAATTTGTCGACACCAGTGAATCACATCGTTAATTTGGCGCCGTGAGGCGACCAGCGCAGTCGGAATGTCCAGCTCTTTCGCCACTTGCTGGGCCATTTGTTTGATTTTCGCGAAGTCTGCCTTATAACCAGGAATATCATTGATACGCCGCAACTTCAGCTGCAACGGGCCGGCTTCAATACCGGCAGCAATGGCCGCTAACAGTTCATCGCCGGCATAGCGTACCGTGACCGATGACAGTTCTTTCACCCGGTGTAACTGGCCCTTGCTGGTTGGCTGGTGGCGAGCGATATCAAGCAGGACATGATCTTTTGCCACAAAGCCCAGCGGCAGATCTGCCTGGCGCGCCCGTTGCTGACGCCAGGCGACCAGTTCGCGCAAAACGCTTCGCTGCTCAGGCGTGCACTGCCAGGCATTGCCAAAATAAAGAAACAGCCATTTATCAGGAATTTGCTGCGCGCGCTTTTCTGCCTGCCAGGCACTCTCGGCAAGAATAAGGTCAAGCTTGCCTTGTTCCTGCGCCTTTGCCAGTAACTGCGGATACACCTGTTGCAGGTAGAGCACATCAGCCGCGGCATAATCCAGCTGCGCGGGTGCCAGCGGGCGCTGCATCCAGTCAGTGCGTGACTGCGACTTATCGAGCATGACCCCAAGCCGCTGCTCAATCATTGCAGCGTAGCCCATGGCCTCGCCCTCGCCTAACATCGCACAGGCAATTTGGGTGTCAAAAATAGCATTAGGCAGACAGCCCATATGTTGCTGAAGGATCTCGTAATCTTCACCGCCAGCATGAATCACCAGGGTTTTGTCCGGGTCGGCAAAAAGTTGCCAGAGTGGCGCAAGGGCAGCGTCTGACTGCTCTGCCTGTAAGCTCACCGGGTCAATCAGGGCGGTGGCATCACCGGCCTGCACCTGCACCAGACCCAGGCGTGCATAATAAGTGCGGGTACGAACGAATTCGGTGTCAACGGCAAGAAAATCAGCGTGCTGCGCTTGCTGACAAAAAGTCAGCAAGGCAGGCTGTGTGGTAATTAACTGGTACTGCTCTGTCACGCGTCTTTGCTCGCTCCGGCTTTGGCTTTCAATTCCTCTTCGTCGCGTAATTCACGACGCAGGATCTTACCAACATTGGTTTTGGGTAGCTCGTCACGAAACTCGACAAACTTCGGTACTTTGTAGCCGGTCATATTTTCCCGGGCAAAGTCAATCAGCTCACGCTCGGTCAGTGACTTATCTTTGCGCACTACGAACACCTTCACGGCCTCGCCTGACGAGTCGTGTGGCACGCCCACTGCGGCGGCTTCAAGTACTTTCGGATGGTCGACCATGACGTCTTCGATTTCATTCGGGTAAACGTTAAAGCCCGAGACCAGAATCATATCTTTTTTACGGTCAACAATCTTAAAGAAGCCGTTCTCGTCCATCAGGCCGATATCGCCGGTACAGAACCAGCCATCATCCATCACTTTATCGGTTTCATCAGGGCGGTTCAGATAACCCACCATCACCTGCGGACCTTTCACCTGTAGCTCGCCCGTCTCGCCCTGAGCAACTTCCTTACTAGTTTCAGTGTCCACCACTCGTACCAGCGTTGACGGCAACGGCACGCCAATGGTGCCATTGTAATGCTCAATATCGGTTGGGTTCACGGTCACTACCGGGGAGCACTCAGTCAAACCGTACCCTTCCAGCAGACGCGACTTGGTTACGCGCTCCCAGTGCTCAGCCACTGAGCGCTGCACCGCCATACCACCACCCAGGGCTATTTTCAGATTGGAAAAGTCCAGATCTTTGAAGCCTTCGGTATTCAGCAGACCATTAAACAGAGTGTTCACGCCAGAAATAATCGAGAACGGATGTTTCGCCAGCTCTTTAACAAACCCCGGCATGTCGCGCGGGTTGGTAATCAGCACATTTTTACCGCCGTGTTTCATAAAGGTCAAACAGTTCGCGGTTAACGCAAAGATATGATACAGCGGCAACGCGGTAATAATCGTTTCTTCACCGTCATTGACCAGTGGCGCGATGAATGCTGATACCTGTTCAAGGTTCGCCACCATATTACGGTGCGACAACATCGCCCCTTTCGCTAAACCAGTGGTTCCACCGGTGTACTGCAAGAATGCCAGATCATCGCCGCTTAACTCAGGGCGGCTGTAACTGGCTTTTGCGCCTTTGCTGATGGCGTCACGGAACTGTACCGCTTGCGGCAAGTTGTAATTCGGAACCATGCGCTTAATGCGGCGCACGACAAAGTTAACCAGCCAGCGCTTGGCCGTAGGTAACAGATCGCCAATACCGGTCAGAAAAATATGTTCCAGTTCCGGCAGGTCGCTGACAACCTTCTCGAGGGTATGGGCAAAATTTTCCAGAATAACGATGCCCTTTGCTTTGGCATCGCTTAACTGATGTTTCAGCTCACGCGGGGTATAGAGCGGATTAACGTTCACCACCACCAGCCCGGCGCGCAAAATGCCGAATAAAGCGACCGGATACTGCAACAGGTTGGGCATCATGACGGCAATTGCGTCGCCCTTCTGCAGACCTTTGCTTTGCAGGTAGGCCGCGAACTTTTTGCTTTCTGCGTCTAACTCGTTAAAAGACATCTCGCGGTCCATATTGACGTACGAGAGCCGTTCGCCGTAGGACGCAACGCTTTTCTCAAAAATGTCCACTAACGAGTTGAAATGATTCGGGTCGATCTCTTCTGGGACCCCTGCCGGATAGCGTTTTAACCAGATTTTTTCCACGCGCTCATGCTCCTGAGTCATTATCTTTTTTGCCAATCATCGCATATCCGACCAGTTTAAACTAGCCGTCAGCGCCTGCCAATAACGCAGTAAACTGGCGCCACACCGCAGCAGGATGTTCCATATGCAAATGGTGGCCACCCCCGACTTCCACTACCTGCAGGTGCGGGACGGCATGCTGCCATTCGTCCAGTGCCAGTTGCAGACGGTCACGATGGCCTTGCTTTCCTAATACAAGACAAAACGGACAACGGATTGCCTGTAAAATACTGCGCACCTGCAATGGTGTCATGCGCATCACCGACTTGGTGCGCAACTGGCCATCGGCGCGAAAGCGAAAATCGTCAGCGCCAAGCTGTTCAATACCACGTTCCACTAACACCGCCGCCAGCTCTTCACTGAAGTCACCGGACTGCGCCCGTGCCGCTACCGCACTGGCGTAATCACCGTAATGGGGGCGCCGCTTACCCTGCTGCTGCAGCCGGCTGCGAAAGCCCTTACGGATATCGTCAAGAATAGCAGTTTCGGGACTGCTCAAAAGACCGAAGGCCTCAATGCTCAGCAAATGTGTCACCCGCTCCGGTTCAATACCGGCCCAGAGATTGGCCACGAACGCACCCATGGAATGCGCAAGCAGACTGACCTGCTGCCAGTTCTGTTGCTCACAGATTTGAATGGCATCAAAGACATAGTCAAGAAACGGGTAATAGTTGCCTGCCGGGCGATGCGCCGAATGACCATGACCGGGCCAGTCCAGTGCGACCAGCTGATAGTCCTGCGACATATCGGAGGTTAAGAACTGCTCGGCAAGGGGCAGGAAACTATGGGCGTTATCCAGCCAGCCATGCAGCGCCAGAATGACCTTGCCCTGCGGGTTGCCCCAGCGCAAGCCGCTGATCTGGCCCCAGTTCAACTGAAACGAAACAGGCTCAGCAATTTGCCGAGCCTGTGAATAGGAAAGCGCAAGCGTCATGATTAGTTGTTATTGTCCTGCTTTGGCTCATTGTTGTTGCGCACCGGTACCGGATAATAGACCCGGTAAGGTGGTGAGTACCAGTAGTGGCGGTACCACAGCGAACTATAGTCCACTTCAGCACGATTCTCATCAACTTCTTTCCACAAGTATTTACCGGTGACATTAAGAGTCGGGAATAAATACGGGAATTCATCAATTTTGTCTTCAACCGGCTCGCCTATCACACCGGTAAAGGTGACAAAACGGCCTTTCTCATAGACCATAGGATCAATAAAACCGTCTATCATGGCCCGAAAACGGCCGTCACTGCTATCGGTCGCCACTGGGCGGCCATAGGAGTTGAGCGGATAGTTGACCACCTCAACAATAGTGCCGTCATTATTATTGCGTACCTGCGCAATGACACCACCCCAACGCGCCATTTTACCGGTCGCTTGCTGCGGGTTTTCCAGCGCGGTCGCGTACTCAACTAAATTTGTATTTTCGACAACTGCAAGTTCGTCGGGAACCATCGAACATGCACCTAAGCTAAGTGCCGCTATTGCCGTTAGCCAATATTTCAACATCATTTGTACTCCTGGTTTAGCTGGTGGGCAGTTAACTGCGTCCCGGCAACTTCTGCCATGCCACTTCATTACGCACGTATAAAGGTTCAAGCTGCTCCGCTGCCACGGCTGTCACCTGACTAGCCAGCGTCAGCATGTCTTCAGCAAGTGGCAAGGTAACATCATTTAAGACCGCAACTTCGCCCTCTGGGTTCAGCTGCTCCGCATAAGCCTGCCAGCCGGTACCTGCCCCGAACACGCTCGACGCCTGATTCAACAGTTGCGGCCACCAGTGGTGCGCACTGACCGCAGTCAACGGCGCCATTTGTGGTTCCAACTCCTGAACTGCCTGGCCCTGTCGGGCAGTAAAGACAGCAAGGTAAACCTCGTTCATACGTGCATCAATTGCACTGACAACAGTTTTCGCGTCATGTTTGCGAATGGCCTGTTGCGCAAGTGCTGCTAAGGTAGAGACGGGATAAACCGGTAAAGTGTGACTGAAAGCTAGTCCCTGACAAATCGCAACGCCAATTCGCACGCCGGTAAAGCTGCCCGGACCATAACCGCAGACAATGCCATCAACATCCGCCAGCGTCAGCTGCGCCTCGTCCAGCACTTGTTCGACAAATTCCAGTACCCGCTGTGAGTGTTCACGCGGGGTAATGGCCGCGCGCTGAAACACTTCATCGCCTTTTTTCAGCGCCACGGAGCATTGTTCAGTGGCGGTGTCGATAGCTAAAAGAACAGCGGTCATGCGGGAATATCTCCATTAATTTCGGTCAAAAACTCCAGCGCCTGCTCAAGGTCGCGGGTACGGCGCAGTGGCGGCAAGCTGGCGACAAACAATTGCCCGTACGGCTTGGTGACCAGTCGCTGATCACAGACAATCAGTACGCCGCGGTCATTGCGGTCACGAATAAGTCGTCCCGCGCCCTGCTTCAGGGCAATAATAGCGGGCGGCAATTGTACCTGAGTGAAAGGCTCGACTCCACGCATACGACAGTCTTCAATACGTGCTTGCAATAGCGGATCATCGGGCGCGCCAAAAGGCAGTTTATCAATAATGACACAGATGAGCGCCTGCCCCCGCACATCGACGCCTTCCCAAAACGAGGAAGTACCTAACAGTACGCCGTTACCGGCGGCAATAAAGTCGGCCAGTAACTCGCGTTTATTGGTGCTGCCCTGTACGAACAACGGGCGGTCGGTCAGGTTTTCCAGTTGCCGTGCCACCAACTGTAACATCCGGTGGCTGGTAAAAAGAACGAAGGTACCGCCACGCGGATTCGCGTCCAGCACCTGGGTGGTGATCTGGATCAGACGGTCGAGCATTTCGCGCTGATGAGGCTGCGGTAAAAACCTTGGAACGCATAAAATGCCCTGTTCGGCAAAAGCAAAAGGGCTTGGCAAACACAAGGTCTGCGCCGACGCCAGCCCCAGCAGACGAGTGAAATGCCCAAAGTCATTACCAATGGCAAGCGTGGCCGAGGTAAATACCCAGCTGGCCTCTGATTCACGCACATAGCTGCCGAATTTATCGGCCACCTGCAGCGGCGTCTGATGCAGTACGACGTGCCGCGGTGTGGTCTCGAACCAAAAGCTGTATCCGGTGCGCTGGGTGTCCTGCAACAGTTGCCAGATGTGCATAAACTGCACGCAGCGTTCATACAGGTTGTCGAGATCCTGGCTGCGGCCCAGAGCCGCCTTCACCACTTCACGAAATAGCTCGAGACTGTCGGTTAACTGCGCGGCGGCCGTTTGAATACGCTCATCGTGCGCCAACTGGCGCCAGTTGCCGCGCTGCGGATCGATCGGAAATGCCAGGCGCCAGTCACGCAGACTGCCAATGAGCTTATCTGCGACCTTGTCCAGCTGACGCAGATCTTTCAGCTCAGTCAGGTAAATCGCTTTTGCGTCCTGCGCCATTTCATGTAGTTGCCGACTGCCAAGCGCCTCACCAAAATATTGACTGGCAATATCAGGTAATTGATGCGCTTCGTCAAATACCAGCGCGTCAGCATGAGGAATCAGTTCACCAAAGCCGACATCTTTTAACGCCATGTCAGCAAAGAACAGATGATGATTAACCACCACAATGTCTGCTTCCAGCGCGCGCTTACGCGCCTTGACCAGGTAACAGTCGTCATAATCAGGACAATCACGACCCAAGCAGTTGTCGACCGTGCTGGTCACATGTGGTAACACTTCAGCATCTTCAGGCAAGCTGCTTAATCCGCCCATGTCACCGTCTTCGGTGCGCAGTGCCCAGCGTTTGACTTCAATTACCTGTTTTTGCACGGCCAACGACAACTCGTTTCCCTGTGCCTGTGCCTGCGCCAGACGGTGGGTGCACAAATAGTTGCTACGCCCTTTGAGCAGACTCACCTGCTTTTCGGGTGCAATGGCGTCGCGCAACGCCGGCAAGTCGCGGTGAAATAACTGTTCCTGCAAGGCTTTGGTGCCGGTTGATATCATCGCTCTGCCAGAGCTTTTTAAGATGGGTACCAGATAAGCATAGGTCTTACCGGTGCCGGTCTCTGCCTCGACCACCAACTGCCCCTTGCTCTTAAGCACTTTGCCAATGGCACTTGCCATTTCTGTTTGTGCCGCACGCGGCGCGAAGCCTGGCAACGCTTTCGCCAATGCACTGTCAGGTTCAAAATAGGTTTGTATTGCGGTCATGTCGGCGTGTTTTTTACGGCGTTGAACTTTACCGGCTAGAGTAGCGTATTCACCGCTGAATGGCTATGCGCGAATGTCGGCGCCTGGTGAAGGTTAAATGTGGCAATCAAGGCGTAAAACAAAGTTATACAAGTTGCCATACAACAAATCAGCCGATTCAATAAAATCAGGGTTGCAAGAGCAAATTTAGAGCTATACAATCTTGCCATCAAATGAACAAAAGCAACGTTCTGGAATTTATTCATGCGTTATACAACCTGGCACCACCATCATATCGGAACTCGAAGTTAGCCTCGTTGCAGACGCTGAGGGCTAACACTATGGTGGTTGCCTTCATCATTCAAGAACCCCGAAAGGCAACCTTTCGGGGTTTTTTTATAGGAGATTTAAAACATGGTCGTCGATACCAACTCAAAACGCTTAACCATTGCGATTCAAAAATCAGGCCGGCTCAGTAAAGAGTCCCTCAAACTTCTCGAAGCCTGCGGCGTTAAGTTTAATCTGCACGAAGCGCGTTTACTTGCTCACAGCAGCAACCAACCGATTGACCTGTTGCGCGTGCGTGACGATGACATTCCGGGCCTGGTCATGGATGGCGTGGTTGACTTGGGTCTGGTGGGCGAGAATGTACTTGAAGAAGTGCGACTAGAGCGTGAAGCTACCTCGTTAAAAGCTGAGTTTAAGAAGCTACGGGCACTGGAGTTCGGTCAATGCCGCTTGTCACTGGCCGTTCCCAAAGAAGAGAACTACCAAGGCGTGCAGGATCTGCAAGGCAAACGTATCGCTACCACCTACCCGTACTTACTGCAGGACTATCTGAAAAAGCAAAATGTCGCGGCATCAACTGCTATTTTAACCGGCAGTGTTGAAGTGGCTCCGCGCGCCGGGCTGGCCGATGCCGTCTGTGACCTGGTATCCACCGGTGCCACCCTGGAAGCCAATGGGCTGGTAGAAAAAGAGGTCATCTTCACTAGTCAGGCGCAACTGATTCAGCGCCCACAACAGCTAAACTCCGCCAAACAAGCCATGATTGACCAGCTGTTGCCACGTCTGGACGGCGTGCAGATGGCACGCGAGAGCAAATATATTATGTTGCACGCCCCGCGCAAGGCACTGGAGCAAGTATCCGCTCTGCTTCCCGGTGCCGAGGACCCGACTATTTTGCCGCTTAGCCACACCGACGAGTTAGTTGCTGTGCACGTGGTCAGCACCGAAACCTTGTTCTGGGAAACCATGGAAGAATTGAAGGCCATCGGTTGCAGTTCTATTCTGGTGTTGCCAATCGAGAAAATGATGGGGTAATCGCAATGCAAGAGTCCACGCTTGATTTGCAACAACGTACCTTTACCTGGACGGACTTAGCTTCGCAGCAACGCGAAGAACTGCTTCAGCGGCCGACGCAACGTGCTTCAGCTGAGCTTGAGGCCACGGTATCGGCCATCATTGCCGCGGTGCGCGAGCAAGGTGATGCTGCCGTGTTGCGCTATACCCGCCAGTTCGATTGCCCTGACCTAACCGAGCTGCGTTACCCACAGGAGCGCATTGACGCGCAGGTTGCCATACTTGATAACAAAACCCGCGACGCTATTGATACCGCTTACGCCACTATTCGTCGCTTTCACGCTGCGCAACAGCCGCAGAACCTGACCGTGGAAACCGCGCCAGGAATTGAGTGCCGGTTAAATTATGCACCGCTGAATGCCGTCGGGCTCTATATTCCTGGCGGCACCGCAGTGCTGCCCTCAACAGCATTAATGCTGGGTGTTCCGGCGCAACTCGCCGGGTGTCCGCGGGCAGTATTGGTCAGCCCGCCCGATAGTAACGGCGATCTGGCACCAGCATTGATGTACGCCGCGCAAAAATGCGGCATTACGGAAATTTATCGTTGCGGTGGCGCGCAGGCGGTTGCAGCCCTGGCTTACGGTACCGAAAGTATCGGCAAGGTGAACAAAATTTTTGGTCCGGGCAATAGTTTCGTCACTGCTGCCAAACAGGCTGTTTCTCAAGACCCTGCAGGTGCTGCCATTGATATGCCCGCCGGACCCTCTGAGCTTCTGGTCATAGCGGATGCCAATGCCAACCCGGCCTATGTCGCCGCAGACCTGCTTTCACAGGCGGAGCACGGTAGTGACTCACAGGTCATTCTGCTCTCACCCTGCGCCACACAAATTACTGCGGTGCAGCAGCAGTTGTACCAGCAGTTGGAGCAACTTTCGCGCCAGCAGATCGCACGACAGGCGCTGGCCAACAGTGCTCTGATTCAGGTTGCGGATTTGGATGAAGCCGTGACCATCAGTCAAAACTACGCCCCTGAACACTTGTCGATTCAAACCGACAACGCCGACGATCTGGCCAAGCGCCTCACCAATGCCGGTTCACTGTTCATCGGTGCCTATACGCCCGAGTCAGGCGGTGACTATGCGACCGGCACCAATCACGTGTTACCGACCTACGGTTTCGCCGATACCGTGAGCAGTTTGGGGTTACTTGATTTTTATCGCCGCTATACCAGTCAGAAAGCCACCCGTGAAGGTCTGGCCGGGCTGGCTGATGCGATCGTCGCGCTGGCCGAGGCTGAAGGGCTGGACGCGCACGCGCGCGCAGTTACCGTACGGTTACAGGAGCAGGAAGTATGAGTAAGTCAGTGGACTTTATCGCCGCATTACAGCGCCCGCACCTGGCGAATATTATTCCCTATCAGTCGGCGCGTCGCAGTATGAGCGGCGGTTCGACCTGGTTAAACGCTAATGAAGCGCCACAAAGCCCGGCCTTTCCTGAGCAAGGCAACTGGCACCGCTACCCCAGCTTTCAGAGCGATGCGTTGAATCAAGCCTACGCGGATTATGCCGGCGTTGACCTGGCGCAAGTGCTGAGCTGTCGCGGCAGTGACGAGGCCATTGAGCTTCTGATCCGCAGCTTCTGTGAGCCCCAGCGCGACGCGGTCATGATTACCACGCCGACCTATGGCATGTATGCTATCAGCGCTGTGACGCATGGCGCCGATGTCGTCGACTGCCCGCTGCAGCCCGACAGCGACGGTACTCTGCAGCTTGATGTTGCCACTATGGTTGAGCGGGTTAACACCGACACGGCCAGTCGGGTGAAACTGATCTTCATCTGCAGTCCATCCAATCCGCTGGGCAATGAAGTGAACACTGCCAGGCTGCAGAGTTTGCTGGAGCAGGTGGGCGAGCGTGCGCTGGTCGTGCTCGATCAGGCCTATATCGAATTCATCGCTGGTGATTCTGCGCAACGCGATATTACTTCATGGTTGGCGCAATACCCGCAGCTAGTAGTACTGCGCACCCTGTCGAAAGCCTTTGGCCTGGCGGCTCTGCGCTGTGGTTTTGCGCTGGCGCAAGCCGAGGTAATTGAGATTTTGCGCAAGGTGATTGCGCCTTACCCGCTGCCCGAGCCGACCGTTCGCGGCGCAACCCGGGCGCTGAGTGCAGAGGGTATTACCCTGATGCAACAACAACTGGCAATGGTGCTTGATCAGCGTGATCGGTTACTGGCTGAACTGTCGCGCCGTGACTGGGCGCAAAAGGTTTGGCCCACGGTCACCAACTTTGTGCTGATCAGCGTCGAAGATGCGGACGCGCTGGTCCGCCAGTGCCAGCAAGCCGGTGTTCTTATTCGAAATCAATCAAGTCAGCGTGGCCTTGGCCAATGTGTCCGTATTAGTATTGGCAGCGCTGAAGAAATCGACCGTTTATTGGAGGTACTCCCCGCATGAGTGCGCAACGTATTCTTTTTATTGACCGCGACGGCACCCTGGTTGAGGAGCCACCGGTCGATAAGCAGCTCGACAGTATCAGTAAGCTGGTGTTTGAGCCGCGTGTCATTCCGGCGCTGTTGGCCCTGCAGCAGGCGGGTTACCGGCTGGTCATGGTATCCAATCAGGACGGTCTGGGTACGGACAGCTTCCCGCAGGCGAACTTTGATGCGCCGCACGAGTTAATGATGGCCATTTTTAATTCGCAGGGCGTCAGCTTTGATGACATTCTCATCTGCCCACACTTTAGTGAAGATCAGTGCAGCTGCCGCAAACCGCATCTGGGACTGGTGAAAGATTACCTGCAACAGGGTCGCATTGATTTTACTGACTCGTACGTGATTGGTGACCGCGAAACGGACCTGCAGCTGGCCGAAAATATGGGCATTCGTGGCCTGCGTTACGACCGCGAAAGCTTCAACTGGCAGGCTATTCAGCACCAGTTGCTCGATCGCCCTCGCACCGCGAGCATTAATCGCACCACCAAAGAAACGGCTATTGATATCAGTGTCGACCTCGACGCGCAGCGGCCAATTGCTATCAGCACCGGCATTGGCTTTTTTGATCACATGCTGGAGCAGATCGCGACCCATGCCGGTATTGCGATGACCATTCAGGTCACGGGCGATTTGCATATTGACGAACACCACACGGTCGAAGACACTGCGCTGGCACTTGGCCAGGCGCTGCGTCAGGCGCTGGGCGAAAAGCGCGGCATTGGACGTTTTGGTTTCGCGCTGCCCATGGATGAGTGTCGTGCCGAGTGCCTGATTGATCTGTCCGGACGCCCTTACCTGGTGTTCTCGGCGGATTTCACCCGCCCGCAAGTGGGTGAGCTGTCAACCGAAATGGTCGAGCATTTCTTCCGTTCAATCAGTGACGCCATGGCGGTTTCGTTGCACGTCAGTACCACTGAGGGCAACAGTCACCACCAGGTCGAAAGTTTATTTAAAGTCTTTGGCCGCGCGTTACGCCAAGCCGTTGCCCGTAGCGGTGACAGCGCGCTGCCCTCAAGTAAGGGGATGCTGGCATGAGTCTGGTCATTGTCGATACCTCATGCGCTAACCTGTCGTCGGTAAAGTTCGCGTTTGAGCGGCTGGGCGTGCAACCGGTGATCAGCGCCGATGCGACGGTGATCCGTAATGCCGGGAAGGTAGTCTTGCCGGGCGTTGGCACCGCAAAAGCAGCGATGCGCAACCTGCGTCAGCTGGAGCTGGTGGACACCCTCTCGTCACTGGAGCAGCCTGTACTGGGCATCTGCCTGGGCATGCAATTGTTGACTGAATGGTCCGCTGAAGGTGATGTCGACTGTCTGGGTCTTATTCCCGCGCGCACCGTAGCACTGGAAAGTCAGGGCCGGCCGCTGCCGCATATGGGCTGGAATACCGTCAATGAAGCCGGCCATAATCCGCTACTGCGCGGTATTCAGGCACCGGCATACTGCTATTTTGTCCACAGCTATGCGGTCGCACCTGATATCACCACCATTGCGACCACCGACTACGGCCAGCGCTTCGCCTCGATGATCCGCTCGAAGAACTACTTTGGCGCGCAATTTCACCCCGAGCGCTCGGGCGCCGTGGGCGCACAAATTCTGAAAAATTTTATGGAGTTAAGCGATGCTGATACCCGCGCTTGATTTAATTAACGGCGAAGTGGTTCGCTTACAGCAAGGCGACTTTGCCCGCCAGACCACCTTTGCCAGCGATCCGCTGCCTATTGCCGAAGCTTACGCGGCGGCGGGCGCGACCTGGCTGCATGTGGTTGACTTAGACGGCGCGCGCGACCCGCAGCAACGGCAAATCGCCACCTTGCAACGTCTGGCTGCCAAGCTGCCAATGAAACTGCAGGTGGGCGGCGGTATTCGTCAGCGTAGCGATTTAGAGCAGTTGTTCGACAGCGGTATTCAACGCGTTGTCATTGGCTCACTCGCGGTTAAAGAGCCTGATCTGGTCGCCGCGTGGCTCGAAGACTTCGGTAGCGAAGCTATTGTGCTATCGCTGGATGTCAGTATCGCCGCCGATGGCAACGCCTATGTTGCCACCCACGGCTGGCAGGAAACCTCAGAGCTGACGTTGCAACAAGCCATTGAGCGCTTTTTACCGCACGGACTGCGCCATGTGCTGTGCACCGACATTGCTAAAGACGGTATGTTAGGCGGTTACAATCTTGAGTTATATCAGCGTTTGAAACGCGATTACCCGCAACTGGTGATTCAGGCGTCAGGTGGCGCGGCGAAACTCGATGATCTGCGCCAGTTGCGCGCCTTTGGTTGCGACAGCGCTATTCTGGGCAAAGCCCTGTTGACCGGTAAGTTCACTCTGGAGGAGGCTTTTGCATGTTGGCAAGACGCATAATTCCTTGTCTGGACGTTCGTGACGGTCAGGTGGTCAAGGGCGTACAGTTTCGTAACCATGAAATTATCGGTGACATTGAGCCGCTGGCTGAGCGCTACGCTTTAGCCGGTGCTGACGAGCTGGTGTTTTATGACATTACCGCCTCGTCGGACAGCCGCGTGGTCGACAAGTCGTGGGTCGAGCGTATCGCCCGGCGAATTGATATTCCCTTTACCGTTGCCGGCGGCATCAGCTCGATTGAGCAGGCGCGGGAACTGCTGGCCATGGGTGCCGATAAAATCTCGGTCAACTCGCCGGCGTTACGTGATCCTGATCTGATCAACCGGCTGGTCGATGAATTCGGCCAACAATGTATCGTGATTGGCATCGACAGCTTTTTCGACGCCGAGAGCGGCCGTTACCTGGTGTATCAGTTCACCGGTGATGAGAGTAAGAGCCAGCGCACCCGCTATGAAACCGCCGAGTGGCTGCAACAGGTGATTGAACGCGGTGCCGGTGAGATTGTGCTGAACTGCATGAACCAGGACGGTGTGCGTCAGGGCTATGATATTGAACAGCTAAAAGCCATGCGGGCGATCTGTCCGGTGCCCCTTATTGCCTCAGGTGGTGCCGGGAACGCCGATCATTTTGAGCAGGTATTTCGACAGGCCAATGTCGATGGCGCCCTCGCCGCTTCGGTGTTTCACAAAAACACCGTGGTCATTGCCGAGTTAAAAGCGCAATTACATGCGGCCGGTATTGCGATCCGTCAGGACCAGAACGCGCCAGCGCAGGTGAAATAACAAGGAATCACGTGTTATGCAAGTAACCTTAGAAAACTATCAACAACTGGACTTTGCCAAACAGGACAATCTGTTGCCGGCCATAGTACAGCATGCCTATACCGGTACCGTACTAATGCAAGGCTATATGAACACTGATGCGCTGCACCAAACCCTGGGGCAACAGCTGGTCACCTTCTACAGCCGCAGCAAACAACGCTTGTGGTGTAAAGGCGAGTCATCCGGCAATACGTTGCGCCTAGTGAGCATGCATAGCGACTGTGACGCCGACAGCTTGTTGGTGCTTGCAGTTCCGGCCGGACCGACCTGCCATCTGGGCAGCGAAAGCTGCTTCAGTAGCGCTGGTTTCAGCGAGCAGCCAACACTCAGCCAACTGATGCGCGTAGTACAACAGCGTGTCGCCAACGCTGACAGCAAAAGCTACACCGAGCAATTGCTGGCGGCGGGAACCAAGCGCGCCGCGCAGAAAGTGGGTGAAGAAGGTGTTGAAGTGGCGCTCGCGGCCGCCACCGGCGACCATGACGAGCTACTGAACGAAAGTGCCGATCTGCTGTACCACTTACTGGTGGTGCTGCACAGTGAAGGCCACGAACTGGCAGATGTGTTACAGGTACTCGCGCAACGCCGCCGTTAATCGGCATCCTCCGCCACCGCGGTCGGCAGGTTGCGGGCATAGCGCTCGCTGACGTGCTTTAAGCGCCAGGTTAATAAGACCGCGGCAATAGTGAGACCAATAATAAAACCGATCCACATACCGGCCGCGCCCATGGCCGGACCGAGTATATCTGTCCGCGACAGTAAAATACCTATGGTCAGGCCAAAGGGCCAGTACGAGACAAAGGTGATCAGCATCACCGCTTTGGTGTCTTTATAACCCCTCAGGGTTCCCATCGCGACCGCCTGGAAAGTATCGGACAGCGTAAATATTGCCGCTAACCCCATCAGAGTGGCGGCCAGTTGGATCACCGCCTGATTCGGGGTATACAAACTCGCCAGCCAGGCCCCTCCGAGCCACATAATGAGACCGTTCACGGCCGCAAAGGTCATGCCATAGACGGTCGCCAGCTTATGGCTGAGCATGGCATTGGCCGGGTTGCCCGCGCCCAACGCGAAACCAACTCGCAAGGTTACAGCCATCGACAAACTTAAGGGCACCATGTACACCAGCGAGGAAATATTCAGCGCAATCTGATGACTGGCAACCACGGTAGCGCCTAAGGGTGCAATCACCAATGCGGCAGCGGCAAACAGACTGACCTCAAAGAACATCGCCGTGGCAATAGGAAAACCCAGCCGCACAATGTACCAGACATCGTCCCAGTCAGGTTTATACCAACGCTGGAATACGCCAATCGCCTGAAAACGTTTGGCCCACAGCACATAAAGCAACAGCCCTAAGGCCATGACCCACAGCACAATGGCCGTTGCCAGGCCACAGCCGGCACCGCCCATGGCGGGCAGACCAAACTTTCCATAAATTAAAATATAGTTGGCGGGAATATTCACCAACAGGCCGATCACCCCGATGACCAGCGAGGGTACGGTATGCGATAAGCCTTCACAGAAATTGCGCAAGACCATGTAAATGACCAGCGCCGGCACGGCCCAGATCAAATAAGACAGGTAATCAAGGGTAATGGTGCGGAAGGTATCTTCGACGTCCATGGCATTGAGGATCAGAGGCGCGCAGAAAATAACTGCAACACACAACAGGCTACCGATTAGCGCCGCGTAAAAGCCCTGCTGCACCATATTTGCCACTTTGTGGCGCTTATTAGCGCCGTCAAAATGGGAAATAATCGGCGCCAGCGCCAGCCCCATGCCAAAGACCAGGAGTATCGACGGAAACCAGATACTGCTGCCGACAGATACCGCCGCCAGGTCCGTCGCACTGACACGCCCGGCCATGACCGTATCGACCACGCCCATCAGCATTTGGGTCAGTTGCGCGATGAGGATCGGGCCGGTTAAACGGGCAAGCTTTTTCGACTCCTGCCACCAGTGATCGGGGCGAGGCAGTGGCGCGGTAAGGCTCATGCAGTTGTCTCTTAGTCGGATTCAGCGAACAGCTGACAGGCTTCATCTAGTGCGGCGCACAGGCGCTCGCAGTCGGCGGCGGTATTATAGGCCGCAAGTGATACTCTGACCACCGCCTCGTGCTGCCAATAACGTAAAAGTGGTTGCGCGCAATGACTGCCAGCGCGCACCGCAATAGCGTGTTCGGCTAAAAAACTGGCCAGGTCAAAGGCATGAATATTGGGCGCGTAAAAGCTAATCAGTGGCAAGGCATCGCCCTGGTAAGGTAGTAACTGCAGCCAATTGCGCTGTTGCAGTTGCTCACGCAATTGCTGCGTTAGCTGCTGCAAGTAGCCGGTCAGGCCACGTTCACGTTGCGCGCGAAGCCATTGCGCTGCTGTCGCACCGGCAATAATGGCGGCAGTATTCGGCGTGCCTGCCTCCAGCGCGTGCACACCACTCACCCACTCGGCACTGTGCTCCTCAACGCGGGTCACCATTCCGCCGCCCACCACCAGTGGCTGCAAGCGCGCTTGCAGCGCATCGCTTACATACAATACGCCACAGCCAGTGACACTGTACATTTTGTGCGCAGAAAAGGTTAAGGCGTCGCACTGCAGTGCTACCACATCCAGTGGCACACTGCCCACCGCCTGCGCCGCATCCACCACAGTTACGGCACCAAATGGCCGGGCATGCCGGGCGATTTCAGCCACCGGCAGTATCTGACCGGTAACGTTACTTGCCAGCGTTATCGCGACCAGCTTACAGGACGGGGTAATGACCTCGCGCCAGTTTTCCGTCAGCACGCCACTACGCGGGTCCAGATCGAGCCAGCGCAGGCGCAGACCGTAGCGCTGTGCCAGGCGCTGCCAGGGTAAAAAGTTGGCATGATGTTCCGCGCGCGAGACGACAATTTCATCACCCGCCTGCCAGTCCAGCTCCAGTCCGTTCGCCAGAAGGTTAATGCTATAGGTTGCGCCCGGGGTAAAAGCAATCTGTGAGCTAGTAGCACCGATAAAGGTCGCCAGCGAGGCGCGCGCGTTTTCCAACGCCGCGGTTGCCTGCTGTGCCAGAGGGTAACTGCCGCGATGCGCGTTAGCGTGGCCATGCTGATAGTAATTCAGATAAGCAGACAACACCTCGTCAGGCACCTGACAACTGGCCGCGCTATCAAGGTAGACCAGCTCGGGCTCGTGGCGAAACAGAGCAAATTCCTGTCGCGGCGACGGATAATCAGGCATCCATCTGCTCCGTTTGCCGCGCAAGAAAGCTAACCAGATGGGGATTTACCAGCTGAGGATGCGTCAGTGGTCCCATATGGCCACAATCAAGTTCTTTCACACCCACCTTGGGCAATACCTGGTGCAACTGCTCAGCGACTCGTCTGGCGCTTTGCTGGGTATGCCGTCCGGTGAGTAACAACACCGGCACGTCAATCCGGCGATAATCCACCAGCTTGTGCGGCTCGCCCATCAGTGCGGCAAAATCCATCGCCACCTTGCCCGCTTGCTTCGCCATCAGTTGCTGCAGCTTGTCCGGCAACGCCGCAAAAAAGCCCGGATGGTTCCAGTAATCAACAAAGGTCGCGGTGCTTTTCAGCGGCGCATTCTCATCCATCTGCATAGCGATGGATTCGATTTCCTGCCGCGCCGGCTCGTTGTCATTCAGTACATGAAAGGCGACCGGCTCAAACACTGCCAGTGCCTGCACCGGCAGCAAGCGCTCTAGCGTGAGCTTAAGTGCCAGTGCCCCGCCGTACGAGTGGCCAACCAGAATCATCGGCTGCTCACCAACGAGTTGCTGCACGCCTGCGACCACGCGCGGTACTTCATCGCTAAAGCGAAAGCCTTCAACGGGCGCATCCGGCGCGGGTGGAGCTTTGCCGTAGCCCAGCAAGTCGACACCAATAATATCGTAACCGTCCTGTAGGCGACCAATCAGCTCGCGCCACTGGCCGGTATTACTTTGCGAGCTATGCAGTAACACCACGGGGGGTGCGCCCTCCTGACCAAAGCGATGAAAGCCTTGAGGTAAATCTGTGGTCATAGTCCCAACCCAACGGCGTAACCGAGCATATAGCCTGCTTCAACTAATAACACGATAAAGGTGCCCAGCACGCCAACGGTGCGCGCCCACGACGGACCAATACTCATGCGCAGCCCCAGCGCGTGACAGATCCGCGCAATAAATAGCAGCCCGCCGAGGCCATGTAGCAGCGTCGCACTGGCCCCGCTTAATTCCATTAGTACAAGTAACAGCAATAACAGCGGAACATATTCGGCGAAATTGGCGTGAATGCGGGTCGCAACCTCAAGATCTTTCGACTGGCCGGTGCCAATACCGACCCGATCGCGCCAGCGCAAGCGGATGACAGCTACAGATAACGCAAAATAAAGTAAGGCAAGCAGCCCGGCGTAGATCATGCTGATTTGTAATTCGACAGCCATTGTTATTCTCCTTTTGGTCGACTACAAAAAAGCCCACTCAAGGTGGGCTTTTCAAAAATACGTTTCATGTACAGCGCTGGTTAGCCGAGGAGTTCGCCTAACTCTTTGCTGATGGTTTCAACGTCGCGTGTTCCGTCTACTTTATGGAACACCGTATTGCCCTGTTCAGCTAGTTTACGATAATACTCAACTAATGGCTCGGTTTGTTCATGATAAATTGCCAGGCGCTTGCGCACGGTCTCTTCTTTATCATCGTCGCGAATGATCAGATCTTCGCCCGTGACATCGTCTTTACCCGGCTGTTTCGGCGGGTTGTGCTCAACATGGTAAACACGACCTGAGTCGGGATGCACGCGACGGCCTCCCATACGCTTCACGATAACGTCGTCCGGCACTGCGAATTCGAGTACTACGTCGACATAAATTTCAGCATCCTGCATGGCATCTGCTTGTGGGATCGTACGCGGGAATCCATCCAGCAGGAAACCATTCTGGCAATCAGGTTGCGCGATTCGCTCTTTAACAAGACCGATCATAATATCATCAGAAACCAGCTTGCCAGCATCCATGACGGCTTTCGCTTGCTGTCCTAATTCAGTACCGGCCTTGATCGCAGCTCGTAACATGTCACCTGTTGAGATTTGTGGAATCCCAAAGGTTTTCATCAAGAACTGCGCCTGAGTACCTTTCCCGGCGCCTGGTGCGCCCAACAGGATAATGCGCATTTACAACCCTCTTTCCTAATTGTATTGGTTTGCGTTGAATTAAGCTCGAACTTTACCGCCTAGCGGCGTGCTTTACAAGTCCGAGCATTGCCGACTTTCGTCGACAATGCCCAACTTGCTTATTACCACGTTGACGGCTCGCTTAACTCAACTTACCCGCGCTAAGCTCCATCATCAGGCGGTTCAGACGTGTGACGAATTGTGCCGGATCTTTCAGGTTGCCGCGTTCCGCAAGGGTGGCCTGATCCAGTAGCAACTGCGCCCACTCGGCAAACTTGTCGTCATTGTCCAGCTCGACCACTTGTTTCACCAACGCATGCTCAGGGTTAATTTCGAAAATGTACTTGGTTTCCGGCACTTTTTGTCCCGCAGCTTCCATCAGCTTCGCCATTTGCGTGCTCATGTCATGCTCATCGGTCACAATACAAGCCGGTGAATGCGTCAGACGGTGTGTAACACGTACTGACTTCACTTTTTCACCCAGTGCTTTCTCAAACCGCTCGACTTCACTGGCAAAGGCCTTTTCCAGCTCTTCGTGCTGTTTTTTGTCTTCAGCGTCGTCAAGCTCACCCAGGTCGAGATCACCACGGGTCACGCTTTTGAACGACTTGTCCTTGTACTCGCTCAGATGGCTCATTAGCCACTCATCAATGCGCTCAGACAATAACAGTACTTCGATGCCCTTCTTGCGGAAGATTTCCAATGCCGGGTTATCCCGCGCTGCTTCATAGCTGTCCGCGACAATATAATAGATGGTCTCCTGTTTCTCAGCCATACGCTCAATGTAGGCATCCAGGCTTACCGTCGCTTCAGCTTTATCTTCATGGGTTGACGCAAAGCGCAGCAGGCCGGCAATTTTCTCCTGATTCGCCTGATCTTCCGCCGGACCTTCTTTGAGCACGGTACCGAAAGTATTCCAGAATTCCTGATACTGCTCAGGATCATCTTTCGCCAATTTACTCAACATACTGAGCACTTTCTTGGTGCTGCCACTACGCATGGCGCGGGTAATTTTGTTGTCCTGTAAAATTTCCCGTGACACGTTCAGTGGTAAATCGTTGGAATCCATCAAACCACGGACAAAGCGCAGATAGGTCGGCATCAGCTGTTGCGCGTCATCCATAATAAAGACGCGTTTTACGTATAACTTAATACCGTGCTGTTGATCACGGTTCCATAAATCCCATGGCGCGCGCTTCGGAATGTACAACAGGCTGGTGTATTCCTGTGTACCTTCCACCTTGTTGTGGCTCCACAACAGCGGATCTTCAAAATCGTGCGCGATAGTTTTATAGAACTCTTTGTATTCGTCGTCGCTGATCTCGCTCTTCTCACGCGTCCACAACGCCTGACCTGAATTCACTGCCTGCCATTCTTTGAGCTTACCGTCGTCGTCGCGCTCTGGCATTTCGACCGGAATATTCAGATGATCAGAGTACTTGGTAATAATGCCGCGCAGACGGTGCTCATCAAGGAATTCACTGGCATCTTCACGCACATGCAAGATGATGTCGGTGCCCCGCTGCGCTTTTTCGATAGCGCGGATGTCAAACTCGCCTTCACCTTTCGACTGCCATTCGATAGCGTCTGCCTTGTCGGCACCAGCGGCGCGAGTACGTACGGTGACGCTGTCGGCAACGATAAAGGCGGAATAGAAACCCACCCCGAACTGGCCGATCAGGCGGCTGTCTTTGGCTTGATCACCGGAGAGCTGACTGAAAAATTCTGCTGTTCCCGACTTGGCGATGGTACCGAGATTGCTCATGACTTCGTCACGGGTCATACCGATACCGTTATCGCTGATGGTAATGGTGCCCGCGTCTTTGTCCGCGCTGACACGTACCCGCAACTCGGCATCGTCGGCGAGCAGGTCACTATTGCTCAACGCCTTAAAACGCAGCTTATCCGCCGCATCAGAGGCGTTTGAGACGAGCTCACGTAAGAAGATTTCCTTGTTTGAGTAAAGCGAATGGATCATCAGATGAAGCAGTTGCTTCACTTCGGTCTGAAATCCATGCGTTTCTGCTTGACGGGTCTCCGCCATAGTGGTTTCTCCTGCACTAATGTTATGAACACTAGTGCAGAGATGGGGACGTCTGGTAGCTTTTCAAGGGAGGAATTTAATCGAATTGTACCCGTTTGCGACCGCTAAAGGCATGGCCCAGCGTCGCCTGGTCAACATATTCCAGCTCGCCACCAACTGGCACGCCGTGCGCGATGCGCGACGTGGCAATGTCATGCTGTCGGGCCAGCTCGGCAATATAGTGCGCCGTGGCTTCACCCTCAATCGTCGGGTTGGTGGCCAGAATAATCTCGCTGATGGCCTCGGTGCTAATGCGCTCAGCCAGTTTATCCAGCCCGATATCCTCAGGACCAATGCCATCGAGTGGTGACAAATGTCCCATCAGCACAAAGTAGCAGCCCTGATACTGTCCGGTCTGCTCAATCGCTAATACGTCGGCAGGAGTCTCAACAATGCACAGCAAGCCGCTGCCACGGCGAGCCTCGTCCTGGCATAACTCGCAGACAGCCTGCTCGGTCAGGGTACGACAAACATCGCAATGCCCGACGCGCGCAATCGCATCCGCCAGTGCCTGTGAGAGCTGCAAGCCACCCTCACGCTGACGCTCCAGGATCTGAAACGCCATACGTTGGGCAGACTTCGGACCCACCCCAGGCAAGGTACGTAACGCTCGGATAAGCTCGCTGATCGCCGGACTTAAACGCATTGCTCAGCGCCTTAGAAAGGTAGTTTCATACCTGGTGGTAAGTTCATACCACCTGTCACTTCTGCCATACGCTCTTTGGTCGTCTGTTCAACCCGGCGCACGGCATCGTTAATCGCGGCGGCAATCAGATCTTCGAGCATTTCCTGATCGTCGTCTTCCATCAGGCTTGGATCGATATGCACGCGACGCACATTGTGATTACCCAGCATGGTCACTTTGACCATACCTGCACCCGCTTCACCAGTCACTTCCAGTTTCGCGATTTCGTCCTGGGCCTGTTGCATGCGCTCCTGCATTTGCTGCGCCTGCTTCATCATATTACCCAATCCACCTTTAAACATAATTACCTCGTTATCTTTCGTTTCTTAAAGCGGTTGTACCGAGTCTTCTATTAACCGGGCACCAAAATGTTCAGTTAATTGCTGCGCCAAAGCATCGTCAGCGAGATTTTGCTTTGCCTGTGCCAGGCGTTTTGCGTCAATGGTCTGCTGTATCTCAAAAGGTGTGGGCTGTGACGTATTTTCCAAGGTAATCGCCACTAAGCTCATGTCCAGACTGTCGGTTAAAGCCTGACGAATCGCCTCGGTTGCACCGTCACTCATCAGGTGTTGCCAGTCTTCCCGCACATACAACTGGTAGCCCTGCTCATCTTTTTGCAACACGCTGTTACGAGCTAACTGCCGCGCCAGTCCGTCCAACTCAAGGTTATCGATAATGGCGGCCCAGCGATCGACTTCAGCGGCGCTGCGAGTTGATTCAGAAATTTCCAGAGCTTCGTTATCGCTCACCATTTTCGCCTGTGGTAGCGACTCTGGTTGCGATTCTGGCTGCGATTCTGGCTGCGCCGCTAACGGACGCTCCTGCACGGCAACATCATCAGCCGTTGCCGAAGTAGTTTCACTACTGCTTAACTTTTCAGGATTTTTTTTTTGCTGCAGCATGGCCCGGGTTTCTAACAGCGCTGACAAGCTGTCTTCACCGGTGTCCGGCTCTGGTTCAGGCTCTGGTTCCGGGGCAGCTTGTGGCGCTGGCTCGGGCGCCGTCATCATTGCTGACTCCGGCGTTGGTGCCGGCTCAGGCACTTCTTCTGGCGCCGGCTTTGACTCCGTAGCAGAGACGGTTTTTGCTACTTTGGCGATCTGCGTGGTATCGGCAGGACTGCGCTCCATTAATTCCAGCTTCTGCGGGCGGAACGCCATCATGCGCAATAAAGTCATTTCCACGCCACTGCGGACATCGGCAGCATAGTTTAAATCACGTCGCCCCTGCACCAGAATGTCGTAATACACCTGAATGAGTTCTGCCGGTAATTGTTGCGCCAGATGCTGATCTTCCACCGCCAGACCTAAGGTTTCGGCAACTTCAGGTACGGCCTGGTAAAGGGCCAGCTGGTGTACGTAATTTTGCATTTCGCTCAGCAGATTACTTAAATCCGGCACCTGACCGGCAATCCGCCCCAGCGTATTCAGTAATTCTGCGCCCTGGCCGCTCAGCACCTGCTCCAGCAAGATTGCGAGCTCAAAGCTGGGTACTGCGCCCAACATCTGCTGTACACCGGCCATTGTGACCTGCTGCTCGCCCTGAGCGATGGCCTGGTCAGTCAGGCTTAAGGCATCACGCATACTGCCGCGTGCCGCGCGGGCGAGCGCAACTAAGGCGGGCTCTTCAAAGGTGATGCCTTCTTGCTGTAACACGTAGGCAAGATGATCAGCGATTTCCTGCCGATCGAGCGCCTTTAAATTAAATTGTAAGCAGCGCGATAAGACCGTGATCGGAAGTTTCTGCGGATCGGTCGTTGCCAGTAAAAATTTCACATGTTCCGGTGGCTCTTCCAGCGTTTTCAACAAGGCGTTGAAACTGTGGCGCGACAACATATGAACTTCATCAATCAGATAGACTTTATAGCGTCCCTGAGTTGGCTTGTACTGCACGTTATCAAGCAGTTCGCGGGTGTCTTCGACCTTGGTGCGCGAGGCAGCATCAATTTCCAGCAAATCAACAAAACGCCCTTGCTCAATAGCCTGACAGGCGCTGCACTGGCCACATGGCTGTGGCGTTATACCTTGTTCACAGTTGAGGCTTTTGGCCAGAATTCGCGCAATGGTCGTTTTACCTACGCCGCGGGTTCCGGTCAGCAACCAGGCATGATGCAGCCGGCCGGACGCCAGCGCGTTCATTAGTGGCTTGAGTACGTGCTGCTGTCCGACAACGTCGGTAAAGGTATGCGGGCGCCATTTCCGGGCGAGCACCTGATAACTCATACTAGCTTTCCTTGTCGAACTCGGTAATCGATGACATGTCAGATGCCATTACGTTACCTCAAAATCGGCACAGGGTATAGTATGGAATAGCGGCTTGTTGCAGGCGATCAACGCCCGGCAACTGGTCCAGGCTGATGACAAAGGCGCATTCCTGAAGACTGGCGCCGGTTTGCTTAACCAAATCAACCGCGGCCAATACGGTACCACCGGTGGCCAGCAGATCATCGATAATTAATACGTGGTCGTGCGCGCCAAGCGCGTCGGTGTGAATTTCCAGCGCATCTTCACCGTATTCCAGTGAGTAACGCTGTTGCAGAGTCTTCGCTGGCAGTTTGCCCGGCTTGCGCAGCGGCACAAACCCAATCCCCAGTGCATAGGCTAAAGCAGTACCAAAAATGAAGCCACGCGCCTCAATGCCGACAATTTTAGTCAGGCCGGCGTTGCGATAGCGCTCGACAAAGCTGTTAATAGCTTCGGCAAAGGCATCGCCATCGGCCAGTAACGGCGTGATATCACGAAATACAATACCCGGCTTGGGATAATCGGGAACGGCGCGGATCACGCTACGGATACGTTCTCTCATGAAGCTTCCGAGCTTTGGTTGCGCTGCGTCTGCGGGTGCATGGTTTGCCAGAGGTCAGCAAGGAGCCCAAGCAAACGTTGCTTCTCAATTGGCTTGGCCAGGCATAAGTCGGCGCCGGAGCGTCGTGCGCTGTCTTCTATGTGCTTGATGTCCTGGGTGGACATCAGCAGTAGAGGCGTTTGCTTATAGCTTGCTAAACTCCGCAGGTTCCGTAACAGGTTCATACCGTCGAGCAAAGGCATTTTGTGATCCGCAAGGATCACATCAAAGACTTCTGCCTTTGCTTTATTAAGTCCTTCCAGACCATCCTGCGCATAGCTGACCACAAATGGGGTCTCGGCAAGAATAGCAAGAAGTTGGTCACGGGTTGCCGGCTTATCTTCCACCAGCAAAAGTTTGCGAGACATAAGGTGCCTTTTAGGTAAAAGGTTTACGCAGACAGGTGTTTATACCACTGTAATATTGCTGGCAGGCAAGGAATGCCAACCACGACCAGTACTGCGAGCCAACCCACCCATGGTTTGCATGATGGGTCACGAAAGTTTTCATTGGTAGCCATATCGGGATTCCTCACAACAGCAGCTAAATTTTTCGGGGCGGATCATACTTGATTAAGGCTTCATGAACAACACAAAGCGCTCGCAAAAGTCGTCAACCAGCCTGAACAGCCCTGCCGCAAGTTGCTGCGGATCCTGCTCCGGGAACTGCATTAGCAGCGCTTCACACAACGCAGTGAAGTTTCGTGGCTGTGCTTGCAGCAAGCTAAGCGTATGAGCTGTCAGTGGATTTAATTGCAAAAATTTAACCGTACCGGTGTCCGGTAGTTGGTAGACCAGAACAATGTAAGGTTCATCGAGAGCTGCGTCGGGTTGATGATCCTTGTCAATTTTCGCAACCGGGTACTGATACACGCCTATCATCGCCGTGGAATTGAGATAAAGAACCGTGTCGTCGTTAAGCGTTTCGACTGCGGCAAGCGTTTCATCAAAGTGAGCAAATTTGACCTCAACTTCAATACGCTCGTAATGCGCAAGCTCAAACAACCATGCTGGCAAATCACGTTGCGCCAGGTCGACACCAGCCAGAAAGTCAACAAACTCACTACCGATATCAGAAAACAACGGCGATTTTGAAGCATGGGTGGCTATAAACCCGGCAACCAACGCCTGCCAGCGTTCGGCACCTAAGGTCGCTTGTACCACCGGGAAGCCGTTACTTAGAAACTGCGAAATATTATTACGTATCAGCCGGCGGTAAATGGCCAGTCGGCGCGACTCCACCTGCGGAAAATCAGCAGTGGCGTTATCGTCACGCAACCACTGTGCCAGCTTAAACTGTATCTGTTTGAAGTTGTCGCTCACTGCCTGCTACAACACCTTGTTGAATGGTCTCAATGCGCCCCATCTCCTGCACCAGTTGCGGCAACGGGGGAATATTAAAATCACGCTCTAGTACGGTTGCAAAAACGCCGTGCTGTTCATAAGCAAATTTGAGTAGTTGCCAGACTTCCGGCTTAACATCAGCACCGTGCGTATCGACAAATAAGTCATCGTATTCTTCGCTATGCCCGGCGATATGGCCATAGACAATGCGTTCACTGGGCAAGCCGGCGATAAACTGATAAGGGTCATAGCCATGATTCACGCTGTTAACAAAGACGTTATTAACGTCAAGCAATAGCTTGCAATCGGCTTGACGAAGAACCGTATTGATAAACTCGAGCTCACTGAGCTCATTGGCGAAGCTGGCGTAATAGGAAACGTTCTCGAGTACCAGCGGGCGCTCGATGATGTCCTGCACCTGCCGCACGCGCTCGACGACATGGTCAACTGCTTCTGACGTGAACGGAATCGGCAGCAAATCGTATAACTGCCCCGCTGCCGAACAATAACTTAAGTGCTCGCTGTAGACGTCGATTTCAAAGCGGTCAAGAAATGCTTTGACCTTGCGAACGAAGGCTACATCAAGGGGATCGGGACTGCCGATGGATAACGACAGACCATGACTGGTCAACGGCGCCTGTTCTCGCACCTGATCAAGGGTGCGGTAGGCATCACTGCCACGGGGAAACCAGTTCTCCGGCGCAAGCTCCCAGAAACCTACACTAGGAGCTTGTTCCAGAACGTCAGCGAGAAATTCGCGGCGTAAACCTAATCCTACTGTCCGCCGCACTTCCCTTCACCACATTTGCCTTCGCCACATTTACCTTCTTTGGCTTTTTCCTTGGCTTTATCGTGAGCGTGCTCTTTCTTGTCGGCTTTCTTGTCTTCGCCGCACTTACCTTCACCGCATTTACCTTCGCCACACTTGCCTTCTTTGGCTTTCTCTTTCATTTCTTCTTTGCGTTTTTCACCGCATTTTCCTTCACCACACTTGGCTTCTTGCTCTTTGCTTTGTTCCTGCTGATAGCCAGAACCCAGGTCAGAGTAACTAAAAGGATTCGCGGCAGCTTGAACGGAAAGGCCGCCCGCCAATAATGCACCGACGGTTACCGCTACTGACTTTTTCATGTTGCTCATTCTGTCATCCTCTTTTTGCTAAATGTCGTTATGACATCTGTTAACTATAGCTGTTTTCCAAAAAAAAACCCCGCTTTTGAGGCGGGGCTTTACAACTTTTTTTCGCTATCGAATTTAAATGCTTACAGAGAAACACCTAAATTACTTGCTTTGCTACGGATGTACGATTCCCAGCTACGCGCATTGCGGCGTTGGTCGTCATATTCCTGGGCTTCCTGAACATACTCCAGTGCATCACTGAATTTGTTCTGATAGAAGTAAGCCTCTGCCAACGACATGTAGATCGGACCCGGTTGGTCATGACCTGCGTTGAGAGCTTGCAAATAAGCGTCTGCCGCATCATCGTATTCTTCGGCGCGCAGGTGTGCGGTGCCTTTCTTACGATAGTAGTTCGCGCGATCCTGACGCTCTTCAGCTAACTCAGCTGCCAAGCCGTACACTTCTGCTGCCCGTGAATATTCACGCGCCATCTCGAAGTTGTTTGCCGCACTGTAATAGTTACGGGCAGTCTTCTCAATGTCACCGGCATTCAGGTGCTTCATCATCAGACGTGCTGAATCATAAGGAATGCCGTTGTTGCCATACAGTTGTACTAATGCTTTGTATTGGCTTTCCTTGTCAAAATAACCGGCCAGGTAAGCAATTTCTAATGTTTGCAGAGCTTTATCAATACGCTCTTCTAACATGTAGATCATACCTAACTGATTCCACCAGGTTTTTTCGCCAGGAATCACCGCAAGGCCAGCTTCTAACACGTCAATCGCGTCAGAATACATCTTACGTTCATAGTAAGAAGCAACCTTCAATACATAAGCGTTTTTGTTTGGCTCTTCGTAATACTGAATCGCTAAATCAGCCGGACGGATAATTTTGTCGAATTCTTTCAGCTCATAATAAGCGTTCGCAATTCGCAAAAAGACTTCCGGATTTGCTTCACCAGTAAACTGCAACCATTTACCGTAGTACTCGACAGCATCACGATACTTCTCTAACTGCAGACTCAAATCGGCTGCTAGTTTAAGAGAAGACGCCTGATCAGACCAACCCAGAATATCTGCGTCGGTTGCACGCGTAATACGCTGATAAGCTTCCTCAAGACGGTTGTCGCCGGCGTAAAGGTTACCCAGGAACCGATCCACGTAAGCCCGGTCAAAAGCTTCGCTTGGTTCGATATCTTCAAGTACCTCAATAGCGCCTTTGATGTCGTCTTCTTCGCTGTAGAGCTCATACGCATTCATGATGCGACGACCCACCCGCTCAGAAACCGTAACGTTCTGACGGTTTTCTTTGCGCTGTGCGATGGTTTCCGCTGAAGGCAAGTTGTAATTGATGTCTTGTGCGCTTGCGACAGGCGAACCTGCCGCTAACACGCCACACAATACACTCGCGCTAATCAGCATAGTGAGTTTTTTGTGCATCATCGTTATTACTCCTGATCCAGACTGAAGTCGAGTTGGACCGTCTGACCTGGTTGTGCAACCGGCTTACCGTCAACCATCTTCGGATTGTACTTCCAACGCAACAGCGCACGACGTGCTTCCTGGTCAAAGACCCGGCGAGGGTTGGAGTCAAGTACTTCGACGTCAGTTACACCACCCGTTTTATCGATAGTGAAACGTAACAGTACCCAACCTTCAACACCATCCCGCGCTGCAGCTGGCGGATAGCGAGGGTTAATACGTACCACAGGTACGGCTTCACCATCACGCATCATCGCACCACTGGCGTCGAACCCAGTGTCCGTTCCACCTACATCAACGTCAAAACCAAGGTCAAGATTCATACCTTCAGCGTCAGACGTATCTGGCTCATTCGGTGGCGTTTCCGGCGGCTGAGCCGGCGGAGGCGGCGGTGGTGGCGGCGTACGACGACGCTGATCCACTTCCGACTCTGGCGGCTGCGTCACAATCTCAATGACTGACGACGGTGGAGGCGGTGCATTTCGCCCTTCGCCCCCACTGATCAAGAACGCCATGAACGCGAACAGAAGGAACGTAGCTGCAGCACCTAATAGTATTGATACTATAAAGCGCACCATATTAATCGTCCTCTGCGGCTATGGATATCTTGTCAATACCCGCTTCCTTAATTTGATCCATGACTTCTACGACAACACCATGTTTGGCTTCTTTGTCCGCCTGAATCACTACGATATCAGTTGGCTGTTCTGCCAATAGACGTTCGATGTTCGCGCCTACACGCTCAACATCAACCATACGCTTGTCCATCCATACTTCGCCATTCGCGCGAATCGCGATGAAGATGTTGGCAGAAGGTTTCTTCTGCGCCTGACTAGCTTCTGGCTTGTTCACGTCAATACCAGCTTCTTTAACGAAAGAGGTGGTTACGATGAAGAAGATCAACATGATGAATACGATGTCAAGCATCGGCGTCATATCGATCGCTGCATCTTCCTCTTCACGAAAACGTTTACGTGCCATAATTCTTCTCTCTTAATGATGTGGCAAACTGTCGATCAACTTGTCGCGTGCACGTTTTACTTTTGACTCTAAACGAGTCGCAAAAAACATGCCTGACAGTGCTGCAACCATTCCAGCCATTGTCGGGATCGTCGCCATCGAGATACCGTCGGCCATCAAACGCGGGTTACCAGTACCCTGCGTAGCCATGGTTTCGAATACGGCAATCATACCGGTTACCGTACCCAAAAGTCCGATAAGAGGACACATGGCGATGGTTGTTTTGATCAACAACATACGTGCATTCAGTTTATCAGCTGCCTCGGAAATCCATGCTTCACGGATCCTGTGAGCGTACCAAGAGGTGGTGTCCTTCCGCGCGTCCCAATTAGCGATGATTTGTTTCTTCATCTTTGGGAACACTGCGGTAAGGAACCAGAAGCGCTCAATCATGAGTACCCACATGAGAAAGAGCGCTCCCATGACGAAATATAAAACGTCGCCACCAGTGCTCAAAAAATCCCTGATAGTTTCCCAAAGCCCCATCAGGTAAAGCATAGGATTACTCCTTCTCCGCGTGCGCGGCTACAATACCGGCAGCTTGCTCGTCCAACGTGTGAACGATTTTCTTAGCACGACCCGCAACAACTGCGTGGATCAGAATTAATGGCAATGCTGCAATCAGACCCATAGCGGTGGTTACCAACGCCATTGAGATGTCGCCTGCCATGATTTTCGGGTCACCCGTACCGTACAAGGTAATTGATTGGAAGGTACCGATCATACCGATTACCGTACCCAATAGACCAAGTAGTGGTGCGATAGCTGCGAAAATCTTGATGATGTTAACGCCAGAATCGATACGTGGAGTCTCACGCATGATTGCTTCGTCAAGTTTCAGTTCAAGGTTCTCAACATCGTCGTTCTTGTTGTCGTGATAGACTTTCAGGATACGACCCAGAGAGTTCTTCTCCGAAGGCTTACCAGTGTTTTTCAGCTGAGCACGGATTTTCGCGCTTTCTGAACCAAGGGTAATGATTTTCCAGATAGCAATCAGGATACCGACAATCAGAACCACAGTGATCACGTAACCAACAGTGCCACCTTGATGGTACTGCTCTTCAAGCGTCGCTTTTTGCGTCGCAAGGTTCAGGATCTGGCCACGAGCAGGGTCAATGTAAACGCCTTCGTAACCTGATTCAGTGTTCAGGAAGTCTTGCGCAGCAGACAGAATGTAACCTTCTGGCTGACGACCTAGCGGCTGAATTTCTTCTGCCTGGTCGTTGTAAACGAAGTATTCACCGCCTGACAGCAGGTTAAATACGCCGATACGCGTTACATCACGCTGTTCAGAAGTACCGTCTAACAAAGTAACTTCCGATGGGAAAGTCACAACTTTGCCTGACTCTTTCATTTCGGTTAACCAAGCCAACCAAAGTTCTTCAAGTTCTTTGATGGTTGGAACCTCACGTGCTTCAGCGATGCTTTCCAGTACGTCTTCACGACCTGGGTACTGTGCGCTTACCAGTGAAGTTGCGATACGGCCAATGGTTTCGCTTGCTGCACCACGTGCAACACCGACGATTTCACCCAAAGTACCTAATTGGTTTTGCAATTCGGTTTCTTTGTTCGCTAACGCAATTTCGTTTTCAGAAAATTCAGTCTGTAAACGCTCACCGCGGGCACGCTCGTCAGCGAGTTGCTGCTTAGCACGGTTCAACAGTGCTTGCTTGTCAGCACGCTCTGAAGTGAACTCCGCTTCACGCTCAGCGTTAATACGCTGAGATTCAGCACGGTTTTCTTTAACCAACTCAAGCAGCTGCTCAAGTGATTTTGCTTCGGAGACAGTCTGCTCTTGCGCATATGCAGAGCTCGCGCCTACCGTTAGAGAGAATGCTGTAGCTACCAGCAAAGATTTCACTAGTTTGTTCATTCTGCACGCTCCGCTGCATAGATTGGCAATTGAAGAAGATCTGGTGCGGTTTGCTTACGCGCCATACGAATGGCTTTCGTCAAATGACTCAGATAAGCGTCTTCAAGGACTTCCCACTCACCCGCATCTTTGTTGTAAATCCAACCGTTTTTCAGATCCAGCGATTGCGCCATCAGCGCAGCACGACCTAAGTGGAAGAAATCGACAGAGATATCTTCACCCTGGAAGTTCAGCTTGCCTTCATACGCGATCAAACCAGAACCGTAGTCCATCTCAGCTTGATAAGCTTCAGTGATCTGACGGAACTGCTCAGACGTTGTTACGTTTGAGTTTGCCATCACGTCACGCAGACGCTCAACACGGTCAAGACGACGCTCGCGATGGATAGGAATATCCAACTTAACAAACTGCTCCAAAGCGTCGATCATTTTGTACATCAACGGAACAACACCTTGTTTGGTGTCTTCAACGCTATCGATCTGACGCTGTAGAGAAGCCAGTTGCGCGTTCTGGTCATCAACCAAACGTTGTACGTGGTCGTTGTAGACTTTCAGCTGTTCATACTGGTCTACAATACCGCGATATTCGTAAAGCAGTTCTTGTGACTGCTCGAACAACGAGTTGATTTTTTCTTGTGAACGTACATCAGCTTGATGAATTTTCGCTTCTTCGCTTTGCAGCGAAGGTACTGATTGTGCAGCAGCTGTAGCGCTGCCTGCAATTGCCAGCGCGCCAACTAAGGCCGCTGCAACTTTGCTTTTATTGATTACTTTGGTCATAGTTCCCAACCAATTTGATTTAACTTTCTGCTGACAACAACTAACGCCGCCAACTTCCCAGTTATTTGAGTGACGAAAAGAGTTTAATCAACACTTGCAGCTATTACTTACAAAATCGCAAGCAATAATCCGCTCAATACTCCCATGATCGGGCAAAGCCTGTCAACCAGTGAAATGAGATAATTCCTAGCGTAAAGCTGCATAAACATGCAATTACAGCTTCTTAACAAGACTCACCTTTAGTTCATCAGAAAGTATAGCTTTTTGAACACAACTGCGCACAAAAGTTCACCAGCTTTCCCGTCAATCGGCAAAATTCGACATTGTGTCGCATGGTCGACCTAGGCTACTCTAGCGCCAGTTAATGAAGATTGGGTAACAATTGTGGCAAATGAACAGATTTATCAGCGCTTACGCCAGCAAATAGCTGCGTTGCGGCGTGAAATTATTGCGTTGAATGTCTCAGAAGAACAGTTTGTAGACTGGTTTGATGCGCAATTGTTCAGAACAACGCATAGCGCACCGGAACATTATTGTGATGAGCTTGCCCAGAATGTCAGTCAACTTGAACGCAGCAGCCGCAGTGACCAGCAGCAATGGCTGGCCCTGCGGATTGAGCAACAGATGTTGGCGTTAACCCGTGCTCTTGCCTATTTCCAGCGAAAAACCTAAAGCCTTGCGCACGCGCCCAGGCAGTTCAGGCAGTGCGCTTTTCGGCAGCAGATAAGTCGACATCGCGAAAAAGTCTTTGAACACCCGGTTTTGTTCCGTGGTACGGCGCAAATAATCATGGCCGGAACTGCCGCCGGTACCGATTTTCGTACCCAGCATGCGCTGCACCATCATAGCGTGCTTGTAGCGCCAGATGGTAAGCTTCTCATCTACTTCTGCTAAGGAAGTGATAACCTGCCAGGCCAGATGGAATGCCGGCTCTTCCCGATACTGGGTAATAAACAATGCACTGAGCATAGCGCGCTGCGATAGCCGCACCACACCTTTTTCCTGCAATTGCTGGTAACGCTGCTGATCGAATAACGCAGAAAAGTTATCACGGTTGGCCTGAATACCCTCAAGCTCGGTTTGCAACTGTTGGTCGTCTGCCGCATTTGCACGGATAATCGCTTCATCATGATCCAGCGCTGCATTCACCGCGCGCTGATACATATCCCAAAACTTAAAGTCTTCGAACTCCAAAAATGGCATACGCGCCAGCCAGGCGTCGACGCGATCAAACAACGTCGGTTGCTCTTCAAGGTTTTCAAGATAACTCCGGTCAGCGTCATTCAACCGGTTGTAGAAAGACTGCTGATCAAAAGCAATGCGGGTATGGCGGGTCAGCCCCAGGCGAATCTCCAGTTCCTTAAACTGAATACTCTGAAAACCCGATGCCGGTACCAGATAGTCGCGGAACTCCAGAAATTCCTGCGGCGTCATGGTCTCAATGACCGCCACCTGATCATTCATTAAATCCTGAATGGTCAGTACCCGCCGCAATCGATGTGCCACCAGGTACAAGGCTTTATCGTCAAGCAAAGGCTTGCTGAAGTCCTGATGAATGGCACGGAGCTCATGTAACACCTGTTTGAACCAGAGTTCATACACCTGGTGCACAATAATAAACAGCATTTCATCGTGAGCCTCGGCGCCATAGCGTTTGCTGTGCGGCTCCTGGGCATCAAGGAGTTGGTCGAGTTTAAGGTAATCGCTGTAATACACAGCTTCAGGATTCTTCGGCATGGGAAAGTCAACTTCGTTATCAGATAATAGATACTAGATATTAGTTAAGATACACCGCCACTAACCAATATCCAATAACCAATATCCAATAACCAATAACCAATAACGCTTTTGATCTTTAGGGGGGGGTGGCGGCCTTGCCAGCCTCACCTCGGCACCCACATCCCTGACTACGGCTGCTCCCTTCCGGGCCTGACCGGGTTCGCCAGTTAGTGTTGCGAGGGGACCAACAAGGCCACCATAACGGCGCGCATTATCCACGATTCACAAGCACCCCGCAAGCGAAGTGCGTGCGCTTGCTCAGAAATCAACCGTTTTTACGATGACTGTTTCTTTTTATGAAGGGTTTGGGCAATGGCTTCGCGGGCTTCATCCGAGCCTAACGCACGAATAAACAGCTTTGCTTCGCGCGAAATACGATCGGCCACGGCTTCGCTCGGCTGCTTCAGCAGACGTTTGGTGGTGCGTAAACCGGCGACTGGCTTGCTTGCCAGTGCAGTGGCAATATCACGGGTGGCACCGGTTAGTTGTTCTTGCGCGACAACCTTGGTCAGCAGACCATAGTTTAGCGCCGTAGTTGCGTCGATGGTGTCACCGAGCAATAACAATTCGGCGGCACGCAAATGCCCGCAGAGCAGTGGCAATAACTGGCTTGAGCCGGCTTCAGGCACCAGACCTAAATGAATAAAAGGTAATGCGAATTTCGCCTGCTCAGTGGCAACAACAAAATCGCAATGTAGCAATATCGTGGTGCCGATACCGATGGCTACGCCATCTACGCTGGCAATGACAGGTACACTTAAGCGGCTCAAAGTGAACAGAAACTCGAACGGTGGCGCGCTCTCATCGAGTTCTTCCATCGCCAGGAAGTCATACAGGTCGTTCCCTGCCGAGAAGTTATCGCCTGCGCCTTGCAAGACAATGGCAGCGACGCTACTGTCGCGCTCAGCTTGCTCCAGCGTATGTGCCAGATCAAGATACATCTGCTGAGTAATCGCGTTTTTCTTCTCCGGGCGGTTCAGGGTCACCCAAACCACGCCATCACGCTGTTCAACTTTGATCAATTCACTCATTGTTACGGCGATCCCATGCGGCTTTGGTTTTTTCATGCAATGGCAGAATCAAATCCAATGCGGTTTCACCTGAGCTGGGCAGCTGTTCATCATTCGGTTGCAATGGCGTTACCCGTTGTCCCCAGCGAATAATGCCGGCACCACAAGTCAGGCCACCACCGAACACCGCAGAAACAATCGTATCGCCTGGTTTGACAATGCCCTGCTCGATCGCTTCACAGAACGCAATGGGCAGGGTTGCGGATGAGGTGTTGCCATATTTCTGAATATTGATGACGGTTTTTTCTTCCGGCACCTTACACATTTTGGCCAGGTAATCGATCAGACGCTTGTTGGCCTGATGCGGGATCAGCGAGTCAATATCGTCGGTGGTCAGGCCGGTTTCGGCGAAAACTTTCTCAACCGCAGTGTTCATGCCTTTGACCGCGCGCTTGAAGATTTCCTGACCGACAAAGTTAAACGGCATGATACCGTCGAAGCCAAAGCGATCGAAACTCATACCAAATTCCAGTGCCAGCACGTCACGGGCGTCAGCGTCACAGGTAACATGAGAAGCTAATAAGCCACATTCTTCATCAGAAGCTTCCAGCACCATAGCGCCGGCGCCATCGCCAAATAGTACCGCGCTTTCTCGCTTGGTCCAGTCTAAGATTCGTGTCAGACGCTCAGCACCAATGATCAGTACTTTCTTGTGTACCCCGGTGCGAATCGCCTGCGTCGCGTAGTGCATGCCATAAAGGAAGCTGCTACAGGCGGCATTGAGGTCAAACGCCGCAGCGTATTTTGCGCCCAGGTCGCGTTGTACTGCCGAGGCAACATTCGGAATAATCTCGTCAGGCGTACAGGTGCCGACCAGAATCAAATCAAGCTCATTGGCGTCGAGCCCTGCTGCGGCCAATGCGTTGCGGCCGGCCACGGTAGCTAACTTAGAAGTGCCAACAGCACTGACCCGGCGCTCTTCGATACCGGTTCGGGTGCGAATCCACTCGTCCGAGGTATCCAAAAAGGTCGCCAAATCTTCATTGCTCATAATCGCGGGCGGCAGGCATTTGCCCCAACCAGTAATCTCTGCGTATTTTTTCACTGTCTAAAACCTATAGTCACTGCGCGTTTTTCGCTATCATAGCACGAATGTTTATAAGAGAAATGTCCGACCATTGCCAAGTCATGCCAAATTCGTGCTATACAGTGGCATCGGCAACGCTTAAAAACGACGCAAAAGGTGAATTATGAAAGCAGTCATGACGTCCGTGGTGCTCACACTGGCACTTACTTTTTTAGCTGCGCCCGCGACCGCGCAGGTACAGCCAGACAACCCTTTCCCCAAAGTGAAGCTGGTGACTACTGAAGGCGAAATCATCGTTGAGCTAAATCGTCATCGCGCCCCGCTGACCGTGGAGAACTTTCTCAAGTACGTCGATATTGGCAGCTACAACGGCACTATTTTCCATCGCATTGTACCGGGCTTTGTAGTGCAAGGCGGCGGTTATGACCATGAGCTGGTCGCCAAAAAAACCGGTTCGCCCATTCCGAATGAGTCGGGCAACGGCCTGAAAAACAAATACGGCACTATTGCAATGGCACGTGAGAACGATCCACATACCGCCACCCGCCAGTTTTTCTTTAATGTACAGGACAACCCGTCGTTGGATCCGGACGACGGCTGGGGCTACGCCGTCTTTGGTGTTATCACCAGCGGTTATGAGACTCTCGATAAATTAGCTGAAGTCGAGTCATTACCCTTTCATGCCGAAACTGGCTGGCGTGACTTTCCCAGCGAACCACCGGTGCTTATTCGCGCTGAAGTTTTACCTCAACAATAACAAGGTACCGGCATGACAGCTACGGACACGGCGACGCCGTGGTACAAGGATTTTCGCGTCTATCTGGAGCCGCGCATCTGGGTCATTTTCCTGTTTGGCATTATGAGCGGGTTCCCCTGGGTGCTCATTGGCTCCATGCTGTCAGCCTGGCTGCAGGAAGCTGGCGTATCCCGCAGTGAGATTGGCCTTTTTGGCATGGTCTTTGTTGCTTATTCAGTCAACGCGCTGTGGTCACCCCTGGTCGATCGGGTGCGACTACCGGGTCTGCATTCCTGGCTCGGTCAGCGCCGCAGTTGGCTGGCCTTGTGCTTGGCGGTACTCATCGCCGCAACCCTGACGCTAAGTGGACTCAACCTTGCTGAACATGCCTTTTGGGTTGCCCTCGGCGCCCTGCTGATCGCTATCGCCTCAGCGACCCAGGACATCGCGATTGACGCCTTCCGTATTGAGACCTTTGCGCAAAGTGAAAGTAACCTGCAATCTGCCGGCGCCGCCATGGCAACCGCCGGTTGGTGGACTGGCTACAGTGGTCTTGGCGCACTGCCGTTCTTTTTGGTTGACGGTGCGACCTGGGACTGGCAAGCCGCCTATAAAGTCATGGCCGGGGTGCTTGCCCTGCAACTGCTCATCGTACTGGTGGTACGCGAGTCGACACGCTATCGCGCACAGCTAAAACCCTTTGACCGCTGGCAGGACTGGTTCCGCACCACTTTGGTGGACCCCATTGCCGAATTTTTTAAGCGCGCCGGCTGGCGTCTCGCGCTGGCAATTTTAAGTTTCATTTTCCTGTTCAAAATTGGTGAAGCCTTCCTGGGACGCATGAGCATTGTGTTCTACAAAGAAGTCGGCTTTACCAATGATGACATTGCTGTGTACTCAAAAATGGTAACCTGGTGGGTCACCATTATATTTGCCATTATCGGCAGTATGGTGAATGTCCGCTTGGGCACCATGCGTGGCCTGCTTATTGGCGGCATTGCCATGGCCGCCAGTAACCTGATGTTTGCCTGGATTGCGGCGGTTGGCCCTGATACCAACCTACTTCTGGCAGCAGTCATTATTGATGGCTTCACCGGTGCCTGGTCAACGGTCGCTTTTGTCGCGTTTATCAGCTTGCTCTGTAACCGGGCTTTTACCGCAACGCAGTACGCATTATTGGCCTCGTTAGGCAATCTCGGCCGCACCTTGCTCTCTTCGTACAGCGGCTTCGTGGTTGACTGGCTCGACGGTGACTGGTCATTATTCTTTATTATTACTGCGCTGATGGTAACACCGGGCTTGCTATTACTGGTGTTATTACGCAAAGCGCTGCACCGGATTCAGGCGCCAGCCGCCGACACCACGGAGTTAAGACGTGACTAAGCAGTTGCCGTGGCTGGTGGTGGGTCAGGGCGCGCTGGGCAGCCTGATGGCGGTCCAGTTGGCCCGGCAAAACCAATCGGTGCAGTTGAAACTGCGCCAGTCGCAGCGCGTCACGATCGCTTACGAGCAAAGCTCCCACAGTTTTACCGGCACCATCGGAATTAACTGTCCGAGTCTTATTTTTGCGGCGGTAAAAGCCTATCAGGTGGCGCCACTGTTAGATGAATTCCGGCAGCAGCCGCTATTTGACCAGTCGCAGCTGATTTTGAGTTATAACGGCATGTTAAGCAATGAGGCCGAACAGCTGCGTCCGCAAGACTGGCACTGGGTCACTACCCACGGCGCTTATCGCGACGGCAATCAGGTGGTACACGGCGGGCACGGCGAAAGCTGGCTCGGTGGTATGGCCGGACAAACCACGCCACCGGCATTCTTTAGCCAACTGGAGCAAGCATTACCACCTTTACACTTCAGCAGCGATATTAACCTGCGGCGGTGGTACAAGTTGGCGGTCAATTGTCTGATCAATCCGTATACGGTCATTCATCAGTGTCGTAATGGCGAGCTGCCGGAACGCGTCGCGCCAGCTGAATGGCGCCAGGTTGCTGATGAAATTGTACAGTTGGCGGCTGCACGTGGCCGGCAGCTGGATGCTGAAGATTTACTGGCGCAGGCCCGGCGGGTTATTGCGCAAACCGCCGCGAATCGTTCTTCGATGCTGCAGGACTACCGCTTACAGCGACCGCTGGAGCTGGACTACCTGAACGGTTTTGTGGTCACTGCCAGCGCTGCTGAGGGAATGGTGGCGCCCGCAAACCAACTACTTTGCGAGCGCATTAAAGCGATGCAGGCTACTCGGGATCCTCAATAAAGTCGATAACTTCCAGACCAAAACCGGATAGCGCTGAATAACGTTTCGGCGAACTCATCAGATGCATTTGATGGACACCCAGGTCGGCCAGAATCTGCGAACCAATACCAACATTGCGTGAGGCATTCGATGCCGCCGCGCTGGGCTTTCTTTCACCGCGGTCTTCGGCAGCGAAACTACGTACTTGTGCGAGAATATCGTCAGTATTCTGCGAACGGCCGATGACCACCAGCACGCCGCCGTTGCTCGCGATAAACTCCATCGCGTGCCCCAAAGGCCAACTGCGCTGACTGGCGCGATCCGTCGAAAACAGGTCATTGAAGGTGTCTTGCAAATGCACCCGTACGTTCACCGGCTGATCTTCTTTAATCTCGCCATGTACCAGCGCAAAATGGACCTGCTTGTCGATGGTGTCCTGATAGGTAATGAGTTCAAACTCACCGTAACGGGTCGGCAGAAGACATTGTTCCATGCGCTCAACGGTCTTTTCGGTCAACGAGCGATATTCAATCAGATCAGCAATGGTACCTATTTTCAGATCATGCTCGGCGGCGAATTTTTCGAGGTCAGGACGGCGCGCCATGGTGCCGTCTTCGTTGAGAATCTCGACAATCACTGCCGCCGGCTCGTAGCCCGCCAGGCGCGCCAGATCGCAACCTGCTTCAGTGTGTCCGGCGCGGTTAAGTACCCCTCCCTGCTTGGCTTTCAGCGGGAAAATATGACCTGGCATCACCAAATCGTCTGGCTTCGCTTGCTTTGCCACTGCGGCTTGCACCGTGCGGGCGCGGTCGGCGGCAGAAATACCGGTAGTGACACCTTCGGCGGCTTCTATTGAAACGGTAAAGTTGGTCGCATAGGGTGCGTTATTCTGATTCACCATCAGCGGTAAGCGTAGCTGCGCACAACGTTCTTCGGTCAAAGTTAAGCAAATTAAGCCGCGACCAAAGCGGGCCATAAAGTTAATCGCCTCAGGAGTGATGCGATCGGCAGCGATGATCAGATCGCCCTCATTCTCGCGATCTTCGTCGTCCATCAGAATCACCATTTTTCCCTGGCGAATATCTTCAATAATTTCAGCCGCACTGTTTAACTGGCTCACGACACTATTTCTCCTCTTGCTGCACCACCGTGTTTCGGGTAGGCAATAATACGTATGTCATCACCCACCTGAGTGATACTCTCAAACGTCAATTCCGGCACCTGCTCCAGCCCATGAAACGCCGGTAATTGTAGTAATCCGCGACCACTGTCGCCAAGTAACTTCGGGGCCATGTAAATCACAAACTCGTCGACCAGCTCGGCAGCTACCAAAGCACCCGCAAGCTCGGCGCCACATTCAGTCCAGACTTCGTTGATGTCATATTCAATCAACTTATTGAACAGCGCACGTAATGGCAGTCGCCCCTTTGCTACAGGCAAGGCTAAGGTAGTGACATGCTCCGGCCAATGCTCATCACCGCCAGCGCTGTCACGTTGCTCAACGACCCGCAGCACCGGACTGGTTATCGCAAAAAAGTCATGCTCAGGAGGTAACTGACGCAGCCGATCCAGCACAATCCGTAATGGCTGTCGTTCAGCCTGCGGGTGGCGCGCGGTCATGCGGGCCTGGTCCATCAATACGGTACGCGCGCTGGTCAGGATCGCGCCACTTTGCGCCCGGTAACGATGTACATCTAAGCGGGCCTCTGCCCCGGTAATCCATTGGCTTTTACCGTTTGCCAGTGCGGTGCGACCGTCCAGGCTCATTGCCATTTTCAGCCGCAACCAGGGGCGTTGACGCTCCATCCGCGAGACAAAGCCCCGATTCACCTCGCGCGCCTGTTGCTCCAGCAGCCCCACCTCGACGTCAATACCTGCCTGACGCAGTCGCTCAATACCCTGCCCTGCGACCAACGGATTGGGATCACGCATGGCCACTACCACGCGGCTGACCCGGCCTTTGATAAGGGCATCGGCACAGGGCGGCGTACGGCCATGATGACTGCAGGGTTCCAGAGTGACATAAGCCGTCGCGCCATGACTGCGGTCACCGGCTTCGCGCAGGGCATAAACTTCCGCATGGGGTTCACCTGGGCGCTCATGCCAGCCGCTGCCAACTACCTGATTGTCGCGAACCAACACACAGCCCACCTGCGGATTCGGAGACGTGCTAAAGGCGCCCCGGGCCGCAAGCTCAAGGGCCTGTTGCATAAACTGGGTGTCAAGCTGGGCCATGCCGGGCTCCTCGCTTAGTCATTCAGACGGGCGATTTCTTCACCGAACTCGCGAATGTCATCGAAGGCGCGGTAAACAGAAGCAAAACGAATATAGGCGACCTTGTCGAGCGCCTTCAGATTGTCCATCACCAGCCCGCCGATCACCTGACTGGTAATCTCACGCTCGCCAGTGGCACGCAATGCCGACTTGACGTTCTGAATGGCTTGTTCCATCGCTTCAAGGCTTACCGGGCGCTTCTCTAAGGCGCGCAACAGACCGTTACGCAACTTATCTTCATTGAAAGGTTCGCGCGAGCCATCGGACTTGATGACTCGCGGCATGATCAGTTCTGCAGTTTCAAAGGTCGTGAAGCGTTCACGGCAATCGCTACACTCGCGACGCCGGCGCACCGAAGCGCCGTCGGCCACCAGCCGTGAATCAATTACTTTGGTGTCTTGGGTACCACAGAACGGACAATGCATAATGTATTACCCGTAGACCGGGAAGCGTTGGCACAGCGCCTTCACTTCTTCACGTACCCGTTCAATAGTGTCTTCATTACCAATGTCGTCCAGCACATCACAGATCCAGTGGGCGACCTGCTTGGCTTCTGCGGCCTTAAAGCCACGACGGGTAATTGCCGGGGTACCAAGACGCAGGCCCGAGGTCACAAAAGGTGAGCGTGGGTCATTCGGTACTGAGTTCTTGTTCACCGTAATATACGCACGACCTAAGGCTGCATCAGCGTCTTTACCGGTAATATCTTTATTGATCAGGTCGACCAGAAACAGATGGTTCTGGGTGCCACCGGAAACGATGTTATAGCCGCGTTCCTGCATAACATTCACCATGGCATTCGCGTTTTCCAGTACCTGCTGCTGATAGGCCTTAAACTCTGGCTCCATTGCCTCTTTAAACGCCACGGCTTTCGCCGCAATGACGTGGCATAAAGGGCCGCCCTGACTGCCAGGGAACACGCCGCTGTTGAGTTTCTTATGCAGCGCTTCATCGTCTTTACCAGACAGGATTAAGCCACTACGTGGACCCGCCAGGGTTTTGTGCGTCGTGGTGGTGACCACGTCAGCATGAGGGATCGGACTTGGATACAGGCCGGCAGCAACCAAGCCGGCGACATGCGCCATATCAACCAACAAATAGGCACCCACCTCGTCGGCGATTTCACGGAACTTCGACCAGTCGACAATACCGGAGAACGCAGAGAAACCAGCTACGATCATCTTGGGCTTGTGCTCATGCGCTAACTGACGGACTTCAGCGTAATCGATTTCACCGGTGTTCTCATCGAGGCCATACTGCACCGCATTGTAAAGTTTACCCGAGAAGTTAACCCCTGAACCGTGGGTCAGGTGGCCACCGTGCGCCAGACTCATACCTAAGACGGTGTCGCCGGCTTCGAGCAGGGCCAGAAATACCGCAGAGTTGGCCTGCGAGCCAGCATGCGGCTGCACGTTCGCATATTTTGCGCCAAACAGTTCTTTCGCCCGCTCAATGGCCAGGTCTTCAACCATGTCGACGTATTCACAACCGCCGTAATAACGCTTATGCGGATAACCTTCAGCATATTTATTGGTAAGTTGCGAGCCCTGAGCCTGCAGCACCCGTGGACTGGTATAGTTTTCTGAGGCAATCAGTTCAATGTGTTGCTCCTGGCGCTCTACTTCACCAGTCATCGCTTGCCAAAGTTCTGCATCATAATCGGCAATGTTCATGTTGTTTTTTAACATCGGTGCTCCTGACTTCTAACGGGACAACATTTATCGCGGTAGTTTACCAATATACTTGGGTTCACGCCAACTTAAGGGTTAAAATAACGACTTTGTTTCAGCCTGAGAAAGGAACCGTCGCTGTTATGGCACAGTATATCTATTCGATGACGCGGGTGAGTAAAGTTGTCCCGCCGAAAAAGACTATTTTAAAAGACATTTCGTTGTCGTTTTTCCCTGGCGCCAAAATTGGCGTGTTAGGTCTGAACGGCGCCGGTAAATCAACGCTTTTACGCATCATGGCCGGCGTCGATAAAGAAATCGACGGTGAAGCACGCCCGTTGGCTGGCATTGAAATTGGCTACCTGCCGCAGGAGCCGCAGCTGGATGAAAATAAAACCGTTCGCGAAACGGTGGAAGAAGCCGTTGCCGAAGTGAAAGAAGCGCTGGCTGAAATCGACCAGGTTTACGCCGCCTATGCTGACGAGAATGCAGACTTTGACGCTCTGGCAAAACGTCAGGGCGAACTGGAAGCGATTATTCAGGCCAAAGACGGGCATAACCTCGAGAATATCCTTGAACGCGCGGCTGACTCTCTACGGCTACCTCCGTGGGACAGTAAAATTGGCGTGCTGTCAGGTGGTGAGCGGCGCCGGGTCGCAATTTGCCGTTTGCTGCTGAGCAAACCTGACATGCTGTTGCTCGATGAGCCGACCAACCACCTCGATGCTGAATCGGTTGCCTGGCTGGAACGCTTTTTACACGACTACGACGGTACCGTGGTCGCTATTACCCACGACCGTTACTTCCTCGACAATGTCGCTGGCTGGATTCTTGAGCTTGACCGCGGTTACGGTATTCCGTGGGAAGGTAATTACTCATCATGGCTGGAGCAAAAGGAAAAACGTCTCGAGCAGGAAGAGAAATCTGAGAAAGCGCGTCAACGCAGTATTAAACAAGAGCTTGAGTGGGTGCGTCAGAATCCGAAAGGACGTCAGGCAAAAAGCAAAGCACGTATGGCGCGCTTTGAAGAGCTGCAAAGCGGTGATTACCAGAAACGCAACGAGACCAACGAGCTCTTTATTCCGCCTGGCCCGCGTCTGGGTGACAAAGTGGTCGAGGTGCAAAACCTGAAAAAAGCCTATGACGGCCGGGCACTGATTGACGATTTGAGTTTCAGCGTCCCGAAAGGCGCGATCGTCGGTATTATCGGTCCGAACGGCGCCGGTAAATCGACCTTGTTCCGGATGTTAACCGGCAAAGAACAAGCCGACGGCGGCCAGATTCAGTTGGGCGAGACGGTACAGTTAGCCAGCGTTGATCAGTTCCGCGATGACATGGACAACAACAATACGGTCTGGCAGGAAGTATCTGACGGCCAGGACGTGCTACGTATCGGTAACTTTGAGATCAATAGCCGTGCCTATGTCGGCCGTTTCAACTTCCGCGGCAATGACCAGCAAAAACGTATCGGCGAACTCTCTGGTGGTGAGCGTAACCGCGTGCATCTGGCCAAACTTCTGAAAGCCGGCGGTAACCTGCTGTTGCTTGACGAACCGACCAACGATCTCGACGTGGAAACCTTACGGGCGCTGGAAGAGGCCTTACTGGAATTCCCGGGCTCCGCGATGGTGATCTCGCACGACCGCTGGTTCCTTGACCGGGTAGCGACACACATTCTTGATTATCGTGATGAAGGCAAGGTGAACTTCTACGAAGGTAACTACACTGATTACGAAGCCTACATGAAGCAGACCCATGGTGAACACGCGATGGAACCCCATCGCGTGCGTTACAAGCCTATCGGCTAAGATAGCCTACAACAGGACGTTCGCTATGAGGCGAACGTCCTGTCTTTAATTGACCCCGCAGCGAATTGATCCACGGCAATCGCGCGCATCCGCAACTGTTCCACTTTTTTCAGTGATTTCGCTTCATCTGCACTGATCAGGTCCGCCTTGCGGGCAGCTTTCACCAGTTCGTCCCCTGCCAGATTCGGCTCTAACTCGCCACGGCGTTCGGCTTTTTGCAAACGCTTGTAGACCGCTTCATGCTCCTTCATGCCCACAAATGCCAATTCCATATGCCCGGTCATATCCTTGGGATCATCTTTCCAGTAACACAGGAAAGTATGGCGATCGCGGGTCACGCCCGGCTCCATCATGCTGTCGGCAATATCCTGTAGCAGCTCGTCACTTGGCTTACGGTAGTGCATACCCAGCGGGAAGATAGCCAGGCGCAGACTCCAGGCAATCCAACGATTCGGGAAGTTGGCAAAGAAACCTTTAAAGGCTTCGCCGATAGCGTGCAGATGATGCTGCACCGCGTAATCGACATAGACGAAATCGCCGCTCTGACGACCATCGTCCTCATAGCGTTTTAGCACCGCCGACGCCATATAAAGGTGACTTAAAACATCGCCCAACCGCGCCGAGAGCATCTCTTTGCGCTTGAGATCACCGCCCAGAATCAGCATGGCAACGTCGGCCGTCAGTGCCAGCGCCCGACTCATTCGGGTCAGCTGTTGGTAATAACGTGAGGTGGCACCACTGACCGGACTTTCATTAAAGCGCGCGCCGGTGAGCCCCATCCACAGACTGCCAAAGAAGTTACTCGCAGCGAAGCCAATATGCTTGATCAGCAGTTCATCAAACTCGCGCAAGCCCTCTTCTTCGTCCGGGTTTGACGCTGCTTCCATTTCTTTGAGCACGTACGGGTGACAGCGCGTTGCGCCCTGCCCGAAAATCATCAGATTACGGGTCAGAATATTGGCGCCTTCAACGGTAATTGAAATTGGATTCCCCATGTAGTTATGCCCAAGATAGTTCTTAGGGCCCAGCTGGATACCTTTTCCGGCATGAATATCCATGGCGTATTCGATCATGTTACGCCCCATCTCGGTCATATGGTATTTGGTCATTGCCGTGATCACCGACGGGCTTCTGCCGTCTACCAGCGCAGCCACCGTCAGACGGCGCATCGATTCCACTGTGTAATTGGTGCCGCCAATACGACCCATGGCCTCCTGCACACCTTCGAATTTACCGATAGGTAAGCCGAACTGTTGCCGCACGTAGGCATATGCGCCAGTCATACGCTGCGTCACATGGCCGGTGGCAGCCGCAAGCGCCGGTAATGAAATCCCCCGGCCTGCCGACAGACACTCCATTAGCATGCGCCAACCTTTACCAGCGTAATCGGCTCCGCCAATAATCCAGTCCAATGGAATAAACACATCTTTACCACTGGTCGTGCCGTTCATAAATGCCTGGTTTAACGGCAGATGGCGATCACCTGTGGTGACACCGGGATGATCACTGGGGATCAGCGCACAGGTAATACCTATGTCCTCCTTGTCACCGATCAGGCCGTCGGGGTCATAAAGCTTGAATGCCAACCCGACCACCGTCGCTACAGGCGAAAGGGTGATGTAACGCTTGTCCCAGTTCAGGCGAATGCCGGTAACTTCTTCACCCTCAAATTCACCCTTACAGATAATGCCGGCATCTGGAATAGCACCCGCGTCAGAACCCGCCTCCGGTCCGGTCAATGCAAAACATGGAATATCGGTACCGTCAGCCAGTCGCGGCAACCAGTAATTTTTCTGCTCGCTGGTACCATAATGACTTAACAGCTCACCAGGACCCAGTGAATTTGGCACCATAACGGTCACAGCGGCGCTGATAGAACGGCTGGCAATACGCGAAACAATATGTGAATTCGCTGCCGGAGAAAAATCAAGGCCACCATATTCTTTGTCGATGATCATCGCAAAGAACTTCTCTTTACGCAGGTAATCCCAGACCTTTTTCGGTAAGTCGGCATCTTGCTGAACGATTTTGAAATCATCCAACATCGCCAGCAGTTGCTCTAACTGATTATCAATAAATGCCTGCTCTGCTTCGCTAAACTGTGGCGCTTTGGCCTGATGGAATTTATGCCAGTCCGGGCGCCCGCGAAAGAGCTCGGCATCCCACCAGACATCGCCGGCAGTCATCGCTTCGCGCTCAGTTTGTGACAACGGCGGTAATACCCGCTTAAAAAAACCAAACATTGGACGGCTGATAAGACTGCGACGGATCTCTTTCACCGCAAATAGCAGCACCACGGCAACTATTAGTATAATGAGAATTTCCATAACTTATCTGGGCTCCACGGTTGATGCTTTGGAAAGCTCATGCACCGGTGCATCCATACCACCAGCAATGAACGGAATTAAACGATCAATCACCTGATCGGCGGCAACGGCCTCGCCAAAATCTGCGGCAGCAATTTCGCGCAACGCTGGACCCGAAACCTGAGCAAACACAGTGGCCCCTAACACAAAATGCAGACGCCAGAACATGTCGATCGGGCTCAATTGCGGGTTCGCTTCGTGCAGGGCGTCGAGTAACAGCGTCATGACCTCACCAAATTGCTCCATAGTGTAGCGCCGTAAATGACCCTGTATTTCAGCATAGGCGAAACCGAGCAAACTTAGAAATAATGTCGGACCATGTTTTCGCACTTGCCGCATATCGGCAAGCGGCTTACGAAAACAGTTAAATACGTCATTGGTCGAGAAGCCGGGATGAAGCCGATTTAACTCCTGTTGCAGCGACGGCATAAAAACTTCCAGATAACGCGCCATTACTGCTTGAATAAGTGCCTTTTTCGAGCCAAAGTGGTAGTTCACTGACGCCAGGTTGACTTCGGCATCGGCCGTTATCTGCCGCAAGGATGTTTGCTCAAAGCCATGCTCGGCAAACAGCGCCTCGGCCGCATCTAAAATTTTGTCTTTGGTAGTCGCCCGTTTGCCCATAGGGTGCCTCGGTCAGTGCATTCATTCGTGCGGATGTATGTGTTTAGAACATACATTTTAAACATGTGTTTTAATTTAAATGAGTTTTCACTTAATCTCAAGCCAATGGAAGGACTTGCCTACATGAAAAAAATCACCCACCTGCTTTATCTGGGCGCCATCGCTGTGCTGTCAGTGGCCTTATGGCAGCAGTCCACGACTCCCGCCGCTACGCTTTCCCCGGCGGGCGACAACGATAACCAACGCCTGACTCACCAAGGCAGCGAGCGTCTGGCCGCCGCAACGCAGCCAAGCCAATCGGCAGACAGCGCTCCGGTAATGAACGCGAACGCAAATCAGGCCGCGATGTCACAGAACGCACCGCCTATGACTGAGTCTGACCCATTAGCAGGAACTGAACTAAAACTGAGTGAGCTCAAAGAGCAACTCTCACCCGAGCAACTTGATCAGTTAATACGTAACCATTTGAACGTAGATGATGTGGAACAGCGACTGCTCACAGAGGCGGTTGATCAGGACTGGGCGTATGAAATGAAAGAAAATATTATGCTTATGTACGAAGATAACGAAGCATTGCAGACTGCGCAAATCAACAGTATTGAATGTCGCACCACGGTCTGTGTGGTTGAATTTGCTGGCTCTGACACCCCCCTTGACTATATGTCACGATTTCATCACGCCATGGCAACGTCGAACTGGTTTAACAGTGACTATCGCAGTGCGATGATTTCAAACTCAACGGACAACACGCATAAAATACATATTGTCCGCCCCTGAACTAAAAAGGCGCTCAGTGAGCGCCTTTTTTATCGCTAACTGACAGTTAGTTACCGGTGTCTAACTCAGCAAAGTCCTTCACCAGTTGGTCAACCGCCTGCATTTGCTGCAAATAAGGTTCTAACTTGGCAAGTGGCAAGGCACACGGACCATCACACTTGGCCTGATCCGGGTCGGGGTGGGCTTCGATAAACAATCCAGCCAGACCCAATGCCATACCGGAACGCGCCAGCACGGCCGCCTGCGCACGGCGACCGCCCGCTGAGTCAGCGCGCCCACCGGGACGCTGCAAGGCGTGGGTTGCATCGAACATGACCGGGGCCATTTGGCGCATCTCGTCCATGCCCAACATATCGACCACCAGGTTGTTATAACCAAAGCAACTACCACGCTCGCACAGTATCACCTGATGATTATCTGCTTCTGCGAACTTTTTCAGAATGTGGCGCATTTCCTGGGGGGCCAGAAACTGTGGTTTTTTCACGTTAATGACAGCGCCGGTTTTGGCCATGGCCACTACCAGGTCCGTTTGTCGCGCTAAAAATGCGGGTAGCTGAAGAATATCAGCAACTTCCGCCACCGGTGCTGCCTGATGAGGTTCGTGCACATCAGTAATTATCGGAACATTGAAGGTGCGCTTGATCTCAGCGAAGATTTCGAGACCTTTGTCCAGGCCGGGGCCGCGATAAGAATGCACCGATGACCGGTTGGCTTTATCAAACGATGCTTTAAAAACGTAAGGAATACCCAGGCGCTGGGTGACTTCGACGTAATGCTCGGCCACACGCATGGCCAAATCACGGGACTCCAGCACGTTCATGCCGCCGAACAAAACAAACGGCAAGTGGTTACCCACCTGCACGTCACCAACTTTTATCACTTCAGTATTAAACACGTTGTTTCCTTAGCCTGTCGCGATAACGCGAAGAATTTGTCCACAAATATAGGCCATGTAAGTACCTAATGCATAACCTAATACCGCCAGCAACACACCCACTGGCGCCAGTGACGGATGGAAAGCCGAGGCAACGATCGGCGCCGAGGCGGCACCCCCAACGTTGGCCTGACTACCTACGGCCATATAAAATACCGGGGCTTTAATGAAGCGTGCGACCAGCAGCATTAAGCTGGCATGAATAAGCATCCAGATAGCACCAATCAGGAAGTATTTCGGCACTTCGACAATCGCACTGACGTCCATATGCAGACCGATGGTCGCAACCAGAATATAGACAAACAGCGAGCCAACCTTCGAGGCACCTACCCCTTCAAGACGGCGAGCCCTGGTGAATGACAAAGCAACACCTAAGGTCGTCGCAATCACAATCAGCCAGAAGAACTTCTTATCCAGACTGAAATCAACTAAGGCAGGAACGTTTGCCGAAATATAAGGGGCAATAATGTCTGCACCTAAGTGGCCAAGACCGGCAACGCCAAAACCTACGGCGAGAATAAAGACCAGGTCGGGCAGCTTCGGTTCGCGACGGTGCTCGGCTTCGTAATGCTCAATGCGCTCTTTAATACTTTCAATTGCTGAGGTGTCAGCACCAATGCGGGTATCGATTTTTTTACTGTTCGCAGCCATGTAAAGCAACACCGCCATCCACAGGTTGGCAACAATAATGTCGACCGTGACCATGGCTGAGAAGATCTCGCCACCCACCTCATAGACTTCTTTCATTGCCGCCTGGTTAGCACCACCACCAATCCAGCTACCGGCAATGGTGGTCATACCGCGCCACACCGCGTCCGGACCAGCACCCCCCAGCATCTCGGGGAACAGTACCGAGACCAGCAACAGGGCAATCGGACCGCCGATGACAATGCCGACGGTACCGGTTAAAAATAAAATAAGGATTTTCGGACCCAGGCGGAATATTGCTTTTAGATCGAGGCTCAGGGTCAGCAGCACCAGACAGGTCGGTAGCAAATAATCCATCACCAGCGGGTAGATGGCCGTTTCGCTACCGTTCACGATATTAAAAGTATTCAGTAGTGAGGGAACGAAATAGCACAGCAACAGTGCCGGCACCCACTGATAGAACTTCTGCCAGAACGAGTGGGTGCTTTGCTGAGTATAAAAAATAGCACCAAGAATGACGGCAATAAGGCCAAAGATAATACCGTCATTGGTAATTAAAGGAGCTGCTTCCACGTTCACCTCTTATTGTTGTTATGTTCAATGTAAAACGGTTTGCGGGGTGGTCCAGTTTTCTAATTGCAGGCGCAATAATTGCGCGCTTGGATCATCGGGGCATTGTTCGACAAAATACTGGTAGTCGTCAACTGCTACATGATTACAGTCAAGCTCTTCCAGAATGTAACCACGATCGCGAATTTCATAGGGATCGTCAGGCAATATCGCCAGCAGCATATGTACGGTGGTCAGGGCATCGGCAAACCGGCGATCGCTGATCAACGCATGCTTTACCTCATTCAGATAACGCACCAGTACAATTTTCTGATCCGCTGCTTCGAGTTTATCCCAGCTGAAGCTTTCACCGCCTTCGGTGGCGTCTTCAAAACGTTCCTGTACCTGCTGGCCACGCAGCAAGTCGCCACTGGCCGGATCGACAAAATAGCTATGCTGATCGTGGTCAAAGCGTAACAGCGGGTAATCAGGGAAATCAATGAGTTCCAGTACCAGGCCAAAGTGATTCGCTGCCTCTTGCAGCAACAGCGCCAGAGTAAAGGGTTCACCGGTTCGTAAGCGAATGGCGCGATCAATAAGCACCCGCTTACTGCTTAATAGTGGCTCCGGGGCTTTACTGAAACCAAGTTGCCAGTAAAACGCGCGCGTCAACGCGCGTAGTTTTTCCACGCCTTCAAGCTGCGCCAGGCCGGAGTGCTCTTTGAGCTCGTTCAGTTGCTGATAAAACGAACTGACATAAAGGTCACTGTCGGCGTGAAATACGCGGCTGACTTCCCACACAATTTCAATGGTGGGAAGTAATTCATGATCAACATGTTCTAAGTACGAAAACTGCATAGTACCCTTTTGTTAAAGATGGCGAATCGGCGGTGGCCCTCGCCGTGCTTAACCTATCAGTGCCTGTTTGCTGAACGCCACATGCAACAGGAAGGCTATCGAGGCCAGCGCACCGACGAAACCGGCGTAACGCAAGGCAGCGACTTGTGCCTTCATTGCCAGCAGACCAAACAGGATATAGGCCACCAGACCAAATGTTTTATTTAATAACCAGGGCGTCTCCCACGGCCACTGCTGCCAATGCAGCAACATGCCGACAATGGTCAGCAGTAAGAAAGTGTCAATTACGTGGGGAACGATTTTTACCCATTTTTGCCGGGCAACTCTGGCATCAATACTGCGCCAGAAAAAGCGCAGCACAAATAATAACACACTTAGAACAACAAAAGTGACATGCAGGTGTTTTAGCGCAATGTAAGGGATCACGATGCTTCCTTTTCTAATAATTGTTGGACCGCCTGAGCGGCTTGTGGATAGTCGTCTTGCAACAGGCGCTGTATTCGCTGTAAGCGTTGCTCCAACTGTCTGCGTTGGGTCTCCACCTGCATAATGTCACGGTAGGATCGCAATGCGGACATGACGCTGGTAAACAGCTTCTGCGAGGTCAGCTCTGTTTTCGCCTTGTAGTCATTTATATCATAATTTAGTACCACAGCGCGTTCTGGCGCCTGGCCAGGCTGTCCGGTACGCAGAATAATACGTGCCTGCTGGTTGCCTTTTTCTTTTCGAATGTAGTTCGCAACCTGTAAGCCTGCGTCATCGGTTTCCATCACCACATCCAGCAAAACCAGCGCCAGGTCACTGTGCTCATCTATTTTGCTGCGTGCTTCGGCAATGGAGTGGGCGCTGATAAACTCCAGTCCCGCGCCTTCAAACACCACGTCCATCAAGGCCAGACGAGTGACCGCATGGACTTCTTTCTCATCATCGACGATCAGAATCTTCCATTTGTTTTTCGGTAATGCTGGCTTGCCTGACTCTGGCTCGGGCTGCTCATTTGCGAATATAAATTCGTTCGACATAGCTTAATTCGCCTCCTTATTGCGCCAACGTCCATAACTAATGCGCTCCAGATTAGCATAATCGCGCAGGCTTTGAACTGCGCTAAAGCCGCGGCTCGCTAATAAGTCGCGACATCCCTGCGCCTGCTCATAGCCGTGCTCCAGCCACAACCAGCCGCCGGGTTGCAGGTAATCAGGGGCCTGATGAATAATGCTGGCCAAATCTGCAAAGCCCGCGGCATCGGCTACCAACGCTGAATGCGGTTCAAACCGCACGTCTCCCTGCTGCAAATGCGGGTCGTCTGCGGCAATGTACGGCGGATTACTGACAATCAGGTCGTAGTGCTCATCCGCTAAACTGCTGAACCAGTCACTCTGAAAGATCTGCAACGCCAGTTGCAGTCGTGCAGCGTTCGCTTTTGCCAGCGCCACTGCCGCAGCTGACTTGTCGACGGCCGTCACCTGCCACTGCGGACGCTCGCTCTTCAGGGCTAAGGCAATAGCGCCGGTGCCGGTGCCCAGATCCAGAACCCGTGCTTGTGACGGCAGATTGAGCTCGAGAATTTTCTCGACTAACAGTTCGGTGTCCGGTCGTGGAATCAGGGTACTGTCGTTGACTTTAAGTGGTAGCGACCAGAATTCGCGCTCACCTAATAAATGTGCGACAGGTATTCCGGACTGGCGTTGTTGCAGCAGTGCCATAAACTGCTGCAACACAGGTTCACTGACCTCACGCTCAGGCCAGGTATGCAGATAGGTGCGGCTTTGTTGCAGCACATGCGCCAGCAGCACTTCAGCGTCCAGCCGGGGGGTCTCACTGGCGCTGAGACACTGTTGGGCGTGCTGTAACAAAGCACTGATGTGCATGATCAGCCTTGTTGCTCGGCCAATGCCGCCAGCTGGTCCGCCTGATGCTCCTGCACAATCGCGTCGAGAATAAGATCCAGCGCGCCGTTCAGTACTTCATCAAGCCGGTACAAGGTCAGATTGATGCGATGATCGCTGACCCGACCCTGCGGGAAGTTATAGGTGCGGATACGCTCTGAGCGGTCACCACTGCCCACCAGACTACGACGGGTTGACTGTTCTTCATGCCGGCGCTTTTCATCGGCCTGTTGCTGTAGACGCGCCTGCAATACCGACATCGCCTTCGCCCGGTTCTTGTGTTGCGAGCGTTCATCCTGACACTCTACGACAATACCTGAGGGTAAGTGGGTAATACGAATCGCTGAGTCAGTACGGTTTACGTGCTGACCACCGGCACCTGATGCCCGGTAGGTGTCTACCCGCAGATCCGCCGGGTTAATTTCGATCGCCTCGGCTTCCGGCACTTCAGGAAGCACCGCCACTGTACAGGCCGAGGTATGAACCCTGCCCTGCGACTCGGTCTCAGGCACGCGCTGCACGCGATGGCCACCGGATTCGAATTTCATCCGACCATAGGCGCCGTCGCCCGACATATGGGCTATCACTTCCTTGTAACCGCCGTGCTCGCCCTCGTTGGCATTGACAATACTGACTTTCCAGCCATGTTGCTCGGCATAACGGCTGTACATACGGAACAAATCACCGGCGAAAATAGCGGCCTCGTCACCGCCGGCACCGGCACGAATTTCCAGATAGCAAGGCCGGTCATCATTTGGATCGCGGGGTAACAGCAGTACTTGTAGCTCTTGCTCGAGCGTTTCCTGTTTGGTTTGCGCGCTTTCCAGCTCCAGCGCCCCCATTTCGCGCATCTCGGCGTCGTCTTCGGCCAGCATTTCTTCAGCGGCCTGCGCATCTTCCTGCGCCTGTTGGTAATCGCGGAAGCATTTCACCAGCTCTTCAAGCTGTGAATATTCCCGTGAGAGCGCACGGAAGCGCTCCTGATCCGCAATAATGCCAGCGTCGCTTAACAAGTGCTGCACTTCCTCATAGCGCTCAAGCAGCGCTTCAAGTTTGCGGGTAATCGAAGGATTCATCATGAATAAGAAACCTTAGTCGTTATCATTGTAAAGTTGCTGAAACACCGCCAGTGTCTGATAATCACCTTTGGCACCCGCCTCACGCATAGACCGTGTCGGCGCATGTAAAAACTGTTGGGTCAGGCGTTGCGTAAGCTCTGCCATGACCTCTTCGGCAGCTTTGCCCGCCGCCAGCTGATTCCGCGCCCGCTGCAACTGCTCCTGCGCTAGTTGTTCAGTATGCTGTCGAAAATCACGCAGTACGTCGACATGATCCAGGCCGCGCAACCAGGTCATAAAACTTTCGGTTTGCTCGGCAATCATCGCCAGCGCCTGTGCCGCCGCTTCTTCACGGTTACGCATGTTTTCCTGAATAATGCCCTGCAGGTCATCAACACTGTACAGATAAGCATCATTTAGTTCATCGACCTGGGACTCAATGTCACGTGGTACGGCCAGGTCAATCAGCAGCATCGGTTTGCGTTTCCGTTGCTTCAGCGCGCTTTCGATTAAACCTTTACCGATAATCGGCAAGGTGCTGGCGGTGGAAGAAATCACAATATCCGCTTGTGGCAGCAATTCAGGTAACTCGCCAAGCGTATGTGCCTGACCGGCAAACTTGCTGGCAACGGTCTCGGCGCGCATCAGGGTACGGTTGGCAACCATCAGGCGGCTGACGCCAATTTCGGTCAGATGTTGTGCTACCAGCTCAGCCGTATCGCCGGCGCCGACCAATAATACCGATGCCTGTTGCAGCTCGGCGAAAATATGGCGCGCCAGATTTACTGCGGCGAATGCCACCGATACGGCGTTCTCACCCACAGCGGTCTCACTGCGCACCCGTTTGGCAATATGAAACGTTTGCTGAAACAGGCGCTCCAGAATGCCACCGACACTGGCCTGATTCTTGGCAAACTGATAGGCCTGCTTCACCTGTCCCAGTATTTGTGGCTCGCCAAGAATCAAAGAGTCCAGACCACTGGCAACGCGCATCAGATGATCGATCGCCTGCGCGTCAGTGTGACAATAACTATGACTTTGTAATGCTGTGGCTGACACACCATGATAGCCTGCCAGCCAGCCGAGCAGTAAATCGCTGGACGGCGCGCTGGCGCCATCGGCGTGACAATAAATTTCGGTGCGGTTACAGGTCGAAATAATCACCGCCTCGCGCACACCAGTCTGGTCACGCAATGCAGGTAACGCCTGGTGCAACTGCTCAGGTGAAAACGCGATTTGCTCGCGCAAATCCACGGAAGCGGTTTTATGGTTAACACCGAGTGCAAAAATAGTCATAATGAAAAAAAGCGAGCCTCTGGCACAGCAAAACGCCGCTAATTGTACGTTAAAGGCCGCATGATGAAAAGCATACCAACTGTCGGACAAGTCCATGAAACTACGCTTATTGCTGCTGTTCAGTCTCTTGCTAAGCGCCTGTGCAGCGCCTCCTGAAGAAATTCCGGTCACCGCAATCGATAGCAATGCGGTAGCGCGACATCAGGCCAGGGTCGCAGCGTTAGAGCAATGGCAACTGACCGGGCAGCTGGCGTTGTTTAATTTGAGTGCCGACGAGCGTGACGCTGTCTACCTTGAATGGCAACAGCAGCCACAACAACTCAACCTGCGCTTTTATCACCCGCTGAAAGGTACGCTGGCACGGCTGGAACAAGACCCCAGCGGCGCCGTCTATTATGATGAAGATGGCCAGGCTTACTATGGTCGTTCGGCCCAGCAACTGGTGCAGCGCCTGTTTGCCTTTGCGTTACCGGTTGAGTTACTACAGCGGGTGGTCACTGGTGCGCAACCCGCCGACGCCTCGGCACAACGCTACCAGCTTCTGAACGAAGATGAACTCCCCTACGCGCCTTTGTTCAGTTACCGTGTCGCTGCTGAAGATCAGCTATGGACAGTACAGCTGGCCCGTTATGAGGCGCATGGCAGCGCCGACGCGCCGTTATTTTTGCCCACCGACATTGAGCTGATGAGTGAGCAGTGGCGCATTAAATTAAGAGTGAAAGCATGGAAACTATAGTACTGCCCGCGCCGGCAAAACTGAATTTGTTCCTGCATATTACCGGTCGACGCGACAACGGTTACCACGAGCTGCAGACCGTTTTTCAGTTTCTCGACCAGCATGATGTGTTAAGTTTTACCCGCCTGGCAGGCAATGCGATTGAGCTGGAATGTGCGGACCCGGCGCTGGCCAACGACGAGAATCTGGTCGTGCGCGCGGCGCGATTGTTGCAAACACAGCAAAAAGTACCTCAGGGCGTGCGTATGATTCTCGATAAACGCCTGCCCTATGGCGGTGGACTCGGCGGTGGCTCCTCTGACGCTGCCACCACGTTACTGGCCCTGAATCAGTTATGGCAACTGGGGCTTAGCACCACCCAACTGGCGCAGTTTGGCCTTGAACTAGGCGCCGATGTGCCGGTCTTTGTCCACGGCCACGCCGCCTTCGCCGAAGGTATTGGCGAGCAACTTTATCCGGTTGACCCGCCCAGTCCCTGGTACCTGGTTGTTGATCCGGGCGTGCACATTAGCACCGCGGAGTTGTTCCGCCACCCTGACTTAACCCGGGACTGCCAGCCGGTAAGTGTTGACGACTGGCAACAACGTGCCACCACAAATGTGTGCGAACCACTGGTCCGCCGACTCTACCCCGAAGTTGCCAAGGCCCTTGACTGGTTGGTAGAATACGCGCCAACTCGGCTGACGGGTACCGGCGCCTGTCTTTTCGGTACCTTTGAAAGCCAGGAACTGGCTCGTGCGGCGCTTGCTGATCTGCCCGCACAATGGCGCGGCTTCGTCGCGCGCGGCCTGAATGAATCCCCGGTCTGCCAGCAACTGCGGCAGGCTTCAACTGACAACCTGACCAACCATGACTGAGGTTTAGTGTGCCTGACATGAAGCTATTTGCTGGCAACGCCACGCCAGAACTCGCCCAAAAGATTGCTGACCGACTCTATATCAAACTCGGCGACGCCGAAGTTGGCCGTTTTAGTGACGGTGAGATCAGTGTAAAAATTAACGAAAACGTTCGCGGTTCTGACGTTTTTATTATCCAGTCCACCTGTGCGCCGACCAACGACAACCTGATGGAACTGATCGTTATGGTCGACGCCCTGCGTCGCGCCTCGGCTGGCCGTATCACTGCTGTGATGCCGTACTTTGGTTACGCGCGTCAGGATCGCCGCGTGCGTTCGGCACGGGTCCCCATTACCTCGAAAGTAGTGGCCGACTTCCTGTCCAGTGTTGGCGTAGACCGCGTGCTGACCGTTGACCTGCATGCCGAGCAAATTCAGGGCTTCTTCGACGTGCCGGTAGACAACGTGTTTGGCAGTCCGGTGTTGTTAGAGCACCTGCGCAAGCAGGACTTTCACAACCCGGTGGTCGTGTCGCCTGATATCGGTGGCGTCGTTCGCGCCCGCGCCATTGCCAAATTACTGAATGATATCGACCTGGCAATTATCGACAAACGTCGTCCGCGCGCCAATGAATCACAAGTCATGCACATTATTGGTGACGTGCAGGACCGTGACTGCATTATCGTTGACGACATGATCGACACCGGCGGTACCCTGTGTAAAGCCGCTGACGCATTGAAAGCCAATGGTGCGCGCAATGTCTATGCCTATGCTACACACCCGGTCTTTTCCGGCAATGCAGTAGCGAACATCCGCGAATCGAATATTGATCAGGTCGTCGTAACTGACAGCATTCCGTTAAGCAGCGATATGAAAGCGCTGGAGAAGGTCCATCAGCTGACCCTTAGCGGCATGTTATCAGAGGCCCTGCGCCGGGTGAGTAACGAAGAATCGATCTCGGCAATGTTCGAGTATTGATTGAAATCAGAGGGCGTGGGTGGTACTATTCCGCGCCCTCGAATTTGACTGTCGCAAAATGCGTTTGGTCATTGAGGAAAGTGCCGGTATTTGGTCGCGAATAACCGGCTTATTTTTATTTAACGGAGACACTCCAACATGTCGAACATTGATTTTACTATTCAAGCAGAACTGCGTACTGATACAGGGAAAGGTGCGAGCCGCCGCCTGCGTCGCGCAGACAAAGTGCCTGCTATCTTGTACGGTGCGAACAAAGAAGCCGTTTCTCTGACTCTTGATCACAACAAAGTGAACAACATGGCAGACCACGAAGCTTTCTATTCGCACATTCTGACCCTGGTCGTCGACGGCAAGAAGCAACAGGCTATCTTGAAAGACGTACAACGTCACCCATACAAGCCAAAGCTGACTCACCTTGACTTTCAACGCGTTGAGAAAGATCAGAAGTTACACACGCATGTACCTCTGCACTTCCTGAACGAGAAGACTGCGAAAGGCGTGAAAGACGAAGGCGGTGTTGTTGTTCACCACATCAACGATGTCGAAATCACCTGCTTACCGAAAGACTTGCCTGAGTACCTGGAAGTTGACGTAGCAGCGCTACAAATTGGTGACAACCTGCACTTAACCGACCTGCAACTGCCTCACGGTGTTGAGCTGACCGAGCTGACCAAAGGCGAAGATCACGATCAGGCGGTTGTTTCTATCGTTGCTCCGCGTGTTGAGAAAGAAGAAACTGAAGAAGGCGAAGAAGTTTCTCCAGAAGTACCAACCGCTAAAGAAAGCGAAGAAGCTGAAGAAGACAAAAAAGACGAAGAATAAGACCCTATGTCGACAATTCGTCTACTCGTGGGCCTGGGAAATCCAGGCCCCGAATATTCGCAAACCCGTCATAATGCAGGCTTCTGGTTGGTAGAAGAATTTGCCCGCCGGCATGCCCTGACCCTGCAACCAGAAACTAAATTTTTCGGTCACACCGCGCGCTTACAAAAAGGTGCCTGGGACCTGCGTCTGCTTGAGCCTATGACTTTTATGAATAAAAGTGGCAAGGCCGTGGCAGCGCTCGCCAACTTTTTTAAAATTGCGCCTAATGAAATTCTGGTCGCTTATGACGAACTCGATCTGCCTCCCGGGGTTGCGAAGTTTAAAACCGGTGGCGGTAGTGGCGGACATAACGGCATTAAAGACATGATCGCGGCCCTTGGTAGCCCCGACTTTCATCGCTTACGTATTGGTATCGGTCATCCTGGTCATAAAAGTAAAGTGACTGGCTATGTGTTGGGCAAAGCACCCGCCGCCGAGCAGCATATGATGGACGATACCATTGCGCAAGCCTGCAACAGTATAGAACTGTTGCTTGATCAGGATATGCGTGCTGCACAGCAGCAGCTGCACAGTTTTAAAGCACAGAGAGAGAGTTAATATGGGATTCAAATGCGGTATTGTAGGCTTACCTAACGTTGGTAAATCTACCTTGTTTAATGCCTTAACTAAGGCCGGTATTGAAGCAGCTAACTTCCCTTTCTGTACCATTGAACCGAATACCGGCGTGGTTGCGGTGCCCGACCCACGTTTAAATCAGCTTGCTGAAATCGTGAACCCGCAGCGGGTATTGCCTACGACCATGGAATTCGTCGATATCGCGGGCCTGGTAAAAGGCGCATCTAAGGGCGAAGGCCTGGGTAACCAGTTCCTTGCCAACATCCGTGAAACCGATGCCATTGGCCACGTTGTACGTTGTTTTGAAAACGATAACATTGTGCACGTTGCTGGCCAGGTGAATCCGCAAGAAGATATTGAAGTCATCAACACTGAACTCGCGTTAGCTGACCTCGACAGCGTCGAGAAAGCGATTCACCGTTTAGGCAAAAAAGCCAAAGGTGGCGACAAGCAAGCCGTAGCGGAAATCGCCGTGCTTGAGAAATTATTGCCGGCACTGGAAAATGGTGACATGGCCCGCTCGGTTGAGCTGAGCAAAGACGAGCGCGCTACGATTCGCTCGTATAACTTGCTCACGTTGAAGCCAACCATGTACATCGCAAATGTCAATGACGATGGCTTTGAAAACAACCCCTACCTCGATAAGGTTCGGGAAATCGCTGCCAAAGAAGATGCGATTGTGGTTCCGGTATGTGCTGAAATTGAATCAGAAATTGCTGAGCTGGATGACGACGAAAAAGCTGAGTTTATGGCAGATTTAGGCATTGAAGAACCTGGTTTGAACCGGGTCATTCGCGGCGGTTATGAATTGTTGAACCTGCAAACCTATTTCACCGCTGGCCCGAAAGAAGTCCGTGCCTGGACCATCCCGATTGGTGCTACCGCACCGCAAGCTGCGGGTAAAATTCACACCGATTTCGAAAAAGGCTTTATTCGTGCCGTGGTGGTTGGCTTTGACGACTACATTGCCCATAAAGGTGAGCAAGGTGCCAAAGAAGCTGGCAAACGTCGCGAAGAAGGTAAAGATTATATCGTTAAGGACGGCGACGTGATTCTTTTCCGCTTCAACGTTTAAGCCATTCTGGTATGCAAAAAGGCCTGCCTCGCAGGCCTTTTTACGTTGTCGCTACCGGTAAATCACGACGCACGCCCCACTCCGCCCAAGAACCATCGTACAGGCGCACCTGCTGATAGCCGGCCAGACGCGCTGCTACCAGCAAAATACAGGCCGTTACACCCGACCCACAGCTGGTAATCACTGGTTGCTCCGGATCTGACAGGTGCTGTTGCAACAATTGCTGCAGCTCACTGACCGGCTTAAACTCACTACCCTGCAGAACTTCAGCAAAAGGCACATTTTTGGCACCCGGAATATGTCCGGCGCGCATGCCTTCGCGGGGCTCCGGCTGACGACCCCGAAAGCGTTCATAGGAGCGCGCGTCGAGCAACGCAAAGGTACCACACTGACTAACTTGTAGCGCCTGCTCCCAGGTTGCCAGCCAATGCTGCTGCTGTTTTAGCACCACATGCCCCGGCTCGTCCGCAGTGGCATAGGTAGCCGTCACCGGCCGCTCTTCGGCAAGCCACTTAGGTAGCCCACCATTTAAGATCAGTACGTTTTCCATACCTAAAGCTTTGAGGATCACCCAGGCGCGCGGCGCCGAGTAAATGCCCTGATTATCGTACACCACCAGGGTATCGCCGTTGTTGACGCCCTGCTGGCGTAACCACGACTGAACCTGCTCCAATTCAGGAAAAGCATTGGGTAATTGACTGTTCGTTGCCGTCAGATGACGTTCCAGCGCCAGATCAAAGGCACCGGGAATGAGGGTCGCTTGCTCGTAAACTAAGGGTTCGCGGCCGATAATTTTTTCCATACTGGCATCAAATACCTTAACCTTTGGATCGTCCTTATGCTCCGCCAGCCAATGGGTGTCGACCAAAATAGCGTTCTCGGTCATCTTCGTCATAACTCACCCCCGAATCGTTACTTACCGACAATATCACCATGAAACTGTGCCAGAATCGCCAGCAGCTGATTTTGCGCACTTAAGGGGACCTGTTCCTGCTCCATGGCGTGTATGAGGTTTTCCACAATCGCGTTAAATTCCGCGCGGGTGATCGCCATGCCAGTGTGCACCTCAACCATATCAGCTCCCTCGTAACGACACGGCCCGCCCACCAGTTCACAAACATGTTGGCTAATCATCTGGTGGAAACGCTCAATATCGACCCGGGCAAAGTGTTCGATCACCCGCTCATCTTCGGCTATCGCGAACACGAAGGTTGTCATCAGCTGGTCAATGCCAGCTTTTTTCCCCAGTTGCTGATAAAGTTCTGAGCTCAGTGCTGACGATGGTGCCACACTCAGCAGCAGTAGTGCGCCAAACAAAGCCTTTTTTACTGACAACATTCCAGCTCCTAAAAACTTATCTGTAATGACGCATAAGCGCCAGTCTGATCAGGTAAGCCAGCGACTGACTTCAGATCGACATAAGCAACCACCAGCGCCACCGACTTATTCGGAAACCAGCCGACAAACACATCGCGCCAGTCGTATTCCCGCACGAAGCCAAGGTTGTCGGGCTTTTGCCGATATTCTGCGCCGACCAGCCAGTGGCGGTTTAAAAACATCGCCACACTTGCCTCACTCATATAACTGTAGTCGTTATTTTTATCGCCGCCGAAGCCAAGTAAACCCAGTTGGTTCGCTTTGGTTGCGCGCAGGGTGTAATTGGCCACCCAGGTGCGGTCAAACGGACCTGCTAACCAGGCTTTGGCGACACTGGCGTATATATCGGTGCCGGTATCATCATGTGCACCGACCGCCGCCGGCAGTGCAAAGCTCTGATTGCGCTTATGTTGCAGACCGAGACTGAATTGCGGCAGATCGCCATAAATTAAATCACCCAACACACGTACTTTAACGCCGAAAATATCCTGTTTTAACGCGCCACCAATGGTGTTGAGTCCCAGTCGTTGTTTCGCAAAGCTCACCTCGATGCGGTTATCGTAGCTGAAGTTCACACTTTGTACGCCCAGCTGAAAGTCATCAACATCAGCAAAGTTGGCATTGGCGGTCACCCCCCACTGATTTTTCTCAGCATAAGTTGCGGTGGTTGCCCAGGGCACCAGTCCGCCACCACCACTACCCTCTATGCTGCTCACCCCGCCTGTCGCTAATAATTTTCCTTCATTGGCCAGCGCCTGCTCAACACTTAGCGCAGCAACAAGCCCCGCCACCAGCCACAGTCGTAACGATAGAAACTTCATAGCTCTTTTCCTTGAAAAGCGGGGGCGGTCTGCTGTAGCCACTGCTCCAGCTTTGCCGGCGCCAGTGGCCGGCAAAAGTAGTAGCCCTGCAAAGTGTCACAGCCCATCTGTTGCAATAATTGCCAGGCGGGTTCTTCTTCTACACCCTCAGCGACGGTCTTGAGGTTTAACTGACGCGCCAGTGACAAAGTCGACTGTACAATCACGCGGTCACTTTCCTCGTGTTGCAGGCGCCGGATAAAGCTCTGATCCAGCTTGAGCTCATCAACTGGCAGGTATTTCAGTTGCGCCAGTGACGCATAACCGGTGCCATAATCATCCAGCGCGATCTGAATACCCGACTCGCGCAGTTGTGCCAGCCGCAGTTGAGCTTGCTCGAGGTCAGCCATCACTGCACTTTCGGTGACCTCAAGCGTTAAGCGCTGTGGTGACAAACGACGCTGATGCAGTTGCTGAGTTAAATGGCTGACCAGCGCCTCGTTTTGCAGATCAAGCGCCGACAGGTTGATCGCCATCTGCAACGCATGGCCTTGCTCCAACCAGTACTGTTGCTGATCCAAAGCCGCTTCACAAACCCACTCCGTGACCCTGAGAATATCGCCTGACTGCTCTGCCAGCGGAATAAATTCATCGGGGCGGATGATGCCTAATTGCGGATGGTGCCAGCGAATCAGCGCTTCCACGCCAACCACTGTGCCACTACGACAGTCTAGCTTGGGCTGATAATGCAGCTGTAAATGGCGGGCACTGATGGCTTCAGGCAAGGCCTGTAATATCTGTAAGCGGCGCAGATATTCTTCATCACTGCCTTGTTGATAGTCCTCAACTAAACCTTTATTTGTTCCGGCCAGCTGTGCCGCCAATTGCGCCCGGCGTAACAGCACGTCAACGTCATCGCCAAACTCCGGAAAGCGCACAGTACCTGCGCGAAATTCAAGACGATAGGTCGCCTCTTTGACGCGCCAGGGTGTTTCTACTAACGCCATTAAGCGCTCGCGTAACTGTGAGTCAGACAATTGTGACTGTTCTGCGACGACCACGAACTCATCGCCGGCCAGTCGTGTTACATGAGCCTGGTCGCGGTATAAATCGCGCAACCGATTGGCCACCAGACAGAGGATCTGGTCACCAAAGCGCTGGCCCAGACGATCATTTAATGCGCGAAAACGAACAATATTCAGTACCAGAATCATGCCCTGACGTCGGTCCGCTAACAGTCCATGCAAATGCTTTTGCAACGAGGTGCGGTTCGGCAAACCGGTCAGCAGGTCATGCTCAAGTTGGTAAACAATGCGTTGCTCACGCTCAGCGATGGCGTCACGCATGGTATTAAAGGTTTCACCTAACTGACCAAATTCATCGCGGCGTTGCAGGTCCAGGGGGATTTGGTAATTACCCCGCCGTAACGCTTCAGCCGCAGCGGTCAAACGCGCCAGCGGCTGATTAAAATAACGCGCGGTCGCAATGGCAAAGACCAGAGCAACCAGTAAGGTCGCTAATCCAAACCCCAGATACTGGGTACGCAGTACCTGAAAAGGCTGGGTCACATCCTCGCGTGATGTACTGATTAATAAGTCGACCGTACTCAGGCTGGCGATGTGTCCTGCCATTTGCTCTGCGGTTAACCAGCTTTGCAGTTGCCCCTGCTCTGCCGCCGCAATCAACCCCTGCTGCGCCGCAGCAGGAAGGCTTGAGGCAAAAATCAGGCTATGCTGTGCATCGTAAAAGGAAAGATCGGCGTTGGTCAGTTCCTGCAGCGACTGCGCCAGTGCATCATCAAGGCGAAAACCCAACGTTGCATAGGCGATGGTATCGGGGGCCCGCACCGGAACCGTAACCAGCTGAAACAAGTCCTCATCGACCTGACGCAACCCCCGCAACTCAGAAACATCTGTGCTAACCGACAAATCATGCGTGCTCGCCAGCACTTCGCCATCGACACCATAAAGCGCCATTAAATCGGTGCCAATGCGGTCACCATGATTGACCATGGCAGAAACCTGGGTGGCGCGATCACCGCTTGCTACCGCTTCGCGAAAGCCAAAATCGTCCGCCAGGACTTGTGCCGCTTGTAGTAGCTGTTCGCCACGCACCCGTATGAGCTCGGCCAATACCCGCTCACTCACCTGAAGTTCGCGTTCGACCGTCAGTTGCGCCTGCTTTTCGGTGGCCACCGAAACCGCCAGCAAGGTCACCAGCAGCACGCCACCAGCCAGACTGATAAATAGCAACAGTAACCGCGAACGAAAACTAATGCGCATGTTCTTTTAGCTTATTAAAGCGTTGTTGCAGTGCTGACGGCTCAGGCGGCGTTTGTTGCTGCGGCTCAACCGGCAGTTGCACCCTCAGTTCAGTTTGCCCAGCAGGCACGCTTACTTTTTGTTCACTGGTCAGTGTCTGCCCCAGCCCCGGATACCAGACATAAACTTCACCACTGTCGAGGTAAAAATTCACCTGTGCCCGGCCATTTGCATCCGTCACCGTCGACTGCGCACGTGGACTTACGTAAAGGTACGCACGCATGTGATCATGAATATTACACCCCAGCACGACAATACCGGGCTGCTCGAAAGTGATCGCCGGCGCCTCTAAATTACTATAAAGAGGCAACTCGAATGTTTTGCTGGGAGAAAACGAGTACACCTGATGGCGAATATTGTCACTATTGGGAAAACTTACCTGTGTTCCTGGCTGAACAACTGAGATAAATGGGGTAAACAAGCGATTGACCTGATCAATCACAGCTGTTTGCGCGGCAGGTTCAGTGCGCGGTTGATCGGTTGAAACAACTGCTTGCGGCAGCGGCTTGCCGTGAAGATCGGTCACAGTGACCTGTAGCTGACGCGCAGCGGCGGAAACGACTATGAGCGAACTGAGGGCAGCGATAAGTATCAGAAAAAAGCGCCGCGTAATTTGAAAGTTCAGCATTTGCACCCCATGCTTATTGGAACAACATCCTTTTATCAGCTTACGCCGCTAGCACAGGGCAAGATCAAAGAGGAGTCAGCTATGTCGAAAAACGTCCGTACCGAAAAAGATAGCATGGGAGAGATCGACGTACCAGCAGATGCACTCTGGCGCGCTCAGACCGAGCGCGCACGACAAAATTTCCAGCTGAGTCAATTGCATTTCCCGGCACGCACGATCAGTGCACTCGCCCACATTAAAGCTGCGGCCGCAGAAGCCAATGCCGAACTGGACTTACTGACGAACGAGCAAGCCCGGGCCATCGTCAAAGCCGCCGATGCCTTTGCGAACCATCCCGATATGAGTCATTTCCCGCTGGATATCTTTCAGACTGGCTCCGGCACAAGTACCAATATGAATATGAATGAGGTACTTGCTGAATCCGTCAAACGCGCCAGCGGCCCGAACGTCCATCCGAATGATCATGTTAATTGCAGCCAAAGCAGTAATGATGTCATTCCAACCAGTATCCAGGTCAGTTGCGTGCTGGCATTGCATGACATCTGGTTGCCGGCCATTGTGCATTTGCAACGTACCATTGAAAGTAAGGCACAAAGCCTTGAAGAGGTTGTAAAAACCGGTCGCACTCATCTGATGGACGCGATGCCGATCACCATGGCGCAGGAATTGCGCGCTTGGGGAACGCAATTGCATCACTGTCAGGCCAACGTTAATGACGTTTGTGAGCGCTTACGCGAACTTCCGCAGGGCGGCACCGCCGTCGGTACCGGCATTAATGCGCCAGTGGAGTTTCGCGCCAGGTTCTGCGAGGCACTTAGTGAGCGCACCGAGCAACATTTTCATCCGGCCGACAATCCCTTTGCCGGTATTGCCGGTCAGGAACTAAGCCTGCAGCTTGCCGGAGCCCTGAACAGTTGCGCGGCAGTGTTAATGAAGATAAGTAACGATTTACGCTGGATGAACAGCGGCCCGCTGGCGGGTCTGGGCGAAATTGAGCTCACTGCTTTGCAACCTGGCAGCAGTATCATGCCCGGCAAGGTCAATCCGGTCATTCCCGAAGCAGTCGCCATGGTGGCAGCACATGTCGCTGGTAGTTACCAGAGCGTCGCTACCGCCGCCCAGCAAGGTAATTTTCAGCTCAATGTGATGTTGCCATTGGTAGCCTATCACCTGATTGAGTCGATTGAAGTCAGCGCCAACGCCATGAATGCGCTGGCTGATCAGGCCATTGCCGACTTTACGGTGAAACATGACCGCTTGCAGGAGGCGCTGGCGCGCAATCCGATTCTGGTCACCGCACTCAATTCTGTCATTGGCTACAACGAGGCGGCAAAAATTGCCAAACGTGCCTATCAGGAGCAGCGGCCCATTATCGATGTGGCCGAAGAAATGACTGACCTCAAGCGCGATGAACTTGAGCGTTTGTTAGATCCGCAAAAACTTACTCACGGGGGCATCCCCGGAACTTCAGATTAATAAGGAGCACTAAATGAGCAACGAACATGTCGTGATCACCGGCGCCAACCGCGGTATCGGCTTGGAGTTGGCCAAGCAGTTTCATCAACGAGGCGCACAGGTGACCGCCGTCTGTCGGCAACCCTCGCCGGAGCTTGAAGATCTGGGCGTCGCCATTATTGACGGTATTGACGTGACCGAAGCCGATGCCCGCAAACTTCTTGCGGAACGCTTGCACGATGAAACCATCGATATCTTAATCAATAATGCCGGTATTCTTGAAGGTGACGACTTTGAACGCTTTACGCCTGAGTCGATTGCCCGCCAGGTAGAAGTCAATGCCATTGGCCCTTTAAGTCTGACGCGCGAGCTGCGCAATCAGCTTAAAAAAGGCAGCAAAGTCATCATGATCACCTCACGTATGGGCTCGATGGGTGACAATGGCTCAGGTGGTCAGTACGGCTATCGCATGAGTAAAGCGGCACTTAATGCTGCCGGCGTCTCACTCGCCAATGACTTCAAAGACGCAGGCATTCCGGTGGCGTTGTTACATCCTGGCTATGTTCAAACAGATATGACCGGTAATAGCGGCGATATCAGCCCCACTGAGGCAGCCAGTCGCCTGGTGAAACGTATCGATGAACTCGATCTCGATTCCACCGGCTGTTTCCGTCACAGTAATGGCGAAGATTTGCCCTGGTGATTGATAAATAGGGTATTGTTGAACCTGGATGACAAACCATCGCTCCGGCGTATCGAGCGCTGCGGCGATGGTTTTGTCAATACCAAAACTTAGCTGAAATAATTAGTGGCCACCAAAGTTTTCAGACCGCGGAGCTGGCCAAAAAAGTGCGATAAGAATTGACGCAAAGGGTAACAACAGCCCGACAAAGAACCACTTGAATGCACCCAGCTTTCTGAACTGCGCAATTAAGGCGGTAATAACCCCAGAAAGTAATAGAAATAAAAATGGCGTAATTAACATTGTTCCCATCATTCCTTTCCTCATCGCGCTACATAGATTGTACTGCAAGTCATGTTACCTGCTTCTCCAGTACACACAGTAATTTGCTCAAAGTTATTTAGTATCCACTGCATGAGGCCTGACCCTGAGGCTGATACAGCACGATCATAATAACCGCTATCGACCATGCTCCCTGTCGGGGTAATTAAATCATACCCCCCATTTTCAGGTATGGGATATCCCATATCACGGCCACTCCCATCTATAAGTTCAATATCGAATATAGGGGTTAGCTCATTAGAGATGCTGGCCCCAGTAATTTCAATTTGGTAGGTCGTACCATCATCGAACGTCCAAGTAATAGTACCAGTTAAAAAGTCACCGAAAAAAGCACCGAGCACAGGAATATTCGAGATTGCTTTGTCCACCCAGTATGTAATATAAGCGCTTTCATAATCATCTATATTAGCTGCTAGATATTGTCTCATTGCGGACCTGAATGCTGCCTTATCAGCTTCGTTTCCTGCTACAGAATGGGCCGAATCCGGAAACCCCCACAGATCTGAACTGGTAGTAGAAGTATCATAATAGTTATTAATACTCAGATTCATTCCATTAGCTGTATCTAGGAGTGCAGCTACCTCGCTAACGTAGTGCTCAGCAATAGCTCTTAATTCCTGGCTTGCGGCAAGTTCATCATCTAACGGTGCTACAATCGTAGCTACAAGGCTGACCGTTCAGATTAAGCCGTTGCGTAGAAACGCGCACTACCGTTAAATCAAAATTGTTACTTACGATAAAGCGAACTCGACCATCTTCTCCGTACGAGCGTGCTATTGAGATTAGTTGGTTGGACGAACAAGACAGGCAATACTCCCAATTATCCGTTAACGGAGTAACGCTTAGGTTTGCGTTGGCTTTCCCCCCCCCCGCAAGAGCAGTTAGCATGATTACAAAAGTAACATTTATGAATTTTATTAAAATTTTCATAATTTTCACCGCGTTATTTTTGTTTTGATTTTAAATTGTATCCTTTATGTAGAAATTCAACCATAAAACAACAGGGCAAAAGTTGCAACTTGAAGTACCAGAATCATTACACTAAATCATTTATTAAATGGAATCATTCCAAGTTATGGCTTAGCAGTCCGGGCTTGCGGCGATTAAATAGCCAAAGTATCGGTTTTTTGAGCAATCGCGCCAGAGAACGCGTTTTTTTGCGAAAAAGAGGTTGACGCTTGAGCCCCTGATTTGCATAATACGCGCCGCACTCACCGAGAGCAGTTTGAAAAAAATCTTGGTATGGCTACGTAGCTCAGCTGGTTAGAGCACAGCACTCATAATGCTGGGGTCGCAAGTTCGAATCTCGCCGTAGCCACCAACCAAATTGCATGGGCGGACGTGGTGGAATTGGTAGACACGCTGGATTTAGGTTCCAGTGCCTCACGGCGTGAGAGTTCAAGTCTCTCCGTCCGCACCAACCTTTCACGGTGAGCGCAAGTTTTTAAGCCTGAGTTGGGGTATAGCCAAGCGGTAAGGCAGCGGGTTTTGATCCCGCCATTCCCAGGTTCAAATCCTGGTACCCCAGCCAACTTAGAAGCTGTTTGACCGAGAGTTGGGGTATAGCCAAGCGGTAAGGCAGCGGGTTTTGATCCCGCCATTCCCAGGTTCAAATCCTGGTACCCCAGCCACTCTTTCCCTTGCTTGTTGCGGGGGTGGCGGAATTGGTAGACGCGCTAGCTTCAGGTGCTAGTGAGCGAAAGCTCGTGGGGGTTCAAGTCCCCCCCTCCGCACCATCTTTACGATGGTGAATGCAACAACGCAAAAAAAGAACCGCCAGCTGGCGGTTTTTTTATGTCTTCTTTTCAGCATCTTTCAGTACTTGCTGACGTTTTCGCTGATACTCTTCATAGCTTTCTGTCGCGCGTCGCTCGCACTCCATACGCTGACTTTCCGAGTGCAGTTCACGACAGCGTTCGAGCCTCTCATCCTGCCAGCTGTAATACCAGCCTGCGGCGGAGCAGCCGCTCAACAGCAGGCCACTGATCATGACCCATGCAAGTTTTTGACTCATTTTGTCCTTCCCATCGCAGCTTGAATAATCTGTCGTTTGAGCGGCGCGACGTTAGCCACTGCTCCTAATCCAACCGCTACTGCGAGCCGGCTGAACAGGTGCCGACTACGAAAACCGACATGAATGGCATCCATCATACGCATCATTTGTTGATTAGTTTTCATTTGTTGTCGCTCGTACGCCAATAAGGCGTCAGCGACAGGCTTTTGACCAAGTTCAGTCAATAAGCACTGCACGTCGACAAAGCCAAGGTTCACGCCCTGACCGGCTAAAGGATGAATACTGTGTGCCGCATCCCCCACTAAAGCCACATGATGGCCATCTGTATAACGCAAGGCACGTTGCCGGCGCAACGGAAAGCTCGCTGACTTTTGTAAACGAAAATCGCCAATGTGAGGCGTGAACGTCTGTTGCAACTCATCGGCTATAACACTGTCGTCGGCACCGCGCCAGGTCTGTTCGGCGCGATAGTCGATCAAACATGCAAGATGCTTGCCCAGGGGCAATAAAGCATAAGGCCCCTCGGCGCGAAAAATTTCCCAGGTTTTGGCGGGTAACGGTTGTTCGACATCGGCGATAGCAAGCAAGCAGCGCATATCGTAGTCCCAGCCGCGCATGCCAATACCTGCAGCTTTGGCGACTTGCGAATGGGTACCATCGGCACCTATAAGTAAGTCATAAGCCAGTGTTTGTCCGTCGCTAAGCACTAATTGCTGTGACCCCAGCTGATAAGAGGTTACCTGGCATTGCGCCAGCAGGTTTACCTGTGGGCTGGTGCGCAGTACCTGCCAGCACGCGCGGATTAATGCGTCGTTTTCAACCATGACGCCTAAGCGTTCAGCGCCGACTTCTGACGCCTCAAATTCGACCGTCTGGCGGTCGCGGGTGGTGACGCTTAACGCCTGGTAGTCAAAGAACCTTGCGCGGTTTACAGCGTGCCAGACGCCCAGGCTGGCAAGCCAGTCCACGTTGTTGTCGTGCACCGATGAAATACGCAGATCCCAACTTTCGCTCGCTGGCGTTTGATCCGGTGACTGCCCGAGTTCGAGCAAGGTGACCTGATGTCCGTCGCGAACGGCGGCGACCGCTGCACTTGCGCCTACCAGACCGCCCCCTACGATAACCACATGCATAATATCTTCCAGTATGTCGTTGGTTTTCAGCATAATAAAAAATCTTACCTTAAGAAGATACTCTAGCACGGGTAAAAACAGCGCTAAGTAGTCATTTGCAGAACATGATAAGATAGTGCCTACTTGTTTTACCCTTCCAACAGGCCCTTATGGAAACTCCTCAACGTACTGTGGTTATTGCTTCGCTACTGGTATTAGCGGCCGAACTTTGCTTTGCGGGTGTTAGCGCATTGGTGAAATACCTGAGCACTGATGTGCCCTCGGAGCAATTGGTATTTTTCCGTAATTTAATGGCCTTTGTCGTTTTATTGCCGTGGTTGTGGCGCAAAGGCCCAAGTGCATTCAAAACCAAAGCCTGGGGATTTCATTTGAGCCGCGGTCTCGCCGGACTGGCGGCTATGTACCTGTTTTTCTATGCCATTGCCCATATTCCTTTAGCGCAGGCGACGCTGGTGTTGCTGCTGTCGCCCTTTCTGATTCCAATTATTGGCCGTTTTGCCTTTGCCGAAGCGGTGCTGCCACAGACCTGGCTGGCAATCGCGATCGGTTTTATTGGCGTATTTATTTTTCTCAATCCATTCGCCACCAGCTTGTCACCGGTGGTCGGCGTAGCCTTCATTGCCGCCTGTCTTGCGGCGTTTACCAAAACCTTGATCAGGCAGATGTCGGCGACCGAATCGTCCAGCAAAATAGTATTTTATTTTTCCGCATTATCAACACTACTCTCTGCAATACCGCTGTTCTGGCTCGGCTCACCCATTGCTGCCGCACATTGGTTTGGCATACTGGTCATGGGGTTACTGGCGGTCGGCGGACAATTGGGCATGACCAAGGCATTTTCTTTGGCGCCAGCAGCCCGCGTCGGTGTTTTTACTTACAGTTCAGTTATTTTTGCCGCGCTTATGGGCTACTGGTTCTGGGATGAAGCGATTACCTGGCACATGATCTCAGGGGCTGCGATCATTACCGTCGCCGGTTATTTGGCAATTCGCACCCGTCGCAAGGCAGAAACAAGCGGCAAAGTTGGCAGTTGAGCAAAGAACAGGCTAAAATAATGGCCCTTTTGAAATACACCAACGCAAGTGAGCGCAACGAATTTATGAGCAAGAAGTTATACATCAAAACTTGGGGCTGCCAGATGAATGAGTACGACTCAGCTAAAATGGCTGATCTGCTGAAGGCAACCCATGGCTATGAAGTCGCAGAAGAGCCAGAAGATGCTGATTTGATCCTGCTCAATACCTGTTCGATTCGCGAAAAAGCACAAGAGAAAGTGTTCCATCAACTTGGTCGTTGGAAAACCTTAAAAGATCATAAGCCTGAGCTGGTGATTGGTGTCGGTGGTTGTGTGGCCTCTCAAGAAGGTGATCACATTCGCAGTCGCGCGCCTTTTGTCGATATCGTCTTCGGTCCGCAAACGTTGCACCGCCTGCCGGAAATGGTGAAACAGGTACAAACTCACCACACACCAATGGTCGATATTTCGTTTCCGGAAATTGAAAAGTTCGACCGTTTGCCTGAGCCAAAAGCAGAAGGCCCCACGGCATTCGTTTCAATTATGGAAGGCTGCAGTAAGTACTGCACTTTCTGTGTCGTGCCGTATACTCGTGGTGAAGAAGTCAGCCGCCCGGTCGATGATGTGCTGTATGAAGTGGCGCAACTGGCTGAGCAAGGTGTGCGTGAGGTCAACCTATTGGGACAAAACGTGAATGCGTTCCGTGGTGAACACTTTGACGGCTCTATTTGTCGTTTTTCCGAATTGCTGCACCTGATTGCTGCCATTGATGGCATTGATCGCATTCGTTACACCACCTCGCATCCGGTTGAATTTACCGACGACATTATTGAAGCCTATGCCACGATTCCAGAGCTGGTGAATCACCTGCACCTGCCGGTGCAAAGTGGCTCTGACCGCGTATTGACGCTGATGAAGCGCGGCCACACGGCATTGGAGTATAAGAGTCAGATCCGTAAGCTGAAGAAAATTCGTCCTGAGATTGCCATGTCGTCAGACTTTATTATTGGCTTCCCTGGTGAAACCGACGCCGATTTTGAAGCCACCATGGATCTTATTCAGGCAGTCGACTTCGACTTGAGCTTCAGCTTTATTTACAGCGCGCGTCCGGGCACGCCGGCAGCTGATCTGCCAGACGATGTCAGCGAAGAAGTGAAAAAGCAGCGCCTACATATACTGCAGCAACGGTTGAATCAGCAGGCCCATAATCACGCACGGCGCATGCTGGGCACCGAACAGCGCATTCTGGTGACTGGACCATCAAAGAAAGACCCGATGGAAATGAGCGGTCGTACCGAGAACAACCGGGTGGTTAACTTTATGGGTGACCCACGTATGATTGGCAAATTTGTCGACGTGGCGATTACCGATGTTTTTGCAAACTCACTGCGTGGCGAAGTGATTCGCGTCGAAGATGAAATGGGCTTACGGGTGGATACCGCACCACAAACCATTCTCGCGCGTCAGTCGAAAACCCAACCCGATGAGTTGGGTGTGGCAAATTTCATTCCGCCACAGCAGTCGTAACACAAAGAGGTTCATTTGAGTCCACAGCTCACGACACTTGATATTGAATTGGAGCCGGCCGACAGCCGGCGTCTGGCCGAACTCTGCGGGCCGTTCGATGAGAATCTGAAACACATTGAACGGCGCCTTGGCATTGAAATTACCTACCGCAACGAAGCCTTTCGTCTGATTGGCCCCGAGCACACCGTCAAAGCAGCGGCCAAACTATTGCGCGAACTCTATGTCGAAACTGCCACTGTCAAAGGCCAACCGGGCGAAATTGAGCCCCAACAGGTGCATCTGGCAATTCAGCAGGCAAACGTGCTGGAGCAAGGCAAAGGCGACCCGGCGGCAGAGAAGATGACGCACATTAAAACCAAGCGTGGCATGATCAAACCACGTAATCATAACCAGGCAGAGTACGTCCGCGCCATTTTAAGCCATGATGTGAATTTCGGTGTGGGGCCTGCAGGTACGGGCAAGACCTATCTTGCGGTTGCCTGCGCCGTCGATGCCCTGGAGCGTCAGGAAATTCGCCGTATTTTGCTGACCCGTCCGGCTGTTGAAGCTGGCGAGAAACTCGGCTTTTTGCCAGGTGACCTGGCACAGAAAGTCGACCCCTATTTACGTCCTCTTTATGACGCGCTATTTGAAATGCTCGGCTTTGAACGGGTAGAGAAGCTGATTGAGCGCAACGTGATAGAGGTAGCCCCGCTGGCTTACATGCGCGGACGCACCCTGAATGATGCCTTTATTATTCTCGATGAAAGCCAGAACACGACCTGCGAACAAATGAAAATGTTCCTGACCCGTATTGGCTTTAATTCGCGCGCGGTCATCACCGGCGATATCACCCAGGTGGACCTGCCGCGCGGACAAAAATCAGGTCTGCGCCATGTTATTGAAGTCTTGCGCGATGTGAACGACATCAGCTTTACTTTTTTCCAGGCTGGCGATGTCGTGCGACACCCTGTGGTGCAGCGCATTGTGCAGGCCTACGAAGATTTCGACACCCGCGCATGAACGAGCTGACCGTCGATCTGCAAATCGCCTCTGCTGCCACACGATTACCTACCCAAGAGGATATTGAACGTTGGGTTGCGGCAGCACTGGCCGGCCATCAGTGCCAACAAGGTGCGGCAGAACTCACCGTGCGTATTGTTGACGAAGAGGAAGGCCGCGAATTGAATCTTGCCTATCGTGAGCGCGATTACGCCACGAATGTGCTATCGTTTCCTTTTACAGCCCCTGTTCCAATGCCGGTTACCTTGTTGGGTGATCTTATTGTCTGCGCCCCGGTGGTGGCAAAAGAGGCACAGGAACAGGGCAAAACAGAACATGCCCACTGGGCACATATGATTGTACATGGAACCTTGCATTTGCTAGGTTATGACCATATTGAAGATGCCGAGGCAGACCAGATGGAACGCCTCGAGACAAGCATTTTATCCGGCTTAGGGTTTGCTGATCCTTATGCCGAAGTTGGTGACTAAACGGAGCAAAACCAGCTAATGAGCGATGACCATCCCCACTCTACCAGCGGTTCTGCGAGTAAATCGTGGGCAACCAAACTGTTGCAGCTATTTACCGGAGAGCCGAACAGCCGTGAAGAACTCGTCGATTTAATTCAGGACGCCGAAGAGCGCGATCTGATCGATAACGACACTAAAGAAATGATTGAGGGCGTGCTTGATGTCGCCGAACTCAAAGTCCGGGACATTATGGTGCCGCGTTCACAGATGGTAACCATTGATATCAATCAGAAAGTCGATGAGTTTCTGTCCATTGTCATTGATGCCCAGCACAGCCGCTACCCGGTCATCAGTGAAAACAAGGACCATGTTGAAGGTATTTTGCTGGCTAAGGACCTGCTGGCCTATGGCTTTGGCATGACCGATGATGAATTCGCGCTGACCAAGGTAATTCGCCCGGCCGTGATTGTACCGGAAGGCAAACGCGTTGATGTGCTGCTCAAAGAATTCCGTTCACAACGTTACCACATGGCCATCGTTGTCGATGAATACGGCGGCGTCTCAGGTCTGGTGACGATTGAAGATATTCTGGAAGAGATTGTCGGTGAAATTGAAGATGAAACCGACTACACCGAGGACACCAAAGCCGATATCCGCCGGATTAATAAGTCCCGCTATTCGGTAAAAGCCCTCACCACCATCGAAGACTTTAACGACTATTTTGATACCCAGTTTGGTGACGAGGAATACGACACCATTGGCGGCATGGTCGCGCACGGCTTTGGCCATCTGCCAAAGCCAGGTGAAGAAATTGCCATTGGCGGTATTAACTTTAAAGTGACCGGCGCCGATAAGCGGCGCATCCAGCAGCTGCAGGTAAGCTTCCCTGAAGTACCGGCGGTCGACGAAGCGGAAAGCTAACCATGCCGGTAAGTAAACGGCGCTGGCAAGCGGCTCTGAGCCGTATTGCCTGTCTTGTGCTCGGCGCGTTGCTGGTCTTTAGCTACGCGCCCTTTGCGCAGGCCTGGTTGCCTTTCATTGTTCTACCAGCGCTGATCTGGCTTACCCGTCAGAAGACGCCGGCCAATGCCTGGCGCCTGGGCTATTATTTCGGCCTGGGTTGGTTCGCCGCTGGCTTAAGCTGGATCTACGTTAGCATTGATACCTTTGGCGGACTGCATCCCATCGCCTCGGTCGCTATTCTGTTGTTATTGTTTGCCTATCTGAGTTTGTTTCCGGCACTTGCGCTGTTTCTCTGGCGCTGGCTCGCTACGCGCGTGCATCCCCTCGCCTACTGGAGTCTGCCGCTGACCTGGCTGATTGCTGAGAGTTTACGGGGGTGGTTACTGACCGGCTTCCCCTGGCTTGATTTGGGCTATACCCAGACCGATAACTGGCTGAGCGGCTATGCCACCTGGTTTGGCGGAACCGGCCTTGGACTGGTGCTCATCACCATCGCACTGCTGACCGTACGCTTTATCGAACGCCGTAGCTGGCAGCCCCCTACTGTAATTGCCGGTTTACTACTGTTGCCGCTGCTGTTAAGCCAGCTCAATGCCGTTTCCACCACTGGTGAGAAAGCTAAAATAGGCATTGTCCAGGGCAATATTAGCCAGTCGATTAAATGGGATCCTGACCAGCATTGGCCAAACCTGAACCAATACCTGGATCTGACCCGTCAGTTATACAATGCGCATGATGTCATTGTCTGGCCTGAGTCGGCGGTTACCATGCCCGAGCCTTATACCGATGATATTCTGGCAATTATTCACGATGAAATGGTCGAAACCGAGACCGGACTGATTACCGGTATTATCGATATCGAGGGCAGTGACTATTACAACTCAGTTATTGCGCTGGGGCAGGACGGTAGCACCGGCGTCGAAGAACCCTACCACCATGGCCATAGCAACCGCTTTCGCAAACATCAGTTGCTGCCGATTGGCGAATTCGTACCTTTTGGCGACTTAATGCGTCCGTTAGCGCCTTTATTTAATTTACCCATGTCATCGTTCAGCCGCGGTGACTACGTGCAGGCACCGCTGCGCGCCCATGGCTGGCAATTCACGACCGCCATCTGTTATGAGATAGCCTTTCCACAACAGGTCTGGGCCAATTTCACTCCGGCGACTGATTTTTTACTTACTGTCAGCAACGATACCTGGTTCGGCCGCTCTCACGGTCCGGCGCAACACATGCAAATTGCCCGCATGCGTGCCATCGAACTTGCACGGCCATTAATTCGCGCGACCAACAGCGGCATTACCGGTATCACCGACGCGCAGGGCCGCTGGCTGGCGCGCGCGCCGCAATTTACCGCAACGACACTATCCGCTGAGGTCCCTTTGGTGCAAGGCATCACTCCTTATGCGCTGTGGGGTCACTGGGGCGCCTGGGCGCTGGCACTTTTGATCCTGTTCGGTGGCGCATTAGCCGTAGTCATTCGCCGTTAAAATCAGTAAACTGTACGTAATTTTCGGGTCTATTCATTCAGAGTGAGAACACATTATGGAAAATATCCTGGCTGCTATTCTTTTTGCCGTGCTAACTGCCTCGGGTGCGTTAGGCGTTTCAAGTCTTGGCATGTTCCTTTTTCACCGTAATCCGGAAGATCGCGACAGTGAGCAACGCGAGCGTTGGGAATACGGCTTTTTCGGCCTCGCCGGTATCGTAGTTATGTTATTGATGTGGTTCGCACTGTAAGTTCGCGTTTATTTTTCGCCGCCGATTAAATGGATTCTCAGATGTCAAAGATGATGCAGGATAATTACGATCCAGCGCAAATTGAAACCGCCGTTCAGCAACGTTGGGAAAACGACAAGGTTTTTGAAGTCACTGAACAGCCAGGTAAAGAAAAGTTTTACTGCCTTTCAATGTTCCCCTACCCCAGTGGCAAGCTGCACATGGGCCACGTTCGCAATTATACCCTGGGTGACGTGGTCGCCCGTTATCAGCGTATGCAGGGTAAGAACGTGCTCCAACCGATGGGATGGGACGCCTTTGGCCTGCCTGCTGAGAATGCTGCGGTGGCAAATAAAACCGCACCGGCAAAGTGGACTTATCAAAATATCGATTACATGCGCAACCAGCTGAAGTCGTTAGGCTTTGGCTATGACTGGTCGCGTGAAGTCGCGACCTGTCGCCCTGACTATTACCGCTGGGAACAGTGGTTCTTCACCAAGCTGTACGAAAAAGGTCTGGTTTACAAGAAAAACGCCACGGTGAACTGGGATCCGGTCGACAATACGGTACTTGCCAATGAACAAGTCATTGACGGCCGCGGCTGGCGCTCAGGCGCGAAAGTTATCCAAAAAGAAATTCCGCAGTGGTTTATTAAAATTACCGCATACGCTGACGAATTGCTTGATGATCTGGAGCAACTGGAGGGCTGGCCGGAGCAGGTGAAAACCATGCAGCGCAACTGGATTGGCCGCTCCGAGGGCGTAGAAATTGACTTTTCCGTCGTCGATCACGATAAGCCGCTGACAGTTTACACGACCCGTCCAGATACATTGTACGGCGTGACTTACATGGCCGTGGCGGCACAGCATCCGCTGGCACAGGAGGCTGCAGCTAATAAACCTGAACTGGCAGCGTTTATCGAAAGTATTCAGAACACCAAGATGGCGGAAGCTGAGCTGGCGACTATCGAGAAAAAAGGTATGGCCACAGGCTTTTATGCCACGCACCCGCTGACCGGCGAGCAGTTACCCATTTGGGTCGCCAATTTCGTCCTGATGGATTACGGCTCAGGCGCGGTCATGGCCGTTCCGGCACACGATCAGCGCGACTGGGAGTTTGCTACCACATATCAGCTACCGATTAACGTGGTCATTGACCCCGTCGACGGTGAGCATGATATCAGTAGCGGCGCCATTACCGCGAAGGGCATGACCATCAACTCCGGTCCCTACAGCGACATGACCAGTGCTGACGCCTTTGATGCGATTGCAGATGAACTGGCGCGTCAGGGTATTGGCCGCCGTCAGGTTAATTACCGCTTGCGTGACTGGGGCGTGTCGCGCCAGCGCTACTGGGGCACCCCCATTCCGATGCTGAATCTGGCCGATGGCAGCTCAGTTCCTGTTCCCGAAAATCAACTGCCGGTAACCCTGCCAGAAGACGTGGTAATGGATGGCACCCAGTCACCGATTAAGGCAGATCCGGAGTGGCGGAAAACCACTTATAACGGCCAGCCGGCAGAGCATGAAACCGATACCTTTGACACCTTTATGGAGTCGTCCTGGTACTACGCGCGTTACTGCAGCGCGAATTATGATGAAGGCATGCTTAACCCCGAGCAGGCCAACTACTGGCTACCGGTGGATCAGTATATTGGCGGTATTGAGCATGCGATTCTGCATTTGCTGTACGCGCGGTTCTTCCACAAACTACTGCGTGATACCGGCCTGGTGAATTCCGATGAGCCATTTAAACGCTTGTTGACCCAGGGCATGGTCCTTGCTGACAGCTACTATCGCGAAGCGGCTGACGGCAAAATCACCTGGTACTCACCGCTTGACGTCGAGATTGTCGAGCGCGACAGCAAAGGTCAGATCGTCAAAGCTATTCTGAAAACCGATGGCGAAGAAGTCAGTTACGGCGGCATGACCAAGATGTCGAAATCGAAAAATAACGGTATTGACCCACAAGTCATGATCGACAAATACGGCGCTGACACCGTTCGCCTGTTTATGATGTTTGCCGCCCCGCCGGAGGCAACGTTAGAATGGTCGGACTCTGGGGTGGAGGGCGCACAGCGCTTCTTACGTCGGGTCTGGCGTCTGGTCGCTGACTATAGCGAGGTCGCTGAACAGGAGCACAGCTCTGACTTCAGTCAACTGAACCCGGATCAGGAAGAACTGCGTCGTGAAGTGCACCGCACCATTGAAAAAGTGACGGATGATATGGGCCGTCGGCAAAACTTTAATACCGCGATTGCTGCGGTCATGGAGCTGTTAAACAAACTGCAAAAAGCCAATTTAGACAGTCCTGCCGACCGCGGCATTATGCGCGAAGCCCTTGAGGCGGTGGTACGCATGCTGGCCCCGGTCACGCCACATCTGAGCGAGGTGTTATGGCAGCAACTCGGTCATGACAGCGATATTACCTTCGCTGACTGGCCCGAAGTAGACAGCACAGCGCTGGTGGCGAGCAATATTCTGGTGGTGGTGCAGGTCAATGGTAAAGTCCGCGGCAAAATTACAGTGCCAGCTGATGCCCAGCAGGATGCCGTCATTACCGCAGCGGTAGCAGACGAAAACGTGCAACGCTTTATCGGCGACAAGACCATTCGCAAACAAATCTATGTACCAGGAAAACTGGTTAACATTGTGGCCAACTAAGATGCGTAGACTAGCGCTTGTCCTGGCGGTATTCTGGCTGACGCTCGCGCTGAGCGGCTGTGGTTTTCAGTTGCGCGGCAGCTATCAACTGCCGGCTGATCTGGAGCGAGTGGCGATTAATGCGCCACAGTTCAGTGAATTCGCTGAGCAGGCGCGCCAGCGCTTTACTCTGGCAGGCGCTGAGCTGGTGGAACAGGGTGATGTCGTACGCATCGACATTCTCGGCGATCGTCTTAGCCGTCGCACCCTGAGCTTATCGGCCAGCGGTCAGGTGGCGGAATATGAACTGATTTATACCGTCGACTACCGGCTTATTAAACGTAATGGCGCGACGCGCAACCTGCAGGTTGAAGTATTCCGTGATTATCAGGATGACCCGAATTTCGCCCTGGCAAAAACTCGCGAACGTGAACTGTTGGTCGCTGAAATGCGTGAGCAAGCCGCACAACGTATGCTGCGCCAGGTGATTGCGCAACTTGCGGAGAATTAACGATGCAACTGGGTGAACTCGCCAATCATCTGCAACGCCATGGCTTGCCGGCATTGCTCTGCGTGTTTGGTGATACCCCCCTGCTGGTCGATGACGCTTTACAGTTGATTCGCCAGCAGGCACGCCAGCAAGGCATCGATGAGCGCCAGCGTTTGATGCAGGACAGTCAGTTCGACTGGAGCCAGTTGCAGCAGCAAAGTGCCAACCTTGGCTTGTTTTCCAGCCTGCGCCTGATGGAACTCGAGTTACCTGAAGCCAAACCCGGACGCGACGGTGCCGAAGCGCTCAAGCGTTACTGCGCCGAGTTGCCTGAGGACCAGATTTTAGTCATTACCGGACCAAAACTGAAACAGGAACAACAAAAAGCCAAATGGTTTCAGTTGTTGCAGCAGGCCGGTCCGGTGGTGCAGGCCAATAGTCCTGAGCGCCGCCAACTGCCTGCTTTCATTCAACAACGTAGCCAGCGCTATGAATTGTCGCTGACCAGCGAGGCAACCCAGCTGTTAGCCGACTGGTTTGAGGGCAATTTACTGGCGCTTGATCAGGAATTGCAAAAACTTGCGTTAATGGATATGCCACAGCCGCTGACACCTGCGGTGGTCACCGACGCCGCACAGGACCAAAGCCGGTTCAGCGTATTTGCGTTACAGGAAGCAATTCTGGCGGGTGATCTAAAAAGCGCATTAAAACGCTTACAGCGCTTGCTGGAAGAAGAAGCCGAGACGGCCATTCTGAACTGGATGTTACAGCGCGAGCTGGAAAAGCTTGAGCGGCTGCAACAAGGTCGCCTGCAACTGCGGGATTATGCGCAGCTGGGCATCTGGCGTAGTCAGGAGGCCGCCTACCAGGCGTTTGCCAAACGTGTGAGCGCTGCTCACCTCGCCCGCCTTAGTCGCCTGCTGGTAAGGCTGGAATATGCCTTTAAGCGCGACTCGGGGGAAGATCTTGCCACCCTCTACTGTCATATCATTGTGTTGCTTTGTGCACCAGCACAGGAACCCGACTTTATCAGCTCATGTTACGCGTAATTTTTGGTGGCACCTTCGACCCAATCCATAATGGTCATGTGACCACATCGCTGGCTGCTTTTGCCGAACTTGAAGCCAACCAGATGCATGTAGTACCGAGCGCGCAGCCGCCCCACCGCGATTATCCGGGTGCCAGCGCCGGGCAACGTCTGGCCATGGTGAAACTGGCGTTTGCTGAATGCCCGGGCGTACTGCCCGATGACTGTGAATTGCGGCGCGATGGCCCGTCTTACAGCTTATTGACGCTACAGGAAATGCGTCGCCGCTGGCCCGACGACAACATCACCTTCTTATTGGGCAATGATGCCTTTGCCAAACTCGACACCTGGTATGGCTGGCAGCAACTCACCGAAGTTGCCAATCTCGCCGTCATGCGTCGCGCTGATCAGGATACGCCCTGGTCCCCTGCCGTAGAGGCGCTCTATCATCAGCATGGCTGCGACGCGCTGAGCCAGTTTCATCAGCACCGCCAGGGGCAGATTCTGCTACTGGAAACACCGGATGTCGCGATTTCAGCCACCGCTTTACGCGAAGCCATCGCCGAAAATAAAGACTGGCGCGAAAAAGTGCCCGTAAACGTCGCTACTTACATCGAACAGTACCGCTTGTATGGTCTTTAAGCACTGCTTTTTCGCATGCAGCCGTGGTAAACTAGTGGCCAGTGCAAATTAAGGAGACAAAGACTTTTGCAAGCTACACAATTACGCGACTTTGTGGTCGATAAACTTGAAGATTTAAAAGGCCGTGACATTAAAGTTCTGGATGTTCAGGAACAGACCGACATTGCTGAGTACATGATCATTTGCTCAGGCAACTCTAAAACTCATGTCAAAAGCCTTGCCAACCATGTTGCCACCGAAGCCAAACATCAGGGCGTCCCGCCGATCGGCGTTGAGGGTGGTGAAACTTCCGAATGGGTACTGGTTGATCTCGGTGATGTGGTCGTTCATATCATGCAAGAGTCCAGCCGCGATTTTTACGAACTTGAGAAGCTCTGGGGCCCGCGGTAATGCGCATTAAGCTGATTGCAGTTGGCCAGAAAATGCCAGATTGGGTCAGCAGCGGTTACCAGACCTACGCCAAACGTTTACCCGCCGACTGTCAGTTAGAACTACTTGAGATTCCCGCCGGTAAGCGTGGCAAAAATGCTGACATCGCGCGCCTGACCAAGCAGGAAGGCGAAGCGATGTTAGCGGCTATCGGCAAAGGAGACCGGGTGGTTACCCTGGAAGTTAATGGCCGCGCCTGGGACACCCCCAAACTGGCGGAGCGACTGTCCGCCTGGCAAATGGATGGCCGTGATATCAGTCTGTTGGTGGGAGGCCCGGAGGGTCTGGCCGCAGAGTGTTGCGCCATCGCCGATGAGCGCTGGAGTTTGTCGCCCCTTACCTTGCCTCACCCCATGGTAAGGGTTATTGTAGCCGAGGCGCTCTACCGCGCCTGGAGTGTGAACGCTAACCATCCCTATCACCGCGAATAAAGAATGAAACGACGCCGTACCACGATCCGAGACCATCATGCCGAGAATGCCCTGTTCGGTCGCCGGGTCATTTTTGCGCTGTTTGTGGTGGTGACGGTATTTGCAGTACTGCTTACCAATATGTACCAGTTGCAGGTCAAGCAGTTTGAGACCTTCCAGACCCGCTCAAACGACAACCGTATCAAATTAGTTCCACTGGCCCCTAATCGTGGGCTGATTTACGATCGTAACGGCAAAATTCTGGCGGAGAACCGCCCGGTCATGAGCCTGGAGCTCATCCCCGAGCGCGTGCGAGACCTCGAGAAAACCGTACAACGCCTGACGCGTTTACTGAATATCACTTCACAACAACTTGAGCAATTCGAGCGTAACCGACGCCGTGAACGGCGTTTTGAGCAGGTTATCTTGCTTGATCAGCTAAGCGAGCAGCAGGCGGCAACCTTTGCCGCGCGCCAGCACGAGTTTCCGGGTGTCAGTATTGAAGCGCGACTGGTGCGCCATTATCCCTATGGCGATTCGCTTACCCATGCGCTGGGCTATGTTGCCAAGATCAACCAGCGTGACGTGCAACGTCTCAAAGAACAAGGTGTCAACGCCAATTACGCCGCCACCCGCACCATTGGTAAGCTGGGCGTGGAAGCCTATTACGAAGAGCAGTTACACGGTACCGTGGGCTATCAACAGGTTGAAGTCGACATTCATGGCCGGATGCTGCGGACACTGGAAATAGAGCCCCCTATTCCGGGCCAGGACCTGGTGCTGGAGATCGACATTGAACTGCAACAGCAGGCCCAGCAGATTCTCGGTGAGCAGCGCGGTACTATTATCGTGATGGATCCCGAAGATGGCGGCGTACTCGCCATGGTCAGTCAGCCCAGTTACGATCCCAACTGGTTTGCCCAGGGTATTTCGGTCGAGCAATATCGTAGCTTACTCGATTCGCGTCATTCGCCCTTGTTAAACCGCGCCACGCAAGGCGGTTATCCACCGGCGTCAACCATTAAACCCCAGTTAGCGGTGGTCGGACTCGAAGAAGGTATTATTACGCGGCAAAGCAAAGTCTGGGATCCGGGTTGGTTTCAGATTCAAGGCGTGAATCATAAGTATCGTGACTGGTTGTCCTGGGGACACGGTTGGGTCAACGTTGACACTGCTATTATCGAAAGTTGCGATACCTTTTATTACGATCTGGCGCTGAAACTAGGCATTGATACCATTTCGGAACACATGTATCAGTACGGTTTTGGTGAGATGACCGGTATTGATATTGGTGAGGAATCGGCGGCAGTCATGCCCAGCCGCGGCTGGAAACGTGCCCGCTTTAATCAGCCCTGGTATGCCGGCGAGACGGTCTCTATTGGTATCGGTCAAAGCTACTGGACGGTGACTCCCATGCAACTGGCGGTCGCCACCGCGGTGATGGTGAACCACGGCGAACGTCCTGTGCCGCGGCTGCTAGGCGCCATTCGTGACGCAGGTATTGAACTGCCCGCAGTGGTCGAGCAGCGCGAGCCGGTGCAACTGAATAACCCGGAGCACTGGAATGTCGCACTTGATGGCATGGAAAAAGTGGTTTCCAGTATTAAAGGCACCGCCCATAAGGCGTTTCGTGGTGCAGAATATAGCTCGGCCGGTAAAACCGGTACCGCGCAGGTGCGCAGCATTGGCCAGGGTGAGGAATATAACGCGGAGGAGATTGCCGAACGTTATCGCGATAACGCCATGTATGTTGGTTACGCGCCCGTCGAAGATCCGGAAATTGTCATCGTCATTACCGCCGAGAACGTCATTGGTGGCGGCGGCAGCGTAGCAGCGCCTATGGCCCGACGTCTGCTTGACTTTTACTTTGCAGGCAAAAGCAATGCCAGCAAAAGCAATTCTGAAACGGTGACCGCAAATGCTCCTTGATCATCAACGTAGTTCCTGGTTACAACGTCTGCATATGGACGTACCATTGCTGATAGCCTTGCTGATTACCGCGGCGGTCAGCCTGATCACGGTGTATTCTGCCAGCGGCGAGAGTCTGGCCATGACCGAACGTCAGGCCGTTCGTGTTGGCGCCGCCTTTTTTGCCATGTTTATTATTGCGCAGATTCCCTTGGATACCGTACAGCGCTGGTCCCTCCCCCTATTTGCCTGCGGTATTGTGTTGCTGCTTGCGGTCTTATTGGTCGGTGAGTCAAGTAAAGGGGCACAGCGCTGGCTGAATATTGGGGTGGCGACCATTCAGCCCTCAGAGCTGATGAAACTCGCCGTGCCAATGACTATTGCCTGGTTTATTGCCGAGCAGGGTATTCCCCCTACGTTACGGCGCCTGGCCGCAGCCTTCATACTATTAATGATTCCGGTACTAATGATCGCGAAGCAACCCGATCTGGGCACCTCGTTACTGATTGCCTGCTCAGGTATCTTCGTGTTGTTTCTGGCTGGTATGTCATGGAAGCTGATTGGCTTTTTTGTTGTCGCGGTTGGGTCCTTCGCGCCTGTCCTCTGGATCTTCCTGATGCACGACTATCAGCGACAACGCGTGCTCACCTTTTTGAACCCCGAGCGGGACCCACTTGGCGCGGGCTATCAAATCATTCAGTCAAAAATAGCCATTGGCTCGGGTGGTGTCGAAGGCAAAGGCTGGTTGCAAGGCACGCAGTCGCAGTTGGAGTTCCTGCCCGAGCGTCATACGGATTTTATCTTCTCGGTATTTAGCGAGGAGTTTGGCCTGATCGGCGTGATCGCCCTCTTCCTGTTGTATGGTTTTATTATTTTTCGTGGCATGCTTATTGCCATGCGCGCTCAACGCGTGTATCAAAAACTATTAGCAGGCAGTCTGACTCTCACTTTCTTTGTCTATGTGATGGTCAACGTTGGCATGGTATCGGGTCTGCTACCCGTGGTCGGCGTACCTCTGCCTTTAATATCTTATGGTGGCACATCAATGGTGACATTGTTCGCTGGCTTTGGTTTACTAATGGCAATTGCCACAAACCGCAGGTTGATTCACGCCTGAGGTCGGTCATGACACAATTCAGAGGAGCTGCATATGCGTCAGAACAGCAAATTGATTTGGGCAGCGGCACTGACAATCAGCCTCGCAGGTGCCACAGCCAGTGCCCAGACGCCACCTGTAAGCGCCAGTGAACCGGCTGAGCAACAGCAATTTATCGACGAGCTGGTTGCTAACTATCAACTCGATCGAACCACCATCACCGCCTTATTAGCACAGGCCCGTCTCAATGAAGACGTATTGGCCGCGATTCAACGCCCCTGGGAAGCCAAACCCTGGCATGAGTATTATCCTATTTTTCTGACCGACAAGCGCCTGGCCGCAGGTCTGTCATTCTGGCAGCAGTACGCCGATACCCTGGCGCGTGCCGAACAGGAATACGGCGTACCGGCCGAGGTTATCGTTGCTATTATCGGTGTCGAAACCTTTTACGGCAGCTATTTAGGCAAATACTCGGTGCTCGACACGCTCTATACCCTGGGGTTTCATTATCCGCCGCGCGCCCAGTTCTTTCGCAAGGAACTGGGGGAGTTTATTCGTCTGACCGAGGCTGAACAGCTGCCGGCAACGGAGTTAAAAGGCTCCTACGCGGGTGCGATGGGGTATGGCCAGTTTATTTCCTCCTCCTACCGTCACTATGCCGTTGATTTCGATGGCGATGGCGTCCGCGATCTGCTCACCAACCCGGTCGATGCGATCGGTAGCGTCGCCAATTACTTTGCGAAGCACCATTGGCGTGCCAATGCTCCGGTGGCGATCGAGCTTGCCAGCACTGCCCGGCATGCGGACCTGGCCGAAAAGAGCCTGCGCCTGACCGAAACGGTCGCTGAGTTAAAAGCCAAGGGCTTGCAGTTACCCGATGACACAACTCTGGAAGCCGACGCAAAAGCCAAAGTATTTGCCTTTGAACAGCCGCAGGGTGAAGATTACTGGCTGGGTTTGCATAACTTTTACGTGATCAGCCGTTACAATCATAGTCCTCTTTATGCGATGGTTGTGCACCAATTCAGTCAACAGCTCGCTGCGGCGAAAAATACGGCTCCGACACCATGACCCGCTTCTTTCTCAGCTTCATCCTCAGTGCACTGGTCTTGCTCATGGTCGGCTGTAGTTCCGCGCCGCCGAGCCGCTACAGTCAGACCCACGACAGTATCCCGTCGCGCTTGCCTCATGCCGATGAGCTGGTTGAGCCAACCCCAAAAACTGAGCCGCCGAGCCGTCAGGGCAATCGCACCTACACATTGTTTGGCCGCACCTATTCGATTATTCCAGATGCCCGCGGTTATATCGCCGAAGGCACAGCCTCCTGGTATGGCGAGAAATTTCATGGTCATTTAACCTCGAACGGTGAAACCTACGATATGTATGCCATGAGCGCGGCGCACAAAACCTTGCCGCTGCCGACTTATGTGCGGGTTACTAACCTGGCGAATGCCAAATCAGTCGTCGTGCGGGTAAATGATCGCGGCCCTTTCCATGGTGACCGTATTATTGACCTCTCCTACGTCGCGGCCTATAAGCTAGGCATGTTAGCGACCGGTACCGCCCGCGTAAAAATTGAGGCCTTGCATCCCGATGGTCCAAACCAGCAACTTGCAGTCACCGCCCCCTTAGCTGCCCATGATGACGGCGAATACTTTATTCAGGTGGTGGCCGGCAGTGATGCCCAACGTCTCGACAGTGAGGCGACAAAGCTGGCACAAATCTATGAGGTTCCTGCAACTACCCGGCCGAAAAATGGTCTACATGCGGTAATGCTGGGTCCCTTTGCCGCTGCGCAAACGGAGCAGTTACTCATACAATTACGTGCAGACGGTTACACAGACGTATTTCGGGTACCGGTCAGTCCCTGAGCGCTGCCATTCGATACCAGCTGTGGTACTATTCTGCCTGCTAAATCCATATTGATGACAACGTAGAGAAAACCAATCATGCAATCTGTCGTAAAACAGTTGACGCGTGCTGTTGCACTGCTCGCTGGCGCAGTAACTCTGGCTGCGCAAGCCTCCATTATTCCACCGGCTCCGCAAGTGAATGCCAAGGGCTATATTCTGGTCGATTACACCACCGGCTATGTCATTGCCGAAGGTAATGCCGACGAGCAATTGGCCCCGGCCAGTCTGACCAAAATGATGACCAGCTACATTATTGGTCGTGAGATTCAGGAAGGCCGTATCAGCCCTAATGATTTGGTTACCATTAGCGAAAACGCGTGGGCGAAAAACTTCCCTGAGTCATCAAAAATGTTTATCGAAGTGGGTAAGCAAATTAGCGTCGCTGACCTGAACCGAGGCATTATCATATCGTCAGGCAATGATGCCTGTGTGGCGATGGCAGAACATATTGCCGGCAGTGAAGGTGCCTTTGCTGATTTGATGAACAACTATGCCTATGAACTGGGCATGACCAACTCGCATTTTACCAACAGCCACGGTCTGCCTGATCCGGCACAGCGCACCACGGCGCGCGACATGGCAACCATGGGTATTGCGCTGATTCGTGATGTGCCGGAAGAATACGCAATTTACAGCGAAAAAGAGTTCACCTTTAACTCGATTAAACAATACAACCGTAACTCACTGCTGTGGGATGCCAGCATGAACGTTGACGGTATTAAGACCGGCCACACCGAGGAAGCGGGCTACAGCCTGGTCACATCTGCTGTGGAAGGCGACACCCGTCTGGTCGCAGTGGTCATGGGTACCAGTAGCGAGCAGGCACGTAAAATTGAGAGTAAAAAACTGCTCAACTACGGCTTCCGTTACTATGAAACGGTGCAGGCATACAGCGCTGGTGACAGCTTTGTTGACCAGCGCGTCTGGGGCGGCGAGCAAGACACTGTCGCACTTGGCATTGCCGAAGATGCAGTAATTACTTTGCCGCGCGGCCAGCGTGAAAACCTGAAAGCCAGTATTGAACTGAATCAGACACTTGAAGCCCCTCTGGCGAAAGGTGTCGAGGTCGGTACCGTCAGCATTCAGTTAGAAGGTGAAACCATTGTCAGCTATCCGTTGGTCACCTTGAATGAAGTGGTTGAGGGCGGCGTATTTAAACAATTGACGGACTGGGTGCTGCGCAAGTTCGAAAGCGAGTAAACCAACGTCACAGCACAGGGCGAGCAATGAGCACCTACGTCTATTTAAATGGCGACTGGATCGCCCCGGAACACGCAAAAGTCTCGGTCTTTGACCGGGGCTTTTTGTTTGCGGACGGTATTTACGAAGTGGTTCCGGTGTACCAGGGCCGGCCTTTTCTGGCCGAACACCACCTGGCACGTCTCGATCGCTCGCTGGCTGCGCTAGCCATTCCCAATCACGGTGACCCATTCTGGTACGGGCTGATTGAGCAGTTACTGGCACGCAACGCTATCAGTGATGGCCTGATTTACTTTCAGGTCACCCGCGGCGCTGAAACCCAACGCTCGCACCTACCCTTAGGCACCCTAACGCCAACTGTGTTCGCCAGTGTCTCGCCTTTAGCGGTGCACTGGGGCGTGCCTACCCCGGCAAAGGTCACTCTTTGTGAAGACATTCGCTGGTTACGTTGTGACATTAAGAGCATTAGCCTGCTTGGCAATATCATGTTGAAGCAACATGCCCAGGCACAGGGCGCAATGGAGCCGCTGCTGTTCCGTGGCGACCATATCACCGAGGGTGCTTCAAGTAATTATTTCGCAGTGAAGGACGGCGCGCTATATACCGCGCCCACTGACCACTTGATTTTGCCCGGCATCACCCGCATGTGGGTGATTGAATTGGCGCGCCAGCTTGGCCTGCCCGTTTATGAACAACCCTTCCGCGTTAGTGAGCTGACGCAACTTGATGAGCTTTTCCTGACCAGCTCAAGTCGTGAAGTGCAGCCGATCGGGCAAATTGATGATATAATGATTGGCCAGGGTCAATGCGGAAAGATCACCGAACAACTGGTACAGGCTTTCCACGAAAGTAAGCGCAAGCACTGCTCGTCATAAAAGTGCTTAGGAGTAAGAAATGCAAAAAACCCGTTTTGATGAACTGGTTGAGTTTCCATGTCAGTTTACCTTCAAGGTCATGGGACTTGCCAAACCAGAACTTCCTGACGCGGTAGTTGCGGTCGCGCAAGAACATGCGCCGGGCGATTATAGCCCTACCGTAAAACCAAGTAGTAAAGGTAACTATCACTCGGTATCGATTCAGATCCGTGTGCATAGTCAGACGCATATTGAAACGCTTTATAAGGCGTTAGCAGCTATTGAAGACGTTCGCTATGTCCTCTGATCTGATTATTCGCCAACTGGGCCGGCAACCCTACGAGCCGGTTTGGCAAGCCATGCAGAAGTTTACCGACTCGCGTGACGCCGAAACTGCCGACGAGCTGTGGGTATTGGAACATGAGCCGGTATTCACCCAGGGGCAGGCTGGTAAAGCCGAGCATATTCTCGCGCCCGGAGATATTCCGGTAGTGAAGGTCGATCGTGGCGGCCAGGTCACCTACCATGGGCCCGGCCAATTAGTGGTTTATTTTCTGCTCGACCTGCGCCGTTTAAAGATAGGCGTGCGTCAACTGGTGACCCATATTGAGGAAACTATCGTAGCCTTAATGGCGGACCACGGGATCACCGCCGCAGCCCGCCCTGATGCACCGGGCGTATACGTCGATGGCGCTAAGTTATGCTCCTTAGGTCTAAGGATCCGGCGTGGCTGCTCATTTCATGGCCTGGCACTCAATGTTAATATGGATCTCAGTCCATTTTTGCGTATCAACCCCTGTGGTTATGCGGGCATGCAAATGGTACAAACCAACGAGTTAGGTGGCCCTGCCACGGTAGCCGCGGCAGCTGAACGCGTCACTGAGCTCTTTGCCGGGCGACTGAGTTATAACAACATTCACCAACAAACAGGATTCGACAACGCTTATGTCCAAGCCAGTTAGAGTTGAACCGGGCGTCAAGCTACGCGATGCCGACAAAATGGCATTAATTCCGGTAAAAGTGGTCCCAACTGAGCGCGACCAGATGCTGCGCAAGCCCGAGTGGCTAAAGGTAAAACTACCTGCGTCGACGCAGCGTATCGATGAAATTAAACAAGCCATGCGTAAGCACGGCCTGCACTCGGTCTGCGAAGAAGCCTCTTGCCCTAACCTGCCGGAATGCTTCAATCACGGCACCGCGACCTTTATGATTCTGGGCGCTATCTGTACCCGCCGCTGCCCGTTCTGTGACGTTGCCCATGGCCGTCCGTTACCACCAGATCCGGAAGAAGCGGTGAAATTGGGCGCCACTATCCGCGATATGAAGGTGAAGTATGTGGTGGTGACCTCGGTTGACCGTGACGACTTACGTGACGGTGGCGCGCAGCATTTCGCCGACTGTATCCGTGAAATTCGTGCCCATAGCCCGGGCATTCAGGTTGAGGTACTGGTACCGGACTTCCGTGGCCGCATGGACGTCGCGCTGGATATTCTCTCGGCCGAAGCACCGGACGTGTTTAATCATAATCTTGAGACCGTACCACGCATGTACAAAGCGGCGCGCCCTGGGGCTAACTATCAGTGGTCGCTCGATTTGCTCAAGCGTTATAAAGAAGCGCGTTCAGACATTCGCACCAAGTCAGGCCTGATGGTCGGCTTAGGTGAGACCAACGAAGAGATCCTGGAAGTGATGCGCGACCTGCGCGCCCATGACGTTGACATGTTAACCATTGGCCAATATTTGCAGCCCAGCCGTCATCACTTGCCGGTCACCCGTTACGTCACTCCGGATGAGTTCGAAATGTTCCGCGAAGAAGGCGAAAAAATGGGCTTTACCCATATCGCCAGTGGTCCATTAGTACGCTCGTCTTATCACGCGGACCTGCAAGCGGCAGGTAAAGAGGTCAAGTGAGCCTACTGATTTGGTGCTTGCTCATTGCCGGTTTATTACCGATTGCCGCAAAAGCGCCGGTGGTCTATTTTCAGAACCGCGACAGCGGCTATGATAATCGCCACCCGCGCGCGCAACAGCAACGCCTTAGCGGCGCCGGCGCTCGTGCCGTCGCCGGTCACTATAACGCCTATGAGGCCTTCCCGCTGTTTGCTGCAGCCGTGTTACTGGTGATTGCGACCGACAAGGTCACTCTCTTTAACCAGTGGCTGGCTGTCAGTTTTATCGGCTTTCGGGCGCTGTACCATATTTTCTATATTATTAATTGGGACAAATTACGCAGTTTAGTCTGGTTTTTCGCCTTGCTGTGTCCGGTCATTATGATTGCCCAGACTGCGTTAGCGGTCTAAGCCGTCCGCAATCTGCAGATAAACCTCGGGCCAGTAATTGACGTCGTGGTATTCCATTGCGGTCATACGGGCCACAGGCTTCCAGCTGTAAACATCGTCCAGCGCCGCACAGGTGCGGCTGGCATACAGCCCCACTGCCGTTCCCGTTGGCGAGCCTAAACGCCACATACCACTTTCCTGAAGCTCGCCGAGCAGACGCCAGTCGCCCACCGCCTGCCGCCAGGGCAAGCGCTGCCACAACTGTTTTAACTCTGCCGCAGACATCTGCACTGAGTCGGTCAGTACCACGTTCAGGGAAGGATGGTCATAGCTGCCACGACAGTAATGCTGTGCGAGACTTGCCGACATTGGATATTCATCGACAAAGCCCAGCCAGTGCGCCACCTCGTGGGCAAAAACATCCATACGGGTATCGCTGGCAATCACCATTTGCCGGGGGCTTGCGCTTGCGGTTGCCACGTCGCGAATGACAATATGACGCTGGCCGGCTTCGGCCGGTAGCAGAGGCAACTGACACCGCTGATGCCGGCGTTCACCAAAGCTCTGGCAGTCGAGTGCGTCGGGATTTTCCACCCAACGCACTGCAAAGCAAGAGAGCAGTTCCGCCAGCGGATGCCGGTGCCATTGTTCAAACATTTCGAGTACCGGCTTCGCCTCCTGCACCGGCAACCAGACCTGAGTTACCTCGGCCGGTGCGGCGCCCGGGCAACTTGCCCCGTGCATCAATGCCATTGCCCGTGGTAATTCCTGCTGGTACTGCCAAGCTTTCCAGACGATCGGCTGCGCCTGTGCGACACCGTGGCTCAAGCCAAGCGTCAGCAGCGCCAGATTAAGTACGCGTAGCGACTTAGTCTTCCTGTTGCGCTTTATACTGGCTCCATTCCATTTCAACGCCGGCATAACGGTACTCCAAAAACACATGCACGTTGGTGGCGAGCGCCAACTTAAAATAGACCGCCGCGCTTTGCCAGTTCCCCTGCAACTGATGGTACTTGCCTAGGTAAAAATAAACTTCACACAGCCGTTCGGCCAGTGTCTCATGTTCGCTCATGTTTAAGGTGGCGTAGTTGCTAAGAAAGTCCTGCTCAGCGATGCCGTTAACGAACAATTTGACCAGGTTCCATGCCCATGCTTCGTTGTCGCTTAAAATCATCGCCTCGGCAAGCTCATGTGCGGCTGCGCTACGGTCCTGCTCAACGGCAGCAAAGAAACGCCACAACGCCCGGTAGGGGTCATTAGGGTTGCGCTGAAAGAAATAATCAAGATCGTCATAAGCAAGGTCGAAACGATTATCGTAATAGGCCGCGACGCCCCTGTTCAGATAAGCGTACGGATGTTCCGGCTCAAGCTCTATGGCCGCGTCCAGCGCCTCATAGGCCATCTCATATTGCCCCACCTGCGAATAATGAATCCCCAGATAATTATAGGCATCGGCAAGGCGTGGCTGGTATTCCAGCGCGCGGTTGAAATCAATTCGCGAAAGCGTCACCAGGCCAACAGCGTCATACAACATACCGCGCCGATAGAGCAGCTCGCCCATCATCTCGGCATCTAAATTCTCATTATCAGCACTGATAATTTCGTTTAATTTCGCCAGTTCCAGCTGATAATGATCGTCCGCCACCTGCGGCGTCGCAATCAACAGGTTATTAAGGCTATTCTCAGCCGTAGCTGAGGTTGCACTGCATCCTGCAAGTACTGCCCACCCCAGCAGCAAAGTGGCCACTTTCCAATAGCTCATAAGGCATCCTAATCGCAATTTCGAAAGGTTCATCATAACCTACCTTGCGACAAAAAAGAAAAGGGGCCGAAGCCCCTTTTGGTAGAGAATTGTAAAGAAAAACGTCGCCGTCTTATTCGGCTTCGTCTGCACCTTTCTCTTCGTTTGCGTCGTTTTGCTCAGCTTGGGCCGGCTTTTCAGCGGCTTCTTTCATGCTCAGACGTACGCGACCCTGACGGTCGATTTCAAGTACCTTGACCGGAACAACGTCACCAACTTTCAGATATTCGTTGACATCGTTCACGCGTTCTTCAGCGATCTGTGAAATGTGAACCAGACCATCTTTACCTGGCAGGATAGTCACGAAAGCACCGAAGTCTACGATACGCGCTACTTTACCCTGATAGGTACGACCCACTTCAACATCTGCGGTCAATTCTTCAATGCGGTCAATCGCTGCCTGCGCTGAGGCTTGGTCGGTGGCCGCAATACGTACTGTACCGTCGTCATTAATTTCAATGTTGGTGTTGGTGCTTTCGGTCAACTCACGGATAACCGCGCCACCTTTACCGATAACGTCACGGATCTTGTCAGGGTTGATCTTCATTGTGTGATAACGCGGCGCGAAATCAGACAATTCTTCACGTGCACCTGAAATAGCGTCGTCCATCACATTCAGAATGTGCAAACGTGCTGCTTTGGCTTGTTCCAGCGCCTGCTCCATGATTTCACGGGTAATGCCATCAATTTTGATGTCCATTTGCAGTGCGGTCACGCCTTCTTTACTACCAGCAACTTTAAAGTCCATGTCGCCTAAGTGATCTTCATCACCCAGAATGTCCGATAGTACGACAAACTTGTCACCCTCTTTCACCAGACCCATGGCGATACCAGCTACCGAAGCTTTAATCGGTACACCCGCGTCCATCAGCGCCAGTGAAGTACCACAGACCGACGCCATTGAGCTTGAACCATTTGATTCAGTGATCTCAGAAACCACGCGGATGGTGTACGGGAATTCTTCCTGAGACGGCATAACTGCCTGTACGCCACGTTTGGCCAGACGACCGTGACCAATTTCACGACGCTTCGGCGAACCTACCATACCGGTTTCACCGACACAGTACGGAGGGAAGTTATAATGCAGCATGAAGCGATTGTTGCTTGAACCAATCAGATCATCAATCATCTGTGCGTCACGCTCAGTACCCAGGGTCGCTACAACCAATGCTTGCGTCTCACCACGGGTAAATACCGCAGAACCGTGAACGCGTGGCAACATACCAGTAGCAATGTGCAGTGGACGAACCATATCCGGGTCACGACCATCGATACGTTTTTCACCAGCAATAATACGGCTACGAACGATGTCACTTTCTAATTCGTGGAACAAGTCACCAATTTCTTTCGCGTCCAGTGACTCGTCTTCAGCAGTCAGTTTTTCAATAACTTCGTCACGCAGCTTACGGACTTGCTCGTAACGTGAAGCTTTTTCAGTAATGCGATACGCATCGCCCAAGCCGTCTTCCGCCAGCGCTTTAATTTTATCTTTCAGCGCTTCGTTCGTTGCCGGAGCTTCCCAGTCCCACTTCGGCTTACCAGCTTCAGCGACAAATGCGTTGATATTTTCAATCACGGTCTGCATCTGCTCATGACCGTAAACCACCGCGCCTAACATCGCATCTTCAGACAGCAGTTGTGCTTCTGACTCAACCATCAGTACGGCTTTCTCAGTACCAGCAACCACCAGGTCTAGTTTCGACTCAGCAATTTCATCAGTGGTCGGATTTAGAATGTACTCATCATTCAGTACACCGACACGCGCCGCACCAATTGGACCTGCGAAAGGCACACCAGCAATGCTAAGTGCCGCAGAAGCACCAATCAGAGCCACGATATCAGGGTTTACCTGAGGGTTCACCGATACGACTGTCGCAATGACCTGAACTTCGTTTTTGAAACCTTCAGGAAACAGTGGACGGATAGGACGGTCGATCAGACGCGAGGTTAAGGTTTCATTCTCTGAAGGACGACCTTCGCGCTTGAAGAAACCACCCGGGATTTTACCAGCAGCGTAGGTACGCTCCTGATAGTTTACTGTTAAGGGGAAGAAATCCTGACCTTCTTTTGCTTCTTTCTTTGCCACCACGGTAACCAGTACAGTAGTGTCATCCATGCTTGCTAATACAGCGCCAGAGGCTTGGCGCGCCATCGCACCGGTTTCGAGTGTCACTGTATGACGGCCGTATTGAAATTGTTTAGTTATTGGATTCACGTTTTTTTCCTTTCCTACTCTTCTCTTTAAAATCTAAACCGTTATCGGATATTCGTTATTGGATATTAGTTATTAGCTCGGCTTCTCAGTTTGGGACATCAACCAATATCCAATAACTAATAACCAATAACGCGTTTGCTGTTTGTTAAGAAAAAAGGGGCCTTGCGGCCCCCTTTTTTGAACATTGCTTAGCGACGTAAACCGAGTCGCTCAATCAGAGTTGCATAACGCTGATTGTCTTTACGCTTCAGGTAGTCCAGCAATTTACGACGCTGGCTTACCATGCGCAACAGACCACGACGTGAGTGGTGATCTTTCGCGTGTTCTTTAAAGTGGCTTTGCAGTTCGTTAATGTTAGCAGTTAACAAAGCGATTTGTACTTCTGGTGAACCAGTGTCGTTTTCGCCTTGACCATAATCTTTAACGATTTCAGCTTTTTGTGCCGCAGTTAGTGACATATCTTACTCCTAGTAGTTAAAACTGTTGATGCCAATCACTAATTCAGCACCAACGCGATCGCCAGATATTATACGGACTCACCTAGTTTTTAGCAATGCCAAGCACGCGCTTGGGTACAATTTTATTGTCACGCCAATAACCTAGTCCCAGCAACTCGCCATCACTATCGGTTTTCACCCGTAAAATAGTGGTCTCGGGTTGTACCTCACCGCTCACGGGCTGCGCCGGATTCCCGGCACTGAAGCGTGGTCCGTCCGCTGCCGCAATCAGCACCTCGGGAATTTGCTGTACCACCGCATCACAAGGTAATAACAGCGCATCAAGCGCGGCATAGTCTCCCTGCTCAGGATCACATTGTGCGGCGCGCTCAGCTAGTTCCTCAAGGGTTACCATGTCATCATTCACACCTTCTATCCAGGTACGGCGCAACGCGGTTACATGCGCGCCGCACCCCAGAAACTGACCCATGTCATCAATCAGAGTACGGATATAGGTGCCTTTGGAGCACGTAACTTCAAGGGTCAGCTGATCACCATGAAACGCCAGCAGGGCGATATGATGAATATGAATAGTGCGCGATTTGCGTGGTACCTCAATGCCCTGGCGGGCATAGTAATACAGCGGGCGACCTTCATGCTTCAGCGCCGAAAACATCGACGGTGACTGCGCCTGTGGCCCGGTGAAATGCTTGACCGCGGCCTCTATGGCCGTGCGCTCGAGCGCCACGTCGCGCTGTTCAACGATCTCGCCCTCGGCGTCACTGGTGGTGGTGCGAACCCCTAATTGCGCGGTGACAACGTAGGTTTTGTCAGCCTCAAGCGCAAAATGTGAAAGTTTCGTCGCTTCACCGAAACATAACGGCAATACGCCGGTAGCTAAAGGATCCAGGGCTCCGGTATGACCGCCTTTGCGGGCATTAAAAAAACGCCGCACCTTTTGCAGTGCGGCGTTTGAGGTAAGTTCCAGAGGCTTATCTAAGACAATCACGCCGCTGATATCGCGACCCGATTTACGTCGTCCCATTAATCGTCTCCGTCATCATCCTGTTCTGAGTTGCTGCCACGCTGGCTGTCTTTACGAATTGCTTCGTCGACCAGACGTGCCATGCGAATACCTTCATTCAGTGAGCTGTCGTGTACAAAACGCAGCTCTGGCACAATGCGCGCGCGCACGCGCTTGCCCAACAACGAGCGAATGAATCCCGCCGCCTCATTCAAGACTTTGAGCCCCTGTTTAACCTGTTGCTCGTCGTCCTGCAGGAAGGTCACAAATACCTTGGCATAGGCCAGGTCCCGTGACACTTCAACATCAGAAACAGTGACCATTGACACCCGGGGGTCTTTGATCTCGCGTTGCAGTATCAGCGCGATTTCACGCTGATACTGTTGCCCAACACGTTCTGTACGGCTGTAGTCTTTCGCCATAAGCTTTACAGACTCCGTTCTACCTGGACAGTTTCGAAGACCTCAATCTGATCTCCAACTTTAACGTCATTGTAGTTCTTCACGCCGATACCGCACTCCATGCCTGCACGAACTTCCTGAACGTCATCTTTGAAGCGACGCAGTGATTCCAGCTCACCTTCAAAAATAACGACATTGTCACGCAGAACACGAATCGGTGCAGAACGTTTCACTACACCCTCGGTTACCATACAACCCGCGATGGCGCCAATTTTCGGTGACTTGAATACGTCACGAACTTCGGCAAGACCAATGATCTGCTGCTTGAACTCAGGTGCCAGCATACCGCCCATCGCTTGTTTAACTTCATCGATCAGGTCGTAGATGACGCTGTAGTAGCGCAAATCAACGCTTTCCTGCTCAATGACACGCTTCGCAGAAGCATCGGCACGCACGTTAAAGCCTACCACAATGGCGTTCGAAGCACTTGCCAGTGACGCGTCAGTCTCGGTAATACCACCGACACCGCTACCAATGATATTCACTTTAACTTCATCAGTAGAGAGCTTCTGCAGTGAGTCAGCGATGGCTTCAAGTGAACCCTGAACGTCTGACTTCAGAACGATGTTCAGTTCTTTCACATCGCCTTCCTGCATGTTGGCAAACATGTTCTCAAGCTTGGCTTTTTGCTGCTTCGCCAGTTTCACATCGCGGTATTTACCCTGACGGTAGTTGGCAACTTCACGCGCTTTGCGCTCGTCTTTAACAACCGTTGCTTCATCACCCGCCTGTGGTACGCCTGACAGGCCCAGAATCTCGACCGGAATCGACGGACCCGCTTCTTTAATATCGCGACCCAGCTCATCACGCATGGCGCGAATACGACCGTACTCAAGACCACACAGAACGATATCGCCCTGCCGTAACGTGCCTTCCTGAACCAGGATAGATGCCACCGGACCACGGCCCTTGTCCAGCCGTGATTCAATTACGATACCGTGTGCCATACCGTCAGCCACGGCCTGTAGGTCAAGTACTTCAGCTTGTAGCAACAAGGCTTCCAGCAGCTCGTCGATACCCTGACCACTGTGCGCCGATACCGGCACAAACTGCACGTCGCCACCCCAGTCTTCCGGGATAACATCACGCTGTGCCAGCTCGTTCTTCACCCGATCAGGATCAGCTTCCGGCTTGTCCATTTTGTTGATTGCCACAACAATAGGTACGCCAGCCGCTTTCGCGTGCTGAATCGCCTCAATGGTTTGCGGCATGACGCCGTCGTCTGCTGCAACCACCAGAATAACGATGTCGGTGGCGCTGGCACCACGTGCCCGCATTGAAGTAAATGCCGCGTGTCCCGGTGTATCGAGGAAAGTGATCATGCCGTGATCTGTTTCCACGTGATAAGCACCGATATGCTGGGTAATACCGCCGGCTTCACCCGCCGCGACCTTGGCTTTACGAATATGGTCAAGCAGTGACGTCTTACCATGGTCAACGTGACCCATCACGGTAACGACCGGCGCGCGTGCGGTCTTGGCTCGCTCTTCACCTTCGTTACGCTCGGCAAGTACTTCCTGCTCTAACGCGTTGTCACTGACCAGCTGTGCTTTATGGCCCATTTCTTCAACCACTAACGAAGCAGTTTCCTGATCCAGTACCTGGTTGATGGTCACCATTTCGCCCATCTTCATCATGGTCTTAATAACTTCACTGGCTTTAATCGCCATGCGGCTGGCCAGTTCGCCTACCGTAATGGTTTCGCCAATTTTGACCTCACGCTCTACCGGCGCAGCTGGCTTGGTAAATGCCTGCTGTAGCGTCGAACGCTTCGAGCCTTTACGACGCTTCTCACGACGCGGCGCTTCTTCACGCTCATCATCTTTATGACGACGCTTCTGCTTTTTACGGTTGCGACGCTCTTCATCAACGTCTTGCTCGTCTTCCGCTTCCTGCGCGTACTGCGAGGTCGTAAAGTGTACGTCCTCCTGTTCGGCCTGCTTACGCTTGGCTTCTTCTTCCTGCCAGCGAGCTTCGTTTTCTTCGGCCAGTTTACGTGCTTCTTCGGCCTGACGCGCCGCTTCCGCTTCGGCTTTCTTCCGTGCTTCGTCTTCCTGTGCTTTACGTAAGCGCTCCGCTTCAGCTTTGGCTTCGTCTGCTTTTTGCCGCTCTTCTGGCGTCATCGCCGCACGTTTCTCAGCTTCGGCTTTGGCTTTAGCTTTCTCTTTTTCTTTGCGCGCAGCTTCCTGCTTGGCCTTCTCTTCAGCTGCTTTTTTCTCAGCTTTCGCTTTCGCTTCAGCGGCCGCCTTGGCCTCTTCTTCTTTACGCTTCGCTTCAGCAGCTACACGCTCCTGTTCGGCCTTTTCCTGCTCAGCTTTTTGCTGCTCTTCCAAGGCGGAACGTTTCACGTAAGTACGTTTTTTGCGTACCTCAACCTGCACTGACTTGCTTTTCGGGCCACCGCCGATGCTCAGCGTACTTTTCTCTTTCCGCTTCAACGTCATCTTGCTCGGCTCTTGTGGGCCTTTGCCGCCATGCTGCTTGTTTAAGTGCGCCAATAGCGCTTGTTTTTCGTCTTCAGTAACGGTATCACCGGCTGATTTTTTCATACCAGCTTCAGCGAACTGAGTCACTAAACGATCAACTGTCGTACCTACATCTTTAGCTAGTTTATCCAGCGTTACTTCTTCCATAGTCCGTCGTACCCCCGTTGATCTATTCTTCGTCACCGAACCAGCAAATATTACGCGCCTGCATAATTAGCTCACCAGCTCGTTGTTCGGTTAACTCTTCAATTTCAGCAAGGTCATCAATGCCCTGCTCGGCCAGGTCTTCAAGCGTAGTAATACCCTTGCTGGCCAACACATATGCCAAATGACGGTCCAAGCCTTCCAGATTCAACAGGCTCTCGTCCGGCTCTGCACTTTCCAATGACTCTTCGTCGGCGAGTGCTTTGGTCGTCAGAACTGCACGCGCGCGGTTGCGAAGCTCTTCAACAATAGCTTCGTCCATACCTTCAATGGCCAATAACTCGTCCATTGGTACGTAGGCAATCTCTTCCAGCGACGAGAAACCTTCGTCGACCAGCACAGCAGCGAAATCTTCGTCAATATCCAGGTGCTTGGTAAACAGATCCAGCAAGCGCTGCGTCTCTGCTTCGTTTTTCTCAGTGAATTCGTCGACCGACATGACATTCAACTGCCAGCCAGTTAACTGGCTCGCCAGACGAACGTTCTGTCCGGCTTTACCGATGGCCTGCGCCAGGTTGCCTTCTTCGACGGCGATGTCCATGGTGTGCGCGTCTTCGTCGACCACAATGGAGGCCACTTCTGCAGGTGCCATGGCATTGATAACGAACTGCGCCGGGTTGTCGTCCCACAGCACAATATCAACACGCTCGCCACCAAGTTCACCCGATACTGCCTGTACCCGCGCGCCACGCATACCAACGCAGGCACCCACCGGGTCAATGCGACGGTCGTTACTTTTCACTGCGATTTTCGCGCGTGAACCCGGATCACGTGCCGCACCACGAATTTCAATCATTTCTTCGCCGATTTCCGGCACTTCAATGCGGAATAATTCGACCAGGAAGTCAGGGTGGGTACGGCTGACAAATAGCTGCGCACCACGCGCTTCCGGGCGCACGTCATACAATAAACCACGCACACGGTCACCGACTCGGACTGACTCGCGTGGCAGCATTTCTTCACGGTAAATAATCGCTTCAGCGTTATTACCTAAGTCCAGCAGCACGTGTTCGCGGTTGGCCCGTTTAACGACACCGCTGACCAGCTCACCGACCTGATCCTGATATTCATCGACCACTTTCGCACGCTCAGCTTCGCGAACTTTCTGCACGATAACCTGCTTCGCGGTTTGCGTAGTGATGCGGTCGAACTCAATGGAGTCAATTTGTTCTTCAACATAATCGCCTGCCTCGACACTCGCATCTTCATACTGCGCTGCCGCCAGACTGATTTCGCGATACGGATGCTCGAGCGGTTGCTCGGCGTCATCCACTACCAACCAACGACGGAAGGTGTCAAAGTCACCGGTCTGGCGGTTGATGCTGACGCGCACGTCGATATCGCCGTCATATTTTTTCTTGGTTGCATGTGCCAGCGCAGACTCCAGCGCTTCAAAGATTTTGTCTTTAGAGACATCTTTTTCATTCGAAACAGCTTCTGCAACTAATAAAATTTCTTTTGCCATTATCTTGCCTCGCCTGCGCAATCCTTAGTTAAACTGAGGAACTAAATGAGCTTTCTTAACTGTTGAATAGCTCACCTTCAATGGCTCGCCATCAACCTCGAATTCAACCTGGTCGCCATCAACTGTTTTGATCACGCCTTTAAATTTACGTTTGTTCTGCTGTGCCATGGTGAGTTCAACCGCAGCGGTCTCACCCAGGTAGTCCTGCATTTGAGCAGCACTGAAAAACGGACGCTCCATGCCCGGCGATGAAACCTCTAAATAGTACTCGCTGCTAATCGGGTCTTCGACGTCCAGCAAGGCGCTCACTTGGTGACTGACATCGGCGCAATCATCCACACTGATACCATCTTCATGATCAATGTAGACGCGCAAAGTTGAATGTTTACCGGCGCGGACAAATTCCACACCCCATAACTCAAACCCTAATGCCGCCACAGCTGGCTCCAACATAGCGACTAAGCGTTCTTCAATACGTGCCAAATTACTGAACTCCTGAAACAAAAAAAGGGCGTAAACGCCCAGTGTTATGACTGCTAATTCAGCAACTATCGGGGATAGTAAAACCGCATTGCAGCAGAGGTCACATAGTAAAAAGCCCCGAACTGCTGCGGGGCTTTTAGAACACTGGACCCTTTGTTAAATGGTTGCGGGGGCAGGATTTGAACCTACGACCTTCGGGTTATGAGCCCGACGAGCTACCAGACTGCTCCACCCCGCGTCCGAAAACGTGTCCATATTATAAAGATTCCCGAAGGAAACGCAACCAGCTTTCGGTTGCAAAATTTGGTGCGGATGGCGGGACTTGAACCCGCACGCCCGAAGGCACTACCCCCTCAAGATAGCGTGTCTACCAATTCCACCACATCCGCAAAAAGGTTACTTAGTTTGACTCTGGTACATCATTTGAAGAAGTCGGAACTTCTTCATTCGTTGCCGGAACTTCTTCAGCAGCAGGCGTTGGTGTTTCGATGGTTTCGAACTCACTCTTCACTTCGCCTACGCCTGATGAAAGGTTACCTAAAACCAGACTCAGAACAAAAAAGATGATCGCGATGACCGCAGTCGTGCGGGTCAGAAAGTTGCCCGAGCCACTTGAACCAAAGACGGTATTTGATGAACCAGCACCAAATGACGCGCCCATGTCAGCGCCTTTACCCTGCTGGATCATAATGAAACCGATCAGCACGATGGCAACGATTAAATACGCAATCAATAAAAATTCGTACATAGTTAGCTTCTCCCGGCCTGTGCAGCGCGACATATCGCAAGGAATCCTTGCGGTTCTAAACTAGCGCCGCCGATCAAGCCGCCATCTATATCTGCTTCTGCAAACAAAGTTTCGGCATTTTCTGCCTTTACGCTACCACCGTACAGCAGTGGTACGCTCGCGGCCGCAGCATCGTAACGTTGCTGCAACCACTGTCGAATAAATGCATGGACTTCCTGGGCCTGAGCAGGGCTGGCGGTTTTGCCTGTGCCTATTGCCCAAACCGGCTCGTACGCAATCACAACCTGCATTAACTGCGCTGCGCTTACGTTCGCCAGGGCATGTTCTAACTGCCCTTGCACCACTTGCATGGTGTGTCCTGCTTCGCGGTCCTGTTCGTGTTCACCAACACAAACGACTGCGGTTAATTTCTGCTCAGTGTGGCCAAGTATGGCATCCACTTTCGCCTGGATACGCTGTTCCGTATCACCATAGTGCTGACGGCGCTCAGAGTGCCCCACCAGTACGTAGTCGGCGCCTGCTTCAACCAGCAAATCAAGACTATGTTCGCCGGTGTGGGCGCCAGCTGCGTGTTCGTTGACGTCCTGCGCACCCAGGTGCACCTGGTCGTAAAACACTTCCTGCTGCCAGGCGGGTAACAAAATCGCCGGCGGACATACCGCAACTTTTACCACGCCTAACATTTCTGACGCGTCGCGTAAGGTTGTCGCTAACTGTTGAACTAACTGCCGAGAGCCGTTCATTTTCCAGTTGCCAATCACTAACGGTTGCCGTTGCATGCTTGCCTCTTGGTTAGAAGTTGCTACCTCAAGAGCGGCGAGATATTACATAACCTGCCGCTAACTTACAAGTACTGAATTCGATAATTCGGCGAGACTGCTTATTAATTCGCCGCCGCCTCAACCTCACCTGCAATTTGCTGCGCAAGCGTCTTCACGGTCTGCACTTCGCGCCCTTCCACCATGACCCGAATCAAGGGTTCGGTACCTGATTTACGCAACAGTACGCGTCCCTCATCACCAAGCCGCTGCTCGACATCAGCCACAGCGGCTTGTACAGCGTCATCATTCAGCGGATCAGAGCCTGGTTTAAAGCGCACATTCACCAGTGCCTGCGGGTACTTTTCAAAACCCTTTAACAGCTCAGCCAGTGAGCATTGCTCACGTTGCATGGCGGTTAATACCTGCAACCCGGCAATAATGCCATCACCGGTGCTATGAAACTGGCGGTTGATAATATGCCCCGAGTTTTCGCCACCAATTTTCCAGTCGCGTTTCACCAGCTCTTCCATCACATAGCGATCGCCCACTTTGGCGCGAACAAATGGAATATTGCGATCGGCGAAGAATTTCTCAAGCGCGAAATTGGACATCAGCGTACCGACGATACCGCCTTGTAAGAGACCATCCTGTTGTGCCGCACGGGCCAGAATATAAATAATATCATCGCCGTCAACCACACGTCCGTCAGCAGTCACCAGCATGATGCGGTCACCGTCACCATCGAGCGCAAAGCCTAAATCGGCGGAGTTTGCTGCGACCGCCTGCTGTAGCGCAGCCAGATCGGTCGCACCACATTTATCATTGATATTGATGCCGTTTGGCGCCGTACCAATTTCGATCACTTTCGCACCTAGCTCGCGCAGTACATCAGGCGCAATATGGTAGGTTGCGCCATGCGCGCAATCGACCACAATTTTCAGCCCGGTCAGTGACAGCTCAGAAGGGAATGCGCTTTTACAAAATTCGATATAACGGCCAGGCGCATCGTCAATGCGGCTCGCCCGCCCCATCTGCTCGGAGGGTACACAGACAAGTTCTTCATCAAGCAAACGCTCAATTTCGCTCTCTACTGCGTCTGGCAACTTACTGCCCGAATCAGAGAAGAATTTAATGCCATTATCATAATAGGGGTTGTGCGAGGCGCTGATCACAATACCTGCAGCGGCACGAAAGTTACGGGTCAAATAGGCCACCGCCGGCGTTGGCATGGGTCCCAGAAACTCTACGCTGACACCGGCGGACAATAATCCCGCTTCCAGCGCTGACTCTAACATGTAGCCAGACAATCGGGTGTCTTTGCCGACCAATACCCGTTGATTACCTGACTTCGACAATACCGTGCCCGCAGCCCAGCCCAGCTTGACTGCAAAATCGGGCGTGATCGGAAAATCACCGACGCGACCACGTACGCCGTCGGTGCCAAAATACTTACGTTGACTCAACTGAAATCTCCACCAGCCAAGGTTGCTGCAACTACTTTTATTGCATCAACCGTTTCCCTGACATCATGCACGCGAATAATGCGTGCCCCTTTCATTGCCGCAATCGTTGCCGCGGCGAGACTCGCCGGTAAGCGATCCTGAACCTCACGACCGGTCACATGACCTAACATAGATTTGCGCGAAACGCCGATTAATAACGGCAGCTGCAGTTCGTGAAATGCCTGCATGCGTTGCAATAGCTGGTAATTATGCCTTACCGTTTTGCCAAAGCCAAAGCCTGGATCAAGAAAAATTCGTTCTCTGGCAATTCCTGCCGCCTCGCAGGCGCGCACCCGCTCCTGCAAGAAGCTCTTCACTTCAATCACCACGTCTTCGTAACGCGGTGACTGTTGCATACTGCGCGGCTCCCCCTGCATGTGCATAAGACAGACATCCGCCTGATGTGCGGCCAGTAAATCTATCGCGCCATCATCGCTCAGCGCACGGATATCATTAATCATGGCGACACCCTGCTTGAGGCCTTCAGCCATGACCGCTGTTTTGCAGGTATCCAGTGAGATAGCAATGTCGGTTTCTGCGCGTAGCTTTTCAATGACAGGTATGACCCGATCCAGTTCCTCTTCTACGCCGACGCTTTCTGCACCCGGCCGCGTCGACTCTCCGCCTACATCAATGTAGCTGGCGCCATCGGCAATCATCTGCTCCGCCTGACGCAGGGCTTGATCAAGCTGGTCAAAACGACCGCCGTCGGAAAAAGAGTCCGGGGTGACGTTCAGAATGCCCATGACTTGCGGGCGTGTAGCTGTGGTCATTACATCGTCCTCAAAAAAAAGCCCCGAACCCGGGGCTTTTCTGTTTAACTTGCCGGGGCGTCACCCGGTTTACCTGTTAACGGTCGTTCATCTGAACTTGCTGTTGCACCGCCACTGGAATCGTCATTTTTGTCCTGCTTTTGCCAGTCGCGCGGCTCACGCACATCACGACGGTTCATCAGGTCATCGATCTGGTCCGCGTCAATGGTCTCGTATTTCATCAACGCATCTTTCATGGCGTGCAGAATATCGATGTTCTCTTCCAGGATGCGCTTCGCGCGATCGTAGTTACGATCGATAAATAGCTTCACTTCCTGGTCGATGGCGCGGGCGGTCTCGTCCGACATATGCTTATGCTGAGTCACTGAGCGTCCGAGGAACACTTCGTTTTCGTCATCCGCATAAAGCAACGGTCCCATTTTCTCCGACAGACCCCATTGGGTCACCATCTTGCGTGCGATTTGGGTCGCCCGTTCGATATCGTTTGAGGCACCGGTGGTAACTTTTTCATCGCCATAGATAATAGATTCAGCCAGACGTCCGCCAAACAAACTGGAGATCATGCTCTCAAGATGCTGTTTGGTATGGCTGACCCGATCCTGCTCCGGCAAATACATGGTTACACCTAAGGCACGGCCACGTGGGATAATGGATACTTTGTAGACCGGATCATGCTCAGGTACCAGGCGTCCGACAATGGCGTGGCCAGCTTCATGATAGGCCGTCATTGCTTTTTCTTCGTCGGTCATGACCATGGAGCGGCGCTCGGCGCCCATCATGATCTTATCTTTCGCCTTATCAAACTCTTCCATTGAAACCACGCGCTTATTATTACGTGCGGCAAACAAGGCAGCTTCGTTGACCAGATTGGCCAAATCGGCGCCCGAGAAGCCTGGTGTACCACGGGCAATGACCGATGCATCAACATCGTCGCCTAATGGCACTTTACGCATGTGCACTTTCAGAATCTGTTCACGACCACGCACATCAGGCAAGCCAACAGGCACCTGACGGTCAAAACGTCCCGGACGCAGTAGCGCCGGATCAAGCACGTCAGGGCGGTTGGTCGCAGCAATGACGATAATACCTTCATTGCCCTCGAAACCGTCCATTTCGACCAACATCTGATTCAGGGTCTGTTCACGTTCGTCATGACCGCCACCCAGACCAGCACCACGCTGACGACCCACAGCGTCAATCTCATCAATAAAGATAATGCACGGTGCAGACTTCTTTGCCTGCTCAAACATGTCACGTACCCGCGAGGCACCGACACCGACGAACATTTCAACGAAGTCCGAGCCAGAAATAGAGAAGAAAGGTACTTTCGCTTCGCCGGCAATGGCTTTGGCAATCAGGGTTTTACCTGTACCCGGAGGACCCACCATCAGTACGCCTTTCGGGATTTTGCCGCCCAACCGCTGGAACTTGCTTGGATCACGCAGGTAATCAACCAGCTCACCTACTTCTTCTTTAGCTTCATCGCAACCAGCGACGTCGGCAAAGGTCGTCTTGATTTGATCTTCGCTCATCAAGCGCGCTTTACTCTTACCAAAGGTCATGGCGCCACGGCCACCACCGCCCTGCATCTGGCGCATGAAGAAAATCCACACACCAATTAACAGTAGCATTGGGAACCAGGAGATAAAGATCGAAGTCAGAATGCTCGGCTCTTCCGGTGGCTTACCGACTACTTCAACATTATGTTCGAGGAGGTCGTTGAGCAGATCCGGGTCCTGAACTGGCATCACTGTTGTGAAAGTGTCGCCGGTACGGGACTGCGCGGTGATCATGCGGCCGTCGATATCGACTTTACGCACACCACCGTTGTTGACCTGTGAAATGAATTCACTATAGGCCACCTGCGAACCGTTGTTCGCACCCGGACTGAAACTGTTGAACACGGTCATTAGCACGACCGCGATCACCAGCCATAGAATTAAATTTTTTGCCATATCGCTCAAAGCTGACTACCTCATTAACTTGCGTTGCTTGTGCAACAGCCTACTACAATTTGTAACCGGTCGCCACCAGATACACCTCACGCGAACGCGCTCTCGATGAGTCTGGCTTCCTTGTCCGTACCGTCTTAAATGCGGCACGAACGTCTTTCAAAAACTCTTCAAAACCTTGCCCGTGGAATACTTTGACGACAAAACTGCCATTAGGTTTCAACACCTGATGACACATATCAAGGGCTAATTCGACCAGATACATGGCGCGGGGTTGATCGACATTGTCATTACCACTCATGTTAGGCGCCATGTCTGACAGTATTACATCTACGTTTTTGCCGCCGATGCGGTTCAACAAGGCGTTCAAAACGCTCTCTTCACGGAAGTCACCTTCGAGAAAATCGACGCCGGCAATCGGGTCCATAGGCAGAATATCACAGGCTATGACCTGACCGTTGCCGCCCAGCGTGTCGACCACATACTGTGACCAACCGCCGGGCGCCGCGCCCAGATCGACCACAGTCATGCCAGGTTTCAGAATCTTGTCTTTTTGCTGAATTTCATCAATTTTAAACACCGCACGCGAGCGCAGGCCCTGTTTTTGAGCCTTCTGCACAAAGTGGTCACTAAAGTGCTCCTGTAACCATCGCGTACTGCTAGCTGAACGTTTTTTTCCCATTGCCTCAATACCAAACTGGCTTCTACTACCCAGATGGCGGTAGAATAGCGAAAATTCAAGTGATAGTGGGATATTATTACATGGCTGAAGGGTTAACTTTAAGCAATAAACAAAAGCAGCACCTAAAAAGTTTGGCGCATTCGCTCAAACCGGTCGTGCTGCTAGGTGCCAACGGCCTGACTGAGGGTGTGATGGCAGAGATTGAACTGGCTTTAAATCATCATGAGCTGATTAAGGTCAAGGTACCAGAAGAAGACCGTGAACTGCGTGAGCAAATTTATGCCACCATTCTGGCACATACACAGGCCTATCGGGTACAGGTGGTCGGTAAAATTCTGACCGTTTACAAGCCAAGTCCTGAAGGTAAGATTCAACTACCGCGGCGCTAGTCCTGCGCCGCGTTCTCCTGTTCTTTCTGGCACACGCGCAATGCCTGTGCCACCTTATCTAAAGCAAAATCCACACTGACGTGATCGGCCCGGGCGGCCAGATAGGTTTGCAGCAACAGGCTTTGATTTACTTGTGTCTCGCTTAACTGATAACGCTGCAGGTAAGGCTTCACCTCTGCGAGCGCCGCTAATACCTCATTGGTATCATTTTGTTGCCGTTGATAACCGCCGCCATTGCTCTCAGCTAAATGTAATTGCGAAGGCCGCGGATAATCCAGTTGCCGTTGCGGGGCAAAAAACCAATCCAACGAAATACCGGCACGAATAAGCCCCTGGACCAGGTGGTCATAAGTGACAGTGCCACGTTTACGCCAGTTGCTATAGGTCGATGTTGGAATGCCCAGATAGCGCATCAGCGATGCCAGTGACTGGTCGCCATAATACAATTTCAGGCGTGTCACACATTCTTCCATGGAGAGCATTTCCGCTTTGCTTTTCTGTAGTCGGTGTGTACTATTTAAATGAGCGTCATTTGACATCTTTTTTCCTTTAAATGTGTCGTTTGACCTACTTTTTAATTCATTTGAACTCACTGTGAACTCACATCAAGCTCACAGCATTATTCAACCACAGCCGAGCAACAATGGATAGTCAAAAAATTAAAATGGAATTAGCGCAGCGGGGATATGATTTCTCTATGCTTGCCAAAGCCTTGGGTAAAAGCCCCTCATTGATATCAAAAGTGGCGGCGCGCAAGGCGCGTTCCTATGTCGTCGCGCAGGCCTTGGCAAAAGCCTTGCAACGCCCGGTAGAAGAGGTTTTTCCCGATGTCGAGCAGTATCACGGCGCGGCACCGCGCAGTGAAACAGAGCGCAAACAAAAAGAGCGCGAACTGGTCGCGCTCTTAAATGATCAGCAGTAAAGCCGGGGTAAGTGTCAGATATACTCGACGCTTACCACTTCATATTCGACTTCACCGTTCGGAGTGTTCACCCGCGCTACGTCATCGACCTGCTTGCCAATAAGTGACCGCGAGATCGGTGAGTTCACCGAGATCAGATTCTGTTTAATATCCGCTTCGTCATCACCAACAATACGATAGGTCACTTCTTTATCCGTCGACGTATTGTAGAGCGTCACGGTCGAACCAAAGATAACCTTGCCCTGATTCGGAACCTTGGTTACGTCAATGATCTGAGCGTTCGATAACTTCGCTTCAATTTCCTGAATACGGCCTTCACAAAAGCCCTGTTGCTCACGCGCTGCATGATACTCGGCGTTTTCTTTTAAGTCGCCGTGCTCACGCGCTTCCGCGATGGCCTGGATGATCCGTGGCCGGTCTTCAGTTTTAAGACGTTTCAATTCCTCCCGCAGCATTTCTGCGCCGCGGGTCGTCATTGGAATCTGACTCATGCTCTTTGCACCCTTTTGTGTAATGACTGCAGTGAATTTACCCGTGCCCTGTCGTCGGCAGTATTTGCTTTCACAGTAGCAAAGGCTGCATTCAAGGTGGTGGTGTAAATCACTTTATTCAAGAGCGCTTCACGACGAATGTAGACAGAGTCTTCAATCGCCTGACGCCCTTCAACGGTGTTAATGATGTAACTGTACTCGCCGTTTTTGATTGCATCAACAATATTCGGGCGGCCTTCCTGTAATTTGTTTACCACAGAACAGCTCAGGCCCTCTTCATTGAGTAGCTTAGCGGTACCACGCGTCGCCTCCAGCGAGAAGCCTAGTGCTATGAGCCCACGCGCCAGGTCAAACAACCGGGTCTTGTCGCCGTCGCGCACTGACAGCAGCGCCTTGCCTGCTTTCGCCAACGCTTCGCCAGCACCGAGGTTCGCTTTTGCATAAGCCTCTTCAAAACTTTCGCCCACGCCCATAACTTCACCGGTAGAGCGCATTTCCGGACCACGGATAGGGTCAACGCCCTGGAACTTGGCAAACGGAATGACGACTTCCTTGACCGAGAAGTAAGGTGGAATCACCTCTTTGGTATAGCCCTGCTGTTGCAATGACTGACCCACCATTACCCGTGCGGCAATTTTGGCCAGTGGCAGACCGGTCGCTTTAGAGACAAAAGGCACGGTACGCGCAGCTCGCGGATTGACTTCAATCAGGTAAACCTCGTCGTCTTTAATTGCGAACTGGGCATTCATAAGACCATGCACGTTCAGCTCAAACGCAAGCTTACGCATCTGCTCACGCAACTCATTCTGAATTTTGTCGCTGAGCGAGTACGGCGGCAATGAACAGGCCGAGTCACCGGAGTGTACACCTGCTTGCTCAATATGCTGCATGATACCGCCGATCAAGATGTCCTGACCGTCACAAATCGCATCAACGTCGACCTCAATAGCGTTATCAAGGAAACGATCTAACAGTACCGGGGCTGAGTTCGAGACTTTCACCGCGTCCGTCAGATAGCGATGCAAGTCGCTTTCGTCGTAAACGACTTCCATTGCCCGGCCGCCGAGCACGTAGCTTGGCCGCACGACCAGCGGGTAGCCGATGCGCTCTGCTTCGCGTAGCGCCTGATCCACTTTCGTCACTGTCGCATTTTCAGGCTGCTTTAAGCCCAGGCGACGCACTGCGCTCTGGAAGCGCTCACGGTCTTCAGAGCGGTCAATGGCGTCAGGCGAAGTACCGATAATAGGCACGCCATTCGCCTCCAGCTCGCGCGCCAGTTTGAGTGGCGTCTGGCCACCGTACTGTACAATCACACCCTTAGGTTTCTCGACGCGTACGATTTCCAACACGTCTTCCAGCGTAATTGGCTCAAAGTACAGACGATCTGAGGTGTCATAGTCAGTTGAAACCGTCTCCGGGTTACAGTTCACCATGATGGTTTCATAGCCGTCATCGCGTAAGGCTAAAGCCGCATGAACGCAGCAGTAGTCAAACTCGATGCCCTGACCGATACGGTTCGGGCCGCCACCGATGACCATAATCTTGTCGCGATCTGACGGGTTGGCTTCACACTCTTCGTCGTAGGTCGAGTACATGTAAGCCGTGTCAGAGCGGAATTCGGCCGCGCAGGTATCGACCCGCTTGTAAACCGGCACGACATTCAATTCGTGACGGCGACGGCGAATCTCGTTCTCCGATACATCGAGGATGGCTGCAATTCGGGCATCCGCGAAACCTTTGCGCTTGAGTACGCGCATCACGCGCTCATCAAGTCCGGTCATACCCAGCTTACTGATTTCCGCTTCCAGCAGCACAATCTCTTCGATCTGAATCAGGTACCACTCGTCGATACGGGTCAGTTCAAAGACTTCGCGTACTGTCATGCCCAGACGGAACGCATCTGCAATGTAGAAAATACGCTCAGCGCCTGGCTCTTTCAGCTCGCGTACCACCTTGCCACGCGCTTCCGGATCGTTCGGGTCGACCATAGGGTCAAAGCCATTGGCGCCGATTTCCAGACCACGTAGTGCTTTTTGCAATGACTCCTGCTGGTTGCGGCCAATGGCCATCACCTCGCCCACTGACTTCATCTGTGTTGTCAGACGGTCATTACAGCCGGCAAATTTTTCAAAGTTGAAACGCGGTATCTTGGTCACAACATAGTCAAGCGCAGGCTCAAACGAGGCTGGCGTGACACCGCCGGTGATTTCATTTTCAAGCTCGTCGAGGGTGTAACCCACGGCCAGCTTCGCTGCTACTTTGGCAATCGGGAAACCGGTTGCTTTTGAGGCCAACGCCGATGAACGCGACACCCGTGGGTTCATTTCAATGACCACCATGCGACCGGTATCGGGGTCGACACCAAATTGCACGTTCGAGCCACCGGTTTCAACACCGATTTCACGCAACACTGCCATTGCCGCGTCACGCATCAACTGATATTCACGATCCGTCAGCGTTTGTGCTGGCGCCACCGTAATGGAGTCACCGGTATGAATACCCATCGGGTCAAAGTTCTCAATGGCACAGACAATAATACAGTTGTCGTTCTTGTCGCGTACCACTTCCATTTCGTATTCTTTCCAACCGATCAACGACTCATCGATAAGCAGCTGATTGGTAGTTGAAAGGTCAAGGCCACGGCGGCAAATCTCTTCGAACTCTTCACGGTTATAGGCAATACCACCGCCACTTCCGCCCATGGTGAACGAGGGACGGATAATGCACGGGAAGCCCAAGCGGTTAAGCACATCAAATGCTTCGTCCAGGCTGTGCGCAACCTCAGCGTTAGGTGTTTCAAGGCCAATGGCTTTCATCGCCTTATCGAAACGATCACGATCTTCCGCTTTATCAATGGCGTCCGCATTGGCGCCAATCATTTCCACGTTGTACTTTTCCAGCACGCCGTGACGGTCGAGATCGAGCGCACAGTTCAATGCGGTCTGGCCACCCATGGTCGGCAACACCGCATCGGGGCGCTCAACTTCAATGATCTTCGCCACGACTTCCCAATGAATCGGCTCGATGTACGTGACATCGGCCATTTCAGGGTCCGTCATGATGGTGGCAGGGTTTGAGTTCACGAGAATGACTTTATAGCCTTCCTCGCGCAGCGCTTTACACGCTTGTGCACCCGAGTAGTCAAATTCACAGGCCTGGCCAATCACGATAGGGCCAGCGCCAAGAATGAGGATGCTTTTTATGTCGGTACGTTTTGGCATAATTCGGTTCGTCCTCCGTTCCGGCAGCGCTTAAGCGTGCTGGCTCATCAATTCAATAAAGTGATCAAACAGTGGTGCGGCATCGTGCGGCCCCGGGCCAGCTTCAGGGTGTCCCTGGAAGCTGAAGGCGGGCACATCAGTGCGATGGATGCCCTGCAAAGTGCCATCGAACAGTGATTTGTGCGTCACTTTTAAATTGTCGGGGAGGTTATCCTCGGCCACTGCAAAGCCGTGATTCTGACTGGTAATCATGACCCGCCCGGTGGTCAGGTCCTGCACCGGATGGTTGGCACCGTGGTGACCGAATTTCATTTTGCTGGTTTTCGCACCGCTTGCCAATGCCAGTAACTGATGCCCCAGACAGATACCGAAGATAGGTAGCTTGGCGTCTATCAGTTCACGAATCGCCTTTATGGCGTAATCGCATGGCTCCGGGTCACCCGGGCCATTGGATAAAAACACACCGTCAGGCTTCATTGCCAGGACATCTTCGGCCGAGGTTTGCGCCGGTACCAGGGTCACTTTACAACCGCGGTCCGCAAGCATTCGCAAAATATAACGCTTGCAGCCATAATCATAGGCCACAACATGAAACTTAGGATCGGTCAGTTCGCCAAAGCCTTTACCTAGCTGCCAGCCCGTGCTGGTCCACTCATGTGGCGTGCGAATGGTAACTTCTTTCGCCAGGTCCATGCCCTGCAGACCAGGAAAACCCTTGGCCAGCTCCAGTGCTTTGTCAACATCCAGCTCGCCGTCAACATTACCAGCCATGATACAACCGTTCTGCGCACCTTTTTCACGCAGTAAGCGCGTTAGCTTACGGGTATCAATATCGGCAATTCCCACTACATTGCGCTGCCGCAGGTAATCACCCAAAGACTGTTCCAGACGGAAGTTACTTGCCTTTAATGACAAATCACGGATCACCAAACCCTTCGCCCAAACGCGGTTGGATTCTTCATCTTCGTGGTTGGTACCGTAATTGCCAATGTGGGGATAAGTGAGAGTGACGATTTGTTCAGCATAGGAGGGATCGGTGAGAATTTCTTGGTAGCCGGTCATTGCGGTATTAAAAACAACTTCCCCGACTGCCGTACCGCCGGCACCAATGGCTGTGCCGTGAAAAACAGTTCCATCAGCAAGTACCAGAATGGCCTTACTCGCTGAATGGCTCGCTAGAATACTCAAGGTTAACCTCCGTACATAAAAAAACGGGTGAATCAAAAATTGACTTCCCCGTTGATTACCTTGCACCAGCTAAAAAGTGCGCGTTTTCAGCTCACCAACTTTACGTTGGCAAATTGGTCGTATTCTATTAAAAACAGCCCGCCGCGTCCAGCTAAATTTCATTCAGCAACTGGCGCAGCAAACCTTGCATATTCAACATGTCGCGCATCTGATAGAGCCCGGCCGGCTGCTGTGCCAGCCATTTAGCAGCCTGCACTGCCCCGCGCGCGAAAACTCGCCGATCCGTGACCCGATGCGTCAGCTCAATGCGCTCGCCCGGTTGCACCAGCATGACCGTATGCTCACCGACAATATCCGCCGCCCGGATCACCGAGAAACCGATACTTTGCGCCTCGCGCAGACCATCACCGCGCAGCCCCGCATTCACCGCCGCAAAGTCCTGCTGACGTCCTTGCGCCGCGGCCTTACCTAACGCCAGTGCCGTGCCTGACGGCCCGTCGCGTTTAGCACTGTGATGCGCCTCAGTAATTTCAATATCAGCTTCTGACAACGCCCCACTGGCAATACTAACCAGTTGCTCCAGCAAACAGACACCGACACTGGTATTGGCCGCCTGCAAAAGCGGAATTGCAGCCGCCGCTTGCTGAACAGCGTTTTGCTGCTGTTCACTTAGTCCCGTGGTGCAAACTACCAACGCCGCGCCAATACGCTGCGCCAGCATCAGATTATGCGCCAAGGCCTGCGGCAGACTAAAGTCAATCAGCACATCCAGCTGGCCCGCGCGCAACTCACTGCCATCGCTGTAGTTCAGCCCAGCATGCGCAGGCTGACCAAGCTTCGCTGAGCCCGGACTGACAATCGCCGCGCCACACGCAAGCTCCTGCTCTGCCAGCACCCCGAGTACCGCCTGCCCCATGCGCCCACTGGCACCAATCACTCCTACTTTCATGTCGATTCCCGCGCTACTTCCGCCGTTGATGATGGTTCTAATTCTGCATCACGACCCAGCACCACTGCAACCGCCATATCACCGGTCACATTCGTCGCCGTACGCGCCATATCAATCACCCGGTCAATCGCCGCAATAAAAGCAATGCCCTCCAGCGGCAAGCCCACCACATTCAGCGTCACCGTCAACATCACCATGGCCGTGCCGGGAACGCCCGCAGTACCCACCGACGCCAGCGTCGCAGTAGCCGTAATCAACAGATAATCCATCCACTCCAGCGGAATACCATAAAGCTGAGCAATAAAGATGGCAGCAATCGCAGGATAAATCCCGCCACAACCATCCATATTAATTGTCGCCCCCAGCGGCAGAACAAAGCCTGCGTAAGACTTCTTCACGCCCAGCCGCTCAGTAATCGCCTGATGCGCCGCCGGAATCGTGCCAAAGCTACTGCAGGTCGTAAACGCCACCAACTGCGCAGACAGTACCGACTTAAAGAAAAACAGCGGCGACATACCACCGGCAAAACGCACTAAGCTGCCATACACAAATACAATATGCAGCAGACACGCCAGATAAATCGCGCCGATAAACGCCGCCAACGGCGCCAGACTCGCCAGCCCATAATGCCCCACAACCCAGGCCATCAGACCCAACACACCGAAAGGCGTCAGTTCCAGCACCATCTTCGTAATGCGATACATCACCTGCGCGCCCGCCTGCAGAACATTACCCAATGGCTGCGCCGCCTCGCCAACCTTGCGAATGGCAATACCCACCAGCACCGCAAACACCACAATCTGCAGAATCTTGCCTTCGCTCAGCGCCGCAAACGGATTGGCCGGAATCATATTGAGAAACACATCGACCGGCCCCGGCACCTGCTTCGGCGTATAATCAGCCACCGCAGTCAAATCACGCGTCGGCGCCACATCCAGCAAACTACCGACCCCCAGGCCAATCAAACTCGCCAGCACCGCCGTCAGTAAAAACAGCCCCACCGTCTTCGCGCCAATAGTGCCAAGCCCCTGCTCCCCCTGTAACTGCAGAATCGCATTCACAATGGCACAGAAAATAAGCGGCGCTACCAGCATTTTTAACGCCTGAATAAACAAGTCGCCCAACGGCTTCAGTTGCACCGCTACCTCAGGTAGCAACACCCCAATACCAGCACCTAAAATAAACGCCCCGAGCACCCGCTTCCAGAACGGAATCGCAAACCATGCCTGCAGCATAAAACCTCAGAATTGTGGAAAAATAATCGGCTAGTTTACCTACGCGGCATGCGCCACATTAGTTCGTTTGGTTATTAGAAAGGCAAAAACGTTATTGGTTGTTGGAAAGGCAAAAACGTTATTGGATATTGGATAGTGGATATTGGAGAGGTGGAAGCGTTGTTTGCTGTTTGCTGTTTGCGAATGCGAGGGGCGTGGTGTGGTTAGCGAGCGTTTTCTCAGGGTGTCGGCCGCAGGGATGCGGCCGCCAAGCCCCCAGGGAAGGGTTCACGGCGTCCCTGAGAAAAGGTTCGCTAAGCGCACTGAAGCCCCGAAGCTCTCACGGACGGGTTCACGGCGTCCCTGGACCTGAGAAGCTGAACCGCACCTTAAGCACGGAACGCAAACAGGGAACTCAAGGTTTGGGGCAGTTGGCTTTGGGAGCCTGGCGGTAGGTTGGCATTTCTTCTACCGCAAGTTTTTCCAGCGCTTCAATGCGGGTTTGTGGCGAGGGGTGGGTGGACAGGAATTCCGGAGGATTTTGCCCGCCCTGCTTGGCCATATTGCGCCACAACTCAGCAGCTTCACGCGGATCATAGCCCGCTGCCGCCATATAACGCAGCCCCAGCTCGTCAGACTCACTCTCATGAATGCGTGAATACGGCAGAATATAGCCCAGTTGCACCCCAACACCGAGCACACCCATGACCAGCGCCGCTTTATCGCTGTCCATCTCCTGGCCGATCAACAGACCGCCCAGTTGCAGACCCACACCGGCAGCGAACTGATTCGACATGCGCTCATTACTGTGCTGCGCGATAACATGGCCAATCTCATGACCAATCACCGCCGCCAGTTGATCCGGCGTTTCCGCCAAATCGATCAGGCCTGTGTAAACACCGATTTTGCCACCCGGCAAGGCAAAGGCATTGACCATGTCACTTTCAAACACCGTCACTTCCCATTGCTCTTGCCCCCATGGACTTGGCAGCACCGCAATCAAATCATTACTGATACATTGTACATACTGATTTAACTGCGGATCGCGGGAGACCTTTTCCTGTTCTTTAATGGCACTGTAACTTTGCGCACCTAACTGAGCAATTTCATCGCTACTGAACAGTTGTAGCTGCGAGCGCCCAGTCGGCGACTGCGTACAAGCTACCAGCCCGGTCAAAGCCAGAGCGATGACTCCAGATTTAAGTATGCGCATCGTTTATCTCCTTTTCTTCAGCGTCGGCGTTAGCCACGCAAGTCATCAAAGAAGCGCTTCACGCCGTCAAAGAAACCTTTTTCCTTTGGCCGATAGCGCGCCGCTTCTTCGCCGCTGCCCATCGACTCATCTAACTGGCGCAGCAGGTCTTTCTGATCATCCGACAAATTAACCGGCGTTTCGATGACCACTTTGCAAATTAAATCGCCGGTCGCGCCAGTACGTACGGAACGAACGCCCTTGCCGCGCAGCCGGAACAGCTTACCGGTTTGCGTTTCTGCCGGAATTTTCAGCTTCACTTTACCTTCCAGCGTCGGCACCTGAATTTCACCACCTAACGCCGCGTGGGTGAAACTTAACGGTACTTCACAATATAGGTTATTACCGTCGCGTTTAAAAATCGGATGTTCACGGACATGCACCTGCACATACAGATCACCTGCTGGTGCGCCCATTTCGCCCGCTTCGCCTTCACCGTTCAGACGAATGCGATCACCAGTATCCACGCCGGCGGGAATTTTCACATTGAGTGTTTTGGTACGCTCGACGCGCCCTTCACCATGACAGGTGCGACATGGGTCTTTAATTACCTTGCCGCGGCCACGACAATGCGGACAGGGTTGTTGCACTGCAAAGAAGCCCTGACGCATCTGAATATGTCCGGCACCATGGCAGTGTGAACAGGTTTCAGCGCTGCTGCCGTTACGTGCGCCACTGCCGTCGCAGTCTTCACACTCAGCCAGCTTCGGAATTTTCAGCTCCACTTCTTTGCCGCGAACGGCTTCTTCCAGCGAGAGCTCCAGGTTGTAGCGCAGATCGGCGCCACGCGCCGCATGTGCGCGTCCGCGACGACCGCCGCCACCGCCAAAAATGTCACCGAACACATCACCAAAAATATCCGAAAAGTCCGCCGCGCCAGCGCCACCGCCACCAAAGCCACCCTGGCCCTGTTCAAAAGCGGCATGACCGTACTGGTCATAGGCTGCTCGTTTTTGCGGATCCATCAAAACTTCATAGGCAGCTTTGACTTCTTTAAATTTCTGCTCAAGCTCTTTATCACCCTTGGTACGGTCAGGATGATATTTCATCGCCATGCGCTTGTAGGCTTTTTTGATGTCGCGTTCGCTGGCATCTCTGCTTACGCCCAGCACTTCATAAAAATCTGGTTTCGCCATAATCTTGCGTCTTCCACTTTTCTTTATTTGCTTTGCCCTGATACAAACACACGGAGGCCACCTGCTGGCAACCCCCGTGCGTTGTTATCACAGACACCCGGTGGGCGTATGCTTACTTCTTATCTTCGTCTTTGACTTCTTCAAACTCGGCATCGACAACATCGTCATCTTGCTTCGCTTGCTGGCCACCAGCACCGGCATCAGCACCCTGCTGTTGCGCTTTTTGCTGGGCTGCTTCCATCAGCTTGCCAGAGGCTTCGATAAGAGCTTGCTGTTTCGCTTCGATTTCTTCTTTATCGTTGCTCTTCACAGCTGCTTCGAGTTCGCCAATTGCGCCTTCGATTTTCTCTTTCTCAGCACTGTCCAGGCTATCGCCAACTTCTTCAAGTTGCTTGCGGGTTGCGTGTACTAAGCTGTCCGCCTGGTTACGCACCTGTACCATTTCTTCAAACTTACGGTCTTCCTCAGCATGTGCTTCGGCGTCACGTACCATTTTCTCGACTTCGTCGTCACTCAGACCCGAAGAGGCTTTAATGGTGATCTTCTGTTCTTTACCGGTATCTTTATCCTTCGCAGACACGTGCAGAATACCATCGGCATCAAGGTCAAAAGTGACTTCGATTTGTGGTACGCCACGCGGTGCCGGACGAATACCTTCCAGGTTAAACTGACCCAGTGACTTGTTATCAGCGGCGCGCTTACGCTCACCCTGAATCACATGGACCGTCACCGCAGACTGGTTGTCTTCTGCAGTTGAGAAGGTTTGCGATTGCTTGGTAGGAATCGTGGTATTCTTCTCAATCAGCTTGGTCATCACGCCGCCCATGGTTTCGATACCCAGCGACAGTGGCGTCACGTCAAGTAGCAGCACGTCTTTTACGTCACCCTGCAAGACACCCGCCTGTACAGCAGCACCCACCGCAACAGCTTCGTCAGGGTTCACATCACGACGCGGCTCTTTACCGAAGAAGTCAGTCACTGCCTGCAATACTTTCGGCATCCGGGTCTGACCACCGACCATGATGATGTCCTGAATATCGCTCACTGACAGATCAGCGTCCGCCAATGCTTGTTTTACCGGCTCCAGCGACTTGGTGATCAAGTCTTCTACCAGCGACTCCAGTTTGGCGCGGGTCACTTTAATCGCCAGGTGCTTAGGACCGGTGTTATCTGCGGTAATGTACGGCAGGTTTACTTCGGTCTGCTGCGCTGATGACAGTTCAATTTTGGCTTTTTCGGCCGCTTCTTTCAGACGCTGCATCGCCAGCGGATCTTTACGCAGGTCAATGCCCTGATCTTTCTGGAACTGCTCAACCAGGTAGTTAATCAGACGGTTATCAAAGTCTTCACCACCCAAGTGCGTGTCACCATTAGTGGCCAGTACTTCAAAGGTGTGCTCGCCTTCAACTTCATCAATTTCAATAATTGAGATATCGAAGGTACCACCACCTAAGTCATACACCGCAATGGTGTTATCACCTTTCTTCTTGTCCATACCGTAGGCCAGCGCGGCTGCGGTTGGCTCGTTGATAATCCGCTTCACTTCCAGACCGGCGATACGACCGGCGTCTTTGGTTGCCTGACGCTGCGCGTCGTTAAAGTAAGCAGGTACAGTAATAACTGCTTCAGTTACTTTTTCACCAAGGAAGTCTTCTGCAGTTTTCTTCATCTTTTTCAGAATCTCTGCAGAAATTTGCGGTGGCGCTTTTTTGTCGCCGTTAATTTCAACCCAGGCATCACCGTTGTCAGCTTCAACAATTTTGTACGGCATGATACCGATATCACGCTGTACTTCTTCGTCTTTGAAGCGACGACCGATTAAACGCTTAATTGCAAATAAGGTTTTATTCGGGTTTGTTACCGCCTGACGTTTCGCTGGTTGTCCCACCAACGTCTCGCCGTCATCGGTAAAAGCCACGACTGATGGCGTAGTACGGTCACCTTCGGCGTTCTCAATCACGCGCGCTTTGTCACCGTCGAGTACCGCAACACATGAGTTTGTGGTACCTAAGTCAATTCCAATAATTTTGCCCATGTCTGTCTCCAACTCCAACATTCAAATTACTTTGTTACTCCTGATATGGGGGGCATTTTTAGGTTTTCAATGCCCCGTTTCAGGGATTTCATAATTGGTTGACAGTGTTATGGGGGTGCGAAAAAGGATTACAAGTGTTGGGGTTAATTTTTTTATACCACCCAGCCCGCCGGCGTTCCTGCCGGGCGGTACTCAGCCATCCCGAGCACCCGCTGCAGCCAGAGCTCATGCGGCGGCAGCATTTGCCGGGCCATCTGCAAGCGTTGCAAAATAGCTGGATTGACGCGGGTTGGCGGGCGCCCGGTACCAAACCACTTATCGCATTCCTGTTGAAGAAACTCCATGCCATACAAAATGCACTCGTAACTTTCGTGGTTCCATAGCCCACCAGTGTCAATCGGCGGACGGGTATCACCGCTGTCGACACCGGCCGCCGCGGCAGTCGGCATACCGGGAAAGAACTGATCCTGAAAATCATGCATGCTGGGTGGCTTACTGCGCCAGAAATCCAGTTTTGCCAATAACCGATCGGTAATATGCTCGCGTTGCTGCACCGTGCGCCAGAACTCGGTATCAGTACGTTTGGTCATGCAGTAATGCATATTGATGAAATCAAGAATTTCATAGTAGCGGTTGGTCATCAGCCGGTTATAGCGATTGGCTAAAGGCTTCATATCGTCCTGATGCCAGGGGAAATGCTCCGCCAGCAGCACTGCACCTAAATCGCTGAGATACAGTCCGGTTGACTCCAGTGGTTCAATAAAACCACCTGACAAGCCTATCGCGACGCAGTTGCCCTGCCACTGCTGGTGCCGCCGTCCAGCTTTGAAAGGAATAAAACGGCACGGCAGGTTTTCGGTGTTGTTGCCCTGATAAGCACGCATTTCTTTTTCGGCAGCTTCTTTATCGATAAATGCACTTGAATGCACATAACCGATCGAGCGGCGGCTTTGCATCGGAATATCCCATATCCATCCATTGGAGAGCGCCGTCGCTGTGGTATAGGGTCGCACCATGCCCGGATAATGGGTTTCGTACGGCACATGCATGGTAACTGCACGGTCGCAAAGCAAATACTTGCCGAAGTCTTCAAAACCGACGCCCATCTCTTGCTCCAATAGCAACGAGCGAAAGCCAGTGCAGTCAATGAAAAGGTCTGCGCCTAAGGTCTCACCCTGATCGGTGATGACCGCGCGAATATCGCCATTGGCATGTTTTTCAACCTGCTGCATGTTGGCCATTATGTGCCGCACGCCGCGAGCGTTAGAAAAATCACGCAGGTAGTCGGCAAACTTCTGCGCGTTCATCTGGTAGGCGTAATTCAGCCGCGCGCCCATGCGCCACTCACCAAACATTTGCGGCGCCCGTCCCCACTCACAGACCAGCGGCTGGATAGAGCAGGTTTCCATAAAAGGCACACTGCGATCGCTGCGCAGCCAGTCGCTGCCAGCATAGTCAATCGGCTGGGCGCGCAGGCTGCTAAATGGGTGATGATAAAAGCTGTTGTCGTTATGAACCCAGTTGACGTACTTAATCGACTGTTTAAACGTCGCTTCGGTAGCGCGCATAAAGTCCAGCTCGTTCACGCCGACCACCGCTAACAGGTGGCGCATGGAGGGAATCGTTGCTTCCCCTACTGAGATACGAGGCGTATCAGGCGACTCTAACAGTTCAATATCGACTCGATGGTCTTCGCCGCGACGGTTTAACGCACCATTCAGATAAGCAGCGGTCATCCAGCCGGCAGAGCCACCACCGACAATCAAAATTTTGCGTTTAGTCATGACGCGGCTCCCCGTTAATCGCAATAGCCAAGCAAGTTGCGTAAGCCGGGCGCGGCATAGTCCACCAGCTTACGTTGTTGCTCCGGCAGCTGGTCAGGCAAGGTGAAGGCGGTATTGGTTAAATTATCGCGATAGGTGCCGCTTTGTTCGCGATCAGACCCCACCCGCACGCGCTCGCGCCAGTCCGTTGGAAACTCGCGTAACTGCAATACGCTTAGCAGTTCACGGAAGTACTGTTCAGCGTCATCGCTTTCCAGGTTCTGCACGTGGTGTTTTAACTCTTCAAAACGCACCAGTTTGGTGCCCGTGCCAAGCCAGGCGGCAGCATTGTGGGTATAAATGTCCGATAAAGACGGTACTTTCTCATGAATGCCAAAAATCATCATATTCAGAATTTCTTCTAAATTGATCTGACCGCTTTTCAGGTGTTCCAGATTGCCCTGAAAGTTATCCGACAAGAAGAAACGTGCCCGAGCCAGCACCCAGTCGTAAGGGTCGCGCACCACCACCAGATGCTGCGCTTTGCGTAATGCCATGGCTGATTCATCAGAGAATAATAAGTGACCCCAGCTTAACTTTGGCTGCAGGTAATTAAATGCCCCAACATGCTGTCGCAGCACCGGGATCTGAATGAAAGTATCGTGGTACTGCTGATTGACCGGCACAAACATACGAAAAATATTACGAATCAGGTGGGTGCCACACTTCGGCACAGAGTTGAGGAACACCGGTACGGTTAATACCTGTTGCTCAAAGTCCTGATTCAGTTGATTCAAAGTGTCGGGCTTGGTGACAACGCGGGCCATTGGTTACTCTCTTGTTTTTTGTTATTTGAAGTTTCGTTTCAGTGTGCCACAAAAAAGTGTGCCATAAAAAAGAAAATGCCGACACTAGGTCGGCATTTTACTTTTTCGTAGTCGTTGAATTCTAAACTTAGAATTCGTACGAAATGTTCACGAAGGCACGACGTCCCAGCCAGTCATACTGACTATAGAACGCAGCATTACCGATACGTGTAGCGAAGCTGTGTGATGAAAGCTTAGGCGGCTCTTTATCAAAGGCATTCGCCAAACCAAAGGTTACACTTACACCTTCTTCGACAAAGTCGCGCGTTGCTGAGAACGCATGATAAACGACCGATGGAGTCGCTAAATCAACACGAACTTCCTCACCCCAGTAGGTGGCGTCATCACGATATTCACCCTCACCATAAAACTCATGGTTCGATGCATCACCGATGTAACGCGCGGTCCAGTTAAAGGTCCAGTCGCCTTTCATCATAGCAAAGTTAAAGTTACCCACATGTTCCGGACGACCAAGACGACCTGCACTGTCCTGACGCACACTAGTTGGCAATAACTTACGTGACGCTTCGATCTGATAAGTGTGCTCGTAGCTCAATTCAAACTCAGCAAAGCTGGTTGAAAACGGATAGCTCATCTGCAAATCGATGCCGCGGTTGATCTGATTTGAAATGTTGATGTAGTTGTTGATAACGTTATCAACACGTAAGTCAGTCTCGTTACGGGTGAACAAATCACACAGTGGCTCAGTCTCAAAGTTCTGAGATTCATAACAGCCATAGACAATGGTCCCCGCACCTAACAGTGTTACTTCATCTTCGATCTCAATATCAAAATAATCGATACTCATCGCAAACTCGGTAAAGTCCGGTGTCCAGACAAAACCTAAGGTACGCGCTGTTGAAGTTTCTGCCTCAAGATCACCTAAACCACCACTGGTGGTCACTTCGGCAGAAATCGCAGCGCCTGCGAAATCAGGTGGTATGCCGTCAGCCTCACAGTTTTCGGCGGTCTGTTCAGAAATGGTGCCGTTAATTTCGGCTTGCTGCCACAGTCTACAAGGATCAATGCTTCCCTGACGAGCAAAGCTTGTTTGATCGTTTAAGAACAACTCGTAAAGCGCAGGTGAGCGGAACGACGTACCTTGCGACGCGCGGATACGGAAATCGTCATTAACTGTCCAGTTCAGACTTGCTTTGTAGGTGGTGTCGTTACCGTAGGTTGAGACATCAGTAAAACGTGCTGACATGGAAAGGTCAAGGCGCTTCATCAATGGTAGGTCACGCGCCAAAGGCAGCTGCAACTCGGCAAAGGCGGCACGGGTAAAGGAATCACCACGGGTAATACCAGCTGATGTCATACCCCAGCTGTTGCCCGCCAGTGTCACTTCTCCTGGAGTGTCATTAATTTTATCTTCCTGGAACGACAAACCGGCTGCGACGCCAACCATACCGGCAGGCATTTCAAACCATTCACCAGAGATAGTACCTTCGAGGGTACGCTGCTCATAAATAGTGTTACCGGTCTCGCTGCCAAACAGGAATTCCTGCATTTCCGGGCTGATATTACCAGCGAGGAATTGTGGGTCTAACCATGGTACGTCCTGACACGGAATACCACGGACCGACAGTTCCATGCCTTCACAGGAACCGGTCAGGAAGTTTTGGTCGAAAATAGCATCCTGATAGATAATTTTAGTCTGGTAGTCACCGTCACTGCGGCTATCTTGGTAGTTAATATCCCAGTACCACTGGCCGATAGAGCCTTCGATGCCCGCCACAAAGCGACGGTAGTCAACAGTAATCTCACTGCCGGAATGATCAGTAATTGGGGTTGGGCTTAACCACTGTGCACCGGTCCAGCCTTCGCTTAACGAGTTACCTGCGAAGAAGTTCTCGTTATAAATGTAGCTCCAGAACTGACGGTAACCGTTGGTAATGGTTTTACGACGGTTCAGCAATACTTCCGCGTACATGGTGGTGGTATCAGAAGCCCAGTACTCACCTTCAACGAACACCGTTGCTACTTCGGTTTCAGGTGACAGGGTTTCGAGATCCTGAAATGGGTGATCGGCGTTGGTCAAACCGAATGACTCACGATCATAAGCGACCGGATACCAACCTTCTGGTGTACGCATTGACGCCGGACCTGTGGCACGCTCATTGAATGAGTCCAGGTACTGACCTAAGTTACCGTCGTAGTCGTACTGCGCTTTCGCATCAATAGGAACTTCACCTGAGTAGTCATAAATCCAGACGTGCCCCCAAAGTAGGTCATTACAATGATACTCGCCTGTGCGCGGGTCAACCACGTCACGACGCTCGCCGGTTTCCGGGTCAAACACATAAGCATTGGCACAAGCAAAGAAGTCGCGATCACCACGAGCAAGTTCTTGTTGCTTCTGATAGTCACCTACGATGCGAACTGAGCCACTGTCGAAACTGCGCCCCATGGTACCGCTCAGGCGGAATTGTGAACCGCCGTCATCCATTGGCTGGACCATGTTCAAATTGAAGCTGCTCTCGTCGCCATCTTTAGTGATAATGTTCACTACCCCGGCAACAGCGTCAGAACCGTACAAAGAAGACGCGCCATCTTTCAGGATCTCAACCCGTTCAACCGCAGACAACGGCATAATGTTAAGGTCAAACGCAGAAACCTGACCACGGGTACCAGCAGGGCCGATACGGCGACCATTCAGAAGCACCAGGGTACGGTTTGCGCCAAGACCGCGCAGGGAGAGTGTTTCAGTACCGGTACCACCTTCGGTGACAAATGCGGTCGAGGTCGCAGCAGTGATCTGGTTTGAACCTGCGGCAACAGTTGAAGTACGAAGCAAATCACCAAGGGTTACCAAACCTTGGTCAACTGCCTCACTGGCACTAATAATTTCTACCGGAGAAGCCTGGTCCAGGCCGTCGGTACGGATACGTGAACCCAGAACCTGAATTTTTTCAGCGGGCTCTTCGGTTGCGGTGTTCTCTTGCTCATCATCTGCACCGGTATCTTGCGCGAATACGGCCGGGCTCGATGCAGCAAACACACAGCCAATAGCCAACGCCAAGCGGTTCAGCTTGAGCTCTTCAAGGAATGTAGTCATAGGACGCCCTTTATAATTTTTATGATTATCATCATGCCAGGAGATCGAAAAAGCGAGCCTTTTCAAGCTCCCAACATTTGATAATAATCTATAAACGCGAATTTACAACTGAAAATATCGCGCCAAACGTCCTGTTTGTCCCTTTTGTAAGCGGAAACCTTAGTTTTTGACTACCATTACCATGGCCGGTCGCAACAATCGTCCGCTCAGGGTATAACCTTTTTGCATCACTGCCAGCACCGTATTGTTTTCTTTCCCTTCTGCGGCCTGCATTGACATCGCCTGATGCAAATCCGGGTTAAAGGCTTCGCCCTCTTCACCGACAGCTTCAATACCGAACTTGTTCAGCGTGCTCAGTAAATTTTTGTGAGTTAATTGAATACCTTCCAGGAAATTCTCATTAATCGTCTCTTCCTGATCGGCAATCGCCAGTGCCCGCTCAAGGTTATCAACGGTGGTCAGAATTTCGTTGGCAAACTTTTCCAAAGCAAATTTATGCGCTTTTTCGACGTCCTGAGAAGCGCGACGGCGCACGTTTTCCATCTCAGCGACGGCGCGGACGGCGCGATCTTTCGATTCTTCGGCGCGCTGTTCTGCCTGGCTCAAGGCCAATTCCAGTTCGGCAATGCGCTCATCAACCTCACTGGTCAGGTTCTCTTCAGCTTCCGCCGCAGCTTCTGATTGTGACTCTGGTTGCTGTTCAGTTGCAGCATTTTGCTCATTTTCTGTCGCTTGATCGTGTTTGGTCATGTTTCGTTACTCTTTCGATATGATATAACTAAGCTTGTGCTCTGTTATGGGGGCACGATTTTTTGATTCAAGGCATCATTGCAAAAATCGGGGGAACTTTCATGGCAGAGAAACAAGATTTGGTATTTCGGCGCGTTGCCCTGCTCGGTAAGGTCAATCATGAGGCTACCCGTACGACCTTATTAACTCTGCTGGACGAACTTGGTGAGCTGGGCGTCGAGGTTATTGTTGAAGAGCGAACTGCCCAGCAACTGGATAGAAACAATACCCCGACCTTGCCGTTGGAAGAGATTGGCGATGCTGCCGATCTCGCTATCGTCGTTGGAGGTGATGGTAACATGCTCGGTGCCGCCCGTGTCTTGTGTGAGTATGATATTGCCGTGATTGGTGTAAACCGTGGCAACCTCGGCTTTCTGACTGACCTTGATCCCGACCACGTGATTGAGCAACTGAAGCCCGTGCTTGCCGGGGAGTATGTTGCGGAGCAACGTTTCTTGTTACAAGCAGAAGTCTTGCGCGACGGCGAACGCCGTGATGTCGGGCGCGCTATCAACGAGGTAGTGCTGCACTCGGACAAAGTTGCTCACATGATTGAGTTTGAGGTTTATATCAATGACGACTTTGTTCACAGCCAGCGCTCCGACGGTTTAATCGTCAGTACGCCCACCGGCTCAACCGCTTATTCACTTTCTGGCGGCGGCCCAATTCTTACTCCGGGACTGGATGCCATTACGCTAGTACCCAAATTTCCACATACACTTAGCAGCCGCCCGATTGTGGTTGGCGCTGGCTGTACCCTGCATTTAAAACCTTCGCCGGAAAATGGCAACCTGCAACTTAGCTGTGACGGCCACGTACGAATGGAAGTACTGCCAAAAGATGAAGTGCTGATTCACAAATATGCTGACACCCTGAAACTCATTCATCCGAAAGATCATAGCTATTTCAGAGTGTTAAGAAATAAATTGGGCTGGGGTAGCCGACTCTTCTGAGCCGACGCTTGCATTACTGTATAAATACTGTATAACTACTGTATGTAAACACAGTAGTTGTAGCACGTCATGCAAGAGGAGCTTCTTATGTTGGTGCATCTACACGTTCGCAATTTTGCCGTCGTTCGTCAGCTTGATGTCGATTTACACAATGGTATGACCGCCATCACCGGTGAGACCGGTGCGGGTAAATCCATTGCTCTCGACGCTTTGGGGCTGTGTCTTGGCGATCGTGCCGAAGGCGATATGATCCGCCCGGAAACTGATAAGGCTGAGGTGATAGCCAGTTTCCAGCTTGCTGCAGGCAGTCCGGCCACCCTATGGCTGTCGGCGCAGGAGCTTGCCGATGACGACGATCCGGAGCACTGCGTGTTACGCCGGGTCATTACCCGCGAAGGCCGCTCGAAAGCATGGATTAATGGTTGCCCGGTCAATCTGGCTCAGCTTAAACAACTGGCGCCCTTATTAGTCAATATTCATGGCCAGCATGAGCACCAGTTACTGACCAAGCCGGAGCATCAGCTTGAGTTACTGGATACCTATGCGCGTCATCATGACCTGCTAGAGGAAGTCAGTGGTTGTTATCAAACCTGGTACCAGCTGCGTAAGCAGCAGAAACTCGCGCAACAGCAACAAGAGGAGCGTCAGGCGCGCGCTCAATTGATTCGTTACCAGGTTGAGGAACTTGATCAGTTTGCGCTGAAAGAAGGTGAATATCAGGAGCTGGAGCAGCAACATAAGCGTCTGAGTAACAGCTCCGTTTTACAGGAAGACAGTCAGTTTGCGCTGAATGCCTTATATGAAGGCGAGCATAATAACGCTTATAGCCTGGTGCAGGTGGCGTTAAACCGGCTTGAGCAACAATTAGAGAATGACCCGGCACTGGAGCCGGCGGTCAAAATGCTGAACGATGCAAGCGTGCAAATTGAAGAAGCGGCCCGCGAGCTACGCCATTACAGTGATGCCATTGAGCTGGACGATGAAGCGCTGGCACAGGCCGAAAAACGCGTTACCCAAGCCGTGCAGCTAGCACGTAAACATCAGTTAGAACCCGCTGGGCTGCCAGAGGTACATCGGCAATTACGCGCTGAATTAACTGAGCTGGATGAAGCCGAAGCCGCGTTGGCAAATTCGGACGAAGAAGTACAGGCCGCAGCACAAAGCTACCGACACGCGGCGGCCCGACTTTCAGCCCAGCGTAGCGCCGCCGCGCACGAGTTAAGTGAGCAAATTACCCGCTCTATGCAGGCGCTGAACATGCCGCACGGACGTTTTGTTATTGCCGTTGAGCACCAGGCTAACGCACCGGCAACCCGTCAGGGAACCGATCAGATACAGTTTCAGGTAACGACCAACCCGGGACAGCCGTTACAGGCACTGGCAAAAGTAGCCTCCGGTGGTGAGTTATCGCGTATCAGTCTGGCTATTCAGGTTATCACTGCAGCCCAGATGACCACACCGACGCTCATGTTTGATGAAGTAGATGTCGGTGTCAGTGGCGCAACTGCCGCGACTGTTGGTAAATTACTGCGGCAATTAGGTAAGCACAACCAGGTGATCTGCGTGACGCACTTACCCCAGGTCGCCGCAATGGCCCATCAACAACTACGCGTCGATAAAACCACCGATGGCGCGCATACCGAGACCCATATGACGCAACTTGATGATGAGCATCGTGTCATTGAACTGGCACGGCTGTTGGGGGGGGATCAGATTACGGATACCACCAAGGCAAACGCAAAGGAGCTACTGGCAACAGCTTGTTAGAGGCCATGATGCAACCTTTACCGGAGAAATCGGTCAATCTGTTGCGACAAGGCTAGTTATTCCTGTTGGCTTTGTTTATCATCGGAACTATTGAACTCTATTAACATGAAGTAAAGTCGAATTCTTATGAAGAAATTACTGCTGGCAAGTCTTGTCATCGCTCTGAGTGGATGCACGGTCTTTGATGGACTGGTACATCGCATTGATGTTCCTCAAGGTAACTATCTGGAACAGCGTGATGTTGACCAGTTACGGGTAGGTATGAGTAAAGAGCAAGTGAACTATGTGCTCGGCGCTCCCGTAGCTGAAAATGTATTTACCGATGACACCTGGTTTTACGTTTTTAATATGGACTCTGGCCGTGGTAATGATTACCGTCGTACTGTGACCTTAACCTTTGTCGACGATCGCCTGGTCAGCTATGCTGGCGATTTCGACCGTCCGAAAAATTTCGATACGCCGCTGGATCAATAATCAGGCCGTTGCCAGCGCACTTCCACAACTCTGCGCACCAAATGGGGAGTGTATGGAACCGAGCAACAGCCTCGAGCGTTTTAGTGACATAATAAAAAGCCCTACAGACCATCGTAGCTATGCGGTGGTAACGCTCACCAATGGCTTACGTTGTACCTTAGTACACGACGCGGCAGCGCAGCAAAGTACCGCGGCGCTGGCGGTTGCTGCCGGTCACTTCCAGGATCCGATAGACTCACAGGGTCTGGCTCACTTTCTCGAGCACATGTTGTTTCTGGGCACCGAAAAATACCCGGAGGCTACCGCTTATCAGGACTTCATTCACCAGCACGGCGGCCACCACAACGCATGGACCGGTACCGAGTACAGCAATTACTACTGCAGCGTAGATGCAAGTCAGTTCGCGCCACTACTCGACCGGTTTTCACGCTTTTTTTACCAACCGACCTTTAATCCAGACTGGATCGCCAAAGAAGTGAATGGCATCGAGTCGGAGTTCCGGTTAAAGAAGAACGACGAATTAAGACGCCTTTATCAGGTTCATAAAGCGACATCGAATCCGGCCCACCCCTTTGCCAAGTTTTCGGTAGGCAATCTCGCCACGCTGACACAAGATGGCGATACCTCAGTATTACGCCAGAACCTGCAACAATTTTTTGCCACCTGGTATCGGGCAAACCGCATGACCCTGGTCCTCGCGGGGCCTCAGTCACTCGATGTTCTCGAAGACTATGCCTGCCACTATTTCTCAGTCATTCCCGGTGGCGGACCAGCAAAGCAGGCCGAGCAACAGCCGCTCTATTTACCGAGCCAGTTGGGTGTGCAACTGAACGTGCGTCCGTTAAAAGACGCGCGACGCCTGATTCTGGCTTTCGCGCTACCCGAAATCGACAGCGATTATCCATTTAAGACCACCAGCTTCCTCGCGCATTTACTGGGTTATGAGGGGCCCGGCAGCCTTTATGCCCAGCTTCATCGCAGTAATTTAATTAACAGCCTGTCAGCTGGAGGCGGCATTAGTGGCAGTAATTTCAAGGACTTTAACCTGAATATGCAGCTAACTGCGGACGGTTTAAAGCACACTGGTAGGATTACCGAACAGGTAATTGCCGCGGTCCGGCACATACGTGAGCAGGGCCTGCAAGAATGGCGTTATGAGGAGCGGCAAATTGCCATCGCTAACGCGTTCCGGTTTCAGGAGCCGGCACGTACGTCCGATTTAGCGCCACAACTGGCCATCAATATGCATCACTATACGGCACAGGATATTATCTTTGGCGATTATCGCATGGCCGGTCTGAATCACGACAAGGCAAACCAACTACTGCAGCAAATGGATGCTGAACATTTGCGAATGACACTCATCCACCGCGATCTTCCGGTGCGCGAACATGAGCCGATTTATGGCACAGATTATCAGTTGCAGGCCATCGAATCACAGGTGCTGACAGCCTGGCAGCAGCCTCCCGCGAGCACTATCCAACTGCCAGCACCAAACAGTTACCTGCAACCGTTGGAGTCACCTTTACCGCTAAGTGAACCAGTGCAACAGCAACCACAGTTACAGGAGGTTGCGCCAGGCCTACAGCTGTGGTTGTTACAGGATCCTGATTTCCGTGCGCCCAAAGCGCACATTTACTGTCAGTTTACCCTGCCGCAAGTCACTGCCAGCGCCAGTCATTATGCCTGTGCCCGGCTCTGGTGCGAGCTTATGATCGATAGGCTCAATGAAGCCTGCTACGATGCCGAAGTTGCCGGCCTGCATTTTAATATTTATCCGCAGCACTATGGCATAACCTTGCATATCAGCGGTTACTCCCATGGCGCTGTAGAGCTTGCCGCTGACCTGTTACAGCGTTTTGTTGCTACCGATTTCAGTGCCGCGCGCTGGCAGGATATTCATCAGAAGCTACAGTCGAACTGGCAGTCCGCGCTGGCGAATAAGCCACTTAACCTTTTGTTCGCTCGCTTAAATGTTTTATTGCAGCCACAGATGTATGCGCTGAGCGATCTGGCGCTGGCGTTGGCTGACGTAACCCGGCAACAATTTGACGACTGGCGTCAGGCTCTGTTTAATCGTGCCGAGCTTAAAATTTTTGCGCATGGCGACCTGAATAGCGATCGCGTCGGCCCGCTGTTACAAAGTGCCCGGCAGCACTTTCGGTTAACGGCGGGCTTGCAGGAAAGTATGCCCGCCACCCATGAACTGAGTGACCTGGTTGACTCGGGCCGACTACAGCAACGAGGCCAGTTACAAACGCGGCATAGTGATCATGCGGTATTGTTCGTTATTCAGGGGGCCAATACCAGCATTGCCGAGCAAACCTCGCTATTATTACTGAACCAGTTTATTCAACCGCATTTGTTTAATGAACTGCGCACCCGGCAGCAACTAGGTTATCTGGTCGGCAGTACCTACATGCCCATTGAGCAACGCCCCCATCTGCTCATGTACGTACAATCGAGTCGTTATGACGCGGCACAGGTACAGGCGCGCATGAAAGCGTTTCTAAAGAACTTCAGCGAACAGCTTGGAGCCGTTGCCAAAGAGGAGCTGGCTGGCATTCAGCATTACCTGATACGTAAATTACGTGAGCCTGATACGAATTTACGTTTACGCAGCCAGCGTTTATGGAACACAATAGCGCCGGCTGAGGTGAGTTTTGATCGACTCGAGCGCATGGCGCAGCATCTGGAGTCGAATAGTACCTCTTATTTCACTAGTGAATTATGTAAACACCTGTTGGCGACCGAGCGTCAGGGCTTTATTACAGCAGGACCTAAAGAACTTTGACAGCCCTACTTTTATTGGTTAACTTGAGCGATATAACAAAAATAAGAGTTGTGGTAAAAAGCAACCCGACCATGGGATGAAACGTGCGCTTTAAGAGCATCTTAAGAAAGTCGTGGAGGACCCGTACCCGAAGCAACAGCTTCTTTGGGCGTTCCGCTATTTCTTTAAAGCCACGGCTGGCGTTGATGCTGTTCGGCGTGGCGCTGTCTGCTTCTGCTCTGGCACAACCCACGAATCCGGGCAGTGATTGGCGTGTTGAGCTCATTACCTTACGCGTCGCCAACAAACCCATTAGCGCCGATCAGCTTGATGATCGCAATTTACCGCAACTTTACAGTACCACTCAGCTTTACGTACCACGTATTGAAGAACCTCTTACCATCGAATTTGGCGCGCCCTATGCGCCCTCCGCGCAGAAGTTACAGTATCGCTATAAACTCGCCGGTTTTGATAAGGACTGGATCTACACCGACGCCGATTATCGCCGGGCTACCTATACCAATCTTGATTTTGGTAATTACAATTTCATGGTTGAAGCGTCACCGAATGGTAATTACTGGTTTGGTACCCGCTCCATTGCGCTGGAAGTCGCCGCGCCGTTATGGTTATCGCCGTGGGCTATTGCGTTTTACGCGGTACTGATTATTAGCATGCTGGTGGCTGTGGGCGCTATTATCAGCGCGCGGCGCCAGGCCATTCACCTGCTCCGTGACAGTGAAGAGCGACTTAAGTTAAGCCTGTGGGGCAGCGGCGACCAGTTATGGGACTGGCATATTGACAGCGACGAACTGCATCGTCACAACACCTGGCGGCAGTTGAAAACCTTCCCTGAGGACGGTATTCGCTTTGGTGACGAGGCAGGCAAATCAAATATTCATCCGGCCGACCTGCATAAAGTACAACGCGCGCTACGCCACTACCTTGAAGGTAAAACCGATCATTACGAACAAACCTACCGGGTCGCCTCAGGAAAAGGTTGGATGTGGGTGTTAGACCGCGGCAAAATTGTCACCTACGACGAACAGCAACAACCGAAACGGATGACAGGCACACTTAAAGATATTACGCCTCTGGTCACCGCCGAAGAACGTTTAAAAATGCTTGCCGCCTCGATTACCAATATTTCCGACGGCGTATGTATTTACGATGCACAATTTAAAGTGGTTGAAACCAACCAGTCCTTTAGCAAGATAACCGGCTATCGTCGCGATGATGTCATCGGTCGCCCGTTGCAATTTGCGCTTTACAGCCCTGACTATCTGGAACAGATCAAACAAATCGTGCAACAGCACGGTAGCTGGCACGGCGAGCTTGAAGACCTGCGCAAAGACGGCACGGTTTACCAGATTGAACTGACCTTTGACGCCATCCGTGATGAAAATAAAGAAATCAGCTACTACGTGGCGACCTTCTCAGATATTACTGACCGTAAAAACGCGGAGCGCGAATTACGTCGGTTATCCAACACAGATACCCTGACCGGACTACCGAACCGCTCTTACTTTCAGGTAAGTCATTCGAACCTGGTGCGCAAACGCATCATGCACGCGCTGCTGCTCTTTGACCTCGATGATTTTAAAAAGATTAATGACTCCCTCGGCCATGAAGTGGGCGACCACTTACTGATGCACGTGGCCGAACGCGTGGCAGAAGTCGGCAGAGCGCAGGATACCTTTTATCGCCTTGGCGGCGACGAATTTGTGCTGATGCTTGAGGACACCACCGACGTCCGCGTCATTACCTCCGCAGCCAAACGTATTCTGGAGAGCCTGTCGCAGCCGTTTCATATCAGCGGTCATGATATTGTCGTGAGCAGCTCCATTGGCATTGTGGTCTACCCCAGTGACGGCCAGTCGTCGCAGGAATTGCTGCAAAACGCAGACACCGCTATGTATCATGCAAAGAACCGTGGTGGCGCAACCTATCAGTTCTTTAACGAGTCGATGAACAAGAATGCGGTGCGCCGTTTGCAGGTTGAAAACCAGTTGCGTCACGCGCTACGTAATAATTATCTGCAGGTGCATTACCAGCCCAAAGTGTCGCTGCGAACCAATAAATTCGTTGGACTTGAGGCGCTGGTCCGGCTGGAAATTCCTGATGTCGGTATCGTCAGTCCGGCCGAGTTCATCCCGATGGCCGAAGAAACCGGCTTGATTATTGAAGTCGGTGAGCGGGTGTTACGTCAAACCTGTCGTGATATGCGCGAATGGGTTGAAGCGGGTGCAGTGGACGGCCGGGTCGCGGTCAACTTATCCGCGAAGCAATTCCTGCAACCGGATTTAGCCAAACAAATCACCACCATTCTCAAAGAGGAAAAGCTCAACCCAACCTACCTTGAGCTTGAGATTACCGAGGGTGTGGTGATGGATGATCCTGAACGCGCCATTGAAATTATGACCGAGCTAAATAAATTGGGCATTCATCTGGCGTTAGATGACTTTGGTACCGGCTATTCCTCGTTGGCGTACCTGAAACGCTTCCCGATTCAGACACTGAAAATCGATAAGGCCTTTATTGATGACATTAATGGTGCAGAGCGCGATCGCAACATGGTAGCGTCGATTGTCGCCATGGCACACAATTTAGGGCTGGATGTCGTTGCTGAGGGCGTAGTTGACCTGGAGCAGGCTAACACGCTAAGTAATCTAAAATGTGAGTTTGCACAAGGGTATCTGTTCGCTCAGCCGTTACGCCGCGACCAGTTTCTCGAGCATATCAGCACGACGCTTGCGACGCTTAAAAAGACAGTTTAATGGGGCTGCCAGAGCACGTTGTCACGTCCCATGGCACGCATCAGGGTTAAGCGTTTTTGCGAGATAAAAATCGGCACTACCATCGGTCCTAATAATAAGCCCGCCAGGCCCCAGCGTTTAGCACCCATCGCATTGCGTAACGCTTGTACATATAACAGTAGCGCAGACAACAAACTACACAGCGCAATTAACAAACCTACCTCCTGAACTGGCAGCCAAACCGTATTAACAGCCTGACTGCCAATGTACCTTATTCACGACTCCGGATAAAATTTGGCACCTTCGTCGGCCATCTCTACTAACAGTGGCGCCGGCTCGTAGCGATCACCATGCTCTTTTGCATAAGCTCGTAACTGCCCCACAACCTCAGCGCAACCCATGCTATCGATATAGCGGAACGGGCCGCCGCGGAATGGTGGGAAACCGATGCCGTAGATAGCACCGATATCACCGTCGCGCGGACTGCGGATAATATCTTCGGCAAGACAGTAAACGGCTTCATTGAGCATCAAAAATACCGTGCGCCGAGCAATTTCACCGGCCTGCAGTTTACTTTCAGGTTTTACCCCAAGCAGTTCATAGACGCTGCTGTCGACCTCTTTGCCAGGCTTTTTGCCCGAATACGAGTAAAAACCTTTTTTGTTCTTTTTGCCTTTGCGGTCGTCATCAAGCAGTTTATCAAAAGCCTCAGGGGCACGAAAACGGTCGCCCAACTCATCTGCCATAATCGGCGCGACTTTCGCAGCAATATCAATACCTACTTCGTCCATCAGCTTGATCGGGCCCACCGGGAAACCAAATTTAACCAGCGCCTGGTCGACATCGTCAATTGGCTCACCGGCGAGTACCAGTCGGGCCGCTTCGTTCATGTAAGGCGCCAGAATACGATTCACATAGAAACCAGCGCCGTCTTGCACCACAATCGGTGTTTTACCTTGCTTCTTTGCCAGCGCAACGGTGGTTGCAATGGTTTCATCGGACGTTTTGGCATGCGTGATAATCTCTGCCAGCGGCATTTTATCAACCGGTGAAAAATAATGTAAGCCGATGACATTTTCCGGCCGTTTTGCCTTTGCCGCGATCTGCGTAATAGGCAGGCTTGACGTATTGGTAGCAAAAATCGTTTGCTCTTTCGCGTTGGCCTCAATGTCGGCAACCATCTTCTGCTTCAGATCAAGGTCCTCAAACACCGCTTCAATCACCACATCGGCACGCTCAAAGCCACTGTAGTCAAGCGTTCCGCTTAAGCGCAGCATGGTCTTTTCGAGTTCCGCGCGACGCATATGCTTGCGTTTGACCTTCTTATTCAGCAGGTCGTAGCTATATTTCATTGCGTGCACAATGCCGTCTTCTTTAATATCTTTAATACGCACCGGTAGTTCAGCTTTGACCGCCGTCACATAGGAGATACCGCCGCCCATCAGGCCGCCACCTAGTACGCCTACGCGCTGCAATTCGCGTGGCTTGGTGTCACCTGCGCCGGATTCTTTTTTCATCGCCGTGGTGGCAAAGAAAATATTGCGCAACTGCTGCGACTCCGGCGTCATCGCCAGCTCGCCAAACTGCCGCGCTTCATACTGCAGACCTTCTTCAAACCCATGGTCAGCACCATAGGCAATGGTATCGACAATCTTATCCAGCGCCGGATAATTGCCTTTACCCTTGGACTGCGCCTGCTCACGCGCCTTTTTGAAAATAATACTGCGGCCGAAGCTGGTTTTTTCCAGGGCCTTGTTAAACAGGCTCAGCTTGGCACGGCGCACTTTCGCTTTGCTCTTCAGTGCTTTTTCAACTGCAGCGTCAAGCAAAATACTGTCCGGCACCACTTCATCGACAATACCTTTCTTTTTGGCCTGCTTAGGGCGTAATTCCTTGCCGGTCAAAATAAGTGGTAACGCCTCCTGAATACCGACCAGCCGCGGCAGGCGCTGCGTACCACCTGAGCCTGGTAACAGTCCCAGTTTGACTTCCGGTAAGCCTAATTTGGTCTTTTCCGAGTCGGTACAAATACGGTAGTGACAGGCCATGGCGAGTTCCAGGCCACCACCTAAACAGGCGCCATCAATAGCGGCAACCGCAGGCACTTTCAGTTGTTCAATGCGATCGAACATGGCCTGTCCCTGCCGCGCCAGACTCTCAGCGTCTGCAGCATTGTCACAGTCATCAATCATGCTGATATCGGCGCCGGCGACGAAGGATCCCGGTTTATCGCTAATAATGACCACACCTTTCAGATCATCGAGCTGCTCAAGTTTATTCAGTACCTCACTTACTTCATCAGCGAAGCTGGACTTGAGGGTGTTCATTGACTCGCCCGGCACGTCGATGTGAATCACGGCGACGCCATCGTCACGGGTTTCGAGGGTAAATGCGCGTTGCTTATCACTCATTAGTTACTCTCCAGAATCATTGCTGCACCAAGTCCGCCTGCTGCACAGGCCGTGGTAAGAGCGGTTCCGCCGCCGCGGCGCTTCAGTTCCCGCAAGGTTTGGGTGATCATACGCGCGCCGGTAGCTGCGAAGGGGTGTCCGTAAGCAATGGACCCGCCCAGTACATTGAATTTAGTCATATCGATTTCGCCAATGGCTTCACTGCGACCGAGTTTTTCCTCGGCAAATTTCTTACTGGCGAACATTTTTACATTGGCCAGGGTTTGCGCGGCGAAAGCTTCATGCATATCGATCAGATCAAGATCGCTCAACTTCATGCCGGCGCGATCGAGCGCCACTGGTGTCGCAAATGAGGGTCCCATCAGCATATCTTTTTCAACACCAATGGCACTGAATGCATAGCTTTTTATGTAGCCCAGCACGTCGTAGCCTAACGCCTTAGCCCGACTCTCGGTCATCAGCAAGACCGCAGCGGCGCCGTCGGTCAGCGGTGTGCTGTTTGCGGCCGTGACCGAACCGTGCTTACGATCAAATACCGGGCGTAGTTTGGCGTAGCTGTCGAGCTTACTGTCACTGCGAATGGTGTTGTCACGACGTAAGAAGTCCTCGTAAGGCTCGGCATAAGCTGTCATGACCTCATCGTCAAGTTTTCCGTCCTCCCAAGCTTCTTGCGCCAGCGTATGCGAGCGGTGCGCCAACGCATCCTGATCAGCTCGGTCAATGTCATGGGTTTTGGCCATCTGCTCAGCGGTATCCCCCATGGTCATGCCAGTGCTGTATTCTGCAATCGCCGGCGGTACCGGCTTCAAATCTTTAAAGCTGAGGCGTTTTAAAATTTTCAGACGCTGGCCGAGGGTTTTGGCTTTATTTAAGTCAACCAGGGCAATCGCCAGTTTGCGGGTCACACCAATTGGCAGTACCGAGGACGAGTCCGCGCCACCGGCAATACCGCAACTGATATTTCCGGCAAGCATCGATTCAAGGATGTTCACAGTGGACTGAAAGCTTGTTGCGCAAGCACGCGATACACTATAAGCGTCAGTGCTGACCGGTAAACTGGTGCCCAACACGATTTCGCGCGCAATATTGGGCGCGGATGGCATCTGCACCACCTGGCCAAAGACCAGTTGTTCAACCTCGTCGCCACTTAGTTCATAACGATTGAGCATTTCCTGCACCACCATTTTGCCCAGGTCCAACGCTGGAATACCATGAAAGTAACTGGCTTGTTTGGCAAACGGCGTGCGTAAGCCTGCAACCACGGCGATGCGGTCGCCCTTTGGCGTAGTCAATTGCTGACGTGACGTCATGTTTCACTACCTCTGTCCGTTAAATGGGTTGATTTCTGATCTGGTCAGACCTCACGATTTATTACAAATTCTAGCGGGTTCATCCCAAGAATTAAACTGTTGTTTTCGGTAAAGTACATACTTAGAGTATAGACACAGCTACCACATTAGGGGTCAACATGGCTGCAGAACAATTCCAAAGCCTGAGAAATTATCTGGACAGTCAGGTACTCGGGCAGTCCGAGTTTACCGAAAGTTTATTGATTGCCATACTGGCTGACGGCCATCTGTTGGTCGAAGGCCCGCCAGGGCTTGCTAAAACCCGCGCGGTGAATGCCCTGGCCAAGGGCATTGAAGGTGACTTCCATCGCGTGCAATTCACCCCCGACTTACTTCCTGCTGATTTGACCGGGACGGATATTTATCGGCCCGAGACCGGCGAGTTCGTATTCCAGCAAGGGCCATTATTTCATAATGTCATTCTCGCGGATGAGATCAACCGCGCCCCGGCAAAAGTGCAGTCGGCGTTGCTTGAGGCCATGGCAGAGCGACAAATTACCGTGGGCCGGACCACTTACCCCCTGCCCAACCTGTTTATGGTGCTGGCGACCCAAAACCCGCTGGAGCAGGAAGGTACTTACCCGCTGCCCGAAGCGCAGCTGGACCGTTTTTTAATGCAGCTGAATATCGACTATCCCGCGGCTGCGACTGAACTCGACATTTTGCGTCTCAACCGCGGCGAAGAACTGCATGGTCAGGTTGCCATGCCAACCCCGCTGCGTCAGGAAGATATTTTTAACGCCCGCAAAGAGGTGCTGGAAATATTTATGGACGAGACGGTTGAGAATTACCTGGTGCAACTGGTTATCGCCTCGCGTCAGGCTGAGCATTACTCCACTGACCTGGCGCGCTGGTTAAGTTACGGCGCCAGTCCGCGCGCGACGATCGCACTGGACCGCTGCGCACGAGCGAAAGCCTGGCTCAGCGGCCGCGACTTTGTCACGCCTGACGACATTCAGGCAGTATTCGGCCACGTCATGCGTCACCGCATCATCCTGAGTTATCAGGCCGAAGCTGACGGCGTCACCGCCGACCAAGCCTTGCAGCTGATCTTGCAAGAAGTTCCCACACCCTGATCAAGGTGGCTATGGTTAACGTCAATGAATGGCTCCGGCAGTGGCATAGTGACGGCGTTGCGGTCGGCATCGCTGAGCTTATGTATTATCGCAGCAAGGCCGCGGCTTTTGCCCGCCATCGTAAGCTACATCCGCCGAAAGCACAGACCGGCGCGTTACTGAGCAAAACCCGCGGACGCGGCATGGAATTTGACGAAGTCCGGCATTACCAGGCCGGCGACGACGTTCGCGCCATTGACTGGCGCGTCACCGCGCGTACCGGGAGTCCGCACACCAAGCTTTTCCGTGAAGAGCGCGAGCGCCCGGTGCTATTTGTCGTTGACCTGGCAGCATCACAACACTTTGGCAGTCAACTTACCTTAAAAAGCGTACTTGCCTGCCATCTGACTGCGGCGCTGGCCTGGCTTGCGGTCCAACGCGGGGATCGTGTGGGGGCCCTCATTGGTCATCCTACCCGGCATGTCGAGCTACGACCTCAGGCACGTCAGCAAGGCGCCTTGCGGATTCTGCATAGTCTGGTCGAAATGCAAAACGAAAGTCTTGCGTTGTGGCGCGACGCCGATGCCTCTGCGGCAGTTACTGCGGTGCCCCTGGACGACCTGTTACGGCGCGCGCAACAGCTTGCAAAACCGGGGACCATCATTCATATCATCAGTGACTGGCAGGGCTTTTCTGACGCTACACAGCTGTTACTGCAAACCTTGCAACGTCATAATTCATTGCAGGTGCTACAGTGTTCCGACCCGCTGGAGAATCGACTCCCCGAGGAACTAGCCCAGCAGGACATCGCCATCAGCAATGGCCGTCAACAGCGCCATTTTGCCGCCGGCGATCAACAAGCGCGCGAGCATTATGTGCGCGAAGTGTCGCAACAGCAGCAGGAGTTATTACTGCAACTGCAACAATTGGGTCTTGAATTACGCCAGTTCAGTGCGGCCCGCCCGATTGAAGAACAGTGGCCGGAGGTAATGTTGTGATCGATACACCCGCGCTGCAGGAGATGCAGCAGATTATCGCACCACCCGCCGCACACTGGTGGCCGCTGGCGCCCGGCTGGTATCTGCTCGGCGCCCTGGTGCTGGCGATACTGCTGGGTTGTGGCTATGGTTTAGTTGCCAGCTATCGCCGGCGTCGCATGCGGCGCGCCGCATTGCGCCAGTTACATCCGGGCATGTCGATTAATGCTATCAATCTGCTGCTGAAGCAGACAGCGCTCGCCTACTTCCCCGCGCATCAGGTGGCGGGCTTGTCAGGTAACCGTTGGCGCGACTTTCTGCTTGCCCAATTGAACGAGCGCCAGGCCGCCAACTACTACGATTTGTTGGTGGAAGCTGAACACGCCGCGTTCCAGCCCGAGCGCCAGCGCGCACCGGCACTACAACAGCAATACTATGACTTCGCCCGACACTGGTTAAAGCAGGCCTTGCCGCCAGCCAAAAAACAGCGACACGGAGGTGACCATGATTGAGTTTGCCTGGCCGTGGCTTACGCTGGTATGGTTTCTCGCCCCTTTGCTCTGGTGGTTACGGCGCGCCCGGCAAAAACAGTTTTCAACACTTATATTACCGCGCGCCTTGGGTGGCGGTGGCACGCAGCAGACAACCGCGCGGCGCTATTGGCCGGCCTTATTGCTACTTATTATCTGGTCTTTACTGATTCTCGCGCTGTGCCGCCCACAGTGGCTGGGCGAACCGGTTCAGATTCGCAGTGAAGCACGGGAGATGGTGCTGGCGGTGGATCTGTCCGGCAGTATGGAAATCGCTGATATGCAGATTGCAGGGCGTGAAGTGAATCGTCTGACGATGGTCAAACATGTCGTCAGCGACTTTATTGAGCGGCGCAAAGGCGACAAAATGGGTCTTATTCTGTTCGCTGATACCGCCTATGTGCAAGCGCCCATCACCTATGACTTAACCAGCGTCCGGCAAATGTTGGAAGAAGCTGAGTTACGGCTGATTGGCGAGCGCACAGCGATTGGTGATGCCGTGGCGCTAGCGGTCAAGCGCTTTCGCGATAACGAAGAGAGTAATAAAATTCTGATTTTACTCACCGATGGTCAAAACACCGCTGGCAACGTCTCACCTGAGCAGGCGCGCCAGTTAGCCAGCTACTATGGGGTTAAAATTTACGCCATCGGTGTAGGTGCGGATGAAGTCATCGTTGACAGCTTCTTCGGTAAGCGTAAGGTCAACCCCAGTCGTGATCTTGACGAAGCAATGCTGCAGGGCCTGGCGCAGGCCACCGGTGGTGAATATTTTCGCGCCCGCAGCACCGAAGAGCTCGAGCAGATTTATCAGACCCTCGATGCCTATGAGCCGGTGAGCGGCGATGAGCAGTTACGCCGTCCGCAAACTGAACTCTTCTATTGGCCTGCAGGTATCGCGCTGGGACTCTTCACATTACTCTTTATTATAACCTCGCTGTTTCAGCAGCGCTGGCGGAGGGCTGCCTCATGAACCTCTCCGCTATATTGAACGAGTTTCATTTTATCCGCCCCTGGTGGTTGCTTGCGCTGACGCTGGTGGCCATTGTCATCGGTATACTCTGGCGCCGGCGCGGCAGGCAATCCGGCTGGCGTCAGGTGGTGGCGCCACATCTGGCTCAGTTACTAGTCGTGGACAGCGGTAAGGCTTCGGGACAGTGGCGTATCTGGTTGCTGCCGTTGGCATTGAGCCTGCTGATACTGGCACTCGCCGGACCAACCTGGGAACGTAAGCCGCAACCGGTATTCCAGTTACAGGCGGGTCAGGTCATTGTGATGGATGTCTCCCAATCCATGCTTGCCACTGATGTTGCGCCCAACCGTCTGACCCAGGCACGTTACAAGGCAATGGCGTTGGCCAATGAGCAACTTGACGGCGAAACAGGACTGATTGCCTACGCGGGTGACGCCTATGTTATCAGTCCACTGACATCGGACTCGGCCAGCTTAAGCAACCTGATTCGCGCGCTGCGGCCCGATATTATGCCGGTCCAGGGCAGTTATCCGCTGGCGGCGCTTGAGCTTGCGGACCGTTTGTTACGCGAAGCTGGCTACGCCGAGGGGGATATTTACTGGTTCACTGACGGTATTGATACCCGTGATCAACAAGAGATCACCCAATTTGTCCGTCGCCATCCGCACCGGCTGGCGATTCTGGGCGTCGGTACTGCACAGGGCGCACCTATTGAACTTGCGGACGGTAAGCTGTTACGGGACAGTACCGGCGAGATAGTGATTCCGAAAATGGTGCCGGGCCGGTTGCAACAATTTGCGCAGCTCAGTAATGGCCGCTTTACCCAGGTCCGCCAGGATCAGGAAGATATTCTTTATCTGAGTAATATGGAACCATTAAGCCGCGAAGGCAGTGATAACGAGGATCAACAAGGCGACGCCTGGGTTGATCGAGGCCCGTGGCTGCTGGCAGCAGCCCTAGTTTTTATGTTACCTCTGGCACGACGCGGTGTCTTATTGAGTGGTATGTTGCTCATCAGCTGTGGCGCATTACTTATGCCAACAATTGCCTATGCCCAGCAAGCGCCCACGTCGCCCGCTGAGCAAGAAGGGTTAGAGTGGCATGAGCAATTATGGCAAACCCCTTACCAGCAAGCGGATGAAGCATTGCGCAATGAAAATTATGACCGCGCTGCAGCAATTGCCGAGGATCCCTGGCAGCGGGGAACTGCCAATTATCGCCGCGGCGCCTATGAGCAGGCGTTACAGGACTTCTCTCAGGTTGACAATGCGCAGGGGTATTACAATCAGGGCAATACACTGATGCAATTACAGCGCTTTGACGAAGCGGCCAATGTTTATCGTGAGGCACTGCAACGTGACCCCGAGCTTAGTCAGGCACAGGCGAACCTTGAGCTGGCCGAACGCCTCGCCGAGCAACAACGTGAGCAACAACAGCAACAGCAGCAGGGACAAGGCGAAGGTCAGGGCGAACAAGAGCAACAGCAGCAACAAGAGGGCGACGGCGAACCGCAGGAATCGCAGCCGTCGGGCTCACAGAGCGAAGCACAACAACAACAACAGCAGCAACAAAGTGGCGAGGCAGAACAACAACCGCCCGAAGGCCAGGATGCTGAGACTGAGGCGCAACGAGCGCAGGATGCAGCGGAGCAAGGCGAACCGCAAAACCAGCAGGGCATGCCCAGCGCCGAGCAACTTAGTGAAGAACAACGCCAGCAAATGGAAAACTGGCTCAATCGTATTGAAGACGACCCGGCCTTTCTGTTACAGCGCAAAATGGAACTTGAAGCGCGCCGCCGGGCCCGCGAACGTCCGCCGCAAGGAGTTGATAAACAGTGGTAAATCAAATACGTTTCCTGTCGATTGCAGCCTTAAGCGTTGCCGCGCTTTGCCTCAGCTCGATAGCCATGGCGCAAACCGACACGGCACCGACGCTGTCACTGAGCGTGAATAAGAATCCCGTGGCCAGTGGTGACACCTTTATTCTGACCCTCACCGTCAGTGAGCTGATTGAAGATCGTGAGTGGCGCCCGGCCGAGGTCCTCACCGAGTTTGACGTCATGGGCACCTCCAGCAGCAGTACCACACAAATCATCAACGGTGAAACGTCGCGCGAGAAAACCTTTCGCAGTGTGGTGAGAGCACCGCAAGAGATCGGTGACTACAGTATCGGCCCGGTAGCGCTGGCCGGTGGCGAAAGTAATCAAATTACCCTGCAAGTCGTCGCCGCAGACGCCGCAGAGCTAACCGAGCAACGCGATGCCTTCATGCGCGTCGAAATTGACCGTGATGAAATCTACGTGCAGGAGCAGGTGGAACTGACGACCAAGCTTTACCTTGCTGCGAATCTGCATAGTGGCAACATTATTCCCCCGCAGCTTGAAGATGCTGATATCCGCCAGGTTGGCCGCGACGTCGATAGCACTGAGGTGATTGACGGGCGCATGTTCCAGGTGTTCCAGCGCAGTTTCGTGGTCATTCCACAACGCTCCGGCGCGCAGGAAATTCGTGGCCCGGTCTTTCAGGGCCAGATAAACGTGGAGAGTAACCGCACCCTCTTCCCCAGTTTTTCTTCAACCAAGTCGGTGACCACCGCCGCCACGAATTTACCAATTGAGGTGCTGCCAATCCCCGCCGGCTGGCCCGCTGAACATACCTGGTTGCCAGCCGAACTGGTTACCTTGTCAGTGGCAGTTGGTAACGAAGGTACACAGCAGCCCGATGGCGAGACCTTGCAAATCACCCAGGGCGAACCCTTAACACTAACCTATCGCTTAACTGCGGTGGGACCGCTGGCAGATCAGTTGCCCCGACTTGACGAACTGGTGCGGCAGTTAGATGTGGGTGACGCCAGTGTTTATCCGGAAAGCCCGGAATCAGCTATGAACCAGCGCAACGGTCGTCTGGTTTCACAACAAACGTTACAGGTAGCGATCATTCCCCATAGCCCAGGGACTTTGACCGTGCCTGCCTTGCAAGTGCCCTGGTTCAATACCCAGTTGCGGCAGCAGCAGATGGCAAGTGCTCCGGCGCAGCGTATTGAGGTCGCCCCCGGCAGCACGACCGGGCGAATCGCGCCTGCTGATGGCCCTGACCGGGGTCCAATAAGCGGTGACGCGGCCCAACAGTCACAGCCTGGCAGCCAAAGTGCTACCGCAGGTGATACCGCTGAAGGGATGGCCGAGATACGCAACCTGCAGCTGTGGCAGGCGCTGACCGGTATCTTTTTGCTACTCTGGCTGCTGACCCTGGCCTGGCTCTGGCGACGTCGTAAAGCGCCCGTCAGCAACCAGGAGCCTTCAACAACTCCAGCTCCGCGGCAAGATCTGAAAGCGATTAAACAGGCATGCTTGAGTAATGACGCAGCAGCAACCGAGCGTGCCCTGAAAGAGTGGATGCGTATTCATCTGGGGCTCGCCGGACAGTTGGACGCCTTAGGGGATTATCTCGGTCATGCCCCCTTGCGCAGTCAGCTGGCGCACCTGCAGCGCGCGCGCTTCGCAGCGTCCCCTCAGGACTGGCAAGAAGGTAAAGCCTTATGGCGGGCATTAAAGTCCGCCCTGCAAGGCTTTAATGAGCCTGATAAAGCAACTAACAAACCCCGGTTACCGGAACTTTATCCGCCATCCTGACTACTGAATAAAAAAACGCATCCAACTGGATGCGTTTTTTAGTGTCCGGTGAGGACTGCAAAAAGCGGTAAACTTATTGCTGTTCAGCGTTATCCTTCCCTAACAGAATTTCGATTTCCGCTTCAGCGCGTAGTGCATTCACCACCGCCTGATAGCTTTCCTGCATGTAGCTGTTGATTAACTGCTCCTGCAGTTGCGCCGTCTGCGCTTCATTCACTTCGCCTTGTTGCATGCCGGTCAATGCGACCACGGCAACACTTCCGTTGGCAAGATTCGCAGTGCCGACACTCATACCATCAGCAGCGGGTACGCTCAGCTCAAACAAGGTCTGCACCACGGCGCGTGGTTGGCTTGGTGCCTGGCGGCCGACATTATCAAGTGCTTTAAATTCAGCAGCAGTGGCTTCGCCAGCGCGAAGTTGCGCCACCAGTTCGTCCGCAGCCTGTTGCGCCATTTCCTGCGCCTGTTCATGACGTACGTTTTCAACTACCTGATCACGGACTTCACTGAGGCTCTGGATGGTCTCAGGTTTATGCTCAAGCACGCGCACGACTACAGACTCAGTATCACTGACTTCAATGAGCTCACTGTTCAATTGCTCGTTGATCAGTTGATCGCTGAATACCTGAGTCAAAACTGCAGGGCTATCCAGAGGTGCTGGCGCACTGTTACGGCTGAAGAAGTCGGTTTCCCGGGCTGGCAGACCCAGCTCTTCAGTAACCGGTGCAAAGGTATCAGGAACCTCAAAGGTTAATTCTGAAACTTGCTGCTGCAGCTCATAATAACGTTGCGTGACGCGCTCTTCCTGAAGCTCGGCGACAATTTCAGCACGCACTTCAGCAAATGGTGTGACTGAACCTTCTTTAATATCGGTCAGCTTAATAATGTGATAGCCAAAGCTGGTTTCTACCACACCAGTGATGTCCCCAACATTTTCCAGCGCGAAGGCAGCTTCTTCAAAGTCAGCGTCCATGGTGCCACGCTCAATGAAGTCAAGATCGCCGCCTTGCTCGCCTGAGAAAACATCGTCTGAATATTGCTGCGCCAGCTCGGCAAAATCAGCGCCTGCCTCAAGCTCCGCCAAAATTTCACTGGCTTGCTCACGCGCAGCCGCTTCATCTTCACCGGCTTCGATCAGAATGTGCGAGAAGCGATACTGAGGCGCTGTTGAATAGTTATCGATATTACCTTCGTAGTAGGCACGAATTTCTTCTTCATCAATGGTGATCTGCTCGGCAATACTACCAGCATCAATCAGCACATAAGCAACCTTCACCTGCTCAGGCACGGCGAACTGCTCAATGTTATTGTTGTACCAGTTCTCAACCGCAGTCTCGTCTACCTCGACCTGGTCAATATAATCGGCCAACGCGAACTCCGCATACTTACCGCTACGCGTCTGACCAATCAGGCGCTGCGTGGCGTCAACTTCACTTGGTAAAACGAATTCAGAAGAGACGATGCCCTGAACGAACTGTTGTGTCACCAGGTCACGACGTACAACGCGGGCAAAACCGTCGGGCGTGTAACCCAGGCTGCGCAACGTCGTCAGGTAGAGGTCGTTATCGAACTGCCCGGCCACCTTGAAGCTTGGAATATCACGAATCGCCGCTTTCACCTGTTCGGCCGATACGCGCAGACCGCGTGCGGTTGCTGCTTGCTCCAGTAATTTTTGATTGACCAGATCAGTGACTACGCGCTGACGCAGTTGCTGAGTGAAGCGCGGATCACGCGCCAACTGGTCGTAAAAATCACCCAACTGTTGCTGTTGACGTGCGCGCTCATTTTCCACAGCCCGGTCAAATTCTGCCTGCGTAATTTCTTCCCCGTTCACCAGCGCTACCGCAGGAGCTGGCTGATTTGCGATATAACCGCCAATGCCTGCTAATGCGAAAGTGAGCGCGATGAGCACAAGAAAGACTTTTACCCAAAAGCTTTGTGACCCTTCACGAATCCTCTCCAACATAATCGTCTCTTAACCTCAAAAAATGTTCTGTTTTTAACCGCGCGTTATTCTATCCCATTACGCGGAAAAAAAATAACCCGAAGACATGCTTCGGGTTACTTTCGCTATTCGCTGGCGGAACGGACGGGATTCGAACCCGCGACCCCCGGCGTGACAGGCCGGTATTCTAACCAGCTGAACTACCGCTCCGCAGTGATTAGTTTACTGAATCTTTCAGTGCTTTACCGGCTTTGAAAGAAGGTACTTTAGCCGCAGCGATTTGAATCGTCTGGCCAGTTTGTGGGTTACGACCAGTGCGAGCAGAACGCTCACGCACTGTGAAAGTGCCGAAACCTACTAATTGTACTGAGTCACCTTTCTTTAACGCGTCACTTACCGCGTCGATAAAAGAGTCCAGAGCTCGACCTGCAGCAGCTTTAGAAATTTCTGCTCCCTCTGCAATTTTGTCAACTAACTGAGACTTGTTCACAGTATCATCCCCTTAGATTGTTATTATCAGATTTTGCTTGGTTCCATTAGCTTTTAAATGGGCCAGCGAAGGTTATAACAAGCTTGAACAGTCTGTTCAAGCGATTCAACAGGTCCCCGACTACTTTTACGTTTCCCTGTCGTTCAAGTGCCACGTCAGGCGGGTATTGTAAGGTTGCCCCTGACCATTCACTTTGACTCTAGGCTACCACAAGATTTTCGATTGAGAACCCTTTTTCATAAATTTTTTGACGAAAGAATGCGGCCTGCAGCGATGTTGTGCGCTTGCAGGCCGCATTTTACCGTTTTAGCCGGCTTTTTTGCCGTCAGGTTGGCGCTCCAGCGCCACTGCCAGCACTTCATCAATCCATTGTACCGGGTGGATAGTGAGGTCATCTTTAACGTTGTCACGGATTTCCTCAAGGTCACGTTCATTGTCCTTAGGGATAAGAACGTGCTTAATGCCACCCCGGTGGGCTGCCAGCAGCTTCTCTTTCAGACCGCCAATTGCCAGTACCTCACCCCGTAACGTGATCTCACCGGTCATCGCCACGTCAGCACGCACTGGGATCTGCGTCAGCGAGGACACCAGCGCGGTCACCATGGCAATACCGGCACTTGGACCATCTTTTGGCGTTGCTCCTTCCGGTACATGCACATGGATGTCACGCTTCTCATGGAAGTCGTCAGTAAGTCCGAGCATGTCCGCGCGGCTACGCACCACTGTGAGCGCCGTCTGGATGGACTCCTGCATGACATCCCCAAGCGAGCCGGTGGAAGTGATCTTGCCCTTACCGGCGACGTTCGTTGCCTCAATCGTCAACAAGTCACCGCCGACTTCCATCCACGCCAGGCCGGTCACCTGACCAATCTGGTTGTTCTCTTCGGCTTTGCCATAATCGTAGCGTTGCACACCGAGATAATTTTTCAGATTGGCCTGGCTGATCTCGACTTTCTTGATACTTTTATCCAGCACGATCTCTTTAACCGCTTTGCGGCACAAGCGCGAAATTTCACGCTCGAGATTACGCACGCCTGCTTCGCGGGTGTAATAACGAATAATCCCGAGAATCGCGTCGTCCTTAATATCCAGCTCTTTATCTTTCAGGCCGTTACGGTCCAGCTGCTTCGGCAACAAGTGTTGCTTGGCAATATTCAGCTTCTCGTCCTCGGTATAGCCTGACAAGCGGATCACTTCCATCCGGTCGAGCAATGGTCCGGGAATATTCATGCTGTTCGAGGTGGCAACGAACATAACATCGGACAGATCATAATCGACTTCCAGATAATGATCGTTGAAGTTGACGTTTTGTTCCGGATCCAGCACTTCAAGTAGTGCCGATGCCGGGTCACCGCGCATGTCCGAAGCCATTTTATCGATTTCGTCCAGCAGGAACAGTGGGTTACGCACCCCTACCTTGGCCATCTTCTGGATCAATTTACCCGGCATTGAACCAATGTAAGTACGGCGATGGCCGCGAATTTCGGCTTCATCACGCACCCCACCTAACGCCATACGAACGTATTTACGTCCGGTGGCGCGGGCAATCGACTGTCCCAATGAGGTCTTACCGACCCCTGGCGGTCCCACCAGACACAAGATAGCGCCGCGGACCTTGCTGGTCCGTTGTTGCACGGCAAGGTACTCAAGAATACGTTCTTTTACTTTTTCCAGACCATAATGGTCGGCATCTAAAATTTTCTCGGCATTGGCCAGATCTTTTTTGATCCGTGAACGCTTTTTCCACGGTACCGAAACCATCCAGTCAATGTAGCCGCGTACCACCGTTGCTTCCGCTGACATCGGTGACATCATTTTCAATTTTTGCAGCTCGGCCCGCGTCTTCTGTTCAGCATCTTCCGGCATTTTGGCTTCCTGGATTTTGTTTTCCAGCGCCTCAAACTCATCCGGCCCCTCTTCCATTTCACCCAGCTCTTTCTGAATCGCTTTCATCTGCTCATTCAGATAGTACTCGCGCTGGCTCTTCTCCATTTGCTTCTTCACGCGCGTGCGAATGCGTTTTTCCACCTGTAACAGGTCGATTTCGCCTTCCATCAATGCCATCAAAAACTCAAGCCGCTCGCGCACATCGGTAATTTCCAGTACCTTTTGCTTATCGTTCAGCTTCAACGGCATATGCGCAGCCATGGTATCAGCCAGCCGGTCGGCTTCTTCAATACCAGATAGCGAGGTCAGCACCTCCGGCGGAATCTTTTTGTTCAGCTTTACATAGCCTTCAAACTGATTGATCGCCGAGCGGATCATGACCTCTTCTTCCTTCTCGGGCATTGCCTCCGACTCAAGGTAGTGCACTTTGGCGCGGAAGAAGTCCTCGCTGTCCTCAAATGCATCAATAGCGGCGCGCTGAGCGCCCTCGACCAGTACTTTCACCGTGCCGTCAGGCAGTTTCAGTAACTGCAGGATATTCGCTACAGTACCAATGCCATGGATATCTTTTTCTTCCGGCTCATCAATGCCAGCGTCTTTTTGCGCCGACAGGAAAATCTGTTTATTATTTTCCATCGCTGCTTCGAGGCAGCGGATTGATTTTTCACGACCGACAAACAGTGGAATAACCATGTGCGGATAAACCACCACGTCGCGCAACGGTAAAACTGGAATACTCAGGTGTTCAACCCGTTCTTCACTCATATTTGTCTCCAGATTCGTGACTTCATGTCAGATAGTTTTATCTTACTCTCTAATATGAGGCCCTGCAGGGAAAGTTCAATGTTTTGCACAAAAAAAGGGCCTTAACGGCTAATGCCGATCAGTTAAGAAATATTTTAGCGATCGCTTGACCGATCCTCCCAATAGATCAGAATCCGTAGTTAGTTAACACTGGCTACGGATTTTTTTATGCAACTTACTACAGCGCTGGCAATGGC
>NZ_PIPY01000007.1 GCF_003987065.1 Pseudidiomarina insulisalsae | reverse complement strand
GCCATTGCCAGCGCTGTAGTAAGTTGCATAAAAAAATCCGTAGCCAGTGTTAACTAACTACGGATTCTGATCTATTGGGAGGATCGGTCAAGCGATCGCTAAAATATTTCTTAACTGATCGGCATTAGGCATCAAGCCCGGTTTTTTTATGCTCTGGCGTGAGCAGAGCGTATCCCAATTTACTGCGGGGTACACTTCGCCATGTCAGACTGCGCGGTAGCGCTTGCCTGCGTCAGACTCGCAACGCGGCTGGCTTTGTTGATACTGACGCGGTTGCTGTCGTCAGCAACTGCCAGTGGGGCAAAGTCATCCGAGCGAGGTGCTGCTGTGGCTTTTGCCATTGGCGCGCTGACTACCTTGCCACGGCGCGAGGAGGGCACCTTGGCTGCGGCCGGCGCTTCTTCCGCCGGGCGCTCGACCATGGCTTCTGCCGGGCGCTCTGCTGGTGCTGGTACTGGCACATCTTCCGCGGCTTGCTCAGCTGCCGTCTCTGGAACTTGCTCTGGAGCCTTCTCTGGTGCCTGTTCTGCTTCTGGCGCGTTCCCGGCGTCACTTTCTGTCAACGCGTCATCGGTCTGCTCAGCAGCTTTCTCGTCTTTGCGACGCTGGCCGGCAGCACGCTGATGACGAGGACTACGGCGCGAACGGTTACGACCTTCACGCTTCTCTTCAGTGGCCTCATCCGGCGCTTGTTCCGCAGTTTCTTTCGGTATTTCTTCCAGCGTTTCTTCCGGCGTTTCTTCCACGTCTGGGCCATCGATGGTCAGACTAGGAACGGTGCTACCATCTGCAGATTTTTCCGCAGTTGGTTGTGCTTTAGCCGGCGCTGCTTCACGCTGCTCAGCAGCAGTTTTAACCTCAGCTTCAGTCGGCTTGGTTTCTGCTTCTGCGGCTTTCGCTTCGGCTTTCGATTCGGCTTTCGGTTCGGCTTTTGGCGCTTTCTTAGCTTCGCTCGCTTGCTGCTCTGCTGCCTGTTCCTTTTTCGGCTCGGCCGCTTTTGGCGCAGCAGGTTTGCTGGCTTCCGCCTTGGGCGTTGCTTCTTTTGCTTTAGGCGCAGTTTCCGCAACTGGCGCGGTTCCGGCATCGGCTTTGCTCACGCGAACCGACTTCTCCAGCTTGCGACGCTGACGACGTGGTTTCGGTGCTTGCTCCTGAGCGCTTTCTTTCGTGCTGGCACTCTCTTTGGCTTTTTGTTGCTCTGGCTTCTGTTGCTCAGCGCCTTGCTGACGGTTGCGACCGCGACCACCACGGCGCTTTTGCTCACCTTTTGGCTCAGCGCGCTGCTCGCCAGGGGTAGCGGCTTTATCCGTAGCTTTAGCGCCTTCAGCTTTTGCTTCAGCTTTTTTGTCTTCATCGCGTGCGCGACCACGTTGCTGGCCACGGCGACGGTTGTTGCCACGCTGATTACGTCCGCCACGGCGGTTGGCACCACCATCACGACTGCGGCGTTGCTGCTGTTTCTTTTGCTCTTCTTCTTTTTCTTCACCGCCAAACAGGTCGCTTAACCATTTACCCAGGCGCTGCAACAGTGATGGTGTACCGGCTTTCTTCGCCGCCGGCGCTGCAGGTGCAGGCGTCGGTGCGGGCGTCGCCGGCGCTTGCAGGCCTTTTAACGCTGGCTCTTCAAAGCTCGGTTTGTCTTTGTTCAGCACAACTTCGGTTGCGGCGTCTTCAGGCTTCTCGATCAGGGTAAAGCTATTGGCTTCTTCAACTTCGTCGCTGCGCAAACGTTTCACATCAAAATGTGGTGTTTCCAGATGCGGATTCGGAATGACCAGCACCGATACCGAGTGGCGTTTTTCAACTTCGGCAATGGCTTTACGCTTTTCATTAAGCAGGTAGGTGGCGACCGTGACCGGCACCTGTGCCTGAACTTGGATGGTGTTATCTTTGAGTGCTTCTTCTTCAATCAGACGCAAGATTGAAAGCGCCAGTGACTCTGCCGAACGGATGGTACCGTGGCCATCACAACGCGGACAGACGTGATTTGAAGATTCACCCAATGAAGGGCGCAAGCGCTGCCGTGACATTTCTAACAGGCCGAAGCGTGAGATACGGGCAACCTGAATACGGGCGCGATCCTGCTTCAGGCTGTCGCGTAAACGGTTCTCAACTTCGCGCTGATGCTTCACTGGTGTCATATCAATGAAATCGATGACCACCAGGCCACCAACATCACGCAGACGTAACTGACGGGCAATTTCCTCAGCTGCTTCCAGATTGGTCTGGAACGCGGTTTCCTCAATGTCCCCACCTTTGGTCGCGCGCGCTGAGTTGATATCGATAGAGGTCAGAGCTTCAGTAGGGTCAATCACAATAGACCCGCCTGAAGGCAGGCGCACTTCACGCTGAAATGCTGATTCGATCTGGCTTTCAATCTGGTAATGATTAAACAGCGGCACGTCGCCCTGGTAGGTTTTCACGCGATTGACAAAGTCCGGGCGAATCAGCGCAACGTGTTCACGCACCTGTTCGTAGACTTTCGGGTTATCAATCAGTACTTCACCAATGTCACGGCGCAGGTAGTCGCGGATAGCGCGGAACACAACGTTGCTTTCCTGATGGATCAGGAAGGGCGCACGGCGCTCTGCTGCGGCCTTTTCGATAGCGCTCCAGTGATGTACCAGAACGTTCAGATCCCACTCCAGCTCTTCGGCTGATTTGCCAACCCCTGCGGTACGTACAATCAGACCCATTCCGTCCGGCAATTGCAGGTCTTTCATGGCGTCTTTTAATTCGGTGCGCTCATCGCCTTCAATGCGGCGTGAAATACCACCGGCCCGCGGGTTGTTTGGCATCAGTACCAAATAGCTACCTGCCAGAGAGATAAAGGTGGTCAGCGCAGCTCCTTTTTGTCCGCGCTCTTCTTTATCGATTTGGACGATGACTTCCTGGCCTTCTTTAACAACATCTTTGATATTAGGGCGGCCGGAGAATGTATAGCCTTCAGGGAAGTAGGTTTTTGCGATTTCTTTCAGCGGGAGGAAGCCATGGCGCTCAGCACCGTAATCAACGAAAGCGGCTTCCAGGCTAGGTTCGATACGGGTAATTTTACCCTTGTAGATATTGGCTTTCTTTTGTTCGTGGCCCGGGCTTTCGATATCTAAATCGTATAAACGCTGCCCGTCCACCAAAGCGACACGCAGCTCTTCTTGCTGGGTTGCATTGATCAACATTCTTTTCATGGTTGTGACTCTTATTTTTTGTGCCACAACACAGTACGAAGGCGTCTTCGCCATCGCTATTTCGAGATTGAATTGTAGACTGCCATCGCGCTGTCGCAGCGTGGAATGACACCTCCCGTTGTGTAAACTGACACCAACGTGAGGTACGCAATTGGTTACCAAGCCGAAATAAGCTTGTGTTCGTACCGTGTCATCGCAAATGATGCTTTAACATGACGTGGCTTGGTGACTGTTCGGTTCCATGCCATCAGGATCTCGAGCGTGCGCACTGCGCAGGTCGTATCGTGAAGTGGAAGTTGTGTTGCTATTGCTAGCCTTGTGCCAAGCCACAACTAATTTCTTGTATTGTTTCTCGCGTTGTTGACTGTTTTCAGTTCGCGAACCGCTCTCAAACTACACCGGTGCGGCTTTTTCCGGAAGCCCGATTATCCCATGAAACGGCTGATCAGCACAAGTTAAATTAATTGCTGCAAAAATTGCAGTCAGGCTCTTTTGATAATGTTAAACTGCGCGTCTATGAACGACACGACACAACAACAAGTTCGTTGGTTGACTATCGACGCCGATTACGCTGACCAACGCATTGATAATTTTTTGCTTGCGCAACTAAAAGGTGTACCCAAATCACTGGTCTACCGAATCTTGCGTAAAGGTGAAGTGCGGGTAAATAAAAAGCGCGCGAAACCGGACTATCGTTTACAAGCCGGTGATGAAGTGCGCATACCGCCGGTGCGGGTTGCCGAGCGTAATCCCTTACCTTCAGCCAAACTGGATCAAGTACAGGCGCTGAATGATCAGGTGCTGTATGAGGACGATCTGCTGATGGTGCTGAACAAGCCTGCCGGGCTGGCGGTTCACGGCGGTTCAGGATTGCAGTTTGGGCTGATTGAAAGTTTGCGGGCATTACGTCCTGAAGCGAAGCATCTTGAGCTAGTGCATCGACTGGACCGTGAAACCAGCGGCTGCATTTTGGTTTCAAAGCGGCGTTCTGCACTGCGTTCACTGCATGAGCAGTTGCGCAATAAGACCATGGATAAGCGCTATCTGGCACTGGTGCGCGGGCATTGGCAGGCGCATGTCAAACTGATCGCGGCACCGCTGCTGAAAAACACCTTAAAGTCAGGTGAGCGGGTGGTGCGCGTGGATGTTGCCGGTAAACCGTCGGAGACCCGTTTCCGGGTCGTACGTAAGTTTGCCAATAGCACGCTGGTCGAAGCCTCGCCCATTACCGGGCGCACCCATCAAATTCGCGTGCACGCACTGCATGCCGGTCATCCGATTGCTTGCGATGATAAGTACGGTGATCCGGTATTTGACGGGCTCATGCGAGAGCTAGGGCTGAACCGGTTATTTCTGCATGCGCAACGGTTAAGCTTCCGGCATCCGCAAAGTGGTAAAGAAATCACCGTCGAGGCGCCATTGGACGATGTCCTGGACCGCACCTTGCAACAATTGGGCGCAGCATCTTGAACGGCAAAGATTACCGACTGATTATCTTTGACTGGGACGGTACCCTGATGGATTCCATCGGTCGTATTGTTTCGGCAATGCGTGCCACAGCCACGACGCAGCAATTGCCAGTGCCTTCGGTGCAGGCGGTACGCGATATTATCGGTTTAAGTCTCGAGCCGGCGATTGAACGCTTGTTCGGACGTCTGACGAGCGACCAGCATGCCGCGTTTCTGGCGCAATACCGTGACCAGTATGTCGATTTGGATCCTACGCCAACGCCGTTATTCCCCGGTGTTGAAACCATGCTTCATAACCTGCGCGAGCAAGGTTATTTACTGGCGATCGCGACCGGCAAGGCCCGTCGCGGTCTGGATCGGGTGCTGACCGAGACCGCCTTGCAGGATGTATTTCATTTTACCCGGTGCGCCGATGAGAGTATCTCTAAGCCGCACCCGCAAATGCTGCACGAACTGATGGCAGCAGCACAGTGCAGTGCCGATGAGACCTTGATGATAGGGGACTCGGTCCATGATCTGAAAATGGCGCGCGCGGCAAAGGTGGACGCGCTGGGGGTTGATTTTGGCACTCACGAAGCGCTGTTGCTACAGCAGCATCAACCACTGGCTGTGCTGTCTTCGTGGCAGCAACTCAATGATTATTTACCGTTGCGGGCGGCTGCCGTGCGTGCCGGCAACAGCTTAACTGAAAGGGAGGCCTTATGACCGCAATTGTATTGGCATCCACCTCACCCTATCGGCGCATGTTATTAGAGAAAATACTGCCAGATTTCATTTGTGCAGCGCCCCGGGTTGATGAGAGCGCACAGCCGGGAGAGAGTGCCCCGGCGCTGGTCGAGCGTCTGGCCATTGCCAAAGCGAAGGCACTGCGCGATGAGTACAGCAAGCATCTGCTGATTGGCTCGGATCAGGTGGCGGTGGTTGGCGACGCGATTCTCGGTAAACCTCATACTGAGGAAAATGCGATTGCGCAGCTTCAGGCCGCAAGTGGCAAAACCGTTACCTTTTATACGGGACTGGCGGTCTATGATAGTGCCCATGATCGTGTACAGTCCTGTGTCGAGCCTTTTCAGGTGACCTTTCGCCAGTTAACTGATGCCGAAATCTGCGGCTATGTCGCACTGGAGCAACCGCTCAACTGTGCTGGCAGTTTTAAGAGCGAGGGGCTGGGCATTAGTTTATTTGCCCGTATGCAGGGCGATGACCCAAACAGCTTAATCGGTTTACCCTTGATTCGCCTGCTCGCCATGTTGCGCGAATGGCAGGTGAATCCGCTGCTGGTGAAAGACCAGGCATAAGGCATATAAAAAGCTGAAAATCACTTGTTTTCAGCGCCTGAATCCTTTAACATTCGCGCCCTATGCAGAAGGTTCGTATTCCTATTTCGGTCGATCCGGTCAAAAGTGCCGGTAAACAGTTGAGCTACGTGGGCCTGGTCCCAGGTAACGCAATGCAACGTTTACAAGAGCTTTTGGTAGAGCCCTGTGCAGATGTTGATGCCGAACTCGAATTTGCCGAGGACGCGCAAGACATTAAGCACGTCAAAGGGCACGCCGCGGTCAACGTCACAGTCGCTTGTGAGCGCTGTGGTGAACCTATGGCGGTAGAGCTGACAAGTGACTTCGTTTACGCGCCAGTAACCAAACGGCAAACGGCCACCGATATGCCGAGTGACTACGAGCCCATCGAATTAGATGAGCTTGGTGAGATCCAACTGCATCGAATTATTGAAGATGAGCTGATATTGGCGATGCCTGTGGTAGTTAAACACGACGAGCGCGAATGTCGGGTAGATAGTAACGCAATGCAGTGGGGTGACGTTGAAGACACTCCGGGCGAAAAAGAAAATCCTTTCGCAGTGTTGCAAGAATTAAAGCGTAAATAAAACTTAGGAGATAGCGTAAATGGCTGTACAACAGAATCGGAAAAGTCGTTCGAAGCGCGACATGCGTCGTTCTCACGATGCACTGAGCGGCCCTACACTGTCGGTTGACTCTACCTCTGGTGAAACGCATCGTCGTCACCATGTAACAGCTGACGGTTTCTACAAAGGCCGTAAAGTCGTAAACAAGTAAACCAGCAACGGAAGTGAGGCAATGGCCGCACTGACACTGGCACTTGATGCAATGGGGGGCGATCTTGGCCCCTCTATTGTTATTGACGCATTAGACGATGCGTTAACTACATTTCCCCAACACCATTTCATCGTCGTCGGCGATGAAGCCGAGTTGTTACCGCTGTTGCGGTCCAAGCAACTTGAACAACACCCCCGCGTTACCCTTAAGTATGCCAGCCAGACGGTGAGTATGAGCGATAAGCCCGGCTATTCATTGCGTGCCAAACCTGACTCTTCAATGCGTGTCGCGCTGGAGCTGCTAGCCAGTGAAGAGGCTGCTGCCTGTGTCAGTGCTGGTAATACCGGTGCATTGATGACCAAAGCGTATTTCTCACTTAAGACCTTGCCAGGCGTGCTGCGTCCTGCGTTGATGTCTGCCATACCGCAGGCGTCAGGAAAAAGTGCGTTTTTGCTCGACCTTGGTGCCAATCCGGTCTGCGATTCCGATACCCTGTTTCAGTTTGGCCTGATGGGCTCTGTGGCGGCGCGTGAAGTGCTAGGCATTGAACAGCCCCGTATTGCATTGCTGAATATGGGTGAAGAGGACATTAAAGGTAACGACGTAGTGAAATCCACTGCGCAACTGTTCCAACAATCAAAGTCGCTGAATTACATAGGATTTATTGAAGGTGATGATCTGTTCGCCGATAAAGCTGATGTCATTGTCTGCGACGGATTTGTCGGCAATATCGCGCTGAAAAGCTGCGAGGGACTCGCCGAGCTACTGTTAAATAATATCCGTTCCAACATTAACGCTCACTGGCTAACGCGCTGGTTCGTGAAACTTTTTTACCACCGTCTGCAACGTTCCTGGGACTGGCTGAAGCCCGACCACTATAATGGCGCAAGTCTGATAGGATTGCGTGGCGTCGTGATCAAAAGCCACGGTGATGCCGACGGTAAAGCATTTTTTAGTGCCATCAAACAAGCCGTGGAAGAGACGCAACAGGACCTCCCGACACGTATTCGTGATCAGGTGGAGAAAGTTCTCTTAGAACAACACTAAAAGGTTTTTATGTTTGCACGAATCGCAGGCACCGGGCATTATTTGCCGCAGCAGTGCCTGACTAATGCGATGCTGGAGCAACGCGTTGACACCAGCCATGAGTGGATTGTTGAGCGTACCGGCATTCATCAGCGCCACATCGCCAGCGACGGTGAAAATGCGGTAACCATGGGCGTTGCGGCCGCACGCGAAGCATTACAGGCAGCCCAGTTGCGGGTTGACGAGATTGACCTTATCGTCGTCGCCACCACCTCGAATGAACGCGCCTTTCCCAGTGTCGCCTGTGAGATTCAGGCCGCCTTAACCGACCAAAATATTCCGGCGTTTGACGTGGCAGCAGCTTGTTCAGGCTTTATTTTTGCCCTGAGTGTGGCTGATCAGTACATTCGCAGTGGTACCTATCGTAACGTGCTGGTCATTGGCACCGACGTGTTGTCGCGGCTGTGTAAGCCGGACGATCGTAACACCATCATTTTATTTGGTGATGGTGCGGGCGCAGCTGTATTACAGGCCAGTGAGCAGCCGGGAATTTTGTCCACGCATTTGCATAGTGCCGGCGAATTTGCTGATCTACTGGGAGTCAATCATCCGCAACGGCACAGTAGCGCCAGTGCGGAGGCTCTGAGTGAAGCCTGGATGTATATGAAAGGCAACGAAGTATTTAAGGTAGCGGTGAGCAAGTTAAGCGAATTGGTCAGCGAAACCTTGACAGCCAACGGCCTTGGCGCCGAAGATCTGGACTGGCTGGTGCCTCATCAGGCTAATTTACGCATTATTAAAGCGACCGCAAAAAAGTTGAAAATGCCCATGGCTCAGGTCATTACGACGCTGGCTGATACTGGCAATACCTCAGCGGCGTCCGTACCTATTGCCCTTGACGTGGCGATTCGCGACGGGCGTATTCAACGCGGTCAGAATTTATTGCTCGAAGCCTTTGGCGGCGGTTTCGCCTGGGGTTCAGCTTTAGTTAACTATTAAATAAGGAAGGGACGATGCGCGCATACGTTTTTCCGGGACAAGGCTCACAAACCGTAGGTATGTTAGCCGACGTAGCTGCCGAGTATCCGGTGGTACAGGAAGTATTTGCCGAAGCCAGTGAGGTGTTAGGCTATGATTTATGGGAACTGGTGCAGTCAGGTCCGGCTGAGAAGCTGAACGAGACGCAACGCACTCAGCCCGCTTTGCTGACCGCCAGTGTTGCACTGTTCCGGGTCCTGGAAGACCAGGGCGTGGACGCACCTGAATGGTTAGCAGGCCATAGCCTGGGTGAGTACTCGGCGCTGGTATGCAGCGGTGCGATGAACTTTGCCGACGCAGTTGCGCTGGTGGCAAAACGCGGCGAACTGATGCAAGAAGCCGTTCCTGCCGGGGTTGGTGCCATGGCTGCGGTGATTGGCCTGGATGATGCCCGCGTCGAAGAGGCTTGCGCTGCGGCAGCGGATGATCAGGTGGTCAGCGCGGTGAATTATAATTCGCCAGGTCAGGTAGTGATTGCCGGTCACGCCGAAGCGGTCGAACGTGCCTCGGCAGCGTTGAAAGAAGCAGGCGCCAAACGCGTACTACCCTTGCCGGTCAGTGTGCCTTCGCACTGTGCGCTGATGCAACCGGCGGCCGAAAAGCTGGCAGTAGAGCTCGGTAAAATTACCCTGCGTACGCCCAATCTACCGGTGGTGAATAACGTCGATGTCAGCGTTGAGCGTGATGCCGATGACATCCGTGACGCGCTGATACGTCAGCTCTACTCGCCGGTGCGTTGGACTGAGACCATTCAGTATCTGGCCCAGCAAGGTGTCACCGAAGTTTATGAGATTGGCCCGGGCAAGGTCTTAACCGGATTAACCAAACGTATCGACAAGTCACTCCAGGGTGACGCGGTCAATTCTGTAGAAAGCATTCAAAAGGTGCAATCATGACAACAACTATGCAAGGACAGGTGGCGTTGGTCACCGGTGCCAGTCGCGGTATTGGTCGCGCGATTGCGGAACAATTGGTCGCGCAAGGCGTCAAAGTGGTAGGCACCGCGACCAGTGACAATGGTGCACAAGCCATTTCTGACTACCTTGGTGATAACGGGCAGGGATTACGCCTCGATGTGACCGACGCGGACAGCGTAGCAGCGGTGTTGAAAACCATCGATGATAACTACGGTCAGCTTGATATTCTGGTCAACAACGCCGGCATTACCAAAGACAACCTGCTCATGCGTTTGAAAGACGATGACTGGGATGCGGTCATTGATACCAACCTGAAGTCAGTATACCGGCTCAGTAAAGCGGTCTTACGCGGCATGATGAAGCGTCGCTTTGGTCGTATTATTAATATTTCTTCGGTGGTGGGTACTACCGGTAATCCGGGGCAGACGAACTACTGTGCGGCGAAGGCCGGGGTTGAAGGCTTTAGCAAATCGTTGGCGCAGGAAGTGGCCGGACGCGGTATTACGGTGAACTGCGTGGCACCAGGTTTTATCGATACAGATATGACCAAAGCATTAACCGAAGAGCAGAAACAGGCGATTTTCGCCAATATTCCGGCCGCACGTCTGGGACAGCCTGAAGAAGTTGCGGCAGCAACGGTTTTTCTGGCGTCGCCGGGTGCCGCCTACATTACTGGCGAGACCATCCATGTGAATGGCGGTCTGGCTATGGTGTAAGTGTTAGGGTAGTGAAGGGGTATGACCTCTCGGCATTTAACAAATTTTTCCTTTATTAATGTTGCCGCATTCACTACACTAAGCGCAATTTTGAACTCGATACCTAAATGAAGGGACATTGTAACAATGAGTACTATTGAAGAACGCGTAAAGAAAATCATCGTTGAACAGTTAGGCGTGAAAGAAGAAGAAGTGAAGCCTGAAGCTTCTTTCGAAAACGACCTGGGTGCAGATTCTCTTGATACTGTTGAGCTGGTGATGGCGCTCGAAGAAGAATTCGAAACCGAAATCCCAGACGAAGAAGCAGAGAAAATCAAAACTGTTCAGGCAGCTATCGATTACGTGACCAATCACGCAAACGACTAAGCTGAACGAATGCAAAAAGGCGGAATGAAAATTCCGCCTTTTTTCTATCCGGAATCACTACCTGATGTTATGGCGCAACGGCAAACCGCTGAATGAACCCGGTCTTGATCGGGGATTGCAGTTTGGCGATGGCCATTTTACCACGCTTACCATCGAGCAGGGACAACCACGCTGGTGGAACGCCCATTGGCAGCGCCTGCGCACTGCCAGTGAGCGACTGGCGATGGGACTCCCCGACGAAACCTCCGTGCTGTCAACGTTGCGGCAGATCCCGCTGCGTGATGCAGTGGTCAAGATTATCATCACGCGCGGCACAGGCGGCCGTGGTTATGGTTTTGCTGCTGCCACCCCGGTCAACTGGTACCTGTCGGCCACAGCTTTAGCGCCGCGCGACAACACCGCAATTAAGGCGCAACATGCTGAATTGCAACTGGCGCGCTCAGCGCAGTTTGCCGGCTTAAAAACACTGAATCGCCTGGAGCAGGTTATGCTCAGCCATGAGCGACAGCAGCGCGGCTGCGCAGAACTGCTGGTCAGTGATACGCAGGGGTATCTCGTTGAGGCCGTTTCCAGCAACCTGTTCTGGCGTGAAGAAAATCAATGGTACACGCCTGACCTCAGTCAGTGTGGGATCAGCGGAATTGTGCGTGAGCAAATTCTCAGTGCGAAGGTTTTAGGCGAGGTCGCGCAGGTCGCGGTTGCGCCTGAGCGGTTGCTGCGGGCCGAGCAGGCGTTACTGACAAATACCGTTTTAGGCTTGCGCCCGCTAGCACAAATCGGCGAACATAAGCTTCATGATTCTACTTTACCTAAGGCGTTAGTATCTTGGTGGCCATTGTCCGACGCGTAATTGTTATTGTTTTACTGGTACTACTGCTTGGCGCCGCTGGCGCAACTTACTACAGTTATAACCTGCTGCAGCGGCCGTTGCAGGTGCCGGCGGGGGAAACCTTAGTCGAAGTAAGTCGCGGAGCGCACGCGAAAGCGGTTCTCAGAGAGCTGCAACAGCAGCAGTTATGGTCGGCCAACCCGGAGCTGACTTATCTTGCCAGTCGTCTCTGGGCTGCTGCCGATCAACTTCAGGCCGGCGTCTACCAGGTACAGCCGGGGCAAACCCTGGGACAGTTCTGGCAACAACTACAACAAGGGCGCCAACATCAGTTCGCGATTACCTTAGTCGAAGGACAAACACTGGCGCAATGGCTGCGGCTGTTACAGCAGCACCCTTATTTGTCTGACCGGGAGTTACAGCAAACCGACGCACTGACGGTGGCTGTTGCCGGCAGCGATCGCTGGCCCTCGCTCGAAGGGTTGCTGGCACCCGATACCTATCATTTCTACGCTGGCACCGGTGTGATCGAGCTGTTACGCACTGCTTATCAGACCCAGCAACAGCGTTTGCAAGCGGCGTGGCAGCAACGGGCACCGCAATTACCCTATACAGAGCCTTATGAGTTGCTTATTATGGCCTCGATTATTGAAAAGGAAACCGGGGTCAGCGGCGAGCGTGACATTGTCAGCTCAGTTTTTGTCAATCGGCTGCGCGAGGGCATGCGCTTGCAGTCCGACCCGACCACTATATACGGTATTGCTGATTTTGACGGTAATCTGACCCGCGCGCATTTGCGTGAACGGACGCCTTATAATACCTATCGCATAGACGGTCTGCCGCCGACACCGATAGCCATGCCGGGTCAGGCAAGTCTGCGAGCCGCGGCTCAGCCGGCGCAGACCGACTACTTTTATTTTGTCGCCGACGGGTCGGGCGGCCACGTATTTTCAAAAACCTTAGCAGAACACAACCGCGCGGTTGATCGCTACCAACGAGGAAAGCATTAGATTATGCAGGGAAAATTCATCGTCGTCGAAGGGCTCGAAGGGGCTGGTAAAAGTTCTGCAATCGCAAGTCTGGTCAGTCACCTGCAGGCGAAAAGCATTTCCACCCTGACCGTGCGTGAACCCGGTGGCACGCCCTTAGCTGAAGCTTTACGTGAGCTGGTGAAACGCAACTGGGACGAGCGTGTCACCGCCGAAACTGAATTATTATTGATGTACGCCAGTCGCGTACAACTGGTTGAAAATGTCATCCGCCCGGCGCTGGCACAAGGCAAATGGGTGATTGCAGATCGCCACGATTTATCCTCACGCGCTTATCAGGGCGGGGGGCGCGAACTTGGCGACGAAAAACTACAAGCATTAAAACATCTGGTACTTGGCGACTTTGCGCCGGATTTAACCTTACTGCTCGATCTTGATCCGGCGCTAGGTCTTGAGCGCGCGCGAGCCCGCGGAGATTTAGACCGCATTGAGCAGGAAACCATGGCGTTTTTTGAGCGTACGCGGGCGCGTTATCTCGAAATTGCGGCACAGGAGCGCAGTATTAAGGTCATTTCCGCCGATCAGCCCATGGGCCAGGTGCATCAGGCGTTAATTAATGCATTAGAGGCCGAACTTTTTGGCGGCGCGAGGGGTTAACGTGAGTCTTCCCTGGTTACGAACGCTTTGGCAGAACCTGGTACGCGAGCAGCAACAGGGCACGTTAGCGCATGCCCATTGCATTCCCTGGCAGCCAGATCTCGGCACCGCCGCGTTAGTTGACGAGTGGATCAAGCTGTTACTTTGTACGCAGTCGCAAAAACGTGCCTGCGGGCAATGTAAGAGTTGCTTATTGCATCAAGCCGGAAATCATCCTGATTTTTACCGGTTAGGCAGTGTTGACGGCAAAGTGATAAGTGTTGATCAGGTCCGGGAGTTATTAGCGAAACTGCAACAGACTCCGAATCAGGCGGGCGCTAAAGTGGTATGGCTGCAGGATGCTGAGAAACTTTCAGTGACCGCCGCCAATGCGTTATTGAAAACTCTCGAAGAACCGACCCGCGCTACCTACTTTATTGTCACGCCGGAGCGCACTGAGCGCTTGTTGCCGACGTTGCGCAGTCGCATGCAATTACAACGTATTCCCCAACCCGGCGCAGAAGAGGTTGCACAATGGCTTGCACAACGACTGCAACGGGTGTTAACTGCAGAAGAGCAGAACTATTGTCAGCGCTATGCCGATCGTCCGCTGGCTTTGTTGCAATGGGCAGAGTCGGGTGATTACCCAAGCGATGATCTGGCAGAGCTAAACGAGTCTTTTACCGCAGGCGCGGCGTTACCGGCGCTGACGAAGACGAACTGGCAAGGTTGGCTATTGGCAACGGAACAGTGGCTGCAAATGCTGATCCGTCTGCAACAGAACGTCGCTGTTACGCAGTTGCAACTTCCGCAGCAGCGCGAGAGTGTAGAAAACTGGTTGCGGCAACACAATTATCAGGTGACAGAATTAAGTTCTTGGTTACAATTATGTTATGCTATACGACAGCGTACAAATGAACAGAGTGGCCTGAACGGTCCTCTGCTATTAAAAGAACTCTGGATGAGGTGGCTTTAGCCATGGCAGCAAAGCGTATACAGCTAAAATCAGAAGAACAGTTACGACGCCTGTACATGCCGTTTATTAAGGGCGGCGCTTTATTTGTAGCCACCACCGACCCCTATGCGATTGGTGATGAATTGACGTTACTGGTACAATTGCCCGGTGATTCAGAGGAGACTTTGATCAAAGGGAAGGTTGTCTGGCTGGCTCCTCTCCGGCCCGGTCGCAGTGACCAGCGGGGGGTAGGCGTTCAGTTTGTTGACGATAAGTCGCATCTGCGTAACCGTATCGAGACCTTGCTGGGTCATTTAGGTGAATCGACGGCGCCGACGGCAACCATGTAATTCATTACACACCGTTAAGGAGTCGCTGTGTTCATCGATTCGCACTGCCATCTTGATAAATTGAAGCTGGACGAATTCGAAGGTTCCCTGCAACAGGTCCTGCAAAACGCCAAACAAGCGAACGTGCAACAGATGCTTTGTATTGGCGTGACCCTTGAAGATTTCCCCAAAATGCGTGAGCTGGTAGCGCCGTATCCGCAAGTTGCCATTTCCTGTGGCGTGCATCCGCTCTATATCGCCAAGCACGCGCTGGTGGAAGAGCAATTGCGTGAGTACGTGCAGGATGATGCCGTCGTTGCGGTCGGCGAAACCGGGCTGGACTATTATTATGACGCTGACAGTAAAGCGATCCAGCAACGCAGTTTTGCCTATCATATTGAGCTTGCCAACAGTTTCGATAAGCCACTTATTATTCATACCCGCGACGCCCGCGACGACACCTTAAGTTTGTTACGTAACGGCCATGCTGAACGCTGTGGCGGAGTGTTGCACTGCTTTACCGAGTCCTATGAGATGGCCAAACAGGCGATTGACGATCTGGACTTTTTTATTTCCATTTCCGGTATTGCCAGCTTTCGTAACGCCACTGAATTACGCGATGTGGTAAAAAAGCTGCCGCTGAATAAGCTGTTAATTGAAACCGACAGCCCCTGGCTGGCACCGGTACCGCATCGTGGCAAACAAAACCAACCCGCTTATGTCGCTGATGTCGCCAAATGTGTGGCTGATATAAAAGGCGTCACATTAGCGGAGGTGGCTGAGCAAACCACAGCAAATTTCTTTCGCCTGTTCAATCGGGTCACGCCGGTGAATGCCTGACCTTTCTTAAAAAAAACCGGTAAAGACGCGAAAAAAATTTAGCAAAAATTATTTTGTTGTCTACACTGAACTTTACCTTCGAAATTTATCGAGTTAGCGCACGGCTCAATCCCTTGAGCCATTCCCCTAGGCTCGGGACTCTTTTTGGTCCCGAGCATTTTTTTATCTACCGACGCCAGACGAGGAGGTAAAGCCATGGGATCAACATTCGATCGCACTGACCGCCCCGATTATGATACTGAATTACAAGCAATTGCTGACTACGTAATGCAGCACCATGAGTTTAGTGAGCTGGCATGGCAAACGGCTCGTTACTGCTTCATGGATACCCTCGGCTGCGGTCTGCTGGCGTTACGCTATCCGGAGTGTTGCAAGCATCTTGGTCCGCTGGTGGAGGGAACTCAGGTACCCCATGGCGCCCGCGTGCCAGGTACCTCGTTTCGGCTTGATCCGGTCAAGGCGGCCTGGGATATTGGCTGTTGTGTGCGCTGGCTTGATTATAACGATACCTGGCTGGCTGCCGAATGGGGCCATCCATCAGATAATCTTGGCGCAATACTGGCGCTGTGCGACACCATTTCGCAGCGCCGGGTCGCTGCCGGCGAGGCGCCGTTGACGCTGGAGACGGTACTTGAGGCGATGATTAAAGCGCATGAGATTCAGGGCGTGTTAGCACTGGAAAACAGTTTCAACCGCGTCGGCCTGGATCATGTGGTATTGGTCAAAGTCGCCTCAACCGCGGTTGCCACCTGGCTGTTGGGGGGAACCAGAGAGCAGGTGCTGGCAGCGTTGTCGCACGCCTGGGTCGACGGTCAGGCGCTTCGCACTTACCGCCATGCACCGAATGCCGGCTCCCGTAAATCATGGGCAGCAGGCGATGCAACCAGCCGTGCGGTACGTTTGGCGGATATCGCGCTACGCGGTGAAATGGGAATCCCGGGTGCGCTGAGTGCTAAACAATGGGGTTTTTATGAGGTTTCCTTTAATAAAACCAATAAAGACCAGCAACTGAAGCCGCGCGATAAATGGCAGTTTAGTCGTAGTCAGGACTATGACTGCTATGTGATGGAAAATATTCTATTTAAGTTATCGTTCCCGGCAGAATTTCACGCTCAAACTGCCTGTGAGGCTGCGGTTGAGCTGCACTCGCAGGTCAAAGATCGCATTGACGATATCGAAAAAATTGTACTGACCACGCATGAATCGGCCATTCGTATTATTTCGAAGCAGGGCAAGTTGGCCAACCCCGCGGATCGCGATCACTGCCTGCAGTATATGGTGGCTGTGCCGTTATTATTTGGTGAGCTCAATGCTGACCACTACGAAGACAGTTTCCACGAAGAGCATCCGCAGATTGACGTGTTACGTGAAAAGATGGAAGTGGTCGAGGAGAGCGCTTACAGCAAAGACTACCTCGATCGTAACAGACGCTCAATTGCCAATGCCGTACAGGTATTTTTTAACGACGGCTCAGCGACGGACAAAGTTGAGGTGCATTACCCGATAGGTCATCAGCAGCGACGCGACGAGGGCATACCGGTGCTTGAGCAGAAGTTCGCGGAAAATCTTGCGACCCGGTTCCCCGCGGAGCGCAGCAAACGCATCCGCGAGTTATGTGATGATCATGCGCGCTTCGTCGCCATGCCGGTACACGAGTTGATGGATTTACTGGTGATTTAGCCGTGCCAAATCACCAGCAGAATCAATAGCGGACAAATAAATTTCACGTACCACGGCCAGATTTTCCAGAACAACGATTTCTGGATATCTGGCGAACCATCCTGCAACGCCTTCAGCAAATAGTTCTGCCGTAAAATCCAGGTTAACAGCACACCAAAGGTTAAGCCCAACAGAGGCTGCATATAAACGGTCGTGAGTGTAATCACCAGCCCGAACAGGGTTTCAAAATGATAAATAATCAGACCGGATAGGACCCCGATCACAATGCCGACAAACCAGGCCGAGCGAGAACGCGGCTGGCCGCTTTCCTCTCGTAGCGCATTTACCGGCGCCTCCAGCATGGAAATTGACGAGGTAATCGCTGCGATGACCATCAGGGCGAAGAAAGCAAACGCCACCCATAAACCAGCACCACCCATAGAGTCGAACATAGTCGGCAGTACGGTAAAGACCAGGGTGTCGGCAGACAACAATACACCTGCATCGTCATAAATAATGACCCCTAACTCTTGAGCGGCAAACATTGCCGGCAGGATCAGTAAGCCGGCTAAAAATGCCACACTGGTATCAAGTCCAGCGACCCAACCTGCGGTTTTTGGCAGATTTTCCTGCTGCGAGAGATAGGCACCATAGGTCATCATACAAGCGGCGCCGATCGACAGCGAGAAGAAGGCCTGGCCCATGGCGCGGATGATCAAATTGGGCTCAAGCACGCGCGAAAAGTCGGGAGTCAGGTACATTTTCAGACCGTCAGCAGCACCGGGTAAGCTCAGAATATAAATGACCATGGCAATCAGCAGAACAAACAGCAAGGGCATCAGCCGGCTGGACCAGCGTTCAATCCCTTCAGTGACGCCGGAGCGCACAACATGAATAGTGAGCAACAGAAAAATGACCATCATACTGAGATTGCGCTCGACGCTAAAAGCGGTCAGCCAGTCGGCCGCATTGGCGAAGCCCAGTAGCTCAGCCAGTGGCGCCAGCATAAAGGCCAGTAACCAGCCGGAGACAATAGCGTAGAAGCTTAAAATCAGCGATAACACGATGAGCGCAATGACCCCGGTAGTGGCGCCAAAACCGCGCCAGAAGCGATTTTCGCCCAGCGCGCGAAGTGCCTCGATGGGATTACGCTGGCGCATGCGGCCAATGGTCAGCTCGGCCACCAGCATCGGGTAGGCAAGCGCCAGGATCATCACCAGATAGACCAGTAAAAAAGCACCGCCGCCGTTACTTGCTGCCTGCGTCGGAAAGCCCCAGATGTTGCCGACACCGACGGCAGAACCCGCGGCGGCAAGAATGAAACCAATACGGGAAGAAAAAGCAGGAGAAGTTGAAGCCATAATTTGTTCTTATCGTTATTGTTGATTTTATCGTTTAATTTAATCGCAATTACGCGCTCAGCTCACCACGCAGATCTGTCTGTAAGCAGCGTTCAAGTTCCTGCTGCGGTAAGTTTTGCGAGAGTAAATAATGTAATTTCGTCAACGCTGCTTCAATAGTCATGTCAAAGCCGCTGATGACGCCAATTTCAGCCAGCGCATTACCGCTGGCGTAGCCGCCCATATTCACTTTGCCTTTGAAGCATTGCGTGCAATTAAGTACGGTAACGCCTGCGTCTACGCCGCGGGCAATGCTGGCCAGCAATGCTTGGTTCTGCGGCGCATTACCCACGCCATAGCTTTGCATAATAAGAGCTTTCACCGGTTGCTGGAGCAAATGGTCGAATAACACCGGTGAAATACCAGGGTAAAGCGGAATCACACCGATCGCCTGGGGGGTGACCCGGGCGACTTTCAGTGGCGCGCTATCGAGTGGCTTCACCATGCCAGCTTTGACACTAATCTGGATACCGGCTTCAAGCAAGGGGCGGAAATTCGGTGAGTCAAAGGCATTAAAGCCGTTGGCGTCGGCCTTGGTAGCGCGGTTACCGCGATACAGTTGGTTATTGAAAAACAGGCCCACTTCATGAATTGGATAATTGGCCGCAATGTAGAGCGCATTTAACAGATTGGTCTGGCCATCGGAGCGTAGTTCGGCCAGAGGGATTTGTGAGCCGGTAATAATCACCGGCTTACCCAGGTTCTCGAACATAAACGACAGCGCAGACGCGGTATAGGCCATGGTGTCGGTACCATGCAGAATGACAAAGCCATCATAATCGGCATACTTTGACTGAATATCATCAGCGATACGTTGCCAGTCCTGCGGCGACATATCCGAAGAGTCCATCAACGGCTGATATTCCTGAATATCAAAGTAGGGCATTTCAGGGCGGAAAAATTCCGGCATTTGATTCACGCAGGAAGTTAAAAACCCCGGCGCAGGGACATAGCCCTGCGCCGATTTCTGCATGCCGATGGTACCACCGGTGTAGGCGACATAAATGCGCTTACGCTGTTCACTCATGATACTTCTTAACCCATTCAATGAATGCCTTAGGGCATAGGGCAGAGCTCACACAGTAAATAGACCCCTTGTGGATCGTTAAACTTGTTGATCAACTGCACCTCGCGCCAGACACTTTGTAATTGTTGTTTGACCGGGTCGATGGTACGTGTAGAAGACGGCGCTGGCAAGAAAACTTCGGCCTGACCGAAGAAGTCCCGCAAGAAACGCTCACGTGCGCTAAGCTCAGGTTGTACAGTTACCACCTGATAGTCGCTGACTTGTGCTGCGGCGGCCGCTGCTTCAATCGCAGCAGGCAAATCACCGAGGTTGTCTACCAGGCCAAGTTGTTGTGCTTTAGCACCGGTCCAGACACGTCCCTGAGCGACTTCATGAACTTGCTCATAGGTCATGTTACGCGCTTCGGCGACCATGCTGACGAAGTCACGGTAGAACTTTTCAATGGAGCTTTGAATCACCACTTCCGCTTCATCCGGTAGCGGGCGGGTAATGTCAAAGACCGGCATTTCAGTGGTGTGATAACCGTCACTGTAAGCACCAAGATGGGCCAGCGAGTCTTCAATGGTGAAGAACATGCCGAACACACCGATAGAGCCAGTAATGGTAGTTGGTGCCGCCCAGATCTGATCGGCGCTGGCAGCAATCCAGTAGCCACCTGAAGCGGCCACCGACGACATTGAGGCAATGACCGGAATGCCTGCTTCCTGTAGCTCAAGTACTTCCTGGCGGATGACCTCGGAGGCAAAGCCGCTGCCTCCGGGGCTGTCAATGCGCAGCACCACAGCTTTGGTTGCATCATTCAGGCGCGCCCGGCGCAGTAGTTCCGCGGTGCTGTCGCCACCCACGCTGCCTGGCTTCTGATAGCCGTCCACAATTACGCCACGAGCGACGACGATGGCAATCTCGTTGGCATCTTCATCGGCGGCTGGCATATCAAGTCGCAATGATTCTGTTTTGAGATAGTTCTGATGACTGATACGACGCCAGTTCTTTTCGTCTTCATCAAGACCGGTCAGGTTGATCATCTGCGTGCGAAAGGCTTCGCGGGACAGTAGCTCATCAGCGAGGCCACCGGCAACGGCAACTTTGGCCATGTCCTGGTTATTTTCCGCCAGTATCGCCTGAAAATCGTCAATTTCGCCGCTCAGCAAACGCGGGTCGACCTCACGGTTTTGCGCAATGATCGCGATATAGTCACTCCAGAGCGCGTCATAGAGCTCGGCGTTGGCTTCGCGCGCCTGTTCAGACATGCTGTTACGGGTATAAGGCTCGACCGCTGACTTATAGGCACCTACTTTAAACACATGGGTACTGACTTTGAGTTTATCGAGCAGGTCTTTAAAGTACAGTCGGTAATTTCCCATTCCCTCAAACATAATGGCGCCGAGCGGGTTCAGATAAACGGCGTCACCGTGAGCGGCAAGAAAATATTGCGGTTGCGTGTAGTAGTCGCCGTAACTGTAGACCGGTTTGCCTGACTCACGAAACTGGAGCAGTGCCTCTGCAACCAGCTTCATTTTATTCATGCCACCGCCGGTGAAATTGCGTAAGTCGAGGTAAATACCACTGATCCGTGGATCGTCGGCGGCGCGTTCAATACTTTCAACCACGTCACTTAATAAGGTTTCCGGTGGCGTACTTGGCGAGCCGAAGGCATCGTTAAAAAAGCGATCCATAGGATCAACCCAGGTTTTCTCTTCCACCAATGCGCCGTCAAGCTGCACCACCAGGACACCGTTTTCCGGCACCAACATAGGTTCTTCGTCGGTAACCAGTACCGCAATAACTATGAACAAAAGCAGGAAAAAGATGACGTTTAGCAGAAACTTCCGGATGTTATTAATCAGCCCGAAAAGCTTCTTAAAGACATTGGCGATTGCACTCATGTGATCAGCGTCCTTAAAATTTTAAACAGGTAATGATGAAGAATACTGAACATTCAGCGAATAAACTACCCTGACAATGTAACAGAGCATGATCCTTTGCTAAGCTAGCAGCTCTGACAATCTTCATGCTCGTCATTGAGCCGACTCTTACTGGACAGGAAAGTTATGCAGGCCATTGAACTTCTTACCACCCGCTCATCGATGCCACGCCTTATTGAGCCAGGCCCGAGTGCGGAACAATTTGAATTAATGCAACGTGCCGCGGGACGCGCGCCCGATCATAAGGCACTGATGCCATACCGCTTTGTGGTTTTTCAGGGTGAGGGACGGCAACGTCTTGGCGCTATTTTTCGTGCTGCGGCGGAAGCAAAGGGCTTGAGCGAGGAAGCCTGTATGAAGGCAAGCCAGCAGCCCATGCGGGCGCCGATGGTGATCGCATGCCTGATGGATTATCAGCCCCATGAAAAAGTGCCGCGTGATGAGCAATTTGCCACTACAGCCTGCGCCACCTTGTTGCTCCAGCAAGCAGCCTTTGCGCAGAACCTCGGCGCTATCTGGCGCACCGGGTGGTTTGCCGAAGACGCTGCGGTATTGGCAGCACTGGAAGCAAAGTCAGAAGATGCAATTGTCGGCTTTTTATATGTAGGAACCCCGGCGGTACCCACGCCGATCAAGCCTGACAAAGCCATCGCTGACAAATTCAGCGACGGCTAACAGGAGAGGGCGCTTAAAAGTCGAGCGTTTTAGGCGCCCGCGGGAAAGGAATCACGTCACGGATATTGGTCATACCGGTCACGTAGGTGACCAGGCGCTCGAAGCCGAGGCCAAAGCCAGCGTGGGGTACGGTACCGTAACGACGCAAGTCACGGTACCAGCTGTAATGTTCAAGCGGTAAGCCCATCTCTTGCATGCGGCTGTCTAAACGGTCAAGGCGCTCTTCACGGGCGCTGCCGCCGATGATCTCACCAATGCCTGGCGCCAGTATATCCATTGCCGCGACAGTCTTGCCGTCGTCATTCTGGCGCATGTAAAAGGCTTTAATATCTTTCGGATAGTTTTTCAGCACAATCGGCGCGCCGACATGCTCTTCCGCCAGATAGCGCTCGTGCTCCGACTGCAGGTCCATTCCCCAACTGACCGGATATTCAAACTTCTTGCCACAATTTTGCAGAATTTCAACCGCGTCGGTGTAATCCATATGCACGAACTCATTGCTAACCACGTGGTTGAGACGATCCAGCACGTTCTTGTCGATGCGCTGCTGGAAAAAGGCCATATCATCAGCGCGTTCTTCAAGTACGGCTTTAATACAGTACTTGAGCATATCTTCTGCAAGATGCGCGATATCGTTTAAGTCCGCAAATGCCAGCTCAGGTTCTACCATCCAGAATTCTGCCAGGTGGCGGCTGGTGTTTGAGTTTTCTGCACGGAATGTCGGACCAAAGGTATAAACTTTCGACAACGCACAGGCAAAGGTTTCGACGTTAAGCTGGCCTGACACGGTCAGAAACGACTCTTTACCGAAAAAGTCTCTGGTAAAATCGACCGCGCCTTCTTCACCGCGCGGCAGGTTCATCATGTCCAACGTAGAAATGCGGAACATTTCACCGGCGCCTTCTGCGTCCGACGCAGTGATAATCGGGGTTGCCACCCATAAGTAGCCACGCTCATGGAAGAAGCGGTGGATGGCCTGGGCCAGACAGTTACGCACCCGCATGACTGCGCCGGTGACATTGGTACGCGGGCGCAAATGCGCATACTCGCGCAGATATTCCATCGAGTGCGGCTTCGGCGACATCGGGTAGGTGTCAGGGTCTTCGACAAAGCCGTAAACTTCAACTTTAGTGGCTTGCAGTTCGTAGGCCTGGCCTTTACCGGCGGACTCGGCAACGGTGCCGGTAATGGCAACACTGGCACCGGTGGTGAGTTTCAATACTTCGCTTTCATAATTGTCGAGTTCATTAGGGACAACGGCCTGAATTGGATCAAAGCACGAACCATCATGAATGTTAATGAACGAAATACCGGCTTTTGAGTCACGACGGGTACGCACCCAGCCGCGCACTGTGGTTTGTTCACCAACGGCGATTTTACCCGCTAAAACATCGACAACTGTAGCGAAGGACATACGTCTGAAAACTCCGTGTAAAAATCAATCAAAAAAGAGTGTCTATGTTACCTTGCTTTGCCCAAGACTCAAGCGAAAATCACGTAATTCATGCCCGTGCGGCCAGATCAGCGATGGCCTGTGTTAACTTGCGCAACTGTGACGACGAAATAATAAAGGGCGGCATCAGGTAAACCAACTTGCCAAAGGGACGGATCCATACGCCGGCTTCAACAAATGCCTGCTGCGCGGCGGCCACGTCCACTGGTTCACGCATTTCTACGACCCCAATGGCGCCAAGGCAGCGAACATCCGCAACGGCGGGCAATTCGCGCAGCGGCGTTAACGCGTCATGAAGCTGCCGGGCAATGGTCGCAACCTGTTGTTGCCAATCATTTTGTTCAAGCAATTCAAGGCTGGCATTGGCGACGGCGCAGGCAAGCGGATTCCCCATAAAGGTCGGCCCGTGCATAAAGGTGCCACCGGCGGGCCCCTGGCTGATAATATGCCCGACGTCCGCGCTGGCCAGAACCGCCGCCTGCGTCATGTAACCGCCGGTCAACGCCTTGCCCAGGCACATAATGTCCGGTTGAACTGCGGCATGCTCACAGGCAAACCAGCGCCCGGTGCGGCCAAAGCCGGTCGCTATCTCATCTGCGATGAGCAGCACCTCAAACTCACGGCAGAGCGCAGCGGCTTCACTAAGAAATTGCGGATGATAAAAGCGCATTCCCCCGGCGCCTTGCACAATAGGCTCGAGGATAAGCGCGGCTAATTCATGCTGATGTTGCTCAAGCAACTGGCGTAACGGCGCAATGGCCGCGGGTTCCCAGGTATCTTGTGGCGTAACAGCCGGCACCGGGGCAAACAGTTGTTCGCGCAGGGCGCCGCGGAATAAGGTGTGCATGCCGTTGACCGGATCACATACCGACATCGCCGCGAAGGTATCGCCATGGTAACCACCACGAATGGTAGCAAGACGGTTTTTCGCCGGTTTGTCACGGGCGGCCCAGTACTGCACTGCCATCTTGATGGCTACCTCAACCGCCACCGAGCCGGAATCGGCCAGAAAAACATGCTGCATGTTCGCCGGCGCGTGGCGCAGCAAGCGCCGACACAGATCGACGGCCGGCTGATGGGTGATACCGCCAAACATGACATGGCTCATCTGACTGCTCTGGCGCTGTAGTGCCGCATTCAGATGCGGGTGATTATAGCCATGAATGGCAGCCCACCAGGAGGACATACCGTCGACCAGGCGACGGCCATCACTGAGGATCAGCTCGCACCCTTGCGCTGCTGCCACTGGATAGACCGGCAGCGGCTGGTGCAGGGAGGTGTAGGGATGCCAGATGTGCTTGCGGTCAAAAGCTAAATCATCGTTTTGCATAAAAAATATACAACCGTTAAGTTTTAAGGCGGTAAAAAGTTGACAGTGTACCCGATCAGGGTATCCTCTTCGAGCATAACCAGAATCAATTTGAATCACCAACCGGAACAATTCGATGACTGTCTCAACTCTACGCCATGACTGGCGCCGCGAAGAAATAGAAGCGTTATTTGCGCTGCCATTTAACGATTTGCTGTTCCAGGCTCAGCAAGTTCATCGGGAAAATTTTGATGCTAATAAGGTACAGGTCAGTACCTTGCTGTCAATTAAGACCGGCGCCTGTCCTGAAGACTGCAAATATTGCCCGCAAAGCGCGCATTATCGTACCGATGTCGATCGCGAACGCCTGTTAGCCGTAGAAAAAGTTCTGCAGGAGGCGGAAGCCGCTAAAGCGCAGGGCGCGAGTCGTTTCTGTATGGGGGCAGCCTGGCGCAATCCCAAAGATCGCGATATGCCTTACATTATCGAAATGGTGCAGGGGGTTAAAAAACTTGGCCTGGAAACCTGTATGACGCTGGGCATGTTGTCTGCAGAGCAAGCTGAGATGCTAAAGCAGGCAGGGCTTGATTATTACAACCATAACCTTGATACGTCGCCGGAGTTTTACGGCGAAATCATCAGCACCCGTACGTATCATGACCGGTTGCAAACGCTTGCCAATGTGCGTGACGCCGGTATGAAGGTTTGTGCCGGTGGTATCGTTGGTATGGGTGAGAGTCGTAGTGACCGCGCCGGGCTATTGCAGCAATTGGCTAATTTACCGAAGCATCCGGAAAGTGTACCCGTGAATATGCTGGTGAAGGTAAAAGGCACGCCCTTTGCCGAGCTGGATGACTTAGATCCCTTTGAATTTGTGCGCTCTATTGCGGTCGCGCGCATTTTGATGCCGCAGTCATTCGTACGCTTAAGTGCAGGTCGTGAAACCATGAACGATGAGCTACAGGCGCTTTGTTTTATGGCCGGCGCCAACTCTATCTTTTATGGGGAACGGTTGTTGACCACCCCGAATCCTGAGGCAGATAAAGATCAGCAACTGTTCCAGCGGCTTGGCATTGAACCGCTGCAACATGAAGGCTATAGCGACGACGTGCATGAAGCGGTGATTGGCGACGCGCTGCAGGAGCAGGAGCAGCCGGTACGTTATTACGAAGTCAGCTAAAGTTTACCGGTCGACACCAACGTGAACCCTGTGATTGCAACCCTCCTTACTGAGCAGCTTGCGGCGCGTATCCAGCAACAGCGGCTGCGGCAGTTAACAACGGTGACCCCGGTGTCGGCACGTGAAATCAGCGTTAGCGGTGCGCGCTTTTTACAGTTTTCCAGTAATGACTACCTCGGCCTGAGTCAGCACCCACAGGTGTTGGCGGCTTATGCGGCGGCACCGCAAGCAGGTAGCCGGGCCTCGGCGCTGGTAACCGGTTATAGTGCGCAGCACCAGGCGCTGGCAGACCTGTTGGCAGATGTGCTTGAGCGTGAGCGCGTCGTGTTGTTTAGTTCCGCCTTTGCTGCCAATACCGGTGCATTGGGAACGCTTGGTCAGCATTATCAGCAGTTATGGCTGGATCGACTGTCCCATGCCTCCTTACTGCAAGGCGCGCGGCAAAGCGGTGCGCGCTGGCGGCGTTTCCGGCACAATCAGTTGGCAGCCCTTAATGACCGGCTTACGCAGCAGCAGGGGCCAGCGTTACTGATTAGCGAGTCGGTGTTTAGTATGGACGGCGATAGTCTGGCCGCTGAGCAATTACAGACCTTACTGGCAGCTCATCCGACGCTTGATGTATTACTGGATGACGCCCATGGCTTTGGCGTTTGCGGTGACCGTGGCCGCAGTGTTGCTGCACAGTTTAGCGCGCAACAGGTGGGAATTGTCAGTCTGGCCTTTGGCAAAGCTTGCGGCGTGGCGGGCGGTGCGCTCGGCCTCGACAGCACCACGGCTGACTACCTGATCAATTTTTGCCCTGAACTCATTTATTCAACCGCAATGCCACCGGCTCAGGCGGGGGCAATTGCGACGGCAGTAAAACTCATTCTTGCCCCCGCGGGGGAACAGCTACGGCAGCGACTGTGGCAAAACGTCGCGCAATTTCAGCAGCAATGTGCCGCACAGGGTTTGCCGGTAAGTCAGAATAAACACCCGATCCAGACATTGGTCGTCGGCAGTGATGCCACTGCGTTGGCGATGAGCGCGAGTTTGCGCCAGCAAGGCATCTGGTGCAGTGCCATTCGCCCACCAACGGTGCCCGAGGGCACCGCGCGCCTGCGTCTGACACTGACTGCCGCGCATACTGAGGCAGATATTCAGCAATTAGTGACAGCGCTTTACCGAGCCTGTCAGGAGTCTAATGTATGAGGTTGGTAAGTCACTATGACAAAAGCCGGGTAGCGCGACAGTTTGGGCGGGCCGCCGTCGGCTATGCCGAGCATGACCATTTGCAGCGCCAGGTGCTGGCGCAACTTTTACCCTATCTGCGGCCGCAACCGGGTCTGCTGGTAGATGTTGGTTGCGGACCGGCGCATCATTTTCAGCGTCTGTGTCAGGTGAGTAACCATTACATTGGCATTGATCTTGCCCCGGCGATGCTGGCGCAGGCAGCGCAACACCTGCCGCCGGCGCAACTGATGTTAGCTGACATGGAGCAGTTACCGCTGGCCGATGGCAGTGTACACAGTCTGTTCAGTAATCTGGCGATGCAGTGGGGCAATGACCTGTCCGGTTTGCTGGCTGAATGGTACCGGGTACTGGCTCCGGGCGGACAATTGGCCGCCTCGACGGTACTGGCAGGCTCATTGTGGCCGCTGTCTGAATGCTTTACCGCCGTCGACGGACAGCCCCATACCAATCGCTGGTATGGCTTTGATGAATTTGCCTTACTGGCGGGACGCTTGCCCTGGCAGGTGGAATGTCAGGAACTGGTGATCACCCAGGAGTTTGCCACGGTTGCGGCCATGCTGCGTGAGCTTAAAGGCGTAGGCGCCAACTATACCGCACGGGAACAACAGGGACTGTTTTCACGTACCCGTATGCAACGTTTATATCAGGCATTGGAACGCCATCGTAATGCTCGCGGCCTGCTGGAGTTGCAGTGGCGCATCGGGCTTGTTACCGGTCGCAAAGAACTTGAGGAAAATTAAAGATGACTTGTGTTTTTGTGGCAGGTACGGATACCGATGTAGGGAAGACCGTGGTGACGGCAGCGTTACTGACCCGCCTCAATCAGGGCGGTTATCGTACCCTGGCAATGAAGCCAGTGGCGGCCGGCGCTGAGCAAACTCCCGACGGGCTGCGGAATAGTGACGCGCTGGCACTGCAACAGGCAATGAGTGTTGAGGTGCCTTACGAAAGCGTCAATCCCGTTTGCCTGGCACCGCCTGTCGCTCCCCATCTGGCTGCGGCGCAAATTGGTCAGCGCCTCAGCGCGCGGGAGCTTTACCACGCGCAACAACAGTTACTGGACTATCCCCACGATGTACTGATGATTGAGGGTGCCGGCGGTTGGCAGGTACCACTGAACGATAGCGAGAGCCTGGCGGATTTTGCCCGGCTATGCACAAATAAAGTGGTGTTGGTGGTGGCCATGAAACTGGGCTGTCTGAATCACGCACTTCTGAGTGTGGCTGATATTCAGCGCGAGGGTGTTGAGGTGATCGGTTGGGTAGCGAACCAGCCGCAATCTGAGCCAATGCGCTTGCATGAGGAAAATCTTGCGTGGCTGACCGCCCAGTTACAACAACGCTTTAATGTGCCTTGTCTGGGCAGTCTGCCATTTTTACCGGCGGCAACCGCGCAGCAGCTCGCGGATCACTTACTACCCAGCCAGGAACTGATGTCCGTGTTGCAGGGTAAGGTTGCTTTGCTGCCCTGATGGAACACGCAACCATCGACGTCGCCGATTAATTGCATATGGTCGTCAGTCACCCGTAGCGCGGTGCCTTCGCGGATAGCAAGCACCGGTGTCTCAGGTGCCAGCGCCATAAATTCGCTCAGTCGCTGATCGCGGGTTTCGCCGTGAAAGCCAGGGGGCTGATAATCGGTGTAATGCGGGTTGAGCTGAAACGGCACGAGCGCCAACGCGTCAAACGAGGCGGGCTCGACAATCGGCATATCATTGGTGGTGCGAATGCTCAGCCCGGCGATATTCGCGCCGGCACTCCAGCCAATATAGGGCACCTCTTGCTGAACGGCATGCTGAATCGCTTGCACCAGATCGCGTTGTTGCAGTTGTGCGAGCAGGTGGAAGGTATTACCGCCACCTACCAGAATGGCATCGGCGCCCGCCAGAGCCTGCGCCGGATCCGTTTCGCGGTGCAGGCCGCGGACCTGGTAGCCCTCCGGCTGTAATGCCGCGGCGACTTTGGCGGTATAGTCGTCATAACTCATACCGACCCCCGCAAAGGGCACGAATAACAGTGAGCACGGCGGCGCGACGTGCTGGCGCAATTGTGGTATGACCGGGGCGAGATAGGAGCTGTCACCAGCTTTAGAACTGGAACACAAAAGCAATTGACGGGGCATAAGTCACCATGGTTTCAGATTACAAAAAAGTCTGCCAAGGCTAGCAAAAAAGCGCGCTATTGGCGATTGAATTCAGGTACACTAGACACCATTATAAAGCTCGCTACCGATGTTTTCTAAGAGGTTCTAACATCATGAAACGTATCGTCTTATTCTTAGCCACCAACCTCGCTATTTTGTTGGTGCTGAGTGTGGTTATGAGTCTGGTACTACCGGCGTTTGGCGTGGATCCGTCAAGCTATTCCGGATTATTGGTTTTTGCTGCGGTATTTGGTTTTGGCGGCGCATTTATTTCGTTAGCCATGTCGAAATGGCTGGCAAAGCGCAGTGTTAACGCGCATACCATTACCACTCCGCGTAATGCCACCGAGCGCTGGCTGGTGCAAACTGTCGCACGGCAGGCACAACAGGCCGGCATTCCCATGCCGGAAGTGGCCATCTACGATTCGCCGGAGCCGAACGCGTTTGCCACTGGGGCGAGTAAGAAAAGCTCGCTGGTAGCGGTGAGTACCGGGCTGTTGCGCGGTATGCATGAAGATGAAGTCGAAGCGGTGCTGGCGCACGAGGTAAGTCATATCGCCAACGGTGACATGGTCACTCTGACCCTGATTCAGGGTGTGGTGAATACCTTCGTGATTTTCTTTGCGCGGGTCATTGCCGGCATGATTGATAATGCGACACGCAGTGATTCCTCCGATGGCCGCGGTCTGGGCGGGATGGCCTATTTTGCGATTGTCATGGTTTTAGAGGTTGTGTTTGGTATTCTCGCCAGTATTATCGTTATGTGGTTCTCTCGCCAACGCGAATACCGCGCCGATTATGGCTCGGCCCGCTTAGTCGGACCGCATAAAATGATTGCCGCCTTACAGCGTTTACAAAACGCAAAAGAGTCGCAGCTTGACGGTAGCATGGTTGCCTTTGGTATTCAGACCAAACGTAGTATGAGTGAATTGTTTATGAGCCATCCGCCATTGGCGAAACGTATTGCGGCGTTGCAACGAATGACACGTAACTGACATCTAACAGAGAAGTAAAAAGGATCATCATGACCAACTGGAGTGCGCGGAGCTGGCGCGAAAAGCCAATCCAACAGCAACCGACTTATCCCGATCACGAACATCTGAAAACCGTTGAGCATCAGCTAAAGATGTTTCCACCGTTAGTGTTCGCTGAAGAGATTCGTGCATTACGGCGTCAATTGGGGCAGGTCAGTCAGGGGCACGGCTTTTTGTTGCAAGGCGGTGACTGCGCTGAGTCATTCGCTGATTTTAATGCACCAAAAATTCGCGATACTTTCAAAGTCATTCTGCAAATGGCGATTGTGCTGACCTTTGCCGGCTCCTGTCCGGTCACCAAAGTCGCACGTATGGCCGGGCAATATGCGAAGCCGCGTTCCAGCGATCTGGAAACCATCGACGGTGTTGCGCTACCCAGCTACCGCGGCGACATTATTAACGGTTCCGATTTTACGGAGGCCGCGCGCCAGCCAGACGCACAGCGCATGGTGCAGGCTTATCATCATTCAGCAGCCACACTGAACCTGCTCCGCGCCTTTGCGCAGGGCGGACTTGCCGACTTGCACAAGGTGCATAAGTGGAACATGAGCTTTGTCGCGGCAAACCCGCTCAAAGACAAGTACCTTGAAGTAGCTGAGCAGATACAGTCGGCACTGAAATTTATGGAAGTGTTAGGTATCACTGCCGATACCAACGCGACGATTCACGAAACACAGTTATTTACCTCTCATGAAGCGTTATTGTTGCCGTATGAAGAGGCGCTGACCCGCACCGATACCTTAACCGGTCTGCCGTATGACTGCTCAGCACACATGGTTTGGATCGGCGAGCGCACGCGCCAGCTTGATCATGCCCATGTTGAGTTCATGCGTGGCATTCATAACCCGATCGGTGTTAAAATAGGTCCGACCACTAAGCCTGATGACGTTATTCAGTTGCTGGATGCGCTGAATGCGGGCAATGAGCCCGGCCGGATTACCCTGATAACCCGCATGGGCGCCGACCATCTGGCAGACGCTTTGCCGGCAATTGTCCGTAAGGTGAAGGCGGAAGGCCGCCATGTGGTGTGGTCAAGTGATCCGATGCATGGCAATACGGTGAAAGCTGAGAACGGCTTGAAAACGCGTAATTTTGACGCCATCCATCAGGAACTCAGACAGTTCTTCGCGGTCCATCAGGCCGAAGGCACCTATCCCGGTGGCGTTCACCTGGAGATGACTGGCGAAGATGTCACTGAATGCACCGGTGGTGCGTACCAGATTAGTGAACAGGATTTGACCCAACGCTATCGCACCCAGTGTGATCCGCGTTTGAACGCCGACCAGGTACTGGAACTTGCTTTCCTGGTCGCTGATTCTCTCCGTGAGGCTCGTCAAGGCCGCGGTTAACAGACATTTTCGAGGTTTTAGCAGTATATGTCACAACAGGTTGAGCAGTTTTTCGAAAACCTATGGAACGATTACATTAAGTTGACCCCATCCGCCGCTAAAGTGCACCAGGTGCTGGGGCAGGGCCGCGACATCATTAATGATCATGTCGCCTTCCGTACCTTCAATCTGGCGCCGGTGCGCTTAGAGACACTGGCAGCGCATTTTGAGGCGATGGGCTATAAAGCCTGTGGCGACTATAAGTTTGAAGCCAAACGCCTGGTCGCGAAGCATTATGAACATGCTGATCCAACCCTGCCAAAAATCTTTATCAGCGAATTGTTGGTAGAAGAGTTTTCGCCTGAGTTGCAGGACATTGTGAAGCAACTGGTGGCACAGATTGATCCGGCCAGCGTAACCACACCGGAATTTATGTATTCAGGTACCCACTGGCAGATCAGCAGCAACGATTACGAGCGTTTACTGGAAGAGAGTGAATATGCCGCCTGGATGGCCGCATTTGGCTTCCGTGCCAATCACTTTACCGTGAACGTCAATCATCTGCCTGACTACGAGTCATTAGAGCAGGTGAATCAGACCCTGAAAAATGCCGGTTTTCGACTGAATACCTCAGGCGGCGAGATTAAAGGCTCCCCTGAAGTGTATCTGGAACAGTCGTCAACCCTGGCAGATCACACTGCAGTGCGTTTCAGCGACATGGAAAAAGTCATTCCGAGCTGTTTTTATGAGTTTGCCAAGCGCTATGAAATAGCGCCTGACAAGCTGTATACCGGCTTTGTTGCAGCGTCTGCTGACAAGATCTTTGAAAGTACCGACGCACGTTCGGCCAGCACTGCCGACTAACCGGCGCTTAATAATGATGCCGCTCAAGATTCGTCTCAGCGAGAATCTTGGCGGCAATCTCTTCTACTGAAAAACGCGTTGAGTCCAGAAATGGAATGGCCTCGCGGCGGTACATCTTTTCCACTTCCTGTAATTCAAACCGGCACTGTTGCAACGAAGCGTAGCGCGAACCTTCGCGTCGTTTGCTGCGAATTTCATGCAGCCGCTGCGGCTCAAGCGTTAACCCGAAAATTTTGTGACGCTGTTGCTTGAGCACTTTAGGCAATTGCAGGTTTTCCATATTGTCGTCTTCGGTCAGTGGATAATTGGCCGCTTTAATGCCGTAGTGCAATGCCAGGTACAAGCTGGTCGGCGTTTTCCCGGTGCGCGAGACCCCAAGCAAAATAATGTCCGCCTGATCATAGTCGGAGATATTACTGCCATCGTCATTCGCCAGTGAGTAGTTGACTGCCTCAATACGGCTGTCATAACTATCGCGTACGCCATTTTCTTCAATACCATGGGTGCGGTTGGTTTTCGGTTGCGCATCCATCCCCAGCTCACGGCTCAAAGGCGCAACAAAATAGTCGAGAAAGTCGTAGCAACTGCCGGTACACGAGGTAATCACGCGTTTCAGCTCCAGACTGACAAAGGTATGAAAAATGACCGGCCGCTCGCCGGTCGCTTCGTGGGCGGCGTTGATTTTCGCCACTGCCTGCTGGGCTTTGCTCTCGGTATCAATAAAGGCAAGGGTTTTGTGCTCAACCTTAAGTGGAAACATTGACAACATGGCGCGGCCAAATGCCTCAGCCGTCAGTGCCGTGCCGTCGGATATATAGAAAATAGTTCGCATGAATGGGTTCTCTGGCTAGAAATGCTTGATGAATCTTAACCTTTTCGTCGCTAATGTGTAAAATGATGAGCCATGCTTAAGCCCCCCAAAACGACGAGGAACTTGACGTGCAACAAAACGTAACCGATTACGTACTTTGGTATGATCAATTAGGGATGAATGATGTAGGGCGCGTGGGAGGAAAAAACGCGTCGCTCGGTGAAATGATTAGCAATCTGGCCGGCGCTGGCGTTGAGGTGCCCAATGGCTTTGCCACAACGGCCGAAGCTTTCAACGAGTTTCTTGAGCAGTCGGGGGTGAATGACCGTATTTACGCACTTCTCGATGACCTTGATACCAATGACGTTAAAGCGCTGGCTGAGGCCGGGCAGCAGATCCGTCAGTGGATTATCGATACACCTTTCCAGGATGCGTTAGACCAGTCGATTCGTGCAGCCTACCAGGAATTAGGCGGCGGCAACAACGAAGTCAGTTTCGCGGTGCGTAGCTCGGCGACCGCTGAAGATATGCCTGACGCTTCCTTTGCCGGACAACAGGAAACCTTCCTGAACGTCCGTGGTATTGACCAGATTATGGAAGCGATCAAGCACGTTTTTGCGTCACTATTTAATGATCGTGCCATTTCTTACCGGGTACACCAGGGCTATGACCATCGCGGTGTAGCGCTGTCGGCAGGTATTCAGCGCATGGTGCGCAGTGATATTGCCTCGTCAGGTGTTATGTTCACCATCGATACTGAGTCGGGTTTCAACGACGTGGTATTTATTACCTCAAGCTTTGGCCTGGGTGAGATGGTCGTACAGGGCGCGGTGAATCCGGACGAGTTCTACGTCCATAAGCCGACGCTGAAAGCTGAGCGACCCGCAGTATTGCGTCGCAATCTGGGCAGTAAAAAGATCCAGATGGTGTACTCAACAAGCGCTGAGCATGGAAAGCAAACCGACATTGTTGATATTCCTGCAGCGCAATCCGCCACCTTCTCAATTAGTGATGCCGAAGTTGAAGCACTGGCGCGTCAGGCGGTGATTATTGAACAGCATTACGGTCGCCCGATGGATATTGAGTGGGCCAAAGACGGTATTGACGGCAAACTGTATATTGTTCAGGCCCGTCCTGAGACGGTGCAGTCGAATAAAAATAGTCAGTCGGTGGAACGTTTCAGTTTGTCGCAGAAAAGCTCGGTGGTTGCCACCGGACGGGCGATTGGCCAGCGCATTGGTAGTGGTGTAGCGCGGGTATTGAACGATATTTCAGAGATGGATCAGGTACAAGCGGGCGACGTTCTGGTGACCGACATGACGGACCCGGATTGGGAGCCGATTATGAAACGTGCCGCAGCGATTGTGACCAATCGTGGTGGCCGTACCTGCCACGCGGCGATTATTGCCCGTGAACTGGGTATCCCGGCAGTGGTTGGCTGTGGTGACGCCACTGATCGCATCAGTGCCGGGCAGGCGGTGACGGTTTCCTGCGCCGAGGGTGATACCGGTTATATCTATGAAGGCGAGCTGGACTATGAAGTGAATCGCTCTGATATCGGTGACATGCCCAATCTGCCGTTAAAGATTATGATGAATGTGGGCAACCCTGATCGCGCTTTTGATTTTGCCGGCTTACCCCATGCCGGTGTCGGTCTGGCACGGCTCGAGTTTATTATCAATCGCATGATTGGCGTACACCCGAAAGCGTTGCTGAATTTTGACAAACAAAGCAGTGACCTGCAGGCACAAATTAATGAGTTTATTGCTGGTTATGAGTCACCGCGCGAGTATTATGTGGCGAAATTAACCGAAGGTATCGCGACCCTGGGTGCGGCCTTTGCGCCGGAACGCGTGATCGTGCGGATGTCGGATTTTAAATCGAACGAATACGCCAATCTGCTTGGTGGCCGCCAGTATGAGCCACACGAGGAAAACCCGATGCTTGGGTTCCGTGGTGCCTCACGCTATATCTCGGAAGATTTCCGCGATTGTTTTGCCCTGGAGTGCGAAGCGATTAAGCGCGTGCGCAATGACATGGGCCTGGCCAACGTCGAGATCATGATTCCTTTTGTTCGTACCCTTGAAGAAGGGCGCAAGGTGATTGAGCTGTTGGCTGAACAGGGCCTGGTACAGGGCGAAAATGGGTTACGCGTGATCATGATGTGTGAATTGCCGTCCAACGCCTTACTGGCAGAGCAGTTCCTCGACATTTTTGATGGCTTCTCAATCGGCTCTAACGACCTGACCCAGCTGACACTGGGACTGGATCGTGACTCCGGGGTGATCGCCCACCTGTTTGACGAACGTAATGAAGCAGTGAAAGCCATGCTGGCCATGGCAATTTCGGCAGCGAAGAAAAAAGGTAAGTACGTGGGTATCTGCGGCCAGGGACCATCGGACCATGCCGATTTTGCGCAGTGGCTGGTGGAGCAGGGAATTGACTCCGTATCATTAAACCCTGACACCGTTGTTGATACCTGGCTTTATCTGGCAAAACAGACACAGGCTTAACGACAAAGGAGTATTACTTGGCAAACTCAGCTGTCCAGGTGCTTGGCGCACTTGATAACTATTCTGCTTCCGAGCCAGTGTATGGCCGTTATATACATGCGCTCGGGCAGGCTGGGTTTGCCGGTGATGTTGATCTTAGTTACAGCGGTCGGTTAATCGCCGCAACGGACAATAGCGTCTATCAACAGTTACCGCAGGCGGTCATCTATCCACGTCATGTCACAGATCTGCAGTTAGCCTTACGGCTGGGCCAGCAGGCCGAATACCGCGCGCTGCGTTTTAGTCCCCGTGGCGGTGGCACCGGCACCAACGGCCAGAGTTTAAGTCATGGCATCATTGTCGATCTGAGCCGTTATTTTAAAGACATCGAAGCCGGGCCGCCGGCGCAGGACTGGGTGCGCTGTCAGACCGGGGTCGTAAAAGATGCCCTCAACGACGCGGTACGCAGCGCGGGTTGGTTTTTCTCGCCCGATCTATCTACCAGCAACCGTGCCACCATTGGTGGCATGATTAACACCGACGCCTCGGGCCAGGGCTCGCTGGTGTATGGCAAAACCAGTGACCATATTCTTGGGTTGCAGGCAGTACTGATTAATGGTGATCTGATTGAAACCGGGCCACTGCCACTGGCTGAAGCGCAGGCGCGGGCCGAGGGCTCAAGTCTGGAAGCCAGTTTGTACCGGCAGGTCATTGCCAGTTGCGTGGCAAAGCGTGACGCAATTGAAGCGCGCTTTCCGCCCCTGAATCGCTTTCTCACCGGCTATGATCTGAAACATTGTTATGATCCGCAAAGCGAAACTTTGGATCTTTCCCGGTTGCTTGCCGGCTCTGAGGGAACGCTGGCATTTATCACCGCCGCCAAACTGAATTTGACTGCGATTCCGAAACATAAGGTGCTGGTCAATATTTCCTACCGTAATTTTGACGCGGCACTGCGTCATGCGCCGATATTGGTGCGCGCGCAGGCAACCTCGGTGGAAACCGTTGACAGTACGGTACTTGATCTGGCCCGTAACGACATCATCTGGCACAGTGTGCGCGATGATGTGGCAGAAGGGAAAAGCGGCCAATCTATGGCTGGCATTAACATGGTGGAATACACCGCGGTCGATGCCGACGCGCTGGAAGCCAAACTCGACAAACTGGTAACAACACTCGATGACGAGCTGACGCAGGAGCAGGGCGGGCATGGTGTGATTGGATATAAGATCTGCCGTGAGGCACAGAGTATCCAAACCATTTATGCCATGCGGAAAAAGTCAGTCGGCCTGCTTGGCGCGGTGAAAGGCGAACGTAAACCTATCGCCTTTGCCGAAGATACGGCCGTACCGCCGGAGTCACTGGCTGATTTTATCGCCGAGTTTCGCCAACTGCTCGATAAGCATGAGTTGCAGTACGGTATGTTTGGTCACGTCGACGCCGGCGTCTTACATGTGCGGCCGGCGTTGGATATGAAAGACCCTGCCGACGAGAAATTATTGCGCACCATTAGTGATAAAGTTGCAGCATTAACTGCGAAATATGGCGGCTTGATGTGGGGCGAACACGGCAAAGGCTATCGCTCCGAATATGCGCCTGACTTTTTTGGGCCTGAGCTTTATACCGAGCTGCAAAAAATCAAAGCAGCGTTCGATCCTGATAACCGCCTGAATCCGGGCAAACTGGCAACCCCCTACGGCCTGCAAAACGCCGAACTGGTGTCGGTAGATGCGCGCAAGCGCGGTTACTATGACCGCCAGATTCCGGTGGCGGTACGCGATACCTACGCCGCGGCGATGAACTGTAACGGCAATGGCCTGTGCTTTAACTATGCTGAAGACTCGCCCATGTGTCCGTCGTTTAAGGTCAGCGGTGATCGGCGCATGTCACCGAAAGGCCGCGCGACCCTTATTCGGGAATGGTTACGTCTGACCAGCGCCGATGGTCTGAATGTTGCCGCTGCCCCGCACGCCCGCAACTACTTCACGAAAGAGAAAAAAAACCGTTTTTCGCGTGATTTTAACCATCAGGTGAAAGCATCGATGGATAACTGTCTTGCCTGTAAAGCCTGTGCCAGCCAGTGTCCAGTCAAGGTCGATGTGCCCAGCTTCCGGGCGCGATTTTTGCAGTGGTACTATCAGCTTTACCGTCGTCCGTTAAGAGACTATCTGGTCGCCGGTATTGAGCGCACCGCACCGCTGATGGCCAGATTGCCGCGGCTTAGCAATCTAATGACGCATAACCTGGCCAGTCAGTGGTTGCTGAAAAAAACGCTGGGTTATGTTGATACCCCGCGCTTATCCGTGCCCACGCTGGCGCACCGCTGGCGTCATCAGAATTGGCGGCAGCTTACGGTCGATCAGCTTACCGCCCTGAGCGAACAGGAGCGGGCACAGACCGTAGTGATTGTGCAAGATCCTTTCACCAGCTTTTATCAGGCCGAGGTAGTAGAAGCTATGGGCCAGGTCATTACCGGGCTTGGCTATCAACCGGTCTTACTTGCGTTTATTGGTAATGGTAAAGCGCAACATGTGAAAGGTTTTCTGGAGCAGTTTCGCGTCACGGCGACCCGCGTCACCGGCCAACTCAATCAACTGGCAGACGCGCAGTTAACCATGGTTGGCGTGGATGCGTCGACGGTACTCTGTCTGCGCGATGAATACCTTGAGTACGCCGGGCAGGAGGTACGGTTTAAGGTGCTGTTGGCACAGGAATGGCTGGCCGATCAAACCGGACAATTGCAGCAACAGTTGCCTGCAACGACCGACAATTCAGCAGCGGACGCGGACCAGGCCGATTTGTTTTTGCATTGTACGGAACAGACCGCAGTCCCGGCCAGTGCCCGTATGTGGGAACAGATTTTAGCTGCGGTGGGGGTCAATGCTACGACCGTGGCGACCGGATGTTGCGGTATGGCTGGCACCTATGGTCATGAAGCAGAACAGCAACGAAAAAGTGCCGCATTATTTGATATGAGCTGGCGGGAGCCACTGGCGCGCAGCGACAATGCACTGATCACGGGTTTTTCCTGTCGCTGTCAGACAAAACGCTTCGCTAGCAACACTGATGAGCCACAAAAAGAAAAGCTGCAACAGGTGCAACACCCGTTACAGCTCCTTGCGCAACGCCTGCAGGCCTGAGCTGTCGCTTAGGCTTGCTGCTTCGCTGCTTTGGCTTTAGCGATCACTTCACGAGCCAGCTCGTCAGCGATTTCGCCCGTCGGGCGCTGCTCTGCGGCTGAGCGGGTGAAAATGGTATCCAGCGTACCGTAGATATCACGCACACGCTTGTCAGTCTCTTCGCGGCTCATGTGTGCCGCTTCACTGCATACGTGAATTACGCCACCGGCATTAATGACATAATCCGGAGCATACAGAATGCCCATCTCCATGACTTTTTTGTCATGCGCCGGCGTCGCTAGCTGGTTATTGGCACTGCCAGCAATGATTTGGGCTTTCATTTGCGCCAGGGTATCATCGTTGACGGTCGCACCCAGTGCACATGGCGCATAAACGTCTACGTCCAGCCCGTAAATATCATCCAGACCGACCACTGTCGCGTTCAGCTCCTGAGCAGCACGTTGGCAGGCGGCTTCATTGATATCAGTCACCCACAGCTGCGCACCTTCTTTGGCACAATAAGCAGCAAAGTCATAACCCACTGCACCAAGCCCCTGAATCGCAATTTTAACGCCATTCAGGTCTTCTGAGCCAAGCTTGTGTTTGGCCGCGGCTTTCAGGCCCAGATAAGTGCCTAATGCGGTATGTGGAGACGGGTCACCCGCTTTGCCCTCTGTACCGGCAACGAAAGAGGTTTCTTCGGCAACCAGCGCGATATCACTGGTGCGAATATTGACGTCTTCAGCGGTAATATAACGACCGCTCAATGACTCAACAAAGCGACCGTAAGCGCGGAACAGTTCCGGTGACTTAATCGTTTTTGCATCACCAATAATAACCGCCTTACCACCGCCAAGTGGCAGACCGGCAAGGGCGCTTTTATAAGTCATACCACGCGACAAGCGTAATACGTCGGTTAATGCGTCAGCAGAGGTTGCATAATTCCATAAACGGGTACCGCCTAAGGATGGCCCAAGGGTGGTGTCATGGATAGCAATGATTGCTTTTAAACCGGTTTCTTTATCGTGACAGAACACGACCTGTTCGTGTTGGTCGAACTCTTTATGCTCAAATAGAGACATGTGCGTGGTTTCCTCGTTCATCCCAAAATTGCGCGCACATTACCATTTTACTTTTGCCTGCGCTAGTGAATGACGGAAAATAATACGTTTACGTTAACGTAAACTATTGAAAGCTAAGTTTACAGCAAATCCGACTTTGCCGGACTCGTCTTTCGCGGTACTATGAAGGCATCCAGTTGATTAGGTTTATATAGGAAGTTGTAAAATTATGGCGCAAGAACAGGCACAAAACGCCCAGCCACAAATGACTGAAGAACAAGCTTCAGCATGGGTTCGTGAGCAATTTCAGGCTGCGAATAAGTACTTAGCGGAGCAGGGGATTATTACTGATCGGGTATTAACCAAAGAATCGCGCTATTTAGTGCCTTATGTCGCCATCTGGAAATTCACCACGCAGGATCGCAAAGAGCTCTGGCTGGTGAATGGTGATGTCCCTACCGACGTTGTCGGCGCGAAGGCGGCAAAGGATGCGCGTGAGGCAATGCGCCATATTTCAATGCAATGGCAATTGAAAGCGCAGGCGATCATTGATGATCCCAAAGCAAGTCAGGATCCGGAGCAACAAAAGTATGCGAATTATCTGATCAGTCGTGCTGAGGGTATCTATGAAGCGGTTGCCAATGACGCACTGTGGCAATCGCCAGAAGAAAAAGGCAACAGCTAAGCTGTTGCCCTGACTCAGTCATCGTCTTGCTCTGGCTCCACTTCCTGTACCAGGTAAAATACGCCCTGATTCAGCAGTTCACAGAGCACGCGACTGCCAGCTTCGCTGGCGAAAGTTGCTGCGTAGTTAGCTAACGGTTGTTCCTGTACCAGATTCAGTAGTTCCAGTGCCGCATCATCGTCGCGGCACAAACCCTCGACTAACTCACCATTGGCGAACAGCTGACCGGCTTCATTCGTTAAAACCCGTGCGCCCGGCGTGCGACCAATCATCATGTCGGTCGCGGCAAAACTTAATAGCTGCGCTGGCGTGATCGGATCTTCCGCTTGGGGCAGGGGCCGCTTCGACTGCGACATCACTTGCGCAATAGCCTGCGCGCCAGCCGTTGATGCCAGCTGTTGTAGCAGCAGATCGCGTACTTGCTGAACTTCTGCGTTGCTGATTTGAAACGGTCGCGTGGCAAGCCCATCATCGGGGTCGGTATAGCGGGGGAAATTCTGTTCGCTGGCCAGTAGCTGGTCGGCTAATTGTGCTAACCACTCCGCGCTATTGGGCGCCCGAAATCCCACCGAATAATTCAGACTGGGTTCAATTGCCACGCCGTGATGCGGACAACCTGCGGGTATGTAAAGCACGTCTCCCGGCGCCAGTACTGCGTCGATAACAGCGGCAAAATTGCTATTTTGAAGCTGCTTCAAATCAGGGTGTGGGCAATATTCAGCGGCATTATGAAGGCGCTCACCAACGCGCCAGTGACGGCTGCCGGCGCCCTGAATAATAAATACGTCGTACTGATCAAGATGCGCACCGACACCGCCGTTTTCAGTGGCGAAACTGACCATCACATCGTCGACCCGCCAGTCCGGCAAAAAGCGGAATGCCGAGAGCAGGCTCTGTACTTCGGGAAACCACTCGTTGACGGCCTGTACCAGCAAGGTCCAGTCCTGCTCACCAAAAGCTTCGTAGTCGCTAAAGGGGCCATGTTCAACGTGCCAGCCAGACGCGGTCTGCTGAATGATCCGGGCATCGACACCATCCTCCATGGCCAGGCCAGCCAGCAGCTCGGGTTCAATGAGATCAACGAAGTCAGCCAAGCCGTTACGGATAAGTAACGGCTGCTTTTGCCAGTAGTCGCGTAGAAACGCTGCGGTGTCGAGGTTAAGTTGCATCAGTTAAGCCAGATCATCGACAAATTGAACCGCACGGCCAATGTAAGAGGCCGGCGTCAGTCGTTTTAGTTCGGCTTTAACGGTTTCCGGTAATTCCAGGCTATCAATAAAATCTGCCATTGCAGTTTGATTGACACGTTTACCGCGGGTCAGCTCCTTAAGCTTCTCGTAGGGTTTTTCAATATTGTAGCGGCGCATCACGGTTTGAATCGGTTCGGCCAACAGTTCCCAGTTCTGATCCAGTTCGCGCAGCAGGTTATCGGCGTTGACTTCAAGCTTGCTGATACCTTTTAAGGTTGCCTGATAGGCGATCAGCGCGTAGGCAAAACCAACGCCAAGGTTACGTAATACCGTAGAGTCAGTAAGATCACGCTGCCAGCGGCTGACGGGCAACTTGCTCGCCAGGTGCTGCATCAGCGCATTAGCGATACCCAGGTTACCTTCGGAGTTTTCAAAATCAATCGGGTTTACCTTGTGCGGCATAGTCGATGAGCCGACCTCACCGGCAATGGTACGCTGCTTGAAATGGTTCAGCGCTATGTAGCCCCATACATCCCGGTTAAAGTCGATAACGATGGTATTGAAACGGGCCACCGCATCGTACAGTTCAGCGATGTAATCATGGGGTTCGATTTGCGTGGTGTAGGCATTCCAGGTGAGTCCTAAAGAGGTCACGAACTCCTCTGAAACCTGATGCCAGTTGACGTCAGGGTAGGCCACCATATGCGCATTATAGTTGCCCACCGCGCCGTTAATTTTACCTAGTAATGGCACCGCAGAAATTTGTTCCAACTGCCGTTGCAGACGCACATAGACGTTGGCCATTTCTTTGCCGAGGGTCGTCGGCGTGGCCGGTTGGCCATGGGTCCGCGCCATCATCGGTACAGTCTTATTCGCCACAGCGAGCTGCTTCACGGCGCTGGTTAAATCCTGCATGACCGGCAGCATGACCTCGCTTAACGCTTCGCGTAACATCAGCGCGTGCGACAGGTTGTTGATGTCCTCAGAAGTACAGGCGAAATGAATAAACTCAGTGACCGCGGCCAGCTCGGATAACTCGCTGACGCGTTCTTTGAGAAAGTATTCAACTGCTTTCACGTCATGGTTGGTGGTGGCTTCAATTTGTTTGACCCGCTCTGCATCAGTTTCGCTGAAGTTATCCAGCAAAGCATCTAAGAATTGGTTAGCTTCGTCCGAAAAAGCCGGTACTTCACTGATTTCATTAATTTTGGCCAGTTGCTGTAACCAGCGAACTTCAACGATAACGCGCTGACGGATGAGGCCGTATTCACTGAACATCGGGCGTAGTGCAGCGGCTTTACTGCCGTAGCGGCCATCAACGGGTGAAAGTGCGGTAAGAGCTGATAACTGGGTCATACTGAAGACTCCGAATCTGGACTTGAAGGGTGAGCATTACGTAACAGTTCGAGTGCAGTGGCAACCATACGCCGCCGCGAGAAAAGAAAATGGCGGCGCTTTCCACCGACCTGGCGCCATAAAATAGCGCTGCGAATAGCAACGAGCAGTAGCGCCCGAATTTGGTTCTGAATGGTTTGTTGCTGTAGCAACGCAGGCTTGCCGTGGATCTGTAACGGCCGGCCGAGCGGCGAGATAAAATCGCTATAGGCACCGGCCATGCCACTGATGACAGTGCCTTGTTCAAACATAAACTGGCTCTGCTGACGTTCAAGCTGGGTAATGCGTTCGCCGAGCTTTTGCAGTGCCTGCGGTTTACGTTCAAGACGACGTGCCAGCGCCAGAGCGCCGACCATGTAACGGGTGATCTCGACATCTTTTTCACGGGTTGCGCCGATTTGCGCCAATAGCACTTTGAGCCCGAACTGCAGGTTGGCGGTGCCGCCGTAAATAGCTGTAAACGATTCCGGTTGTTGCTGCAGCACGCTGTTTAACAGCGCGTCGCGGTTGAACTCTTCGCTTAACTGACCGTGACGGGCAAGCTGTTTGACCGCAGCGCAGGCTTGGGCAAGCGCTGCCAGGGCAAGTACCGGTTGTTGCCAATTGCTCACAATAAAACCTCGTGATCAGCAATACGCGATTCGATAATGCCGCCACCCAGGCAGACTTCATCGGCGTAGAAAACCGCCGATTGTCCCGGCGTCACGGCGGCAACAGGGGAGGCGAACTCAACCTGAACTTTGCCGTGAGGCAGCGGTTTGAGCTGGCAGGGAATGTCCTGCTGGCGATACCGGGTTTTCACCACGCAGTTAAACGCCTGGTCCGGTCCACTACGATCGACCCAATGCAGCTGTCCTGCAATCAGCCCTTTCGAGAACAGACGCGGGTGATCTTTGCCCTGCGCGACAATCAGCACATTACGCGCTACGTCTTTATCGACGACATACCAGGGTTCATCTGAGGCATTCGCCAGGCCGCCAATATGCAAGCCTTTACGCTGGCCGAGTGTGTGGTACATCAAGCCTTCGTGTTGACCGAGTTCTTCGCCGTCTACGCTTTCGATAACACCGGGCCGTGCCGGTAAATAAGTTTGCAGGAAGTCCTTGAACTTGCGCTCACCAATAAAACAAATGCCGGTGGAGTCTTTCTTGTCTGCCGTGACCAGTCCTTGCTCTTCGGCAATGCGGCGCACTTCTGGTTTCTCCAGTTCGCCCACCGGAAACAAGGTTTGCGCAACGTGTTCGTGCGATAAGGTATACAAAAAGTAGCTTTGGTCTTTGTTGTTATCAAGACCACGCAGTAACTGGAATTTGCCATCTTTTTCACGCCGGCGCACATAGTGTCCGGTGGCGATATAGTCTGCATTTAAAGCCTCGGCCGCAAACTCCAGGAATGCTTTAAATTTAATCTCTTTATTGCACATGATATCGGGGTTGGGGGTGCGGCCGGCACGATATTCCTCGAGGAAATACTCAAACACGTTATCCCAGTATTCGGCAGCAAAGTTGACCGTGTGCAGTTCAATTCCCAGCTTTGCACAGACCGCTTGGGCGTCGGCAAGATCAGTTGCTGCGGCACAGTATTCGTCAGTGTCGTCTTCTTCCCAGTTCTTCATGAACAGGCCTTCAACCTGGTAACCCTGCTGTAACAACAGGTAAGCCGACACCGAAGAATCGACGCCGCCTGACATTCCGACAATGACTTTTTTATCTGCGTTTGCCATAACAACCTTTAGCTCCAGAAATTTCGCGCGGATTCTACCACACCGGAGGCACTTCGCGCCACTGACCAGGCTGCAAACCAGCCAGCCGCCAGGGGCCGATAGCTGCGCGGATGAGTCGCAGGGTAGGGTAGCCGACGGCTGCTGTCATACGCCGCACCTGACGGTTGCGACCTTCGTGAATAATTAAACATAACCATTGGTCGGGCACTGACTGGCGCTCGCGTATGGGCGGCTGACGCGGCCACAGGTCGGTAGGCGGCTCCATCAACATCGCCTGCGCCGGCAAGGTCAGGCCGTCGTTTAGCTCCACCCCGCTGCGCAATTTCGCTAAGGATGCCGCGTCAGGTACTCCTTCTACCTGCACCCAATAGGTTTTTGGCAGCTTATGTTTCGGGTGGCTTATTTTGTGCTGCAGGCCGCCATCATTGGTCAGTAGCAACAGCCCTTCGCTGTCTTTGTCGAGCCGTCCGGCTGGATAAACATCATTAAACGGGATGTAGGGCTTTAGGGTGGCTTCATCGGCACCACCGGAAAACTGCGTCAGCACGCCGTAGGGCTTATTGAAAACAACCAGTTTAGGATTCGCAGGTCGGCTTGCCGCACCATGCGCTGATGGCTTCCCGCGGGGGCGAAAAGGCCGCTTTGAAGTTGAGGTTTTGCTAGGCATAAAGGTGTCAGTATCGCTGTTACGAATAAAAATGGTAGAATGGCAAATGTATCTGCCGACACAATAAGTTAAGTATAAAGGAAAAAGTACTCATGCAGGACTCAAAACCGAACCCACCGCAAAAAGAAGCCACGCAAACGGATCAGTTTGCGGCCGCATTGCGGGGCGAAGCGTCATTATCAGTAGGTGATGTGATTCAACGCAGCTGGGACATTACCTTACGTGCATTGCCAATGATGCTGTTCGCATTTGTCGTCGTAATGGTTGTGAATGGTTTTGTTTCGGTGCTTGCGGCGCAGTTATTTCCAGTCTCGGAGGAACAACCAAGCCTGACCAATACTGCTGCTCAGTCTTTTTTGAGCATGCTGCTGGTGGCTCCGTTTAGCGCGGTAGTGACGCTGATGGGTCTGAAGAATGCGCGTGATGCTAAGCCCGGTTTGAGTACTTTTGCCGAGGCGCTCCGGCACGCACCACAAGTTCTAGCCATTACCTTTATTTTAAGTTTTATCGTGATGGCACTGAGCGGTCTTTATTTTGCTATTTTGGGTGAAAGCGCTGTAGCCTTTGCGCTGATGCTGGCCACCGCGCTTTATTTCCAATTTGCGTTTCTGCTGGCGATTCCTCTGGTCCTTGAGCGTGGGTTGAGCGTCAGTCGGGCGATTATTGCTTCATTTATTGTAGTGAATAAGAAAATGTTCGTGGTGTTAGGCATCTACATCATTCTTTTTATTATTGTTTTTATTAGTGCGTTGCCCTTGTTCTTAGGTTTGTTGTTTACCTTCCCCATGACATTTAATGTGATTGGAGTCATCTATAATCGCCTCATTGGCGTACCAGAGTCTGAATCCAAAACTACCGATGTTACCGAAGGTGATCATTCATAGGAGAGTCAATGTTACGAGCATTAACCATCATGTTAGCTATTTTGGCTGTCGCTGCGGCGATAGTTGCGCCCAATGTTTTGCACCTGGCCAATCCCCACCGACTGTACGACAATGAGGTCACGCTAGGCGAGATGGCCGCGGCTGCGCCACGGGTTACAACTTTGCCGGACTTTTCACAGTACCAGCAGACAGCGGATAAGAAGCAGGCTTTTTTTGGTTTTCTGGCCCCCCTGGTTGAGGCTGAAAACGCGCATATCGCTGAGCAGCGGCACGGTCTGGAGGCTTTGTATTACAAGTGGCAGTTTCGACCTGAGTCATTGACCCATGAACAGAAGAGCTGGCTTGCTTATCTGGCCAAACAGTACCGGGTGGAATTCACCTTAGACGGTACCTCTGAAGCAGCACAGGAAATGTTCGACTTACTGTTCCGTCGCGTTGATCAGGTGCCGGAAACCCTGGTATTGGTGCAGGCCGCAAATGAATCAGCCTGGGGCACCTCACGTTTTGCGGTGCAGGCACTGAACCTGTTCGGGCAGTGGTGTTTTAGCGAAGGCTGCGGTCTGGTGCCCGAAGCGCGGGGCGCTGACGCCAGACATGAAGTACGAAGTTTTGATTCGGTAAACGCCTCTATTGCCAGCTATATGCGTAACCTGAATACCCATCCGGCGTATTTTGAGCTGCGCACCTTGCGCGCAGAGCAGCGCGAGCGGGGGCGTGATATTCGCGCGCTTGATTTAACCCCGGGTCTGCTGAGTTATTCGGAGCGTGGTGAAGATTACGTTGAAGAGCTAAATGCGATGATTCGCGTTAATCGCCCGATGATTCTCGATGCGCTTGAGCAACCTATTCCTGAGGAAGGGCCCATTGCTGAGCCCGGCTTCCCTGATCAGGATGCTAGGAGTTCAGATTCCGCACCTGAATAACACCGTTAGCTGAGCGGTCGCCATGCGCGGCCGCTTCTTCATCACTATCGTCCCGGTAATTCAAAAACGTATCCGGCACCGAGTGATCAAAGGCGGTATCGCCATCGACATTTGCCACGCCATCGGCAGCGATGTTTTTGAAGTCAAACAACGAGGTGTCGGCTAAATGTGACGGCACGACATTTTGCATGGCAGTAAACATACTTTCGATACGGCCGGGGAACTGTCGATCCCACTGCCGCAACATATCTTTAATGACTTTGCGCTGTAAATTCTCCTGCGAGCCACAAAGGTTACAGGGGATAATCGGGAATTGCTGATACTGCGCGTATTTCTCAATGTCTTTCTCACGCACGTAGGCCAATGGGCGAATGACCACATGTTCACCGTTGTCACTGACTAGCTTGGCTGGCATGGATTTCATTTTGCCGCCGTAAAACATATTCAGCATTAAGGTTTCGATCATATCATCACGATGGTGGCCCAAAGCGATTTTAGTTGCGCCAAGCTCTTTGGCGACGCGATAGAGAATACCACGGCGCAGACGTGAGCATAGTGAGCAGGTTGTTTTACCGGCGGGGATCTTCTCTTTAACAATACTGTAGGTGTCTTCTTCAATAATGCGATAGTCCACACCTTCGCGCTCGAGATAGGCTGGCAGCACATGCTCAGGGAAGCCGGGTTGTTTTTGATCAAGATTAACGGCGACCAGTGAGAATTTCACCGGGGCGATTTTCTGCAGGAAACGCAAAATAGCCAGCAGGGTATAGCTGTCTTTGCCGCCTGATAAACACACCATAACTTTGTCGCCATCTTCGATCATGTTGAAGTCTTCGATGGCGCGGCCCACATTTCGCCGTAGGCGTTTTTCTAACTTGTTGAAATTATAGCGTTGCTTCTTTTCTTGCTCGACTGAACTCGCTGCACTCATTACCGTTTTTCACCCAAAATTCGATTGCGATTGCTATTAGCAAACAAAATAACGGGCGGATTATACCTTAACCGGCGACTCAAATCCCGCAGGTTTTACTGCCAGTAAGTCACAGTTGATCTGTTCGATCACATGTTCGGCGGTATTACCAAGTAGCGCAGCGCTGAAGCCGGTGCGGCCAATGGTACCCAGTACCACCAGCTCAGCATCAAGCTCCTTCGCAAGCTCAGGAATGACCTGTTCCGGCAGTCCTTCACGAACATGTTGCTGAGCTGCAGAAATACCAAAACGCTCAGCATGTTCAGCGAGAGCTTTTTGATGATTTTCGGCAATGACCTCGCGGTAACTGGCGGTGTCAAATTCAGGAATTTCGGCAGCAATCGTAACCGGGGCGCCGGGATAGGCATTGACGAGGTGAACTTCGCTGTGCAAGCAGTTGGCAAAACGTTGTGCCGCCTCGGTAATCCGAGCGTTCAGGCTATCATGATGCTCACTCTCACCGGTGGTATGAATAGCTGCAAGTATTTTGCCGTGCTCCGGCCATTCGTGTTCTTTGACTAACAGAACCTGACAGGGCGCTTTACGCAGTAAATGCCAGTCGGTGGGAGTAAAAATAAGATGGGCAAGGCCTTCATGGGGATGCGTGGCTTTCACGATAATGTCATGTTTACCCGTGATCGCAGTCTCAATAATGGCTTCATAAGGTCGATTATGCCAGAGCACTTTAATATCGATATTCAGTTCGCGCGTATTGTAATCTTCAAGCAGATCTTCGATCCAGACTTTGCGGTCGTTAATCAGGCTATCGCGCATGGTATTGCGCTCTTCTGCGGCAAGCATGGTGGTCATTTCATAGGAGAAGTCATAAATGGACAGCATGATGGTCACTGCTGCCTGACTGATACGGGCGAGATGCAACGCCCGGTTGAGCGCTTTTTGCTGCTGTTTGTCAGCATCCAGAACCACTAAAATATTGTTCACGCAAGACATGATCTACCTCATTGCCAGCCATTCATTAATCCACAGTTTAGTCAGGATTTTGCAGTGAGGCCAATTAGTTGATAGCAAGTACCTGACGCAGGGCGATGACTGCCACCCAAAGACCATAGATAATCATGAGCACGCCCATGGCCTGACGAAAGCCCCGGCCTTTCAGAATGCTCTGCAGCGCGCCACTGAACCAGCCAAACGCGAGCATCGCCGGCAAGGTGCCAAGACCAAAAAACAGCATGTAAATAGCGCCACTGGTGGCGGAGGCGCTAAGCGCCGCCCAACTGAGGGCACTGTATACCAGACCACAGGGCAACCAGCCCCAGACCATACCAGCAATATAACGCGCCGAAATCGAGTGGTGTTGGCGTAGCCGTGCGGCAAGGGGGGCGAGGTGACGCCAGAGCGGTCGCCCGAGTTGCTCTAAACGTTGCAGCCCCAGCCACCAGCCGCCCAGATAGCAGCCCAAAGCGATGAGAAAAAAGGCAGCGAGAAAGCGCAGGGCCAACAAAGCAGGAGTGACGCCACCGAGCGCGGCCTGACTAATAGCGCCGACCAGGGCACCGGCCAGCATATACGAGCTTATCCGGCCGAGGTTATAACTAATGAGCATTAGCAGGGCCGGGCGTTGACCCTGACCGCCGGGGAGGGCGCCCGCAAGTCCTCCGCACATCATCAGGCAGTGCCCGGCACCGGCCAGGCCCATCAACAGAGCGGCGAACAGGTCAAGATTCATCGCGTGGTTTTACGTCTGCGTTGTCAGCCTGTTTGGCTGCTGGCTGTGAGGTCGACTTGCTGGCCGGAGGATCATCGTCATCAAGCAATACGTTCATGCCTTGCCGTTCAAGATCTTCAAACTGGTCACTACGTACCGCCCAAAAAAAGATGGCGACGGCAATGATGACAAAAAAGATCGCGATGGGAATTAAAATATACAAGCTTTCCAAAATCACCTCGTCGTTGCTGAAGTTTCTTTAGGTTGCCGATAAAGTCTAAGCGAGTTGGCCAAAACTAACAACGAGCTGAGCGACATGCCAATAGCGGCAATATAAGGTGTGACCCAGCCCAGCACAGCGATTGGAATAATGCCCAGGTTGTAGAGCAGGGCCCAACTGATATTTTGTTTTAAAATACGACGGCTTTTGGCGGTAGCACTCAGTAAATGCCCGACCGCGGCGAAGTCATTACGCATGGCGACAACATCGGCGGCCTGGCGTGCTAAATCCGCAGCCTGACCAAAAGTCATAGAGACATCAGCCTGCGCCAGTACCGGTCCGTCATTAATGCCGTCACCAATCATCAACACCGGGCCCTGGCGTTGTTGCTGCTGTACGAATGCAAGTTTATCGCTGGGCAGACATTCAGCCACCACACGGGTGATGCCAAGTTCAGTAGCAATGGCATCGGCATTACTTTGTTTGTCGCCGGTGAGCATAATGATATCGAAATTTTGTGCCCGTAAAGCGGCCAGGGTACTGGCGGCATCTGCGCGGATGCTGTCCCGCACTACATAATAGGCCAATATTTGTGTTTCAGTGGCTAACACCACATTGGCGTCGGCTTCTGCATAAGCGAGCTGCGGGTGCCAGTCAGCAATAAACCTCGGCGCACCGATACGCACTTGCTGGTTCCCCTCAGGACCATGCCAAAGCGCGCTGATGCCAGCTCCGGTATGTACCTGTACCGCAGAAAGCTGAGCCGGATGTAGCACATTCATGCTTTTAAAGGGCACTGCCAGCGGATGCTCGGAATGTCGTTCGAGCGCCACCGCGAGCGCGTCGGCCTGCGTCGCGTCGTCGTCAGGATAGCTGCTGTGCGCAATACTGAACTGGCCGCTGGTGAGAGTGCCGGTTTTATCAACCACAATGGTTTTTACGTCACGCAACGTTTCGATACTGTCAGTAGTGCGCAACACCACACCGTAGCGGTTTAGCCGATGAATCACGCCGGTCACAGCGGTCGGTGCTGCCAGCGCAAGTGCGCAGGGGCAGGTTGCGACTAACACTGCCAGAGTGACCCAAAAAGCCTCACTCGGGTCAATAAATGACCAGACCAGAAAAGTACCCGCGGCAAGTATCAGCAGCTGCTGAACAAACTGGTTTGCCAGATGCTCGGCGCGCTCGGCCAGCTTGGGTTTGTTGGCCAGTGCCTGATCCTGTAACGCGGCAATCTGAGCCATTACCGTACCTTGCTGAATGGCGGCAACCCGCACCCGAATCGGTTGACTCTGGTTCAGCGTGCCCGCGAGGACGCGATCCCCTTGCTGATGCAGCACCGGCAGGCTTTCACCAGTGAGCATACTTTCGTTAATTTCCGCCTCATTAGTCAGTAACTCACCATCGGCGGGTAACGTCTGCCCGGCAAGTACCTGGACCACATCATTGACCAGTAGTTGATTGACGGCGACCGACTCATACTCGCCATTGGCGATCTCGCGTTGTGCAGTTGCCGGAAGTAATTTCACCAGGTTGGCCGCGGTCGCCACCGCGCGCTGTTTCGCCAGTAACTCGAGGTAGCGGCCAACTAACAGCAAAAAGGTGAACATACTCACCGACTCAAAATAAACCTCTCCATGATTGATCACCGTAGCATAGGCGCTGGCCCCGTAGGCACTGAGTAGAGCGAGACTGACTGGCACGTCCATGTTAAGTTGGCGGGCCTGAATACTGCGCAGCGCGGACAGGTAAAAGGGCTGCGCGCTGTAAAGTAAAACCGGTGTGGCAAACAGCAGGCTGATCCACCAGAAAAACTGGCGTAAATTATCGTCCAGCTCATCGACCATACCGAAATAAAGCGCGATGGCGATCATCATCACTTGCATGGTTGCCAGACCAGCTATACCGATGCGCCGGACGAAATAGCGACGGCGACGTTTAAAATCCTGCTCCTGCGTGGCCGCCTGGAACGGCAATGCGCGGTAACCCAGTCCCGCAATTTCCTGCAGCAAGGTGCTTAATTTCACCTTGTCGGGCTCCCAACTGATACTGACACGTTCGGTGGTGGCGTTGACGCGGGCACCACTGACGCCGGCGAGACGTTGTAATTGCTGTTCAATCAGCCAGGCGCACGCGGCGCAGGTCATGCCCTCGACGGATAAAGTGGTGCTGCGCTGACCGTCAGCTTCGGTCTGGGTAAATTGTTGTTGCAGCTCGTGCTGATCATAGGCTTCGAGTTGCTGGAGTTCTTCGGGTAATAAGGGAATTTGCAAGGGATTGCTGGTATCACGGAACTGATAAAAATGCCGTAGCCCTTGTTGTTCAATGGTCTGGGCAACCGCCTGGCAGCCGTAGCAGCAGACCTGTCGTGGTGCGTCGCCCACTGTCACCGTATAGCCGCCATTGGCAGGAAGCGGCTGTAAACAGTGAAAACAATGACCCGCGGGCGGCTGCGGCAGCTCCTTAGCCATGTTATACGCCGTAAGTTAACGGCTCTAAAATGAGCTTGCGATAACTGGGTAACTGAATTTGTTGACTGAGACGCCAACTGCCGTCGAAAGGCGTAATGGTCACCGTCCATTTGCCTTCATGGGCAAGCGCGTCAGCAGGCAAGGTACCACGGAAGACGCCATTGGCGTCCGCCGTCAGCACCAGCGAAAAGTCTTTCTCGGCAAGCGTGGTATGGTAAAAATGCATATTTAGCGCGGTCAGCTCAGCGGGCGCGCCACTTTCGTATGCCAATAGAATATTTGTGTCCTGTTGCCGGAAACTAAAACTTATTCCACGTTTTTGCGCTTCCTGAACTTTTTCAACCTGAGCATTAATACCGCGGCCTTTCTTATAATAGTCATCGACGACCATCGGATTATCACCGTAACGTGAGGCAATGCTTAGCGTGATGATCATGGCAATGATCACGGAAAACGGAATACACATCAAAAACCAAGGCCAGAACTGCTTATACCAGGGTTTCTCCATCACTTATTACCTCACAATTACATTTGTACTTATAAAAAACCCCGCGAGCGCGGGGTTTTCATTCTACTCGTTTGAAAGCCCGTAAACATAGGCGCTAATGACGTGTATTTTGTCCTCACCCAAGATATTTTCCCAGGCAGGCATCACACCCTGGCGTCCGTTTTGAAGGGTTTCTTCAATTGCCGCCTGCGAGCCACCATATAACCAGATGTTATCAGTCAGATTAGGCGCTCCAAGTTGCTGATTACCTTTACCGTCCGCACCGTGACAGGCTGAACAGACGGCAAACTTCTGTTTACCAGCTGAAGCCAGCTCAGGGTCGACTTTACGGCCACTTAAGCTCAGTACATAAGTTGCAAGTTCAGTGATCTCCTGATCATTGAACTGGCCGCTAAAGGCTGGCATTTGGCCGCGACGACCTTCGAGCAAGGTGGTCTTGATGGCCTCCGGAGAGCCACCATATAACCAGGCGTCATCGGTCAGGTTAGGGAAGCCTTTGCCACCCATAGCATTTGAGCCGTGGCACTGCGCGCAGTTTTGCAGGAACAAACGCTGACCGATCTCGACCGCTTCTTCGTCTTTGGCAAGTTCCGGAATAGGGCGTTGCGACAAAGCTTCGAAAACCGGACCGTACTCGGCTTCTGCCGCACGCATCTCCCTGTCGTACTGCACGATGAGGCCGGCATCAAGTCGCTCTTGCGTGGCTTCGCGGGATTGCTCCAGCGAGCGCACGTTCTGGTTCGAACTGCTCCAGCCTAACAGGCCCTGGAAACTGCCCAGGCCCGGGAATAAGGCAAGGTAGAAAAAGCCCCAGACAATGGTGACCCAAAACAGAATCATCCACCAGCGCGGTAACGGGTTGTTGATTTCGACGATGTTGTCGAAATCGTGATCCATGAGCTCACCTTCTTTAATTCCGGTGTAGTTACTCATGTTCCAGCGTAATAGCCAAATGATAAAGACTAAAAACGCAAGGGTCAGGACGATAATCCATGCACTCCAGAAGCTACTCATTATTCTTCGACTCCTGTTTAGTATTGTCTTGCTTTGTGCTGCTCAGTTCGTCTTCTTCAAAGATCGACTTCGCGGCCTCATCGAATTGCTTTTTACGCTTTCTGCTAAAAGCCCACAGCGCAATGCCAATGAACAATACAAAAACGATAACTGTGTAAATACTTCGCCAGGTGATGTAATCCATCTTAGTTGGCCTGTTGTTGCAAAGCGGTTCCCAATGATTGTAGGTAAGCAATCAAGGCATCGACTTCTCGCTTGCCTGCTACTGCCTCTTTTGCTCCAGCGATATCTTCATCAGTGTAGGGCACGCCGTACTGACGATAGACTTCCATTTTCTTCGCTGTATACTCACCATCAAGGGTGTTTTCCGCTAACCATGGATAACCGGGCATGTTGGATTCAGGCACTACATCACGTGGATTCATCAAGTGAACGTAATGCCACTCATCGCTGTAGCGACCACCGACCCGCGCAAGATCAGGGCCGGTACGCTTTGACCCCCACAGGAATGGGCGTTCCCACACATGTTCACCGGCCAGTGAGTAATGCCCGTAGCGCTCGGTTTCAGCACGGAATGGGCGTATCATCTGACTGTGACAGACATTGCAGCCTTCCCGGATATAGATATCACGGCCTTCGAGTTCGAGCGCAGTGTAGGGCTCAAGACCAACGACCGGTGCGTTGGTCTGCTTCTGGAATAATAACGGCGTAATCTCTACCAAACCACCAATTGAGATGGTGAGGACCGTAAAGATCGCCAGCCACCCCACGCGTTTTTCAACGAAATCATGCTTAATGTTTTTGAACATGCTTACGACTCCTTAAGCTGATTGCGTGGCCGCTTCACGAGGAGCAGCATCAATAGTTTCACGGGTAGGTTTACCTGCGCTGATAGTGCGGTACATGTTCCAAATCATCAGTAACATACCGGCGACAATGAACAGACCACCGACAAAGCGAATGAACCAGAACGGATACGACGCCTGTACACTCTCTACAAAGCTGTAGGTGAGGGTACCGTCTTCAGCGTTCACCGCACGCCACATCAGACCTTGCATGACACCTGAAATCCACAGCGCAACGATGTAGAGCACTACACCGATGGTATGCAACCAGAAGTGAATGTTAATCCAGCGTACATTGTGCATCTGGGTCTGGCCCCACAGACGTGGAATCAGATAGTACATCGCACCGATGGTAATCATCGCAACCCAACCCAGCGCACCGGAGTGAACGTGACCGATGGTCCAGTCAGTGTAATGCGAAATTGCATTCACTGATTTGATTGACATCATTGGGCCTTCGAACGTCGACATGCCGTAGAAGGACAATGACACGATCAGGAAGCGCAGAATAGGGTCGGTTTTCAGCTTATACCAGGCACCGGATAAGGTCATGATACCGTTGATCATACCGCCCCATGAAGGCACGAACAGAATCACTGACATCACCATACCTAATGACTGTGTCCAGTCCGGCAGCGCCGTGTAATGCAGGTGGTGCGGGCCCGCCCAGATATAAAGACCAATCAGCGCCCAGAAATGAACGACTGACAGGCGATAAGAGTAGACCGGACGTTCAGCCTGCTTGGGTACGAAGTAGTACATCATACCAAGGAAACCAGCGGTTAACAGGAAGCCTACTGCATTATGTCCATACCACCATTGCACCATGGCATCGATAGCGCCGGCGTAAATACTGTACGACTTGGTGAAGGAAACCGGCACTGACATGCTGTTCACGATATGCAATATGGCGACCACAATGATAAAGCTGCCGTAGAACCAGTTAGCGACATAAATATGAGAAGTGCGACGTTTAACCAGAGTTCCGAAGAACACAATAAGGTACGCTATCCACGACAACGCGATCAAAATATCAATGGGCCATTCCAGCTCAGCATACTCTTTAGAGCTGGTAAAACCTAAGGGTAAGGTGATCACTGCGAGCACAATGACGGTTTGCCATGACCAGAACACAAAAGCCGCTAACTTGTCGGAGAACAACTTAGTACGGCAGGTTTTCTGCACGATATAAAAGGAGGTTCCCATTAGCGCCGATGTACCAAAGGCAAAAATTACCGAGTTGGTATGTAAAGGACGCAAGCGGGAGTAGGTTAGCCATGGTATATCGAAATTGAGCTCAGGCCATACCAGCTGAGCGGCAATCCAGGTACCAAGAGCCATACCGATGAGACCCCAGATAACCGTGGCAATCGTAAACTGGCGCACGACTTTGAGGTTGTATTCGATTTGTTGTGGACTTATTTGACTCATTTTTTATTTCCGCGTTGATGCTCTGACTTCTGAAAACAGAGTAACGTGACAATGATGATCGCTTGTCGGATACTAGACAAACACCGGTATTTTATGACGAATAGCCAGAAAAATACAGGAACATTCCAGGAAAAAGACAAGCGTAACGCCAACTTGAGGAAAATTTGGGCAAGGCATGAAAATTTCTTATCCGTTTTTACCGTATCTTACCTTTATCCACAAAAAAAGCAGGGTCTTTTCCCTACTTTTGCTGGCATCGCTAAGTATCTCTTGCCGCCCTGATACAGCGCAACATTTTGCGACGGAAAAAATTGATCTGCATCAAGAAAAGGTAGTTTTATGGCTACCGCCGCAACCGTTGCCAGTCGAGAAGCAAATTCCTTTGCGCTTGCAGCTGCCGGCAGGGGTCACACCAGAACTTAGCGAGCTCGGGGGCGAGTCCATGTACATGGGCGTGTCACCGGTGCAATGGCAGCAGGGCGATGAAGGGGAATGGCATGCTCAGCTCTATCTGGGCGCCTGTACCGAACACCAGATGACCTGGCGCCTGACCATTCCGTTAGCAACACAGGGGGATTTGCCCGCGAGTGTTAGTGCGACCTTTAGTAGCGAAGCAAATTGAAACAAATTCAGCAGTGGGGATGTCAGCAACGCATGCTATAGTCCTGAAATGTCGCTTTAAACCACCAAGGAGTTGCCATGTCCGTTGCGCTGATCTGGATTATCATAGGGATTGCACTGATTCTCTCAGAGTTGCTGTTAACCAGCGTTATCGCTGTATTTCTGGGCATTGGAGCGATAACCACCGGATTATTGCTGCACTGGGATCTTATTGAGCAAAGCGCAACACAGTTTGCAGTTTTTGGTGCGGTCAGTCTGGCGTTATTAGTGCTGGCACGCGGCCATTTCAAACGCTGGTTCATGGGCTACACCGCCGATGAAGATGAAGCCAAACCGAATTTTCAGCGAGACATCGGTGCCCGCGTGAAAGTGATTCGTGATTTCAAACATGGTGCCGGCCGGGTGCTGCTCAATGGCGTGCAATGGGATGCATTTTCTGACGATGAACTCAAAGCCGGTGATACCGCCTGGGTCGTTGCTAACGAAGGCATACAATTGACCGTCGCAAAACAAAAACCAATAAAAGTAGAACAACAGGAGCGCTAACAAATGTTGCCCTTTGATGTAGGTACAGTCCTGGCATTCGGTTTTGCCCTTGCCGCGATTATTATTATTTTAAAAACCGCGCGCATTGTGCCGCAACGAACCAACTATGTAATTGAGCGGTTAGGGCGCTACAACCGCACGCTCGACTCAGGCTTCCACTTATTAATCCCTTTCATTGATAAAGTTGCTTATCAGCACACTTTAAAAGAGGAAGTGATTGATGTTGAGCGCCAGGCCTGTGTGACCAAAGACAATATCCAGGTCGGCATTAATGGCGTGTTATATATTCAGGTGGTCGACGCGCACAAAGCCAGTTACGGCATTAATGATTATCGGTATGCGGCGTCACAACTGGCGCAAACTACGATGCGCTCGGTCATTGGTCAGACCGATTTGGATAAAACCTTCGAAGAGCGTGCGCGCATTAATGAAATAGTGGTGCAGGCGCTGGATGAAGCGGCATCGCCCTGGGGCATAAAGGTATTGCGCTACGAAATTTCAGATATTGAGTTGCCGATGAGCATTAAAGACGCTTTGGAGCAGCAGATGCGCGCTGAGCGCGAACGCCGCGCGGCGATTGCCAAGTCAGAAGGGGAACGGCAGTCGATGATCAATGTCTCTGAAGGTCATAAACAAGAAGTCATCAACCTTTCTGAAGCGGAAAAGTTGAAACAGATTAATGAAGCCGAAGGGCGCGCGCGTGAGATTGAACTGGTTGCCGCCGCGACCGCAGAAGGTCTGCGAAAAATTGCCGCAGCCATTCAGGAACCCGGTGGACAGGATGCAGTTAGTTTGCGCGTTGCCGAGCAATACGTGAAAGAATTCGGAAATTTGGCAAAAGAGACCAATACACTCATTTTGCCGGCGCAGCTTGCTGATATCGGCGGCGCCGTTGCCGGTCTTACCGAAGTACTGAAAGCCAGACCGCAGCAGTAAGACTGCAACTGGCGTATCTAAAAGGCCGTTCATCGAAGATGTACGGCCTTTTTTGATCATATTTGCTGAAATAGCACTATAGATAAGCAGTCACATCGAATTGATACAAGGAATAGATCTACATGAAGTGGTCTTTTGGTAGCTCAGCCGCATTATTGGCAGTTAGTTTTATAGTCCCCAGTCTGGTGCTGTCTGATGCGGTAGTTGCGCAACAATGGGGTAACCGCGAGCAGGCGGCTCTGGTGGTTACCCAACAACTCGGCTTTGAGCGTAAGCAGGAACAGGTAGAAGCGGTTGCCTACGCCGAAGCCTTGCAATCAGTCGACATTTATCCGGCAGTAGGCGACGTCGTCACCGCGGTGAACTTCGCGCCGGGAGATGAGGTGAACACCGGCGATATTCTCGTGCAACTTGATGATCGCCGCCAGCAGATAGCGCTACAACGTGCCAAGCTGCAGTTGGCTGATGCCGAACGTACCGTGGAGCGCTTACAAAAAAGTCGTGCCCAGGGCGCTATCCCGCAAAGTCAGTTAGATGAGGCCATTATTGCCCGTGACTTACTCGAAGTTGCAGTCGCTGAAGCGCAGACAGAAGTCGATGACCGCCAGGTTGATGCGCCGTTCAGCGGCGTGGTTGGAATTACCGATGTGGAAGTGGGTGATCGTATTACCCCGCAAACGCTGATCACGACGTTAGATAAGCGCGAACAGCTGTTTCTTGATTTTCAGGCACCGGAGCAGTCAGCCGCAATGCTTAACGAAGGCGCCGAGCTAAAGGTGTATTCGTGGTTACGTGCCGAGGAAAGCCTCGCAGCGGAAGTGGCGGAAGTCGGTTCGCGCATCGATCCGCAGAACCGAACTATTCGCATTCGCGCGAAAATTGACAACAGCGAAGACCGTTATCGTCCCGGCATGAGCTTTCGGGTGGCCTTGACCTTATCAGGTGACAGCTATCCGGTAGTGCCCGAGGCTGGCTTGATGTGGGGTCCCGAAGGTGCCTACGTGTGGATTGTCGAAGACAATAAAGCGAAACGTGTTGATGTTAGCATTAAGCAGCGTTTGCCCGGCCGGGTATTGGTCGATGGCAACCTGCAACTGGGCGATGAGCTGATTGTTGAAGGCGTACAGACCTTGCGGCGCGGACAGGCCATTGAGCGTCTTGGCCAGGATGGAGGCGCAATCTGATGAAATGGGCGCCGCAACTGAACGATCTGCCATCGCTGTCGATTCGTCGACCGGTTCTTATTGTTGTACTTAATTTATTGATTATCATTGCCGGTTTTGCGGCAATTCAGGGCGTTGAAGTACGCGAGCTGCCGGATGTTGACCGCCCGGTCATCTCGGTAACCGCCAGCTATCCGGGCGCTGCTCCTGAAACGGTAGATACCGAAGTTACCAGTCAGTTAGAGGGTGCGGCCGCGCGAGTCAGCGGGGTAAGGTCAATCCGTGCCTCAAGCGAAGAGGGCAGTTCGCGCATTGTTATTGAGTTCCGCCCGGGAATTGACTTAGACAATGCCGCCAATGAGACCAGAGAATCTGTCAGCCGCGTACAGCGCCGGCTGCCTGAACAGGTTGAGAATGTCTCGGTTATTAAAGCCGACAATGATGCCGAATCCGTTGTTGCGTTGGCGATATCGAGTGACACCCTCGACTTGCCGGCCTTAACTGAACGGGTTGAGACGGATCTGGCGCCAAATTTTCTAAATATTCCCGGAGTTGCCGATGTACGTTTAACCGGTGATCGGCGCCGGGTGATGCGTGTCGTCATCGAGCCATTGCGTCTGGCCAGCTACAACCTGACCGTTAGCGACGTGGCCAGTGCACTGCGCCAGGCGCCATTTGATGTTCCGGCTGGCAGCCTGAAGTCGACCGATCAGCAGTTAATTGTGCGTGCCGATGCCAGCTCTGCCACCACCGAAGACGTGGAAAATATGATTGTTGCCGGGACCACCCGCGTCGGTGATATCGCCACCGTTTATTTCGGGCCGGCCGACGCCAGCAGCATTACCCGTCTGGATGGCAAACAAGTTTTAGGCTTAGGCGTGATTCGCCAGGCGCGTTCGAATACCATTGAGATTTCCGACGAAGTCTTGCGCCTGGTAGAGAATCTGCGCAAACAATATCCTGAGCTAACCATTCAGGTGACTGATGACGACGCCGAATTTATCCGCAGTTCGGTAGAAGAGGTGGTGACTTCACTGGGACTGACAATCTTGCTGGTGGTCGCCACCTTGTGGATTTTTATCGGCTCGGGGCGCGCGACCATTATTCCTGCGGCCTCTATTCCGGTGGCGTTGATCGGTGCTATTGCGGTCATCTGGTTACTCGGCTTTTCGATTAACATTTTAACCCTGCTGGCACTGGTCCTGGCCACCGGCCTTATCGTCGACGATGCTATTGTGGTCTCAGAAAATATCCAACGCCGCCGCACCATGGGCCTCGGTGCACGCGCCGCAGCCGTTGTAGGTACACGCGAGGTATTCTTTGCGGTGGTTGCTACCACAGCCGTGCTGGTTGCAGTGTTTGTGCCCATTGCATTTTTACCATCGACCGCAGGGCGCTTGTTCCGTGAATTTGGCGGTGTCCTGGCAGCTGCAGTGATCATTTCATCCTTTGTCGCGCTGTCACTGGTACCTGCGCTGACCGCACGCTTGCCGTTAAAAGAGCATAAAGAAACCATGCTTACCCGGCTTGGCAGTAAGTTTTCGACGCTGTACCAGAAAACGCTGCATTGGGTGCTTGATCATGCCTTATTAGTATTTGCCGCCTGTACTTTGATTGCCGGTAGCGCCGTGTGGTTTTATCTGCAAGTGGACAACGAGTTAATGCCCACCGAAGATCGTGGGCAGATCAGGATCTTTGCCCGCGGCCCGGACGGTGTAGGTTTGAACTTCATGGACCGCCAGGCCCAGCGTATGGAAGAAATACTGTTGCCTTATGCGAATCGCGGCGCGGTAGAAAGCATCAATACCAGGGTCGGGCAGTGGGACCCTAATCTGGTATTTATCACCGTGCGATTGACTGACTGGGAAGAGCGTGACCGTTCACAGCAGGAGATCATCGAAGAAATTAATGAGCCGTTAAGTCGTATTCCCGGTGCGCCGGCACGGGCAATGGGCTCTAACAGTCTGAATCTGCGGGGTCAGGGCGGTGGCCTGGAAGTAGCGCTGACCGGCGATGAATATCTCGATATTTACAATGCAGCGCTGAAATTCGGCGAGGCAGTGCAAGCCGAAATGCCGGAAGTGGGTTTCCCGCGGATTGGCTACCAGCCAACGCAGCCGCAACTGCGCGTCAACATTGATCGGCGTCGCGCATCCGACCTCGGAGTTTCACTTAATGATATTTCCACAACTTTACGGGTTGCGATCAACGGTGATGATTTGGTCGATCTCAATATCGGCGACCAGGCGGTGCCGATTATGTTGCAGGCCAACCGTAATCTAATCAAATCACCTACGGACCTGTCGAATCTCTATGTTGGCACTGCCGATGGTGGGCTGGTGCCGCTGTCGACGGTCGCCTCAATTAGTGAGGAAGGGGTCGCGGCTGAACTTGAACGACGCGCGCAACGCCGTGCGATAGAGGTCGACATGCAGATGCCAACCTCCATTCCGATTGAGCAGGTAGTGGAAAACCTGCGCGCCATCGCCAATGAAACCTTACCGGAGAATATAGGCATGGTATTACTTGGTGAAGCGGAGGCCTATGAAGAGACTGAGCGTGAGGTAATGATGACCTATGTTCTGGCATTTCTCATTGTCCTGCTGGTTCTGGCTGCACAATTCGAGAGCGTGAATAGCGCGGTGGTGGTCATGGCGACGGTGCCTTTTGGCATAGCTGCCGCCTTCTTTGCGCTGTTTATTACCGGTACCTCGATCAATATTTTCTCGCAGATAGGGCTTGTCATGCTGATTGGATTGATTGCGAAAAACTCAATCTTACTTGTTGAATTTGCCGATCAACTCCGTGACAAGGGGCAGTCTGTAAGGGATGCCGTAGAACATGCCGCCAGTATACGTCTGCGACCCATTATGATGACACTGGTTTCGACCTTGCTAGGTGCATTGCCACTTATTCTGTCAGTAGGTGCCGGTGCCGAGGCGCGTAACTCCATTGGTTGGGTGGTTTTTGGGGGCCTTGCATTTGCAGTAGTCTTTACCTTGTACTTAACTCCTGTGATCTACTTAGCATTAGCGCGCTTTAGCAAACCTCGCGCTGATGAGACGCAACGCCTTGAGCGCGAAATGGAACAGGCAGAACAGCAATGAAAGCCAAAACCCTGAATGGCGGAACCGCATTAGCGGTTCTCGCCATCGCTTTAGCCGCACCTTATCAGGCGACTCAGGCAGACGTACTTGATAGTTCAGCAACGGGGTTCACGTTGCAGTTCGAACGGACAATGAAAGGTGACCGTGCAGAGGTTTACCGTGCCATGACCGCTGAGATTGGTAACTGGTGGCTGGCGGCGCATACCTGGTATGGTGTCAGCTCAAATATGTATATTCTTGCGGAACCCGAGGGATGTCTGTGCGAGCGTGATGGCAACCGCTTTACTGAGCATCTGCGCGTGGTAAAAGTAGAACCCGGCGAACTTATTCGCTTTACCGGCGGCTTGGGCCCGTTACAGGGTGAGGGTGTGCACGGTGTGATGGACTGGCAGCTGCTTGCCGGTGAAGATGACCAAACCAGTACGCTGAGGCTCAGTTATCGGGTCGGCGGCTACACGCCAAATGATTTATCCAAATGGGCGCCCGCGGTCGACAATGTATTACAGCAACAAATGGATGCGTTGCAATCCTACCTGAGTAACTAATTTTTACATATTTCCTCAAATCGTGCGCTACGTGAAATTCTTTTAAGAAGCAGGGGTATTACTGCGAAAATTTCGCGTAGCAGCACAAATATGTGAATACCTACTTAAGCGCCATCTCCATTCGTATATCGTATTTAACATAATATACATTATGCGCAATCCTAGGATGGGTGATAAAGGGCCCGAACGAAGCCCGCTTTCCTGGTTGCTTCTTTGTTGGTTTTTGCGTGCTGCGGTTATTTTGCTTGTAGCTATTTCGTTATGCTGACGATAGGCTTAGGACGATTGGGATAACTGCTGTGTTCATACAAAAAAGGAAAAAGAAAATGCTTAAGAAATTATCCGTATTGGCTGCTGCCTCGGTACTCTCGCTAAGTGTCGTTGGCACCGCGCAGGCATCATTGCTTTATAAAATCACTGGTAAAAACATGGAAGAACCTTCGTACCTGTTTGGTACCATCCATCTGATTTGTCAGTCTGACTTCACCATGCATGACAAAACCCGCGCTGCTTTTGAAGAATCCGATCGGCTTATTCTGGAACTTGATATGGATGACCCTGCATTGATGCAGAGTATGCAGGCAAAGATTATGCATCCGGAAGGATTGCGTTTGTCATCGCATCTGAATGATGCCGAAAAAGCTTTATTAGATGAGTTCTTCAAGAATAATATGGGCGTGGGTCTGGCCACTTTTGATTCAATGCGCCCTTTTGTTGTCAGCGGTATGTTGATGACAGCGCAACTGGGTTGTACGCAACAGATGTCCTTTGAGGGATACTTTACCCAACAGGCAATGATGCAGCAGAAACCTGTTGAAGGACTCGAAACGATTGACTTCCAGTTTGGTGTGTTCGAGCAGATTCCGCATGACGAACAGGTTCAGTGGCTGGTCGATGCCCTTGAAGACGAGGCTGCGGCAAAAGCTGAGCTGCAACGTATGATTAGCCTATATAAAGCTGAGGATATGGACGGCTTATACAATATGTTCGCAGAAATGGAAGAATATGCGGCGTATAAAGAGCTTATTCTGGACCAGCGCAACTACAACTGGCAGCAGACCCTCGATGAGGAACTACAGGCTGAAGGCAGTGAATTTATTGCTGTTGGTGCAGGCCATTTGGGCGGCAAAGCTGGTATGATCGAGCTTTTACGTGAACGCGGTTATACTGTCGAACCGGTTCCAACTGCAGGCCAATAAGGACACTTCATGCGCGTCGCAGCAAATCATTTGCAACCTCCAATTCATGAATGGGCGCAGCAGCGCCCTGCTTCGGTCAATCCAAACCCGTTAATTGGACAACGGCGCGCATTAGCGGCGATTGAACAAACCATGCGTATTGGTGGCCGTTATGCCCATGGGTATATGGTCACCACGCCTGGTTTACGTGTTATCGATGTACTTGAGGAGCTGCAGCAACGGCATCAGTGGGTGCACTTTGAGCGCTTCGACTGGCTTTATCTTGCCAATCCTGCGACCGCCAGTGAGCCTTTATGCGTGAACGTGCCAGCGGGAACTGCACGGAATGTGCTGGACGGCATGATGAAGCTGTTTGAAACCAAGCCAGAAGAGCGCACTGAGCTATTGGAGAAACTGCAAAGCGACTATCCTACCGAGCGCTTTCAGCGCTATCTGCAGTTGGTAAAGGACAAGACGTTTGAAGACTTGCCCGGTAGCGAGTTAGCGACCGTTATTGTTCAGTCAGATGCGGAAAAAAATGACTTTGTCCTTTGCGATCGCGTGACCGACGCCAGCTTATTTGGCAGCATCCGCTTGCAGTCGGTAGGTGGCACAATCAGCTCTGAGCTTCACCTGATTCAGCCCGGCGCAATCTTAAAAGCAAACGGCGGTGTACTGGCGATTGATGCCGAAGAGTTATTGAGTCAGCCTGGACTGTGGCGCAAGCTCAAGTACATTTTGCGTACCAGCTTTTTCCATTGGCCACAGCCCGGCGAAGCAAACATTGCCGCATACTATCAGCCCGAACCGGTACCCATCCATCTGAAAGTATTATTACTTGGGGACCGCTCTATTTACGGGCAATTGCGTGAACTTGATCGCGATTTTGATAACTTATTCCCATACCTTGCAGATTTTTCTGCATATTACTCTCTAACGCAGGACAACCTTGTTCCTTATTTCGACTATCTTGCTTATGTTGAGCGTGAAGCAGCAACCCTGCCGTTAGCAGCCGGTGCCCTGCCCCTGATCCTGAAAGAATCCTCCCGGTTAAGCGATTATCAGACCGAGCTGTCGCTGGATACTATTGCGCTAATGCAGTTATTACGCGAAGCGGCAGCTATAGCGCGGCAACAGCAGCAAGAGGTGATTAGCGAAGATGCGGTACTTGCGGTACTGCAACAGCGGCAGCAGCGCGAGGGCTATATTGCCGAGCTGAGTCGCCGCCAGATTCTTGAAGGTCAGGTATACATTGCTACCGATGGCGAGGTCGTCGGCCAGGTCAACGGCTTAACCGTGGTGACCATTGGGGGCAGCGAGTTTGGTGAGCCGACCCGTATTACGGCCACCGTCCATTATGGCGACGGCGATATTATTGATATTGATCGTAAGTCGGAACTCAGCGGCAGTATTCATACCAAAGGCGTGATGATCCTGTCCGCTTATATCGCCAATGTTTTCGCCCGCAGTGAAGAAATGCGACTGTCAGCAACCATTGTATTTGAGCAGTCCTATTATGAAGTCGATGGTGACAGTGCGTCGTTAGCTGAACTTTGCTGCTTACTCTCGGCGCTTGCCGAAGCACCGATTGCGCAGGGACTGGCAATTACCGGTGCGGTTGATCAGTTCGGCGCGGTACAGGCTATTGGCGCCGTTAATGAGAAAATTACCGGGCATTTCGAACTGTGTCAGGCGCGCGACCTTGACGGTAAACAGGGCGTGATAATTCCCAAAGCAAACATGGGGCAACTGAACCTTGAGCCACATGTTATCGCAGCGGTAGAAGCCGGAAAATATGCGATTTATGCGATTGACGACGTTGCTGACGCGCTGGCACTGCTGACCGGTGAAAAACAGGAACAGTTGTACGCTCGTATTGAAAAGCGTTTAGCTGAATTGCAGCACTGTGAGCCAGAACAACCATGGTACCGCCGGATCTGGTAAAGATCACTAGTCGGACTTGTCTAGCGTACAAGTGTTCGCTAAGCTAGCGGGCACTTGAAGCAAAGGCAAGATAGATATGACCCAATCCAGTTTAACCCGTGAAGACCTTCTCGACTGTGCTGAAGGCAAAATGTTCGGTCCTGGCAATAGCCAGCTCCCCGCTCCTAACATGTTAATGATGGATCGTATCGTCACCATCAGTGACGAAGGCGGCGAATACGGTAAAGGCTTTATCCACGCTGAACTCGACATTCATCCAGACCTGTGGTTTTTTGATTGCCACTTTAAAGGCGACCCGGTCATGCCTGGCTGTCTTGGACTCGATGCGATGTGGCAGCTGACGGGCTTTTTTCTGGCCTGGAGTGGCGGCCCGGGTCGCGGCCGCGCCTTAGGTGTTGGCGAAGTGAAGTTTACCGGACAGATTTTGCCAACCGCTAAAAAAGTCAGTTATTACATCGATATGAAACGCGTGATTAAACGCAAGTTGTTCATGGGTATGGCTGATGGCCGCGTGGAAGTCGACGGTAAAACCATTTACACCGCGAAGGACCTGAAAGTCGGACTGTTTACCGATACTTCAAACTTCTAATAGTTTTCCTGGGCCTTACAGGGTGCTATAAGTACGAAAAAGCCCGCCAATTCGGCGGGCTTATCATTTTCAAATCTTTAATTTTTAAAATTGCTGCGCTGGACAGATTAACGATATAACCCTACACTTCGCGCCTCTTGCGCGTCGCGCCAACCGCCTAACCACTGGGAACGAATTTCCTGATTCTGATACGGACATAGCTCTTTTGAACGACCTGATACACCAGCTTTAAACCCTTGTGCATGTGCCCGCTCCAGGCGATCGCGTTTCTGTCTTTTCATCATTCACTTCCTCGTCCGGTTATTCTTGTAAAGTTTGATAAGAGCAAAAACTTTTATTTCACTCTTGTAATAATAGATAGCAACTGCGACGTGGAGTTCAACCGACAAAAAAAGCGCCTTTTCAGTAAAGCAGCTAAGCTACTGAAAAGGCGCCAGATCCGTTTTTTACTTTTTTAGATTAACTTGTACCGTTAAATGCGTAACTTGCGTCGAACTGTAATAAGACCGCCAATCAATAACATAGAGATGAATCCCCAGATACCTGTGGCTGCGCCCTGACGTTCAATGCGTTCTTCTTCACCGGTACAGTTGTTCAACTCACCCGCTACAGGATCGAAAATCAATGTTTTCGCTACCTGACGCGTCACCGTCTCACCGTTGTCATCCGTGCTTTGCTCGGCAACGATCCCGGTTGCGACCACTTCACCATTGGCATTGATGCCTTCGGCGCTGGCAATAAAGTAACCAGAGTCACAGGCGATGGCATCGTTCAGGTTGATAAAGGCCGCACCCGCAACCTGGCTCTCGTACATGAAACCAACACGGCGACGCTGTGCCGATAAGTCTGCATCAATTTCTGCGGTACCTACAATCACCCCCTGGTTGTTTACTGCTGTGGGGATGGTGCTTGAGCCATTAAAGAAACTGGGCAGCTCAGTCAGCGTATCGCTGTCAATATCGTAGCTGAAGCCAACATAGCGGTTGATGCCCTGAACGCGCTTAATGAAGAAGCCAACCACGAGATTTTCATCATTAATATCTGTTGCTGCGCCCCAAAGGTAATCGGTACTTTCAGTAACCGGCAGCGTTTCACCGTCAATAAACAACGCGGGCATCTTAATACGACGGGCTTCCTCTTGAACGCCCTCGAAGTAGGTCCAGCTTTGCCCCACGGCGATACCATTATTGTTAACGGCAAACGCATAACTGGAAAAATCACCGTCGTCTTCTTCACCACGTTCCATTAACGGCGGGTATTGTTGACTTGAAATGACATTACCATTGGCATCTAGCTGCCAGATCACTGCATTGATATCGTAAATGGAGCGATCTGCCGGCACGGTTGCACGGCTGTAAAAGCTTTGCAGGTTGGTTGCCGTTGAGGTGCTTAAGTTAAACCAACGCTGCCACATGCAGCTGTACAGTGAACGCGTCGCGGTTCCGTCAGCGATCCGCTCCTCGCAGGTATCGGCAAAGGCTTGCGAGGCAGGGCTAAGCGCCACGCTGGCAAAGCCGACTGCCAGATTCTGGTCGTTAATATCCATCATCGCAGTTTCACCACCTAAGTAGGCCTGCTCAGGTGCGGCATAGGTCTGCGTTGTCAGACCGTCAGACCAGATAGCCTGACGAATAAATGCGCGTTCGGTGTATCTTTGCGTGACTTGCTCGGCACTGTCACCCTCACCTACGGTATAGGTAAATTCTTTAAACTCATAAGGTGCTGTGCCCCAACCGACACGGACATTGTTGTTATTCAGGCCATTAAATAAATGATCGCTGGAGTCAGCCATTTCCGGGGTGTCAGGATCGGTGTCATTAAACACCTCGTTAAAGATGACATCCTGACCGTTAAAGTAGCCAGCGTAGTAATAGGTTACGCGCTGGTTTTCGATTTGCGTGTTATTTTTATCACGCAACCGGTTAATCAGCGCGTCGTACTGCGCCTGACTCAGTTCGTAATTTTCCAGATCGTCTTCTTCGCTGTTAATACCGACACTGGCAAGCGTGCCCGATGTTAACTTGGTCAGGTCAATTTCGATATCCAACGGAAACTGTCCCAGCACGATGCTGTGGCGGTTGTCATTAATACCGTATGGGAAAAGATGGCGAACGTTTTCTGGTGTTTCAATTTCCTGAACGGTGAAAATGTCAGCCTGTGCTGATGGTATCAGCGTGGCCGCAATTGCGATACCAAGCGCCCCTAAAGTAAACTTTTTCATAGGTCTGTTAACTGCTCTCTTTTTGTAAATTTTCGAGTTCGTCCCAACGTTCAAGTGCCTGCATCAGCTCTTCTTCTAATACAGAGAGGCGTTCTAACACACGTCCGGTTTCTTCATGCGGACGGTTATAGAACGCCGGGTCATTCACTTGCGTCTGAAGTTCCTGTTGTTCGTTTTCTAAAGCTTCAATGCGTTCCGGTAGCATATCAAGTTCACGCTGAAGCTTATAGGATAACTTTTTCCTGGGTTGTGCTGAACCCTTGATCACCGGCTTTTCTGACTGCCGTGCCAGTGGTTTAGTTCCCGAGGTTTTTTGCTGCGTCAAATAATGCTCAACATCGTTAAAGTCGCCGACGATCTCAGTGACCTTGCCCTCGCCCTCAAACAATAAAATGCTGGTGGCGGTGTTATTGACGAACTCACGATCGTGGCTGACTAAAATGACGGTGCCCTGGTAATCGGCAATAATCTGTTCCAGTAATTCCAGAGTATCGATATCAAGATCATTGGTGGGCTCATCGAGTACCAGCAGGTTGCTCGGTTGCAGGAATAACTTGGCTAACAGCGCGCGGTTGCGTTCACCACCGGACAACGCATGGACGGGCGTCCGTGCCTGCTGCGGTGCAAACAGGAAGTCCTGCAGGTAGCTGAGAATATGTCGGGTACGACCATTAAAAGTAATGTCCTGTTTGCCATCACCCACATTTTCCGCCACTGATTTTTGCGGATCCAGGGTAGCGCGATGCTGATCAAAATAGGCTACCTCAAGATTCGTACCCAGTTTTACCTTTCCGGCGTCGACCTGTTGCTGTCCTAAAATGACCCGTATTAAGGTGCTTTTACCACAGCCATTGGGTCCTACCAGCGCGATTTTATCACCACGTTGCAAGGTAAGATTAAAGTCGCGCAGAATAGGCTTACCGGCAAAGTCTAACTGAATGCCCTCGCCTTCGAACACTAACTTGCCGGAGCGCTGTGATTCCTGCACCGCCAGGCGCGCTGAACCTTGTTGCTCCCGGCGCTGTTGACGTTGTTTGCGCAGATCCTGCAAAGCTCTGACCCGGCCTTCGTTGCGGGTACGACGCGCCTTAATGCCCTGTCGGATCCAGACTTCTTCCTGCGCCAGTTTCTTGTCGAATTCGGCGTTCTGATTGGCCTCAACTTCCAACAATTCCTGTTTTTTTGCCAGGTAGTGATCGTAATCGCCGGGAAACGAGCTAAGCTGCCCGCGATCTAAATCGATAATGCGGGTTGCTAAACGGCGGATGAACATACGATCGTGACTGATAAAAAGCACCGCACCGCGAAAATCCAGTAACACAGACTCAAGCCACTGCACCATCTCAATATCCAGATGGTTAGTAGGCTCATCAAGTAACAACAAGTCGGGCGCAACGACCAGCGCCCGGGCCAGCGCAACACGACGCAGCCAACCACCTGATAACGCCGCCATCGAAGCGTTCTCATCCAGGCCTAAGCGGGTCAGGGTTTGTTCAATCCGGGTCTGAAGTTGCCAGCCGCTGACAGCCTCAAGCTGCGTCTGCAGTCGTGACAGCTCGGTAAGCAACACCTCGTTTTCGGGCTCGCGGGTCAGTTGCTGCGAGGTCTCATGGTAACGCTTTAATACATCACCGACGTCCGCAAGCGCTTCGGCGACGTAATCGTACACCCGTTGTTCAGAGTTGGCCGGCGGGTCCTGGGGCAAGCGGGCAACCACAGTGTCACCGACTTTCTGGATAACCCCATCGTCTAGCTGAATGTCGCCCGCAATTGCTTTAAGCAGCGTCGATTTTCCCGCGCCATTGCGCCCCACCAGACACAGACGCTCGCCCTCCTCGATGACCAGATCGACATGGTCGAGAATAGGTTCGCGGCCAAAAGCCAGTTGCGCTTGTTGAATACGTAATACGGTCATGCGCTTAAAAATTCCGTTAATTCATTAGTAAATGGCCAGCGCAGCTCGGCGTCGTCCTTACCGCGCACCAGAACCGGAACCAACAGGGCATACTCTTCCAGCAGCTCTGGTTGCTCACTGATATCCACCCAGTGCAAGCGGACCGGTTCCTCGAGCTGTAAGCGGTGAATTTCCGCCAGTGCTTCGTTGCACAGCGGACAGTTCGGTTTCGTCAACAGATAAAAATCATCCATGTTGGTGGCTAACCTTAAATAAATGATGAATGCCTTTATGACGCGCAAAGTCGGCGCTGATGGAGCGCTGGGTCCAGTCTTCGGCTTTCAGAAATGCTTCTGCCAGTCCCTCTTCGTCGAGCTTAAACCGGCGTTTATTATTGGAAAACAAAATCACGCCGTCATCTTTTAATAAGCGCGCCGCCAGTTTCAGCAAATTCACGTGATCGCGCTGGATGTCCAGTACGTCCTGCATACGCTTCGAGTTTGAAAAAGTCGGCGGATCGAGGAAGATAACATCAAAGCGCTGCTGCGGCCGTTGACGTTGCAACCACTGCAAACAATCCGCCTGAATAAAAGAATGTCGCCGCGGCTGTAACTGATTCAGACGAAAGTTGTCCTCGCCCCAGGCCAGGTAAGTCTTGGATAAATCCACCGAAGTGACATCCCGGGCGCCACCTAAAGCGGCATGAACCGAAGCGGTGCAGGTATAGGCAAACAAATTTAGCACCTGTTTGCCGCTGGCCATGCGGCCCAGCTCGCGACGCGCCCAACGGTGGTCGAGAAAGAGCCCGGTGTCCAGGTAGTCACTCAGATTAACCTTGAACTGCGCGTCATATTCATGAACCACGGTAGTGATATCGCGCAGTTGCTGGCGCTGGTACTGTTGTTTACCGGCCTGCTTTTGCCGCACCTTTAAATGCATATTGGCAGCGGCAAAAGGTAACGTTTCGGCCAATGTATCGAGCAGATACCAGAGTCGCTCTTTTGCCACCGCGGGTGGAATGTCTTTTGGCGCCGCGTATTCCTGAATGACCAGATGTTCGTTATAAACGTCGACCGCGGCATTGTACTCAGGGAGATCCGCGTCGTATAAGCGCCACGCACTAACGCCTTCTTTTGCCGCCCATTTTTCCATTTTCTGGTAGTTTTTCCGCAGTCGGTTAGCAAGATCGCTGGATTGCTCCTGGGTAAACTCAGTTTGCTCTTTTTGCAAGTCGTAGAGGGCCAGAATGACCTCCAGCGCACCGTTAAACAGCTTGTATTTCTTATGACTGCGCAATTTCAGGCGTTTCAACAGGCTTTCGTCGCCGGCCAGAATAGCAACCTGCCATGACTGAAATTGCTGGCGCAGTTGCTGCCCGAAGCGACGATAAAGCAACAGTGTTTCGACTTCTTCGCCTAAGCGTTCACCGTAGGGAGGATTACACAGCAGAATTTTTTCCTGAGCGGTGCTCTGCGGCGCACTGACTTTTGTCGCGTCGCCAGATTGCCACTGACAGCGGTCGCTGATTTCCAGGCGTGTGGCATTCTGATCAGCGATGGCAAGCACACGGGCATCATTATCAGAACCATATAACCGTAAGTCAGATCGTTCGCTGGCCTGCTGGAATCGTTGCTGAGCTTCATTCAGCAATTGTTGCCAAAGCTGCGGCTGGTATTGCCGCCAGCGCTGTAAACCCCATTGCTGGCGGCGTAGGCCGGGTGCATGATCAAGCACAATCATTGCCGCTTCGAGCAGTAAGGTACCTGAACCACAAAATGGATCGACCAGCACTTCGGTGTTTTGCGTAACACCGGCGCGCAGCGCAATCGCTGCTGCCAGAGTCTCGCGCAACGGTGCGGCGCCCTGCTCTAAACGATAGCCACGACGGTGCAATGGTTCACCGACTAAGTCCAGATACCAGGTTAGCTGTTGCCGGTGTAAATGGGCATGGATACGCACATCAGGCGTTTCGCGATCCACATTCGGGCGGCCTAATCCCTGCTCGCGAAAATGATCGACAATACCGTCTTTGACCAGTTGTGCACCAAACTGCGTGTGACGAATCTGCTGATTCTGCCCGGTAAAGCTGACCACAAAGGTCTGTTCAACATAAAAGTGTTCGTGCCATGGGGTCTGGCTAATGGCCGCAGTGGCCGCGCCGAGATCGCGACCTACTTCACACTGGCCGAGTTGCAACAAGACACGGCTGGCCAACCGACTCCATAAACATACCTTATAGGCATGCAAAGTGTCGGCCTGAAAACGACAGCCTGCTACCGTTTGCTGGACATCGGTTAACCCTAGTTGTTGTAACTCCTCAAACAGTAAGGGTTCTAAACCTTTCGCACAGGTAGCGAAGTAGTTTGATGTTGCAGTCATGTTAAATGCAGTTCCTTAAGCGAATGTGGCGCTATTATACGGTATGCATAGCACGCTGTATTGGGGCAATTGCCTGAAAAAACACCATTCAGAGTGGATTTGATGAAATAACCGGCAGTTAAGTGAAAAGCCTCTTGCGTTATTCTAAAACCTTGGTAACATGCGCAGCATCGGACGCGGGGTGGAGCAGTCTGGTAGCTCGTCGGGCTCATAACCCGAAGGTCGTAGGTTCAAATCCTGCCCCCGCAACCAATTACTTGCCAATGTTTATTCACTGCCTTGTCATAATGCCGTCCCGGCAAATCCCTTAAGTAACTCAGTAGCACATCTGCCAGCATATCAGCGCCGCGCAGCACGACATTATCGCCGTCCAGATGTGGGAAATCGCCGCCACCGTTGGCGCGATAATTATTGGTTGCCACATAAAAACGCTGCTGCTCGCTGACTGGCTGATCGTTGTAGGTAAGACTAACCACACGTTTACCGACAGGTTTACGAATATCGATGACGTAACTCACCCCTAAGATACTGTCGAAGTTATAGTGCGGCACATCTTGATCCAAAGCGGCCCAGCAGTTTTCCGCACTGGCACTGACTTCATTAAAGCCGCGTGCGCTGTATTCCAGCCAGTCACGTAATTGCGCGCCATTAATGGCAACCACGTCAAGGGTATTGGGGTAGCGATATAAGTCACCGATGGCGCCACGCTGTAATTCGCCAGCCGCAATTTTGGTCGCCGCTTCATCAGGGCTAAACGCAGCTGCAAAAGGCGCCGCGGCACTAAGTAGCGGAAGCGGCTCTAAACCACTGGCCTCCAGCAACTGCCGTGCCCGCCAACCTTGCGCGCGTTGCACAAACTGCACCGCCGAGCTTGGCTCCCAGCGCGCGGTACGATAACTCAGTGGTTGCGCGATCGAGCCCACTGGCTGTTGCATAAACTTCAGGGTCGCCGCGTGCGCCTCATTGAGCAAGGGCTTTAATTCGTGCGCTACCGGAGTGTCTGCAGTTACTGCGCGTACACTCACCAGCGGATTAAGTACCTGCCATCCGGTATCGGGCTGATAGCTTAGCGGCAAATCAATAATGCCCAGATGACTCCCGTACGCTCCCGGTTGCACGGCCGGCACGCCACGTACCCGTCCCTGCTCGCTATCGACTTCCGGCAGCCGGTTGTAGGCATCAGTGCCGGGAAACACCTCATGCTGATGACCTAACAGCAAAGCATCAATGCCAGCGACGCCCGCCAGCAACCAACCGGTTTGTTCTTTATCTTCCGGGTCGGGTGTTTGTTTGGGCATACCGGTATGTGCAGCCAATACCACCACATCAGCGCCCTGCTCGCGCGCCTGCTTAGCGTAAAACTGAGTTGTGCTGAGCATTCCGTCGGCACTGACCCGGCCCTGCAGATGGTGTTGATCCCATTGCATGATCTGTGGCGGCGTGACGCCAATCACGGCAATGCTCAATGGCACGCGGGCCCCGCTGGTCGGATCGACCACTTCACGTTCAATCCAGACCAGCCGTTGTAGCTGATTCTGCAACTGCTCCGGAGCGCTGGCACTGACAACTAAATTACTGGCGACCACCGGAAATTGAGCGTCACTATAACTTGCTGCAAGAAAGTCCAGGCCAAAATTAAATTCATGATTACCGAGGTTGGCAACATCGTATTCCAGGGCATTCAGCATCGCGATAATCGGGTGAGTTTGCTGCTGTATAGGAAAGTCTTCAGCAACGTAATCGGCCAGCGCTGAGCCCTGAATTAAATCACCGTTCTCGACCAGCAGATTTAACGGCTGTTCCCGCCGCGCCTGTTCAATCAGCGTGGCGGTCGCAATGAGTCCCTGCCCGGTAATGTCATGTCCGGCAAAATAGTCATAGTTCAGCATTTGTCCATGGACATCGCTGGTCGACATAATTCGCAAGGTGGTGGTGAATTCAGAAGGTTCCGACATAAATGGCTGGCAACCTGTTAATGAAATAGTACAACAGAGAACGCAAACGAAAGAACGCAACATGCTAGCCTCGGATCAGGCGTGCCGCAGATGCTCATCGTCGAGATTGAGTTGCAGGTAATGGCTTGGCTGCAGGCGATTCAGCAGCACTTTAACCGAATCAAACTGCTGCATCACTTTCACTTCTGATAGCGTCATTGAACTACCGAGCAACATGCATTCGGCAAACTCTTCATCAATGGCCGTCAGGACAAAAATAGCCGTTTCAATTCCTGAATTCAGCTCAACAAGCGCACCCACTTCAAGTGGATAGTTAGGTACTTCAGAACAGTTCTGGAAATACCAGCTTTGGGGCATTTGCGGACGGCCAAAGCGCTCTAAGATGGTGCGATTGATCGCGGCCTGGGTTAGCAACATGGGATCCCAGAGCTCATAAGCGCTTAACGCGTCGTAAAATTCCTGAAAACAGCTGGCATCTTCTGTGGTAAATGCCGCGTGTATGGGATTCATGGGGATCAAGCGCGAGGCTTTGTAAGGACACTTGTGCACTAACCCGTGATCGAGCTCTACTGTTAGCTGTTGCGTTTCCGGGTCATAAACCCACCGCCAATGCTGAGATGCGTGCACGATAGCTCCCTTAACCTAAGTAATTTTTCTTATTATAGTTGTTAGCTGCGTCTTAACATAGCTAACAACCTGGCAAATTACAAGCGATTCACGATATCAGAAATCAGTTTCGGTCCATGGTAAATAAAGCCCGTATAAACCTGCACCAGACTGGCTCCGGCAGCGAGCTTAGCCCGGGCAGCGGCGTAAGAATCGACCCCGCCAGCGGCAATAATCGGGATCTTATTTTCCAGATAACCGGCAAGATCGCGTACCACGCGCGTACTGGCATCGAACAGTACAGCGCCGCTGAGACCGCCCGCCTCTTCAGCATGGGGCAGCCCTTTCACTGCATCGCGACTTAAAGTGGTATTGGTCGCGATAACTGCGTCAATTTCGTGCTTGAGGAATGATGTTGCCATCAACCGCAACTCTTCGTTGCTCAAATCAGGCGCTATTTTCACCGCTATAGGTACGTAGCGCCCATGTTTGGTGGTCAGCGCCGCTTGTTCTTTCTTTAAGCTGGAGAGTAATTTATCGAGGGCTTCGCCGTGCTGAAAGGACCGTAGTCCGGGCGTATTCGGCGATGAAATATTTACCGTGATGTAACTGGCATGGGCATAGACTTTGCGCATACAGGTAACGTAATCATTGACGGCCTGCTCTTCCGGCGTGTCCTTATTTTTGCCGATATTAATTCCCAGCACGCCCTGATAGTTCGCTTGCTTTACCTGTTCAACCAGATAATCAACGCCCTGATTGTTAAAGCCCATGCGATTGATAATGGCCTCTTTTTCGGCAATCCGGAACAACCGTGGCTTCGGGTTACCCGGTTGCGGGCGCGGGGTTACCGTGCCAACCTCAATAAAACCAAAACCCATTTGCGCAAACGCGTCGATGCACTCGGCATTTTTATCAAGACCTGCCGCCAGTCCCACCGGATTGGGAAACTGAATGCCCATCACTTCCACCGGGTTAGCTTTCACCTTTTGCCGCCACATAGCGGCTACCGGCGTATGCGCGTAGTTACGCAACATGCGAAGGGAGTAATCGTGGGCCTGTTCCGCATCCATGCGAAACAGCGCCCAGCGTGCAAGGCCGTAGAAACTCACACTCGCACCGCCGTACAGTTATGGTTCAGTAACATCAGTTCACGTAACGCCACCGAGAACTTCGCGAACTCATGCGTTTTGGTGGTGCGGAAGTCGGCCAGCATATGCAGCCAGCGATCAACATAGACGCGGTTCTCGTCCAACCAGGCTGCCAGGACTTCCAGTCCGTCCGTTTTGCTGTCGGTGCCTTTGAGCATACTCAACGTCAGTGAACGCTGCTGCCAATCCAGCTCTTCACGGAAGGCTGCACGCGCCAGTGCCTGCCAGTGATTATCGACCGGCTGCGAGTTGATCTGGTCAAGGAACCAGTGCAACGACATTTTCGCGCCCAGGTGGAAGTACGCGTTGGCAACACTACCCACTTTGCGATCGGTCTCATGCACAATATCGGCAATATCAAGCGCAGAGAAGAGTGTCGACAAGATGGCAATCTGCTCAGCCAACTTCGCCGGTACGCCATTATTGGTGTAACGCTCGATATTTTTTTCAATACCAACACGTTCCTCTGGTACCAGGTAGTTGAGCACGTTTTTCCGTAAGTCAACAAAGGAACTCTGGTAAAAGTCCAGTTGTTCCTGAATTGTGGTCAGCTCCTGACGGCGATGACGCAGGAACCAACGGGTTGAGCGGCGCACGATACGGCGCAACTGGAACAGCATCTGGTTCTGGATGTCAGCCGGTATTTTGTTATTGCACGATTCAATTTCTTCCATCAGGCTGCGCACGTTAAAGCACTCACGTGCTACCACGTAGGCCGAAGCAACTTCGGCCGGTGTCGCACCGGTGGCATCCATCTTACGGAACACAAAATTAGGTCCCATATCGTTCACAATATTATTGGCTAAGCGCGTCGCAATAATCTGTGCCCGCAGCGGGTGCGCCTGCATGGCGTCCGCATAAGGTTCTTGCAAGGGTTTCGGGAAGGCGTTAATAAGCGAGCGCGCATGGAACGGGTCGGACATGACCGCTTCGTCTAACAAATCTTCTTTCAGCACCATTTTGCCGTACGCGGTGATCACCGCCAGCTCAGGACGGGTAAAGCCCTGGTTGTTGGCCTGACGTTCCGCCAGCTCGTCGTCATCAGGCAAGAATTCTAATGCCCGGTTCAGTTGCCCTTCGCGTTCCAGATGATGAATAAAGCGTTGCAGCTCTTTCACCTGATCAGCACCGCGCAGTGCGGTAACCGAAATCGACTGCGACTGACGGTGACAGTCTTTAATCACGATCTGTGCCACTTCATCGGTCATGTCATAAAGTAGCTGATCGCGTTGCTTGCGGGTCAGTTCACCCTGCGCCACCAGGCCGTTTAACAGGATCTTGATATTGACTTCGTTATCCGAGCAGTCAACGCCGCCTACGTTGTCAATGGCGTCGGTATTAATACGACCGCCATTGCGGGCATACTCAATACGGCCTAACTGAGTCAGACCCAGGTTACCGCCCTCACCGACAATTTTGGTGCGCAGTTCTTTACCATTTACACGTAACGCATCGTTGGCGCGGTCACCCACGTCACTGTCGCTCTCTTTGCTGGACTTAACGTAGGTACCGATACCGCCGTTCCAGAGTAAATCGACCGGTAAGGTTAAAATGGTGCGAATCATATCTGTCGGCGTCATAGATTTTTTCTGAGTACCGAACAGTTTCTTCATTTCCGGTGACAGCTCAATGGCTTTCGCGCTGCGTGAGAATACGCCGCCACCAGAGGAGATCAGCGACTTGTCGTAGTCTTCCCAGGAAGAACGTGGCAACTCAAACAAGCGCTCGCGTTCCGCGTAACTGGTTTTTGCATCCGGCTCCGGGTCAATAAAAATATGCAAGTGGTTAAAAGCAGCCACCAAACGGGTGTGTTTTGACAACAACATACCATTACCGAAGACGTCGCCGGCCATGTCACCAATGCCTACGGCGGTGAAGTCAGTGTTCTGACAGTCGATACCGATTTCACGGAAGTGGCGTTTCACCGATTCCCAGGCACCACGGGCAGTGATACCCATTTTCTTGTGGTCATAGCCAACCGAACCGCCAGAGGCGAACGCGTCGCCCAGCCAGAAGTTGTAGTCTTGTGAGATACCATTGGCGATATCGGAGAAGGTTGCAGTACCTTTATCCGCAGCGACCACCAGATAGGTATCGTCTTCGTCATGACGAACCACATCGACAGGCGGCACGACTTCACCGTCAACGATGTTATCGGTGATATCCAATAAGGCGCGAATGAAGGTGCGGTAACACTCTTTACCTTCGGCAAAGAACGCTTCGCGCTCTTCCGGCAACTGTTTACAGAAAAAGCCACCTTTGGCGCCTACGGGTACAATCACCGTGTTCTTCACCTGCTGCGCTTTCACCAGACCCAGTACTTCGGTACGGAAGTCTTCACGGCGGTCCGACCAACGCAAACCACCACGTGCAACTTTACCACCACGCAGGTGGACACCTTCTACCCGCGGTGAATAGACGAAGATTTCATACTTAGGCAGCGGCAACGGCATTTCCGGAACTTTTTCCGGCATAAACTTGATCGAGATATAAGGCTTCTCTTCGCCGTGCTCGTCATTTTGGAAGAAGTTAGTGCGTAACGCCGCCAGAATCAGTTCTACGTAACGGCGGACAATACGGTCGTCATCGAGGTTGGCGACATTGTCGAGCTCACCGGTAATGCGTGTTTCCAGCGCTTCAATTTTCTTGTTACGGCTCTTGGTTGACGGCTCAAATTTGCTATAGAAGAGCTTGACGATGAGCGTTGCAATAACCGGATACTTACTGAAGGTACTCTCGATATAGCTTTGGCTGAAGGTCGTGCCGATCTGACGCATGTATTTCGCGAACATACGCAGAATAATGACCTGGCGACCGGTCAGGCCGGCGCTCAGCACCAGACGGTTGAAGCCATCGTCTTCATAGTGTCCTGACCAGACTTTGGCAAAAGCGTCCTGGAACACATCGCGGCTGGCTTCAAGGTCAAGTTTGACGTTGCTGTGTAACATCTGGAAGTCGAGGATCCAGAAAATGTCGCCGTTCGTTGCTTTAATCTGATACGGGCTCTCACCGATAATGCGCAGACCAAAGTTTTCCAGCATCGGCAGCACGTCTGACAGATGGATAGGCTCGTCTTTGTGGAACAGCTTTAAGCGAATGCGTTTGCTCTGTTCGTTCTCTTCACGCGAGCGGTAAAACAGCATGCCCAGCTTGTGATCTTTGTCCAACGCTTCCAGTTGCTGGATATCGGCAATGGCCACCGAAGGCAGAATCTCTTCTTTGTACGCACGTGGAAAACCGTTTGCGTACTTCTTGTTCATGGCGTTTGCTTTTGACTCGCCAAAAGTGCTGCGCAAGATACGTTCAAAGTTATCTTCCCAGGTGCGCGCAGCTTCAATTAAATTCTGTTCGAGTTCTTTCACGTCGATGTCCTGTACGTTCTCGCCAATACGCACTGTGTAATGAGTGCGGGCAAGTGCGGATTCTGAGAAATACGTGGTGAATTCCACGTCGTATTTGCTGTTTAGCGTATTTGCCAGAATAGTTTGTGTTTTCTGGCGCAATAATGTGTTGTAACGCTCTTTCGGTACGTACACCATGCAGGACGCGAATCGACCAAAAATATCGCGACGCACGAAGACCCGCGTCATATCGCGCTCTTGCATCTGCAAGACGCCGACCCCTACCTCCAGCAGATCTTCTTCAGTGGCCTGTACCACTTCGTCGCGCGGGTAGGTTTCGAGAATATTGAGCAATGCCTTGGCAGCATGGGAATTCGGTGCAAAGCCCGAAGCATCCATCACGCGTTTTATTTTCTCACTGACCAATGGCACGTCACGGGCACTGTTATTGTAGAAGGTGCTGGAATAAAGTCCGATAAAGCGATCTTCACCGATCACCTTGCCGTTCTTGTCAAAACGCTTGACGCCAATATAGTCACAGTGCGCAGGACGGTGCACCCGTGATTTGGAGTTGGTTTTGGTGACCAGCAGCAAAGTATTGTCAAAGGTCAGCTCACGGGCAACCTCAGGCAACGATGACACCAGCCGCTCTTTATTGGTCGCTGACTTACGCATTAAGCCTAAACTCGAGTCGGCTTGCTGCCGGATGACGTAATCACCTTCGACCGCCTTCAGGTCATAACGACGGTAGCCCATCAGGGTAAAGTTATCTTTTGCCAGCCATTTCAGGAAGCGTTGCGCTTCTTTAAGATCTTTTTGTTCGCCCGGATAATTAATATCGCTCAGCTCGCCGGCAATTTGTTCCAGCCGCTCGCGCATGGCCTGCCAATCAGTCACCGAGTAAGTAACATCATCCATGACCGACGCCAGCTCGCGCTTCAGTTGGGCAATGGCATCTTTGCTGGTCTGGCGATCAATTTCGATAAGGAACACAGTGTCAACTTCGTTATCACCACGGGTTCCGGCTTTCAGCAGCTTGGTAATGCGCTGCTGGTCATCGCGTTCATGGCTTAACGGCAGATGCAGCAACAGGTGTGAATTGATACCCAGACGTGACAATGCCATGCGGATCGAATCGACCATGAAGGGCATGTCGCTTTGGATAATTTCGATAATGGTGTGGGCTGATTCCCAACCGTGCCGGGCTACTTCAGGGTTATAAACCTTGATCAGGGCTTTCTCACCCGGCGTATATTCGTTAAAGCTATGCCACAATCCCATTATTGCGCCATAAAGATCACTGTCGTTACGCTGCGCAAGCTCGTCTGAGGCAACGTTGCGGAACATACGGAGGGCAAAATCCTGGATAATATCGGCGCGGTCAGTTGCGCGTTGCTGAATGAGCGCGGCCACTTTTTGCAATATAACGGGAGTCTGGCTGTCGCCAACGGAGTTCATGCTAAGTATCCTTGTAACCTATTGAGGTAGAACAATACTGTGAACTGTCACAGATTTTTCCGATAGCCTTTATTGTCGGACATTTAGTCGCGCTATTCAATGATAATAAACAGGAAAAATCAGTGTTCAGACCACGGTTTACGTGGCCTGAACATCTTTATGACAGCTTTGTGCATGAATATTAGTTAAAAGCGCCCTAACTTTCCAAAGCGCTGGCGATCTTCTCGGCCAAATCCGGTGCCAAATCATCCAGTTGCTGCAGTTCGGACAGGCAGGATTTTAGTTGTTCCTGCCGCTTAGCATCATAGCGACGCCACTGTAAAAATGGCGTGATAAGCCGGGCAGCGACCTGCGGATTGAGGTTGTTAAGCTGTTTAATGACGTCCAGCACCAGGCGATAACCGGCACCATCAGCCTGATGAAAACGCAGACTGTTGCGACAGAAGGTCGCCAGTAGCGCGTACACCCGGTTTGGATTGCGTAAGGTAAACAGTGAATGGTCAGTCAGTTGCTGCACTTCATTAACAGTGGTTGCAGTCACCGCACTTGCCTGCGCCGCGAACCATTTATCCATTACCAGTGGCGTCGCCTGCCATTGCTCTAAAAAGCTGGCAAGAATATTGTCGCGGTTTGGTAACTCAAGATGCACTGCAATTTCCAATGCCCCTTGCTGGACGGTCATATTACCGCGCCGGGTCGCCCTTTTCGCAATCAGATCGGCGTATTGCTGCGGCGCCGCATAAGCAAGAAAATACAGGCAACGGTTCGCCATCGCGCGCGTGGCCATCGCCGGTCCGCTTAGATCATCATCGCTTGCCTGCAACTGGTCAAACAATGCAGCAAAGTCAGGTTGCAAGGCCAATGCCAGTTGTTGGCGTAGCGCTTTGCCGGCTTTCTCGATAGCTGCTAAAGGTACGTCACTGCTATAGTATTCGCTCAACTCTTCGGCGCTTGGGGGCGTAAAAATGAGCGCCTTCAAGGCATTATCCAGCGGTGCCTGTAAAGCCTGGCGCAAGGCATTAAGCAGTCCCTGCGGCAGGGTCAGTGCACCGCCCTGCTCCACGGCTTGCAATAACACATGCAAATACATTTGTTGTGCAGCTTCCCAGCGCGTCACTTCTTGTTCTGCGTGAGCCAGCAGTAACGCGTAGTCGTCGAGCGCGACCTCACGTTCAAGTTTTACCGGTGCACTGAAGTTTTCCAACCAGGCAATAATCGGTCGTTTGGCAAAACCGCTAAGCGTGAATTCGCACTCAGCCTGGTCTAAAACCAGCAACTCACTGCCAGATTCGTGGCGCTTAATGGCCTCATGTTCGACCGCAAGGCGTTGCCCCCGGGCGTCGAAGACGCTGAACAACAGAGGGATAACTACTGGCGCTTTATCGGTTTGCCCGGGCGTTGCTGGCGTCTGCTGCTGACAACGAATCGTAAGTTCACCGGTCGACGCGTCGTAGCGCTCGGTGATGTTCACCACTGGTGTGCCGGCCTGACTGTACCAGCGTCGGAACTGACTCAGATCGACATCATTAGCTGCTTCCATCGCGGCTACGAAGTCTTCGCAGGTGACCGCCTGACCATCGTGGCGTTGACGGTAGCGCTGCATGCCCCGCTGAAAACCTTCCTCGCCGAGTATCGTGTGTAACATACGAATTACTTCTGCACCTTTGTTATAAACAGTCACGGTGTAAAAGTTATTCATTTCGACCACTTTATCCGGACGAATCGGGTGCGCCATGGGGCTGGCGTCTTCATTAAACTGATGACTACGCATCACCCGAATCGCGTCAATACGGTGCACTGCACGTGAGCCAAGATCAGAACTGAATTCCTGATCTCGGAAAACCGTAAGTCCCTCTTTCAGGCTGAGCTGGAACCAGTCGCGACAGGTAATACGATTACCAGTCCAGTTGTGAAAATATTCATGTCCAATCACCGATTCAACATGAATAAAATCCCAGTCGGTGGCAGTATTCTGATCGGCGAGAACATACTTTGAGTTGAAGATGTTCAGACCTTTATTTTCCATCGCACCCATGTTGAAAAAATCAACTGCGACAATCATATAGCGGTCTAAGTCATAGGCCAGCCCGAAGCGCTCTTCGTCCCATTGCATGGCCTTTTTCAACGAAACCATGGCGTATTCAGCGCGACTCAGATTCCCCTTATCCACGAAGACTTCAAGACAGACGTCACGCCCTTCAGTGGTCGTATAGGTGTCCTGTAACCGATCAAAATCACCGGCTACCAGAGCGAACAGGTACGCCGGTTTCGGATGTGGGTCATGCCAGATGGCAAAGTGGCGGCCATTTTCACACTCTCCTTGCTGCTGCAGGTTGCCGTTACTTAACAGGTAAGGAAACTGGCGCGCATCGGCGGTGATGCGCGTGGTAAATACCGCCAGTACATCGGGACGATCAACGTAATAGGTAATACGGCGAAAGCCTTCCGCTTCGCACTGGGTGCAGAATGCGCCACCTGACTTGTACAGTCCTTCCAGCGCACTATTGGCACTGGGGTTAATCTCGGTAACCAGCGTCAGTGTGCACTCATCAGGCAGATCGCTAATAATGAGTTGATGTTCATTCAGGATGTACGCGTCCGCGTCCAGTTCGACGTCATCTACCGCAACACTGATGAGTTTTAGTTGTTCGCCATCAAGTTCAAGCGCTCCCGGCCCCAGCCGACGAACACCTAGCACGGAAGTAACGCGCGTCGCGTTGTCGTGCAGATCAAAATCAAGTTCAACAGTATCAATAGTGAAAGCCGGAGCGCGGTAATCGCTCCGGTATTTTGCTTGCTTATGTGCCATAAACCTCTCGTAACTACTTAATTCGCGTTGGCGGTGGCGGTCGGGGTTGCGTCAGTTGCTGTTGGACGGCGCAAAATACGCATGCCGGTATAACCATAGACCATGGCAATCAACGGCGTGAGCCAGTTGAAGAAGGCAAAAGGTGCATACTCGAGCGGGCTGACAGCTAACGTGCCCATCATAAAGGCGCCACAGGTGTTCCATGGGATCAATGCCGAAGTTAAGGTACCACTGTCTTCCAGCGTGCGCGACAGGACGCGGGCGTCCAGATCGCGTTTCATATATTCTTCACGATACATGCGGCCCGGAATCACAATTGCCATGTATTGATCGGCGGTCAGCAGGTTGGCGCCAAAACAGGTTAACAAGGTACTTGCAATCAGGTTGCCCGTCGTTTTTACAAACCCGAGCAGACCGGCAATTAAACGCTGCAACAAGCCAATTTTCTCGACCACTGCGCCAAAGGTCATGGCGCTTAAAATCAGCCAGACCGTATTGAGCATGCTTGACATGCCGCCACCACTTAGCAGCGAGTCAAGTTCAGCATTACCGGTCTCAACCACAATTCCGTCGGTCAAGGCCATCCAGACCATTTTTAAACTGGCAACGGCGGAGTCGTCGCCGGCCAGACGGGTAATCACCTCCCCCTGAAAAATCACCGCCCAGACGCCGCCTAACAGCGCACCAAAAAATACGGTCGGGAGTGCCGGTTTACGGGTTGCGGCCAAATACAGCAAGATCAGTAGCGGTACCAGCATCTCCCAGCCAATGTTATAAGCATTGGTGAGTTCAAGCTGCATCCGTTCCAGCTGCAAAGCACTGGCGTTGGCGTCAGTGTTTAAACCTAAAATAGCGAAAATGATCAGAGCCAGTAAATAAGCCGGCCCTGCGGTATAAAACATGTAGCGAATATGGGCGAACAGCTCGGTACCGGCCACGGCCGGTGCCAGATTGGTGGTATCCGATAAAGGTGACATTTTATCACCGAAGTAAGCTCCGGAAACAACGGCACCTGCGGTGATCGCTGGCGACAGTCCCATACCTGCAGCCACGCCCATCAAGGCGACACCAATGGTCGCTGCAGTGGTCCAGGAGCTCCCAATAGCAAGTGCGATAATGCCGCAAATCAACGCGCTGGCGGCGTAAAACCAGTTTGGACTCAGTAGCTCAAGGCCAAAATAGATCATTGTCGGCACAGTGCCTGATAACAGCCAGGTACCAATCAGTGAGCCAACTGCGAGAATTATCAGCAACGCGCCCAATGCAACGGAGATACCTTCTTTAATTCCCTCTTCAATATCTTCCCAGCGATAATTATTAATAAAGCCAATAATCATGGCTACGCCGGCAGCAACCCATAGGGCAATCTGGTTAGGACCGTACGAGGAGTCTTCACCAAACAGATAAACTGATGTGGCCAGCGCAATAATCAGCACTACCAGTGGCACCAATGCCTGCAACAGTGTGGGCTCTTTAAAAGCAGAGTAAGATTGGTTTCGCATAATTAAATTCTCAAGCTTAGTAATTCTGAATACTTAACCGGCCCGATTAGAACTGCAGCACACCGATCAGTTGCAAAAAGATAATGACGATTATCAGTGGCGCGACCCAACGCACCATAGTTAACCAGAGCCGGTAAACGCCGGGGCGCGTATCGAGCTCGTCCTGACTTGCTGAACGCGCCATCACCCAACCGCTAAATATCGCCAGCAACAAGCCACCTAATGGCAACAAAATCGAACCTGTGGCGTAGTCAATCACATCAAACCAACTGGCCAGGGTTTTACCTGGTACCGCAAGATTAATCTGGGTCCAGCTGGCACCGGTAAATGAGTAAATAGTGACCTGTCCCAACAACCACAAAATCAACACTGCGATGATAGTAGCACGCCAGCGGCCCCACTCGAATTTTTCCTGTAAAAACGCCACTGCAGATTCGATCATTGCAATGGCCGACGTAAAGGCAGCAATGACCAGCATGACAAAGAAAGCAGTACCGATGAATACGCCGCCGGGCATCGTACTAAAGGCGACCGGCAAGGTCTGGAAAATGAGTCCGGGACCGGCTTCCGGCGTTAAATGACTACCGAAGACGATGGGGAAAATGGCAAAGCCGGCAAGTAAAGCGACCAGCGTGTCAGCCAGCGCCACCCAAAGAGTGGTCTGCACAATAGAGGTTTCACGTGGCAGGTAGGCGCCGTACATAATGACCACACCCGAGGCCAGACCTAATGAGAAAAACGCATGGCCTAATGCCAGTAAGACACCGTTGATGGTCAGATCAGAAAAGTTCGGTGCGAACATAAAGCTCACGGCCGCGCCAAAGTCGCCGATCATTGCTGCGTAGATTGCGATCAGGAGGAGTAATACGACCATGGCTGGCAACATCCAGCGTACCGCGCGTTCCAGACCATCTTTCAGGCCCCGGCCGACGACCAGAATCACCGCCATCAATACCACTGCATGCCAAAAGGACAGACGCTCAGGCGAGCTTACCAGATCGCCGAACAATGCCCCGATAGAAGCAACGCTCTGACCAGCAAAATGTCCGCTGGCGGACTCAAACACATAAGCGGTGGCCCAGCCGGCAATGACCGCATAAAAGCTTAGTACCAAGAAACCGGTGGCCATGCCAACCCAGCCGGTAATCTGCCATACGGAACTGCGTCCGGATTCTTTTGCCACTTCGCGCGCAGCGATACCCGGGCTATGCCGCCCGCGGCGGCCAATGACGATTTCCGCCATCATAATAGGCACGCCAATAATCGCAATACAAAGCAAATAGACCAGAACGAAGGCGCCACCGCCGTTTTCGCCGGTGATATAAGGGAATTTCCAGATATTACCAAGCCCTACTGCGGCCGCGGTGGAGGCAAGAATAAAAGCCATTCGGCTGGACCAGCGACTGGCGATTGCTTTTTGAACTTTCATAACCAAGTGTTCCGTTGTTTATTATTATTATGTACGGGGCGTACCCCACAAAAAAGCCGCCTGGGGCGGCTTTCTTGGTTACCGCGATGCGTTACTGCATCGCAATCTTCATGGTATCGATAAGCTCGAAACTAAGTACCAGTGTTTCATTCAGGTAAGGATCTGGCTGTTCAAAGGCTTCCGGTACATCTTCTAGTTTCTCCACCGGGTCAAACCCGGCACGTACCAGGCGCTCATTAGTTCGTGCCAGACGCTGCGCTTCGTCCGCCTGCTGTTCAGTTTCACGTTCAGCCAACACCAGACTGACCCATGACTTCGCTTTTTCTTTCTGATACTCAGCGGCATCTTCCAGAACATAAGTGAACTCAGGGTTTTCGGCGACATTTTTCTCGCTAAGCTCACGTAGTTTTTGTAGCTTGTCGCTGGCAATCAGGTCCACAGGTTTGAAATCAGCGGTATCAAGCTTGTCCCAGGGTAAGGCATTTTCCAGGCTGCTCTCACCAAATTCTTCATTGTCGGTGACCGTAGGAAATGTGATATCAGGCGCGACGCCCCGTAACTGAGTGCTGCCGCCATTAATACGGTAGAACTTAGCGATGGTATATTGCACACTGCCCAGGGCTTCATCAAAGAAGTCAAAACGCCGCTCCAGGCCACGGTGCTGCTGTACCGTACCTTTGCCGTAGGTATTCTCACCGACGATCAACGCACGTTCATAATCCTGCAGTGCTGCCGCAAATATCTCAGAAGCCGAAGCGCTGTAGCGATCGACCATGACAACTAGCGGCCCGTTGTAGAAGGTTTCATTATCGCGATCGCCGTTGACCTCATGGCGCCCACTACCATCGGCGACCTGCACCACCGGGCCGGAATCGATGAATAAACCGGTCAGGCGGATTGCTTCCTGCAGACTGCCACCACCGTTGGTGCGCAAGTCCATCACAATACCCTCAGCGTTCGCAACTTGTGCCTCGGCAATCAGATTTTTTACATCTTCGCTGACGTTATGATAGAAGCTTGGCACGGTAATCACGCCCAGGGTGCGGCCTTTGTATGGCCCTTCTTCCATGGTTTTGATATCAATTTTGGCGGCGCGATCTTCGAGTTTCACTTCGTCACGCACAATGCGCACAATACTCGGCTTGGCGCTGGCCGGCTGGTCAGCTTTAAGTACCTGTAATTGTACGGTGGAGCCTTTCGGCCCTTTAATCAGCTCAACGACTTCGTCAAGGCGCCAACCGATAATATCAACAAAGTCGACAAGCTCGCCCTCACCTTGCGCAACCCCGACAATGCGATCATCCGGTGCTATCTCACCGCTTTTATCGGCTGGACCACCGGGAACCAGACTGCGGATCACTGTGTAATCGTATTCCGATTGCAACACGGCACCGATGCCTTCAAGCGACAGGTTCATGTTCTGCTCAAAGCGCTCAGAGTTACTTGGTGATAAATAACTGGTATGGGCTTCAACGCTTCTGGCAAAGGCATTCATTACGGTTTGGAAAACATCTTCGCTATTCGTCTGCGTCAGGCGTTTCAAAGCATTATTGTAACGCTTGGATAGCGTCTCAACGACTTCCGGCCACTCTTTGCCGGTCATGGTCAGGTTCAGCGCGTCATATTTCACCCGTTGGCGCCATAGCTCATCAAGCTCAGCGGTTGAGCTGGCCCACTTGGCATCTTCACGGTCGTAATGGTAGCGATCGCCGGCAACGGTAAAATCAAAGGGTTGTTCTTCATCAAGCAGGCTCAGGGCATACTCGTAACGTTGAAAATTGCGTTGTAATGCGGTTTCGAACAGTGCGTACGCTGGCGTCAGCTTGCCGGAATGAATCATGTCGTCGAACAGGTGCTTATATTCGGCAGCCTGCTCGACGTCACTTTGCAACAAAAACATCTTGTTGAAATCGATCATTTCCAGATAACGGTCAAGAATGCGCTCAGAAAGATCGTTATCAAGTTCCATATTCTTAAAATGATAACGGGTAAAATACGTGGTCACGCGTTGGCTGACAACACTATGCTGATCTTCCTGTTTCAGCTCTGGCAGCTCGCTCAGATCGTGCGCTGGCGGTACTGCGTAACTTGCCGCCGTGACACTAAAACTGAGGGTAACCGCAAGGGCAAGCTTCTTGAACGTTAATGTCGTCATGCCTCTACTCCTGCTTAGCAATAAAAATGGCATCAGTAGCCACTTTGACCGTCAAACCGTTGTGAAGTTGCACCACCACATCGTTGCGGTCGCGCTCAACGATCTCGCCCGGAACCGGCTGCTTGCCGGCTTTTACCTGTACTTTCTGGCCGACTGCCAGTTGCGCGTCGCTTGCTGCCTGTAACTGTGGGCGCGCGCGCTTGCTAGTCGGACGGTCGCTTTTCGTTTTCGCTTTCACCTTGCCCGTTGGAGCTTTTTTGCCGCTAGGCCGCGCACTTTTCGCGGTCTCTTTACGTTGCGCGGCCTGAGCTTTTTTCTTGCGTTCGGCGGCAACCGCCTGTGATGCAGATAAGGCTTCAGCAGCATGCGTCTGGTGCTCTTCTTCAACTGGCGCAACTTCGTTACCGTCCAGATCGACGCGCTGCCCGCCGGCCTTCATTGCCCGCAGATATCGCCATGAATTTGTATAATGACGCAGCGCGGTACGCAAGCGTGTCTTACTTACCGCTTCGTCATCATCCAGACGTTGTGCAAGTTCTTCGAAGATGCCAATCTTTAATGGCTTAGCATCGCCCTCGAGTGAAAAACAAGCAGGAAACTTCTCTGCCAGGTAAGCTAAAACTTCTTTATTATTCGTCAATTTTTTTACTTCACTCATCATCATCGCTTTCCTGCTGACGGGCGTCAGCTAATTGCTCCATTATGTACGCCTGCATTTCCTCACTATCAAGAGCCAATAACTCGGGATTTTCTATCCACTCATAGAGTGTGCGGCGTACGACTTCTTCTAAAACATCAAGGGTATCATCTTCATCACTGTATTGATGAATATAATGCAAAAGCTCATTTAACTGATCGGCAGCTTCATCGGCATCGTCTTCAAAAAACGCCATATCACGGTAACTGACCAGATAGGCATGAATATCGAATTCACTGTACATTGCCAAAGCCAGACCAGTTAAGGGTTTCAATAAAGCGACCCAGTTTACTTAAACCATCGGCGTCTTGCTCGCTAAAACGACCGACGGTCGGGCTGTCGAGATCAAATACGCCCACCACCTCATCGTTGACAATCAGCGGCACCACCACTTCCGAATTTGACGCACTGTCACAGGCGATATGACCGGGGAAGTCGTGGACATCATGCACGCGTTGCGTGGTACGCTGCGCCGCGGCTGTACCGCATACGCCTTTACCAAAATCAATGCGCAAACAGGCGACTTTGCCCTGAAACGGGCCTAATACCAGCGTTTCAGGCGCCCGGGTCAGATAAAACCCCACCCAGTTTACATCCTCAAGCGTATCGTAAACCAGCGCCGAAAGGTTGCTTAAATTGGCGATAAGATCAGTTTCGCCGCTGGTAATTGCTTCAGCCTGGGCTATCAGCAAAGAATAATCCGTATCTGCCATACTCTTTAAGACTCGTTATTGTTCAGGGAAAATGTGGCGATGGTGTCGTTCGAATTGCCAAAACTGGCTTTCATTTCCCGTTTACTACGGGTCACCAGGAGGCCGTCAGCGCCCACCCGGAAGGGTTCATCCGAGGGGCAGTATTTGGCCTGATAGGCCATCACTAACTGGATGGTATTCTCTTTTTGCTCTGCACTCAGGGCCACGCCGTCAGGCCAGCGTCCGGTTTCTACCGCGGTGACCAGTCGGGCATAGGTTTCAGGGGTAATACTAGCGAGTAAATCTTCGAACTGCATTAACGTTCCCGCTTATTAAAAATTAACCGCACACGATTCACCAGGAACCACAGCAAGCCTAAAAACAACAGACTATAACTGACTTTAGCATACCAGGTATCTTCTGCAGGCTGTTCAAGAAATATGTAAGCGAAGGCGGCAATAGCAATTAACAAGGCTAACATCGATTGACTCAACAGCTTCTCTTTGCGCCGTTGCCGGGCACGTTCCTGTTCCCGCTCAAGATCATCCTTGGAGCGCCCCGCAAGCACGTAATCGCAGTGCGGACATTGCTTCGCTTTATCGGAGGTACGTTTATTACAGGAGGGGCATTTTATTAGTGCCATCAGTTCCTCTCAGTTCTTACATCAGACTAAGCAATATAAGGGTTTCAGCGGTAAATTCAAGCGTTGATCAAGGCCCACAATAAAAAGAACCCGCACTTCGGCGGGTTCTTTAAATAAAACCTTGAGATTTTATTACTGCTCAGATTCTTTGCGTTTCGCCTGCTCGGCATCGAAATCCTGCCAGTAGGCTTTCACCGTATCTTTCATTTCACGGCGCAATAACATGATCCCAAGTAAGTTCGGGAGCGTCATCAGCACTATGGCAACATAGGACAAGGTCCAAACCAGCGTTGTGTCGGCGAATGAAGCAACGAAGAAGCCGGCCACATAAATAATCCGGTATGGCATCACGCCCTTTTGTCCGAACAGGTACACCACCGCACGGTCACCATAATACGACCAGGCGATGGCCGTCGAGAAAGCAAACAGCATCAGGCTGATAGGGACAATGTACTCGCCCGCGTCGCCAAGGAAACCATTGCTGAAGGCAATTGACGTCAGTGCCGCAGAGTGCACCAGACTATCGCCGACAATGACAATGTCCTCTTTCACCAAACGCCCGTTATCGATGCGTAAAGTACCGGTATAAGGGTCTTCACCGGCGACGATAAAGCGTACGTTCTCAGCTACAGAGCGCGCATGCAGCATGGTATAACCATCCGATACTGCAGCGCCGTCGCGCACCTGAATGGTACCAGTGAAAGTCTCAATAGAGCTCTCACCCGTGTTATTGAGATAGTGATACAGTTCCTGACGGTCGGCATCAAGGGTGTCGTTGTAATTGCCGGCAATGACCTGAAGATCCGTACGCGAGAAAACGTTTTCGTGTTTCTCATTCCATACCCCGGAAGACAAAATCACCAAACCGGTTAAGGTACAAACAATGATGGTGTCAATAAATGGCTCAAGAATTGACACCAGACCTTCAGAGACCGGCTCATCGGCCCGCGCTGAAGCATGCGCAATGGGCGCTGAACCCTGGCCTGCCTCGTTAGAGAACAGACCGCGGTTTACCCCACGGTTAAACGCATAAGCAAAGGTTGCGCCAAGGAAACCACCGGTTGCGGCCGAGCCAGTGAAGGCATCAGTGAAAATCGCAGCAAACGAAGGACCGATTTGATCCAGGTTATATAAAATAACGCTGAGCGCACCGATGACATACAGCACACCCATGATCGGCACAATGCGTGAAGTCACCGCAGCAATACGTTTGATACCGCCAATAATGACCATCGCCAGTAAGATTGCCAGCACACCACCGGTCAGCATAGGATCAAAGCCGAAGCTCATTTCCATACTTTGCGCGATGTTGTTGATTTGCGGCATGTTACCAGTACCAAAGGAACTGATGATGGTGGCAACGGCGAAGATCACTGCCAGCCATTTCATGTTCAGGCGACGATCCATGTAGTACATCGGACCACCGGCCATCGAGCCATCTTCAGTTTTAACGCGGTACTTGTGCGATAGGGTCACCTCAACAAACTTCGTGGTCATGCCTAAGAATGCGGTCACCCACATCCAGAATAGTGCTGCAGGACCACCAAGGAAGATTGCTAAGGCAACACCACCAATGTTACCGGTACCGACGGTGCCGGAAAGTGCTGTTGATAAGGCCTGGAAGTGACTGGTATCGCCCTGCGCGCCTTTTTTATCAAACTTACCGCCGACCACTTTCCAGGCGTGTTTGAAAAAGCGCACCTGAGGAAAGCCCAGATACAAGGTGAAGAAAATACCGACACCCAGCAAAATATAAGGAAAATAGACCGCTGAACCCAGGTAACTGTCCAGCAGCAACAGAAAATTATTAATCGCTTCCAAGGTATCCCCCTTGCGAATTGTTATCGTTATTTATTGTAATTGTAGTTTTAAGCTAACTTGCGCGGGTTAATCGCGCAAGTTATTCGCTACAGCATAGACTGCGCTGACAATATCTGCACCCAATTGTACACTGCGGTTAGCAGACCAACCGAAATCTTCATCAGGTAAGTTGGCATTATCTTTGAAAGGCATTTCCAGAGTAAAGGCCAAACAGTTAAAACGCTGTGCAACTGCGTTACTTGCAATGGTCAGATTCGCTTCGCCCGGTGCATCGACCTCATAACCATGCTCGACCTGAAATTCCGGGGTAATTGCCAGCAGGGTTTCTTTAAAGGTCGCAGCTAAACGTTCGTGCCGCTCATCATAACAAGGTACGCCCTCACAGCCCGCCAGGAAGTTATACGGCAGGTTTTCGTCGCCATGAATATCCAGGTAAAGATCAACGCCGGTCTCCTGCATTGCATTCAACACGTAATAAACCTCGGGGCTCTTTTCCAGCGTTGGCGTTTCCCATTCGCGGTTCAAATTAGTACCGACCGCGTTGGTACGCAGGTGACCGCGGACGCTGCCATCTGGATTCATGTTCGGGACGACGTAAAAGACGTTATTTTGCAGCAGTTTGCGCGCCGTACCGTCTTCATCATCAAGTAAGCGGCTCAATAAGCCTTCAACAAACCATTCCGCCATGCTCTCGCCCGGATGCTGACGGGCGGTCACCCAAATTTTATGTTTCTGCTCGTCTGGCTCGCCAATAACCAACAGGTTCATGTCACGGCCATCCAGCGTCTGCCCCAGCAGACGGTGTTCAACCAGACTTGACTGCTGTGCCCACTGGACCAGATCCTGGTGACGCTCGTACGAGTACGGCGTGAAATAGGCAAAGTAGAGGCTTTCCTGCTCTAAGGTGTGACGAATAGTCAGCTGTTTACCATCGTATTCAGTTGCGACCCGAAACCAGGTCTCGCGGTCGTATGAGGCCACCGCGGCGTATTCTTTCCAACCGTCCGGATAGGCAGACTCACCGGCATTGGTAATGGTCATCACATGTTCGGTACCCACTTCACCGTACAATTTAAAGTGAAACCACTGATAAAAGTCCGACTGATGATCGCGGCGGATCTGCAATTCAATGTCGCTTGCCTCGTCGGCTCTGATGACGTCAATATTGCCGCTATCGAAATTTGCTGTAATGAACATAATAAATTCCTATGGTTAGGCAAAACAAAAGCGCCCCATGGGCGCTTTTATTGAGATTACCGGATTATTTCGGCAGGTTCATTAGTTGATGACCCGCCATTTTTTCAGCGACACGAATGACCTGACAGCTATAACCAAATTCATTGTCATACCACACGTATAGAACAGCACGGTCACCATCAACGATGGTCGCCTGCGAATCAACCACACCTGCATAACGCGAACTAACTAAGTCAGTAGATACGATTTCAGTTGAGGCGGTGTAGTCAATCTGCGCCTGCAATTCAGAATGCAAAGCCTGATCGCGTAAAAAGGCATTTAACTCATCTTTTGAGGTTGTCTTTTCCAGGTTCAAATTCATAATCGCCATCGAAACGTTCGGGGTTGGTACCCGAATCGCGTTTCCGGTCAATTTACCTGCCAGTTCAGGCAGTGCTTTGGCGACTGCTTTTGCCGCACCGGTCGAGGTCAGCACCATGTTCAGCGGTGCCGATCGGCCACGACGCTCAGCTTTGTGGTAGTTATCGATAAGGTTCTGGTCGTTCGTGTACGAGTGAACCGTTTCAACGTGACCATTGCGGATCTGATAGTGATCGTGAATCACTTTCAGCACTGGTGTAATAGCATTCGTCGTACAGCTGGCTGCGCTGACAATCAGGTCTTCCGGCTGAATCATCTCATGGTTCACGCCATACACGACGTTCTTAATGTCGCCTTTTGATGGCGCCGTCAGCAGTACTTTCTTCACGCCTTTCGATTTCAGGTGTAAGCCTAAACCGGCTTCGTCTTTCCAGATACCAGTGTTGTCAATAACGATGGCATCATTAATACCGTACTGAGTATAGTCAACCTGATCCGGGCCATCTGAATAGATAACTTTAATACTGGTACCGTTCGCTTTGATGGCATTATTTTCATGGTCGACGGTAATAGAGCCATTGAATGGACCGTGGATCGAATCACGACGCAACAGGCTTGCGCGTTTTTCCAGGTCACCGTCGCGACCGCCACGCACTACAATGGCACGTAGCCGCATTTTATTATTGCTACCGTTACGCTCAATCAGTAAGCGTGCCAGCAAGCGACCGATACGACCAAAACCGTAAAGTACGACGTCCTGCGCCGGAATTTCGTCGGCTTTATCGACAATGTCAGCCAGTTCACGATTCAGGTAATCTTCAACAGAAGCGCCATTGCCGGCATCTTTGTGCAGATAGTTGAACGCCAGCTTACCCAGGTCAACCCGCGCCGGGGCTAAACGCATTTTGCTCAGTGCTTCAATGAACGGGAAACTTTCACGCAAGCGCAACTTGACCCCTTCATGGCGACGAATCAGTCGGTGCGCTTTAATAATATTAATGGTATCTACGTTTAACAGAGAACGGCCATAGACCAAAATTTCAACGCCATAATTGCGATACAGACGGCCAATCAGTGGCTGCATCATCTCGGCGTATTCCTGGCGCTCCTGCCAGCTTTGTAAGGTCAAATCCTGCTGTTGGTCACTCATGCGATTACCCTTGCGTTACGGTGAAAAGAAACGAAACAGAAAAAAGTGCGCGCTATTGTACTTAAAAGCGTCCCGAAGTGCCAGAAGCTCTGTATCCAGCTGATAACCGTGCTATAATTTCGGCCCTGTTTGCCACTTACCGCCGCATATATCGATGCGCATGTCGCTGCAACTGATCAGGCTGTTCACGTAAGGAGTTTTGCATGTTACGCCGTACCAAAATTGTTACTACTTTAGGGCCTGCTACCGACAAACGGGAGACGCTGGAAGCACTTATCAAAGCGGGAGCGAATGTCGTCCGGCTGAACTTCTCGCATGGTAAGGCTGATGATCATAAGCACCGCGCTGAAATGGTGCGCGACATTTGTGCCAAACTCGGTACCCACGTGGCGATTTTGGGCGACCTGCAAGGCCCTAAAATACGCATTGCCAAGTTTGCTCATGACTCGGTAACTCTCGATGAGGGCGACACCTTTGTCCTTGACGGCGAACTGGCGCGTGACGCTGGCAACGGCCAGGCGGTCGGTATTGATTACAAGGAACTACCGCAGGACGTTGAGCCCGGTGACATTCTGTTATTAGATGACGGCCGCTTACGCTTGCAGGTCGATAAAGTCGACGGCGCGAAAGTCATCACCACCGTGCTGGTAGGTGGCAAGTTGTCGAATAATAAAGGCATTAACCGCTTGGGTGGCGGACTCTCTGCTGCCGCACTGACCAGTAAAGACCATGAAGACATAAAGCTAGCCGCCGCTATTGGCGTCGACTATCTGGCCGTTTCCTTTCCGCGCTCAGGCGCCGATATGGAGCAGGCCCGACGCTTATTACGCGAAGCTAACGGCACTGGCATGCTTTGCGCAAAGATTGAGCGGGCTGAAGCGGTCGCCAGTGACGAAGCACTGGATGAAATTATTCGCGCCTCTGAGGCTGTTATGGTGGCGCGCGGTGACCTGGGCGTGGAAATTGGCGATGCCAAGCTAGTGGGTAAACAAAAGCGAATCATTGAGCGCGCGCGGCAACTGAACAAGGTCGTGATCACCGCCACGCAAATGATGGAGTCGATGATCGAGAACCCCATGCCGACCCGTGCTGAAGTCATGGACGTCGCCAATGCCGTACTGGATGGCACCGATGCTGTGATGCTGTCGGCCGAAACCGCCGCCGGTAAGCACCCTATTGCCACTGTCAAAGCCATGGCGGAAATTTGTCTGGGCGCTGAGACCCACCCGGCCGCACGTCTGGATAAAAACGATCTGGAAGAAACCTTTACCAATATTCAGGAAGCGACCGCAATCACCGCAATGTATGCGGCGACCCACTTAGCCGGTGTAAAAGCTATTATCGCATTGACTGAGTCAGGCTCTACCGCCAAGCTGATGTCGCGCATCCACACCATCTTGCCAATTTTTTCGCTGTCACGTCATAGCAGTAGCCGCAACCGTTGTGCTTTATATCGCGGCGTCTACCCTATTGCCTTCGACTCGACGCAGAGCAAGCCCGAGGGACTGGTACACGATGCCATTGCCGAAATTAAAGCGCGCGGCCATGTCGTCGCCGGCGATCTGATTGTCCTCACTCACGGTGATGTCATGGAAACGGTAGGTTCTACCAATACCTGTAAAATCATTGAAGTGAAGTAATCAGTCTGTGCGGTAGTGTTCAATGAGTTCAGTTAAAGTTGCGCGGTAGTCGCGCAACTTGCTTTTCAGACGCAGTTTCTGTGGCTCACTCAAGCTTTTATAGAGTTGATTTAAAGCGGCGATCCCCAGTTGCCGGTTACGCACAATTTGAGCCTGCAATTCAGCTGAGCGCAGTAGCTCAGGCTCAGTCATCAACAGCTGTATTTGATCGCTGAAACTCTTATCAGCGGGGTCTGCCAGAGCCTCCTGAAACGCTTCCAGCCAACTTTCCTGATAGGTAAGCCATAGTCGGTCGCTCTGCTCAGTTTCCGTGACCCAACGGCGCAGGATGCGACGCTGATCGGCATGGACCCGCCCTAACCATTCCTCAGCACGCTCAATCATGCGCTCGTAGCTTTGCTCAAACCGCTCTTCCGCACTCAGTTGCTGCGCTTCTTCGCGCTCTTCCTCCAGGCGCTGCGCCAGATTATCAATCAGTTGCTGTCGCTGGGCAATGCTTAGCCGTGGTAAGTATACCTGCGCATAAGGTTCAACCTGATAGCGGATACGGCGCCATAAATCGTAGACGTGTTCACTGTAGGAGAGGATTGTTGTTTCGCTGATGTCGCCCCGATCCAGATCAGTCAGCAGCTCATCGAGCAGATCACGGTAACGCGGCAATTCCGAACGGGCATGCCATAGGTGCAGTTCGTCGATGGAAGCGTCAATATCGCGTTCGAGCTGTCCGGAAACCTCAACGTACTTACCCAGTTGCCATTCCAGAAAAGTATCAGCCAAGCGATAGCCGAACTGCGTTGAGCAGGCGGACAAAAGCGAGGCCAGAAAAATGATCAACAACAGCCGACGAAGAATCATTGACGTAGTGTCCTCCACTGCAGAGAGTTAACCAGTCGCTATACGGCCGCCTAATTGTTAAGGATCAGCCTTTTGATGCGCTCTTTATAGCTGCGGCTGACTTTAAGTTCTTTGCCGTTTTTCAAGATAATATGGTATTCACCGTTTTGACGACTGCAGAGTTTCTCAATCTGATCGAGATTGACAATAGCTGAGCGATGAATCCGTTGAAAGCGATTCGGGTTAAGTTCATCCTCGAGCTCTTTCATGGTACGGCGCAGAATGTGGGTTTCGTTTGCTGCATGAATACACATGTAGTCACCTGCGGCATCTATCCACTCAATAGAATTAATCGCGACCCGGGTAATTTCGCCGCTTTCTTTAATTGCGATATGCTCGGGATAACGTGATGCTCCCATGGTCTCATCTTCTGCCAGTTTGCGCAGGATGGCTTCGCAGTCTTCCCCCGTGGCATCTGCCAGCAAATTCAGCATGCGCTGCTGCTGCTGATCACGCTCACGCTGAGCTAAATTACGTTCAACACGCTCCAGCGCCAAAGCCAGACGTTCATGGTCCACCGGCTTCAGTAAATAGTCGATGGCACGCACTTCAAAGGCCTTAATCGCATACTGATCATAAGCAGTGACGAACACTACGATCGGCAGTTCAGCGCCGCGTGCTTTTACTTCGCGCAGCAATTCAAAACCGTTCATGCCCGGCATCTGGATATCGAGAAACACCAGATCGGGCTTAAGTTCGATAATTTTTTCTAACGCCTGACGTGCGCTTTGGCATTCATCCAGTAACTCTACTTGCGGAAAGTCCTGCAAACGCACAATCAGGCCACGCCGCGCAAGCGATTCATCGTCAACAATCAGCGTGCGAATTTTGCTAGTCATGAGACATCAACCTGTTCGAAGGGGATGCGGATTTCAACACGCATGCCCGAAGGATCGTTAGCCGTTAATGTAAATGAGTAGCTCTTACCATACAAGGCCTGTAACCGATCCCGTGTGTTTGCCAGGCCGACCCCGCCGCTGCTGATAAGGTCCTGAGTGGGTGCTTTTGCACCCGGACCATTGTCCGCGACCACCACCACCAGTTCACCGGCCTGACGTTCTGCGGCAATACGAATCTCACCACCCTCTTCGAGCCTGGCAATGGCATATTTAATTGAATTTTCAATCAACGGTTGTAAAAACAGACTTGGAACCAATGCCTGCTGCGCTTCCTCACTTACCTCGATAATCACGTTTAAACGCTCATCAAAACGTACCTTTTCGATATCAAGATAGAGCATTAAAGCTTCTATTTCGCGCTCAAGCGGTATTTTTTTAATCGGTTCGTTGTCCAGCGAGAAGCGTAAAAACGAACTGAGCTTGGTCATCATTTTATTGGCTAACTCGTTTTCTTTAATCAGGATCAGCGTCGAGATTGCATTCAGCGTATTAAACAAAAAATGCGGATTCAGCTGATAACGCAGCATTTTTAACTGCGCCTGATGCGCCATGGAGGTCGCCATCAGGGCTTTTTGCTTTTCGTCTTGCAGCATCTGGTAGTACTTAATTCCGAAATACAGGCCACTCCAGCTCAGCATGATGTAAAACTTTGCCAGGGTATTTTTAAAGTAAAACAAGTTATTTTCGGGGCGAAAACCAAATTTATAGATTTCCCAGTAGGTCGCGTTGTCAATCACCGCCCAGATACTGGCGCAAATATAGGCCGAAGTTAGCACAATAGGCACCAGCAGCCAGGGCTTAATGTCCCAGATATGCCGGTACAGATAACGTAGCGGTACGGTCAACAAAAAGCCGGCATAAGCGCCAAGTAAAATAATAAGAATGTAGATGTCGCGCATCTCGTGCATCAGTGAGCCGATGTACTGCACCAATGCATACCCCAACCAGCCAGCTGCTTGCAGCACCCAGAAAAAGCGGTTGCGGTCATCAAGTAAGGCTTTCCAACGTCCAATCACAGGCTTAGTGTCACTTTGCTATCGGTTATGCCACCGATTATACCCATTATACCGACCCCTGTCGGTTCGTTTATCGCACGCAAAAGGCTACATAGCGTAATCTGCGCGTGCTACCATCGGTGCTATTCTTAGAGAGCTGATAAAGGCTGTCGTGCTATGCATTACCAGATCACACCCCTTGATTTAAACGGCCATCAATTTGCCGTTACCCTGACCCTGGCGACGAAATCTGCGAAGCAGTTAACGCTCAAACTGCCAGCGTGGATTCCCGGCAGCTACATGATTCGCGATTTTGCCCGCAACATTCTTGACCTGCACGCCGAGGCAGATGGCCGGCAGTTGCCATTACGGGCCGTCGACAAGCAAACCTGGCAGGTCGACACTCAGGACGCCAGCGAAATTACCGTGAGTTATCAGGTGTATGCCTTCGATTTGTCAGTTCGCAGTGCTTACCTTGACCAGTACTGGGGATTTTTCAACAACAGTAGTCTCTGCCTCGCGGTGGCCGAGCGCACTCATGAACCGGTCAGACTCACCCTGAAACTCTCAGAGCAGTGTCAGCATTGGCGGGTAGCGACCGGTATACCACGGGAAAGCGGTGAGGCGTTCCTGCCCGGCACCTTCCGAGCTGATAATTACGAAGCTCTGATCGATTATCCTTTCTTACTTGGCGACTTAGGTATTCACGAATTTATTGCCGGCGGGATCAAACACGCGTTTGTGACCGTGGGACGCAACTTCGCTGATACTGAGCGTATTTGTGGCGATCTTGCGCGTATCTGTGAGCATCAGATACAACTTTTCAATAAACAGATACCCTTTGATAGTTATCTGTTTCTTACCATGGTGGTGGGCAAAGGTTTCGGTGGCCTGGAACACCGTAATTCAACCGCGCTGCTATGTTCGCGCCGTGACCTGGTAAGCCCCGGCATCCGCAGCACCATTGACAGCGACTATCGCACCTTTTTAAGCCTGTGCAGCCATGAATACTTTCACAGCTGGAATATCAAAACACTGAAGCCAAAAGATTTTATTCCCTATCGGCTGGATGCCGAGCAATATACCCGACAGCTGTGGTTTTATGAGGGCGTCACCTCCTACTTTGATGACTTTGTCTTGCACGAGGCTGGCCTGATTGATGCGCCCACGTATTTGTCGCTGGTTGGCGATACCCTGGCACGGGTACACCGGGGGGCGGGCGTTGACCGACATACCGTGGCCGACTCAAGCCTGCAGGCATGGAACCGGTTTTATAAGCAGGACGAAAACGCGCCCAACGCGGTGGTCAGCTACTATGCAAAAGGTGCACTGATAGCGCTATGTACTGACTTGTTGATTCGCCTGAAAAGCCATCACAAGCAGACGCTGGCGCAGTGTATGGCGCAGTTCTGGACGCAATTTGGCGCTACGCAAAGCGGTACCGGGGACGACAGTTTCGCTGACTTCTTAGATGCTGAATATGGTATCAATCTGAAGTCCTTTATTGAGCGCGCGGTCCATACGACTGATCCCTTACCCGTTGACGAGCTTTTAGCCGAGTTCGGCGTAGCCGTTGAGCGCAAGCCGTCTCAGGACGACAATATCTTTGGCGGTAAACCCGCGGCGGCGCCCCTACCCGTTGCCTTAGGCGCTAAATTTAAAGCTTCGGCACAGGGTCTGGAAGTACAGGTCGTCTTTGCTGACGAGGCGGCTCAAAGCGCGGGCTTAAGCGCGCAAGATCGAATTATCGCCGTGGATGGGCTACAGGTGACGGATAGCAATATGCGCGAGGTTTTCGAGCGCTATCAGCCCGGTGACGTAGTGAAACTGCATGCTTTTCGCCGCGACGAGCTGATAGAACTTGAACTGATTTGGCAGGCGCCGAAGCGAAATAATTACTTGCTAAGCATTGACGATAAAGCCAAAGCACGCAGCTGGCTGAAGCTCTGAACGCTTCAGTCAGCGAAATGCTCAAGCACCAACGCCGGGTCGAGCCGCACATTGCCCCAGTTCACGCGCCAATCGAGGTGCGGCCCGGTAGCCCTGCCGGTGGCGCCGATCGCGCCAATGCGCTGACCTTGTTGTAACTGCTGGCCAACGCTGACATCGACGCTGCTCAGATGAATATAGGTGGTGGTCACACCAAAGCCGTGATCAACAATAATGGTGCCGCCTGAATAAAACAGATCAGAGTCAGCAAATACCACGGTTCCGGGCCAGACCACTTTTACCGGGGTGCCGGTAGGTGCTGCGACGTCGAGACCAAAATGCGGGTTGCGGGGCTCACCGTTAAAAATGCGCTGGCTGCCATATACGCCACTGATGCGGCCCTGCGCAGGTTCCACCACCGGGGTCAGAAAATGTAGTTCGTCGGTCATAGTCTGGCGTGCTTGCCAGACTGCCTGTGCTTCCTTGCGCGCCCGCGCCACCTGTTCAGGATCAGGTGTCACTGTGCGTTGCGGCACCCCCTCAACGCGATCGATCTTATACTGGCGCGGCGCAAGCTCAATGATTTGCGCATGTTCGCTGCCATCAGGCAGAGTCACGGTGAGCTGCTGCTCACCTTTGGCGTCGCGCGCAAAACCAAACACCACCACCCCGCTGGCTGAGACTTTCAGCGCCTTGCCATTCAGCAAAACTTCAGCCCCCGGCTGGGTCTTACCAACCACAAGCGCACCGGCAGTTCGTGCGCCGCGTAATTCAATCACAGGCTCGGCAGCGAGTGCTAAAGCGCTTGCCATGCAGAAAAAGGCAGCGATAACGTGCAGCATTTGCTTAGGCATAACCGATAGCTCCTTTGCCGACACCTTCAAAGGCCAGCACCTTTACCTGACCCGTGGCCTGATTTTCCACTGCAATCTCTGCGGCGAGGAATTCAGCAATACACTCCACCGTTGAGTCGTTGGCAATAATGAAATTCTCATCTTGTGGCACCGCCAGCTCAAATAGTCCCTGATCAGCGGTATAGCGATAGGCCTGATGACTGTTATCGTCAATAGCTTCAGCATGGATTGAACGGCGCAACTCGCTACAGCTGCAGGTATCTTCACGCGACCCCAGGTAAATGTCCTGCCAGCGCAGCGCCCACTGCTGCTCTACCTGTTGGCGGCGCAAACCGTCGATAAAGATCTGTAACTGTGAACGGTGGCCATGCGCAATGCGCTGGCAATTGCCATCATGCTTTTTTAGGCCATGGGTGTAGTGATAGTACGCACCGGCAATCACTTCCTCGCGTAAAATCACTTCAAGCCCTGCTACGTTCCCGGGTAATTCGCGTTTGATGACCGCCCGCAGATACGCATTAACACTCGCCATGGACACTCTGTCAGCGTCAATAAACGCGAATGCGTCAGCCGGACAGAAAAGATGAATTGACTTGCCTGCCGGGCGCAAAAAATCGACCCAGTAACTGCTGTCATCATCGGTGTGCGACACGCGGGTATAGGGGTGATCGGCAGGTACTGCCAGTTTATGATCGACCGCATCATCAATAATGCGTTTGATCTGTTTTTTCACCTTGCCAAAGTCGAGCACCATGGACTGCTCGTTCAGGCTACCATCAAGAATAATATCAACGATCCAGCTTTCACCGACAATGCCCCGCTCCGGGCACAGGTATGAAAAATCAATGACGGTCAGATCGTTTACAAATAACTGCATAGGGTACTCAACCAAAAGCTAATTTAACGAAGCCGATCATAGCATCTTCAGCCGTTTACGAGAACTTGAATTACGTGCCACCAGTCATAGATAAGCTTGGCGCTCAATAACAGTAAAATAGCGCCCATCAGGCGGTCCAGCCAATGGCCGAAACGCCAGATGCGCTCGTAAACCGGGCCGATTGTCAGCGCCGTCGCCAGTAACATGAACCACAAACCCGTGGCGACGGCCATATACAGCCCATAACCGGTTTTTATCCAGGTCGGCGTTTGCGGGCTAATCACGGCGGTGAACAGTGCCATAAAGAATAAGGTAGCTTTCACGTTCAGGCCATTGGTGATAAAACCAATGCGAAACGCTTTACGACGGCTTAAGTCACCTGCTGCTGCGGCCGCGGCAGGCACCTGTTGCCGTGGCTGTGCCTGAATGGCTTGCCAGCCAATCCAACCCAGATAGAGTGCGCCGAGCAGCAGTAAGGTGGCATAAACCCACTGGTAACGGTGAACGATGAGCGTCACTCCGAGCAGCGAATAAGCCACATGGATAAGAATGCCGGCACCAATGCCTAACGCCACCCAGCGGCCAATGCGCCGGCCATAGGCCAGGCTATAACGCGCAGTCACCGCAAAGTCAGGCCCTGGTGAGGCAACCGCAAGAAAATGCAGGACAGCGATTTCAATAAATTCTCTTAAATACATTGCCAAACGGCCTCTTTTCTATTTAATCTTGTTCTAATTTTTGCAATCGACATTAACTTAATCGCAACTAAGGCGGGTTCCTGTGCTGCTGAAAAATTACTCTCTTAATGCGTTACGCGTATTTGCTGTCGCTGCTAATGCTGGCTCATTTAAACATGCGGCGCAACAACTTGACCTGTCACAGTCAGCAATAACCCGGCACATTCAGACGCTGGAAGAGCAACTGGGCACCAAACTGTTTCACCGCGATAATCGTGTCCACGCCCTCACCCCGGTCGGTGAAGCCCTCGGCCAGCGTTTGCTGCCACTGTTCCAGCGGCTTGAGCAAAGTGTGCAATCGGCGCGCAGCAGTGGCGATGAGGAGCTGACCACGCTGCGCTTACTGGTACCGGCAAGCTTTCTGCGTTGGTGGCTGGCAGCGCGACTGGCAGATTTTACCGCAATTTATCCGCATATACGTATTCAATTGGATACCTATGATGAAGCCGCCGGCGCACCGCAACATGCGGCCATTGCCCAGGCACTGCAACAAGGCACGTTAGACCTTGCGATGATTCACGGCCGCATTAAAGACCGTAGCCTTAAACAGCAACGCTTGTATCAGCCGACGTTTAGCCCGATCAGCTCAGCTACCAGTGAGCGTGATACGCTAACGCCCTGTTGGGTAGATCCGCTCAGCGAAAGCTGGCAACAATTAATGCAGGGCTACCCCGAGTTTGCCAAAAGCCAGCGGCTGCAGCCGGTCGCTAAGAACAGTATTGGACTGGAATTAGTAACCAGCGCGCCTGGCTCTACCCTGATCGATAGTCTGTATGCGGCACATCCACAGTTCAGTGGTTTACGCCTGCACAGTGATATACGGGTGGTGAGTAAAACTGACGTCCTGCTGGCAATGAAACAGGCAGCGCGCCATCCGGTGGCAGTGGTTGCCTTTAGCAAATGGCTGCAAAACCGCCTGCAACAGAGCCTATGATTGCCGCGGGGCCTGTGGCGGATAGCGTTCAGTCAAGCTGATACTCTCACCAGTATGGGTGATAATACGGGCGTGCCGACGATTCAGTTGGCGTGGATCGGAGACTCCGCAGGAATGCGCGACAATATTGACGCCGTATTCAAGAAACTTGTGGTAATTAGCCACACGCACACATTTTTCTTCCGGATCCAGCCCTTTTTGCAGTTTTTTATTATGTGTTGTGACACCTGTCGGACAGGTATTTTTGTTGCATTGCATCGCCTGAATACAGCCAATCGAAAACATAAAACCGCGGGCGGAAACCACAAAGTCCGCTCCCATTGCCAGTGCCCAGGCGACATCAGCTGGCGAGATCATCTTACCCGAGGCAATCACGCGCACCCGATCTTTTAACCCTGCAGCGATAAGTTTGTCGATTAAAATGGGCAGGCTCTCAGAAAGCTTTAAGCCCACATAATCCATCAGCGGTTGCGGTGCCGCACCAGTGCCACCGTCGGCACTGTCCAAGGTAATAAAATCAGGGGCTGACTCAATACCACGCGCTAAAATAGCGTCGATCAGTTGATCGATCCAACCCGGGTCCCCCATGACAAACTTAATACCTACGGGTTTGCCGGTGATGATGCGGATTTTCTCAATAAAGTCGAGTAACTCTTCATCATTTTTAATTTCCGGATGTCGATTTGGACTAATTGAGTCCTTACCCTCAGGTATACCGCGTATTTCCGCAATTTCCTTTGTAACTTTTATCGCCGGTAAGATACCACCTTTGCCTGGTTTAGCGCCCTGGCTGAGCTTCAGTTCAAACATTTTGATGAGTTTATGTTCGCCCAGCTCTTTCAGACGCATTTCATTGAGGCTACCGTCCTGGTTTCGTACTCCATATTTTGCCGTACCAATCTGAAACACGACATCACACTCACCTTCCAGGTGATAGGGACTCAGCCCGCCCTCGCCAGTGTTCAGCCAGCAACCGGCAAGCTTAGCGCCTTTCGATAAAGCGCGCACCGCCACCGGCGACAATGAGCCGTAACTCATGCCGGAAATATGAAAATAGGATACAGGTGCGTAAGGATGTTCGCAGTAAGGTCCAATTTCGACCGGCTCGGGCTGGGTTTTCTCTTCTGTCTGTCGCGGATAAGGCGCATTGGCAAATATAATCGTGCCGTTTTTCGTTAAGTCCCGCGTGGAGCCAAATGCCAGAGTGCGATCGGCATCTTTCGCCGCGCGATACACCCAGCTGCGTTGCGCCCGGTTAAACGGCATTTCTTCACGGTCCATTGCATAGAAATACTGCCGGAAGAATTCGCCCAAATTTTCGAAAATATAGCGAAAACGGCCAAAAACCGGGAAGTTGCGACGAATAGTATGCTTCGTTTGCGTTTTATCAATGACATACATCACCACAATACTGATCAGGCCAATAATCAGTAGCAGTACGAACAGACCTAATAACCATTGCGCGACAATTAACAGTGTTTGGCTGTTAAGCCAGGCATTATCGACCATAGCACGCTCCCATTTGACCTAAGCAATCTTTAATGTAGCGTGCTACAGCCGACGCAACAACCCTAACTGTCCGTAATTTCAGGATGTTTTAGCGCAGTGAACACTTCCGCAAAGGTACTGGCTCGCGGATACAGGCGCACCGACTCACCGGTTAACGCGAGTATTTTCAGCGCTGCGATGAATCCCGTCAACTGGCCCTGCTCCTCTACCAACACGAAATCGCGACCTGCCGCCTGCATCGTCGCCGCAATATCACCGATTTTGGCGCGTTCCAGTTGCGCCTTGTCAATCACCGGTAAACGAGTGATGGGCTGCATCAGATGACGCACTTCGATTTGACTCCAGGGTAACTGCAGCGCACTGCTAAGTGCTCCGGTATGCCGGCTATGCAACTCGCGTGACGACAGAATACCACTCAGATTTTTTTGGGTGTCGAGTACACAGACATAACGGCTACCGTTTTTCTCAAATTTTTGCTCGGCTTCCGGTAAGCGCGTTGACTCAGTGAGTAAGTTACTCTGTTGCTGAAAATACTCCACCGCAATTTTGGCATTATGATGCCAGCTCAAACGTGCTGGTTGTTGTGCCGTGGCTTCGCTCAGGCGCACGCCAGTGGTTGCCTGATGCCAGTTCAATGCATGAAAGTTTGCCATAAAGGGCCTCATTCTGATTCAGATAAATAGATAACAGGAACAAAGGTTTTATCGAATCAGCGAACAGGAGGTGCCCGCGCCTGTGGCAAAAAGGTGGAAGTGAAAACATCAGTGTTGGGTAGGAACGATTGCTCGCCAGCAATACGCGTAGATAGGCTGCGCACCCGGTTATGGGTGATGTCGTTATCTTCCTCCTGGCTTTGCAATTGCTCGTCAATCGCCAGTTGGCAGACAGTGGCTTTCGCGGTTACCGTCGAGGACTGTTTGACCCACGACGGCCCGGTCGCACTATGCGACTCAGCACCTCCGATGCCTAACAGTAACAGCGTTAATAGCAGACGAAAATACACAAACATTACCGGGTAACCACTGATGAACTAAATATGGTGCGTCTGCCGGGCAATAACAAGAGAGGTTAAGATAATTTTTATCAGCAAACTAAAAAGAGAAGTGGTGCCCGGGGCCGGACTTGAACCGGCACGCTGTTGCCAGCGAGGGATTTTAAATCCCTTGTGTCTACCAATTTCACCACCCGGGCATACCTGAGGTACTACCTGAAGTTTTCGATGGAGGCGGGTCCCGGAGTCGAACCGAGATCCACGGATTTGCAATCCGCTGCATAGCCATTCTGCCAACCCGCCATCGAGTTTGGAGCGGGAAACGAGATTCGAACTCGCGACCCCAACCTTGGCAAGGTTGTGCTCTACCAGCTGAGCTATTCCCGCATCCAGTGCCGAGGCATTCTACTGTCTATTTTGCCAAGGTCAACGATTTTTTGCCCTGAAGCCGTTTGTTTGCTTATTTTTAATCCACTTGGCTTAAATCTGACCAGGCGGCGCGTAAATATTTCCACATTGACCAAAGCGTCAGGACAAAGGCGACATAGAGCAAAACGGTAGCGACCACCACCACAAAGGTATTGGCTTCCCAAATCAGGCCGCCAATAGCGACCATTTGCGCGGTGGTTTTCACCTTGCCAAGATTCGATACTTTTACCTTGCTCTGATGGCCAATCTGCGCCATCCATTCGCGTAGCGCTGAAACCACCAGTTCGCGACTGACAATAGCTAGCGCGGGCAGGCTAATCCACCAGGTGGCGTAGTTTTCCACTACCACCACCAGCGATGCTGCCACCATGACTTTATCTGCCACTGGGTCTAGAAATGCGCCGAACTGGGTAAATTGGTTAAAACGCCGGGCAATGTAGCCGTCCAGACCGTCGGTAATTGCCGCCAGCGCAAAGATAAACGCCGCCCAGAAATGAGCGTCTTGTCCCGGCAGGTAATAAATACCTAAAAACACAGGGATTAACAGAATGCGAAAGCTGGTCAGCAAGTTGGGAATATTCCACATACCGCTTGAGGTTCCTTTTATTCGTCGCGAAACGCGTGATAGATGGTTTCAGCTAGTTCATGACTGACGCCAGGTACCGCTGCAAGTTGCTCAATACTAGCCTGTTTTACCTGTTGTAATCCACCCAGATTTTGCAGTAAACGTTGACGACGCTTAGCACCAATACCGGGAATATCTTCTAACCGTGAGGTACGGCGAACTTTCGCGCGGCGCTGCCGGTGTCCGGTAATCGCAAAGCGATGCGACTCATCGCGTATATGTTGCACCAGATGCAACGCCGGCGCATCCGCGGGAAGCGGAATAGTTGCGTGACCGCCCGCCAGAATCAGCGTTTCCAGACCGGGCTTACGGGACTCGCCCTTGGCCACGCCGACCAACAAAGGTGCCGCGCGTGCCGCAATCGTCGGCCAATCGGAAAAATAATTCTCAGCCTGCGTCAACTGCCCTTTGCCTCCGTCAATAAATAACACGTCAGGCATAGCGGCAGCATCAGCTTTCGCCTGTTTCAGCGGATCAAAGCGCCGCTGCAGCACCTGTGCCATGGCCGCGTAATCGTCACCCGGGGTAATACCTTTGATATTGTAGCGCCGGTAGTCACTTTTTTTCGGTCCCTGCTGATCAAACACCACACAGGACGCAACCGTTTCCTGGCCCATGGTATGACTAATATCAAAACACTCCATGCGCGTGATAGGACGACCAAAATCAAGCACCTGCTCCAGTGCCCTGACCCGCATCATCATAGTGCTGGCCTGATTGGCTTTACTATCGAGCGCGTTCATGGCGTTTTTCTGCGCCAGGATCTGGTACTTGCGCCGCTCGCCTCTGACATTATGGGTCATGCGTATTTTCTGTGCCAGCGCCTGTTCCAGCGTGTGCAATTCCTGTTCGGGATCAAGCACAGTGGCGGCATTTTGTTCGGGCAGGATAATCTCGCGCGGCAGGCGTCGCTCGATCTGATCGTTAAGATAAAACTGCAATAAGAAGGCTAACAGAACTTCACTGTCTTCGGTATTGGCCGGTACCTTAGGAAAATAGCTGCGACTGCCCTGCACCGAACCTTCACGAATAAACAGTAAATGAATCGCCGCGATACCGCCCTGGCGGGCGTAGCCGATCACATCCAGCTCCTGCTGATTACCGGTGACCGCGTTACGTTCCTGTACCTGGCGTAACGCCGCAATCTGATCACGAAAACGTGCCGCGCGTTCAAATTGCAATTCTTCACTGGCGCCTTCCATCTTAATCACCAGTTGGTCAATCACTTGCTGGTTCTTGCCCTCAAGAAAGGCCTTGGCCAGATCCACCTGTTCATTATAGTCCTCGTCGCTGCAATAGCCTTTTACACAAGGCGCCAGACAACGCTGCAACTGATACTGCAGGCATGGGCGGCTACGCGCCCGATAGTAAGAATCTTCACACTGCCGCACCGGGAACAGTTTCTGTAGCAAGCGCAAACTGTTACGCACGGCAACGCCGTTGGGAAACGGACCAAAATAACGGCCTTTCTCACGCCGGGTACCGCGATGAAACGCCAGGCGCGGATGCTGATGATCACTGACCAGAATATAGGGATAAGATTTGTCATCGCGCAGCAACACGTTGTAGCGCGGACGATATTTTTTGATGAAGTTGTTTTCGAGGATCAGCGCTTCGGCTTCGGTGTTCGTTACCGTGACATCAATATGAGCAATTTGCCGCACGAGTGTCTGCGTTTTCGGACTATCGACCTGGGCACGGAAATAGCTGCCCACGCGCTTACGTAAGTCTTTGGCTTTACCGACATAAATAATATCGCCTGACTCATCGTACATGCGATAAACGCCTGGTTGATGAGTCAGGCTCTGCAGAAACTGCTTCGGGTTAAAGGTCTCCCTCTGCTGCGTCGTCTTCTTCAACTATCACCTCGACATCAAGATCCACCAGGCCTGTCTGTAAGGCCAGATGGGTTAATTCTACATCACCACTTAACTCAAGTTTATCAAAGATTCGGTAGCGAAAGGTATTTACTGTTTTACTGCTGATATTCAGCAACCGTGCGATAACGGCAACCCGTCGCCCCTGGGCGATCATCTGTGCGACCTGAATCTCACGTTTACTGAGTTTACTCAGCACCTCACTTTGCCGTTGCCGGGCCGGATTCCGGGCCAGGTATTCGGCAACACTTGCCGCCACGTAGATCCGTCCGCGACTGAGTGTCTGACAGGCCTGCAGAAACTCCGACTGTTGGGCGGACGCCAGCAAGTAGCCTTCAACCCGATCCAGGTTACACTGAAAATCAAGCACGTCCTGAAACCTGACTGCCCAAAGCAACACCTGCACATCGGCAAACCGGCGCTGAATGCGTCGCCAGATTTCAATGGTACCGTCACCACATAGCTGGCTTCCCAGAATTACGGTGGCATAAGGTGATTGACTGATGGCGTCGCGTAGTTGGTGTTGATTGGTTACGACGGCAGCGACTTTAAAGTGAGGATCTTGATTAATTAACGTTTGCATACCGATGCTCACAATCTGTGAGGGTACGGCGACGATGAACTCCGTCATCTTATCTTCCTTGTAGTTGATTCCGAATCAGCTCGGACTTCGCACCAAAAACCGTTTCGGTGCGCTTCAAGATATGCCCTGTATACGCCAACAACGCAAGCCTTTTTTAACCACTTTCCTGAAATTAAACAATATCTTACCAACTAATATTCAATTGAGCCGCGCGACCGTTCTGAGTTACGGTGAAGGCGGTCAATTGACACTTTTTTAGACCAAAATTCGATTTTTTCAGGCAAAAACCGTTACCGTCTGACGACTTATTGCCACCAACTTGCCAGCTTTGTCCCAGATGTGGGCATGGGTATGACCATAACCGTCGGCAGCATAATCAATAGTGGCGACATAGTGCCACCAGTCATGGGTCGAACACTCAGGTAAATGGGTTGGAAACTCAATCGTCCAGGTCAGCGAACTCGCCGGAGCGAGTTCAGTAAGATGTGGCAACAGCGCGGGCGGCCAGGCATCCACCAGGCCGAGGATCGAGCCAGTACTGATGGTCTCGTCCAGTTCAGAAAAGCGCATATAGCCACCAAATTCCCGACTTTTGACACCGCTAAAGGGTAAACCACCGACGGTGACCCGATAATCAAAAGCGCGGGTAAACTCAGGAACGCCCTGCACGTCTGGAAAAGGCATACCTTGCTCGGGCAATTTGCCCGGCGGTTCGGGCGTTTCCGTGATCTTAACACTGGAGTTGCGTGGGCTACCGTAAGTGACCAGCGCGGCCAGGGCCACTTCGTCGTTTTGCACGATATCAACAGCGATCTGGGTCACATTCTTCCCCTGTCGTAACACCCGCCGTTGCAACTGCGCCTGCCCGCTTAACAGAGGTGCCACGAAAGAGACTGTCATGGCGCGTAATTGTTGTCCCTTAGCCGCACCTGCTACCGCGTGTTGCCAGGCAATGGCGGCGGTTAAACCACCGAACAGGGCGCGACCTTGCCCCCAGCCGTCTGGTAACTCGATACTCTGCTCTGCGGCAGATGAAATTTGTGCCAAGATCTGATGAAAACTTTCCATGCCCATTGATCCTCTTAGTTTTTTTCCCGCGGAGTGAAATATTACTGACCAGCAGTATAAACAGGTACGACCAGATGTTAAAGAGGCAAGAAAAAAGCCCGCTGGCGAACCAGCGGGCTTTCGGGAATGTGGCGGAGAGAGAGGGATTCGAACCCCCGGTGGGTGTGAACCCACGCCTGATTTCAAGTCAGGTGCATTCAACCGAACTCTGCCATCTCTCCGTTGTCTGTGGCGTTGTGTGCCTCAAGACGAAGCGAATGATAAAGAGCCTGATTCAGCTTGTAAAGCAAAAATTTGAATCATTGGGTTCGTTTGCTGTCATTTTATACAATCAGTAAGAAAAATAACTTGAAAGCATTGCCTGTTACCCCCACTTTTGGGATACACTGAGGCTGTTTGTTAAATAACGGAGAAGTCCATGAACAATCAAGTTCACGTCTCGAGCTCGCAACACAGCGAGTCGGTTCTGCAAACCAACAAAGTATTACGCAACACTTATATGTTGCTTGGTTTAACGCTGGCATTTAGTGCTTTCACCGCGTTCTTGTCGGCAAGCATGAATTTGCCGCACCCAGGCCTCATTATCACGCTGGTAGGTTTTTACGGCCTGCTGTTTTTAGTTCATAAAACAGCAAACAGCGCTATGGGTTTGGTATCGGTCTTTGCTTTGACCGGTTTCATGGGCTACACCCTTGGACCTATTCTTGGAATGATTAACGCCATTGGCCCGCAGGGTTCTGAAATCATCATGATGGCCTTAGGTGGCACCGCGCTGATTTTCTTTGCTTTGTCTGCCTATGTGCTGACCACCAAAAAAGACATGTCTTTCTTAGGTGGCATGATGATGGCTGGTTTTGTGGTGCTGATTGCCCTCTTTATTGCCAACATCTTCCTGAATATGCAGGCACTGAGTCTGGCATTATCTGGTTTGTTTATCCTGTTCTCAGCAGGTGCTATTTTAATGCAGACCAGCGCGATTATTCACGGCGGCGAGCGTAACTATGTTTTAGCGACCGTGACCCTATACGTTTCTATTTACAATATTTTCGTCAGCCTGCTGAACCTGTTGATGGCCTTTGGTGGCGAAGAATAAAATTGTGACTGATATTGTTCTTTCGGTGCATAGCGCACCAGAACACTCTCGCAGCCTGTTAGCGTATCACTACGCGCAGGCTGCGCTTGCATTGGGGCATCGCATCCGCCAGGTGTTTTTCTATCAGTCTGGTGTATTACACGGGCGCTTACAGTCGGGACAGGTGGCACCGGTCGCCGCTGACTGGTTGCGTCTGGGCGAGCAACACGGCTTCCCTCTCATTCTTTGCGCGACTGTGGTCGAGCAGGATTTCCAATTAAGCGCCGAGGCACTTCATTCAGGTTTTGCGCTGGGTGGCCTTACCGAATTTAGTATGGCGGCGGCGCAGGCAGAGCGGGTGTTGCAGTTCTGATGAGTATTTACATTATTCAAACTCAGGCGCCCGATCATCCCTCAAGCTGGCACGGTCAGGACATGTACCTGGCACTGGCAACGATGGAGTTGAATCCACAGCTCATTTTACTGGGTGACGCACTGCGCCATCTGCAAACCGGTGCCGACGCCCAGCGTGACGGTCGCTCATTGCAAAAGCGCTACGCCCTGCTCGACCTATACGAATGTCCTGCGCCACTGGTCGTTACTAATGATGTAGAAGCCGGTCACTGGGTTGCCGATGTGCGCGCTATTAGTAGCGAAGAACTCACTGAATTACTTGCTGCAGCCGGCAAGGTTTTACGGTTTTAAGGGCTGATGATGACGTCTGCACTGAATCTTACCAAGGCTGAGCGCGCCCTCTTTTACTTGCGCGACTGGCCGCTTAATGAACGTGATAAAGAGTTGCTGGCGAGTGCTGCCGGGCAGCAGGATGTTACTGTTATTCTCACTGAGGCAGCGCTGGAAAAGGTACTACGGCAGCCCGATGTGCTTGCCAGCTTCTCATACCCGGCGTACGTATTAGTGACGGAATTAAAGCTATATGGCGAAGCAGTTGAGGAGCTTCCGGCTTATGTTATGCAACTCAATGATGCCAGCTGGGTTGAGCTGACGCTGGAGTCGCAGCCGGTACTTTATTTGGGTGATCCTGATGTTTGAGTTTAACGGGCGTCAGTACGCCACCGATAAGCACGAGTACCTGGCAAATTTTGCCGAGTGGTCGCCGGAGCTGGCGGTTTATATTGCCGGTCTTGAAGGGATAGAAATGACCGATGCACACTGGGAAGTCGTGCTGTTCGTGCGCGATTTTTACCAGGAATTTGATACCAGCCCTGCCATGCGCGTGCTGGTGAAAGCCATCGGTCAACGTTTAGGGCCGGATAAAGCGAACAGCCGCTATCTTTATAAATTATTCCCAAAAGGCCCGGCAAAACAGGCCACGCGTATAGCGGGCCTGCCAAAACCAGCAAAGTGTATCTGAGCAGTTACGCCTCAATCACCGTCTTACCGCCCATATAAGGCTGTAGCACCGTAGGGATTTTGACGGAGCCATCGGCCTGCTGGTAATTCTCGAGAATTGCGACCAGTGCACGCCCTACCGCCAGACCCGAACCATTTAAGGTATGCATCAGTTCAGGCTTCTTTGCACCTTTACGACGGAACCTGGCCTGCATGCGGCGTGCCTGGAAGTCGCCCATATTTGAACAGGAGCTGATCTCACGATAGGTCTCCTGGGTCGGCAACCAGACCTCGAGATCATAGGTTTTACAGGCACCAAAGCCCATATCGCCGGTACACAGCAGTACTTTACGATAGGGTAACTCAAGCAACTGCAGAACCCGCTCGGCGTGCTCAGTCAGACGCTCGAGCGTCGCCATCGACTCTTCTGGCTTGACCAGCCATACCAGCTCAACTTTATCGAACTGATGCTGACGGATCAGACCGCGGGTATCGCGGCCATGCGAACCTGCTTCACTGCGAAAACAAGGCGTATGCGCGGCATATTGCAGTGGTAATTGCTCTTCATCGGCAATTTCATCGCGCCATAAGTTCGTCAGTGGTACCTCGGCCGTTGGAATTAATGACATCGGCACCTGTTTTTCCGTTGCGCCCTGCACGTGAAACAGATCTTCGCCGAATTTTGGCAACTGACCGGTGCCAAATAAGGTGTCATGATTGACCAGATACGGAACATAGGCTTCGGTATAACCATGCTCGTTCACATGCAGATTCAGCATAAACTGCGCTAGTGCGCGGTGCAGTTGGGCAATCGCACCCTGCAACACAACAAAACGCGCGCCCGCGAGTTTCGCGCCGCGCTCAAAATCCATACCCTGCGCCAGTTTTTGCGCAACATCTACGTGATCTAACGGGCTGAAGTCGAAGCTTGCCGGCTCACCCCAGCGCAGAATTTCTTTATTGTCGTCTTCATCTTTACCGAGCGGAACTTCAGCGTCAGGTAAGTTCGGCACGCCAGAGATAATCTCATGCAGTTCCTGCTGGATCCCGGCCAGTTCGTGTTTCGCCTGTTCCAGTTGCTGGCCCAGATCATCAACCGCCGCCAGCAGTGGTTGAATATCTTCGCCCTGCGCTTTGGCTTTACCGATAGCTTTCGAACGCGAATTGCGTTCCGCCTGCAATGACTCGGTGCGCACCTGCAAATCCTTGCGGCGTTGTTCGAGTTGCTCCAGCCTGGCAACATCCAGTTGGAAGTCACGCGTCTGCTTCAGACGGGCAGTGGTTTCAGCGAGTTCACTTCGAAATAACTTGGCGTCTAACATGTTAATTCCACATCGATAAAAAATAAGATTTCAGCCCCAGCGCGAGTGCGACTGCGGCAATACAACAAAACAGGTTAAGACCGGCATAAGCGAACGCTTTAAGTGTTTCTCCGTTTTGTAGCAACAACACGACGTCGAGCGAAAATGTCGAGAAGGTGGTAAACGCGCCAAGCACTCCGACGCCGACCCATAACCACGTCTGTTCGCTGACGGCACCCTGCTGCTGGCCGAGAAACAACAATGCCAGTAAAAATGACCCCACTATGTTAACGATTAAGGTTCCGAAAGGGAATGACTTCCCCAATATTCCTGCGCTTAGCATCACCACAGTAAAGCGCGCCATGGCTCCCAATGCTCCGCCGAGCGCTACCCAGAATAAGTTAGTTAAGGTTATCATCGCGTTGCCACTGACTCTGTTCGTCTTGTTGTTGCAGCCACTGCAATTTTTTCTTCAGCTGCAGCTCCAGCCCACGTTCGCTGGGCTCGTACAAGCTGCTTTGCGCGATGCTTTCGGGCAGGTAGCGCTCGCCCGCCACATATGCATGCGGGTAGTTATGGGCGTAGCGATAATCGGCGCCAAAGCCTTCCTGCTTATGGATCTTTGTCGGCGCGTTACGCAGGTGGTGCGGCACCGGCAGGTCGGGATGCTCGGCGGCCAGGCGTTTTGCTGCATTGAATGCCTGGTAAACAGCGTTACTTTTTGCTGCCAGGGCACAATAAACCAACGCCTGAGCAATGGCACGTTCCCCTTCAGCAGGCCCCACCCGGTGAAAGGTATCCCAGGCATTTAATGCCAGCTGCAAGGCACGTGGATCAGCATTACCAATATCTTCTGAGGCAATCGCTAACAACCGGCGCGCGACAATTAACGGGTCGCCGCCACCATGCAAAATACGTGCGTACCAGTACAGTGCGCCATCCGCCGATGAGCCTCGCACGGATTTGTGCAATGCCGAGAGTAAATCATAATAAATATCGCCTTGCTTATCGTAACCGGCCTGACGCCCGCCAATGGCAGCGACAACTGTCTCGCGTTCAAGTCGTGCGCCGTCGGCAATACTGTCGGTGCTGATCTCTAAGTAATTCAGGGCGCGACGGGCATCGCCTGCGGCAGCATGCACCAGGTAGTCCAGTGCATCGTCGGAAATGTCCAGCTCACGCTGCCCCAGCCCCAGCTCTGAATCGGCTAAAGCGGTTTTAAGTAAGTTGGCAATCGCATCGTCTTCAATCGTTTTCAGACGATAAACCCGCGCTCTGGAAAGTAAGGCGCCATTTAACTCAAAGGCCGGATTTTCAGTAGTCGCGCCAACAAAAATAACCGTGCCATCTTCAATATGTGGCAAAAAGGCATCCTGCTGGCTTTTATTAAAGCGATGCACCTCGTCGACAAAGAGTAAGGTGCGGCGGCCCTGTTGCTGATTCGCCTTGGCATTTGCGATGGCGGCACGTATTTCTTTTACCCCTGAGGTGACCGCGCTTACCCGCTCTAACGCTGCAGCGCCCGACTGCGCGATAATTTCAGCGAGGGTGGTTTTGCCGGTGCCCGGTGGTCCCCACAAAATCATCGAGTGGAGCTGGCCTTTTTTTATTGCCTCACGCAGAGGTTTGCCAGGCCCAAGCAGGTGCTCCTGGCCGACATAAGTATCTAGGGTCTGCGGTCGCATGCGCGCCGCCAGTGGCCGAAAATCAGGACTGAAATCAAAACTCTGGTTGGCCACATGCCCCCCTAGGGTTGCTCACGCTGATCATCGACCACAGCATGCTCCGGAATTTCAAACCTAAAGGTCGTGTAGGGTAAGGCCGCATTGACGGTAACATCGTGCAGCTCAATACGGGTCACCTGGCCCTGACCATCGTCCAGAATCAGCTCTGCCAGCTCAGCATCACCCTCTTCCTGCGCGCGAAAATTCACTTGCAGACTTTGTTGCTGAGCGCTACCCGTTAGCGGCTCAAGCTGGTAGCTCAAACCCTCGGCACTCACCTCATACTCCGCCCAGGCGCTGGCTTCAGCGTCAAGTAGCAACAAAAACGGACTTTGCGCGCTGGCATTGCTTTGCGACGAAATCGTAACTTGCTCAACAAAGGGGTCGTAGTAATACACCGACTGTCCGTCGGCGACCAAAATCAGTTCATCGGGGGCATCACTTTGCCAGTAGAATTTATTCGGGCGTGCCAGGGCAAGCTCACCCTGAAGCTCCTGAATGAGCTCGCCTTCAGCATCCATGACCTGCTGCTGAAAGTTAGCCTGCAGGGTACTAATTGGCGCCAGTTGCGCCTGTAACTGGCGTTTGGCGTCACTGCTGTGCGGCTGCGACAACTCTGTAGAGCTTTGGGCCAGCGTGCCTGCACTCGCAAACAGCATCAGGCCGGCAATTATCAACTTCATACAACATCCTTAATCTCGTGGTGGGCGCGGCGCTAATACGTCCCGTTGACCGTTGCTTGCCGCACTACTAACGACACCGCTGTGCTCCATTTGTTCAACAATGCGCGCGGCGCGATTGTAACCAATTCTGAACTTACGTTGCACACTCGAGACCGACACCCGCTGGGTCTCGGTGACAAAGGCGACGGCCTCATCATACAGCGGGTCGCTTTCACCATCGTCATCCTCTAACGACTCGCCCGGCAGCAGACTTTCCTCAGTCGGGTCGCCGTTAAGAATTTCATCAAGATAATTTGGCTTACCACGTTTTTTCCAGTCAGCGACCACCGCATGTACTTCATGATCATCAACAAAAGCGCCGTGAACGCGGGTCGGCACGCCGCTGCCTGGCGGCAAATACAGCATATCGCCCTGCCCCAGCAGCTGATCTGCGCCGGGCTGATCAAGAATCGTTCGCGAGTCAATTTTTGACTGTACCTGAAACGCAATACGGGTCGGAATATTAGCTTTAATCAAGCCGGTAATAACATCAACTGACGGGCGCTGCGTGGCCAGAATGAGGTGAATACCAGCTGCCCGCGCTTTTTGCGCGATACGGGCAATTAATTCCTCAACCTTTTTACCGACAATCATCATCATATCGGCAAATTCGTCAATGACAACGACAATGCTGGGCAGCGTTTCCAGATGCGGTGGCAGCTCGTCCATCGAGTCACCCGGTTTCCATAGCGGGTCACGCAAGGGCTCACCGCTATCGCTTGCCTCAGCAACTTTGGCGTTATAGCCTTTCAGATTACGTACTCCAAGTGCTGACATAAGCTTATAGCGGCGCTCCATTTCGCCGACACACCAACGCAGTGCGTTGGCAGCGTCTTTCATGTCAGTCACTACCTCGGTCAGCAAGTGCGGAATGCCCTCATACACCGATAACTCGAGCATTTTCGGGTCAATCATGATCAGGCGCACTTCTTCCGGCGTGCTCTTATATAGCAGGCTCAGTATCATGACGTTCACGCCCACCGACTTACCTGACCCTGTGGTACCTGCGACCAGCAAGTGCGGCATCTTCGCCAGATCCACAATGACCGGCTGCCCGGAAATACCTTTCCCTAAGACCATGGTCAGTGGCGACGCGCTTTGCTGGAAAGCGTCACAAGCAATGACGTCGCTGAAGAAAACCGTTTCCCGACTCTTATTCGGCAGCTCAAGGCCGACGTAGGATTTACCCGGGATCACTTCGACCACCCGTACTGATATCGCTGACAATGAACGGGCAATGTCTTTATCAAGGTTTGATATCTTGGAAACTTTCACGCCCGGTGCCAGATCCAGCTCAAAGCGGGTAATCACCGGCCCTGGTTGGACATTGGCGACTTTTACTTCCACACCAAAGTCCTGCAGTACCGCCTCCACCGTCTGACTGATCTGGTCCAGCTCGGCCGGAGTCAGCGGATTACCTGTTTGTGCCGGTTTATCCAGTAAGGCAATAGATGGCAAAGGGTCAAGCGGTGCAGCGACGCTGTTATCGTCTTCATCAGCTGTCACATCTGCGGTTGCCGCGGTTTCGGTGGCAGGCGCAGATTTCGCAGCCGGTGCCGGGCGCGCAAAACGGGAATTTTGGCTTGCAGGCGCGGCATCTTCACTAAGACGGCCATCGGGCTCGACCTTCTGCTCCACTTCCGCAAATAATCCGAGATCGGGTTCCCCATCCATATCATCAGTACTGATACTTAAGTCCAGATCGAGCTCCGGTTCATGCCGTTGCGGCGCTTCGTCCGCTGGTAATGCCTTTAGCTTGCGCCGTTTTTTCCGACGTTCACTGGCAGTGGGTGTGCTGTCATGATCGCTGCTGCGCCACTTATTGATTTGCTTCTGCGCACCATGATACAGCCACTGCGTTCCCTGAATTGTCCACTCGCCCAGCTTGTCAGCCAACCACACCCACGAGATGCCAGTCACCAGCGTCAGGCCGGTACACAAAAAAGTCAGTAACAGTAACGTGGTGCCAATCAGATTAAAGTAAGGCAATAAAGAACTACTGATCACGTCGCCGACGACACCGCCGGCGGAAAAGGAATAAAGCGCAGAAAAGTTCAGTGATGCCAGCGCAGAAGCGCCGACCAAGGTCAGAATTAAACCGATCAGGCGCAGCCCAAGAGCTAAGTAGTCAAGCTCAAGTAAGCGATGGGGCTGCCGAAACATGACATAGCCTAACCCGGCAAGACCAAAAGGAATGGCATAGGCGACAAAGCCAAACGCAAACAGCAGCGCGTCGGCAAACCAGGCACCAATGGCACCCGCCGCGTTCTCAATTGTGCCCTCGTAGCCGGTTTGCGACCAGCTGGGATCGGCCGGGTTGAAGCTCACCAGCGCCAGAAATAAGAAAATAGCAAAGGCCCCACAGAGAATCAGGCCTACTTCAAGTACGCGTTGGGCACCACTCATAGAGCACCCGGAAAAAGATAGTGTGGCACGGTCGTCATCGTTCGTTCATTCCCTGTTAGCGTCGTTATTGTTATTTGGCGCGACGTTTATTGCTTAGTGTAGCGTGTCAGCGGCAGAGATTCAGCTGTTTTACCACCTCTTTGCTAACCTTTTATCAGTACCTTATTATCGTTTTTCACCTCTTCCATCACTACATAAGTGCGTGACTCGTTTACCCCCGGCATCGTTAACAAGGTTTCTCCCAGTAACTTTCGATACGAAGGCATGTCCGGCACCCGCGCCTTAATGAGAAAGTCGAAGTCGCCGGCAACCAGGTGACATTCGAGAATTTCTGGCGTTTTGCGCACCGCCTCACTAAACTCAGCAAACGAATCGGAAGAAGTCCGGGTCAGCGTAATTTCAACGAACACCATCAGGTTGGCGCCGAGTTTGCTGGGATTAATGCGGGCATGGTAACTTTCAATAATGCCTTCCTGCTCCAGCTTACGCACGCGCTCGTTACAGGCCGAGGCGCTCAGGCCCACACGCTGCGCTAAAGCAACGTTACTCAGGCGTCCCTCGTCCTGCAATAGCCTTAATATTTTCCGGTCAATTCTGTCAATAGTGATTCGTACGGGTTCTTCGGCGTTAAACATGCTTTTCCACGGTCGAAAGTTATTTATGCCGTAGTATAAACGGTATAGAGGTATAAAAAAAGTACGAAACAAGGCTGGGGTTTCGCCTATAATGCTCGCCTTAAATCATTCTGTAAAACCGACAACCTTAACGGGATCAAAGTCATGCTAATTGGTGTACCTAAAGAAATAAAAAACCATGAATATCGTATCGGCCTAACTCCGGCAGCAGTACGTGAATATGTTGCCCACGGTCATGATGTGATGGTTGAAAATAACGGTGGCGCGGCCATCGGTTTTACCAACGAAGATTACGAACTGGCCGGCGCGACGATTGTTGATGATCCAGCTGAGATTTTTGCCAAAGCTGAGATGATCATCAAGGTCAAAGAGCCACAGCCAAACGAGTGCGTACAGTTACGTGAAGGCCAGATTCTGTACACCTATCTGCACCTGGCACCGGATCCAACGCAAACTGACCTGCTGGCCAAAGCTGGCGTGTCCGCTATCGCTTACGAGACGGTCACTGACCGTAACGGCGGTTTGCCATTGTTGGCGCCAATGAGCGAAGTTGCTGGCCGTATGTCGATTCAGGCTGGCGCGCACAATCTTGAGAAAGCCAACGGCGGCAGCGGCGTACTGCTTGGCGGCGTACCAGGCGTTGAGCCAGGTAAAGTACTGGTGATTGGCGGCGGCGTGGTCGGAACCCAGGCCGCTAAGATGGCGGTGGGCATGGGTGCTGACGTCACTATTTTAGATCGCTCACTGCCGCGCTTGCGTCAACTGGATGACATTTTCGCCGGCCGCGTGAAAACCATCTACTCGACCGTTGATGCGGTAGACAAGTTCTCCCGTGAAGCTGATCTGGTGATCGGCGCGGTACTGATCCCGGGCGCTGCTGCACCGAAGCTGCTGACCCGCGAACACCTGAAGAACATGAAGCCAGGCTCTGTGGTGGTTGACGTCGCCATCGATCAGGGCGGTTGTTTTGAAACGTCAAAAGCAACCACGCACCAGGAACCAACCTATGTGGTTGAAGACATTGTGCATTACTGTGTTGCGAACATGCCAGGTGGTGTTGCCCGTACCTCTACCATCGCGCTGAACAATGCGACCTTACCATTCGGTCTGGCATTGGCGAATCAAGGCCTAAAAGCGATGGAAAACAACGAGCACCTGCGTAACGGCCTGAACATGCACAAAGGTAAGATCACTTACAAAGCAGTGCATGATGACTTAGGTGAAAAGCTGGGTCTTGATTATCTCGACCCAATCGAAGCAATTCGCAGCTAAGTTTACACTTTCCTCCCCTTTGAGACCCGCACAATTGTTGCGGGTCTCTTGTTTGCGGCCGTTGTAATCCATACAATCAGTCCCAATGTATCTATGCAACTTGCAAATCGAATAATTAAAAATGGAGTAACTTTACTATGGCTGAAGCCAAACACTGCCGTTTATTGATCCTCGGTTCAGGTCCTGCGGGCTATACCGCTGCGGTCTATGCCGCGCGCGCGAACCTGAACCCGGTCATGGTCACCGGCATGCAGCAAGGTGGGCAATTGACCACCACTACAGACGTTGAAAACTGGCCGGGCGACGCCGAAGGCCTGACCGGACCTGATCTGATGGTGCGCATGCAGCAGCACGCAGAAAAATTTAATACCGAAATCGTTTTCGATCATATTAACGCAGTAGACTTCAGCAAGCGCCCTTTCCGCCTGACCGGCGACACTAACGAGTACACCGCTGACGCAGTTATTATTTCTACCGGCGCTTCCGCCAAATACCTCGGCCTTGATTCAGAAGAAGCCTTTATGGGTAAAGGCGTTTCTGCCTGCGCCACCTGCGACGGCTTTTTCTATCGCAATCAAAAAGTCTGTGTGGTCGGCGGTGGTAATACCGCGGTTGAAGAAGCGCTTTATCTGGCCAACATTGCCAGTGAAGTACATGTTATTCATCGCCGCGAGGAGTTCCGCGCGGAAAAAATCCTGGTCGACCGGCTTATGGACAAAGCCGCGAACGGCAATGTTACTCTGCATTTGAACAAAACCCTGGATGAGGTTTTAGGTGATGACAGCGGCGTCACCGGTGTGCGGATTAAAGACACAGAAACCGGCGGCTTGTCTGAGCTGGAAGTGATGGGTTGCTTTATCGCAATCGGCCATCAACCCAATACCGGTATTTTCGAGGGCCAGGTGGAAATGCAGGACGGCTATATTCTAGTGCGCTCGGGCTTACAGGGTAACGCGACCGCCACCAGCGTACCTGGCGTGTTTGCAGCGGGTGATGTGATGGACCATACCTATCGTCAGGCGATCACCTCAGCGGGTACTGGCTGTATGGCAGCACTCGACGCCGAACGCTATCTTGATGCTCTGACCAAAGCCTGATTCTTTATGGTCTACCGGCTCGCAGCCCGTGACAACCATTTTCCCCGGCCGGAACTGGCGCTGCGAGAACCTGACGGTTTGCTGGCGATCGGTGGTGATTTAAGCACCGATCGCCTGCTCAATGCATACCGAAACGGTATTTTTCCCTGGTTTACTGAAGACGACCCGCCACTTTGGTGGAGTCCTGATCCGCGTGCGGTTTTTACACCGCAAAGCATTCATGAAAGCCGCTCAATGCGCCGTTTTCGCCGCCGCACTGAACTGACGGTGACTTTAAATCAGGCTTTTGCAGAGGTCATTCGCGGTTGCGCGCAGGCCCATGCGGACGGCGCCGGAACCTGGATAACAGAAGAAATGCAGCGTGCGTATCAGCGGCTGCATGAGGAAGGTCATGCCCATTCCATTGAAATCTGGCGCGACGGACAACTCGTCGGTGGCATGTATGGCGTGGCAATACCGGGCATTTTCTGTGGGGAGAGCATGTTTCACCGCGTTACCAACGCGTCAAAGCTGGCCCTACTGACCTTCGCCCGGCATTACTTTCAGGCGGGCGGGCAACTCATTGATGCACAGGTACCGAATGAACACCTGCATTCGTTAGGACTAAAACAACTGCCACGGGCGCAATTTTTGTATCAATTACGGTCATTTGCACAGAAATCGCCGCCATTAGCAGCGGATTTTTGGCAGTCACGCGAGTTGAAAAAAGAAATCGAGTGGTAATTCAGATCGAAAACAGCTAGAATTCTGACCACTTTTTCCGAGCTTAGCAAAAAATCGAGGATTTGAATGGCAAAAGAAGACAGTATTGAAATGCAAGGTACGGTACTCGAAACCTTACCGAACACAATGTTCCGGGTTGAACTGGAAAACGGCCACGTGGTCACCGCGCATATTTCCGGAAAAATGCGTAAGCACTACATCCGTATTCTTACCGGTGACACTGTGACCGTGCAACTTACGCCTTACGATTTAACCAAAGGCCGCATTGTCTTCCGCGCGCGCTAAACCACGCTTGCCGTTAGCCCGTGGTTGAACCACGGGCTTCACGCTCTTCAATCGTAAGTTCTAATGCGTCGCCCTTCACACTGACGCGCACTTCACCACCATGAGTTAACTTGCCAAATAGTATTTCGTTGGCCAGCGGCTTTTTCAGATGTTCCTGAATAACCCGCGCCATTGGCCGCGCACCCATTGCTTTGTCGTAGCCTTTTTCCGCCAACCAGGTCCGCGCCTGATCATCGAGCTCTAAGGTTACTTGCTTGCGATCCAGCTGCGCCTGTAGCTCGGTGACAAACTTATCGACCACCTGCACTATGACCTCCGGACTCAGGTGATTAAACCAGACAATACCGTCCAGGCGGTTACGGAATTCAGGACTGAAGGTGCGATTGATTTCCAACATTGCGTCCGGTGCGTGATCCTGCTGTTTAAAGCCAATCGACTGCCGCACGGTTTCCTGTACGCCGGCATTGGTGGTCATGACCAAAATCACGTTGCGGAAATCGGCCTTACGACCGTTGTTATCGGTCAATGTCCCGTGGTCCATCACCTGCAACAGAATATTGTAAATATCACTGTGCGCTTTCTCGATTTCGTCCAGTAACACTACCGCGTGCGGATGCTTGATCACCGCTTCAGTCAATAAGCCGCCCTGCTCATAGCCGACGTAGCCCGGCGGTGCGCCGATAAGACGACTGACCGCGTGACGCTCCATATATTCCGACATATCAAAACGCAGGAATTCAATGCCCAGCGCGTTGGCCAGTTGCTGCGTTATCTCGGTTTTACCGACCCCGGTCGGACCGGCAAACAAGAACGAACCGATTGGCTTGTCTTCAGCTCCTAACCCCGAACGTGACAAACGAATCGCCGCACTTAGTTGATCAATAGCTGGATCCTGGCCAAACACCACCAGTTTCAGATTGCGATCCAACTGCTTCAATAGCTGCTGATCGGAGCGTGACACACTTTGCTCCGGAATCCGCGCGATTTTCGCAATAATCTGCTCAATATCGCCAACATTGATGGTTTTCTTGCGCTTTGAAGGCGCCACCAGGCGTTGACTCGCACCGGCTTCGTCAATGACATCAATCGCCTTATCGGGCAAATGACGTTCATTAATATAGCGTGCCGAAAGTTCTGCCGCCGCCCGAATCGCTGGTTGCGTGTAGCGAATACCATGATGCTCTTCATAACGTTCTTTCAAGCCCATCAGGATCTTCGTGGTATCGTCCACCGACGGCTCGGCGATATCAATTTTCTGGAAACGGCGCACCAGCGCGCGATCCTTCTCGAAAATATTTTTAAACTCACTGTAAGTGGTAGAACCAATGCACTTAAGCTCACCGCTACTCAAAAGAGGCTTTAGCAGATTTGAAGCGTCTAAGACGCCACCGCTGGCAGCACCCGCGCCGACAATGGTATGAATTTCGTCAATGAATAAGATCGCATGCTCTTTAGCACGTACTTCTTTGAGTAGTGCTTTAAAGCGTTTTTCGAAATCACCCCGGTATTTGGTACCGGCCAGGAGTCCACCCATATCCAGTGAATAAATGGTGGCGTTTGCCATCACCTCTGGCACGTCTTCGTTGACAATACGGTAGGCCAGGCCCTCGGCAATCGCTGTTTTACCGACGCCCGCTTCGCCTACTAATAACGGGTTATTTTTACGCCGACGACACAACACCTGCACACAGCGTTCAAGTTCAAGTTCACGACCGATCAATGGGTCAATCTTGCCTTCTTTAGCGCGCGCATTTAAATTGCTGCAGAAGCGTTTTAAATAGCTTTCCTGCTCATCAACAGGCTGCTCTTGCTGCTCTGCCTCGTCATCTTCCTGACGAATAATCGGCTCGTCCACTTTCGACAGGCCATGCGAGAGAAAATGGACGACATCCAGTCGGGTAATATCATGCTTGTTGAGCAGGTAAACCGCGTGCGACTCCTGCTCGCTGAAAATAGCAACCAGCACGTTGGCGCCGGTGACTTCACTGTTCCCTGATGACTGCACATGGAACACAGCCCGCTGCAGTACGCGCTGAAAACCAAGCGTTGGCTGGGTTTCGGTCTCAGCTGTCTCACTGTCAAAACTTGGCGTACTGCGATCGATATAAGCCAGTAGCTCCTGTTTGAGCTTAGTGAACTCCAAACCACAGGCACGCAGTGCTTTTGACGCTTCAGGATTATCAAGAAGTGCTAATAATAAATGTTCCACCGTCATCAGTTCATGACGACGGTCACGAGCGATGCGAAACGCATCGTTTAAGGTTATTTCCAGAGCTTTATTTAACATACGCACTCCTCAACTTCGACCAGACAACACTGCTGTTCAAGCTTTCTCCATCGTACAAAGTAACGGATGGTCATGCTCGCGAGCATACTGGTTTACTTGTACCACTTTCGTTTCAGCGACTTCTGCTGAATAGACCCCGCAAACGGCTTGGCCTTTATAATGGATGGTCAGCATGGTGTCTGTCGCCCGTTCCTGATCCATCCGAAAAAATTTGATGAGTACTTCGATGACAAAGTCCATCGGCGTGTAATCATCATTATTTAATATGACCTTATACATTGGCGGTGGTTGCAACTTTTGTTTCTCGCTTTCGCGATCGCGCACCGCTTTCTGTTGATGTTGGTCCATCCGACTCATAACCGCTCTTTACCTATTTATAGCCAGAAAATGCGCCTTTCGCTCACTTTCATTTAAATTAAACGCTTGGGCCGCCATCAGCCGTTCAATAAATAATCAAAATATGCCTTGACACTGAACAGAACTCACCTAGAGTAAAACATGGCGTTAACAAATGGCTTTTTAAAGGCCTCGACGTCATTCTAACAATAATTAAATAGTAACTGCAGAATTAAAGGAAGTAGAAGTATGGCAACCGGTAAAGTGAAATGGTTCAATAACTCAAAAGGTTTTGGATTCATTGAAGCAGAAGACCGTGAAGGTGATATCTTCGCACATTATTCAACCATCGAAATGGAAGGCTATCGCACCTTAAAAGCGGGTCAGGACGTTCAGTTCGAACTCGAGGAAGGGCCCAAAGGTCTTCACGCCACGAATATCATTCCCGTGCAGAAATAACACCCTGTCTTAACTTTAAAAACGCTGGACCAGCTCACTGCTCCAGCGTTTTTTGATCTTAACTGTCAATGCCAAAATAGCGGCGTAACTGGTCGCGCAGATTGGGTGGCGTACCATGAATCGTTAGTTTGTCGGTACTGGGGTCGTATTCGACGCGCTCTCCGAGCAGCTCCTGATCAAACCCCACACTCAGGCCGCCGCCCTGCCCCTGAAACTTGACCAGCTTGCGCAAGGTCGAACGGTCGGTCGGAAACTCATCAACCAACGCGCGCTCCGCCTGCGCCTTGTTAAAGTCCGCGAAGCTACGCTCCATCGGCACAGCTTCACGTAGCTGTTCAGACAAGTCTTTCACCCGCACCGGCTCACCGTGTTGCCACTGATTGTCACAGATATCGTACACCGATTTCCGTAATTGCCGTGCCTGTTCGCTCTCCAGCTGCTCTTCCTGCGCATAACGGCTGACACTCTCAATCAGCTGCTGCGATTGTTTCTTCGGATTAAGGCCTTCGGCACAGCCGAGAAAATCTAAAAAGAAATCCGATACCTTGCGCCCGGCACGACCTTTAATAAAGGAAATATAGGTGGTCGACGCCGGCTCTTCATGCCACTCGGTCAGATTGATCGTCGCTGCCAGCTGCACTTTGCTGATCGCTAGCTGCGACGAGCGGTCAACGCTTAAGTCGGCGGCAATAGTGACACCATCCTGGCTCGGCAAAAAGGCTACCACCAGAAAGTCCTGACCGCGCTCGCGATAGCTGGCTAAAAGCAGAAAACCCGCTTCAAGAATGCCGTAGTGTTGTAACTGCTGGTGTAATAGCTTGGCGCCTTCCTGGGAGAAGTTAACGAACTCCTCGTCGCCTTTTTGCCATTTTTCCAGCAGCTCCGGAAAGTTACTTTTCAAGGTGCTGTCGTGTTCATCATCCTCACGCAAAAAACGTGCATAGCCTTTACTTGGCTTGGCCTGATATACCTCGGTGAGTTCTGCCAGCAACAAACTCACCTCATCGTTTATCGCCAGTGTCGCCGGCGCCAGGCGCAGGCCGACCTGACCGTCATTGGTGTAAAACTGGTGAATAATGCTATGTTGAACATCTGCTTGCATGCTGTTGCCTTGTCCTTTCTTACTGCAAATGGCGTAGCCTGTGATAAGATTGACGTTATTCTATCATGTGAGGAAAAAAATCGATGCCAATCGTGTCAAAATATGACGCCGACCGCCAGGAAAAATTAGTCAACGACGTCCTAAGCGTTTTACATGAAGAGCAGGTACCCGTTGACCTGGCGTTGATGACGCTTGGCAATGCGGTCACTCATATCTTGTCTGAGCATTATGCCCCGGAACGGGCGCATCAAGTCGCTGAACAATTTGGTAAAGTACTGCTACAATCGTTGAATAAATCAGCATAAGCTAAAGAATCAGGCAACACATGAGACAACGCAAACAGCGGCGCGATAAAATTGCTCGACTGATCAGCTGGGGACACTGGTTTACCTTTTTCAATATCCTGCTGGCACTGGCGATAGGTACTCTGTATATTGAAGCGGCAGAGACGCCAGCGACGGTATTAGGCGGCATCTACATGGTGATCAGTTGGCTTGGCCACTTTGCCTTCTTACCTTTTATTGCCTTTATCATTCTGGTTTTTCCGTTTTGTTTGCTGATTCCGTTCTCACGCATCCTGAAGGGTATCGCCACCCTGGTTGCTTCGTTCGGTCTGATTGCGCTGGTTGCGGATGCCCTGTTCTTCCGTCAGTACGGCTATCATCTTAATACCTACTCGCTGTCGCAACTGGCTGTCGATGCCGAAGCCGCCTTCGCCGGTGCCAGCTTTGTGTTACTTCTGGGCATGTTACTGATTTTCGTGATATTGCTGGTGTTTGAATTGGCGCTTGCCAATATTGCCTGGAAACGGCTTGATCGCCTCCGTGAAAAGCATTGGGGCGCGGCATTCAGCGCAGTGTTTGTGATGTGCTTTCTGGCCAGCCACAGCATTCATATCTGGGCCGATGCAGTCTTCTATACTCCTATTACCAAGCAGGATGACTTATTTCCGTTATCCTACCCCACCACCGCCCGCACGTTAATGAGCAAACACGGCTGGCTGGCGGAGGAGCGCCTGGAAGCGACTGATCGCCTGTTAAAAGAAACCTCTTCCATTGAACTGAATTACCCGCCGCGTAACTTAATGTGCGCCCGGCAACCGCAAACCAATAACACTCTGGTCGTGGTATTTAATCACCTGACCGCCGCACAGCAACAACAAATTGCCAGCGCACTGCCAGCCCTGACCGCTTTGCCGACACCATTGGTGGGTCAGATCAGCACTCAGGGCGGTATGTTCGAGCTGTTATACGGACTTGCCGATATTTATGCGCAGCCAGTTCTGCAGCAACAGGTGCGGCCAGCGTATTGGCAGCAATTAAGTGACTATCAGGTACGTGTGCGTTTGCGCGGCGATTTTGCCGCCTTCGCGGTCCCCGAATTTTTACAGCAAGCGCAAACAAAAGCCTTCCGCGACAGTATCGAAGTGCAGTTCAGTACCAGCCTGGATACCGCGCTGATTGAGCAGGTGCAAACCGAGCTGGCAGCTGGTACGCAAGTGGTAATCACCGCGTTGACCCCGAACCATGCGCTGAGCAGCGGTCCCGAAGCCTATGCCTTAAGCGAAGTACAGGTGCCCTTCTATCACTCGGAGAACCTTGATTTCGCGACGCAGGACGTCGCCCTGCTGACCGATATTATGCCAACGCTGAGCAGTCACTACATGGTCTGTTCCGATGGCGTGCGCTCCTTTGCCACCGGTAAAAACCTGTTCGAAGCGCACGAGCGCAGCTTTCCGGTCATGACAAGTTTCAATCGTGATCTGGTCGTTTACGATCGCGCTTCAACAACGGTGATAGAAGTTAATGGCCAACTGCGCACCTTCGACAATGGCACCTTTGCCGAGCTGCCAAGCGTGTCACCGGCAACCCCGGTATTAGTAGATGGCATCCGTCACCTGCAACGCTTTAGCCAGCAAAACGAGCAATAATTCGCCAAACGGTACACGAAGCGCTGCCGACGACTTGTTTAATCGAAAAAAAGCAGTAATATAACGGGCTCGGTCGGCGTGTAGCGCAGCTTGGTAGCGCACTGTCATGGGGTGTCAGGGGTCGCTGGTTCAAATCCAGTCACGCCGACCAATTCTTCCCTCTTCTTAGCGCTTCGCTATAAACTTTCCTGTAACAGTACTTCCAACTTGCGTATAACTTTTTCCCGATCAATATCGGGCGTTTCCGTCAGCACCGGACGTAATACTTTTTCGATCGCGCTGAACTGTTCACGCGATAAACGGTGATCAACAGCGACTTCGACGGCTTCGGTCGCAGCATGCCCGCGACGGCTTAGTTGCTGCAATAAAAATAATTGCCGCCCGGCAATGGTTGCCAGCGTTGCCGCGTCAACGCCAAGCTCACGCTCACCGCGCCAGCGCTGTTTTACTTTCTCGCCCAGATGGCGCCAGCTTTGATAGAGCCCACCTGCGGCCGCACCTAACGCCGTGGCCAGCCCCAGACTCAGACCACCGACCATTAAATCAACGCCAGCACCGGCTGCGGCCCCGGCGCCGACACCAAAGCCAGTGTCCTTACTCCAGGCTTTTAACGTTTCCGGTTCAAACAGATCGTCCTGCCAGGTTCCGGTGCGGATATCCAGGTGCGCGGTGACCGCGTCTTCCGGTAAAAAGGCAAAACGCCCGAGCAGTTCCTGTACAGTTTTTTGCTCGCGCTCACGAATGCGTTGCTGCAGTCGGGCCGCGGCTTGCTTTAGCTCATGCTCCGGCAACTCATGCGGCACTCGTATATGATAACTGGCAACCTCAAACAGCAATTCGGCAATACTGTGGATACCACCGATAAAACGCCGTTCCCGCTCCTGCCGGCGCTGTTGCAGAAGCTTGGTTAATACCGGCTCGGCGGCTGGTATGACGGTGGCTAAACTTTGCAGCAAGTATTTCTCACCGCCTTCTGGTGGCGACACCGTATCAAAGGCCACCACTGCATGCAGGTTCAGCCGCGCCAGTGCCTCGCGCCAGTCCTGCTCACGGTTAGGTGTGCTGGCGGTATAGTTGAGCACCGGCAGCATAGGTTTACCGCAGCGGGTTAATAGCTGTAATTCATCCTGGTATTTGGGCAATACCGGATCGCGACAATCAATAACGTAAAAAGCAGCGTCGGACTGCAATAGTTGCCGCAATACTTTGGCTTCCTGAGCGTAGATCGTTTCGGCTGAAGGGCTCTGTAAAAACGCGCGGATCTGCGCCGGTCCGTCATGGCGGTGGGCGTCGGCATAGCCCTCTATTTCAGTATAAAGCTCAGATCCGGACTCCAGTCCGGGCGTATCGTAGAAACTCAGGATCTGCTCGCCCTCCAGCCATACGCCCTGCGCTAACACGCTACGGGTGGTGCTGGGACGTTGATCCACTTCGCCAAATTCACGCAATTCCAGTAAGGTACGCAGCAGTGACGTCTTCCCTGCATTGGTATGGCCAACCACGGCGACCTGTAGTGGCTTATTCAGTGTCGACATAAGTGACCTCATGCTGTTCCAGTAGTTCTTGCCACTGTTTAAGGTAAGTTGTCCCGGCACTTTTCACCAATACGACCGTAAGTCGACGGGTCCTTGCTGCCAGAGCGGCAAGGTAGCGCAAGCTGCTGCGATCGGGCGTGAGACTACCGGCAATGCGCACTTCTAAGCGCTCAGCGGGCTCTTTATCCAAACGATCTAACAGCGCTTTTTTATCTTGCTGGCGGGCCACCACACCAAGGTAATTCTCATCGCCGCGCCAATTTGGATCGGCTTCAAAGTCAAGGCTCAGACTCACCTCGCCTTTGCCTTCGCTGGCATAGCGAAACGTCAGGCTTTCATGCTCCCGGCCACTATCAGCGTCGACATTCCGGGTCGGCCGCTGCGCCGCCTCAATCGCACGAACGGTAGCCACATGTCCGGGCGCGTTAAGGTCAAGTTGCATACGCGCGCAACGCAAGCTGAATAACAAAAACGCGGCGCTGAAAATCACCGCCCGTGGCAGCACGGCGTAGCTGACTACGGTCAAACTGAGCCAACGCCCCGCCGTATTATCAAAATTCGCTGCAGCTGAAGCTGCCGAGAGTTCTGGCAACGTCGCACCAAACAGCAGCTCAGGTAAGTAATGAGCCAGCCTGACAAAGGTATGCAGCTGCTCCTCACTTAAAATGGTAGTCGCCCAGTGAAAGGCATAATCGTTAAAACTGAGATAAAGCAGGAGTGTTGCCCACGAACTTAGCGCGATGAGTAACCAGAAGCCATTGGAGAGCATTGCCATTAAAGGTTGCAGCAGCTTTTGCTGTTGCACGTGACTTAGCCACGCGGTGCCGAGCTCATGCGCTTGCGAGCTGCGCTGTAGCCATTCCAGCAACTGCAGTCCCGAGGCAGTCACACCGACAGGACGATTACGGCGCACCGCCACCAGCGCCCAGAGCAGGAGCATAATTAAGTTCGGAACCACCAAAACACTGACGGCAAACAACAACGATATTGGCTGTGGCTGATTCAGCACCGCTTGCGTCGCCCCGATACCCAGCGCAACGGCCAATAGTGCAAAAATTAAGGTAAGTAAACGGCGTAATTGCTGCCAGCGACCGATGTGCTGAGTGTCCTTGCGGCGTTCAGCACTACGCCGCGCGCGCTCCAGCAGTTGCTCTGTCATACCCTGTTTGGCGTCCAGCTCTGTCAGCCGGAACCTGTCGGCTTGCTGATCGGCGTCGCTGACATCACGCTGTCGCTGTAATTCAGCTAACCAGAAAAGTTCAAAACGAGAGAAACGCAAGGATGTCCTTCCCCTGTCCGTCAGTGGAAGGTTAAAGATACTGGAGGCTGTTGCTCAGGTAAAGTGGCATGCCGCCATTTAATAGCGGCTACGCGGCTGGCAGTGGGCGTTTTGCAGGTTTTCGTCGACGGCAACGTAAGTTCCCGCCGGGCACTCAAGCTTTAACTGCGTAGGGTCACGTTTTTCTACGGCTTTGCGCTTCAGGTCGCCGGCGACCTGGCCTAAATCCACGGCGGGCAGCAAATGCGCGCCGAAACCATAATAATACTGGTACACGGCTGCCGCGAAAATAGCTAAAATCAGCAATTTACGCATTGTTCTCACCCCTCGCTTCCTATACAGCTGTGTACATTTTAACCGATCGTTAGGTTTTAATGAAGCTCAGAATAAAGAAAAAGTACAGCCCTGTCCGTAAATTTAGCGTAAATGTTGCTCTAACTTTACTGCTGTACCGTATACCAGCAGCTCAGCGGCACCATGCGCCAGCATTGAAGTGGTGAATCTGACGTTAACAATGGCATCAGCGCCCAGTGACACGGCTTCGGCCTGCATGCGATCGAGCGCCTGCTCGCGGCTCTCCGCCATGAGTTTGGTGTAGTCGTTAATTTCGCCACCGACCAGATTGCGAAAAGCAGCCAGAATATCGCGACCGATGTGGCGCGCGCGGATGGTATTGCCACGCACAATGCCGAGCTGTTCAGAAATATCGTAGCCAGCAATGGTTTCCGTAGTAACAATGGCAATGTGTTTCATAATTGTACCTTCTTGTAGGGGTCATTTTTTGCGTTATGAAGACGTTCTCGTAGCACATTGGCAAACAGAATAAGTAAGCCCAGGACGGTAACACCACTGGTAATTTTTACCCACAAAGGCAAGGTGGGATCCTGACTGAACTGGTACACGCCATAGGCCAGCAAAGGTAGTACCCCGAGCACTATCAATAACCAGCCAAAGCGATTCCAGAAACGGGTACTTGTGGTTTCAGCGGCGTCAGTTGGTGGCGCTACGCCGAACTTTACCGCGCCACGCTGCTCGGCAAGTTCCTGATACAGACGTGTGCACTGCTCACAGTGTGCCAGATGTAAATGCAAGGCCTGCCGTTGCTGTTGTGTCAGCTCATTATCGAGCGCGCCACTAATCAGCGGGGCGAAGCTGTCACAGGGGTCAGTTTGTGGGTTCATGATCGACTCCCATTTGTCGTTGTAACTTATGCCTCAGTGCTAAGCGCGCACGATGCAAACCGGACATCACCGTTCCTGCAGGAATCCCCATAATGATGGCAATATCAGCGTAGCTGCAGTCATTAAATTCACGTAACACCAGTAAGTCACGCTGTTCGGCGCTTAACTGCGCCAGTGCGCGCTGAACCAGGTTCTGCTGTTGTTGGCGCTCCGCCGACCAGGTTTCAGCAGCTGGCTCTGCCAGGTCAGTGTCATTCGTCAAGCGCTGCAAATGACGCAGCTCGTCCAGACAACGGTTCCGCACAACTTGCAAAAACCAGGCTTTGGTTTTTTCCCGGGCCGGAAAATGCTGTGTGGTCAGTGCTTTTTCCAGCGCGTCCTGAACCATATCCGCAGCACGTTGCGAACAGTTAAGCAGTTGCTCGGCCAGCACTCTCGCACCCGGCACATGGGGCTGTAACTGTAAATAACGTTGCTGCGTTTGATCTGGCATCATGCACTCTCTTTAGCGTCATGTTCCTGTTAAAGACGTAGCTCCAACTGCTTTTATTCCAACTTTTTGCGCCGCAGGGGCATTACTCGGCAATAAAACCGCCTGACTGGCGCGCCCATAAGCTGGCATACAGGCCTTTGTTGGCCAGTAACTCACTATGGCTGCCCTGCTCCACTATCCGCCCCTCGTCCATGACCACCAGACGATCCATCGCCGCAATCGTGGACAAGCGGTGCGCAATCGCGATCACGGTTTTTCCTTCCATTAGTCGGTAGAGGTTTTCCTGAATCGCGGCCTCGACTTCTGAGTCAAGCGCCGATGTGGCTTCATCGAGAATAAGAATAGGCGCGTCTTTTAGCATTACCCGGGCAATCGCGATACGTTGCCGCTGCCCCCCGGATAACTTAACGCCCCGCTCACCGACATGAGCGTCATAGCCTCGACGCCCTTCGGAATCTTCAAGATCGGCAATGAAATCGGTGGCTTCGGCGCGCGCTGCAGCTTGCTCGATCATTTGCTGACTGGCATCAGGACGACCATAGGCAATATTGCCGCGCACTGAGCGGTGTAATAACGACGTGTCCTGGGTCACCATGCCGATATGCTCACGCAGACTGTCCTGGGTCACCCCGGTAATGTCCTGACCGTCAATGCGAATGGTACCGCTGTTCAATTCGTAAAAGCGCAAGAGCAGATTCACCAGGGTCGATTTACCTGCTCCGGACCGTCCTACCAGACCAATTTTTTCACCGGCGCGAATACGCAATGAGAGATCACGCAGTACCGGCTTGTCGTCAGCGTAGTGGAAATCAACATGATCGAACTCCACTTCGCCGCGCTTAACTTGAAGTTCGCGTGCATCGGGCGGATCCTGAATATGCTGCGGCACCGAAATGGTTTTTACGCCATCTTGCACTGTGCCTAAATTTTCGAATAAGGCCGAGACCTCCCACATAATCCACTGGCTCATACCCCATAAGCGCAGCACCAGGCTTAGAGCCACGGCAATGGCGCCGATGGTGATGAGCGCATCGACCCATAACCACAACGCCATGGCTGCGATAGTGAATAACAACAATGAGTTAATCAGGTACAAACAGGTATAGAGCTTGGTGACCAGACGCATCTGCTTATGCACGGTGCCAAGAAATTGTTCCATGCCTTCGCGTGCAAACGCACTCTCACGCTGCGCGTGGGAGAATAATTTCACGGTCTGAATATTGGTATAGCTGTCGACCACGCGCCCGGTCATAACTGAACGCGCATCGGCCTGTTTTGTTGCGACCTTGCCAAGGCGTGGCACAAAATAGCGTAACAACACCAGATAACAGAGTAACCACACCAGCAACGGTAATGCCAGGCGCCAGTCGGCGCTGGCGACGATCACCACGGTACCGACGAAATAAACGCTGACATAGTTCAGCACGTCGAACAGCTTAATAACGCTCTCACGTACTGCTAACGCCGTCTGCATCACCTTGGTGGCAATGCGTCCGGCAAATTCATCCTGATAAAACGACAATGACTGGCGTAACAGGTAATTATGCACCAGCCAGCGAATGCGCATCGGGTAGTTGCCCAGCAATGACTGATAGGTGACCAGCGAATGCAATACCACCAACAAAGGCAGACCGATCAGAACCACCGCCGCCATGCCCAGAAGCGACCAGCGCTGCTCGCTCAGAAAGGTTTCGCGCGATTGCTGGCTCAGCCAGTCGACAATATTGCCGATAAAACTAAATAGCCAGACCTCGGTGATGGCAATCAGCATCATCAGTACGCCAGTAGTGAAGATATAGGGCCAGGCGCCGCGCGTAAAATAACGACAAAAGGCCACCAACGAGGTGGGCGGCTGCTGGTAATCTGGCGACGGGAACGGGTTTAAGCGGTTTTCAAACCAACGAAACATAACTATCCTTGAAGTCAGGCTAGACCTTGGTCGAATGTCATAAAAATGGCTGTTTAACTTATAATAAGACGTACCTGTAACAGCCTGTTTGCCACCTCATCATAAACGAAAAAGGTACCACATGAACGCTATTTTGCTGATGTTACTCGGTTTAGGCGGAATGTTTCTTGGTTACGTCTTTTACTCGCGGTTTGTCGCGGAAAAAATTTATCGCCTTGATCCGGACTTTCGTACGCCGGCACATGAATTCGAAGATGGTGTCGATTTTGTGCCCACCAATAAGTACGTTTTATGGGGTCACCATTTTACCTCGGTAGCCGGTGCAGCCCCCATTATCGGCCCGGCCATCGCGGTTATCTGGGGTTGGGTACCGGCGTTCCTGTGGGTCGTTTTTGGCACCATCTTCTTCGCTGGCGTGCATGACGCTGGTGCTATCTGGGCGTCGAACCGCAACCGCGCCCGTTCCATCGGTGCCCTTACCGGTGATGTGGTCGGCAAACGCTCGCAGTCGCTCTTTATGATTGTTATCTTTTTAGTCTTGCTGATGGTCAATGCGGTGTTTGCTACCGCCATCGCCACTCTGTTGATCAACTTCCCCAGCTCTGTCGTGCCGGTCTGGGGCGCTATCTTTGTTGCCCTGATTATCGGTCAGATCATTTTTCGTAAGTGGCTGAACCTCGGCACTGTGTCGGTGCTGGGCGTGATTGCGCTCTATGCGCTGATCATTGCCGGCCCGTCGGTGCCAATCACCCTGCCAGAGTCGGTGTTCGGCGTGTCGGACAACGCTAGCTGGATCCTGATTCTGTTTTTCTATGCCGCCATCGCATCGTTGCTGCCGGTGTGGGTGCTGCTACAGCCACGGGACTACATCAACGGCTTACAATTATTTATCGGCCTGATTTTACTTTATGGCGCCGTGCTCATCAGCGGTCCGGAGCTGGTGGCCCCGGCGTTTAATACCAACACGCCGGAAGGCACCCCGTCGATGATCCCGTTACTTTTTGTCACCATCGCTTGCGGTGCGATTTCAGGCTTCCACGGTTTGGTCGCATCGGGCACCACCTCAAAACAGCTCGATAAAGAAACTGACGCGCGTTTTGTCGGCTATTTTGGCGCCGTCGGCGAAGGCTCGTTATCGCTGGCGACCATTATTGCCGTCACCGCGGGGTTCGCGACCCTGGCAGACTGGCAGGCGGTGTATCATAGTTTCGGCCAGGGTGGCGTCACCGCCTTTGTTTCCGGCGGTGCGCGTATTTTACAAGATGGTGTGGGACTCAATGTCGATATCGCCGAAACCTTACTGACGGTTATGGCAGTACTCTTTGCCGGTACCACCATGGATACCGGCCTGCGCCTACAGCGTTATATCTTTCAGGAATGGGGCGGCATTTATAATATCAACTGGATGACCAAAGCCGCACCCGCCACTTTGCTCGCAGTCAGCTCTTGTTTGTTGCTGGCGTTTGGTGCCGGCGGCGCCGACGGCTCGGGCGGCCTGGCCATCTGGCCCTTATTTGGTACCACCAACCAGCTGCTTGCCGGTTTGACGCTACTTGTCATCACCACCATGCTGGTGAAACTAAACCGCCCGATGTATGTGACGCTGTTACCGCTGTTATTCTTACTGGTCATGACCATCTTTGCGTTACTGATTCAGCTACGCGGGTTTTATGAGATTGGCAACTGGTTCCTGTTTACGCTGGATCTGCTGGTGCTGATCGCCGCCGTATGGATTGCGCTGGAAGCGACCGCCACACTTGCCCGTTTACGCCAGCAAAATAAAACACTGCAGGCTACGAGCAATGAAGATTAGAGCCATTTTGCGCTTTCTCAGCCGCGCCAATCAGCTCGCGCAGGACTATTACAATGCGCCCTACCGCGCTGCTGTGGCCAGAGCGCAGCGCGAGCAGGAAGATCTGTTTATGCTTTACGTGTATGCCGAGCTTATGGGCATCCCTAACCCTGCCAGTTACTATACGCTGGAGCTGCAACCGCTGTTACTGGAACAGTTTCACGACTGGCACCTGCGCATGGGCATGGAGCATTCACCTTTTGATGAGTTCAGGTGCTGTTGATGACCGATGCCTTATTGCAACAGCCGCCGCCAGTGCTTTTCATCGGTGGTAAAGGCGGTGTCGGCAAAACCTCAGTAGCGTCTGCCCTGGCATTGCACTATGCAACTAACGGATATCGCACCTTGTTGGTTTCTACCGACCCGGCACATAGTCTCAGTGACGCCTTTGCTATGCCCATTGGTGCTGGCGGAACCCGTATTAACGAGCGTCTTTACGCACTTGAGCTCGATCCCGACAGCCAGGTCGAAGCCCATATAGCCGAAGTCCTGGCCAGCATGAAGCAGCTCAGCAAACCGGCAATGTATCCACAGATCGAGCGCCAGTTAAAGCTTACCGCACAGTCGCCCGGCACTCAGGAAGCGGCACTGCTCGAAGCCATTGCCAAACTTATTGATACCCGCGAACAACAGGGGTACGACGTGCTGATCTTTGATACCGCGCCCACCGGTCATACATTACGTTTACTGATCTTACCTGAGGCCATGGCGGCCTGGACTCAGGGCATGCTGAAAACGACTGATAAAGCCCGGCAACTGAAAGGTGTGGTCGATCATCTTTCCACGGATCGCCGCGTGGCCCCGGGTCACCCGTTGGCTGAGCCACAACAACATGATGTGACGGCGTTAGCCGACCGTAATGCGCAAATTGCAACGCGGCTGCGTCAGCGGCAACAATTATTTCAACGCGTACGCCATGAGCTAAAAAACCCGAAACGCTGCGCGATTGCCCTTGTTTTAACCCCGGAAAAACTACCCATTCTGGAAACTCAGCGGGCGGTGCAACAGTTGCAGGAACAGCGGCTGCCACTGGCAGCGTTATGGATTAACCGCAATTTACCAGCAACGGCGGACGGCGATTTTCTGGCCCAACGCCGACAGCAGGAGGCCGTATATCAGCAGCAGATCCGCACCAGTTTTAAAGGTATTGCGGCAGCCTTCCTGCCACTTTTTGCGACGGATCTGGTCGGCTTGCAAGGCTTACAACACCTGCAGCAGGAAATAACCGCAACACCCTTGGAGAAGCTTTAAACCAGCACCACCAAAAGGTAAATTGCAGTGCCTGCCAACAGTACGGTCCAACCCAGTCGACGGTGATGATTCTGCCACCAGTGCCATAACTGGACGCCCAGCCAGTAGACCAACACCGCCAGCCCGTAGTAGCGGATACCGCGGGCGATCAATGTCGCGAGCAGGAACAGATAAAAGGGATAATGCGTTGTCCCGGCGATTAACATCCCCACCTGAAACGGAATAGGAGTAATGCCTACCAGCAACAAGGTGGCAAACCCATGTTCGCTGAAGTCAGCTTTCAGTTCGGCAAACGCTGCCTCGTAACCCCACAGGTTTAGCAGCCACTGCCCCGCCGAATCAAACAAGTAAAAGCCGACTGCATAGCCAATAGTGGCGCCCACCAGACACCCCGCCAGCGTTGCTGTAGCAATACTGAACCAGCGCTCACGTTCATGAATGAGTAATGGGATCAACACTAGTTCCAGCGGCACCGGAATAATGATCGACTCGAGCATGGACAATATAAAAATCATCCAGAGAATGCTTCGCGAACGCAGAATGCGCTCAAGCCACTTATTGGCCTGAGGGTCATCCGGTTTAGGTGGAGGTGTCATTCACCAAAGGCTCCGGCGGGTCCGGGAAAGACCACAGGACTCTCAAAGCCGTCCTTACTAACACTGGCCACCCCAAAGAAATAGTTATCGATAACAATATTCTCTAAAGTGTACGCATTGACCAGACCGACATCGCGGCTGAACTCCCAGTTTGGCGCGTCCGTGTGGCGCCAGTAAATACGATAGCCGGCAATCAATTCCTGCTCGGCGGCGCTCGGCGCTTGCCAGGACAGCGTGGTGTCCGGGCTTACCGCACCTTTAATACTTACCTCTGCCGGCGGGCTGGGGGCCCAGGCCATACTGGCCAATGACACTGCATTTAAGGCCGTGAGTTTGGCGGCGTAATCAAAATCAACGCCATCAAGGGTGTCACCGTAATGAATACCGTCTTCGACGCGGATATCCTGGTGCTGACGATGGTAATTTTCGTTGGTTTCCATAATCCGCACACCCGGATAACCTAAGTCGTTAAATGGTCGATGGTGACCGCCCCGGCCAAAACGATCGAGTCGGTAAATGACCATGGTATCAAGATTGGTGATGTAGCGGTCCGCCATCCAGTCAATGTAGCGGGCCAGATTACGACTCGGTGAATCAACCTCCCCTCCGGTAAAGCGGCGGCGCCGTTCATCGGCATCGGTCTCATCCATGCGGGTACCCTCGGCGAAAATACGCGCGGTAGTATTGTTGACCACACCGTTAATGCCCTCAACGTTACCAATCATATCGTTATTCAGTACGGCTTTAATGCGCCAACCGTCTTCCTGCGCCTGTGCTGCCATAATTTTACCACCAAACAGTCCCTGCTCTTCGCCTGCCAGAGCAGCATAAACGATAGACCCGGCAAATTCATACTGACTCAATACCCGCGCGGCCTCAAGCGTGCCGGCAACGCCTGAGGCGTTATCATTGGCACCCGGCGCGTCGGATGTCGCGTCCATAACATCGGAAACACGGGAGTCAATGTCACCCGACATAATGACGTAACGGCTCGGATCGACATTACCACGTTGTACGGCAATCACGCTCACCACTTCAGTCGGCTCGGGGATGCGTCGCTCACCACTAATCACGTCACTCTGATAATAAACTTCGAGACAACCGCCACACGCGGCCGAGATTTTATCAAACTCCGCTTTAATCCAGCGGCGTGCCGCCCCTATGCCACGGGTGTCCGAAGTTGTTTCTGACAAGGTATGGCGGGTGCCAAAACTAACCAGTTTCGTAATGTCCTGCTTAATCCGCTCTGCTGAAACCGCCCCGGCAATATCATGCAGTTTTTGTTGTTCCTGATAAGCAGGGCTCGACGCCGAGGCACCGGCGCTCGCCACTGCCAAAGCCAGGGCCAGGGATACAGAAATTGTTCTCATAGTAACTACCTTTTGACTCAAACTATTGTACTTAAGACTGCGCACAGTCCCCGGGCGTAAAACGAAAGTTGAAAAGCTTCAGCCCATTTTGATCAAGATACTGAAACTCCACAAAATCCGCTTCTTCGCGATAAAATGCAAGTGCTTCGCCATGACAATACTCGCGACGCATTTGCGGTTCAATTTGCGTAGCCAGTTCCGCCTCGTCATGGACAAAGCGATCCACACGAACCAAGGTGTAATAGAAACGCATACCATAGTTTGCGACTTCAGCGCGATCAAAACGCGTCTGACGATCCAATAGCCGCGGTAAATCGCGATTCAGCTGTCCCGACATGGACAGCAGTTCAGTATAAAGCTCGTTGCGCGCGCGCGAACTATCGTCATCACTGAACGTACGCCAGACGAAAATCAAGATAACGCCGGCGAGTAGCACGACGGCACCGACCATAAGGCTTTTACGAAATGAAACAGACATAAACTTTTACCTTTTCCCCTGCGTACCCCTAAATAAATACCGCTACCCCACTTACAAACATTCATGTATGTATGTATAATTGAGCACCTTGAAAACGGAAACAATAACGCTTCGCGCGACCTAAAAAATTTACGAGGTAGACTTTAATGCGTCAACGTACCCTATCACCGATTGCTGTAGCTGTCTTGAGCAGTGCTCTGTTTCTTGCTGGTTGCAGTAATGGCGAAGAAGGCCAGCAAGCACAAGCAGGCCAACAACAGCAGCAAACTGTCGGGGTTGTCACCATTGCCCCACAGGAAGTTGATCTGCAGGTTAAACTGCCAGGCCGTGCCACGGCATTTCGTAGCGCAGAAGTGCGTCCTCAGGTAAGTGGCATTATAGAGCAGCAGTTGTTTACCGAAGGTAGCACCGTTAGCGCCGGCCAGTCATTGTATCAAATTGACCCGGCCACTTATGCAGCGGATGTCAGTGCAGCAGAAGCAGCCGTTGCCCAGGCCGAAGCGAATTTGCACGCCGCTACCGCACGCTTTGAGCGATTTCAGGAATTACTGGCCGGAAAAGCCGTGAGCCAACAGGAATTTGACGAGGCCCAGGCGGCTTACCTGCAGGCCCGTGCAACGTTGAAAACCGCTCAGGCACAGCTGCAGCGCGCCGAAGTCAACCTTGAATATACCAAGGTGAAGGCGCCTATCAGCGGTCGTATTGGCCGCTCCCTGCTTACAGAAGGCGCACTGGTTAATGTGGCCCAGGCACAACCGCTGGCCACCATTCATCAGCTTGATCCGATCTATGTCGATATTCAGCAAAGCAGCGAGGACTACCTCGACCTGCAACAGGCCATTGCCTCAGGCCGCATTGTCACTGATGGTCTGAATCGGGCTGCGGTGAAGTTATATGCTAACGGCGGTAGCGAGGTCATCGCTGAGGGTCAGCTGTTGTTCAATGAAGTTACCGTACAGCCAAGCACCAGTTCCATTACCCTGCGGGCAAAATTTGCTAACGCTGATATGCGTATTTTACCGGGTATGTACGTGACCGCTGAGGTTGAAACCGGCACCTTGACGGGTGCTATTCTGGCACCTCAGGAAGGTGTCAACCGCGACCCTCGTGGTCGCGCCGTGGCCATGGTGGTCAATAGTGAGGGTAAAGTTGAGCAGCGTTATCTGACGTTAGGCGCCACTTCAAATGGCAACTGGGTGGTACGCTCAGGTCTTTCAGCCGGCGACAAAGTAATTGTCGAAGGCCTGCAAAAAATCCAACCCGGCGCAGCGGTACAAACGGAAGAAGTGAAATAAAACATGGCAACATTTTTTATTAACCGACCCATTTTCGCATGGGTGATTGCAATTGTTATCATGCTGGGCGGTGCTTTGGCAGTAACCCAGTTGCCGGTCGAGCAATATCCTGAAATTGCACCGCCAACCGTGCAGATTAACGCAACCTATCCGGGGGCGACGGCAGAAACACTGGAAGAAAGTGTTACCCAGTTGATTGAGCAAAACCTCAATGGGGTCGACAATCTTGAATACTTTTCGTCGACCAGTGACTCGGCCGGCAATGCCAGCATTACCCTGACTTTCGCTGCAGGTACCGATCCGGATATCGCTCAGGTGCAGGTGCAGAATAAACTGCAGCTGGTGCTGCCACTGCTGCCTCAGGCAGTTCAGGATCAGGGCGTGATTGTCGCGAAGGCGAATGATGCATTCCTGTTGGTACTGGCACTGACCTCGAGCAATCCGGAAATTAACCAGATTGACCTTGGCGATTATATCGCCAGTAATTTGCAGGATCCTATTGCCCGTACCCCGGGTGTGGGTAACGTGCAGCTGTTCGGAGCACCTTACGCCATGCGCATCTGGCTCGACCCGCAAAAGCTGACCCGTTATAACCTGATTACTCAGGACGTAGTACTGGCACTGCGGGAGCAAAACAACCAGGTTGCCGCAGGCCAGCTCGGTGGCACGCCCGCTGTTGAGGGGCAACGGTTGACCTCCTCGATCATTGCGCAGACACGCCTGGAAACTGTGGAAGAGTTTGAGCAAATCCTACTTAAAGTGAATCCGGATGGCTCGAAAGTGACCGTTGCTGATGTCGCGCATGTTGAACTTGGTGGTGAAAATTACAATACCATCGCGCGCTACAACCGCGACGCTGCCACCGGCCTGGCGGTCACTCTTGCGACCGGCGCCAATGCACTTGACACTGCTGCCGCAGTAAAAGAGCGCGTAGCTGAATTGGAACAGTATTTTCCCAGCGGCGTTGAGCTGGTGATCCCCTACGACACAACGCCATTTGTCGAGATCTCTATCACCGAAGTGGTCAAAATACTGTTTGAAGCCGTGGTACTGGTGTTCCTGCTGATGTTTATTTTTCTGCAGAACCTGCGTGCTACCTTAATTCCGGCGCTGGCAATACCTGTGGTCTTGCTGGGCACCTTTGGCATCATGTCAGCGTTTGGCTTTAGCATTAATACCTTAACGATGTTTGGCCTGGTGCTGGCCATCGGTTTGTTGGTCGACGATGCCATTGTCGTGGTCGAGAATGTCGAGCGCCTGATGAGCGAAGAGAAGCTCTCGCCGCGTAAGGCGACCATTAAGTCCATGGGTCAGATCACCGGTGCGCTGATCGCCATCGGTCTGGTCATGGCTGCGGTATTCGTACCCATGGCCTTCTTCGGTGGCTCGACGGGCGCGGTCTATCGACAGTTTTCGATTACCATCATCTCAGCCATGGCATTGTCAGTCATGGTCGCCATCATTTTCAGCCCGGCACTTTGCGCGACGCTGCTCAAACCGGTGGATCATGAGAAGCAGAAAAAAGGTATTCTCGGGGCTTTCAACCGAGGTCTGGAGCGCGTCACCGAGCGCTATGCCGAATCGGTGCGTGGCATTATCAAGCGCAGCGTGCGGTTTGTGTTTATCTACCTGGCACTTGTGGCGGTATTGGGGTACTTATTCTTACGCATGCCCGGCTCCTTCATTCCGAATGAAGACCGTGGTGTGTTCCTGACGCAAATGCAACTACCTCCAGGTGCTACTCAGGAACAGTCGCTGCAAACCATGAAAAAGATCGAGAACTACTATCTTGATGAAGCCGCAGGCATTCGCTCAGTTTTCTCCGTCGTCGGCTTTAGCTTCAGCGGTCAGGGCCAGAACTCGGGTATCGCCTTCGTGCGCATGGACCCCTGGTCGGAACGTACTACTCCTGAATTGCAGATTGAGGCGATAATTGGTAACGCAATGGCCTATTTCAGTCAGATCCGTGAAGCAATGATTTTCGCGTTCAACCTGCCATCTATTCCGGAACTTGGTAACGCCAGCGGCTTTAACCTGTATCTGCAGGACCGTGGCGGTGTCGGCCATGACGCCTTATTACAGGCGCGTAACCAACTACTTGGCATGGCTGCCCAAGACGAGCGCCTGGTAGGTGTGCGCCCGAATGGTCTCGAAGACCGGGCGCAGTTCAGAGTCGAGGTCGACTTTCAGAAGGCCAAAGCTCTGGGGCTGTCGATTGATGCGATTAACAGCACCCTGGGCACGGCGTTCGGTTCGACCTATGTCAACGACTTTATTGACCGTGGTCGGGTGAAACGCGTCTACGTGCAGGGCGTTGCCGAGGCGCGCATGGTGCCCGAAGATTTAGCCGAGTGGTATGTACGCAACGATCAAGGCGAAATGGTGCCCTTCTCGGCCTTCGCCAGCACCAGCTGGACCTTCGGCCCGCAACGGCTAGAGCGCTTTAACGGTGTACCAGCAATGAATATTCAGGGTGAGGCCGCACCGGGCTATTCCTCAGGTGCCGCAATGATGGCAATGGAGCAGCATATCGCTAAGCTTGGCGACGGAATCGGTTATGCCTGGGCCGGCATCTCGCTGGAAGAGAAACAGTCCGGTGATCAGGCGCCATTGCTTTATGCTCTGTCATTACTGATCGTATTCCTTTTTCTGGCAGCGCTTTATGAGAGCTGGTCGATACCGTTCTCAGTGATGCTGGTGGTACCACTAGGTATTCTTGGCGCAGTCATTGCGGCCAGTTTACGGGGCCTCGAAAACGATGTGTATTTCCAGGTCGGATTGCTGACGACAGTTGGGGTTTCAGCGCGTAACGCTATTCTTATTGTCGAATTTGCCAAAGACTTACAAGCGCAGGGGAAAGAGTTGCTGGCAGCTACTTTGGAAGCGGTACGGTTACGCTTGCGCCCTATTCTGATGACCTCACTGGCGTTCACCTTCGGCGTTCTGCCGCTGGCGCTGAGTACCGGCGCGGGTGCGGCCAGTCGTCAGGCCATCGGTACGGGCGTACTGGGCGGCATGCTAGGTGGCACCATTTTGGCAATCTTCTTCGTACCGCTACTGTTCTACGTTATCCGTAGCGCTTTCCCACCGAAAACGCGTGAAGAAGATTAGAACTTCCCGCTGACCTCATGCTAAGGTTACCTCATTGACCTGAGGTAACCTTAGCCATGATTTACCGTTATTTCATTCTCTGCCTTGCCGCCGTAACCCTGCTTATCGGCATTCAGGCCCCCAACCTGCTGACTCAGTATCAACAACGTTTGGCTGCGCAATATGCCGAAGCTATGGTGTATTACCGTGATTATCAGCAGCTAGCCGACCAGTTCTATAACGGCGAGCTGGAGCGACTCATAGCGGCCCACAAGCAAAGTCCTGAGCCTGCCTTTCAGCAAGAAGCGAAGATCATTGAGAAGCTGGTGCAACGTGTGGCGCGCTTTGAGCAGCAGTTACAACTGCAGCAGCAGAACTATGTACAGCAGCTGTGGGCGCTGGTATGGCGTCATGATGATGAATTATTAAGCGGTACGTTGGAGCAGTATAGCTTTAACGTACCACTGAATCAGCAGGCGCTGGCGACAGGAGCCTTGTTGGCGCTGGCCCTGGTGGTACTGGTGGATATTATTACCGGACTCGGTAAACGAACGTTGCGCCGCCGACGCTCGGTCCAACAACGCCACCGTTAGCGGCGCTCCTGATCGTCCTCTTTCACGCTATATTCGCCCTCAATCACTGAGCTGTCGGCGCGATCACGCTGCTGCTCACGTTGTTGCTGATAGCGTTGCTGTGCCTGACGCTGGGCTTGTTGCGCTGCTTTATTGAACTGCCACATCTGCTTCAGTTGCCGGCGCTTGCGCCACATGAGCGGCAACAACAGAATCCAGCCCACAATGAGCACAATCAGACCAATACCCAGCGCAAGTAACAGAAAGATACCGAAGACAAACCAGCTGAGCAGCACCACCAGAGGATTGGCGCCGGGTTGGGGTTTCATTTTTTGCTGCCACTGGCGAATATAAATAAGCATAACTCTCACATCGTTTACTTCATGTCTTCCTATACTATTGCGGCCAGACCGTGAAATTACAAGCGTCGAAGCTGTCTATCCTGTAACAATTTAAGAATAATGCTCGACAGGTTGACGATATTAAAAATCGTACCGGACACGCTACCCACGATAATCGCATAGATCAGACCCAGTAATTCAGCGAGCAGGAACCAGCGGCGAATACGGTCAGGGTCGTTGAGCTTAATAGAACCTACGGTGAAAATGATCGACGAAGTATAAGCGATCCAGATGGACCAATGACTCGGTTGCTCAGAGAAGGTAATGCTAAAGCCATCGGTCAGCTGTATGCAGGCAATCGGGAACAGCCATTCAATGACCAGAAATACCAGGTTAAGGGCAACAAATCCCCACAGCACAAAGGGCCCCTGCCAACGCAGCGCGATAAAATTACGTAGTACCGCAATACCTGTGACGATACCGCCAGCAATGGCATCGAGCATGAAAAAATGGATCGACAGGCAGCCGAGTGCCAGTGCCGACATAATACGATAACGATCCGCAGTCGGCTGGCGGTAGGCAATAAAATTGATGATCAGGGCAATAACGCCAAATACTTCTGCACTGTAACTATACAAACCACTTCCCTTTTATCATTTTTACCGGGAGCGAAAAAAACGGCGGCAACTGCTGACAGTTACCGCCGTTTATCAACTTAGAACGCCTATTTTACTGACGTTCGCCGGCAGTTTCATCCCGAATTGCGCGGAACTCATTACCTGCATACCAGTTTGGCCAGGCTTCTGAATTCGCCAGCTCGTTACCAATCCAGTAATAGAGCCACAGATCCTGCTGTACGCCACGTAGATCCCATTCCGGATCATATTCGTCAGCTGGTTTATGATAGGCCACCTGCACATACTCGGCGCGCTTTTCTTTACCGTAGGCTTCGCCATGTTCAATGTGGTCATTACCGCCTTTGGCATACAACATGGGCACGCCCCGTTTTGCCAGATTAAAGTGATCTGAGCGGTAGAACGAGCCAGCTTCCGGTGTTGGTTCAGGAGCGACATAGCGGTTTTGTTGCTCAACATATTTCGCCAGATAGTCCTCTAACTCAGAGTTACCATGGCCGACGACCACCATGTCACGCATGGGTCCGTATACGTTCATGACATCCATGTTGATGCCCGCAACCGCTTTGCTTAACGGCAGCATCGGATTGTTCGCATACCACTGCGAGCCCAGTAAGCCGCGCTCTTCAGCAGTTACCAGCACAAACACAACAGAACGTTCAGGCTGCGGTTGGCTGGCGAAAAACTCGGCAATCGCCATCACCCCTGCGGTACCTGAAGCGTTATCTTGTGCACCATTGTAAATCTGGTCATCGCTGGCAATCGGGTTCATCCCCAGATGATCCCAGTGCGCCATGTAGATCACGTGTTCTTCCGGTGCTTTGCTTCCCTCAATATAGCCAATCAGGTTGGGGGAATTCAGGTATTCAAAGTCACTTTGTACGGATACTGACAAGGCCGTATCAAGCGCGACCGGCTCAAAGTCAGGTTGTTGCGCACGCGCGCGCATGTCGGCATACGAGGAACCCACCCGGGCAAACAGCTTATCGGCCGCTTCCATGGTGATCCAGCCCTCAATTTGCGTACGATCCATATTCTTGTTCTCGCGCGCAAGATCAAAGCGCACCGGTGAACCACCGGCAATGACTCCCCAGCCATAGCCAGCCGGACCGGTTTCATGAATCACGATGACACCCGCCGCGCCCTGACGGGAGGCTTCTTCAAACTTGTAGGTCCAGCGACCATAGTAGGTCATCGCCTTACCGTTAAAGACTTCCGGGTCGCCCGAATCGTAGCCAGGATCGTTCACCAGTACCACGACTGTTTTGCCTTCGACATCCAGGCCTTCGTAGTCATTCCAGCCGTACTCAGGTGCGACAATGCCATAGCCGGCGAAGACCATTTCGCTGTCTTGCAGCTGCACTTCTTCCTGCACGCGTGGCGACCAGGCCATCATGTCCTGCTTGTAAGCAAATGCATTAAGATCAGCGTTCGAAAACGTCATATCAGAGACGTTATAAGGCGTCATTTTGACCAGAGGTACTTGTTGCTGGTAGCTGTTTTGTTCTTGATCGTATGGTTTTAAGCCCCAGTTACGGAATTTCTCTTCGACAAATTCAACGGTCAGCTCCTCGCCTTTACTCGCCGGCGCCCGCCCTTCAAACTCATCAGAGCTTAGGGTGCGCAGATAATCACGGTAATTTTCGTTAAAGCTGTACGGATCGACATCAACCTGAGGGGTTTGTGTCGTCTCGGGTTCACTGGCAGGTGAGCATGCAATAATCAGCATGCTGGCGGCCAGTACCGAAATCTTCTTCATCGGTTGCTCTCCTGTTAATCACAAAGTTGTAGTTGCGTGCCTGACGTAATGCCATATTGGTCAAAATAGCCCGCTGACATTTCCAGTGCGGACCAATAGTTTGCTCCGGGCTTGTAGCTCGGACAGTTACGCGGGTTAACGCTGGTGCAAGGTTGCATAGTGAACGTCTTTACCACGCGCAAATCTTCATCTAAGTAGGCGATATCAAGGGGAATACGGGTGTTGTACATCCAAAAGCCTGAATAACCCGGTCGCTCACTGTCATACAAAAACCACATGCCCTGATGTGTCGGCAAGCCGTCACGATGCATGAGGCCACGTGCGCGCTTACCAAAAGTATCGGCAATCTCAACCTGCATAGGTGTGGCCCCCGGGACATCAGCAATACATAATTGCGTCGTTTGGTAACTGCATTGATTGTCAGCGTCGGTAGTGCAGTCCGTTTGCGCCTGAACGTGCAACGGGGCCAGGTAGCCACATGCAAGCAGCAGGACACTAGCGAGGGTGTGTTTTGTTCGGAACATGCTTCACTCACATTTACAGTTACAATTACACGTCGATTGTACGATCGAGCGCTCAAGTATGGCCTGAATGACAGGGAAAAAAAAGCCAAAAAAGCCCCTTGCGGGGCTTTTAATTGGAGAACAAAGTGATAAACATGGGCTAACTGCAGTTGTTAGTGTGTTTATCCGGAGATATCAACAGTCGTCACTGCCTCACCTCCACTAACACTAACATTTACAACTCCGTTAAATGTTAGGTCATCATCTGCCTCAGGATCGTCATCCGTCTGACAGGTCCACGCAGCGGAGTAATCAGCTGCCGCCACGTAACCGACAGAAAAGGTGTAGGCAGAAACACCATCAAAGTACACTGCTGCAACAGCATACGGCTGATGGGTCTCTGCCCCACCTACATCTGCCAGGGTGGTTATTTCTAAATCAGATCCCTCATAGAAATAAACCACAGCCACTGGTTCAGACACGTCGCTTGGTGCGACCGTGCAAGAATTTGTAATTAACAGTTCCTCAGCCAAAGTGCCTTCAATGTGACCAATCTGCAGATTGTTCACCAAACGGACGCCCCGCGGCTTGAGGAAATAACCGTCAATACCCACCGGATCGACCATTGCCTGGCGCAGATCGAATTCAACGGTGTAGGACGCATTACCGGCCACATCTAAGGTGACGCCATCGAACTTCAATTCATTTGAAGGCACGCGCAATGGCAACTGTTCTTCGCCAACCTGCACATAAGAGCCTTCTGACATTTCCAGACGCAATTGTCCGTAAGTGCCTGGCGCAACTTCGATACCGTCAACCAGGTTCACCGAGTCAGAGCCGGTGTAACTTAATAAGTCAATGCCGACAGTATTTGGAATCGTATTACCACTGGCGTCTTTACAGACATCGTTTGGCTCAATGGTGTTCGTTGATTCACCAATGGTGAAAACTTGTGAGCCCTGGTCATTGCCCACCAGCTCAATCGCGTTAAAACACGCCACCACTGCGTCGGCGTTATCCACAGGAGCATCACTTACCGCTAATGAAAAGCGCGCCATTTGTTCATTTGCGTTATCATCAGAGGAGCCACCACAGGCAACCAGGCCCAAGGCAGTAGCACTAACAATTAGACCACGAGAAAAACGTTTATTTAACATGACGATATACCTCCTATGGTATTTTAAGAACGTTATACCGAAGCGCTCATAATTTTGCAATGGTATAAACGACCTTTACGTTAAAATTGTTCGGTTAAAAGGTTTATTTGTTTAATTTACATACAAGATCCTAGCCTACATAACGTATCTTGATGGGTTGATTTGCAAATATCTTACACTTCAGAGGGTCTTGAACGGACGTTTTTCAGCGGCAAAAAATTGCTAAAAGATACGTTTACGCTTAAAGTACATTTTTGTTTAAATTTCGATTATGTTTTATTAAAGGAATGCATTCATGCCCTCCTCTGCAAGCGCCGAGCAGCATTGTTTATTAAGCGAACTTAAGTGCGTCACCGCCATCGGTGGCGGACACGGTTTGGGGCGGGTTTTGTCGAGTTTACAATTTTTACAACGCCGGCTGGTGGGCATTGTCGCGACCACAGACAATGGTGGTGCCAGTGGCCTGCTACGCCGCTCCCACCAAACCATTGCCTGGGGCGACATCCGCAACTGCCTGTCGCAACTGGTCGATCAGCCGTTAGCCGCCGATGTCCTCAATTATCGCTTCAATGAAGATGAACGCCTGGCTGGGCACAATCTGGGGAATTTATTACTCCACACACTGAATCAGGTCAGCGCCCGGCCTCTGGACGGTATCCAGCTGTTAAGTCGGTTGCTGAACGTAAACACGCGTTTGCTGCCCATGTCGGAGACACCGGTCGACCTGGTCGCCGATACCGAGGAAGGTCTGGAGTGTTTTGGCGAACTGCTGGTGGATCAGTTACAGCATATGCCGCGTAAGCTTCGCCTCTCAAGCCCGGTCAGCGCAACGCCGGAAGTCTTGCAGCATATTCGTCGCAGCGATCTGATTATCATCGGTCCCGGCAGCTTTTTGACCTCCATTATGCCGCCGCTACTAGTCGACGGAATTGTGGAAACCATCGCGAATAGCCCTGCACCGGTCATCTTTATTGATAATCTGCTACCGGAACAAAGTCCCGCGGGGCTCTTGCGCTTAAGCGAACGTATCGATTGGCTCCATGCGCAATTGGGCCAGCAGCTGATTGACGTGATTATTACTAATGATGCTGATCCGGCAGTGACCTTACCGCACCTGAATAGCATTCAGGCGGACAGCGCAGCTCCGCAACGACATGCCAAAGAAAGCTTACGGGAAACGTTAAATCGGGCTCTGGGCCTGATCCGAGACGCCACCTAACTACACAGGACTGCACGCTTATGAAATTGAAGACCATCGCTGCCCTTTTCTTATTTGGCTCGGCCGTTGCCCATGCCGAGTCCACAGCTCCGTTGGGGCTCGACGTCAATTATCAACAACAGACACCGAGCGTCGAGCAGGTACTTGGCTACCCGTTAGGCAGTAAAATTTCCTCACCTGCTGCTATCTACGACTATTTTCAGGCACTCGCCGAAGCGCACCCTGAACAAGTCAATATTATTCACTACGGCGAGAGCTGGGAAGGTCGGCCGCTTTATTATGTCGCTGTAGGCAGCGCGCATAACATGGCCGCGCTGAGTGATTTTCGCGGCGGCATGCAGGCGCTTGCTAACCCACAGGGCACCAGTGAAAGTGAAGCACAGCGGCTTATCAGTGAACTACCATCCAGTGTCTGGCTTTCTTACGGTGTCCACGGAAATGAAATCTCTTCACCTGAAGCTGCTATCTTAACCGCCTGGCATTTACTGGCTGCAACCGATGCAGAGACTAAGCGTTTGCTGGACAACACCTTAGTCTTTATCGATCCGGTACAAAATCCCGACGGTCGTGCCCGCTTTGTCAGCCGCTATTATATGACCGCAGGCATGGAACACAGTGCCGATCGTATCTCCGCCGAACACAATGAACCCTGGCCCAGCGGTCGCAGCAATCACTACTTATTTGATCTCAATCGCGACTGGATTGCCCTGACACAACCTGAGGTTGCGGGACAGGTTGACGCTCTGCTGGAAACCTTTCCACTGATTTTTGTTGATTTACACGAAATGAGTGGCGACCAGAGCTATTACTTTACGCCCGAAGCGCGCCCCTATAATCCGTTAATCGCAGAGAGCCAGCGCGACGCGTTGTGGGATATCGGTGAGAATAACGGCAAGTGGTTCGACAAACTCGGCTATGACTACTTCACCCGCGAAATCTTTGACGCATTTTATCCCGGTTATGGCGCCAGCTGGCCGCTTTATCACGGGACCCTGGCGATGACTTATGAAATGGCGTCCGCGCGTGGGCATAAATTCCGCACCCGCGACGGCGATGTTCTGACTTACGGCGATGGCGTACAACGGCATTTCGTCGCCTCGCTGGCGACCATTGAAACCGCCAGCCAACAACGCGAACGGTTACTGCGTGATTTCTGGAACTATCGTAAGCAGGCGCTGGCCGACGGCAAAGCCAGTAAAGAACGCTACATTGTTATTGACGCACAACCTGATGCCGCTGGCAGCCAGCGTTTAGCCGGCTTATTAAGTCGCCATGGTGTGACGGTGCAGCGCGCTGAACAAAGCTTTGAGGCCTGCGGTACCAACTTCAGTGCCGGTAGCTTCGTCATTGACAATGCCCAGCCTGCGCATTACATGGCGCGCACGCTGCTCGACGAACAAGTGGATATGGCGGCTGACTTTTTAGCCGAACAAGAGCGCCGCCGCAGTCAAAACCTGCCTGATCAAATTTACGACGTGACAGGTTGGTCACTGCCGCTGATGTTCAACCTCGAGCAACAACGTTGCGCGCGCATTCCGCGCTTGCAGCTGACTGAGGTGGGCGAACAATTGATCGCACCGGGCAGCATTAGCAATCTTGACGCTAAAGTGGCTTTTCTTGCCCGCTGGGGTGATATGAATACGGGCCGTTTACTCACTGCAGCCCTGCGCGCCGGCTTACAGGTTAAGCAAAGTGATTTGCCTTTCACCCTGAAAAATGGCGACCGTTATCCGGCCGGCTCGCTGATCTTTACCCGTGCCGATAACAACGCTCAACTGGCCAGCGAGCTGCAAGCTCTGGCTGGCTCTACCGGCGCTCATATTACCGGAGTCGATACCAGCTGGGTTGTCGATGGTCCTAACTTTGGCTCCGACAACGTGCAACAATTGCATGCGCCACGTATTGCGCTGGCCTGGGACGAGCCCTTTAGCAGCCTGAATACCGGCCATACGCGCTTTATCATTGAGCGCCAGTTCAATTATCCGGTGACCGCAATTCGCGCTGAGCAACTTCGCCAGGCCGATCTGAGCCGCTATCAGGTGCTTATTCTGCCGGCGGTATATGGCAATCTGCAGGCGACTTTCGGCGAACAAGGCCAGAAGAATATTCAGCAGTGGGTTGAGCGTGGTGGCGTGCTGATTACCATGAGCAATGCAACCCAATGGGCAGTGGATGCCGGCCTGCTTGCCAGCGCGCTGGAACAGAAAGCGCAGGCACAAACCGTTGACGTACACAGTGAACCGCGGGTAAGTGGCATGCTGCTCGAGTCGGTGCAACATCTGCACAATTATGAAAATGGCGCAGCAACTGACCCGTACTGGACCTCTGGTGTACTCACCCAACTGGACGTTGATCAGGAGCACTGGTTAACCGCAGGTGTGCCTGAGACGGTCAACGCGTTGACCGTGGGCAATCAAATCTACCGTCCGTTGACCATTAATAACGGTCGTAACCTGATGAACTACGCCGCAGAGGATGAGCTACTGGTGAGTGGCTATTTATGGCAGGAAAACAAACAACAACTTGCCTATAAACCTTATCTGATGTGGCAACCCCGAGGTCGGGGCATGGTGATCAGCTTCGCGCAGGAGCCGACCTACCGCGCTTATCTTGACGGTCTTAATATTACTTTGATGAATGCTATCTTCGGTGGTGCTTCGCACGCCACGCCGTTGCGTTGATAGAAACAGTAAAAAGGCCCGCGGTTGCGGGCCTTTTTGTTAGTGGATATTAGTTGTTGGTGTCGGCGCTGATGCGTGAGGCGACTGCGCCGCGCTGATCTTTATATTTGGCGTCTTTGCGTTTGCTGTAAGGGCGCGCGCAGGACTGTTCCAGCTGCTCAAAACTTAAGGCGCCGATTTTCATCTGCGGTCGCAAGGCGAGGGGCAGCTTACCGCTATTAAAAAATTCTAACACCACCTGCCCCGACCAACCTGGATCAATACGATGGGCGGTAACATGAACCATCAGTCCCAGCCGTGCTAATGACGAGCGGCCGTCGAGCCAGCCCACCATATTATCAGGCAGGGTCACGCTTTCGTGAGTGACCGCCAGGGCAAATTCGCCCGGATGAATGAAAAACGCCTGTTCCGGCTTTAAAATAATAGCGTCGCTCATGACCTGATTCATCGCGCGCTCAATGTCTTCACGCGGACCACTGATATCAATAAAGGGTGCGGCGTGATCCTGTAACACGCGAAATTCATTGCCCAGGTGAATATCCACCGTGACGCCACTAATGTCGGCACTCAACGGTCGCGGCTCAATACCAATCAAACCACGGTCAAGGTATTGTTCTATCTGTTCATCAGTTAAACGCATGCGCGCACTCCACTAATTTTAACCAGCACGCTGGTGTTTGTTCGCTTGTTGGTAGAGCTGCCCGGCCACCGCTACGGCCATGTCCCGGACGGGTTGATTAAGTTCATGTTGCGGCGCACTTACCAGTAACGGTTCGCCTTCATCGAGTGCTTGCCGAATTTTACTTGCCAGCGGCAACTGTGCCAGCAGTGGAACTTCATGCTCGCTGGCGACGCGCACGCCCCCTTCACTGCCAAATACCGGATCAAGGTGACCGCATGCCGAACATTTAAAGTAACTCATATTTTCAATCAGGCCGGTAATGGGAATGCCCACTTTACGGAACATCGCAATACCCTTTTCGGCGTCCGCTAATGCCACATTTTGTGGCGTGGTCACCACCACCGCGCCGGTCACCGGAATTTTCTGGGCAATGGTCAGTTGAATATCGCCGGTGCCGGGCGGCATATCAATAATCAGATAATCCAGCCGCGGCCATTGTGTATCTTTAAACAGTTGTTGTAACGCAGCACTGGCCATGGGCCCACGCCAGATGGCAGCATCTTTGGCATCAGCCAGATAGCCGAGCGAACTGACATAAACGCCGTGACGCAAATGGGGTTCCATTTTATTTTGTGCGTTAATGCCCTGCTTTTCAGCGCTGCCACCGAGCATGGTCGGTAATGACGGGCCATAGACATCGGCGTCAAGCAAACCTACTTTTGCGCCACTCTCAGCCAGTCCCAGGGCCAGCTGTACTGCCACTGAAGACTTGCCGACACCGCCTTTTCCTGAGGAAACCACGATGACATTGCCATATACCAAAGGTAAATCGGGCTGCGAATTGGGTAATTTTTCAATAGTGCACCGCAAACTGATCTGATAATCATTCAGTTGCGGCATGTCCCGCAAGGGGGCTAGCACCGCATCAGTTGCCGCGAAAGGCAGCTTCAGTTGTAACTGTTGGCCCTCCAGCTGCCACCAGTGTTGCGGTACTGCGGTTGACCAGCCCGGCAGACGAAACTGCGCTACAGCTGAGGCCAGCTGCGCCGGCAATGCCGACGACCCGGCGGGTGCGGTCGATTTTTCCGAGGTCTTTCTCGGCCACCATTTACCAATCATGGACAACTCCCTGATAAAGGTTTAAGCCCGCATGATACGGCGAGTCCAGGTGGATTGCCAGTGCTCTTTGAGGTACACTTCGAGCTTTGTGAAACTTGAAGGTAGATGGACGAAATACATGACAACAGCAACGCGTAAGATTCTGGTAACGAATGCGCTGCCGTACGCCAATGGCCCGATTCATATTGGCCATATGCTCGGCTATATTCAGGCTGATATTTGGGTGCGCTTTCAAAAGATGCGTGGCCATGAATGTCATTACATGTGCGCCGACGATGCCCATGGCACCCCTATCATGCTCAAAGCTCAGCAGTTAGGTGTTGAGCCGGAACAGATGATTGCGGAAATGAATCAGGCGCATCAAGCCGACTTTGCCGACTTCCATGTTGCTTTTGATCATTATTACTCCACTCACAGCCCGGAAAACCGCGAGCTTGCCGAGTTGATTTACACCCGTCTGCGCGATGCGGGGCATATTAAGACCAAGACGATTTCGCAGCTCTATGATCCTGACAAAGAGATGTTTTTGCCTGATCGCTTTGTGAAAGGTGACTGTCCGAAGTGTGGCGCCGCGGATCAATATGGCGATAACTGTGATGTCTGTGGTGCAACTTATGCGCCTACCGAACTGAAGAATCCAACTTCTGCCGTTTCCGGGTCGACACCTGAATTGCGCGAGTCAGAGCACTATTTCTTCGACCTGCCAGCCTTTGAAGACATGTTAAAAGCGTGGACCCGTTCGGGTTCGTTGCAGGAAGAAATGGCGAACAAGCTTAACGAGTGGTTTGATGCCGGGCTGCAACGCTGGGATATCAGTCGTGATGCGCCCTACTTTGGCTTTGAGATTCCAGACGCGCCGGGCAAGTATTTTTATGTCTGGCTCGACGCTCCCATCGGTTACATGAGTAGTTTTAAAAACTACTGCACCGTAACGGGGAATGCCGACTTTGACAGTTACTGGCAGCCTGGCAGTGACGCCGAGGTCTACCACTTCATCGGTAAAGATATTATCTATTTCCATAGTCTGTTCTGGCCGGCCATGCTCAAAGGTGCCGACTTCCGTCAGCCCACCAACGTCTGGGCGCACGGCTTTATTACGGTCAACGGCACCAAGATGTCGAAGTCAAAAGGTACCTTCATTATGGCGCGTACCTATTTAGACCATCTTGATCCGGACTACCTGCGTTACTACTTTGCTGCCAAACTGACTGCGCGGATTGATGATCTTGATCTCAACCTCAGTGATTTCGCACAACGGGTAAACAGCGACCTGGTTGGTAAAGTGGTGAATATTGCCAGTCGTTGCGCCGGTTTTATCCAGAAAAAGTTTGACGGTAAGCTGAAGTCTGAACTGCAGGAAACCGATCTGCTTGATGAGTTCCAGGCAGCGGCCAACACTATTGCCGAAGCTTATGAAAAGCGTGAATTCTCACGCGCCATGCGCGACATTATGGCGCTCGCTGATAAGGCCAACTTCTACATAGCGGAAGAAGAGCCATGGCAGCTGATTAAAGATCCTGCAAAAGCCGAACGGGTGCATGAAATCTGCTCGATTGGTATCAACCTGTTCCGCTTATTGATGATTTACCTGACGCCGGTGGTTCCCGATCTGGCCCAGCGCGTCCAGCAGTTCCTGAATGAAGACTTCAGTTGGGACAGTCATCGCCAGTTACTGAAAGGTCACGCTATCGAACCTTTTAAAGCCCTCTTACAACGTATTGATATGGATAACGTAAACAACATGATTGATGCCTCGAAAGCAGCGAATACCGCCAGCGCGGCCAGTGACAATGGTGAGCTGAGCAAAGACCCGATCGCAGCAGAAATTAGTTTTGACGATTTTGCCAAGATTGACCTGCGGGTGGCTCGCATCGCCAACGCTGAACATGTTGAGGGTGCTGATAAGCTGCTGAAGCTGACCCTCGACCTTGGCGGCGAAACGCGCCAGGTATTTGCCGGTATTAAGTCAGCCTATGATCCGGCGACGCTGGTTGGGCAACACACGGTGATGGTCGCGAATCTTGCGCCACGCAAAATGCGCTTTGGTATGTCTGAAGGCATGGTCCTGGCGGCCGGCCCGGGTGGTGAGGAGCTCTTCATTCTGAATCCCCATGAAGGCGCGAAACCTGGCATGCGAGTGAAATAATAGATGCTGCCAACGGTTCATCTTAAGCCCGAAAAATGCAAATCTTTGCGCCGCCTGCACCCGTGGGTATTCAGCGGCGCCATTGCCCGCGTCAAAGGTAACCCCGGCGCCGGCGATACCGTCAGCCTGCATAGCGCTGAAGGTGACTGGCTGGGCTACGCTGCCTGGTCGCCACAATCACAAATTCGGGCCAGGGTCTGGAGTTTTCAGCAAAGCGAAACCATCGACCCGGGCTTTTTTAGTCGTCGCATCGCTGCAGCCAAGGCATTACGTGATGGACTTGCGTTAAACACCGACGCCTGGCGTCTGGTTGCCGCTGAAGCCGATGAATTGCCCGGCGTTACGATTGATAAATATGGCCAGTGGCTGGTATGCCAGTTGCTGAGTACCGGCGCTGAAGCCTGGCGCGAGGCAATTGTGGCCGCCTTAAGGGAGCACTTCCCCGACTGCAATATTTACGAGCGATCCGATGTTGACGTACGTCAGAAAGAAGGCCTGCCGCCGACGACGGGGGTGCTTTTCAGTTATGACAACGCCACCCCACCGGCCACGCTGTGGATTGAGGAAAACGGCCTGCAACTGGGCATTGATATCGTCAATGGCCATAAAACCGGTTATTACCTTGATCAACGTGACAGCCGCCTTGCCATCACTCGCTACAGCAACGGGCGCCGCGTACTGAACGCGTTTAGTTATACCGGTGGCTTCGGACTTTTTGCCGCCCATGCGGGCGCCTCGGAAGTGGTCAACCTGGACGTCTCAGCACCGGCTCTGGCCCAGGCAACCGCCAATCACGAACGCAATGACCTGCCTGCGGCAACGTTAAAAAACCTGCAGCAAGACGTGTTTCAGGCGCTGCGTGATTTTCATCACAGCGGCGAGCGCTTTGACACCATCGTGCTCGACCCGCCCAAATTTGTCGACAGCAAAGCGAACCTGATCAGCGCTTGTCGCGGCTACAAAGATATCAACCGGATGGCATGCAAATTATTGAACCCGGGCGGGACCTTACTGACGTTCTCATGCTCGGGGCTGCTCAGTGGCGAGTTGTTCCAGAAAGTGGTTGCCGATGCAGCGCTTGATGCCAAACGTCCGATGCATATTATCGAGCGTTTATTCCAGGGGCCCGATCATCCGGTAAGAACCAATTTCCCGGAATCTCTGTACCTTAAGGGTCTGGTACTAAGAGGTTGAGTTGTTTTAGTATAACTGCCAGCCACATTCAGTAAGAACGAGGTAAGCTATGACCAGTAAAACGATTTTCGATAAGATTATTGAGCGTGAGATCGACGCCGATATTGTTTATGAGGACGATAAAGTACTGGCCTTTAAAGACATTAATCCGCAAGCGCCCGTGCATTTACTTATCATCCCGAAAAAACGTATTGCGACGATCAACGATATCGACGAAGACGATCGCGAGTTGGTCGGTCATTTGTTCGTTGCCGCCCGCAAAATAGCCGTCCAGCACGGTTTTGCTAAAGACGGCTACCGCACGGTCATGAATTGTAATGAAAATGGCGGCCAATCTGTTTATCACATCCACCTGCACGTATTAGCCGGACAAGTGCTGGGCTGGCCGCCTTATGCCAACAGCGAAAAGAAAAGTCAGTAGCCCTGAGGCCAGCTAGGAGCAACCCACATGCAGACCGAACTCTATTGGCGTCTGGGTTGCTTTTTGGGCGTCCTGGCGCTGATGATGCTGTGGGAGCGATTGCGCCCCAAGCGCCAGGCAAAACTTCCCGCGCGCCGGCGCTGGCCGGCCAATCTTGGTATTGTTGCCATCAATACGCTGGCACTACGCGTGCTGATCCCAGCGGGCGCCATAGGCGCAGCGGTATGGGCAGAGCACCAGCAATTCGGACTGTTACAGCAAGTTAGCTGGCCCTTTTGGCTGCATGCCGTGATTGGTTTTTTGCTGCTGGACTGCGCTATTTACTGGCAACACCGGATTCTCCATCAAGTGCCATTACTGTGGCGTATTCATCGCGTGCATCACGCCGACACCGACTTTGATACCACCACCGGCTTGCGTTTTCATCCGCTGGAGATCTTGCTGAGTATGCTACTGAAGATCGCGGTGGTGGCGGTGTTTGGTATTGGCGCTACGGTGGTGTTGATCTTTGAGATAGCACTGAACGCAACCTCTTTATTTAATCATGGCAATGTTGCCCTGCCCCGTAGGCTTGAAGGTCCGGTGCGGGCGCTGATTGTGACGCAGGAGATGCATCGCATTCATCATAGTCAGATCCCGCGCGAAACCAACAGTAATTACAGCTTTAACTTTTCGATTTGGGACCGTATTTTCCGCTCTTATACTGCCACGCCCAAAAAAGGCTCCGATGGTATTGATATAGGCCTGAAAGAATACCCGGCAAACAGTGACAGCACCCATTTGCGCTTTATTCTGGCAATTCCTTTCCGGCAACCCGATCAAGCTGACGCAGGGTCCGATAACCAAGAGAAAGACGGGTCAGCGCAGTAAACCAGCACAATGCTGCAAAAATACTGGCGGTTACCACGAAGGCTTGCGGCCAGACACAGAAAATGACAAAGGCCAGAATTGTTTCGAAGCCTTCGGTAAGCCCACCCATATAGTGCAGTGATTTATTCGGATAGCGCGGGTTTTCAATACCGTGCTTGCCGGCAAGAATGGCAAACGCCAGAAACGTTGCACCGGTGCCCATAAAGCTGAACATCAGTAGCGCGGCAACAGGGCCGAAGTTGACCGGGTCGGCAAGTACAAAACCAAAAGGCACCGCCATATAAAAAATAAAGTCGCAAACGCTATCAAGATAGCCACCTGCGTCGGTACGTTGCGTTTGCCGCGCCATCGCGCCATCAAGGCCGTCACTGAGGCGGTTTAAGACAATACAGAGCAATGCCAGCGAGTAATGTTGATACGCGAGCGCCGGGACCACGCCAAGTCCAATCAAAAAACCAACCACGGTCATCTGATCGGCATTCATTCCGGCTTTCAGAAAGGGTCGCGCTGCCCGCTCTAATACCGGCTTGAGCTTAGGATACAAAATAGCATCTATCATTTATTCTTCGTCCTTTCGGTTGCCGCTTTCAGGCCATTGTAAACGCTGCTGCGCGCCACTCAGATCAGCCGCATCATGGCTGACAATGATAGCGGCGATGCGCTGCTCACGTAAAAATGCGTAGGTCCATTCACAAACTTGCCGGCGCCGCGCAGCATCAAGACCATTGAATGGCTCGTCCAGCAAGATCAGCTGTGGGCGCGCGAGTACTGCGCGCAACAGGCTAATGCGTGCTTTTTCGCCGCCACTGAGTTGTTGTGGCAGACGCTGCTGGTAGCCCGCAAGTCCCAGCGCATCCAGTTGCCCGGCGATCACCTGCTGACGCTGCTGACGGCCTAATCGCTGCGCGCGCAGAGCGAAGGCAAGATTGTCCGCCACGCTATAGTGAGGAAATAATGACTGGTCCTGCATGACCATGCCGGTGCTGCGTTCCTCAATGGGGAGATGATCAACCCTGCGCGAGCCAAAATATATGGCGCCGGCCACGTCCACGTAGTCTTGCTGAACGCCCAGCAGCCAACGCAGCCAGGTCGACTTTCCACAACCGCTCGGCCCCATTACCCCAAGTGTTTCACCCGGTGCAAGCTGACATGGCGGTAGTTCCACTTGCTTGCCGTCGCGCCATAACAACTGGCAGCGGCTAAGTTCTACGCTGCTGTCTGCTGCGCGGTGCTTGTTCATTCTTCTCTCCCGGTTAATTTCCGAATTGGCGCAGATGCCGGTGCACCGCGGGCAGTCATTAAAATCGCCAGTGCTGCCAGGACCCAAAGTACACTGGCAATGATAGCGGGTAACCGCAACTCTGCGCCGCTGCTGAGCGCGACCAGCTCAGTCGTCAGCGTCTGAATGTAGCCACTGCCTAGCAGCACCGTTGGCACATACTGCGCAAGGCTGACTAAAAAACTGACCAACAGGCAATGTTTGAGCGCGTCGCGTAATGCAGGGCGTTTAAAGTACCACCAGCTTTTCCAATAGCCATAGCCAAGACTACGACCAAGATTCAGGTGCATTTGGCTGCAGGCCCGTTCTGCCGGGGCATAGCTCAGATAGCTGTAGGCAAAGGCAAACCAGCAATGTGCGTACCAGGTCAGTAACCAGGCATGCTCCGCATGCATACTTACCACGGGTAAACTTTCTGCCTGTAACCAGGCAATGACCAAACCTAGTTGCGGGATCAGCAACGCAGCTATGAACCAGATATCGGCAAACTCATGACCACGCAGTCGTTGCCATTCCCGCAAGGTCACCAGTATCACGGTCACCATGACGGCTGTCGCAAGCGCTAGTGCCAGCGTCATGACCACCACCGGCAAACTACCAAGTGCCAGCTGCCAGGCTTCGGCGAACTGCCACTCAAGCGGTGTTAACCGCGGATAAAACCAGCCCTGCCCCAGACTCATGGCCAGCAACGCCAACCCACTCAATAGAGTTACCGCCAACAAGACCCACTTCAGTAACTGCAGCGACACACTGATCGCGCCCTCAGGTAACCAGCGATGATTTCCTCCGGCGCGGCGCAAAAGACCCCGACACAGGCGCTTCACCGACCACTCCTGGAGCTTCACCCACGCCACCATAAAGACCCCCGCTGCCAGCACCAGCCAAAGTCCCTGCGCCGCAAGGTTCTGTTCAGCCACGCCAAACTGCTGCTGCCAGCTCATCAGTAACGGACCCAGCAAGGGTGGATTCAGCGGACCAGCCACCAAGGCAATATCCACCACCGCCACGCTGTAAATTGCCACGGCAATGATCAGTAACCGCATCTGGCGCAGCCATGCGGGAAAGACCACCAGCCACCAGCCACGCGTTCTGGAAGCACCCAATATCTGCGCCTGCAATAACCACTGCTGATGCGGTAACTGCGCCAGTTGCTGACGACCGAGTACCACTAGAAAAGGCGTTTCTTTAATCACCAGAATCGTGATTAGCGTCGTCAGTGACTGTTGCTCAAAGCCCAGCGTCAGCCAGGGAATCAGGCGATCGATCCAGCCGTAAGGGGTAAGCAACCATAAAAATGCGATCGCAAACGCCAGGTGTGGCGCGGCAAATGTCAGGCTTAGCCCACTTCCTTTTAGTTGACGACTGCCCTCACTCTTACTGATAAACAGACTCGCCAGACAGGTACTGAGTAACGTCGCGCTGACGCCACACAGCAAGCTGGTGGTGATGGCCGTGCCAATTCCGGGATAGCGCCAAAGTTCAGCCGTCAGCCCTGGCAGGTTCCAGCTTAACCCCTGTAGCGCGAGCAGCCACGGCAATGCCAGAAATACCAGAATAAGGCTGATGGCCATGGTCCAGGCGAGCTTTTTTCTCATCGTTGATACCTTGCTAACCAGCCCTGTTCAAGCGCGTGATTCCAGGACACATGTGGCTCAGGATGGCTGGGGAAAAGGCGCGCCTGCGATTCATCAATTCGCACCACGCTCGGATCACCCCACCCTGACGGATCCGCTTTACGTTGCTGTGCCGCCGCACTCAGGAAAAACTGAATCACCTGTAAAGCCGCCTGCTGACGTTGACTCGCAACTGGCACGGCCAAATAATGAAAGTTCGTCAAGGCGCGCGATCCCAGGCTGACGCTCACGGCATCAGGAGCCAGCTTTAACTGTTGTTGTAAGGCAGCAACCTCATTGGGGTTAAAGGTGACACTGTTATCGACGACGCCCTGATTATAAAGCTGACGCTGCCGCGCTGCAGTCACCGGAAACTCCTCGCCGCCACGCCAGAGCAGTGGGTGCAACTGGTCAAGGTAACGCCAAAGGGGCGCGAGTACTTCAGCGGCGTGTTGCGGGGCCGGTTCTAACAGTTGTTCAGGTTGCTCGAGCAATTGAAACGCCAGTGCCTTTAACCAGCTGGTGCCATGAAACGAAGGTGGTTTCGGATAACTGAAGCGACCCGGCGTCTGCTGTGCCAACGCCAGTAGCTGACTGGGAGCAAGTATGGTTTGTCCAGTCTCCAGTCTGGATGATCTTACAATCAGCTGCAACTGAGCAATTCCCCAGGGTAACTCATAACCATCAACCGGCGTGCCGAAGTCATTCTGCCAGTTCAGATCCTCACGTAGGTTCACCGCATTGGGTACTTGTCGGGGTAACTCACCGAGCAGACGGTTGGCTTGTTTCAGTGCGGCAAAGTTTTCACCATTAATCCACAACAAATCGATGGCCACAGGTTCATCGGGCCGGGCTGCAAGTAACAGGGTCACAGCCTCACTAATGTCAGCCACGCGCACATGTTCCAGCGCGATACCATGCTCTGCGGCAAGCTCGGTACTGGCCCATTCGATATACGCATTGACCTCAGCTGAACCGCCCCAGGCATAAAATCGCACCGGCTGTTGTTCTGCGGCATTGCTGCTAAAACTGAAGGTCAGCCATAAAAAGACCACTACAGTCATGCGCAATGCCAGGTGAAACTGTCTCAACAATCACCTCCTTCTGTTCCGTTACGACTACTCTAACGCATTGATAAATATTATGCCCGTCGGTTATGTCTTTACCAGGTTCTGATCTAGAGTATAAACAGTAACGTAATCCTGAGATGACAACATTAGGAGCAGGTCATGATTCGGAAACTGGGTTCTTTTCTGATTGCCTTAGGCTTGATTGCGGGCTTTTTACTCATCCTCGCCGGGCCGCTGTACCGTTGGCAACTGATTGATTTAAGTCTGGGCTTTACCTTACTGCGCTGGGCCGCTTATGTCGGTCTCGCAGCAGTCATTCTGATCATCGTTTTTCTTATCTGGCAACGCCCACGCGGCTATCGCCTGGCGGCGCTGACGGTTGCTGCACTCATCGGCTTTATCAGTTTTTACATGCCTTATCAGCAGTTACAGACGGCACGCTCAGTGCCACCGATTCATGACATTTCGACCGATTTGATGGACCCACCGGCTTTTGTTGCCGTCGCGCCGTTGCGGGTCGACGCGCCAAATCCCGCAGGTTACGCTGGCGAGGACACCGCTAACCAGCAACGTCAAGCCTATCCGGATATTCAACCCCTGTACCTTGATCGCGATTACCAGCGGGTCTTTCAGGCGGCGTTGACGGTGGTCAATGACATGGGCTGGCAGCTGGTCGCCAGTGACCTGTCAGAAGGCCGTATTGAAGCCACCGATACCACCTTTTGGTTCGGCTTTGAAGACGATGTCGTCATCCGGATTCAGCCAGAAGATGATCAAGTTCGTGTTGATGTACGTAGTAAATCACGAGTAGGTCGCAGTGACGTCGGCAAAAATGCCGAGCGTATCAAAAACTTTTTTGCGCAACTGCGACAGACACTGGCAACCAGTTAGTCGGAGGTCGTATGCGGGGTAAAACCTTAACACTAAGCTTGCTGCTGTTAAGTGCAGCAAGCTGGTCCGCCGAAGAGCGTGTCGCCACCTTTGCCGGCGGCTGTTTTTGGTGTGTTGAGAAAGCGTTTGAAGATGTTCAGGGGGTTCGTGAAGCGGTCTCCGGTTATACTGGAGGGAGCCAAGAAAACCCTACCTATGAAGAAGTTTCACAAGGACGTACGGGGCACACTGAGGCCGTTCAGGTTTACTATGATCCCGATGTAGTTACCTACACGGGCCTTATTCAGGCCTTCTGGCGGATGATGGATCCGACCGACCTTGACGGTCAGTTTGTCGATCGCGGCAAGCAGTACCGCCCGGCGATTTTTTACCACAATGAACAGCAAAAACGTATTGCCCAGCGCGAAAAGTTACAACTCGAAGCCATGCGCTTATATGAAGAGCCGGTAAAAATTCCCATTGAGCCGCTGACCACTTTTTATAAAGCTGAGGAATACCACCAGAACTTCTACAAGAAAAATCCAGCCAGATACTGGGTTTACACCCGTAACTCAGGCCGCTTTCAGTTCACCGAAGAGGTGTGGGGCGATAATTACGATGTCGACTTCACCAAGTTTAAAAATGATTTAGAAGACGCTTTTGAACCCACATCCGCGGCCAGTAGCCAACAAGAGGAGCAGACGATGAATTTTGCAGATTTTGAAAAGCCCTCAGCGGAGCGACTCAAAGAACAACTGACACAAATGCAGTACGCCGTCACGCAAAAAGGCAAAACCGAGCGCGCCTTTGAAAATGACTACTGGGATGAAGACCGGCAAGGCATCTACGTCGACATCGTCAGCGGTGAGCCGCTGTTTTCGTCCGCCGACAAATTTGAGTCGGGCACCGGTTGGCCCAGTTTCACCCGCCCTATCGACGATAAGTTTATTGAAACCAAGACCGATCGCTCCTGGTTTATGACCCGTACGGAAGTGCGCAGTCGTTATGCTGACTCTCACCTTGGCCACGTCTTTGAAGACGGCCCTGAACCTACCGGCCTGCGCTACTGTATGAATTCCGCAGCCATGCGCTTTATTCCGTTAGAGGACATGGCTGAGGAAGGTTACGGAAACTATATTCCGGCGGTTACTGACGAAAACGAGAACGAAAACGAGAACGAGTAATTACTCGTTCTCTCCTAAGGCAACCCCCTCGCGGCGCGGATCCGCACCACCGAGTAACTGGCCGCCCGGCAACAATGAAATACCGTGCAAGCCACTATTCAGATCGGTAACGCGGACGTTGTGTCCCTTACTTTCCAGCTTACCTTTGAGCTCAGCCATGACAGTGTTTTCTTCGAGCGCGGTATAATTATTGAGATTGGTGACATGCGGCAGATCAATGGCCTGTTGCATGTTCAGTTTCCAGTCCAGTAAACCAAGCAGCGTTTGGGCGACGTAATCGATAATCCGCGCGCCACCGGGAGAGCCAACCACATGTAACAGGTCATCGCCCTCGGCATCAAACACCATGGTCGGCGCCATTGAACTACGCGGACGCTTACCAGCTTGCACGCGGTTTGCGATCAGACGCCCATCCTCGCGTGGCACTAGCGAGAAGTCGGTCAGCTGGTTGTTCAGCAAAAAGCCACTCGCCATGACGGCCGAGCCGAATCCCATTTCAATACTGGTGGTCATTGACACCGCATTGCCGGCCGCATCTACAATAGAAATATGACTGGTGTTCGGAAATTCTGGCGACTGATCGTCAGCTAACCCAATGCTGTCAAAATGACCTGGCTGTGCTTTTTTCAGATCGCGGTTGCCAATTAAGCGCGAACGTTCGGCCAGATAGCTCTTTTGCAACATGCCGGTGATGGGCACATCAACGTAGTCACTGTCAGCAATGTAGCGGTTTCGATCGGCGAAGGCCAGACGTGACGCCTGGGTAAAATAGTGGGCCGTGGTTACGCTGTCAGGCTCCCAGTTTGCAACTGGGAAATTTTCCAGAATGCCAAGAATCTGTAAAACAGTAAGCCCGCCTGAGCTTGGTGGTCCCATCCCGCAGACAGTATAAATGCGGTAGCCATGACACACAGGCTCGCGCACCACCGCCTGATAGTTGGCCATATCGTCTAACGTTAAAAGGCCAGGCGAAACACTACTTGAACGCACCGCCGTCACTACTTTTTCAGCAATAGGACCGCGATAAAACGCATTTGCGCCCTGTTCTGCAATCAACCGTAACGCCCAGGCGAGTTCAGGGTTTTGCTTGACGGTCCCCGCCTGTAACGCTGTACCACCCGGATAAAAATAAGACGCTGCAGGTTCAAGCTGCGGCAACCCCGGGTTTAGCTCCATTTCTAATAACCGCTGCAGGCGCGGGGAAACAACAAAGCCCTCTTCTGCCGCAGTGATGGTCTCGGCAAATAACTTTTCCCAGGGCGTTTTGCCCCAGCGTGCGTGGGCAAGCTCGAGACCCTTCAGTACTCCCGGTGCGCCCACGGAACGCCCGCCAATGACCGCGTCCCAGAAATTCTCCGGTGGTTCACCCTCAGCATTTAAAAACAGGTCAGGCTGCGCCGTCATCGGCGCTTTTTCACGGGCATCAATCGTATAGAGCTGCTTAGTCTGATTGTCCCAGTAAAGAATAAAAGCGCCACCACCGATGCCGGAAGACTGCGGCTCTGTCAGCGTCAACATGGCCTGCACGGCAACTGCCGCATCAATGGCGCTGCCCCCCTCGGCCAATATCGCGCGGCCCGCGGCTGCCGCCTGTGGCGTTGCTGCCGCAACCATAAAGTCATTGCTAAGCACTGCCTGTTTGGCAGTGATCCCGGTCGCAGCTTCGGGCTCCCGCTTATCTCGAACAGCGGATTCGTCGACATCGGTAGTGCAGCCAAACAGACCACCACAGGCAAGCAACAGCACGACGGCTAGACAAGTGCGTTTCATAAATATTCCTTTGCTGTCAAAGGTTCTGGTTTACAGAGTGATAGGTGGCTTCTATCATAAAGGGCTTATGCTTTTATCACAACGCCAGTAAAGTGAATCTACGACTTATGTCTGACCGTCTTCAAGTCATTATATGTAGCATCGTGCTAGCCGCAGTTGCGGTCTGGGCTTATTACTATCAGTTTGAGTATGCGGCTTTACTTGAGCAATTTGATTATGCTCCGCAGTTATTATGGCAAGAGCCATGGCGGCTGCTGACCGCACATTTTTTACATCTCAGTCAAAGTCACTGGCTGGCTAACATCGCGGCATTACTGCTGTTGACCGTACTATTTGCCCATTACTTTACCGTTCGCACCTACCTCAACGCGCTGGTGATTATAACGTTGGGTAGCTCGGGGTTATTGTGGGCTGTGGGCTTTGAGCACCACTTTGTCGGCCTCTCCATCGTCAATCATGGCCTACTAGTGATGGGCTTATGTTTTGAATGGCAGCAGCGCAACTCTGCCAGGCAACGTCAACTGCTATTCCTGATCACAGTGCTATTATTGGCGAAGTGGTTGGCCGAAGCCGCAGGTTGGTGGCAGAGCATGTTGACAGCCGGGCAAGTTCGCGAAGTCTGGCAATTGCATGGCGCTGGTATCCTTACCGGCATCCTTGCCTGGTGGCTACACAACCGCCGCCTGGCGAAACTTGCCCGGCTGTCAGACGATTAGAGCTCAATACGCTCTTTATTCAGTTCGATCAACCGCGGGCCAATGCCTTTAATCTGCATTAACTGATTGGCATCGGTAAAGCCACCCAGTTGTTCGCGTAACGCCACAATGGCTTCGGCGCGGCGTTGCCCCACGCCAGTCAGCGACATCGCTAATTCCGCCGCACTGGCGGTATTAATATTCACGTTAATGACTTGCTGCTGCTGCAACGCGTTTTGTTGCTGCGTCGGTTGAACGGTGAGTGGTTGTGCGGTCGCAGCGACGCTTGTCAGCGCGCCAGACGCGACGAACAGGGCAAGAAAAAGGGTTTTCCGTAACATTTTTAAGCTCCTTGTTTGAGACTGCGAAAGCAGTACAAGGAGCTTAGTCTGCTGGGCGAGCCGAAGCGAGCGGATATCGCCGATTAAGCTGTCAGCGATGCCTGAATCTGTTGTAGCGCCTCTGCCGGTGAGCTGGCCTGCGTAATGGGACGACCGATGACCAGGTACTGAATACCCTGCCGCGCCGCCTGCTCGGGCGTCATCACGCGCTTCTGATCACCCTGCTCACTACCCGCCGGACGAATACCGGGGGTAACCAATACAAAGTCGTTGCCACACTGCTCTTGTAACATTTCCGCTTCCTGCGCAGAACACACCACACCGTCCAGGCCTGCGCTTTTGGTTAGTCTGGCCAGGCGCGATACCTGTTCCGCGGGGGTGACATTGAGCCCCAACTCGTGCAAATCATCGGCGGTCATGCTGGTCAGAACGGTTACCGCAATTAATAACGGACGTTGTTCGCGCTCAGCCAATGCTGCGCGCGCCGCTTCTAACATACGCCGACCACCCGCGGCGTGGACATTCACCATGTAGACACCCAACTCGGCAGCAGCCTTCACCGCTTTGGCAACGGTAGTGGGAATATCATGAAACTTAAGATCGAGAAAAACTCTGAAACCACGCTCCACTAACTCACGAACAAATTGCGGGCCGGCACTGGTAAAAAGCTCTTTTCCTACTTTCACACCACATAGCTGCGGATCCAACTGCCTGACCAATGGCCAGGCGCTTTGTGCATCCGGATAATCTAACGCGACAAAAATTAACGGCGACGACTTCATTTAACCTCCATCCAGTCCTGTTATTGGTTTAATCTCGCCCCAAACCCGACACGACGGGCAGTGCCAATACAGCGTGCTGCCGGCGAAGCCACAATGGCGACAACGGTATTTCGGACGTTGCTGCAACTGTTGCTGCACCAGTTTCTGCAGCATTTGTAAGCTATCGCGCGCTTTACCTACGTCGGCAGCGCGGATATGAAAGTCCATCAACTGATGAAAACCTTTCATGGTAGGATTACGTAATAAGGCCGATTGCATAAACTGCTCAGCCTCTTCAATCGAGGACGCCCTCGCCACCGCCTCGGAAAGCATCATCGCTGCGGTCGTCGAGTTAGCCTCACTGACACACTTATGCAGAAACTGCACGAAGCCTGCCTCGTCATTCTGACTGGCAAAACAGGCTTTCAGTATGGGCAGCGCTTCAGAAATAAAGGCTGGATCAGCATCGAGAATGCTCATCAACATGCGTTGGGCCTTGCCGAGCTCACCTTGCTCATACCACATACGGCCCAACGAGAGCGCTGCGCGAACATTGTCAGGGTCATGTTTGCGGGCTTTCTGATAATACTTTTCACTTAGCTGCGGATCGTCCTGAAGACTGCCGAGCTCACAATACAGCTGCGCTACCAATGCTTCTGCCGATTTATCATGACGCGCCAGTTTCAGTGCTACCTTGATAGCCTTGTCCCACTCATGGGTCGATTCATAAAGCTCCAGCAGATAGCGCTGACAAGGTTCGGCAAACTCCTTATCAGTTTGCAATGACACCAGCATTTCTTCGGCGCGGTCGAAAATACCTGCGGCCAGATAATCCAGCCCCAACTCAAACATGGCGTGCCGGCGTTGGCTTTCGCTAATGTTCGGTCGTGAGGTTAAGTTCTGATGGATTTTGATCGCGCGGTCAACTTCACCGCGGCGACGAAATAGTTTACCGAGCGTCCAGTGCGTTTCCAGGGTATCGGAGTCGACATCAAGTAACTCAATGAAGAGATCAACCGCTTTGTCGGGTTGATCAGAAAGCAGTAAATTTAAGCCGGTAACATACTGTTTAGAGAACTCTTCCTGTTCGCGGCGATCTTCGTTACGGACGCTGTTGCGCCCCATAAACCAGCCATAAGCGGCCGCGACCGGTAACAACAGGAACAACAGCTCAAGCATTCGCACTGTCCCGCTGAGTCACCTGACGCCGTAACTTGCGGTTTTCATTACGTAGTGCGATTTGCTTCGCGGTCATCGCCAACAGACCGACAATAAAGCCAAGAGCGATAAATAAACCCGCCAGCACCGCGACCGGTAGTGTCACTTCGCCAATGAGAAAGTTAAAGGTAATTGCCTGCTTGTTCAGGGCGCCAAAAGCAACCGCCAGCAGAAACAGAACTAACAAAGGAAGGCCTATAAAAATAAAACGCAGCATCGCAAGTCCTAGTGCTTAGTGTGAGCGCAACTCAAAAAAAAACGGCATGCCTAACTATAGCATGCCGTTTTGCTGAACTCGACGCGAAATTAACGCCCGTTTAACTAACGTTGTCTACGCGCTCGCGCAGCTCTTTGCCTGGCTTGAAATGCGGTACATATTTACCTTCAAGCTCGACTTTTTCGCCAGTTTTCGGGTTACGCCCGACACGTGCGGCGCGATAATGCAGTGAGAAACTACCAAAGCCACGAATTTCAATTCGATCGCCCGCAGCAAGCTGCTGCGCCATCTGTTCGATAAGTTCCTTCACCGCATCTTCTACCTGACGCGGAGAAAGCTCGGGATACAATAACGTTAACTGTTGGATCAGTTCCGATTTTGTCATCTTAAGCTCCTCTTGGTTGCGTCAATGCCGGGCACTTTCGCGCGAATTAGTCGTCGCTTTTCGCTGCTTTGAAAGCTTCTGCCATTGCGTTAGTGAAGTCGCCTTCGTCTTGCTGCTTGTTCACTGACTCAAGAGCTTCTTTCTCTTCAGCTTCGTCTTTCGCTTTGATTGACAAGCTCAAGGTACGGTTCTTACGATCAACGCCCATGAAACGTGCTTCGATTTCATCACCAAGCTTCAGTTCGGTGGTGGCATCTTCAACACGGTCACGTGAGATGTCAGCAACACGTACATAACCTTCAACGCTTTCCGCTAATTCAACTTTAGCGCCTTTGGCATCAACTTCGATGACCCTACCAGTAACGATAGCACCTTTTTTGTGCGTCGCCAGGTAATTATTGAACGGATCTTCTTCTAATTGCTTGATACCAAGAGAAATACGCTCGCGCTCTGCGTCGACCTGCAGAACAACCGCAGTCACTTCTTCGCCTTTCTTGAATTCACGAACCGCTTCTTCACCAGCAGTGTTCCAGCTGATGTCTGACAGGTGAACCAGGCCGTCGATACCGCCGTCAAGACCGATAAAGATACCAAAGTCAGTGATTGACTTGATCTTACCAGTTACTTTCTCACCCTTGTTGAAGTTCTTCGCGAACTCTTCCCAAGGATTCGGCTTGCACTGTTTTAGGCCAAGTGAAATACGACGACGTTCTTCGTCGATTTCCAGAACCATAACTTCAACCACGTCATCCAGGTTAACAACCTTAGAAGGATGTACGTTTTTGTTGGTCCAATCCATTTCAGAAACGTGTACCAGACCTTCAACGCCTTCTTCGATTTCAACGAAGCAACCGTAGTCAGTCAGGTTAGTTACACGGCCTTCCAGACGGTGACCTTCAGGGTAACGCGCAGCGATATCTGACCATGGATCTTCGCCCAATTGCTTCAGGCCAAGTGAAACGCGCGTGCGCTCACGGTCAAACTTCAATACTTTTACGTTAATTTCGTCGCCAACATTGACAACTTCGCTTGGGTGCTTAACGCGCTTCCAAGCCATATCAGTGATGTGCAACAAGCCGTCTACGCCACCTAAGTCAACGAACGCACCGTAGTCAGTCAGGTTCTTAACGATACCCTTAACTTCCTGACCTTCTTGCAGGCTCTCCAGCAGCTCTTCGCGCTCTGCACTGGTCTCGGTTTCGATAACAGCACGACGTGAAACAACAACGTTGTTGCGCTTCTGGTCCAGCTTGATCACTTTAAATTCTAAATCTTTGTTTTCCAGGTGTGCAGTTTCGCGAACCGGACGAACGTCTACCAGTGAACCTGGTAAGAACGCGCGCACGCCACCTAAATCAACTGTGAAACCGCCTTTAACCTTACCGCTGATAACACCGGTAACAGTTTCTTGATCTTCGTAAGCTTTTTCCAGCTGCAACCAAGCTTCGTGACGCTTCGCTTTTTCGCGTGACAGGATTGTCTCGCCAAAGCCGTCTTCTACCGCGTCAAGGGCTACGTCAACCTGATCACCAATGTTGATCTCTACTTCGCCTTCAGCGTTACGGAATTGCTCTACTGGGATAGCACTTTCAGATTTCAGGCCAGCGTCAACCAGTACGACGTCACGGTTGATAGCGACAACAGTACCTTTAACGATAGAACCTGGGCGAGTTTCAACCTCTTTGAGGCTTTCTTCAAACAGCTGTGCAAAATTTTCTGACATATGAGTTAACTTACTTCAGTTAAGTACATCCACCAAACAATCCGGAAAGGCGGGGTTGTTAAAATCAATCTGTTGGCATCCGTGCTACAGACCCCTAAGTTGACAGGTTTACGAGCCTGCCTTCTCAGTATTTGTTAGCTTGCTATGCGCAAAGCGTAAGATTTGATCCACCACTTCATCGATGCTCAAATCCGTCGAATCCACATGAAGCGCGTCTTCGGCAGGCTTCATTGGCGCTACCGAGCGATTTGCATCGCGATCATCACGTTCCTGGATTTCGGCGATTAATTGGTCGATTTTAGCAGTAATTCCTTTCTCGAGCAATTGTTTGTAGCGGCGTCGCGCGCGTTCCTGCGCACTTGCGGTAAGAAAAATTTTTGCTGCCGCCGAAGGGAAGACTACGGTGCCCATATCGCGACCATCCGCAATAAGCCCCGGAAGCTCTTTAAACGCCCGCTGACGCCGTAATAAAGCTTCACGAACCCGTGGCAAGGCGGCAATTTTGGAAGCCATATTACCCACATCTTCGGTACGAATGGCCATAGTGACGTCTTCGCCTTCAAGAATAATATGGGTGAGAGACTCTTCCGGTTCGACATCGAATTTCACATCAAGGTTGCTGGCCAACGCGACCAGACTTTCCTCGTCGTCGGGCGCAAAGCCATGATGCAATGCAGCAAGAGCAAGGACACGATAGATAGCGCCACTGTCAAGCAAGTGCCAGCCCAGGTTCTCGGCCAAGATACGGCTAACTGTGCCTTTACCTGCCCCGCCGGGGCCGTCAATGGTAATGACTGGAATTGAATCGGTCATAGCATCCTCTAGCAATGAAAAGCGCCGCAATTATACGGAATCGGCAGAAAATTGCATCTCAATTAGATGAAGCTTTGCGGAAAAGTTAATGACACGTAAGAGAAAGGCGTCAGTTTTAGCGGCACAGTCGGTTGAATTCCTGAAAATAATCAGGGTAGGTTTTTGCACAACAGGCAGGATCTTCGATGGTCACGCCCGCGTCACTAAAGCCCAGTAGTGAAAAGCACATGGCCATGCGGTGATCATCATAGGTTGCGATGCGCGCGTGCTGTAATTGCTGTGGCGGCGTAATACAAATAAAGTCCGCGCCCTCTTCTACCTGCGCACCGGTTTTTCGCAATTCGGTTGCCATCGCATGCAGTCGGTCGGTTTCTTTAATACGCCAGTTCGCCACATTACGGATACAGGTAGTTCCTTGCGCGAACAAAGCCAAAGTGGCAAAGGTCATGGCGGCATCGGGAATCGCGTTAAGGTCCGCGTCCAGGGCGACAAGCTCACCGCCCTGCACTTCAGCGTATTCGTCGTGCAGTACCACCTGGCCACCCATTTGCCGCAGGTAGTCGACAAACTGAATATCCCCCTGGATACTTTTGTGACCGATGCCATCAATCCGCAGCGGCCCGCCACCAAGTACCCCTGCGGCCAGCCAGTAACTGGCAGCACTGGCGTCGCCCTCAATCCAATAGGTTTGCGGCGACTGATAGATCTGCCCACCACGAATAAAAAACTGTTGCTGCTGCGGCTGCTCAACCACAATACCAAACGCAGCGAGCATACTCAGCGTAAGCTGAATGTAGGGCCAGGAAACGACGTCCCCCACCAACTCCAGCGTGGTATCTTGCGCTAACAGTGGTAATGCCATCAGTAAGGCGGAAATATACTGACTGGAAGCGCTGCCGTTGACCTGAACCTTACCACCTTGCATGCAGTTGGTAATAGTCAGCGGCGGATAGCCGTTAATGCCCTGATAATCAACGGTCGCACCACCTGCAAGCAACGCCGCCACCAGATCGCCGATCGGGCGTTCCTGCATACGGCTGTCGCCTGTCAGGGTGATGGGGCACGGGCCTGTCGCGGCAAGCACCGCAGTCAGTGGGCGCATGGCTGTGCCCGCGTTACCGAGATATAATGACTGCGGATGCTGCGGCCAATGGCCCTGACAGCCTTTAATACGCAATGTGGTGCGGTCGATTTCAGTCATGCTGACACCTAACGCTGCCAAGGCTTCGAGCATACGTGCCGTATCGTCACTGCGCAACATATGTCGCAGTTCCGTGGTTTGTCCTTGCTGGCATAAGGCCGCCATCAGCAGCGCACGATTGGCAATGCTTTTTGAGCCAGGCAAATCGACGCGCCCGGCACACTGCCGCAGCCCTTGCAGACGAAGAGTTTCCACGTTACAGCAGCTTTTCCATGGCGCGAATAAAGGCATCATTTTCTTCTGGCAGGCCAATACTGACCCGCAGATGATGCGGTAATTCATAGCCCGCTACCGGACGTACGATCACGCCTTCATGCAGCAATTGCTGATAAAGCTCACCGGCACGTTCACCAACCTCAATGGTCAGAAAATTACCGTAGGACGGAATATAATTCAGCCCGTGTTTTTCGCAAAACGCGACCAGTTGCTCCATACCCGCGGCATTGACTGCCACCGACTGTTGCAGATAGTCTTCGTCATCTAACGCAACTTCGGCCGCGCGCAGACTCAGGCTGTTCATGTTAAAAGGCTGACGGGCGCGGTTCATCAAATCGGCAACGTCCGGATGCGACACCATGTAACCCGCGCGTAAACCTGCTAGTCCGTACGCCTTAGAAAAAGTCCGGCTGACCAGCAAATTCGGATAGTCATTTAGCCACGCAAGCGACGGCGCACGCTCCTGCTCAGGAACATACTCGTAATAGGCTTCATCGAGAATCACTAACACCTGCTCCGGTACTTTTGCCAGAAAAGCAGCAAGCGCTTCGGTGGTTAAAAAGGTACCGGTAGGATTGTTCGGGTTGGCAATGAAGATCATCCGGGTGTTTTCGGTGATTGCCGCCAGCATGGCGTCCAGATCATGGCCATAATCTTTTGCCGGCACGGCAACGCCGGTGGCGCCAATGGCCTGGGTGACCAGCGGATACACCACAAACGCATGCTGCGAGAAAATAACTTCGTGCTGTTCGTTGACAAAGGTACGGGCGACGAGTTCCAGTACGTCATTTGAGCCATTACCCAAAGTGATCTGATTGGTGGCAATGCCAAACTTTTTGGCTAACTTCGATTTCAGGTAAAAGCCGTTAGCGTCGGGGTAACGTGCCAAACCTGACAAGGTATCTTGCAGTGCGCTGCGCACCTTAGAGCTAATTCCAAGCGGATTTTCATTCGACGCCAGTTTTACAATGTCACTGACGCCGAGCTCGCGCTCCAGCTCTTCAATGGGTTTACCAGCCTGATACGGCTGCAAATTACGGACGCCTCGATTGGCAAGTTGCTTCGCGTTAAAAGTGGTCATAACTACATTCTTTTTAATGTTGTTCTATGGTCAGATGGGCTTATCAGGCGTGCTTTTGCTCAAAGTCACGCATAAATTCGACAAGCTGTTCAACGCCGGCAAGTGGCATTGCGTTATAGATACTGGCGCGCATACCACCGACATAGCGGTGCCCTTTCAGCCCCAGTAAACCTTGTTGTTCAGCCTGACGCAAAAAGTCTGCGTCAAGGCTGTCATCGGCAAGTAAGAAGGGTACATTCATTTTCGAGCGATAGTCAGGGTGTACCGGATTACGGTAAAACTCTGAACTGTCAATGGTTTGATACAGAAGGTCGGCCTTGCGCTGATTTACCTCACCCATAGCGGCAACGCCACCCTGCTCTTTCAGCCACTCAAATACCAACCCTGACAGATACCAGGCCCAGGTATTTGGCGTGTTGTACATCGAGCGCTCTTTTGCCTGGACCGTGTAATCCATAACGGTCGAGGCAGTGGTCTGTGCCCGCCCTAATAAGTCATCACGGACAATGGCAATGGCAAAACCTGAAGGACCAATGTTTTTCTGGGCACCAGCATAAATAATGCCAAAGCGTTTCACATCCAGTGGCTCAGACAATATCGACGACGACATGTCCGCCACCAAGGGCGCCTGAACCTGCTCCGGAATAGTATGCAAAGCAATACCGTCGACGGTTTCGTTCGGACAGTAATGGAAATACGCAGCATCATCACGCAACTGCCAATCCGTCACCGGCGCAATTGCGCGCCCCTGCGGGGTGTCAATCAGGCCGCCAACCACATTGACGCGCGCCACATATTTTTGCGCTTCGCGAATGGCAAAGTCAGACCAGATACCGCCGTTAAGGTAATCCACAGTATCGTTCTGGCCGGCGATATTCTGCGGCACCGCCGAGAACTGCCCGCGGCCGCCACCATGCATAAACAGCACCTGATAATTATCCGGCACCGCCATCAACTCGCGCAGATCCTGCTCAGCCTTTGCCGCCATTTGCATGAAGGCAGGATCACGGTGACTGATTTCCATCACCGAGATACCTGAGCCCCGCCAGCTTCGTAACTCTTCCTGAGCCCTTGCCAACACCGCGCCAGGCAACATTGCCGGGCCTGCAGAAAAATTAAACGGGGCTGTCATAATGCCTTATTACTCCTCAGAATCGTTAGCTTCACCACTGTCAGCCGCAACTGCGCCTGCATCATCATCGGCTAACTCGCCTTCAAGCTCGTCATGCTCATCAATGTCATCAATACGTTGCATACCGACCACTATTTCGTCCGTGCCGGTACGAATCAAGCGCACGCCCTGAGTATTACGGCCGACAATTGAGACTTCGCTGACACGGGTCCGTACCAGAGTACCTTTATTACTGATCAGCATGATCTGATTAGCATCAATCACTTCCATCGCGCCCACTACAGCACCATTACGTTCGCTGACCTTAATGGATACCACACCTTTTGTCGCACGGCTCTTCGCCGGGTAGTCGGTGATTGGCGTGCGCTTGCCATAACCGTTTTCGGTAACGGTCAGAATGGTCGGCACTTCGTCTTCAATCTGTCGCGGTACAATCAGGGAAACGACCTGCTGACCTTCTTCCAGACGAATGCCACGTACACCGGTGGCAGTACGGCCCATAGAGCGTACTTGCTCTTCGCTGAAACGAACCACTTTACCGGCGTCAGAGAACAACATCACCTCGTCGCCGGCAGCAGTCATATCAACACCAATCAGCTCATCGCCTTCGTTCAGGTTCAGCGCGATAATACCGCCAGTGCGCGGTCGTGAATATTCCACCATCGGTGTTTTCTTCACGGTGCCGTTGCGGGTTGCCATCAAAATAAATTTATCTTCCGGGTAATCACGGGTCGGCAATATCGCGGTAATACGCTCGTCCGCTTCCAGCGGCAACAGGTTTACAATCGGCCGGCCCCGCGAGGTACGGGTTGCCAGCGGCAGCTGATAGACCTTCATCCAGTAGATGCGGCCGCGGGTAGAGAAACACAAAATAGTGTCGTGGGTATTGGCCACCCAGAGACGCTCAATGAAGTCTTCATCCTTCATCTTCGTCGCCGACTTACCTTTACCACCACGGCGTTGCGCTTCGTACTCGGTTAATGGCTGATACTTCACGTAGCCATGATGCGACAACGTAACCACAACATCTTCTTCGTTGATTAAATCTTCCATCGAGATGTCATGTGCGGCAGCAGTAATCTCAGTGCGACGCGCATCGCCGTATTCGGCTTTGATTTTCTCCAGCTCTTCACGAATTACTTCCATTAAGCGCTCAGAGCTGTTCAGAATGTGCAATAACGCTTCGATCTGTGCGAGCAGATTCTTATATTCATCAAGAATCTTTTCGTGCTCAAGACCGGTTAACTTATGCAGGCGCAAATCAAGAATCGCCTGTGCCTGTTCTTCGGTCAGGTAGTACTGGCCATCACGAATACCATATTGCTCATCGAGATGATCAGGGCGAGCGGCATCGACACCAGCACGTTCGAGCATTGATGCAACGTCACCAAGAACCCAGGAGCGACCGATGAGGGCAGCTTTGGCTTCAGCGGCGGTTTGCGAGCGCCGGATCAGTTCAATTACATCATCAATATTGGCCAGGGCGATCGCCAGGCCTTCGAGGATATGCGCACGCTCACGGGCTTTACGTAATTCGTAAACGGAACGGCGGGTGACCACTTCGCGGCGATGCAGGATGAAACAATCGAGCATGTCACGCAGGTTAAACAGGCGCGGCTGGTTTTTATCCAACGCGACCATGTTAATACCGAACACCACCTGCATTTGCGTATTCGCGTACAGATGGTTAAGAATCACCTCACCTACTTCGCCGCGCTTCAGTTCAATAACAATGCGCATGCCTTCTTTATCGGACTCGTCGCGCAGCCCGCTAATACCCTCGAGGCGTTTCTCTTTGACCAGCTCGGCAATTTTCTCAATCAACCGCGCTTTGTTCACCTGGTAGGGAATTTCATTGACAATAATCGCTTCACGGCCGTTGGCGTCGGTTTCAATTTCAGCTTTGGCCCGTAAATGAATGCGACCACGCCCGGTTTTGTAAGCTTCAACAATACCGGCGCGGCCTGAAATCGTCGCAGCCGTCGGGAAGTCCGGCCCCGGGATATACTCCATTAACTCTTCAACAGTAATGTCGTTGTTATCGATCATGGCCAGACAGCCATCAATCACTTCGGTCAGGTTATGGGGCGGAATGTTGGTCGCCATACCTACTGCAATACCAGAGGAACCGTTCACCAGAAGGTTCGGCACGCGGGTTGGCAACACGTCAGGAATTTGTTCAGTGCCGTCGTAGTTCGGCACGAAGTCGACGGTTTCTTTGTCGAGATCAGAAAGCAGCTCGCCGGCAATTTTTGCCATACGAATTTCGGTGTAACGCATTGCCGCTGCTGAGTCGCCGTCTACCGAGCCGAAGTTACCCTGGCCGTCCACCAGCATGTAGCGTAACGAGAACGGCTGCGCCATACGCACAATGGTGTCATACACAGCACTGTCACCGTGAGGGTGATATTTACCAATGACGTCACCGACAATACGGGCGGACTTTTTATAAGGCTTATTATAGTCGTTGCGTAGTTCATTCATGGCGAACAGTACGCGCCGGTGCACAGGTTTTAAGCCGTCACGCACATCCGGCAAGGCCCGGCCGACAATAACACTCATGGCATAATCGAGGTAAGAACTTTTCAGCTCATCTTCAATATTGACCGGAACGACTTCTCTGGCGAGATCACTCATAGTTATATCCCTAAACGATCTGTCTTTCTTATAATTGTCTTAGGCGCACATTGTACCCTTAGCGCTGCGCCCTCGCATCCTTTTTTCCGACGCTTTTTTTGTTCTACTTTTTTTACGTCGGCAGCTTCAGTACACTGTACCGAGTTTTTTCACGAAGCAGAAGTACCATGGCACAATCTGATAACGTTGATGTAAAAGAAATCGAAAAGTTCAGCGCACTGGCGTCGCGTTGGTGGGATCCTGAGGGTGAATTTAAGCCCCTACACCAAATCAACCCGCTACGCGTTGACTTTATCCAGCAGCAATGTGATGGCGTATTTGGTAAACGCGTGGTCGACATTGGCTGCGGTGGCGGATTGGTCACCGAAGCATTGGCTCAGGCTGGCGCCGAAGTGACTGGTATCGACCTGGCTGAGCAATCATTACAGGTGGCCCGCCTGCATGCCCTGGAAAGCGGCTTGAAGATCGATTACCAGTGTATTGCTGCGGAAACCTTCGCCGCTGAGCATGCCGGCCAATACGATCTGGTGACCTGCCTGGAGATGCTTGAGCATGTGCCTGACCCGGCCAGTATTGTGAACGCCGCGGCGCAGTTGGTGAAACCCGGTGGCACTTTGGTCTTCTCCACGCTGAACCGTAATCTGAAGTCCTGGTTACTGGGTATTGTTGCTGCTGAATACGTGTTGCGCTGGGTACCAAAAGGCACGCATGAGCATGCCAAATTTATTCAGCCAGCTGAATTGCTGCGTATGACCGATGCGGTCGGTGCCCGCCCCGTGGCAATGACCGGTATTCATTACTTGCCATGGCGTGGGTTCTACCTCGACGCGAGTAATGTTGACGTGAACTATATTGTCGCGCTGCGCATGCCGGCAGAAAACGACTGAGCCACTACATTTAGTGTCCGTCGACGATCACAGCCATAGATGTGGTAGAAACCGCTAATTCTGTAGCTTAGATTTTTGCTCTATTAGAGAACCGTTTATAAGAGCAAAATATTATTTAGAAAAAAAATTTTTTCTCTTGCTTTTACTCAACGACTTGAATCGCAAGCGCTTGCGCGCGGTGATAAAAAACCGCGCGTCTCTCACCCTGAAAATTTAACTATTTCGCGCTTGATCCCGAAGCCATAAGTGCTAGCATACAAGGAATTAATCCAACCCAAGATATTGTGTGTTTTTCACACAGACGTCCTATTCCATACTATATCTTGTGGTACCAACGTAAAAACATAACGATAAAATTGGTGGGTGCGCCGCATGAATCAAAAGCTTTTCGTAACAAAACGAAGTGGTGAACGGGAACCACTTGATCTCGATAAAATCCATCGGGTGATTAGCTGGGCCGCTGAAGGTCTGGATAACGTCTCAGTTTCTGAAGTCGAGATTAAGTCACGAATTCAGTTTTACGATGGCATTAAAACCGAAGACATCCATGAGACCATCATCAAAGCGGCGGCCGATCTTATTTCCGAAGACGCGCCTGATTATCAGTACCTGGCTGCCCGCCTCGCCATCTTCCACTTGCGTAAGCTCGCCTACGGTCAGTTTGAACCGCCGCACTTGCTTGAGCAGGTGAAATCAATGGTGGCCGCAGGTCGTTACGATAAGCACTTGCTGGACGATTACAGCAGCGAAGAATTCGAGCAGATGAATAACTTCATCGATCACGCCCGCGACTTGAACTTCTCCTACGCAGCGGTGAAACAGCTCGAAGGCAAGTACCTGGTGCAAAACCGGGTGACCGGTGAAATTTTTGAAAGTGCTCAGTTCCTCTACGTTCTGGTTGCGGCCTGTCTGTTCGCCAACTACCCGAAAGAGACCCGACTTGATTACGTCAAACGCTTTTACGATGCCACGTCGCAGTTCAAGATCTCATTGCCAACGCCCATTATGTCAGGCGTACGCACCCCCACCCGACAGTTCAGTTCGTGCGTACTGATTGAAGCTGGCGATAGTCTTGATTCAATCAACGCCACGGCAAGCGCCATCGTGAAATACGTGTCGCAACGTGCCGGTATCGGTATTAATGCCGGTCGCATTCGTGCGCTGGGCAGCCCTATTCGTGGCGGTGAAGCATTCCATACCGGTTGTATTCCATTTTATAAATACTTCCAGACCGCAGTGAAAAGCTGCTCACAAGGCGGTGTGCGCGGTGGCGCAGCGACACTGTTTTATCCACTTTGGCATCTGGAAGTTGAAAGCCTGTTGGTGCTGAAAAACAACCGTGGCGTTGAAGAGAACCGTGTGCGTCATCTTGATTATGGCGTACAGTTCAACCGTCTGATGTATCAGCGCCTGGTGAAAGACGATTTCATCACCTTATTCAGTCCGTCCGACGTGCCCGGGCTGTACGATGCTTTCTTTGCTGATCAGGCTGAGTTTGAGCGTCTGTATGTCCAGTACGAGAACGACGACTCCATCCGTAAAAAGCGCATAAAAGCAATCGAGCTGTTCAGCTTGTTTATGCAGGAGCGCGCCAGTACCGGCCGTATCTACCTGCAAAACGTTGACCACTGCAATACGCACAGCCCGTTTGATGCCAAAGTCGCGCCGATCCGCCAGAGTAACTTGTGTCTGGAAATTGCGTTACCGACCAAGCCACTCGCTCATGTGAATGACGAAGAAGGCGAAATCGCGTTATGTACACTCTCGGCGTTTAACCTTGGTGCTATTAAGACCCTCGACGACCTCGAAGAAATGGCTGAGATGGCAGTGCGCGCCCTTGACAGTCTGTTAGATTACCAGGAGTACCCGGTGCCGGCAGCCCGTAATGCAACCATGGGCCGTCGTACTTTAGGCATTGGCGTCATTAACTTTGCTTATTATCTCGCTAAAAACGGCGTGCGTTACTCTGATGGCTCCGCCAATGGCCTGGTACACCGTACTTTCGAAGCGATTCAGTACTATCTGATGAAAGCCTCGATGAACCTGGCAAAAGAACTGGGTGCTTGTCCGAAATTTGACGAGACGACCTATGCTCAGGGCATTATGCCGACGGATACCTACAAAAAAGATCTCGATGCCGTGTGTAATGAACCACTGCGGCTTGACTGGGATCAATTGCGTAAGGATATCAAGCAATATGGCATGCGTAACTCGACCCTGTCGGCACTGATGCCGTCGGAGACCTCTTCACAGATCTCAAATGCGACCAATGGTATTGAACCGCCCCGCGGACATATCAGTATTAAAGCGTCAAAAGATGGTGTTACCAAACAGGTGGTTCCGGATTACGAGAACCTGCGCGATGCTTATGAGCTACTTTGGACCATCCCAAATAACAAGGGCTATCTGGAACTGGTAGGCATTATGCAGAAGTTTGTCGATCAGACCATTTCGGCCAACACCAATTACGACCCGAGTAAATTTGAGGGCGGCAAGGTTTCGATGAAGCAGTTACTGCAAGATCTGCTGTACGCTTACAAGCTGGGCGTAAAAACCTTGTATTATCACAACACACGCGACGGTGCTTCTGATAACCAGGTTGACCTGCGCGACAAAGTTGAAGCCAAACAACGTGAGCAAGAGAATCAGCAAGCCACGGTAGACGTGACCGAAGAAGACGATGATTGTGCCGGCGGTGCATGTAAAATCTAAAAAAAGGCGCTAACAACATGAGTTATTCAACCTTTAATAAAAATCAGATCAACCCTCTGCATGAGCCTATGTTTTTTGGTAACTCGGTGAACGTAGCGCGTTATGATCAGCAAAAGCACAGTGTTTTTGAAAAGCTCATTGAAAAACAAATCAGTTTTTTCTGGCGACCGGAAGAAGTCGATGTCAGCCGCGATCGCGTTGACTTTCAGGGGCTGACCGACAGCGAGAAGCATATCTTCATCTCGAACCTGAAATATCAGACGCTGCTGGACTCGGTACAAGGCCGCAGCCCGAATATTGCTTTGCTGCCGATCGTATCCATTCCGGAGCTGGAAACCTGGATTGAAACCTGGTCGTTTTTTGAGACCATTCACTCACGCTCGTACACGCATATCTTACGTAATCTGTTCACCGACCCCAGTCAGGTGTTCGAAGACATCGTGATTAACGAAGAAATTCAAAAGCGCGCGAATGACATCTCGAAATATTATGATGACTTGATCTTCTACACCCAGCTCTGGCAAACCCATGGTGAAGGCGACATTGAAGTCGACGGTGAAGTGCATCACGTCACCATGCGCGAGCTCAAGAAAAAGCTGTTCTTATGCATTAACTCGGTCAATGCCCTGGAAGCCATTCGCTTTTATGTCAGCTTTGCCTGTACTTTCGCTTTTGCTGAGCGTGATTTAATGGAAGGTAACTCGAAAATCATCCGTTTGATTGCACGTGACGAGAACCTTCATCTGGTTTCCACACAGAACATTCTTAATCTCTGGCAATACGGCAAAGACGATCCGGAGATGAAAGAAATTGCTGAAGAGCTACGCGAAGAAGCACTGGCAATCTTTATGAAGGCCGTCGAACAGGAAAAAGAGTGGGCGCACTACCTATTCCGACATGGTTCAATGATAGGTCTTAATGAGGAAATTTTGTGCCAGTACGTGGAATACATTGCCAACATGCGCATGGAAGCCATTGGCTTTGACGCGCCGTTCAAGCAACGTAACAATCCCCTGCCCTGGATGAACAAATACCTTGTTTCAGACAACGTTCAGGTCGCACCGCAAGAAGCTGAGATCACCTCGTACCTTGTGGGTCAAATCGACAGCTCAGTCAGTGCTTCAGATTTGGGAGACTTCGAGCTGTAAAGCCAATGAGCAAAACCTTCAAAGTTCGCGTCAACGGTCAGCATGAGCTGACCGTTGATCCATCCGCAGGCTCATTGCTTGAAGCAATGGAAGCCGCCGGCATCGAAACCCGCTATCACTGTCGCGATGGCTTTTGTGGCGCCTGTCGGACGCAGGTGAAACAAGGCGAAATCGACTACATTAACGAGCCGTTGGCGATTGTCCGTCCGGGTGAATGCCTGGCCTGTTGTTGCATTCCTGCATCCGATTTAGATATCGAACATTAATCGATTAAACCGATACCCCCGATCGGGCAAGATCATTAGCACTCCTCGAGCGTTTCAGGCAGAATAGTCCCTGTAGATTTTCAAATGTGGGAGAAACAATGTTTACAGTAATTTTTGGCCGCCCGGGTTGTCCATTCTGTGTTCGTGCAAAGCAAATCGCCGAGAAACTCACTGAAGAGCGTGACGATTTCGAATTTCGTTACATCGACATGCACGAAGAAGGCATTACCAAAGCGGACCTCGAGAAAACCGTTGGCGCGCCCGTATTGACGGTACCGCAGGTTTTCATCGACGAGCAGCACATTGGTGGCTGCACTGAGTTTGAAGCCTATGCGCGTGAGAACTTAGGGCTTTACGCCGCTTAATGCCTGTTGAACCCGCTTTTCCGAAATGGGATAGCGGGTTCCCAGTTGCTGGGCAAAAAAACTCACCCGCAACTCTTCTAACATCCAGCGAATCTCGATCAAATCATCCGTATAGGGCTGGCTTTTCGGCCACTTACCCAACACCTCCTGATACTGTCGTTCCAACTTCTCTAATGTCAGCGTATGCAAACGATCACGGTTGGGATCCACCGGTAACTTCTCCAGTCGCCGTTCAATTGCCCGTAAGTACCGTTCAATGTCGGGTAACCGCGCTGCTCCTGAAGCACTGACAAAACCCGGGTAAACCAAGCCGTCCAGTTGCGTCTTGATGTCGCCGTGGGCCTGAATTTGATCGAGCGGTACCGAGCCTTTCAACTGCTTGCGGATCTTTTGCGTGAGGACCAAACACGGCTCTACCTGCCGGGCAATCGCCGTCACCCGCTCATTGAGCTCGGCGCGGGCATGATCACTTACGCGTTGAAAGGTTGCTGCATTTCGAATCGGCTGTGCTGCGATAAGTTCATCTAGCGCGGCATCAATACAATCTTCAATCAGCGCGTCCACCTTACCCCAGGGATTGTAATACATCGCCAGCTTGGCCTTATTTGACAGGCTCTGTTGCAGATAGCGTACCGGCGAAGGAAGCTGCAACTGCAGCAGTTTACGCAACGCGCGCTGATGGGCAGCGGCTGCTTGCTCGGGACGATCAAACAAAGTTTCATGCACGCCTTCTCCCGCCACTTCAAGCGCCGGATAGGCTTTTACCGAATAACCACGTTGCTCACGTTCACGCACCTCCGGCAAGCTACCAAATTGCCAGTCGGTGGCCTCTTTTGCTTTCGGTTGTTCGGCCACGGCTTTACGCAAGGCATGCTGCACCCGCCCCTGTAACTGATGCTGCAGCGCCTCAAGGTCACGGCTTTCAGCCACCGCTTTGCCATTTTCATCTTCAATGACAAAGCGCATTTTAAGATAGTCAGGGATCTGGCTGGCGTCCCAGGCGTCTTCCGGCACGGTCACACCGGACATCCGACGTAATTTATCACTGAGGGAGTCCAGCAAGGGTCGCTGCAACGCCTCTTTCGCGCCGGTATCAGCTAAAAATGCCTGAGCGTAGTTCGGGGCTGGCACAAAATGCCGCCGCAATGACTTCGGCAGTGACTTGATCCAATGCACCACCAACTGTTCCCGCAATGCCGGTACCTGCCAGTCAAAGCCAAGTGGTTCAATCTGATTGACCAATGTCAGCGGAATATGTACCGCCACGCCATCACGCGGATCGCCAGGCTCGAAATGGTAGCTTAACGGTAAGCGGAAATCTCCCTGTTGCCAGTTATCAGGATACTCCAGTTCTGTGACATGCTCGGCGGCTTGGGCCATTAAGTCCTGTCGCTTAAAAAACAAGAGCTTCGGTTGCTCTTTCGCGGCTTTATGCCACCAGCCGGCTAGTAACTGCTCGTTATAAATGCCCGCAGGAATATGCGCGTCGTAGGCCTGGTACAGTGCCTCATCATCCACCAGAATATCACGCCGGCGCGACTTCTCTTCCAGTTCACGAATGTCGGCAATCAGTGCCTGATTATGCTGAATAAATGGCAGTTGCCGTTTCAACTGCGCATTTACCAGCGCCTCGCGGATAAAAATTTCCCGTGCTGCTACCGGATCCACAGGACCGTACTGTACCCGTCGCCGGGGGACGATAATTAAACCGTACAGCGTCACCTGTTCATCGGCGACTACCGAGCCTGACTTCTTAGCAAAATGTGGCTCAAAGTAATTACGCTTCACCAGGTGCTGCGCCGCTGGCTCAACCCACTCAGGTTCAATCCGCGCGTTCACCCGGGCAAATAAGCGACTGGTCTCGACCAGTTCTGCCGCCATCACCCATTTGGGTGTTTTTTTAAATAAACCAGAACCCGGAAAAACATAGAATTTGCGGTTACGCGCGCCCAGAAACTCATGCCCTTCCTGCTTATTCCCCAGGTGCGACAACAAGCCGGTCAATAGCGCCCGATGCACGGCCTCATAGCTGGCAGGTTCCTGATTAATACTGAAACCTAAACCACGCACCGTTTGTCTGATCTGGCTGTAAACGTCCTGCCATTCGCGGACGCGCAAAAAGTGCAGAAACTCAGATTTTAACTGTTTACGGAACTGTGACTTTGATAATTCCTTTTGCTTTTCGCCCAGGTAATCCCAAAGCTTGAGGTAACTGATAAAGTCAGAATCCTTATCATGAAAACGCTGATGCATCTCATCAGCTTTCTGGCGCCCCTGCTGCGGACGCTCGCGTGGATCCTGAATACTCAATGCCGCAGTAATCACCATCACTTCGCGAATACAGCCAAAATCACGCGCCGCCAACACCATGCGCGCTAGCCGCGGGTCGATGGGTAGTTGCGCCAGCTGGCGACCTAATTGGGTGAGTTGCGGACCGGTCGGAGCGCCTTTTTTACGTCGCCGCTGGCCGGCGCTCTTGAGTGCATGCAATTCCTGTAACAGGTTCATGCCGTCTTTCACAAAACGCTCATCGGGCCGATCAATAAACGGAAACTTGCGGATATCACCCAGTTTTGCCGCGGTCATCTGCAAAATAACGGCCGCCAGATTGGTCCGTAAAATTTCAGGCTCAGTGTATTCGGGGCGCTGTAAAAAGTCCTCTTCACTGTAAAGACGGATACAGATACCCGGCGCAACGCGTCCACAACGCCCCATGCGTTGGTTGGCACTGGCCTGAGAGACTTTCTCTATGGGCAGGCGCTGTACTTTGGTGCGATAACTGTAACGGCTGATACGCGCGGTTCCCGGATCGACCACATAGCGGATACCGGGCACTGTCAGTGAGGTTTCAGCAACGTTGGTAGCAATCACAATGCGCCGCTGACGATGACTTTGAAACACCCGATTCTGCTCGGCCGATGAAAGCCGTGCGAATAGCGGTAGTAATTCGGTATCTACTAAATCGAGTTCGCCCAGAGCTTCGGCAAAATCGCGGATCTCACGCTCACCCGAAGCAAATACCAGAATATCGCCTCCCGGCTCGCGGTAAAGCTCCTGCACCGCATCACACACCCCCTGTACCACGTCACCGCTATCATCGTCGCCCTCAAGCGGTCGGTAACGCACTTCGACCGGGTAGGTTCGGCCACTGACGGAAATGATCGGTGCGTCGCCAAAATGCCGGGCAAAGCGCTCGGTTTCAATGGTCGCTGAGGTGATAATAAGTTTAAGATCCGGACGCTTGGGCAGAATTTTTGCGATCACACCCAACAAAAAGTCGATATTCAGGCTGCGTTCATGCGCCTCATCAATAATCAGCGCGTCGTACTTGCGTAACAACCGATCGTTTTGCAGCTCGGCCAGTAACATACCATCGGTCACCAGCTTAATCGCCGTAGTTGGCGCAGTTTGGTCCTGAAAGCGTACTTTAAAGCCAACCTTCTCGCCCAGCGGCGTCTGCAACTCATCGGCAATCCGTTGCGCGACACTGCGCGCAGCCAAACGACGCGGCTGGGTATGGCCAATCAGCGTACCCTCTTCATGGCGTCCGTAGCCGAGCTCAAGCAACATTTTCGGCAGCTGGGTGGTTTTACCGGAGCCGGTTTCACCGGCTACGATAATCACCTGATGATCACGAATTGCCTGCTGTATTTCATCTTTTGCCTGAACTACCGGCAATTCGCTGGGAAACTGAATGCTTGTCTGCACGCCCTGTCCTAATTTACTGCAAGGAAAGCGTTAGTTTAGCAGTGCTGGCGACGCTTGTTAACGTCGCCGGTAGGAATCCTGAAAGTAACTGTCGATAGCCCCCAGAACATCGGTGCGGCTGATCACCCCGACCAGTTGCCGGGTGGAATCGTCAAGCACCGGATAGACTTTGGGCTTTTTTGCGTCCATGCGCTGCGCCAGATCAGTAATTGAATCTTCGGCGAAGACACAGAGGACGTCGCCGCGGAACATACAGTCGGCCACATTGGCCGACATTTCTTTGTGATAGGTATCGCACAGCATCGCGGCGAGGCAATCCTGCTCCGATAAAAAGCCAATGACCTTACGATCTTTATCCACCACAGGTCCGCCGCGCTGGTGCGATTGTAATAGCCGCTCAACGGCGGCTTCAATCGGCAGCTCTTCGGTGAAGACCACGGGTCTGCGATGCATAAAATCAGCAACTTTCATCGAATTCATAGCACTACCTCAACAAGTTGATTCGCTTAAAGATAAGTATAGTCAATCTTTGTAAATAGCAACCTCAACTTCACCATTACCCACGCGGCTGGCGCGGTACATGCCTTCGGTATTAAATGGCATGGCTACATTACCTTCACCATCGACAATAATCACGCCACCGGTGCCGCCTGCGGGCAGTAAAACGTCATGAATGACTGTGTCGCCGGCTTCAGTGATGGACTGATCCAGGTATTTCACCCGGCTACAGATATCGGCGGCAACGTGATAACGGATAAAGTACTCACCGTGACCGGTCGCAGAGACCGCACAGCTGGCGTTATCGGCCCAGGTACCTGCACCAATAATCGGTGAGTCGCCAATACGACCATAACGCTTGGCAGTCATACCGCCGGTTGAGGTTGCGGCGGCAAGATTTCCTGACTGATCCAACGCCACCGCGCCTACAGTGCCGTATTTATATTTTTCATCGAGCGCAAGATATGCCTGCTTGTCGGCCACACCGAGCTTTTCTTTTGCCCGCTGCAGCTGCTCAAAGCGTCGCTCGGTATTGAAGTAACTGTTGTCGACCAGTTCCAGGCCTTGCTCTTTGGCGAACTGTTCTGCACCTTCGCCGCTTAGCATAACGTGCACCGATTCTTCCATGACCGCACGTGCCAGCGCGATTGGGCTTTTCACGGTTTTAACGCCGGCGACCGCACCGGCTTGCAGGTTTTCACCATTCATGATCGAGGCATCGAGCTCATGCTCACCATCAAAGGTATAAACCGCGCCGCGCCCAGAGTTGAAAAGCGGTGACGCTTCCATAATCTGCACGGCGGCAATCACCGCATCCATACTTGTTCCGCCTGCAGCCAGAATGGCATGGCCGGCATTCAGCGCTTCGGTCAGCTTGGCTTTATATGCCGCTTCTTGTTCAGCGCTTAAATCAGCCCGGGTAATGGTGCCGGCACCGCCGTGAATCGCAATGGAAAATGGCGCCTGAGCATTGTTGCTCTGATTCGTTTTTTGCTCGTCGGTAGTGCAACCGGCGGTCGACATCACCAGCGCCAGCGCACCGGTCATAGCAGCTAAGTAGTTCATTTTTTTAGTTCCTGTTTTTATTACGAGTGCTGCTATCGTGCCACGCTTCCCTTTTAGTCGCCAGTGCAGATGATTTCACTGAGCGCAGCAATTGCGGCAGTGACCGCATTCAGGTAGTCTGCAAGACAACATTGTCAACGCAATTAATCCCTTACATGACACAAGAAACCTTTTACTGGCATGACTATGAAACCTGGGGCGCGCAGCCTCAGGTCGACCGTCCGGCACAATTCGCCGGATTGCGCACCGATATGGAGCTCAATCCCATTGGTCGGCCCTTAACAATTTACAGCCAGCCGACGCCCGATTTTCTGCCGCATCCGCAAGCAGTGCTGATTACCGGCATCACGCCCCAGCACGCGCTCGCGCAGGGTATGAATGAGACCAGCTTTGCCGGCAAGATTGCGGCGGAGTTCAGTACCCCCCATACCACCATCGTCGGCTATAACTCGGTGAACTTCGACGATGAGGTCACACGACACCTGTTTTACCGTAATTTTATTGATCCCTACGCCCATACCTGGCAACACAATAATTCCCGCTGGGATCTGATTGACGTGGTACGTGCCTGCTACGCATTGCGCCCGGAAGGCATTCAGTGGCCCACAAATGAGGCCGGCCAAGCCAGCATGCGACTGGAGCATTTAACCGCTGCCAATAACATTGAGCATGGTCAGGCCCATGACGCAATGGCCGATGTTTACGCAACCATCGCCATGGCGAAACGACTGCGCGAGGCGCAACCCAAGCTGTTTGATTACGCCTACTCCATTCGCCGTAAGCAGGCGCTCAAGCCGCTGATTGATTTGGTAAACTTTACACCGGTTGCGCATGTGGCCGGCTTTTACGGTGCAGATAACGGCTACCTATCGCTCATTATGCCACTGGGGTATCAGGAGGATAATCCCAACGCCCTGGTGTACTGGAATTTGCGTGAAGACCCTAAAGAGTTACTAAATCTTAGTGATGACGCGCTACAGGAGCGTCGATTTGCGCCAAAAGAGCAGCGTGCCGCGCAACACTGGGGCGTGTATGGTGCGCAGCAACTGATGCTGAACCGTTGCCCGTTTCTTGCCCCGCGCAGCGTGCTTACCGAAGCAGTGCAACAGCGTTGGCAATTACCGCTCGCTACCATGCTTGAACGCGCCCAGTGGCTGGCCTCGCAACCAGAGCTTCGTGAGCGCCTGATCCAAAGCACCCGCTTTCAGGCAACTGATGAAGTGCCCCGCGACCCTGAGCTACAGCTCTACTCGGGTGCATTTTTCAGCGATCAGGATCGCTCCACCATGGCCATCATTCGCGCCACAGAGCCGCAGCAATTGGCGGCACTACAACTGAACTTCAGTGACGCCCGTCTGCCCGAAATGCTGTTTCGCTATCGCGCGCGCAACTACCCGGCCACGCTAACCGACGCTGAACTACAGCGCTGGCGCGGGTTTTGCCAGCAACGTTTGCTTGAGCCCCTACCACGCGGTTTATCAGCCGACAGCTTTATGATTGAACTGGAAAATTGTGCTGAGCTGTATGCCAATGACGCACGCAAGCAGGCATTGCTGAAAGATCTCTACCGATACGTACAGAGCATGTAGCATGAACGCAGAAGCGACCTTCGACTATATTATTGTGGGCGGCGGCAGCGCCGGATGTGTGCTGGCCGAGCGCTTGTCGCGCAGCGGTGAATTCCGCGTCGCCCTGCTCGAAGCCGGAGGCTCTGGTCGCTCGCCGCTTATAACCATGCCCGGTGCCGTTGCCTCGTTATTGCACAGCCGCCGACATAACTGGATGTTACGCAGCGAAGATAAACACCTGCGCCGTGGCAAAGGATTATACACACCACGCGGCAAAGGTCTGGGTGGCAGCAGCGCCATCAATGCCATGATCTATACCCGTGGCGCACCGAGTGATTACGAGGGTTGGGCCGCACAAAGCAGTGACAACTGGCAGTGGTCGGCTATGCTCGAGCGCTTTCGCAAATTAGAACGTAACGGCCGTGGCGCTGATGCCTATCATGGCGACAGCGGGCCGTTACACGTTACCGACGTTGAGCCTTACTATGCCGTTTCGCGCCGGTTTATTGAAGCCGGCGTACAAGCAGGCCTGCCCCATAACACCGACTTTAACGGCCCATCACTTTACGGCGTGGGGGCTTTTCAGTTCACCATGCATAATGGTGAGCGCTTCGGTACCCGCCGGGCATTTTTAGAGCCGGCGCTTAAGCGTGAAAATCTGCAGGTTTTCACCAAAGCACAAGTGGAACGCGTCAAAATTGCCGCGCAGCGTGCCGAGGGAGTATTCATCCGCCAGGGTGGCAAGCTTAGCTTTCTCGCGGCACGGCGCGAGGTCGTACTAAGCGCTGGTGCCTTTCACTCACCTCAAATTCTTATGCTTTCCGGTATTGGCTGCGCCAGCGAGTTGCATCGACACGGCATTGCTACCTTGGTCGATCGACCTGACGTGGGCGGCAATTTGCAAGAGCACGTCGATGTCATGCTGCATTATAAAAACGCCCGCAAAGACAGCCTGAACCTGGCCCCCATCGGACTTGGTCGGCTCGGCATGGCTGCCCTGCGCTACTGGTATTCGCGCAACGGCGCAATGGCCCATCCGCCAGCTGAAGTGGGTGGCTTTTTACGCAGTCAGCCAGAGGTTGAAACACCGGACCTGCAGTTGCATCTGGTGCCTACCCGCTTTGATGACAGCGGTTATGATCTGACACCGGCGTTCCGACATGGATTTGCCTGTCACGTGTGTGTACTGCGTCCGCAAGCCCGCGGGCGGCTTTATTTGCATGCCAGGGATATCCGTAAAAAGCCCGGCTTTACCTATGACTTTCTACAAAATGACAGCGATCAGCAAAGCTTGCTGTCGGGCGTACGGCAGGTACGTGACATTATGCAGCAACCCGCGATGGCTGAGCATAATGGCGGCGAAGTACTGCCTGGTGACGTTGCGGATGATGAGCAACTGCTGGAACGCCTACGCAGTCACTGTGGTCTTATTTACCACCCTACTTCGACCTGCCGCATGGGCAATGACGACGCCGCTGTCGTAGACGCCAGTTTAAAAGTTCGGGGGGTTGAGCGCTTACGCGTCGTTGACGCGTCGATAATGCCCACTGTCGTCAGCGGTAATACCAACGCGCCGACGATGGTCATTGCGGATTTGGGCGCCGACCTGATCCTTGCCGACACCCACTAAAGCCGGCGGCGCCTGCGCGCCGCCTTAAGCTTAATGAATTCGCTTACCAAAGCGCGAGAACAAACGCGCCAGAGCAGGAATCAGAATCAAGGCACCGAGCATATTCCAAAGGAACATAAAGGTCAGCAGAATACCCATATCAGCCTGGAACTTAATCGGTGAGAAGATCCAGGTGGCCACGCCGATAGCCAGCGTCAGGCCCGTGAAGCCCACTGCCTTACCAGTATTATCCAGCGCGTATTTGTAACACTCATTCAGGTGCATACCACGCTCGAGACCTTCTTTGATTTTCGCGTAGATATAGATACCGTAATCAACACCAATACCCACACCCAACGCAATCACCGGTAAGGTCGCCACTTTCACACCAATGCCCAGCACCGCCATCAGGCCCTGACTCATAATAGTGGTCAGCATTAATGGCAACACAATACAGGCAACGGTACGTAAACTGCGGAAAGTGATAAACACCAGCACAATCACCACGCCATAGACCCATAGCAGCATCTTGTACTGTGCGTCCTCAATGACCTGATTGGTTGCCGCCTCAATACCGGAGTTGCCGGCTGCCATCAGAAAATCAACGCCGTCTTGTTGGTATTCAGACTTGAATTCATTGACCGCATTCACCACCGTACGTAACGTCTCGGCTTTGTGATCGTTTAAATAAATAATGATCGGTGCCATCGAACAGTCCGGGTTAATTAACCCTGGAGGCGTGCGATTGGTATTAGCGTTAAGTACATACTGGTTACGATTGAGGCTGAACCATTTCAGGTTGCCCTCGTTGAGGCCAAACCCGCCCATTTTTGCGACATAAACCACTGATTTTACGTCCTGAACCCCTGGCGTATTTTCCATATGCCAGCTAAAGCGATCCATCAGCTCAAGGTTGTCATAGGCAATACACTTGGCAGGCGCGGTCTCGGCCATCACCACAAAAATGTCGGTACTGGAGCTGTAGTTGTCAACAATGAACTTGTTATCAAGATTGTAACGACTGTCAGGGCGCAGCTCTGGCGCACCAGCGTCAAGGTCGCCTATTTTCATCTGTTGGCCCTGAATCAGGCCCCAGGATAAACCGATCAATGCAACCACAAGCGCACTGTAGGCCCACTTAGGTTCTGAGAAGCGCTCGAACATGGTCAGCACCGGATGATCCTGATTTTTTACCCGCTCGCTATAAGCGCGGCCACGCTCTGAAATGCCACAGTACGACATGATGATGGGCAGCAAACCAAGATTGGTCAGTACCACCACCGCCACACCAATACTCGCGGCAATTGCCAGCTCCTGAATAACGGCAATATCAATGACCATCAGCGTGGTAAAGCCGATAGCATCGGACACCAGCGCAGTCAGACCCGCGACGTAGAGCGCACGAAACGCCAGGCGTGCTGACATAATGCGGTCATGTCCCTCCACCCGGTTACTGCTCATGGCATTAATAATTTGCACACCATGACTGACGCCGATGGCAAAGACTAAAAACGGCACCAACATCGAGTACGGGTTAATACCACTGCCAATCAGGTCGATAATACCTAATTGCCAGACCACGGCGATGATCGAGCATGAGAGCACCGTCAGCGAGCTGCGCCAGCAACGGCTGTATAAAAACAACATGACCAGGGTAATGACAATGGCAATCAGGAAAAACAGACCTACCTGCATGGCCCCTTCAATCAGGTCGCCGATGATCTTGGCAAAGCCGGTGATATGAATTTTTACCGTGTCGCTCTCATACTTATCGCGAATCTTTTCTTCCAACTGCTCTGAGAACGCCTGGTAGTCCAGCGGTTCACCGGTGTCCGGATTGACTTCATTCAGCGGGACATAAATCAGCGCCGATTTAAAGTTATTCGCTACCAGGTTACCTACTTCACCGGAGCGCAGCACATTGGTACGCAACTGCTCCAGTGACTCCTGCGAGGCGTCCCAGTTATCCGGAATGACCGGTCCGCCGACGAAGCCCTCTTCGGTCACTTCGCTCCAGCGCACGTTCGGCGTCCAGATACTTTTTAAACCGGCGCGATCAACACCCGGTATAAAGAAGACCTCGTCAGTAATTTCCTGCAGGGTTTTCTGAAATTCAGCAGTAAAAATAGTGCCCTCGGTGGTTTCCACCGCAATGCGCACCACGTTACCTAAGCTGGCCAAATCATCACGATATTCAAAGTAGTTCTGAATGAACGGATGATTGGTCGGAATCATCTTGGTCAAACTTGCTTCCGGACGGACCTGGCTGGCATTCCAGCCTAGAAATACCGTCAACACGGCAAACAAAACCAGCCACATGGGCCGGAAGTTAAAGATCAAGCGCTCCAGAAATACACTTTTCTCATTTTTTTTAAGTTGTTGTTCAGTCATGGTGATATCAATCCTTTTCAGTTAGCGCACTACTGGGCATCGCTAAGACACCACGTTGACCGACTAAGGTGAGACTACCATCGGCATTAACGACAAGATCTGTCAGTGCTGCGCCACTCTCGTGGGTGCGCTCAATCAGCTCGCCGCTGTCGCTTAAATAGGCCACCACGCCCGCATTGCCAACAAAGTAGAGCCCGCCATCAGGCGCATCTACCGCATTATTGATATTGACCGGGTCCTCGAGGGTTAACTGCGTAAAGCTGTCGCCCTGATCTTCGCTGACGAAAATATTACCGCGCAGGCCAAATACCCAGAGGCGTTGCTGGCGATCGACATGAACACCGAAAAATGAACCATAGTAAGGGGAATCGATCACTTCCCAGCTCTGACCGCGATCGAAGCTACGAAATAACTGCCCTGACTCGCCCGCCAGATAAAGGTTGTCACCTTCAGCTTCAAGAGCATTCAAATGATAACCATCAGGGTTCTCGACCAGATGATCAATAATCTGCCAGCTTTCGCCTCCGTCGGTACTGTAAAGGAAGGCGCCATAGGCGCCGCTGACAAATATTTCATTGGGAGAAAGCGCTAACACGTCAAGGAATGGTTTGGTCGGGCCTTCTTCCAGAGCGATTTCTGCGGTATCCAACTTAAACAGAGCATCATCGAGGGCAAACTCAAGGTCACTTTGTTCGTCGGCACTGAGATCTTCTGCGTTATCAAGCAACGCCTCAAGCTCGGCCACACGATCGCTGTAATGTTCAATTTGCAGATCAATGTACTCAAAGCCATCCAACTGACGCTGCCAGGTGATGCCGCCATCAGTGGTCTGCAGAATCACCCCATGATGACCCACAGCCCAGCCAAGCTGATCGTCGGCGAAATTAAGACTGGTCAGGAACACACTGGTAGGAACCTCGGCTTGCTGCCATGCGTCATCGGCAGTGGCGCGTGTAACAATGACACCATAATCACCTACTGCGACCTGACGGTAGGTCGTCGCGTCAATCTCCGTCAGAACCGCTTGCGTCGCCTCTGGTGCGGTCATTGCCGGTGCATAAATCACATCATACCCCTGCACCGGTTGCGTAGCTTGTTCGGTTGGTTGCGCTGGCTCTTGTTCTGCTATCTGAGCAGAAACAGTGGGACTTAAACTGAGTGCAATGGCAGCGGCACAGAGCTTAGCTCTTATCATGGAACCCTCTTGCTTTTTCTGTGTCTTAGAATTGTTATGTTTACTGTTGCAAATTTTCCGTAAGCCGTACATGCTATGGATAAATTAAGACAGGTCAAACCAGCTCATACCTTACCGTGAGACGCTTATAAAGGCTAGTATTAGCTGGGCATTTAATTTTTCTAATTTTTAATGTAGCTTTAGCTAAGTACATAGAACAAACAAGGAAATGCAACCATGAATAAAATGATGCTGAAGGCTGGGGTTTTTGCGCTATCAGTAATTTCAGTCAGCGTTATGGCCAAGGTAACACCTGAGGAAGCCGCGCGCTTAGGTAATGATTTGACGCCTGTCGGTGCCGAAATGGCAGGTAATGCCGACGGCTCTATTCCGGCCTGGACCGGCGGTTACAGTGTCGACGCCGACGGCGAAGTACCGTCACGCCCTGCTGACCCTTACGCGGATGATGAAATTCTGTTCACCATCACCAGCGCGAACCTGGACGAGCATAAAGATATGCTCTCAGCAGGCCAGGTTGCGATGTTCGAAAAATACCCTGACTACAAAATGAACATCTACCCTACGCATCGTAGCGCAGCTTACCCGCAAGTTGTTTATGATGTGATTAAAGAAAATGCCACCAATGCCGAATTGGTTGCAGGTGGTAACGGTCTGGAAAACTTCAAGCGTCACGTGCCGTTCCCTATTCCTGCCAATGGTCTGGAAGTGATCTGGAACCACATTACCCGCTATCGTGGCGGCGCGGTTCAACGTCTGGTGAATCAGTTCCCGGTACTTGAAGACGGTAATTTCGTACCCGTGCTGTTACGTGAGTCACTGGTATTCCCTGAGTACTTAGAAAGTGGCCGTGAAGCTGCCGATGACAATATTTTGTTCTACTTCCTGCAGGAAGTACTGGCCCCTGCGCGTCAGACCGGTACGGTACTGTTAGTACATGAAACCATTAACCAGGTGAAAGAAGGTCGTCGTGCCTGGTTGTACAACGCCGGTCAGCGTCGCGTACGTCGTGCACCAAACGTTGCTTATGACGGTCCGGGTACAGCGTCTGATGGCCTGCGTACCTCTGACGGCCTGGACATGTTCAACGGTGCGCCGAACAAATACAACTGGGAGCTGGTCGGCAAGCGCGAAATGTACATTCCGTACAACAACTATAAGTTGATGGACACCGACCTTTCGTATGACGACATCGTTAACGCTGGCCACATGAACCAGGACTATGTGCGTTACGAGAAGCACCGTGTCTGGGAAGTCAAAGCTACGCTGAAAGACGGCGAGCGTCATATTTACCAGACCCGTCATATGTTTATTGACGAAGACACCTGGACTGCAAGCGTTATCGACCACTACGACAACCGTGGTGAGTTATGGCGTGTCGCTGAAGCATACAACACCCAGTTCTACTACCACGACACTCCGTGGATGGCTGCTGAAGCACTGTATGACCTGAACTCAGGCCGGTACATTGTGTTAGGTCTTGCCAACGAAGAGTCAGAGTATATGAACTTTGACATTACGCCTGAGCGCAGTGATTTTAGTACCTCTGCCCTACGTCGTATGGGTATTCGGTAAAAACATAAAACAACAGCGATGTTTGCTATTCGCTGTTCGCTATTCGAAAGCCCCGCGATTGCGGGGCTTTTTTTTGAGTATGGGCGACGTTGGGCGCTTGTGGCTTTGGCTGTTCGCCGGCGCTTGAATAAACGGGTCCACGCTTAAAAAGCGGCCAATCTGGTAGTCATAGCCACGGCCATTCATATGGATGAGCTTAGCGCTATCGATGTGCTCATGCCCGGTGAAGCCGCGCGGCGTAAACGGTGCGCCCTGCGTCAGGCTCGTGAGCGTGCCGTTGCCCTCCACCATGCCACCATAGCGCGGTTTGCCAAAGGCATCAAAGCTGCGATGCTCCTGCACTTGGTTTAAGGCATCGGTGAGTGTCACCACTCTCTTTTTCAAACGACACCCTAACGGCCACTCATGACATTAAAAGCTTTGCATTTATCATTAATCAGGTCGTACACCGAGCTGAAATCAAATTCCGGTTTGCTACCAACATACAAAAACCCGAGTATAGGCCAATCTGATTGTTCAGGATTTAAGGCTCGGAATTCTCCCGATAACTCCATGTGGCACTCGCTAACCTCTTTCAAGTACTCCTCAATCTCACCAGAAGCTTTTACTAGGCGCCTTCATAATCAAAAGGAGCCGGTTGATAACCCGAGTAAATATTAACTTCATCTTCACTACTAAGTTTTATTTCGTAAATCCTAAAATCCACTTGAGAAATATATTTATACTCGTCACCATATTTCATTCCAAAGCAACCGGTCCTTGTTCCCACAATACAACCTGACTCGGCTGCCTCACCTGCTTTTTGAAGTAACTCTCGGCGTTTTTCATTCAGCTCACTTTCGCTGGGCGAAATACCGGAACAATTCCTTCCACCCGAACTTATACAATTAATATAGGCTTGCTGTCTTCTTTCTTGAGCTTCTAACTCTTGAAGCTTTGCCTCGCCAAGCTCCTCTAAATCTTCAGTCCATTGATAAATCCCAAACCCTGCGGCTGCGACACTAACACAAGCGACCGCGGTCCAAGGAGTAAAACAAACGGGGTTCCTGCCATCAGGGTCTGTGTACTTATAAGGGTTGTTATTTGCATACGCATAGCGGTTAAAACCTTGAATACTCCCTTGACTCAAATGCCCTAAAGTTCCAACCGGATCATTCGAGTAAAACCGACCGATAACTGGATCATAGTATCGTGCCTGCATATAACTCAGCCCTAAGTCATCATCATACTTATGGCCGGTATAGCCGATGTCGTAGCTTGGCGTCTCGTAAGTGTCGCCAAAAGACTTTTAGTGCCGGCGACTTTGCATTCAAAGTGAACAAGCTCGGTTATGGTCTTCTTAGCTTTTCATTGCAACCTGGACAAGTAATTACTTCACTCCCGCCTTTACTCTCCCATGCCTTCTCACATATCGGACACTGATACCAGTTATCTTTAATTAAATTTGCGAATCCCTCAAGATTAGGCGGAGCATGCTCGTTTTGTAGTAGCTCTTCATATCTTCTAAAGATATGACCCGCACTACCTTTACCTTCAACCAGATTTTGGTAATAGAATGGGTCATTTGCCCATTCAGGGAAAGAAATTAAAGCCGACCATTGTTCATTCGGATTTTGGCCATAAACCCAATATTTTGAAAGACGGGCATCAATAACATTAACATCGACTGCACTAATCGAAACAGGGAAAGAGTGGGCTTCCCCTAGAACCATAAAATCTATGGCGGTTGAAATATAGACGGCAAAAACAACATATGTCTTATCTTTTAAAATCAGGCTTGAATTAGCATCACCCTTTACAGGGCAAGATCGTGAACGTTTCTTGACCAGTTGGGCTAATAAATAATTGATCGATTTGACGATCAGTTTTAGTCGTGATCATATACTCTCTTTTACGGAGAGCCATGATGAGCCTGACCTTGCTGA
>NZ_PIPY01000006.1 GCF_003987065.1 Pseudidiomarina insulisalsae | reverse complement strand
TGAATCAGATACGGCGCGAGAAGACGATAGATGCCAGCGTCAATCGCAAACAGAAGATGGCCACCATGAGCGAAGAAGTGCTGGACTTAATCGTGAATGCTTAAAAAACGTTCACGCTCTTGCCCTGGGGGTTGGTGGAGCTGGCGGGAGTTGAACCCGTATTATCTTTATTAATATTAATCATTTAGCCCCCGCTGTTTAATAATATCTCGAACCATGCTTTCAAGTTTTACTTTCTCCTCCCCTTCTAAGGAGCGGAACAAATGTTGAGTATTAAACACCTTATCAGATATCTGTGGAATTGGGCATAGTGATTTAGCCTCACTCTTTAAAAGAGAGGCCGCCGCAGGGATGAAATACTCCAAGGCGGCCTGACTATGCTCGAGAACTAAATCCGTCAATACCATACATTGATCTGTCAGAGCTGCATAATTAGCAAATCTTTGAACTTCTTTTACAGTCGAAAGATCTGGCTCTATTCCATTAGGATCCGACTGAGAGGGTGAAGTGAAACATTGCTGGTAGAGATCATTTCTGATACGCCACATCTCAGCAAGCGATTCAATGGTTGAAAGGTGATAGGATAAAACGGTAAGTGAGCGAGATCTAACCGCAATCTCCTTTTTATAGATTGATTTAGCCTCGTCCTCAGAAATCAGTTTTGCCGTGAAGCTGAGCGTTGATAGATTCCTCTTAAGCTCCGTTACTTTTATCTTCGGAATTATAACAATATAGGGGACTTTGAGAAACCTACTATACTTCTCATGCTCACACTTTGAGTAATCAAAGTTACGCTCGTAATTAACTCTTATCCCTGCAAGCTCATGGATTATGCTTATTAATGTATTTTGAAATTCATTTATGCTCTCGGCTTTTTTTACATCGTAGTTAATTTTCTCTTTTACTCTATTCAAGTCATAGGTAAACATCGCAACTGAAGCAACGATGAACGAACCCACGATAGCTAAAAGAGTCGGGATATAAAATGAAAGCGCCAAAAAGACGATGACTAGTAATCCGATGACGCGGGTCAGAGTGCTAGCGTGTTGAAGTTCTTTCATAGTTTCACCGGACATAAGTCGACTTTTCTTAGATCCATCTTCCATAAATTTTCCTTATCATTCCCCAATCTCTATGCCCTAACTGACGCGCCACCCACATGGGGCTTTCACCGTGAGTTAGCATTGTTGATGCATAAGTATGCCTGCATGCGTAAGGTTTTAAGTATCTGACTTTAGATTGTTTTAGGGCGGGTTGCCAGTATCGCTCGCGGGGTACGCCATCATACTTCCCACGTTTGCCTGTTTTTGGGTCAAGAAACACATAACCGGTGCGGTGAGGTAATCGACGTAGAACAGCCAATGCATCCTCATGCAATTCATGGGTTCGGTTACTACCAGCGGTTTTCGTACCAGATTTACGCCCTTTGACGATTGATTCACGAATGAAAATCACACCTCGTTCAATATCAACGTTATCCCAACGCAAGCCGATTTGCTCACCCGTTCTTAAGCCTGTCCAAAATGCGAACTCGTAAAAGTCACGAGCATAGCCCTCTGGTAGTGCTGCCAGTATTCGTTCACGTTCGTCGGCATTGAACGGTTGAACCTCTTCACGCTCGGTTTTCATGCGCTTAACGCTTTTCATTGGGTTACGCTCAATGATGTCGTCATACACCAAATAATCGAATGCTTGGCTCAATAGGCTATGCACTTCGTTCGCAGTTTTTGGATTTAACCCTGTCTTGCGTTGCCATTCGCGGAAGTGGGAAGGTTTGAAGTCGCAAACGCGGAGCCGGCCGAACTTCGGCAAAATGTGGTTATCCATCCGACCGCTATTGGCTTTTAACGTACTATGTGCCCAATTCTTATGGCTTTGTTTGAACCATTGTTCGCACATTTCAGCGACGGTGAGTAATGCCGCTTTATTGTTGGACAACTCGAACGCCAGCTTGCTTTCGGGAAACTCTGTCGCGTAATCAAATTCACCGAAATCAATTTTCATCTGAACACGATCACGCTTCTGCTTCACGAGCCTGATATTTTCGGGGGTTGGTTCAACGCGAACAGTTTCACGGCAACGTCTACCGTTGAATAGAAATTCCAAACGAATCGAATGTTTTCCAACACTGATGCCTGCGTACTGAGATGCTTTCATGATTAGCGCCTCTCAACCCAAGATTCATATTCGATCGGCGGACTGAAAGAGCCGCGGGTTTGAGGTCTAAAACGTCATTTATCTTCGATATAATAGATGCGTGAAACCACCGAAGGGCGCGACTTATGCTTCGCTAGGTCGTAAATCGGCGTGTAATCTGTCACCTTTAAAACTGTGCTGAAACTTGCAACGTCATTTACCTCGCCTGATGCATAGCGATACTTCAGTGTCTCGTCAGGCGTCAACAAACGTACTCCGCAGGAATAGTTATTGCCGTAATTTGCTTGAATGTAGGCATCGAACCTCTCTTTAGCAGCATTGATGTTTGCGTCGTGTGTTAAAGGGCTTTCTGAAGGACCTCCAGAAGATACCGCATCAGCCAATACTGGGGTTCCTCCAGTCATTGCCATCACAGTTAAAACAAACCTCATTCCGCTCATAATTCTGCTTCCTTTCAGTACAAACTAATTTTTTAAACCGTCTTATTGAAGTAACAGCATAATTTTTAGGAGATTGCAGCTCTTCTGAGCAACAGTTACGACAAAGTGACACACATTCACCTTAGTTGCATCATGTTTGATGCAATGTTCTTCAAAATAAAAAAGGAGGTGCCAAGTTACGTAAAGGCTTGAACGGGCATTGCGTTAGTGGGCAGTTTGACCCGTGGTAGAACCACGGGCTACAGATACAAAAAAGCCGCTCGGGTGAGCGGCTTTTTATTGGGATTTGGTGGAGCTGGCGGGAGTTGAACCCGCGTCCGTGATACCTACATCCTCGGTACTACATGCTTAGTTGATCTTTTGGTTAATCAGTGTGACGCCGACCAACAGGCTTCAGCCACTGACGAGCCCGATTAAGTTTAACGCTTCAGCTCCGGGCGAAGCATCCACGCGATTCTGCTTTGGGGTTGAGCCGACTGATCCTAGTCTCGCAGACTAAGCGCTAGGGGTCGGGCATAGCGGGTTATTAAGCCGCTAAAGCGTAGTTGTCGTCGTTTGCAACTATAATGTTGAGGCTTTTTACGAGGCCAGCCTCACCTCGGCATGCACCTTGGGTTTCGTGTATCCCGTCGAATCCAAATCAGCCCCAGGTTTCTTTCTAAATCTTGCGTACTATACCTAAGACCGCTTCTTAGCACCAGAAGTTCCGTGCCTCAGCGCATTTTTTTTGTGCGCTTACGCGGCCATATAAAGTACTTTTTCAACCAATTTGCCAATGCCCTTATCGGCGTCGGCAACACTCTTCGCCAACATGTAAGCCGGTGTGGTTACCACCAGGTTGGCGTCATCAAGAACAATGTCATCGACCGGACATTCTACATGAGTTCCACCCATTTTCTCAATGGCGTTCGCAGTTTCTTTATCGTTGCCAATGGTGGCGTGCACGCCTTCACCATAAACATACGGCAACAATACAGGCGAAATGCAGATGTAGCCCGCTGGTTTACGCTCCTGAGCAAACTCTTTGAGTATCTCCAGTAATTGCTCATTCACTGTCATATCGGCGCCATTCACGGCAAAGTCACAAAAGTTCTTCGCCACGCCGTAACCGCCTGGCAGGATCAGAGCATCAAACTCTTTAACATTCAGCTCGTTCAGTGGCTTAATGTCACCGCGGGCGATGCGGGCAGCTTCGGTCATGACATTACGCTTTTCCTGAGTCGTTTCACCGCTAACATGGTTTACCACATCCATCTGCTCAACATCAGGAGCGAAGCACTGATAGGTCGCGCCCTGTTTGCCGATATGCAACAGCGTAAGTACCGCCTCATTGATTTCTGCGCCATCATTAAAGCCTGCGCCTGAAAGTAAAACCGCTACTTTTTTCATGATTGCTCCTTTGTTGCGCTATTTGCTAGTGCTATTTGCTAATGATATGGGGGGCTTGCGTGACGAATTCAACCATCGTACTTCGGATTGTAGACCACTTCCCAAAGGTGACCGTCAGGGTCGGCAAATACGCCGCCGTAGCCACCCCAGGCCAGCTCGCGACCATGTTTGACCACGGCTTTTTCGGGGAGTGATGAAATGACCTCATCGACCGCCTGGCGGCTGCCGACATTATGCGCCAGCATGACCGCTGTTTGATCGCGAGGACCACGCTCAACCCCGCAGTCATGGGCAATACTGGCGCGTTCCCATAATGCGAAGGTGAGTCCATTGGCCATTTTAAAAAATGCCACTGCTCCATAATCGTATTGTTCACCGACAATGCCGTCAGTAGGAAAACCTAAAATATCCTGATAAAAGGCGACGGCCTTTTCCAGGTCGTCGACGCCAAGCGTAATGTAGCTAATCGCTGGTTGCACGTATGCCCCCCGGTATTGGTAAGCTTCGTCTTACCTTTATATCTTTAATTAAGGTGACCAAAACAAAGCTCAGTAACATTAATAAAAACCATGAGCTCAGTTTAGCAAAGGAAACCATTTCCCACCCATCGTGCTGGTTCGGGTAGATCCAGATATTGGCAAATGTCGCGATGTTTTCTGCGAACCAGATAAATAAGGCGACTAAAAACCACCCCAGTAACAAAGGCATACTGCGATAGTGATCAATGACTCGAAAATAAATGGTGGTGCGATAAAACAACGCGATAGTCGCAGCTAATAGTAGCCAACGCAGATCATAAATAAAGTGGTGACTGAAGAAGTTAATATAAACCAGGGTGACCAGAACCACTGTCGTCCATTTCGGCGGGTAATAAGAAAACTCGAAATCAAACAAGCGCCAGACGCGTGCCAGATAAGTGCCTACCGCGCTGTACATAAAACCCGTGAACAAAGGCACATTGCCAATGCCAAACACATAAGCTTCGGGGTATACCCAGGCACCAATAGCGTCAGCTGTTTTAAATAATTCCATGACGGTGGCCACCAGATGAAAAACGATAATCACCAGTGCCTCGCGCAGCGTCTCGAGTTTGCAGACCAGCAAGAACAGCTGAAAAACAATCGCCGCGAGAAAAATAAAATCGTAACGGTGTAATCCTTCCAGCGGATACCAGTAACGCGTGATGAGCATGACGGCTAATAAAAAGCCGCCAAAGATGCTGGCGTTGGCCTGCTTCAGACCGAAACGCCAGAATTCCGCCAGGAAATTTTTCAACTTTGCTTATTCTCGTCCATGTTGGCGCCGCCAGCGCATTTCGGTCTCAAGACTGGCAATCGGTTGCAGCATGTCAAAGTTGAGAGCATCCGGCTCTTTACCTGCTTTGACTTTATTGACGAACTGCGGATCGCCCAGCGCCGCTTTGGCAATTGCAAGAATAGCGCCCGGATAATGGGCTGCCACCTTGGCGTAATTGGTAGCATCAATACCACCGTTCACTATCTGTGGTATACCGGCATCGCGCACCACTTCAGCCAGCGAACGCGTGCCGCCTTTTAACGCCGGACGTTCAGTTGTGTTATCGGTGGTATGGATGTAATCGATCCCCGCGTCGGCCAACGCCTGAACCAGCCAGTTAAAGCCTTCTTCACCTTCAGGCCACTGATAATCAGGGTCGGTAATCGTAATTTGCGACAACCGGATGCCCAGCACAAAGTCATCAGCAACCATTTCGCGGGCTGCTTTAACTAAATCGAGCAGGAATTGTGCGCGGCTTTGCATGTCACCGCCCCATTTATCGTTACGCGTGTTGAAGTGGGTACTTAATATCTCATTTAACAGATAACCATTGGCAGCATGCAGCTCAATACCGTCGAACCCAGCTTCCGCTGCATTGCGAATACCGTGTAAAAAGCCGTTCAGCACCCGTTCAAAATCGCTTTCATCCATTTTTTTAGCGTCGTGCCATGCCTCTTGATCGCCATAGAGCCCTAACGGTTTGCCCACAGGCTTTTGCTCAGTAATACCCAGTGGTTGCTTATCGAAGCGGTTATATTGCATTTGAGCGCCCGCGTGCATCAGCTGGGCAATAATTTTTGCGCCACTGGCGTGCACGGCTTTCACGACGGGCCGCCAGGCCTCAATTTGTAATGCATCAGCCAGGCCTGGTTGGTTCTCATAACCCTGACTGGCCTCTTGGTCAGGATAGGTTCCTTCGGTAATAATCAGGCCGAAACCGCCCTCGGCATAACGCTTATAATGCTCTACCATAAGCTCGTTGGGGCGACCATTGGCCTGTGCACTGACGCGTGTCATAGGCGCCATCGCGAAACGATTTGCCAGTTTCATGCCGGCGAATTCAATACTCGAAAACTCTGAATCAAACATAAGGTCCTCAATTTGAGATTATGATGTTTCGGTTACGAGCGGGCTGTACAAGCAGATCGAAATAGATAGTATTTCGCGTATGAATGTTTAACACCGCAACGTGCGTTTTCTTCTAGCTACAGCTGTACGCTAAGGGAGTTATGATTTTTAATCAAGTCGCTGACGCCGCAGCAGCGTTACAAAATTTTTTAATCACGCGGCAGCCGGTTACCTTACTGACTGGTGCCGGACTTAGCACCGACTCAGGCATTCCGGACTATCGCGATGCGCATGGTCAGTGGAAGCGCAACCCGCCCATGCAGCATCATGAGTTCATGGGTGACAGCGAACTGCGCAAACGTTACTGGGGGCGCAGTTTGCATGGCTGGCCGACGCTGTATCATGCTCAACCCAATGCCGCGCATTATGCGATTGCTGCACTGCAGCGCCAGGGTCTGATCGATACCATCATCACCCAAAATGTCGATGGCCTGCACCAGCGTGCAGGCAGCGACAGAGTGATTAATCTGCATGGTTATGCCAATGACATGATCTGTATGAGTTGCTGTGCGCATTCGCAACGATTAGACATGCACGAACGCTGCTTAGCGGCGAACCCTGACTTTAAAGTCAGCCGCCTTGCTGAAGAAACCCATGTTGCACCTGACGGCGACGCTGACATTGAGGTCGACTTTTCATCGTTTGTGGTACCGGAATGTTTGTATTGCGGCGGAATTCTTAAGCCCGACGTGGTCTATTTTGGTGACAATGTGCCGCGTCCGCGCGTCGAGCAAGCGCAGCAGGCCCTGCGCGACAGCAATGCCCTGCTGGTAGTGGGGTCGTCTTTGATGGTATTTTCCGGTTTTCGCTTTGCACGTCAGGCCAGTGCTGAGAATCAGCCTATTGCCCTGCTCACCCGCGGCACGACCCGTGCCGATCAGCTGGCAAGTCTGAAGCTCGACACCGATATCAGCGCCACGTTGCAGGCGCTGAGCATCTAACGTGATAACACCAGGGCGGCTTTTTGCTTACGCCGGCCAAAGCCAAAGGCGCGGCGAAACGTCGCCAGCGGAATCGGCAGATATTGGCGCTCTGCAGGTGACTGCCATGGCAGCGCATCCTGATCAGGATCATTGATGTAAATATAGTTTTCGTCGGCAGCACAGATCACCACCCAGTGGGGCGCTTTACTCTCGTCAAAGACATAAGTACTGATCAGCGCTACTACCACTTTTCCGGCTTCCAGGTCATGAATCAGCTGCGACAAGCTGTAATCGCCGACCTCAATCGGCACACCTGCGGCTTTCAGCGCAGCAATGTCCGACTCCTGAATGCGCGACATGATCTGTTTTTTCTCAGTGCTACGCACCGAATCAAGTAACAAGGGACCATCATGACTGACATGCAAGGTGACCGACATACCACGCTTCATTGCCGCGCGCGCCAGACCGTGAGGTCCGCACCCGCCATGACCTGACGTCATAAAAATAGTGGTTGCCTCGCGCCATATCTCAAGTTCTTCGTGCGCCGGATCGGCCGACGGAATATCAAAATACGCCATCGCCATTAATAAGCTCGCCGGACCACAAGTAAACTCTGTGGTCTGGGTGCGATAAGGAACCAGACGTTGGGCAGCGCTCTGCCCCACCGGCGGTTCAAAATGTGGTAGTAATTTTTGCAACACCACGGCATCCGAGTCGTCTTCGTAGTACTCGGGCCGTATTTCCATGTCGTAATAACCGGCGCCATGATAGAGCGCCAGCGCTGCCGCGTTGTCGATTTTCACCTCAAGACGCATAAACAGGCAATGGCGTTCATCGGCGTCATGCTCAGCTGCATCCAACAGCTTTCGGCCATAACCACGGCGCCGGAATGCCGGGTCCACGGCCAGCGAGTAAAGCCGCGCCAGCTGTGTCGCCTGACGATACAACACAATGTAATAACCAACCACCTGCTCATCAGCAATGAGTACCTTAAAATCCCCAAGCCCCTGATCGATAAACCGACGGAAGCTACGCCGGCTGATTAAGTCGGTGGTGAAACTCGCCTGCTCAATGCGCTCAAGAGCATCAAGATGCGTGCGGTTAGCAGGAACAAGGTGTGCGGTCATATAAGTCTTTTGTGAGGTGGTCAAATGCGCGCATAGTATATCGCAGTTACGCACAGAAAGTGTTAAACTAGCGCGCAAATTTTTCGCACCAGCTGAGGACCTTTCCGTGAGTGAGCAAAAACCTTCTTTGAGTTACAAAGACGCCGGCGTTGACATTGATGCAGGTAACGCTTTAGTTGACCGTATCAAGGGTGTGACCAAACGCACCGCGCGCCCTGAAGTAATGGGCTCAATTGGTGGTTTTGGCGCGCTTTGCGAGCTGCCGGGTAAGTACAAGCAGCCCGTGCTGGTTTCCGGCACTGACGGTGTGGGTACCAAGTTACGTTTGGCCATTGATCTGGGCAAACACGACACGGTCGGTATCGATTTGGTCGCCATGTGCGTGAACGACCTCATTGTACAAGGTGCGGAGCCACTGTTTTTCCTTGATTACTATGCCACCGGCAAACTTGACGTCGATGTCGCCGCTGATGTCGTTACCGGTATTGGTGAAGGCTGTGTACAGGCCGGCTGCGCGCTGATTGGCGGTGAAACCGCTGAAATGCCGGGCATGTACGAGCACGGCGATTATGACATTGCCGGTTTCTGTGTGGGCGTGGTGGAAAAAGAAGAGATTATTGACGGCAGCAAGGTTGCTCCGGGCGATGCGCTGGTGGCGCTGGCATCCAGTGGCCCGCACTCGAACGGCTACTCACTCATTCGCAAAATTATTGAAGTCAGTGGTGCTGATGTCGCCAATGAAGAACTCGACGGTAAGCCGCTGGCTGAACATCTGATGGCGCCGACCCGTATTTACGTGAAATCAGTATTAAAAGTACTGGAAAAACATAGCGTACATGCGATTTCGCACATTACCGGCGGTGGATTCTGGGAAAACATTCCACGCGTCTTACCTGATGACGCCAAAGCTGTCATCGACGATAGCAGTTGGGAATGGCCGGTTGTCTTTAACTGGCTGCAACACAACGGCAACGTCGCCACCAAAGAGATGTACCGCACCTTCAACTGCGGCGTCGGTCTGATTATGGCGGTACGCAAATCAGAAGCCGAGGCGATCGTTGCTGAGTTGCACGAGCAAGGCGAAGACGCCTGGGTAATTGGCCATGTGGCTGCCCGCGAAGGTGATGAAGCACAGGTAGAAATCATCGAATGAAGCGTATCGTTGTCTTAATTAGTGGTTCTGGCACGAATATGCAGGCCATTGTCGAGGCCTGCAAAGCGGGCCGCATTGACGGTGAAGTGGTGGCGGTCATCAGTAACAAGCCTGGCGTCGCCGGGCTTGATAAGGCCGAGCGCGCCGGAATTCACACTGCGGTGTTATCGCACAAAGACTTCCCGACGCGCGACGCCTACGATGTTGAGCTACAAAAGCTGGTAGAGGAGTTCCACCCGGATGTGGTGGTCTTGGCAGGCTTCATGCGCATTCTTACCGCTGCGTTTGCCGAGCACTTTCATGGACGCATGCTGAATATTCACCCATCGTTATTACCCAAATACCGCGGCATCAATACCCATCAACGCGCCCTCGACAGCGGCGACAAAGAGCACGGTGTGTCCGTGCATTTTGTGACTGAGGAACTCGATGGCGGCCCGGTGATTCTGCAAGCCCGGGTACCGGTGTTTGCAGGCGATGATGCGGACGATCTGCAACAACGTGTGCATGCACAGGAGCATCGCATTTACCCACTGGTCGTGCAGTGGCTTTGTTCAGGACGTTTAAAGCTTACCGCAAAAGGTGCCGAGCTTGATGGCACCCTGCTCGGCCCGCAGGGCTACGCCGCCGACTAAACTACTGCCCGCTGGCAGATAATTCGACCTGTTCCAGCAAGAGGGTGGCGACTTCGTCACCCTCTTTTCGTTGTTGCATCTTCACCATCACGTAGTCGAGCTGCGGCGCGAACCAGTAAAGCGTTTCGCGCGTACTCGAAGTCCGCACCCGCTCAACTTTAATTGCCTCCACTTCGCCATAGGGTAAGCTCAGCGTTTCGCGCTCAAGCCGGCGAAATTTCTGCTCATCATAATCGCCCTTGTCACCCACCAGCTGGTAGTCAAACTCACGCTTATCAGTATGCTGCAAATCAAAACGTAACTGCTCCAGCATACTTGCCTCATCTAGCAGATGTGGCTGCCACTGAATCGGCAACGGCGCCCCAGACTCCGCTTCGATCACTTGTTGAGCCTGTGGGTCAAACTGAACCGCGAATTTTTTATTACTGCCAGTTCCTGAGCGTTTAAACGAAAAGCTTTGTGGTTTTATCTGCTGTTGTGCAAAGCTAAACACCGATTCATAGCGACGAACATCAGATAAGAACAAAAACGAAATCTCTGTCTCATTTTGTAACAAAAAGCTGCCATCATCATTACGCTGCAATTGCCGCGTCGCCTCGCCGTAATCAGAGCCGCCGCGCTGTACCTGATAGCGCGTGTAATATTCGCTAAGCTCCTGTTCTGACAGGGCTAAAGCTTGCTGGCTCTGGCCCAGAGCGATGCTCAACATGACGAAGCTAAGCCACTGAACAACTGCTTTCATAAATTCTCCTGCGGATAAATTTTCAGCATTCACGTGATCGTATTTACAGGTCTGACCTTATCATAGTTAAAAAGTGCGATGAGGGTTGAAATTAACCCCCGAATTGTCTAATCTCAGGGGATAATTTACTGGTCAGACCTCTAGCCACAACGACGGAGTATCATTATGAGTGTCGCCCTTTGGATCATTGCCACCTTAGTAGTCTTTGGTGGTCTGCTTTATTACCGCACATCGCTACTGGTCACCAGCCTCGGGTTGGTGGGTATGTTTGCAATTGGCAGTCTGTTTGACATTGTCGGCCCGGTACTTTGGGTGCTGCTGGCTTTAGTGCTGTTACCGCTCAATATTACCGCATTCCGCCGTGGCGTTATCAGTAAATCGCTGCTGACTATGTATCGCAAAGTCATGCCGGAAATCTCTGAAACTGAAAAAGACGCCATTGACGCGGGCACCACCTGGTGGGAAGGCGAACTTTTCCGTGGTGCGCCTGAGTGGAAAAACCTGCACAGCATTCAAAAAGCGGAACTAAGTGCTGAAGAACAAGCTTTCCTGGACGGCCCGGTCGAAGAAGTCTGTAAAATGATGGACGACTGGGAAGCTACCCATGAACTGGCAGATATGCCGGAAGAGGTGTGGCAATTCCTGAAAGACAACAAATTCTTCGCGATGATCATCAAAAAGAAATACGGTGGTCTGGAATTCTCTGCCTATGCACAGTCACGTGTATTGCAGAAACTTGCTGGCGTCAGCACCATTCTGGCCAGTACCGTGGGTGTACCGAACTCCTTAGGTCCTGGTGAGCTGTTACAGCACTATGGTACTGAAGAGCAAAAAAATCACTACCTGCCACGTCTGGCAACCGGCCAGGAAGTCCCCTGCTTTGCTTTGACCAGCCCTGAGGCAGGCTCCGATGCAGGCTCCATTCCTGATACCGGTATCGTCTGTAAAGGCGAATGGGAAGGCGAAGAAGTTATTGGTATTCGCCTGAACTTCAATAAACGTTATATCACCCTTGCGCCTGTGGCGACTGTGATTGGTCTGGCATTTAAAATGTACGACCCCGATCACCTGCTGGGTGACAAAGAATCGCTGGGCATTACCGCAGCCTTGATCCCGCGCGATACCAAAGGCGTTGATATCGGTCGTCGCCACTTCCCACTCAACGTACCATTTCAGAATGGTCCGATTCATGGCGAAGACGTTTTCGTACCGCTCGATTTTATTATTGGCGGTAAAGACATGGCCGGCAAAGGCTGGCGTATGCTGGTTGAATGTCTGTCGGTGGGCCGTGCCATTACCCTGCCTTCTAATAGCGCAGGTGGCGTGAAGCAGATCGCTCTGGCAACTGGTGCCTATGCCTATATCCGTCGTCAGTTCCGCTTGCCTGTGGGTAAAATGGAAGGCGTACAGGAAGCGATGGCGCGTATTGGCGGTAACGCATACCTGATGGATGCTGTTACCAGTTTCTCGACCAAAGGTATCGACCTTGGCGAAAAGCCATCTGTTATCTCAGCGATCGCCAAGTACCACATGACTGAAAAGTTACGTGCGTCCATGGACGACGCCATGGATATCCATGGCGGTAAAGGTATCTGCTTGGGCCCTAACAACTACCTTGGTCGTGGTTATCAGGGCGTACCTGTCGCCATTACTGTAGAAGGCGCGAATATTCTGACCCGCAGTCTGATGATTTACGGTCAGGGTGCGATCCGCTGCCATCCTTATGTGCTGGAAGAAATGCTCGCTTCTGCTGAGCATAATGACGAAGGCCTGAAACGTTTCGACAAAGCCATTTTCGGCCATATTGGCTTTGCTATGAGTAACTTTGTGCGTTCGCTGGCACTTGGCTTAGGCGGCTATCGTTTGAGCAGTGCACCGTATAAAGACGCAACCAAGCAGTACTATCAGCAGATGAACCGCTTCAGTGCTAACCTGGCGCTTCTGTCCGACGTTGCCATGGGCGTATTAGGCGGCTCACTGAAACGTAAACAGCGCATTTCGGCGCGTTTAGGCGACATGCTTAGCTATCTGTATATTGGCTCTGCTACGCTGAAGCGTTTTGCTGACGAAGGCCGTCAGCATGACGACCTGCCGCTGCTACACTGGGCAATGCAGGACACCCTGTACAAGCTTCAGGAAGCACAACTTGCGTTATTAGATAACTTTGGCTTCGTCGGCAAAACCATGCGTGTCATCATGTATCCGTTTGGCCGTTTCGTGAAACGTCCTTCCGATCGCCTGGATAGCAAGGTTGCTAAGATTTTGCTCAAACCAAACGCCAGCCGTGAGCGTCTGGGCGCAGGCCAGTTCCTGTCACCGGAAGGTCAGTTTGGCTACCTCGAGCAAACCTTACGTGAAGTTATTGAAGCTGAGCCACTGTTCGATCGGGTTCAGCGCGCGACGAATGAGCGTATGCCGTTTATCTTCCTTGATAAGGTCGCGGAAAAAGGCAAAGAGCTTGGTGTGCTGAGTGACGATGAAGTCGACTTACTTAAACGTGCTGAAGAAGGTCGCAAGCGGGTTATTAATGTTGATGACTTTGCTTCTGAAGATCTTATGGCTGGTAAAGCAGCGCGTCAGTGGGCACTTGACCACGACAACAAGAAATCGTCAGCGGCCTAAGCGCTGCCACGAAGGAATAAAAAAACGGCGCCTTTTGGGCGCCGTTTTCATATCCGGACACTCAACTCATACTTAATCTTCGTCTTTTACGCTGGTATAGCGCAGGTACGGCTTCACCGTTTTAAAGCCTTGTGGGAACTTCTTCTGCGCGTCTTCCGACGACACTGTAGGTGGAATAATGACATCGCCACCGAGCTCCCAGTCGGCCGGACAGGCAATACCATGCTTGTCACCTGTCTGCAGCGCATCGATCACCCGTAGAATCTCGGCGAAGTTACGGCCCACGCTCATTGGATAGGTCATGGTCAGACGTATTTTGTGATTCGGGTCGATAATAAATACCGAACGCACTGTCGCCGTCTCACTTTCGCCCGGGTGAATCATTTCATACAGCTTCGCCACTTTCTTGTCTTTGTCCGCAACGATAGGAAACTCAACCTGTGTGTTCTGCGTTTCATTAATATCGTTAATCCAGCCTTTATGCGCTTCCACCGTGTCCGTTGAGAGGCCCAGAGGCTTCACCTTGCGTTTGGCAAATTCATCTGCCAGCTGTGCGGTGCGACCCATTTCTGTGGTGCAAACCGGGGTATAGTCCGCCGGGTGGCTAAAGAAAAACACCCACGAGCCTTTAGCCCAGTCATGGAAGTTAATCGACCCTTCTGTCGTGTCAATTTCGAAGTCGGGGGCGATATCGCCAATTCGTAAACCCATAATCATTACCTCTTGGTTAAACATTCATTGATTAAAACCTGTTAAGCGGAATCTTCAAATAACGATGACCGTCAGCTTCGGGTTCCGGTAACTGCCCTGCCCGCAGATTCACCTGTAACGCATGTAACATGCGATCAGGTAGCGCCAGCGTCGCATCACGCTCTTCGCGTAATTCCAAGTATTGTTCTTTGCTGATATCGCCGGACAAATGAATATTTTTTGCTTTATGTTCTGCGACAGTGGCTTCCCACATTGGCTCACGTCCGTCCTTGCAATAATCGTGACCGTTAAATAACCGCGTGGCGTCGGGCAGGCTCAGAATACGCTGTAACGAGTCCCACAGTTCACTGGCAGATCCTCCGGGAAAATCAGCACGCGCCGTACCGCTGTCAGGATACATAAATGTATCATGCACAAAAGCAGCGTCCCCGACCAGGTAGGTAATCGACCCAAGGGTATGCCCCGGCGACAACCAGACTTTGACATCCAGCTCACCAATCCTGAAGCTGTCGCCTTCAGCAAATAAGCGCTCAAAGTCTTCGTGCGGCGCAAAACTTTCCGGTAAATGATAGTAGCCGCGCCAAAGTTCAGCAATGTCGGTCACCTTCGCGCCAATCGCGTTAGGTACACCCAGTTTTTCTTTTAAATAATGCGATGCCATGAAGTGGTCAGCGTGAGGATGCGTGTCGAGCACCCAGACAATTTTTAACTTTTCCTCGCGCGCCAGCTCCAACACTTTATCAGCCGAAGTGAATTGGGTACGCCCTGAACGAGGGTCAAAGTCTTGCACCACATCAATCAGCGCAGCCTCCGATGTTTTCGGGTCTGCCACAAGGTACTGGATAGAGCCGGTGTCGGGCTCATAAATACCCCAGACATCAGGTGTTCCGGGCTGTGTGGAAGGACTATGTCGCACAACTGTATCCATAACACCTCCTTATTATTTCGCACTTTACTAAAGTAGGAGAAACAACAGCAGAGTTCAAGTTGCGCCGACGACTTAGCTATTCCATTTCGTACTAACTGATAACCAAAATGCGGTTGTCGCTAAACTCAGTAAGCGCATGAGCCGAGCTTTTTTTTAGTGTACAATCGTTGGCTTTGATAAAAGCTTAGTACAGGAGCAGTATTGCATGACGCAATCAAACTCATCCGCAGAACAACAAAAGCGCGGTGCCTTTACGCGTTTTCTTGATACGGTCGAGTGGTTAGGAAACCTTCTTCCGCACCCGATCACCTTGTTTGCCCTCTTCGCTTTGGGTGTCATTGTTGCCAGTGGCGTTGCCGCCTATTTTGGCTTAAGTGCACAGGATCCGCGCCCCGGCGGTGAAGTCATTGAGGTGGTGAGCCTGCTTAATGCTGAAGGCCTGCAACGTATTGTCACGGGCCTGGTCGATAACTTTACCGGGTTTACTCCGTTAGGTACGGTGCTGGTGGCTTTACTGGGTGTTGGTATTGCTGAACGTTCGGGCCTGCTGTCAGCTGCAATGCGTGGCCTGGTAATGAACGCGCATCCGCGCATGGTCACCGTTGCGGTCGTGCTTGCCGGGGTTATCTCAAATACCGCTTCTGAGCTTGGTTATGTGGTACTGGTGCCGCTCTCTGCGATGATTTTCCACTCGCTGGGACGCCACCCGCTGGCTGGTCTCGCCGCGGCATTCTCAGGCGTATCGGCCGGTTATAGCGCAAACCTGCTGATTGGTACCGTGGATCCGTTACTTGCCGGTATTACCACCAAAGCAGCGAACCTGATTGACCCTGACTACTACGTTGGCCCTGAAGCCAACTGGTACTTCATGATGATTTCAACCTTTCTGATTGCCGTTATGGGTACCTTCGTAACGGAGAAAATTGTCGAGCCGAAGCTTGGCAAATACGATACCAACGAAGCCAGTATCAATCTGAGCGATCAGAAAATTGAAGCGCTCTCACCAATTGAAAAAAAGGGTCTTAAAGGAGCAGGGTTAAGCTTCTTGATTCTGGGAGCGCTGTTGGCAGTGACCATTGTTCCTGAATGGGGTATTTTGCGTCACCCTGAAACCGGTGAAGTTGCAGGTTCGCCTTTCTTGCGCGGTATCGTGACCTTTATCTTTATTACCTTTGCGATACCAGGCTATGTTTACGGGCGCATCACGAAAGTCATGCGCACCGACCGCGATGTTATTGACGCCATGTCAGAGTCAATGAGTACCCTGGGCATGTATATTGTGCTGGTGTTTTTTGCGGCGCAGTTCGTCGCCTTCTTTGGCTGGACCAACTTCGGTAGTATTTTTGCGATTAAAGGCGCTCAATTCCTGCAGGAAGTCGGTCTGACCGGTCCATCGGTGTTCATTCTGTTTATTCTGATGTGTGCTTTCGTCAACCTGATGTTGGGCTCAGCGTCGGCACAATGGGCCATTACTGCGCCAATTTTTGTACCTATGCTCATGCTCATCGGTTATGCGCCCGAAGTGATTCAGGCTGCCTATCGAATTGGTGACTCAGTGACCAATATCATCACCCCGATGATGAGTTACTTTGGTCTGATTCTGGCGGTTGCCGCGCGCTATAAGAAAGATATTGGTATCGGTACGCTCATCGCCACCATGCTGCCTTATAGCATTATGTTCCTGTTAGGCTGGAGCGCCCTGTTCTTTATCTGGGTCTTCGCTCTGGGCATGCCGGTCGGCGTCGAGTCACCGACGTACTACACGCCGTAGGTTCACTGCGGCGTGCGTAATAACCGATAAAGTGTAGTAGCGCTTAGTCCACAGGCGCCAATCACAACTAACATACCTAATGGATGCTGGTGACCGATCACGTTCACCAGCGCCGAAACAACACCCGCGATTAAAAACTGGAGGCTACCGGTGACCGCACTTGCTGAGCCGGCTCTTTCTTGTTGCTCTGCCAACGCACCTGCCATCGCGTTGGGAAATACCATGCCGAGCGTACTGACATAAGCGAATAGCACAGCCAACACCCACCAGAACCCGGCATTCAGTAACGCAAAACCTATCGCGATGAGCGATATCAGTGCCAATACCGGTAGTGATTTATTAAGTATTTTTCGCGCATCACGGCGCCTTAACAGCCAGGCGTTAAATTGCGCCATACCAATAATGCCGATAGCATTCAGCCCAAACAGCCAACTGTAATGGGTCGGCGATAAGTCAAAGTGCTCAATAAACACAATCGGCGAGCCAGTGATATAAGCAAACAAACCTGACTGCGCGACCCCGCCAGCCAACGAGTAGCGCAAGAAACCACGGTCTTGCAGGACATCCCAGTAAATGGGCAGACTACGGCGCATTCGCACCGCACCGTTATAGCCGCGGGTTTTCGGTAACCGGACACGGACAATCGCCATGCACGCCACCGCAAGCGCAGCAACGATAAGGAAAATAGCCTGCCAGCCAAATGCTTTAGTAACATAAGCTCCCGCTAAGGGCGCCAGCACCGGGGCAATGCCCATCACCAGTATCAGAAATGAAAACACTTGCGCTGAGGCCTGTGGGGTATACAGATCCCGCACCATCGCCCGGGCGATCACCAGGCCGGCACAGGAGCCAATCGCTTGTAAAAAGCGTAGCACGATAAGACTCTCAAGATTAGGCGCGTAAGCACAAGCCAGCGACGAGAGAATATAAAGGCTAAGGCCAAAATACAGCGGTGGTTTGCGCCCCCACTTGTCAGAGGCGGTGCCGTACAGCAATTGGCCGACAAATAACCCTAAGAAAAAGGACGTTAAAGAGAGCTCAACGCGGTTTGACTGCGTGCCATAGCTGGCCGCAATATCGCCAAACGCGGGTAGGTACATGTCGATAGAGAGCGGCCCGAACATGGTCAACAACGCTAAAACCACGACGACCAGATCAAGTCTCGCTTTATCCGAACCTGGTGTTACCGTCATTGCTGCGGCGCTTTAAAGCGTTGCGTGCTATGCGCTTCCGGCCGTTTAATTAGCTTGGTTTTTCGGGCCCAGTCGACGAATGACTGCGCATAATTTACGTAAGTGTCCTGCACCTTCCCTTCACGCTTCAGTTCTGCCAGCAAATGCCAGCCATCTGAACCGCTGGCGAGAAAGCTATTGGTCACCATGGTGTAAGTGCGATCATCTGCCATCACCTGCCAGCCATCATCGGTTAGTACCTGCAGTTGACTGAAACGTTCTCCTTGTTCAGCGCCCAGATCAACATCAAAGCGAATACCAGCGCCGTGTGGATAAGCCCCGTCAGAGCCTGATTCAGATAAAGCGTACGCAAGTGCCTGCTCCAATACCTGCTTCACTTCAGCGCCGGTAATCTGTATTTCCACCAAGGTGTTGGCAAAGGGCAATAACTGATAGGCATCGGCGATCGTCAGCGGCCCCGCACTTAGCTCGGTGCGCACGCCACCGCCATTTTGCAAGGCGAAGTCAGCCTGCGGCGCGCTGGCAAGAAAGGCTTTAGCGACGACGGCATGGGCATCAGACTGCCGTCCCAGCCCGCAGTCTTCGACCTGCATAGGCCCCATGCGCTCCATACATAATCGTTGTTCAACCACAGCGATTTGGGTCTGAGTAAGCGTGCTCAGCTCTGCCTCATAACTTTCCAGCAAGGTTGCCGCGTCAGCATCGGGGGCAATGGCTGTCACCAACGGCAACTGCTGAATTTCTTGCGGCGCGTTTTCACTCACCAGTAAGTGTGGCTGTCCACCGCAACTTTGCACGCGATCGCCGGCAAAACGCAGCTGTAACTCTCCCACCACCTGACTGTATTGCCATGCCTGGGCAATACAGACCAGATCGCCATCGCGGTTCAATACCTTAGTTGGGTACGGGCCGTCACTGGCCAGACCGTAGGCATCGAAGTCACCTAATAAGGTATGCGAGTCACCGCCAATAATAAAATCGACAGCTGGCAATTCAGCCGCCAGGCGCAGATCATTTTTATATTGAATGTGGGTCAGCAGACCAATCTTACCAATACCCTGCTGTTGCAACGCATTGATATAGTAACGCGCTGTTGTCAGCTCATCGGCGAATAAGGTGGTAGCGTCAGGCTGCGAGGAGTTTTTGGTTTTCACCGCGATATCAAGCCCAATCAAGCCAATCCGTTCACCGCCGACGCTAAAAATCGTGTACGGCTGAAAATAATCCCAGCGCGTCTTTTGCGCCAGTGGTGAAACACCGACTTCAGGTTTGACATTGGCCGCCAGCACTTCGGTCCGGCACGAGTCGCTCATACTCAGATGGTTGAGAAATTCGCGCAGCCCCTTGTCCCCGTTATCGAACTCATGATTACCCAGCGCAAACGCATCGAAACATACTTCGTTCATCAGGTCCGCGTCTGCGGCACCATTAAAAACGGTGTAAAACAGGGTACCGGTAATTGCGTCACCAGCGTGCAACGTCAGCACATGCTCGTGTTGCTGCCGCAGCGCCTGAAGCTGGGCGACGACACGAGCAAAACCACCGGTTTCCACCTCATAGCTTTGCTCACCTACACGTAACTGAGTTGCCTCGTGAGGTAATAAGTTCGAGTGATGATCGTTGATGTGGGCGACCGTCAGTTGAAACGGTGCTAGTGGCGCAGTACTTTGCGCGCACCCCGCCAGCAAAAACAACCCCGCAAGACCTGCCGCCCAACGCACCACGTTATTTCACCAGACCTATTTCACGCAAGCGCTCCATCAGATAGTCATCTGATGAAATAGCTTCCCAGCGCTTCGGGTTTTCGTCAGTAATGCAGCTTTCCAGCGGGTCAATGACCACGTCAGGATTAAAGTGCAGGAAGAATGGAATTGAATACCGCGACTTCGCACTGTACGGCACCGGTGGGTTCACCACGCGGTGAGTCGTTGAAGGCAGCACGCCGTTGGTCATGCGTTGCAGCATGTCACCAACGTTACAGATAATGGCGCCCTCAATAATGGTCACCGGAATCCAGGAGCCATCCTTTGCCAGAACTTCCAGCCCCGGCTCGCGCGAGCCGACCAGCAACGTCAGTACATTAATATCTTCATGCGCGCCGGCGCGCACTGAAGGGGTGCCTTCGTCTACGATGGGCGGATAATGCAGCGGGCGCAAAATAGAGTTGCCCAGATTGACCTTATCGTTAAAGAAGTCACGCGGTTGCTGCAAGTATACGGCAAGAGCTTCAAGCACACGCAGGCCCAGGGCATCCAGCGAACGGTACAGCTTTAAGATCTTCTCTTTAAACTCTGGCAGCTCCTGTGGCCAAATGTTTGGCGTCAGTTGCTTGAACGGCGGCTCACCTTCAATTTCGCGACCCACATGCCAGAACTCTTTCAGATCAACGTGCTGCGCATCTTTAGCGATTTCAGTACCAAATGGGGTGTAACCACGGGCACCGCCACCACCAGGAATATGGTACTGTTTCTTCACCTCTTCCGGTAAGGCAAATAAATCACGGCAGGTATCCAGCGCTTCTTCAATAAGTTGCTGGTCAACACCATGCTTGGTCAGTGCTACGAAACCATTTTTCTCGTAACCCTCGCCAACGTGCTTGGCAAACGCCTCAAAGTCTTGATCGTAGAGGCTCATATCAATATGTGGAATGGATTTCATCGGTACCCTTTAGGAACTGCTAAAAACAGCCCTCTATGGTATGAATTTTACGTTGTGAAAACAACGAAAAAAGGCAAAATAGGCGCGAGTAAATGTTAAGTAAACCGTCTTTTCAAGTTGCCAGTTATCTCTCACACTTAAACCCACATTCATTGGTAGTGAGGTACCCCATGATGACGAGTTACAACAAGGTGTTTGCGCTGACTGTCATGGTAACTGCTCTCGCCGCGGCAACCCCCGCCCTGGCACATACGCAAAACCAAAGCCCGTTCGAGTCGCCGCAAACACAGCGCGCCTTTAACTTTCTGAGCGCTGGTATCGCCGACCATGATCATGGCGCTGACAGCATCATTATTGAAGGCAGCTACCAGTTTAGCTCGCCCTGGTTTGTCAGCGCGTATGTGCGTGATGGCGACGATGGCCCGTTTGGTAATGGCCGCGATGCGCAAGGTCTGAAATTAGGACGTTACCTGTGGCTGAGCGATACCGTAATTGCCGACTTTTCCGGTCGCGTAGGAAATGTCGACTTTGGCGTTGATGATAGCGGCTACTGGGGCGTTGAGGGTAATCTGCGAACCCGCATTGACCGCTTTGAACTGTTCGCCGGACTCGGCTGGGTCGACTACACCGATGCCGGTAGTGACAGTCAGTACCAGTTTGGTACGCGGTTTTATGTAACCCCGGAGTTCGCCGTCGGCGCGCGGTACCAGGACAGCGAGTTTGGTGACGGCTTACGCATCGAAGCCAGTTATCACTTCTGACAAAATCAGGTATGCTGTGGCAGTAACAAAGCTTATTTTTGGAGTTTCGTGATGTCACAGCTACCCGCCTTTCTTACGCTCTATCGTGAGCTAATTGCGATTCCTTCGGTGTCGTGTCTTGACCCGCATTGGGATACCAGCAATAAACCCGTTATCGACAAACTGGCAAGCTGGCTCACAACTTTAGGTTTTGAGGTGTCAGTGAATGAGCTGACGCGACAACAGGGTAAATTTAATTTACTGGCCAAATATATTCCGCCAGCCAGTGACGGCAAAGGCGGGCTTTTACTGGCCGGCCATACCGACACGGTGCCTTGGGACGAAGGTCGCTGGACCCGCGATCCGTTTCAGTTGCATGAGGCTGATGGCAAACTTTATGGTCTTGGCAGCGCAGACATGAAAGGGTTCTTTGCCTTTGTGCTGGAAGCGTTGCGCGGGCTGAACCTCAACGACTTCAATAAACCCATTTACGTGCTGGCCACGGCCGATGAAGAGACCACCATGGCCGGCGCACGCGAGCTGGCATCCTTTGGCGAATTACGCCCTGATTATGCCATTATCGGTGAACCTACTTCGATGACGCCGGTGACCATGCACAAAGGTCACTTAACCGAAGGTATCCGGGTCACCGGGAAAAGCGGCCACAGCTCGAATCCGGCGGCCGGTGTGAATGCAATTGAGGTCATGCATGATGTTATCAGTGGGCTGCGTGAATTACAGCGCGACTTCCAACAGCGCTTTCAAGATGATCATTTTGCGGTGCCCTACCCGACGCTGAACTTTGGCAATATTCACGGCGGCGACGCTGCCAACCGCATTTGTGCCTGTTGTGAAATGCATATCGATTTACGCCCTTTACCGGGCATGCGCATGGATGAGCTTTACGGTCTTATTGAGCAAAAGCTGCAACCGGTGCAGCAACAGTTTCCCGGCGCAGTCTGTCTGGAACATCTGCACGAAGCGATTCCCGGCTATAAATGTGATCCCGACTCGGCCATTGTCAAATTGGTGCAGGACGTGACCGGTCATCACGCCGAGCCAGCAAATTACTGTACCGAAGCGCCCTTTGTGCAGGATTTAGGCTGCCAGACCATTGTCATGGGCCCGGGCTCTATTGCGCAAGCCCATCAGCCAGATGAATTTATTCGTATTGATGAGATCACGCCCGCGCAACAGCAGTTGCGCGAGATCATTTCGCGGGTTTGCGCGGGTGCTTAGCTAATCAGCTTCAGTACCCGCTGTACCGGTTTAAAACTGCGCCGGTGAATGGGACAAGCGCCGTGTAGCTCGAGTAGCTTCAGGTGTTCGGGGGTCGCATAGGCTTTATGCCTGGCAAACTCGTACAGCGGGTAATGTTCATGCCAGGCGACCATTTGCCGATCGCGCTCGACTTTCGCCAGAATCGAAGCCGCACCAATGCAGGTATGCAGTCCGTCGCCACCTATGACTGCTTCAGCAGGTACCTTTAACCGCGGTAACTGATTGCCATCGACCAACACTTTTAACGGCGGCACCGACAAAGCTGCAACCGCCCGCTGCATGGCCAGCAACGAGGCCTGTAGGATATTCATCGCATCAATCTCGTCAACATCACACTGAGCAATCGCCCAATACAATGCTTTTTCCTTGATCTCTTCACTTAGCGCCTCACGCTGTGTTTCATTCAGCTTTTTTGAGTCATTAATGCCAATAATGGGCCGCGCAGGATCCAGAATCACCGCTGCTGCGACCACTGGACCCGCGAGAGGACCTCGCCCTGCTTCATCTGTTCCACATATCATGAGATGTACCGTTCTTCTATTGTGCTTCTTCGGTGTTGGGGTATGATACTTGCGACTGATAAATAATAACAATAGAAAAAAGGGGTTTTCTCATGTCCGAATCATCCTCGTTACTCAACCGCATGCTCGACAAAGTCGAGAAGGTGGGTAACAAGCTTCCTGATCCGGCGGTCATGTTCTTTGGCTTGCTCATTATCGTCTGGGTATTCAGCTTCTTGCTTTCAGGTGTACAGTTTGACGCGGTGCACCCACTGACCGGTGCCAATGTTGAGGTAACCAACCTGTTAAGTGGCGAAGCCATGGCTGACTTCCTCGCCAATATGGTCGGTACGTTCATGGGCTTTGCGCCACTGGGCGTTGTGCTGGTTGCCATGTTAGGTGTCGGTGTTGCCGAGCGTAGCGGCTTTATCAATGTTGCCATTAAGCTGATGCTGAATGTCACCCCGAAAATGCTGCTGACGCCAGTTCTGATTCTGATTGCCATTGTCAGCCATACCGCTGTTGATGCGGGTTACGTGCTGGTCATTCCGCTCGGTGGTGTTATTTTCTATGCTGCTGGACGGCACCCATTAGCAGGTATTGCTGCAGCGTTCGCCGGTGTTTCGGGCGGCTTTAGCGCCAACTTTGTACCGTCGGCCATCGATCCGTTACTGCAGGGCTTCACTGAGTCAGCGGCGAAAATTCTTGACCCTGCGATTCAGCTGAACCCGTTAAACAACTATTACTTCACTGCGGCTTCTTCAATTATCGTGGTGTTAGTGGGCTGGTATCTGACCGATCGCGTGATTGAGCCGCGCCTGAGCGACACTCCTATCGACGGTGATCAGGAAGATATGCCAGCGCTTGACGATGTCACCCCGCGTGACCGCAAAGCGTTCTACCTGGGTGTACTAACCATGGTAGTAGGGCTGGTAGCGCTGTATTTTGCTGCTACAGCAGAAAACACGCCGCTAGCTGACCCTACCGGTGAGCTGGCCTCATTTGCTGCACCGTTAATGCAAATGATCGTGCCCCTCATTTTCTTGCTGTTTATTTTGCCAGGTATTGTTCACGGTTATGTGTCCGGTAACTTCAGCAACTCGCAGGACGTGATTGGCGCAATGACCAAGTCGATGGAAGGCATGGCTTACTATATGGTCATGGCATTCTTCTGTGCGCTGTTTATTAAAGCTTTCGGCGACTCGAATCTGGGTATTCTGCTATCGATTAAAGGTGCGACCTTCTTAAGCTCACTTGAGCTATCAGGTGGCGTAACTATGGTTGGTATTATTATCCTGGTTGCCTTTATCAACCTGTTTGTCGGTTCAGCTTCGGCAAAATGGGCACTGATTGCACCGATTTTCGTGCCGATGCTGATGCAACTTGGCTACTCGCCTGACTTAACCCAGGCCGCCTATCGTGTCGGTGACTCGACCAGTAATATCATCACCCCACTGTTGCCGTACTTCCCGTTAGTAGTGCTGTACTGCCAGCGCTATGTGAAAAATACCGGTATCGGCTCGCTGGTCGCTCTGATGTTACCGTTTACCGTCAGTCTTCTGGTTATCTGGTCGGCCTTCCTCGTGCTTTACTGGATGAGCGGTATTCCACTTGGTATTCAGGCAAACTACATCTACCCTGCAGGCTAAGTCATGCAGTATTTCTCAGGTAAAACTGTCTGGTTAACCGGTGCCTCTTCAGGCATCGGTTTAGCCATGGCACAGCAACTCGCTGATGCCGGCGCGCACCTTATTCTTACCTCGCGCCGCGCTGAAGTGCTGGAGCAGGTCCGTCAGGGGCTCGCTCATCCTGAACGCCATCGCGTACTGGCACTTGACCTCAGCCAGCCTGAGCAAGCCGCCGACCAAGCGCGCGAGGCACTTGGCGATCAGGTTATCGATATTCTGATTAATAACGCCGGTGTCTCACAGCGTTCACTCATTTTAGAAACCGACTTTGACGTCTATCGTCAGCTTATGGAGATTGATTATTTTGGTGTGGTCGCGCTGACCAAGCTGGTCTTGCCACGTATGGCCGAACGGCGCAACGGCCACATTGTTACCGTGTCATCGGTTGCCGGTAAGGTCGGTACCAAATTACGCAGTGGCTACAACGGTGCTAAGTTCGCGGTGATCGGTTTTATGGATTCACTGCGTGCTGAAATGGCCGAACATGATCTGGTGGTCACCTCTATACTGCCGGGCTTTATTAATACCGCGATTGCCCACAACTCACTGGCCGGTGACGGCTCGGCGTTAGGCAAAGAGGATCCGGATAACGCCGGAGGCATCTCTGCCGAGGAATGCGCGCGACGTTCACTTGAGGCGATTGCCGCGCAAAAAGCGGAGGTTATCGTTGGTTCGGGCTTGTCAAAACTCGCCCCTTTGCTGCAACGGATCTCCCCCGCCTTTGTCCGGCGTATGGTAGCGAAGCGCTAACCTGAGCGCTGCAAACTGAAGTCTAACTGAACCTGCTGTTCCTTACTGACCACCGGTTTACCTTCTTGGTAGGCCGGGATATAAACCCATTGGGCCAACGCGTCTCTGGCTGCTTTCGCAAAGTGACGATCGGTCGCAGAAATAATACTAATGTTCTGGGTGCGCCCCTCAGCGTCGACATCAAACATCAGTAACACTTTACCGCCTTCGGTAGTATTCAGGTTTTCTCGCGGGTAGCTCGGGCTCACACGCGTCAGCAACTGAGAAGGAGATTCTCCGCTCAGCTCCGTTTGTAACTGTTCAACGCGCGTTAAAGTCTCCTTAACCTTATCGCGCTTTTTTTGCGCCCCATAAACCGTTGCCAACCGGTAGTTCGCCGCCAACTGCAGACGCTTCGCTTCGGGCTGATTCTTTGCGTCTGCTTGAGTCAGTTGTTCAAGTCTGGCCACCGCGTCCACGGGCGAGGCCGATTGCAAGCTGGAAAAAAAGCCTGTTTTGAAGGTCAGCGGGTGACTTTCGCCCAGTAGTTTTGAGCTTTCCTGATACAAGCGCTCCCAGAGCGTTGGCCGGGATTGCTCGAGTCGTAACAACTCTTCAGCAACTCGCACACGCAGCGAAAGTTTAATGGGTGCTTTCTCATCAGGCCAGGCACTGAAGACTTCCTCCAGTGCGCTCTCATAAGATGCAATCTGCGTCGCGTTAGCTTCTGGCATGGTTTCTAACGCCAACAGCAAAGGCTCCAGCTGTTGCATATCGGACGCTGGCAATTCGTTTTGATAGACCTCAACTGCGCGCACCGCCACAGCGTGAGGCGCCGACCCTTTGCGCTCATCCGGTGACAGCAATAACAAATAATTGATTGCCAATGTCGCTGTATTAAAGTGCTCATCACCAAAGTAAGCGCGTCCACTTTCAAAGGCTTGCAGCGCCAACTTTTTTAACTCGCTTTGTGGCGTATCTGCATTTGCCTGGGCTTCCTGAAAAAGGCCATAAGCGTGCTCAAATGCTTGCGCATCTTGATTTTGCGAAAATGGCAAGGCAACAGTTGATTGTGAGAGACATGCGCTACTGATAGCTGAGGCGATAAGCAAGGTTCGTAGTTTTCCGGGGAACTGAAGCATTCTATCCATCCATGTTGTTTTTTGTTTTTTTATTGTATCAACCAAGCATACCCCGAATGCTTTCATAGAAGCAAAAAAAAACCCGCAAATCTGCGGGTTTTTATTTCAGTTCGTCTGAAGTCAAACTTAAATCATATGGACAAGCATGGAGGTCGGGTCTTCCAGGTACTCCTGCCAACGCTTGTTAAAGCGGGCAATGGTACCACCATCAATAATACGATGATCGCCGGACCAACTGACATTCATAATCTTACGTGCCACCACATTGCCCTGAGCATCAAAGCGTGGCAGCTCCTGCACTTTACCTAAGGCAACGATAGCAGCTTCCGGCTTGTTGATAATAGGTGTCGCCACCGTACCGCCAATCACGCCGATATTTGAGATAGAAATAGTTCCACCTTTCATATCTTCCTGCGCAACACGGCCATCACGAGCCGCCTGCGTCAGACGCGTCACCTCATTGGCTATATCAATAATGCTCTTGTTCTGTACCTGCTTCACATTCGGTACTAACAGACCAATTTTGGTGTCCACCGCCATGCCGATGTTGTGATCGTCAAAATAAGTGATTTCAGTGCAATCAGCATTCACCTGCGAGTTCATAATTGGGAACTCTTTTAGAGCCAGTGACAGAGCTTTGATGAAAAACGGCATCATGGTGATGCGGATACCTTCATCTTTATAACGCTCTTTCAACTGCTTCTGCAGCGCCATAACTGCGGTCAGGTCAAACTCATCTGCATAAGTAAAGTGCGGAATAGTGCTGACCGACTCGGTCATTGCTTTTGCCATCGCGGCTTTCACACCACGAATCGCTTCGGTACGGGTACCGCCCGTAGCTGAGGCGGGCTTGGCAGTCGCCGCAGGTTGCTGAGCAGCCGTAGTGGTGCTCTCACCGGCAGCAAACTTCTCCACGTCTTCTTTCATGACGCGGCCTTTCGCACCTGAGCCTGAAACTTTACTGATATCAATATCAAGCTCACGGGCACGACGTCGTACCGCCGGGCTGGCGATGGCTTTCCCCTGACGCGCCGGTTGCGGTGCGTCGGCCTGGCCTGGTTGCGCCGCAGAGCTTTGCTTGCTGGTAGCGGTGCTGGCTTGCGCAGCTGCGCCCGTTGGTGCGCCGCTGTCTGCAGCTTCCGCTTCACCCTCAACGCGAACGGCGAACAGTGGCTCATGAACTTTAGCAATATCGCCCTGAGCGTAATACAGCTTTTCCACCACGCCATGCTCTTTGGCCGGTATCTGCACCAGGGCTTTGTCGGTCATGACATCTACCACCGGCTGATCTTCTTCGATCACGTCGCCTTCTTTAACCTGCCACTCGACAATTTCGCACTCGACGATACCCTCGCCAATATCAGGCAGAATAAAGTCGGTTACCGACGAAGAGGAGGAAGCGCTTGCGGTGCCGACGGGTTCTGCCTTAGCCGGTTCTGGTTCCGAAGTCGCTTCATCGCCCTCAGTGGCCACGGCGAACAAAGGCTCGTGTACTTTGGCAATGTCGCCCTTCTCGTAATACAGCTTGGTGACAACGCCGTCGTCTTTGGCCGGAATCTGCACCAAAGCTTTGTCGGTCATGACATCAACCACGGGCTGATCTTCTTTGATGGTATCGCCTTCTTTGACTAACCATTCAACAATTTCGCACTCAACGATACCTTCGCCGATATCCGGTAAGATAAAATCTTTACTCATCGTTTACGGCCCTCTTAGTAAGTCATTGAAGCTTTAATGGCTTCGTACACTTTCAAGTGATCGACGAAGTATTCTTTCTCGTGACTCAGCGGATACGGCGTATCAAGGCCACAGACACGGGCAATCGGTGATTCCAGATACAAGAAACACTTGTCCTGAATGGTCGCAGCAACTTCGCTGGCAAAACCATTGGTCAACGGTGCTTCCTGAGTCACCACCAGACGACCGGTTTTCATCACTGACTCAGCAACGGTATCGATGTCCCAGGGTAACAGGCTCACCAGGTCAATCACTTCACAGTCGATACCATCTTCAGCAGCCTTCTCGGCAGCTTTTTCAGCCATTTCAACCTGCGCGCCCCAGGCTACGATGGTCAGGTCTTTACCTTCACGCACGACATCAGCTTTCCCCAGTTCCAGCGTGTACTCTTCTTCCGGGACTTCGCCGGTTGAGGCACGGTACAAACGCTTTGGCTCCATAAATAAAACCGGGTTTGGATCGAAGATAGCGCTTAATAACAAGCCTTTTGCCATGTATGGGTTGCGCGGCATGACAATTTTCAGACCCGGCGTATGAGCAAAGTACGCTTCCGGTGACTGCGAGTGATAGTGACCACCGGCAATACCGCCACCGTATGGGGTACGGATCGTCAGGCCACCGACATTAAACTCATTACCTGAGCGGTAGCGGAACTTGGCCGATTCATTAACGATCTGGTCAAAGGCAGGAAAAATATAGTCACCGAACTGAATCTCGGCAATCGCATAACTACCCTGCGACGCTAAGCCGTTCGCGAAGCCAAGAATACCTTGCTCCACCAAGGGCGTGTTGAAGTTACGATGACGCCCGTATTTCTCAGTTAAACCTGAAGTCGCACGGAATACCCCGCCAAAGGAACCGGTGTCCTCACCAAAACTGTAAACTTTGTCGTTTTTGGCCATCGCAATATCAAGCGCATTATTGATAGCCTGTAATAAATTCATTTTCGCCATTATTTATCTCCCCCATCCAGACGTGACGCTGTTTTCGGATAGGCCTCAGGGTACTTCCGAATATGCGCTTTAAGCTCTTCAAGCTGCTCTTTCAGCTGCTTGGTTGGGGTGTCATAGACATCATTGATAAGCTCATCAATGTGTGGCACTGGAATCTTCTCTGCGTCTTTCAGCGCCGCCAGAACAGCCGCTTTCTTCTCAGCAAAGTTTTCTTCCGCTTCTTTCTCAGTCAGCCATTTTTTCTTGATCAGGTAAGTCTGGAAGCGTGCCAGCGGATCTTTCGCCCGCCACGCGTCTTCTTCGTCACGGGTACGATAGCCCGTCGGGTCGTCGGACGTCGAGTGGCCAGCCATGCGATAGGACATGCCTTCAATCAGCACCGGCTCGTTTTCTTCCACAGCCAGTTTACGTGCCAGTTGCGTTGCCTGATACACGGCAAAAATATCGTTACCATCGACACGAATCGTTTTCATGCCATAAGCCACGCCGCGTGGCGCGATACCATCGCCGGCGTACTGCTCGCCCTGTGACGGAGTTGAAATGGCATAACCGTTATTACGGCAGAAGAAGATGGCCGGAACTTTGTAGACCGCCGCCATGTTCAGTGCCGCGTGGAAGTCACCTTCAGAAGCTGCACCCTCGCCGAAATAGCAAATGGTACATTTACCTGATTTATCCATTTTCTGGCCAAAGGCGTAACCTGTCGCCTGCGGGATCTGCGTCGCCAGTGGCGATGCGATGGTCATAAAATTGAGCTCAGCACAGCCGTAGTGAACCGGCATCTGACGACCTTTACCCAGATCGCGCTCATTGGAGAACAACTGGTTCATGAACTGTTCAACGGTGAAACCACGATAGGCCAGCGCACCTTGCTCACGGTACTGCCCCATGATCATGTCGCCATCATCAAGTGCCGCAGCCGAACCGATACTTGCTGCCTCTTCACCAAGTGACGATAAGTAGAAGCTGATACGGCCCTGACGCTGCGCGGCAATCATGCGCTCATCGAGAATACGAATGAACTGCATGGTGTCGAACATTTTCAGTGCGAGGTCTTTATCGATGTCAGGTACTTTCGCGTCTTTATGCACGGTACCGTCTTCTTTAAGGATTTGAAGCATTGGAATTTGCAGTGCCGAACCGTCCAGAAAATTCGGTTGGGTCACAATTTCCAGCTGATGTTGTTTATCCTGTGCCATAACTTTCTCGTTCTCAGAAAAATTGCGCTCACTTTACCTTTACGTCAACTGACATGCAAATGAGCACCCTTGTAATTGCGCAAAAATTATACCAGCTTAAGACGTTCCACTGGCATATCGATAACCGTCAATAGCGCGCGCTGTCCCAGAGCCACATTGGCGTTGGGGAAAATAATGCGCTCGCCGGCCTGTTCCACGTAGTACTCTTTGCTGCCATCTGTGGCTAACAGATAGCCCTGTTCAAACGCGGTGAAATTCGCAACCTCGTCGGGAAAATGCAGGGTGAAGTCTTCAACTGTACGGTTTATTGTACGGCAGACATCAAAAATGCGGGTACGATTTGCGTCAAACTCAGGCAAATCCAGCTCTTCTTCACTGATTAAGCGCTTGAACATGGTTTCTGCTGCGGCAAATTTGCTGCGATCATTTTCACCAAAAGGACGCACTTTCCCCAGCTCCACGGTGAAGGCGTCGGCATCATGATTCCGTACACTGTAATAACTGAAAGTGGTGGTGGGCGCCTGGTTCAACAAAATCGTTTCGACGCCGCACTCCGCCAGGAATGTCAGTTGTTCTTTTTTATACGGGCCACCATGGGTGAACGGATAAACGGCGAACTTTTCGTACTGCGAATCACGGATCGCGGTATGCAGGTCATAATGGAAGCGTCTGCGCTGCCCTTTCGGCGCATCATTGTAGAAACTGGTGATGTAATGTTCGAGGTTCGCTGCGCGCTTATGCTCCGGTGTACTACCTTTCTTGTGCGCGCCGTTAAACAAGCGATTCATATTCATATCGACAAAGCGTTTGTTAATTGCGATCGCGGCCGGGTTGGCAATTAAAAACAAAGTGCGCTGTACTGGTTTTAACTCGCCTTGCATGATGCTGTGAATCATGTCGCGGACAATCTCAATGGGTGCTGTTTCGTCACCATGCACCGCACAGGAATAAACCACATCCTTGCCGCTGGGCTGCTCCGGCTCTGCGATGATGACACCGTAATCCTGAAAAATCAGGCGGCCGCCGTCATATGTTAGCTCCTGGTTGATTAGGTCCTGCTCTTCACTTAATGACTCGCCGGTGTAACCGGCCAGCGTCCATTCTAATACATCGACATTATTGCGCTTCACGTTCAGACTCCTGTTCAGACTCCTGTTGCTTTATCCGCCCTGGCTCCAGACCCTTGGTGGCCAGTAACGCACGCAGCACGCGCGAGCGGTATTCACGGCGGTACAAAACCGACACCACGATCACGGTCGACACGACAAATAAGACCGGGTGTAAAAACCAGGTTAGAAAGGCCAGAGCAAAATAATATGCCCGCAAGCCATTGTTGTATTCATGTCCGGCCTGATCAATAACCTTAGCTGATTGCCGCGCAAATACCTCACGCTGTGCGTCAGTAAATTCGGTGCTGCGGTACTGCGGAGCGGCGCCAAGCAGTACCGAAACAAAGCCAAACTGGCGAATCGCCCAGGTGAATTTAAAAAATGCAAAAACAAAAATCAGCGCCAGTACCGCAAGTTTAAATTGGACTTTGTCCGTAGATGTGTCGGCAGTTAACGGCAACGACTGCAAGACCACCACAACTTTATCGGCAGATGCCAGCAAGGTCAGTACACCGGCCAGAACCAGCACGGTTGATGAGGCAAAGAAAGTAACTGTTCGTTCCACATTACCTAATAACGCCGCGTCGGCAATCTGATGCTCCTTGCGGGTCAGCGTAGTCATCCAGTCAATACGAAGCTGACGCAAAATGTAGGACAAGCTATAGGTCGAGCGCGCCCGAATGCGGGCAAACTGAGTATAAGAAACCCAAACCGTCACAAAAAACATCAGTGTAACGATATCGAGAGATGTTAGATTCATGCTTATGACCCTGCACTAACGTGGCGAGTAGCCCATCACCCGAGCCAGAAATCCAGTTTCAGCCCGGGTGATAGCGTTAATCATTGTAAGGTCATTAGTTTACCATTATGTGACGGAATTGTCCGACTCAGATTTCGGTGCCGGTTTTTCCGCCAGGCCATACCAGGACAGCATCGTTTTAAAGCCGCGTTTGGTATCGTCGAGGATCAGATACAAACATGGAATCAACAGCAGCGTAATAACGGTGGCGAATAAAATACCGAAGGCTAGTGAAATCGCCATGGGAATAACCATTTTGGCTTGTAGACTTTTCTCCAGCACAATCGGTAACAGGCCGAAGAAAGTTGTCAGACTGGTCAGGATGATTGCCCGGAAGCGAGCCGAACCTGCGTCTTGCACCGCCTGCCGTAACGGCACACCATCACGACGAGCCTGGTTCACATAATCCACCATCACCAGCGAGTCATTTACCACAACACCGGCCAGAGCGATAATACCAAACAGGCTAAGGATCGAAATCGGCATGCCAATCACCCAGTGTCCGATCACCGCACCTATCATGCCAAAGGGAATGACTGACATAATAATTAATGGTTGACTGTAGGATTTCAGCGGTACTGCCATCAGCGCAAAGATGGCAAACAAGGCCAGCACGAAGCCAACTGCAAGGGAGTTAGTCGCTTCTGCTTCGTCCTGCGATGCTCCTTCAAGCTGGAAATTCACTGACGGGTACTTGTCCAGAATTGGCTGAATATGCTGCTGCCGTACTTTTTGCACCACTTCAAATGGCTCTACATTGTCTTTGTTAACCCGCGCCCGTACTCGTACCGAGCGCTCGCGATCGATACGCGTGATGGTATTGTAGCCCTTCGCAAAACGAATATTAGCTAACTCGGTAAAAGGAATTAGTGCGCCGTCTGCGGTGCGTAGCTTCATATCTTCCAGGTTACCGACCGACTGACGTTCGTCCAGCGGGTAACGCACCATGACCCGTACTTCCTCGTCACCGCGCTGAATACGCTGCGCTTCAGCACCGTAAAAGGCGTAGCGAACCTGATTCGCCAGGTCGCTCAGGGTAATTCCCATTGCCGTTGCCAGTGGCTTGGTTTCCAGAATGATTTCATCATTGCCGGCGCCAAAGGTATCTTCAATATCAAACACGCCATCGAACTGCCCTAAGACTTCTTTCAGTTCTTTTGCCGCGGCGGCAAGTTCATCCAGATTATCGCCCGAGAGTTGAAATTCAACATCGAAGCCGCCGCCTCCACCAATGCTACCCTGGAAATTAATCGCTTTTACCCCCGCAATTTCCGGGGTTTCCATGCGCCAGCGATTGATAATTTCAAAGCCGTCAATATTTCGGTCTTCGCCTTTCTCCAGCTCGCTCATGATCGTGCCACTGGAAGTACCTTGCAGCCATACCGTGGTATGACGCACCACATCATCGCCTTCCTCCTCTTTGACTTCAGCATTCACTCGCATGAGTGCATCCTGAATGGTTTGCAGGGCACGAATCGTCGCTTGTTCTGACGAGCCTGGCTGCATCTCGACGCTGGTCTGAATGAAGTCACTGGGAATATTCGGGAAAAAGACCCAACGCACCACGCCACCACTGATAAGACCGATCATCAGAATAAACATAGCGATGAAACTGGCTAAAGTGGTATAGCGATAATGCAGGCATTTCGCCAGGAAAGGACGGTAATAGCGCTCAACGAACATGCGTAACGCGTCAGAAATCTTATTACGGCCACGCTGGAAGGCATTGAGTTTTTCGCCGCCGCCTTTACTGAACTTCATGGAGGCAATGTGCGCCGGAAGAATCAGTTTTGACTCAACCAGTGAGAAGGCCAGACAAAGAATAACTACCCAGGCAATCGATTCCCAGATCGCACCCATACCGCCATCGACCATTAGCATTGGAATAAAGGCCACCATGGTGGTGAGTACGCCAAAAGTCGCGGGTATCGCCACCCGTTTCGCGCCCCGAACAACGTTATCGGTGGTTTTACCGAATTTCTCGATTTCAGAATAGGCACTTTCGCCTATGACTATGGCATCATCCACCACGATACCCAGCACCAGTATGAAGCCGAATAAACTGATCATGTTGATGGAAATATCAAACATAGGCAGCGGCATCAGCGCAATGGTGCCTAAGAAACAGATTGGAATACCAAGCATGACCCAAAATGCCAGGCGTAACTGCAGGAACAGTGACAGCATCAGAAATACTAAAAAGCCGCCGGTAATCATGTTGTCGAGCATCAGGTCAAGACGACCCTGCAAGTAGTATGACGAGTCGCCCCAGTAACTGATTTTCACCTCAGGCGGTAACTCTTTTTGCTTGCGCTCAATATAACTGCGCACGGCTTCGGCAACCAACAAGTCGTTTTGATCGCCTACCGAATCCACCCGCACAAAAGTAGCAGGCTTACCGTCGAACTGAGTAAAGCGGCGGCGTTCAATGAATTCATCTTTGATCTGGGCTATATCGCCAAGGGTAAGGCTGGTACCGTCAGGACGATTGATAAGCACGATATCTTCGAACTGATCGCCAAAGTAGGCCTGATTGTTAGCTCGCAGCAAAATATCGCCGTTCGGTGTACGAATGGAGCCACCGGCGACATCAACCGAGGTCCCCCGGACCGCATTCACCACTTGCTGAAAGGTCAGGTTATAGCGTTGCAGGTCATACTCTGAAATTTCGATAGAAATCTCGTAATCACGTGCCCCCACGGTTTCAACTTTGGTGATTCCGCCAATATCCTTCAGGTCATCGCGAATTGACTTAGCGAGCTCTTTTTGACTGCGCTCGGTCATATCCCCGTAGACACTGATCCAAATCACCTGCCGCTGCGGACGAATGCGATAAATATTCGGATTTTCAATTTGCTGCGGAAAGTTCGGGATGGCATCGACAAGCATTTTCACTTCGTCCATGACCACCTGCGGATCGTAGCCACTCTCAACTTCAACGGTGACCGAACCGCCACCCTCACGCGCCGTTGAAACCAGGCGCTCGACACCGTTGACGTCTTCCAGCGCGTCTTCGATAAGAATCAGTACGCCCTGCTCTACCTCTTGCGGTGCTGCACCAGGAAAAGGAACCTGAATGCTGATGGTATTGAGCTCGACTTCAGGGAACATTTGTTTGCGCACCTGAAAGACCATAAAAATACCAGTAATAATAATCAACGCCATCAGTAAGTTGGCGGCAACAGTATTATTGGCCCACCAGGCAATGAGACCTTTTTCGCTTCCTGAGTCAGGTGAATTCTGCGGTACTTGCATCACTCCGCTCCTTATTCGCTGCTGCTGTCAGCAGTTTCAGTGGCATCCCTGTCGGCTGCGGGCTGCCCCCGCTGACCTTCCATTTGTTGCGGCAACGGATCACCAGGCAAGCGTACTTTCATACTAGGTAAGGCATTGGCCAACTGGGTTAATACCACCTTGTCACCGGCATCAAGCCCCTCACTAATAATCACCTGGTTCTCTTCTGCCCGCAGCACTTCAACATGCTGACGTTGCAGGCGGCGATCCTCGCCCACCAACCAGACATTACCATCAGTGGTCAGTGCATAACGCGGCAGGCGGTAAACATCTTCCACATACTTGCCTTCAATCGCCAGTTGGACGAAGCGGCCAAAGCGCAGCACTTCATCATGGGTCTGGCCGTTACGGTTGTACGGGTCCTCCACTTCAACCACGCCGTAGATCACCCGGCTACTGGCATCGAGTACACCTTCACTACGCACCAGATAGCCCTGCCAGCGATACTCTTGCTCGGCAATGAACGAACTCAGTTGAACGCGCGGAAAGTCACTTTGTTGCTCAGGTGAGGGTAAGTTCAGATAGGCCAGATCACGATCACTTAAAGGTACACGCACTTCGGCGGTTTCAGTGCCCATTAACTGTGCGACCTGACTGCCAATATTAATAAACTGACCCAAATCAACATTCTTGTTTTGCAATAAGCCCGCAAAAGGTGCGCGGATGACGGTACGATCGAGGTCGCGTTGCGCTTTGGCTACTGCCGCCTCTGCCGATTGTACTGCCGCCACCGCACTTGCGACTTGCGGTTCACGCAGACCGAGCGCCGGAATTTCGCCCATCTGCAGCGACTCCCACTCTTCTTTGGCAACTTTCGCCAGGGCACTTTCCTGCGCCAGTGCAGCACGTGCTTGCGCTAAATTCGCTTTGGCGTTTTGCAGTGCGACCTCATAATCTTTTGGGTCAATCTTTAAAATCATCTCGCCCTGATTAAAAAAGCCGCCATTTTGAAAGTTAGGCGCAGTTTCAATAATCTGGCCGCTGACCTGCGCTACCAGATTAGTGGTATGTTTCGCCCGGACATTGCCCTGGCCTGACACCATCAGATGAATGTCTTGCGGCGTGACTTCCTGCACCTCGACCAACACCGCTGGACGCTCACTGGCGCGCATCGGCAATTGCGGACGGAGCATGCCAAGCAGAACCACTAAAGCGACTGCGACAATGATAATAAGCGGGGGTAACAGAGCGCGTTTTTTGAAAGCCATTGATCGTATTCCGATTGAATATGAAGATGGCGCATAGTATGCGCCATCATAGAGGGATTATTAAGGCAGATTATGTTGCCAGTTGTAACAAATGAAACATTAACCGTTCACTAACCGTTAAGTAAGTAACTTTCGCTGGCCTCGATAGCACGGGGCCCACCAGCAAGCAATACGACGTCACCTTTACAAAGCGTAAAGTCGCCGTGAACCTCACTGAACTCCTCATCGCCACGGCGTACCGATTTCACCTGTACAGCGATATCGTCAAGCGCCAGCTCTTTCAATTCCTTACCGCAGGCATAGGCATTATCGGTCAATTGCACCGCATGCAAAAACTGCAAGCGATCGATCTTTTCCGGATCCATATCCGTCGTCTCGCCCGGATAAAAGCCATGCATTTCACCGTAATGTGAGCGACGCGCCTGATCAAGCCGGGACAAAATACGGCGTATCGGCACACCCGACCGGCTTAACACCTGCGAAACCAACATCAAACTGGCCTCCAGAGTATCTGGTACCACCTGTGTGGCGCCGGATTCCATCATTTCCTGCAGGCGCACATCGTCCCGTGAGCGGACAATAATTTCAGCATGATCGTTAATTTCACGAATGGCTTTAAGCACCTCTAAAGCTTTATGATCCTCGGCGAAGCTGATAATAATCAGTTCAACCTTGTCAGCATGCACTGCCCTTAAGATGTCGCGCCTTGCAGCGTCACCGAAGTACACTTTCGCGCCACCAGCAACGGCCTCTTGCACCCGCTTGGTATCATGGTCGATAGCCAGATGGTCGATACCCTCATTAGTAAGAAAACGGCTGATGGTCTGGCCCACCCGGCCAAAGCCCAGCACCAGTACCTGCTTTGGCTCCGACACATCGGGTTGTTTAATGTCAGCTTCCTGTGCGCGTGACTTACCACGCACCAGCGGTGCTACCAACTGCCGGCAACGCTGAATCGCCATGGGCGTAACTGCCATCCCTAATACGCCGACACCGACCAGCATGGAAGCAACGTCCTGGCTCAATAAGTTATAAGTCAGCGCCAGCGCAACCAGCACGAAACCAAACTCACCCATTTGAAACAGCATTAGCCCTGCGCCCCAACTGTCTTCTTCGCGCTCTCCCATCGCCCCGGCGAGCAGTCGTACGACCAGCATTTTAATTGCGCCGATAAGTAACACGCCGAGCAAAATCCAGTGCAGGTTTTGCCAGAACACATCTAAATCGAGCTGCATGCCGACAGTAATAAAAAATAAGCCCATTAAAATATCGCGAAACGGGCGGATGTCAGCTTCTAACTGATGCTTGTACTTACTCTCGCCAAGCATCATCCCTGCCAGAAACGCGCCTAATGCCATCGACAGACCAAACAAATGAGTCAAGCCGCCGGCGACCAGTGCCACTAACAAGGTGGCAAGTACGAACAACTCATCGGTGCGTAAACGCGCAATTTCACGAAAAATATGCGGCAAGACCCATTTACCGATTGCCATCAGCACTACTACCACACCTGCGCCTTTCAGCAACGCGATGCCAAGGCTCTCCCAAATACTCACTTCAGCCGAACTGGCCGCCAGTAACGGGATAATGATAAGCATAGGGACGACTGCGATATCCTGGAACAATAATACCGATACCGTCGCCTGCCCTTTGCGGGTCGTTAACTGCGATGACTCACCTAACTGTTTAATCACCACCGCTGTGGAGCTAAGTGCTAAGGTACCACCAATAACCATGGCGGCGGTCCAATCGCCCATCAACACATACGCAAGTCCGGCAAACAGTAAGGTACAAATCACCACTTCGCCGGCACCAAGGCCAAATACCAGGCGCCGCATGGCGATCATTTTCGGTAATGAAAACTCCAGCCCCAGCGAGAACAGCAACAACACCACACCTAATTCAGCGACAAAGTGATACTCATTCGGATCTTTAATCCACGCCGTTACATCAGGTCCGGCAATGATGCCAGCGACAAGGTAGGCTAAAATCGCCGGCAACTTAACCCGCCGAAAGCCCCATACCAGCACAACGGCAATAGCGAGAAGTAACAGTACGTCGGCGAAAGTTCCATTCATGTCGATTTCCTTTGTAAATAAAGTCCACAACAAATCAAGCTTAGCCCAATTAAGGTCGTTAACTGAATCACTTCACCGAGAATAAAGTAAATCAGCACCAGGCTCATAAACGGGCTTAAAAATATAAGCATAGATAATTGTGAGGTTTTTTCGGCTGTGCGCATGGCAGTCAGCCAAAGCAAAAAGGTAATGCCCATCTCGAACAGGCCAACATACATGGCTGCTGCCAGGGCTTTCCACTCATGCCAGGGGAGCGGCCGCGTATCAACAGCAACGGCGACGGCCAAACAAACACTGCCAAATGCGAAACACCAGAACATGGCGGGTATCGGTGCATCGGTATTGCGCGTATTCACCAGCCAGTAGGTCGCCCAAAGCAAGGTGCTTAGCAAAGCAAGGCCAATGCCTGTCCAGTTCGTTTGCGTAAAGTCCCATTGCCCGCCGGTCGCAATTAGTACCACTCCACCGTAAGCCACCAACATGGCCAGCAGTTCTTTCACGCCCAGCCGCTGCTTTAGGACAGGCACCGCCAGCAGCGACATAGTAATCGCCCAGGTGTAATTGATAGCCTGCGCCTGCTGCGCGGGCAACTGATCATAGGCAGCGAATAGTACCCAGTAATAAATAAATGGATTCAGCGCACCCATGGCAAGATAAAACAGCCAGCGCTGGCGCCCCAATTGCAGGATCTCCCGCAGCCGGCCTTGCCAGAGTAATAGCAGTAGAAAAACCAAGGTACTGGTCAATGCTGCTAAAAACAGTAAATGCAACGGCGTCAGCAACATCAGTGCTAGTTTGAACGCCGTAGCAACGGTGGACCACAAGGCCACCGCAGCCAGGCCAAAGGCAACCGCGCGACGTTGATTCAAACCCGCTGGAGAACCCGGTGCTGCCATATCAGCTCCCTAAAACCGCTGCAATAATTGCAACGTACGCTGACGCGTACGCACGACTTTGTAGTCGCCCCATGCCACTTGTGGCTGCCGGTCATTACCCGTCAGTAGCATTTGTTTGCGGAGCTGCTCGAGCTGTGCGTAGGACGGCATGCTCGCGCCCTGATGCTGCAACCACGCCCTTAGCAACGCCCGTTGCGTACTTTGCGAGTGGGGTTGTAGTGCGCCGACGGCTAATTCTCCCGTCGCATTCATCGCCTGTCTTAACTGTTTGCCGAGTAATTCGTCCAGTACCTGTTGCTGCTCTGCACAAAGCTGTGCGCTGCGTAGCACCGCGGCGCCAAAATGCGGCCAGCGCTGTTCCAGCTTCGGCACCACTTCGTGACGTAAATAATTACGATCGATGCTGGTATCAAAGTTGGTATCGTCTTCAATCCAATGTAACTGATGCTCTCTGGCATAGGCATAGATGCTGGCCTTGCTGACGTTCAGTAACGGCCGTAGCCAGGTTTGCCGGCCCGGGCGCTGGGGCGCATCGCTACCAATAGTTTGTGCCATCGCTGCCAGGCCTTTGGGCCCTGAGCCACGTTTTAACTGTAACAGGAAGGTTTCAATCTGATCATTTCGATGCTGGCCTAACAACATAATTGCGTCCGGCTCGGCCAGTTCACTTAAGCGCTGATAGCGCGCACTGCGCCCGGCCGCTTCTTTGCTGATGCGCGGGCCTTGTGCCACCGCTAGCACCTCGCAGTGCATCGGAAACTGCCGGCGCGCACAATCCTCCTGTAAGCTAGCAGCCCAGGCAGCCGAATCAGGATGAAACTGATGATCAAGATGAATCGCTAAATACTGGTAATCCGGGTAGTCGGTCCGCCAGCGATCAAGTAAATCGAGGATAGTCTGTGAGTCCGCGCCGCCCCCCAGACACGCAACAAGTTGTTGTTGCGGCCGTAGCTCCAGCGCGGCCAGAGCTGCGGCAAAATCGTCATATAAATCGCGGTAATCGGCGCTCACAAGGTTTGCAAACTGTCGGCTTTAGCAATAGCCAAAGGACATGAGTTTCTGATATCGCTGCTCGAGCAATGCCGTCCGATCCAGACCTTTCAGGGCGCTGAGATCTTTCAGCAGTTGCTGCTTCAGACGTTGTGCCATGGAGCTGTGATCGCGATGCGCGCCGCCTAGCGGCTCTTCAATAATGCTGTCAATAAGACCCAGTTCCAGGCTGCGGTCAGCAGTCACGCCCATTGCCTCAGCGGCAATCGAAGCTTTTTCGGCGCTTTTCCATAAAATAGATGCACAACCCTCCGGCGAAATAACCGAATAGGTTGAGTATTGCAGCATGTTGACCCGATCGCCGACCCCGATGGCCAATGCACCACCAGAACCACCCTCACCAATGACGGTACAGACAATCGGCACATTCAGACGCGCCATCACTTTCAGGTTGCGGGCAATGGCCTCTGACTGACCACGTTCTTCCGCGCCAATGCCCGGGTAAGCGCCCGGGGTATCAATAAAGGTAATAATCGGCATCTTAAAGCGCTCGGCCATTTCCATGAGCCGCAGAGCTTTGCGATAACCCTCTGGTTTAGGCATGCCGAAGTTACGGCGAATTTTTTCTTTGGTCTCACGCCCTTTCTGATGACCGATAATCATCACCGGCTGATCGTCAAGACGTGCAGTACCACCGACGATGGCCCGGTCATCGGCGAAGGCCCGATCGCCGGCCAGCTCATCAAAGTCGGTAAAAATATGCTCAATATAATCAAGTGTATAAGGGCGTAGTGGATGACGCGCCATTTGCGCAACTTGCCAGGCGCCGAGATCGCCGAAGATCTTCTCAATCAGTTGCTCGCGTTTTTCCTGCAACCTGGCAACTTCTTCTTCAATGGAAATATCAAAGTCGCCTTTCGCGCCGACCGCTTTAAGCTCATCAATTTGCGCTTGTAGCTCAGCAATCGGTTTTTCGAACTCTAAAAATTGCAAATTCATTTGGACTCCCGTTCACAACGGCTTTACCTGCCCTTGCGGATCAAAATTCTAATGCCACCTGTTTTGGCCCGAGCTGCTGCTCCAGCTCATAAAGTAAATCGTCTTCCGGCGTTATGAACCACTCGGTTGCGGTCTGATAACTGGCTTTTACATCTGGACGCTGATAATCAAACAGCAGCGGACACGCGCCACCTTTATAAGCGGTCAGCGTCTGCACCAGACGTTTCATGCCATTGCCTTCCAGGTGCTCTGGTCGCACCGTGAGGCGCACGCCCTTGGCGTATTGTTCGCGCATTCCGGTGATGGTCATGACTTCTCGAGCGGTCATTGTATTGCCCCCCGAGTATTCATCAAAGCTGACCTCTCCTTTAATCACCAAAATCTGGTCTTTTGCCAGCAAATGCTCGTAAGTTTCATAGTCTTGTGCAAAAAAGCGTACATCAAAGCGGGCCGTTTTGTCATCTAAGGTGACAATCGCCCAGCGCGCGCCCTTCTTGTTCATCATAACCCGCATATCAATCACTAAGCCGGCAACTGTGGTCATTTGATCACGGCCGGTCGGGCGCACATCGCTCAGATTACAGGGCACATAGTTGCGCAGTTCCGCCCGGTAACGATTGATCGGGTGCCCCGTCAAGTATAGCCCAAGCGTTTCCCGTTCGCCGTCAAGCCATATCGCCTCTGGCCATTGTGGTACTTGTTCAAATTCGTGTTCAATGGTTTCGGTATCATTGGCGCTGGTAAGAACACCGAACAAGTCGCTCTGTCCGATTTCTTCAGCGCGCGCATGTTGCTCGGCTTGACGCATCGCCTTTTCAAGGGTTGCCATGAGTGCCGCGCGATGCGGCCCCAGTGAGTCCATGGCGCCAGCGCGAATCAGCTTTTCCAGCACCCGGCGGTTGAGTTTTTTCAAGTCGACGCGGCAGCAGAAGTCGAACAGATCAGTAAAGGGCCCCTCACTGTTGCGCGCTGCCAGAATCGCTTCAATCGGGCCTTCGCCCACCCCTTTGATGGCACCAATGCCATACACCACATGGCCATTATCATCGACAGTAAATCTGTACTGGCCGACATTGACATCCGGTGGCATTAATTTCAGCCCCATCTGCTCACATTCGTCCACCAGTGTGACAATTTTATCGGTATTATCCATATCGGCGGACATCACAGCCGCCATAAATTCTGCCGGATAATGGGTTTTCATCCATAAGGTCTGATACGAGACCAACGCGTAGGCAGCGGAGTGTGACTTGTTAAAACCGTAACCGGCAAATTTTTCTACCAGATCAAAGATTTTCATCGCCAGGTCGGGATCGATACCGTTATTCTTCGCGCCTTCAGCGAAAACCTCGCGCTGCTTTGCCATTTCTTCCGGCTTCTTTTTACCCATCGCCCGACGTAATAGATCGGCGCCACCGAGCGAGTAGCCGGCCAACACCTGAGCGATCTGCATGACCTGTTCCTGATACAGGATAACGCCATACGTCGGTTCCAGAATCGGCTGCAATAGCTCGTGCTGATAATCTTTATCCGGGTAAGAGATCTGTTCGCGGCCGTGCTTACGATCAATAAAGTTATCAACCATGCCCGACTGTAGCGGACCCGGACGGAACAGAGCCACCAAGGCGATAATGTCTTCAAAGCTATCGGGTAAGAGCTTTTTGATCAGTTGTTTCATGCCGCCTGATTCAAGCTGGAAAACGGCGGTGGTCTGCGCCTTTTTCAACAACGTGAAACAGCGTGGATCATTAAGCGGGATCTTTTCAATCACGACCGGCGTTTCGCCACGGCGCTGACGTTTTGCGTTAACCATATCCAGCGCCCACTGAATAATGGTCAGGGTACGCAAACCAAGAAAGTCGAACTTAACAAGACCCGCCGCCTCAACGTCATTTTTATCGAATTGAGTAACTGGCTGCTTGCCCTCTTCATCACAGTACAAAGGCGAAAAATCGGTAATCTTTTCCGGTGCAATGACGACGCCCCCGGCATGTTTACCGGCATTACGTGTCACCCCTTCCAGAATGCGCGCCATATCTATAAGGTCACGCACGTCTTCGTCCTGACCGTACATTTCGGGCAATCGCGGCTCAATCTCAAAGGCTTTCGCCAGGGTCATGCCCGGGTCACCCGGTACCAGTTTGGTGATTTTGTCGACAAAGCCATAGGGGTGCCCTAAAACCCGGCCTACGTCGCGAATCGAAGCCTTCGCCGCCATCGTGCCAAAGGTGATGATCTGCGATACCGCTTCGCGACCATAAAGCTCAGCGACGTGCTCAATCACTTCGTCACGACGTTCCATGCAAAAGTCGATATCAAAATCGGGCATGGACACCCGCTCTGGGTTAAGGAAGCGCTCAAATAGCAGATCGAGTTCAAGCGGATCGAGATCGGTAATTTTCAGCGCGTAAGCGACCAACGAGCCAGCACCGGAGCCTCGCCCCGGACCGACCGGAATACCATTGTCTTTGGACCACTGAATAAACTCCATGACGATCAGGAAGTAACCCGGAAAGCCCATCTGGTTAATAACATCAAGCTCAATCTGCAGACGCTCATCGTAGGCCTGGCGCTGCTTCTCGCGCTCGTCGTTATCCGGGAAAAGATGCTGTAGCCGCTCTTCCAGACCTTCTCTTGACTTCTTCACCAGAAAGTCTTCAGGCGTCATACCGCCGGTGGGAAATTCCGGTAGTACATATTTGTCCAGCGTAATGGTCACATTACAGCGTTTCGCAATTTCGACAGTATTCGCCAGCGCTTCAGGAATATCCGCAAATAGTTCAGCCATCTCGGTCGGACTTTTCAAATATTGTTCACGGCTGTATTTCTTTGGCCGGCGCTTATCGTCCAGAGTGTAACCATCAGCGACGGCGACGCGCACTTCATGAGCGTGGAAATCATCAGGCTTGAGGAAGACTACCTCATTCGTCGCCACCACAGGAATCTGTTGTTCGGCTGCCAGCGCCACTGCAGCATGTAAATAATCATTTTCCTGCGGCCGCCCCGTGCGCAACAATTCCAGATAAAAACGATCGGCAAAATGCTGTTGGTAAAATGCCAGTTCAGCTTCGGCTTCAGCTTTACGATTTTGCAGCAACTTGCGGCCGACATCGCCCTCGCGCCCACCGCTCAATAACAATACACCTTCGCTGTGCTCGGCCAGCCACTCTTTATTTACGCAAGGACGTCCGGCACGATGGCCGGCGAGGTAACCGCGACTAATCAACTGAGTCAGCTGCTGATAACCCTCATTATTCATTGCCAGCGCCGTCAGACGAAACGGCGCCTCCTGGCTGTCGCTGCTCCAGCCAGCCGGCAATACCCAGAGATCGCAACCGACAATGGGTTTGAGCCCTTTGCCATGGGTTGTCCGATAAAAACGTACCAGGCCACACATGTTCATCTGGTCGGTCAATGCTAACGCTGGCATGCCCTGCGCGGCAGTGGACTCACAAATAGGACCAACCTTGGCGAGGCCGTCAATCATTGAAAAGTCACTGTGTACCCGCAGGTGGATGAATTGCGGAGCTGTATTCTGAGCTATTTCCGTCATGCGCACTTTAGCATTTTGTTAGGGTGAGTCTATCGCTGTATTGTGCCGTATGCGGCGGTCGATGTCATGCCTGAATGTGGTTCTTCTTATGTCTTTTTTGCCGCAATCAGCTAAGCTGTCAGGCAGTTACTGAGGAGGTATTAGATAATGCAATGGGTTCTTATTAGCTTGGTCAGCTGCGCTATGTTCGTCGCCAGCGCCACAACTGCCGCACACGACATTGAGGTGATTAGTGACGGGCATTCTTTCACCGAAGGTCCGTTATGGCATGACGGCGAGCTTTGGTTCTCCGATATTCCAACGTCAACCATTTACCGCTGGCACCCAGAGCGCGGCAGCAGTATTGCTGTACGTCCCTCAAGTGGTGCGAATGGGCTTGCCCTCGACACGCAGAATCGGCTGCTGATGGCGCAACATCAGGCGCGGCGCATTGCGCGTCTAAATAGCGATGGTACGCAAACCAGTCTTGCCAGTCATTTCCAGGGCAAACGGCTCAATAGCCCCAATGATTTAGTGGTGGCTGACAACGGCGCAATTTACTTCACCGACCCGCCTTTTGCGGTAAGTGAAGAGGAACAGGAACTCGACTTTGCCGGTGTTTTTAAAATCAGCAACGCTGGCGAACTGATAGTGCTCGATGACGCGCTGGCAAGGCCTAATGGCATTATTTTAAGTCCCGACGCGACAACGCTGTATGTCACAGATGCTTATCAGTGGCAGATCTTCGCTTATGATGTAACCCCTGAAGGGGTAGCGAACAAGCGTTTATTCGCCGAACTTGAAGGCACCTATGAGCAAGGAATGGATGGCATGGCAGTGGCGCAGGACGGCACCCTGTATGTCGCCGGTCCGCAGGGCATTTATGCTTACTCAGCGCAGGGCAAGTTACTGGAACTGATTGAATTACCCGACTTTACGGCCAACGTGGCACTGGTTGAGACAGACAACCGGGTACTTTACGTGACCAATCAGACCGAGGTACTTAAAATCAGTTTATCTGCCAATGATACTGATTAGGTGACTGTTATGCGCCCTTTGCTGAATTCTGCTTTTTCGCTGAGCCTGATGGCTGGCGCCCTACTTGCCGGTACGTCTCCCGGCTATGCAGCGGAGGAGACAGAAGCAACACTCAATGCTTATGCTGCCGGTTATTTAGCTGGCTTTACCTGTAGCGCAGTTTTTAACGGCAAAAAGGAAATGGATGCCATTCGCCGCGATGAGCTGACTGGTATTTATCCTCTCATCGCCGAGCGAGTTAATGCGCTGGAGCCGGAAATCAATCGTGAAGAGCAGTGGGTTCGGGTCAGCTACGATAACGGTCAACGGGCGCGCATCAGTGTCTGGCGCCCCAGGCTTGGCTGCGTCGACTTACCGGTAGGTGCCACCCTTGCCGATCGCGTGCATCTTGCCAACCCTTTTGCCGGTGCAATTGCCCCGGGCGCGGATAATGGCCAACCCTGGTCTGATCAGCAACCCGCGACAATGACTTCCTCACAGCAGCAAGCATTAAATGAAGTGGTGGCGCAGGCATTTACTAAAAAGTATGGCAGTGGTACGCGCACCTCCGCGGTGTTTATCGCCACCCCTGAGCATATTTTAGCAGAACGTTATCAACCAGGGTTCACCGCCGTAACACCACAACGTACCTGGTCGGTCGCCAAAAGTATCGGCGCCAGTGTTATTGGCGCGGCAGTCTGGCAACGTCTGGTTGAGACTGAGGCGCCGGCCCAACTCGCCAACTGGTCCCATCCGCTTGATCCGCGCCGCCAGATTACCCTGGAGCATCTGTTACATATGGCCTCTGGCCTGGACAGTAATAAGGCGGGCAACCGTACCGACCGGGTATACATGGGGGGTGGACTAGTCAGCGATACAGCCACCGAAACGGCATTAGAAGTAGCCCCCGGCAGTCGCTGGAAGTATGCCAATAATGACACGTTACTGGCCTTACGTACGTTGCGCGAGCGCTTCGCGACCCTCGACGGCTACCTGCAGTTTCCGTATCAGGCGCTGCTGGACAAGATTGGCATGCAGCACACGTATCTGGAAACCGACTGGCAAGGTGACTTTATTCTTTCCTCGCAAGTGTGGACCACTGCCCGCGATCTTGGCCGGCTGGGAGTGCTGCATCTTAACCGTGGTGAATGGTACGGTGAACAGGTGCTCCCCAGTGACTGGCTGACGTACATCAGCACCCCAGCCCCGGCACAGCCGCCTGAGAATGCACCGGCTTACGGCGCGCAGTGGTGGCTTTATAATGAGCGTTTTCCCGAGCTGCCCAACGATACCATTGCCGCACGCGGCAACCGGGGGCAGTTTCTGCTGATTATTCCCAGTGAAAACCTGGTCATTGTCCGTCGTGGTTACGATCTTGCCGGCGAACCGGGCTTTAACGAACATGACTTTACCCGTGATGTGTTAAAGGCGCTTGCCAGTGAGTAAGACAACCCATACGCCTTTTATTATTTTTATCCATGGCTTTGGCTCAAATGGTTTTGGCAGCAAAGCTCAGGCCATGCGTAGCTATTGTCGGCAGCATGAAGTGCGGTTTCTGGCACCATCACTATCACATATCCCCACTTTGGCTTTGCAAACTCTTGAGGAGCTCATCGAACAGCTTGGCGCGCTGACACCAGCGCCACGTCTGTGTCTGATGGGCTCATCATTAGGTGGCTTTTATGCCCACATACTGGCGTTAAAATATGACCTGCCGGTGGTGCTGATAAATCCGTCGATGCACGCTGGTTCGTCGCTACGCCGGGCCTTAGGCCGTGCAGTCAACTATTTTGATAACAGCACTTACGAATGGCAGGAAAGTTATCTTGCAACCTTAGAACAAACTGAGCCAGCTTACCCTTCGCCACTGAATGCCAGCCAGTGCTGGCTGCTGGCACAGACCGCCGATGAGCTATTGGATTATCGCGAAGCCGTCGAAGCCTTACCCGAGGCGCGACAAACTATAGAGCCAGGCGGCGATCATGGCTTTGTCGGCTTTGCGCGTTATCTTGACGATATTATGAGTTTTTTTCGCCAGGCCACAGCTACATAACTACAAATAAAAAAAGCGAAAAAGGAAGCCTCAGGGCGCTAGACAGGCCGATCCAATGAGGTTATTGTTTAATTCTCAACCAGTAGACATTCATCGACATGTGCTTTGCATTACGCCGTAAACTCCCCCTTACCTCAGCGTTAATCACAGCGACGCTGCTCATCGCCCCGACACAAGCCAGCGCCCCGCCGACTGCGACGCCAGTGTTTGCCAGCGAACCGCATATTGCCGCTGAGGTACAAATTCCGCAGCGTGATCCCGCGTTAGAAACACAACTGGACCAGCTCCTCGATAGTGACCTTTACCCCAGTGATCGTGAGGCGTTACGCCAGTTGCTGCGTACCGTCGATATCAACACGCCGGTAGAGACTTTCGTCCGGGCGCATGCTTATCAGGTCGTCGCACTGGCCCATGAGCAAAAAATGTCCGCAGCAATGGCCATTGCCAACGAAGTACAAACCATTGCCGAAAAGTCAGATAACAGCAATGCTATCGCTGAAGCCCGGGTCATGCTCGGCGAAGCCCATTTTGCTGCCGCCGATTTCGAGGCAGCGTTAAAGCATGCGCGCCATTTGACTGACTTGTTGCACACCGTGACGCAACCGCGGGTGCGTTATACTGCCAATCATTTTATCGCCCGTGCCTTGCAGCAGAATGGCGAGTTTTCAGAAGCGCTCGAGTTTTTGCTTGCCGCGCAGGCATTGGTTCCGCAAACAGAGGCCTCGGGACAGCAACGCCGCCGCCAGTTTCTTAATTTACACTTAGCTCGCATTCAGGCGAACCTGGGCCGCTGGCAGGCTTCGGCGAGCACCGCTGAACAAGCCATTGCTGATGCAAAGCGCTCAGGAATTACGCACCATCTGCCCGATCTCTATCTGATTCGCGCGTACTCACAACAATACGACCAGGGTCCCTCTGATGAAATTGTTGCGGCTTTTGTCGCCGCCGCTGAGGCAGGCCGCGATATGAATAACCCACGCGTTGAAATGCTCGCATTCAATAACGCCGGCGCTGCAAAGTTACTGATGAATGAACTGGACGCGGCCCGGGAGTTTCTGGAACAGGGGCTGGCGGTAGCCAAGCGCATTAATAATGTTAACGAACGCTCAGTGACCGAGTTTAATCTTGGCTATATCAAAGTATTGCAAGGCCAACATCAGCAAGGGATTGCCGAAATGCTTGCCGCCGCCGAGGTGTTTAACAGTTTTGCGCAAAAACGCGAAAAGGCGATATTACTGACGCATATTGCCAAAGCCTATGAAGTCGCCGGCGACTATCAGAAACAAGCGCAGACATTGCATCAACAAGTTCAGCTGACCGCCGAGCTGGCTGAGGAAGAGAGCAACGAGCGAATCAGCGAATTGCAGGTGCGTTATCAGGCTGCGGAAAAGTCATACGAGATAAAACTGCTGGAACAACAAGCCGAATTGCGCGAAAAGGAGCTGGCTGCGCAAAAACGGCAGTATCAGTTTTTTGTTCTGGCCGCTGGCTCATTAATTTTGCTGATCCTATTATTCGCATTTGGTTACCGTAAAACGCGCAAATTAAATAATTTACTCAATTCAGCTAATCAAGAATTGCATCAACAATCGCTACGTGACCCACTGACCGGACTGTACAACCGACGTGCGATATACGACCAATTGTTGCGCGGTGATCAGCGCATTTACAGTGGCAATCATGCAGTTCTTATTCTCGATATCGACCATTTCAAAGCCATTAATGACCGCCACGGGCATAACGTCGGTGATGAAGTGCTGATTGAATTTGGCCGCCGGGTGAAAAATGCCCTTCGCCGTTCTGACCTGGCAGTACGCTGGGGCGGTGAGGAGTTTTTGCTGCTACTTGAGAACGTTCAGGCAGACGAAGCGCTGAAGGTCGCAGGTAAATTGCTGCAGGAAATTGGCGAGCGCTCTTTCGATACCAGCGCCGGACCACTACCTATTACTGTGAGCGGCGGCTTTGCGCTGGTTACTGCAAGTCCGAACCCACCCGACTGGGAAACCACTGTGAAGCAAGTGGACGAACTTCTTTATCAGGCCAAGCGCGAGGGGCGTAATCGCATTCGTTATCAGCTTCCCGGTGAGCAACCGGCCAGCTTAAAACTACTGCGCTAGCCTTATCAGCTGAACAAAAAAAAGCCGCATCGCTGCGGCTTTTTTTCTGCTTTAAAAACGGCTTATAGATTTGCCAGTGCGGCATTCAAAGTTTCTGAAGGACGCATCGCCTTAGAAACAAGCTCACCATCAGGCTGATAGTAACCGCCAATCTCTACCGGCTCACCTTGCACCGCGTTCAGCTCACGGACGATTTTGGCTTCATTTTCATTCAGGAAAATCGCGAGTTTCGCCATGCGCTTCGCCAATTCCGCATCGTCGTCCTGCGCAGCAAGTGCTTCTGCCCAGTACATACCTAAATAGAAATGGCTACCACGGTTGTCAATTTCACCCAGTTTACGCGCTGGCGACTTATCGTTCTCGAGGAACTTAGCCGTCGCTTTATCCAGTGCATCAGCCAGAATTTGCGCGCGCTGATTACCGGTACGTTGCGCCATATGCTCAAGCGAAGCCGCCAGAGCCAGGAATTCACCCAGTGAGTCCCAACGCAGGTAGTTTTCTGAAACAAACTGCTGCACGTGCTTCGGTGCTGAGCCGCCGGCGCCGGTTTCAAATAAACCACCACCATTCATCAGTGGAACAATTGACAACATTTTCGCTGACGTACCTAGTTCAAGAATCGGGAACAAGTCAGTCAGATAGTCACGTAAAACGTTACCGGTTACCGAAATGGTGTCTTTTCCTGCTTTCATGCGCTGCAGAGTATGACGGGTGGCTTCCACCGGTGCCATGATCTGGATATCGAGACCGTCAGTGTCATGCTCTTTCAGATACGTCTTCACTTTCTCGATCAGTTGCGCGTCATGAGCACGGTTCTCATCTAACCAGAATACTGCTGGCATACCGCTTAAACGTGAACGATTGACCGCCAGTTTAACCCAGTCGCGAATCGGTGCGTCTTTCACCTGACACATGCGCCAGATGTCGCCCTTGTGCACATTATGCGAGAACACTTCTTCACCCGCCTGGTTCAGTACTTTTACGGTACCGTCAGCAGGAATCTCAAAGGTTTTGTCGTGCGAGCCATATTCTTCAGCTTTTTGCGCCATCAAACCGACGTTCGGGCAGGTACCCATGGTCGCCGGGTCAAACGCGCCATTTTCGCGGCAGAAACGGATCGTTTCCTGATAGACACCGGCATAACAACGATCAGGGATCATTGCACGGGTGTCCTGACGCTCGTCATTTTTGTTCCACATTTTACCTGAGTCACGGATCATCGCCGGCATCGAGGCATCAATAATCACATCACTTGGGACATGCAAATTGGTAATGCCTTTATGCGAGTTGACCATTGCAAGATCAGGTTGTTTTTCATAAACCGCCTGAATATCCGCTTCAATTTCAGCGCGCTTGTCAGCAGGTAATGTAGAAATTTTCGCTAACACGTCGCCAAAACCGTTGGTCGCATCAACACCCAGGTCTTTAAAAAGATCTGCATGCTTATTAAACAGGTCTTTGAAATAAACCTTAACTGCATGGCCGAACATGATCGGATCAGAGACCTTCATCATGGTTGCTTTCAGGTGTAATGACAGCAATACGCCTTCTTCTTTTGCCTTCTCAGTCTCGCGAGCGAAGAAGTCACGCAGCTTGGCCACATCCATACGCGCAGCATCGACAACCTCACCGGCTAGAATTTTGACCGAGTCTTTCAAGACCGTCTGGCCGGCTGGGGTGTTCAGTACGATTTTCAGATCATCAGCCTGCTCAAAAGTGGTCGACTGCTCACTACCATAGAAGTCGCCTTCATCCATGTGCGCGACGCGGGTTTTTGAATCTTCACTCCAGGCGCCCATGCGATGCGGATGTTTCTTCGCATAGTTTTTCACTGAGGCCGGTGCACGGCGATCTGAGTTACCTTCACGTAGTACGGGATTCACCGCGGAGCCTTTGACTTTGTCGTAACGCGCTTTGATATCACGCTCTTCGTCGGTTTCCGGCTCGAACGGATAATCAGGCAGTTTATAGCCTTGCTGCTGCAATTCTTTAATGCAGGCGGTCAATTGTGGAATCGACGCACTGATATTTGGCAGCTTGATAATATTTGCTTCTGGCGTCTTCGCCAGTTCACCTAGCTCGGCCAGAGCATCACTGATGCGCTGTTCTTCAGTCAGATATTCAGGGAAAACGGCAATCACGCGACCTGCCAATGAAATATCACGCGTTTCAACAGAAACGCCAGCAGCGTCGGTAAAGGCACGAATAATCGGCAACAACGAATAGGTCGCTAAGCGCGGCGCTTCGTCGGTTTCCGTGTAAATAATCTTTGAATTATCATTCGCCATAGTGATTCCTTACTAGGTTCGCAAAGGATGAGAAAAGTGGCGCGAAGTATAGCAAGAAAGCCCACTATCGACCAGTCAGCGTAACTTGAATCTGAGTATTCACAGCATTTATTAGCGCGCTGATTTTTGACATGTGTGCGCCGGTCGCCTATCTAAAGTTAAGCAACTGATGCTCTCAACCTGGTCATTACCCAGTTCAGGAACCCACTATGTCATTACGCTGGATCAAAATTATATTAGCGCTGTTATTAGGACTTATGTGCATTGCCTATGCTTTGCAAAACCTCGTAAATCTTGCCGGAGCACATGCGGCTTTAAGTTATGTTCTCGGCATGCAGGACCATACTTATTACCCTGAGACCTTCGCCTTTGCCGTTACTCACCCTACCTTAACCTGGTTGGCTCTGAGCGTGGTCATAGCCCTGGAACTCCTGGCCGGGATTATTCTACTGACAGGCTCCTGGCGTTTGTTTCAAGCCCGTTACCTACCCGCAGCCGGCTTTCAACAGGCTAAGTACACGACCTTAGTCGGCGCTGGGGTCGGCATCATCGTCTGGTTTGGCTTATTTCAGGTCTTCGGTGGCGCATTTTTTCAGATGTGGCAGACCGAGCTGGGTGACGCCTCCTTCGATGGCTCCTTTGTTTATCTTGGCTCAATTGCTTTGATTGCTCTATTTATAAATCAGGCGGAACCTGCGAGCCATTAAACGAAAAAGCCCGTCGGCCTCAGAAGGCGACGGGCTTTTACATAAATTAATTTCAGTTAGTCGTTAGTCAATTTTCGGTGCTGTCAGACCACGACGTTCAAGTAATGCGTCAACCGTTGGTTTCTGACCACGGAAGTCGATGTACTGTTGCATCGGATCTTTGCTGTTACCTTTTGACAAGATAGCGTCACGGAATGCCTGACCATTTTCCAGCGTCAAACCACCGTTTTCCTGCACAAATTTGAAGGCGTCAGCAGCCAGTACTTCTGACCACATGTAGGCGTAATAACCTGCTGAGTAACCGCCGGCAAATACATGCGCAAAGTAGTTAGAGCGATAACGTGGTGGTACCGCTTCAACAGCCACACCATTGCGCGTTAATGACGCTTGTTCAAAGCTGTTCACATCAGCAATACCTGCTGCCGAGTCTGGCGTCAGCGTGTGGTATTCGAGATCAAGCAGGGCCGCAGCAATGTACTCAAGGGTGTCATAACCCATGTTGAAGTTTTTCGCAGCCATCACTTTGTCTAACAGTTCCTTAGGAATCTGTTCACCTGTCTCGTGGTGCTTGGCCATATTTGCCAGAACTTTCGGGTTCAGCGTCCAGTCTTCCTGGAAGGTTGACGGGAACTCAACGTAGTCACGAGAAACTGAAGTACCGGCCAACGATGGATAGGTTACGTCTGAGAACATACCGTGCAATGCGTGGCCCATTTCGTGGAACATGGTGCTCACTTCGTCGAAGCTCAGTAATGTCGGCTGACCGTCAGGCGCTTTGGTGATGTTCATGTTGTTTAAAATCACCGGCTTGTCGCCTAACAAGTGAGACTGAGATACAAACGAGCTCATCCAGGCACCACCGCGCTTGCCGTCACGGGTGAACCAGTCACCGTAGAACAAGCCCAGGCTTTCGCCGTTGACGTCTTTCACTTCATAAACCACGATGTCATCAGCGTAAGTCGGAATGTCATCACGTTTCTCGAAGGTAATGCCAAACAGCTGGTTCATCGCATAAAACACCCCGTCTTCAACGACGCGGTTGAATTCAAAGTATTGCTTCACTTCATTCGAATCCAGAGCGTATTTTTCAGCGCGTACTTTCTCAGCATAGAAAGCCCAGTCCCAGGGCTTCACTTCAAAATCACCGCCTTCGCTGCTGATTTGCGCCTGGATTTCAGCCATTTCTGCTTCAACGTTGCTTACAACCGCTGGCACCAGGTCACGCAACATTTGCTGTGCTGCTTCAGGAGTTGCCGCCATGCTTTGCTCAAGCACATAAGCACCCCAGTTGTCGTAGCCTAACAACTGTGCTTTTTCAGCGCGCAGCTGGGCCATACGTTTAACCAGCGGACGATTGTCGGTTGCTGTGTTGCCGCTGCCACGCTCGGCTGAAGCGCGCCAGACTTTTTCACGTAACTCGCGGTTCTCCAGCGAGCTCAGAATCGGCTGACGCGTCGTGTTAGTAATAGTGATCACATACTTGCCCGGCATGTCTTTCGCTTCTGCGGCTTTGGCCAGACTCGCAATCTGTGACTCACTTAAACCGGTGAGCTGAGCTTTGTCGTCGACTACGATCATGTTCTCATCAACCAGTGTCATCAGGTTGTTACGGAACTCAGTGGTGAGTGATGACAGCTCTGAATTGATTTCACGAATGCGAACTTTTTGTTCTTCAGTCAGGTTTGCACCGGCGCGAACGAAATCTTTATAAGTGTCTTCGATCAGGCGCAGTTTCTCACCTTCGAACTGGTCGCGATTCTCATAAACAGTTTTTACCCGGGCGAACAGAGCCGCATTAAGGCTAATATTGTCACTATGAGCCGCGTACTTCGGCGCCATTTTCACTTGCAAGGCACGGAAGTCGTCATTACCTGCCGAACCCGCAACATTACCGAACACAGCGCTTACGCGGCCCAGTAAAGCACCCGATTTTTCCATCGCTACAATGGTATTTTCAAACGTAGCTGGCTCTGAGTTCGTGGCAATCTCGGCAATTTCAGCTGCATGGGCTTCCATACCAGCTAACAAGGCGGGCTCGTAATGCTCAAACTTGATTTTGGTAAAGTCGGGTGCATGGAAAGGCAGCGTGCTTTCTGCATAGAAAGGATTGCTTTGGTTGAATTCTGCCGCAGCAGTTTGCTGCTCGGCTTGCTGAACTTGTTGCTCAGCTTGTTGGTCGGTTGCTTGCGCCGCTTCTTTATCAGCACAGGCTGCTACGGTTAACGCTGCACCTATGGCGACGGCGATCAGGCTCTTACGCATGGAATTTACTCCCCTGTAGATTATTCAGCGCACTACCTTGTCCGGTAGTGCTCGTTTTAGTCGTTCCATAATGTAACTCTTGGCCGACAAGGGCTCAAGAGCTTTTCGTAGCGCAAAAACTGCGATTGAACGGATTATGCAACTTCTTTGACGGGGATAAGCGGTGCCAGACCATATTTTAGCCGCGCTTTATCGCAGTAAGGATTAGCGGCTTCATCACCGGCCGCAAACTCTCGACAAGGCGAGGGACGATTGGCATAGATAGAGCATCCGACCTGTTTGCCGATTTCGCCCTCCAACGCAACACAACGTGGGTTTGCCTGGTTGGTACCTTGCATACAGAGCAGATGAGGATGAAAGTTTTCTGTCAGTTCAGACGGAACATAACCTGCAGGTGCGCCAGTGGCTTCACCCCAGTAAAAAGAAACACGATAGGACGCGCAGCAAGCCCCACACGTCAAGCAGGCCGAAACCTTACTCATCGCGCAACACTCCAAAAAGCACTTATGAAATGGCGGAGCGGACGGGACTCGAACCCGCGACCCCCGGCGTGACAGGCCGGTATTCTAACCAACTGAACTACCGCTCCGCAGCGGTGATTTGTATTTCAGGAAGTGGCGGAGCGGACGGGACTCGAACCCGCGACCCCCGGCGTGACAGGCCGGTATTCTAACCAACTGAACTACCGCTCCAGCTTCCTGCATCTGGGTTTCCCGAGTGGGTCCCCCCGAATGCGGAGCGAATATTACGAGGGCTGTTGTTTCCCGTCAACCTTTTTTTTGAAGTTTTATTCCGTTTGCCTGAAAAACCATCAAATCGGTTTGTTTTTGCATTTTCATCGCCCTTCAACCGATCGCATTTACGCTCAGTTTGGGGTAATCTGCTCGGGTTTCATTAGTAAAAAGGAAAGTGCCGGCATGCGACAAATCGTTCTTGATACCGAAACTACAGGTCTGGATCCTGCCCGCGGGCATCGGATTATTGAAATTGGCGCGGTGGAGCTTATCGGCCGTAAACTTACCGGCAATACTTTTCATGTTTACATCAATCCACAGCGCGTAGTGGAACAAGAAGCGATAGAAGTACACGGTATTACCAATGAGTTCCTGCAGGACAAACCGGTATTTGCACAAGTTGCCGAGGAATTTCTGGAATTCATTAAAGGCGGCGAACTGGTCATTCATAATGCCGCCTTTGACGTTGGCTTTATGGACCATGAGTTTCGCCTGTTAAGAAATGGCACCGGCGCCACCCGCGATTACTGTCAGGTACTCGATACCCTGATGCTGGCCCGTGAAATGCGCCCGGGACAGAAGAATAATCTCGATGCGCTCTGTCGTGCCTATGGTATAGACAACTCCAACCGCACCTTCCACGGGGCTCTGCTCGATGCTGAGCTACTGGCCGACGTTTATCTCGCCATGACCGGTGGGCAAACCAAGCTGGAACTGGCAACACAGAAAAAGAGTCACCAGCATAACGGGCAGATGGTGGACTGGAGCCGGGTGGCCGATAAACCGGCGCTGCGCGTTATCAAAGCCAGCGCAGCCGAAGAACAGGCGCATCAGGAGCGCCTGAAACTGATCGACGCCCCACTTTGGCAGGAACAACAGTGACAGCAGCGAAAAAACACGTTCATATTTATACTGACGGCTCATGTCTGGGGAATCCCGGTCCCGGCGGTTATGGCATTGTGATTGAGTACGGTAAGCATCATAAGGAACTGGCAGAGGGGTTTAAGCTGACCACCAATAACCGCATGGAAATGCTGGCGGCGATTAAAGCATTGCAGGCACTTAATCAGCCCTGCGAAGTCACCCTGACCTCAGATAGCCAGTATCTTAAGCAAGGCATTCAAAGCTGGATCCACAACTGGAAACGCAATGGCTGGCGTACCTCAAATAAAAAGCCGGTGAAAAATGCTGACCTGTGGCAAGCCCTCGACGCTGCCACGCAGCGCCATACGATTCACTGGAAGTGGGTGAAGGGCCATGCCGGCCACCCGCAAAACGAGCGCTGCGACGAACTCGCCAGGCAGGCTGCCAAAGCGGGTAAATTGCTGGAAGATACCGGCTATCAGCCCGAAACGAATGTCTCTTAAGGACGGTCTGAGTATTCGCCGGTGACCTGTGGATACTTATGCTCTTCCCATGCCTGCATGCCGCCAGCAACCGAGTAAACCTCGTTGAATCCCATTCGTTGCAACGACTCAGCCGCCAGCGCTGAGCGCCCGCCACTGCGGCAGATAAGATACAAAGGCTGACTGGCGATGCGCTGTAACGCATCGTCATAGCCAGCGACTTCAGGATGCTGAGTAAGCTGCATCTCAAGCACACCGCGCGGCATATTAACAGCCTGATGAATGTGGCCCACCAGATATTCGCCTGGTTCGCGTACGTCAATCACCCGAGCACCCTCGGCAATGCGTTGTTGCAACTGCTCGACATCGATTTCTTTCACATTGGCTCTGGCTTTTGCACATAACTCTTGTGGACTTAGCATGATGACTCCTTCGATTGTGTCTGGTTTGCCAAAGGTACGGTTTGTAGCTTTGGCGCTAATTTTCTGTGTTTGTTCTTTTCCGGCAGCAGGGTCAGCGGAAATTCGCGTTTGCGTGCCACCAGCAGATAGCAACTGTTGAACTGCGGTAACGCCCTGTTTAGTTGCGCAGCCACGCGCTGCGGCCAGTTCCAGCGTCCTTGCAAAAGGCCCGGCGCAAAATAATGTTGTACCGACACTTCAAAATTTAACAGTGCCAGCCAGTCCAGCACCCGCGCCTTAGTAAAATAACGGCCACACCACGGATACTGATTCAGATAACCCGGCCAGAGCATTTGCAACTGGTTAAGCGCATAAGGATTAAAGCCAACATAGATGAGCTTTCCTTCAGCAATAAGACTGTGGCTGACTTCTCTTAAGATCTGGTGAGGATCCTGCGCAAACTCAAGCTGACCCACCATTAATACCGCATCAAGACTCGCCTCGGCAAACGGCCAGGCAGTTGGCAGCGCACAAACCTGCACCGCATGATGCGGGCGCTCGGCGACGGCAAACTGGTGGGCAATGGGGAACTTGGGCAAGGTTAATTCGGCACTTAGCGCACCCAACCGGGCAAAATGGTAACCGTACAAGCGCTCGGCGTGAGGGGCAATTGCCTCCTCAACCTGATGCTGCAACCAGCGACCATGGGCAAGATCACGCCAGGACTGTGGCGGCTTTACCGGTTTTTGTCGAAGTGCGGGTTTTAACATCACCCCTTCCCACCTGTATACTGGCCTTAGCTAAGGCAACCAAGATGACTAGTGTTATGAAAATTACGCCTCTACCTGCTTTTGATGATAACTATATTTGGGCCATTCAGCCAACTGAACATGCGCCTGCGGTCATTGTCGATCCGGGCGATGAAGCACCGGTATTACGCTGGCTCGATGAACAACAAACCGAGCTCGCCAGTATTTTGATCACCCATCACCACTGGGATCATACCGACGGTCTGCTCCCCTTGCTGAATCAGTTTGACGTGCCTGTTTATGGCCCCGACAATCCCAAAATAGAGGGTATCAGCACCCCCCTGCGCGAGGGTGAACGCTTCACTCCAGCCGGACTCGGGGAGGAGTTTCAGGTGCTGGAAACACCCGGCCATACGCTTGATCACATCAGTTTTTACAGCAAAGGTATGCTGTTCTGCGGTGACACTTTATTCAGTGCTGGTTGTGGGCGGATGTTTGAGGGCAACGCGCCACAGTTTTTCAAATCTTTACGTAAACTGGCAGAACTTCCCGCTGCAACACGCATCTACTGTACCCACGAGTATACCGCAGCAAATCTGCGTTTCGCCGCCGCGGCTGAGCCTGAAAACACGGCTATTCGCGAGGCACAACAGGAGGTTAAGGCGTTGCGGGAGGACCAGCAACCGACACTGCCAAGTACACTCGCGCGCGAACTACAGATAAACCCTTTTCTTCGGACCAAAAGTGCTGATGAATTTGCCCGATTAAGAAAGTGGAAAGATGAATTTTAAAACCGTAAACTGCGACAAATCCGCAACGGTTCCGATGTAACCTTTTAGTACAGGAAAGACTGCATGAAAAAATGGATAATGCTGACGCTCAGCGCATCGGTATTGGCGGCCTGTCAGTCAACGCCGACCACGACGCAAACACCTACGACAGCAAATGAGCCAATGCACAGCGCTGAACTTCCGACAACTGAATCAGCGCCCGTTGCGTCAGCAAAAATTGACACTGTAGACCATTTGTTAAACCCTGAATTAATTGCTCCAGTGCCAGCGCCCGTGGTTAAGGAAGTCACACCTCAGCAAGAGGCTGATCTGTGGCAGCGTATCCGCCGCCAGTTGACCATGCACGTGCCTGAAAATGATCGCGTCAGCGCGCAACGTAATTTTTACCTGAAGCATCCGGCCTATATGGACCGTGTCGCGAAGCGCGCGGCACCATTTATGCATCTGATTGTCGAGGAAATCGAACAGCGCGGTTTGCCACTTGAGCTGGCATTGTTGCCAATTGTTGAGAGCGCCTTCGATCCGTTCGCCTATTCTCACGGCAGCGCCGCCGGCATCTGGCAGTTTATTCCCGGTACAGCACGGCAATATGGTCTTGAAATCAATTGGTGGTACGACGGCCGTCGCGATGTCTATTCAGCAACGCATGCGGCGCTTGATTACCTGACCGACCTGAACAACCTTTTTGATAACTGGCTGCACGCACTGGCTGCCTATAACTCGGGCGGAGGCAGGGTTTCCTCAGCGATTCGACGTAACCAGCGTGCCGGGAAGCCCACCGATTTCTGGTCGTTAGACCTGCCCCGCGAAACCCGGGCCTACGTACCAAAACTACTTGCGCTCGCCGATATATTACGCAATCAGGATACCTATCAGGTTAGCTGGCTGGCGATTGAAAACCAGCCCTATCTGACCTTAGTGGAAACTGAGACGCAAATTGATCTCGCGCTGGCAGCAGAACAAGCCGGGCTGGAACTGGAGCAACTGCATCATTACAATTCGGGCTACAATCGCTGGGCCACTGATCCTGAAGGTCCTCATCGCTTGCTGTTGCCACAGCAAAATGCACAACGCCTGCAACAATGGCTGGCTGCGAGCGATAGTAGGGACTTAGTGCGCTGGAGCCGGCACAAGGTTGCCTCTGGCGAAAGCCTGATTGTGATTGCGAAAAAATATCACACCACACCACAGGCTATTCAGCAGGCAAATAATATTCGCGGGCACTTGATTCGGGCCGGTGATTATTTGCTGATCCCTGCCGCTTCGCGTGATCTTGATGATTACAGCCTGTCGGCCGACCAGCGCCTGAGTGCAACCCAGTCGCGCCAGCGCGGCAGCTACAAAATCGACCACACCATTGTGCCTGGCGATACCTTTTGGGATCTCAGCCGCAAATATGACGTCAATCTGCGTCAATTGGCGAAATGGAATGGTATGGCGCCGACCGACCCCTTACGCCCGGGACGCAAGCTGGTGGTCTGGCTAAGCGAAGATGACAAGCCCTCCGGAGTGACCCGCAATATTCATTATCAGGTACGTTCCGGTGATTCGCTGGCGCGTATTGCGCAGCGTTTCAATGTGACCATTGGCGATATTGAGAAGTGGAATCAGATTAAACGCTCGAATTATCTGCAACCCGGTCAACGTCTGAAACTTATTGTCGACGTTACCCGGATGACCAACGATATCTGACCCTCACCGCCGGTATGACTGCTGAACGACGCTATCAGTCGTTCAGCAGTTCTTGCAGATCATCTTCGCTTAACACCGGCACACCCAGCTGTTCGGCCTTCGCAAGCTTTGAGCCAGCGTTGTCACCGGCAACGACAGCGGTGGTCTTTGCCGAGACACTTCCGGTCACTTTCGCACCACGTGCCTGCAGTGCCTGTTTTGCTTCATCGCGGGTCATGGTGGTCAACGTTCCGGTCAGAACATAGGTATTGCCTGCCAGCGTCGCTTCGGCTGCTGCCAGCTTTTCAACTTTTGGCCAGCTAACACCCAGCTCCAGCAATTCATCAATGACGCGTTGATTGTGCGGTTCGCGGAAAAACTGATAAATGTGACTGGCCACGACCGAACCGACATCACTGACTTCTTCCAGTTGCTCCTGGCGTGCTGCGGCAAGCGCTGACAGTGAGGCAAAATGACTGGCCAGATTGGCGGCGGTTGCCTCGCCAACTTCGCGGATACCTAAAGCGTAGAGAAAACGCGGTAGCGTGGTGGTTTTACTGGCTGCAATGGCGGCGACAATGTTCTGCGCCGATTTCTCGCCCATGCGTGGTAGTTGTGCTAATTCGCGCGCCTTTAACCGGTACAGGTCCGCTGGTGACTTTAACCACTCGCGCTCGACCAGCAGCTCAATCAGTTTATCGCCCAGGCCATCAATATCCATGGCTTTACGTGAGGCGAAATGTTTTAACGCCTCTTTACTTTGCGCCGCGCAAATCAGGCCGCCAGTACAACGGGTCACCGCCTCACCTTCGGCGCGCTCAACGTGTGAGCCACAAACCGGGCAATCGGCGGGAAATTCAATTGGTTTGGCATCTGCCGGACGGCGCTCGCGCACCACATTAACGACTTGCGGGATGACATCGCCGGCACGACGAATAACCACCGTATCGCCCAACTGAACATCTAACCGGGCAATCTCATCGGCGTTGTGTAAGGTTGCATTAGACACCGTCACCCCACCGACCGCCACTGGCTCAAGGCGCGCTACCGGGGTAATCGCGCCGGTGCGCCCCACCTGGAAATCGACGCCTTTGAGCACTGTCATTTCTTCCTGCGCGGGAAACTTCCAGGCAATCGCCCAGCGTGGTGCACGGGACACGAAGCCAAGGTCCTGCTGCTGCGCAATACTGTCGACTTTGAGCACCACGCCATCAATTTCATAGCGCAGTTGATCGCGTCGCGCCAAAATATCCGCATAATAGGCTTTGCAGCCGCTGGCGTCATTCACCCGCTTCACCTCAGCGCTGACCGGCAAGCCCCAGCTCTGTAACTGCTGCAGACGCTGATAATGAGAGTCCGCCAGCTGAGTTTCCTCACTAACGACGCCCATGCTATAAGCGTAAAAGTGAAGGGGACGTTGCGCGGTCACCCGCGAGTCAAGCTGTCGCAGGCTGCCTGCCGCGGCGTTGCGAGGGTTAGCAAAGGCTTTTTCACCGCGAGCCAGGGCTTTTTCATTGTATTCCGCGAAGGCCTGTACCGGCATGAATACTTCTCCCCGCACTTCCAGGCGGGCCGGAAATTCACCACTGAGTTGCAACGGTAAATTGCGTATCGTGCGCACATTGGCGGTGATATCTTCACCCACCTGGCCATCACCACGGGTGGCCCCCCGTACTAACTTTCCGTCTTCATATAACAGGCTGACGGCGGCACCATCGAGTTTTGGCTCACAGCAATAGGCAATCGCACTGGCGCTATCAAGGCGCTCTTCGACACGCCTGGCAAACGCCTCAAACTCCTCAGTCTCGAAGGCGTTATCAAGGGACAGCATGGGCATTTCATGCGCTACCTGAGAAAATGCGTCAAGGGGTTTGCTACCTACTTTTTGCGTCGGTGAGTGCTCGCTTTGCAATTGCGGATGCGCTTGCTCAAGCTGCTGCAATTCGCGGAACAGGCGGTCATACTCAATGTCGGGCACTGAGGGCTCGTCAAGTTCGTAGTATTCGCGATTGTAACGGGTGATAAGCGCGCGCAATTCCTGCACGCGCTGCTTTACTGCTGAATCTGTCATAAGCTTACTGTCGAATTAATCGTTTACGTTCGTATTCACGAATACTCTGATGGATATGCTGCACGGCCTGACGGGTTAACGGATTACGATGTTCATCAAGCACCTGGCCACCCTCAACGGCGGCCGCTAGCTTTTCCGCGGCATTGTGCATCATGGTAAACGCCTGCGTTGAATTGCTCTTAATTGGTAAGGCAAGAAACAGCGCGACCCCTTTGGTTTCAAATTGCTCCATGGCGTCAATATCAAAGGTGCCCGGATTAAACATATTGGCAAGACTGAATAACACCGGTCCGGTTCCGGCACTGTCAACATGGCGATGAAAGATGTCAAACTCGCCGTATTTGAACCCCAGTTCCGTTAACTGTTGTAATAAGACCGGACCTTCAATATTACCGGTGACATGCAACGCTATCACCATATCAGGCGCTTGCGATACCACGGGTTCGTCGCCAGGTTCCAGTGCCAGATCCATACTTTGTTGCGTCGGTTTTGGCTCGTCCGTTCGGCTCTTTTCTGCCGCGCTTTTCGGTGCCGCTTTGGCAGCAGCTTTCGGCGCAGGCTTGGCTTTCTGCTCAGCTTTTTTCAGTTCGTCAGGTTGCGCCGCCAGCGACGGTAAGTCGAGTTCCTCGTCGTCTTGCCAGGCGCGAATCGGTTGCTCGCCCGCCGGCTTCGTCTCACCTCTGGCGGGTTGCTCACTTATGTCATTGTTATTTTTCTTTGCCTCTGCGGCAGTAACCGCTGCACGCTTATCCGTTGCCTGCGCACGCTCAGAAGCACGCTTAATTACCCGTACCTCACCAATACCGTCATCATCGAAACCTGAGGTGTCATGCGCCCGTTGACGCTTTTGCTCAAGTTCGTGTTGCTGTTCCTGTTTACGTCGCTCGCTGCGACGGATGTTCCACATGCCGTGCCCGATGATCAGAGCGATCAGCAGCAGACCAATAATGCTAAAGACGATTTGCATGGTACTCATTGCAGGCTTTCCATGATGTTTTGATGTTCTGTTGTTGTTATCATTCAGGAGGCTTCGGTCAACGCCACTGCCTCGTCCACATCTACTGCGACAAGACGCGACACCCCTGGTTCCTGCATCGTAACACCGGCCAGGTGTGAAGCCATTTCCATTGCCACCTTATTGTGACTGATATAGATAAATTGCACGCTTTGTGACATCTCCTCTACCAATCGGCAAAAACGGCCGACGTTCGCATCATCCAAAGGCGCATCGACTTCATCAAGCAAGCAAAACGGTGCCGGATTCAGCCGGAAAATCGCAAATACTAATGATAAAGCCGTTAATGCTTTTTCACCACCCGATAACAAGTGAATTGTACTGTTTTTCTTTCCGGGCGGTCTTGCCATAATAGCAACACCTGTTTCGAGTAGATCATCTTCAGTAAGTTCCAGATAAGCGCTCCCACCACCGAATACCTTGGGAAACAATTCCTGCAGACCGCTGTTGACCGCATCATAGGTGGTTTTAAACCGTTGCCGGGTTTCCCGGTCAATCTTGCGAATAGCGGTCTCTAAGGTTTCCAGACTTGCGGTTAAGTCCTCATGTTGCTGATCCAGGTATTCTTTACGCTCTGCCAGCGTTTCCGCTTCTTCAATCGCGGCCAGATTGATCGCACCAAGCCGGCCAATGGCATTTTGCAAGCGCTCGACTTCCTGTTGCCATTGCTTCTCGTCGGCGCTGTCGCTGAGCTGTTCAAGTACCGGTTTCAGTGGCTGCTGCATTTCTTCCAGCACCGCCAGCACATTGCGGCTGCGCTCCTGTACTGCGGCCAGCTCCATCTGGCTGCTCTGTAGGCGCTGCCGGGCTTTTTCGATTTGTCCCTCGACACCTTTCGCGCCGCTGCTGACGTCGTGCAGCTGCTGTTCCACTTCAGCTAACTTGTTCGCCCACTCACGACGTTCTTCGTCAACCTGCTCGCGCTGAGCCAGCAACTCTTCCAGTTGCAGCGCCAGCACTTCAAGCTCTTCCTGATGCGCTTCCGGCTCCGCCAGTGACTGCAATTGCTCACGGGCTTGTTGTTGCTGTTGCTCAACCCGTTGCAGCAAGGTCTGCATATGCTGCTGCTGGCTCTTATACTGTTCGGTCTGCAGCTTTTTGTCCTGGTATTGCTGCTGCAGGCGCTGAGCGGTATCGCGTAGTTGCTGCCGCTCCGCTTGTAGCTGCTCACGGCGTGCCTGCCACACTGCGTCGTCTGCATCTGGCTGTTGCTGGGTTAGTTGTTCCTGTTGCAGCGCAAGTTCTTCCTGCTGCAACTGCAACTGCTCGCCCTGCTCTGCAAGTTCGCGCTGACGCTCGCGGTTGGCTGCTAATTTATTTCCCAGCTGTTGCTCCTGCTCAGCCTGCCAGCGCTGCTTTTCGCGCCAGGTCGCTAACGCTGCCTGCTGCTGACTGTAATTGTCGCGCGTCTGATTGACAACTTGTTCCAGCTCCTCGCGCTCACGCGCCAGGCCTTGTTGTTGCGCCTCACATTGCTGCAGCTCTTGTTGCAGCACCTCGAGTTCGGCTTCCAGTTGCTCCAGCTCACTTTGTTGCAACAGCTGACTCTCTTGCTCAGCAATTTGCGCGGCCTGATAACCGGCGGCTGACCATAATTGCCCCTGCGAACTCAGCATGGCAACGTCGGCCTGGCCGGTCGCCGTTTTGCCTGGCATATCTTCTGCCACTGCCAGTTTCAGCTGCTGTGCCCAGGGCCACTGTTGCAGGTGTCCTTGCAACTTACTTGCCAGACTATCTGGCGGCGCGCTTTGCTCATTCAGCACCACCAGCCGGCTCCCCAGTTGCTCCGGCCAATGCGCCGGAGCCTCAGTTACGACATAGGCGTCAAGCCAGTGATGCACCGCCTGCTCGGCAGCAAGCTGCCATTCTGGTGCAACTTGCAGTAAGTCGCGAACCTGACCCAGCGGGGTGATGCTTTGCGCTGCCAGCCACTGCGCCAATGCCGCGGGCCAGTCGGCTTTGGCCGCTTTCAGTAAGGTTTGTAACGAGCTTTGCCGACCTAACAAGCGCTGTTCGCCCTGCTGCAACTGCGTTAACTGCGTTGCCAGAATTTCACGTTGTTCACGTATGCCCTGCAAGTGTTGTTGCTGTTGCTCTAATTGCTGTTGCGTTTGCTGTAATTCAGCACTGGCAAATTCAACCTGTTGGCGGGCTTCGCTTTGCGCCAGCTGCGCCAGCTCGGCTTGCAGTTGCTGCTCCAGCTGCTGCAATTCGCGTTGCTGTTGCTCATTGCGTTGGCGCTGATCCGCAGCTCGTTCATATTGCATCTGTAGCTGCTGCTCACGCTGACGTTGCTGCTGCTGCGACTGTAAAAAGTCCTGATAATCATGCTGCAGTTGCAGCCATGCTTCCTCGTGTTCCTGAAACGCTGCATGGGCTTGTTCTGCAGCCGCCGCAGCGGTCTCCAGCTCAGGCTGCAACTGTTCCAGCTGCAATTTAATTTCGACATCTTGTTCAATGTCGCGTTGATAGGTCAGATCGAGTTGTTCAAGCTCGGCGTGCAACTGCTGCTGGCGCTGTTCCCGTTGTTGTGCCTGAGTGCGTAACGACTGCAACTGATGTTCGTTGCGGGTGACTTCATTACCAAGCTGATAAAAACGTTGCTGGATATCGTCAAGTTGCGCTTTGGTTTCACTGGCTTGTTCGCGCAGCTCCAGCGTACCACGCTCGCTACCGCGCTGCTCGGCCAGCCAGCGCTCCAGTTCTGCCTCGTGCTCGCGGATGGTCTGGCGTAAGCGTTCGGCCTGCTGTTCATGATTAAGCCAGCGCAATGCCTGCAACTCCGCTTTGTACTTGCGCTCTTGCTGTTTTAAATCTTTATAGCGGCGGGCGGCCGCAGCCTGGCGCTGTAATTTGTCGAGCTGACTGCCTAACTCGTCACGCACGTCGTTCAGACGATCCAGATTATCGCGGGTGTGCTGCATGCGGTTTTCAGTCTCTCGGCGCCGCTCCTTGTACTTGGAGATACCGGCAGCTTCCTCAATGAAGACCCGCAGCTCCTGGGGTTTTGATTCAATTAGACGCGAGATCATGCCTTGTTCAATAATGGCATAACTGCGCGGCCCCAGACCGGTACCGAGAAAAAGATCGGTGATATCGCGGCGGCGACATTTGCTATTGTTCAGAAAGTAATCCGAGCGACCATCACGGGTGACCAGACGCTTAACGGAAATCTCTGCATAGTTGGCATATTCGCCCTGAATGCGCCCGTCAGTATTATCGAAAACCAGTTCAACACTGGCCTGTGACACTGGCTTGCGCGCTCCTGAGCCATTAAAGATGACATCCGTCATGGCATCACCGCGTAAGTTCTTGGCGGAACTTTCGCCCAGTACCCACCGCACAGCGTCAATCACGTTCGACTTACCACAGCCGTTCGGCCCGACGACACAGGTCATCTGGTGCGGGAACGGTACCTTGGTAGCATCGACAAATGATTTAAAGCCTGCAAGCTTGATGTGTTTAAGGCGCATGGGGTCCTTATCAGGTTCTTATTATTTAGGCTTTCACTTATGCCTTCACTTATGCCTTCATAATGCTAGATTTTGTAACATTTTCAAGGTTAGATCGTGAGTATAACCACGTATACTGAGCAAAGCTCTCGCAAACTTCACTGATCATGGCACAAGGAGTACATTATGCCACAACCCGGCTACAGCGATTTTGGCGCCAGTTATGTCGCGCGCGGATTCGAATTAGCGTTTCAGAAAGGGGTACGACGTTACTCTCTGATCCCACTGGCAATCAATATTTTGTTGTTCAGCCTGGCCATCGTTGCAGTCTTTCACTACACCACCATGTGGGTAGCTGATTTTATGGCCTGGTTGCCCGAGTGGCTGGGCTGGCTCGAGTTCTTATTGTGGCCGCTGATTATTATCGCCGTGCTGCTGCTATTTGCAATGACCTTTACCAGTGTCGCAAATATCATTGCTTCGCCGTTTAACAGCCTGCTTGCTGAAAAAGTAGAAGAGCGCCTGACCGGCGTGCCTGCTGCCAATGGCGGTGTGCCGGGCATGATCAAAGATATTCCACGCACGCTGGGACGTGAATTCCAGAAAATTGTTTATTTTGTGCCACGCGCGCTGGGCTTTTTTCTGCTGTTAGTATTTCTGCCCATTATTGGGCAGCTGTTGTGGCTGCTGTGGGGCGGCTGGATGATGACCGTGCAATATGCCGACTATGCCTTTGACAACCACAAAGTACCTTTTGCCAATATGCGCGCCAGTTTAGGCCGTCACCGGGGTAAAAGTCTGAGCTTCGGGGTTGTGGTGGCCTTTCTTGCTTCCGTACCGGTGATTAATTTGATCATGATACCTGTTGCGGTATCAGGCTCCACAGCGATGTGGGTCGACCATATGCGTGGTGAAAATTTGGGCTAGCGCATCGCCTGACGGATGGTTATGATGGTGACCATCATGTTAGTAACTTGAGGTTTTTACCAGGTGCGTTCAGTTTTCAAACGATTAACTGGATTGCTGATAGTGTTCACGGCAGCGACATCTGTCACTGCCGCGGAAGATGATATTGTCTGGGGCGTCAATAGCGCCCCGCCCTATCATATTGTCGACGGCTATTTTGCCGGACAAGGGATCTGCGACGTTATGATCAGCGCCTTCGAACGCGCCTTACCTGAGGGCACCCGCCACCGTATTGAAAACTACCCGCAGGGGCGTATCGCCGCGCTAATTCGCCAGGGCGAGAATCTCTGTTTCCCGTGTATGATCCGCAAAGAGACACAAAGCGGGCCGGTTATTTATTCAAACTCAGTCATGGAATACCCTCCGCATGGCCTTATTACCAGGCCTGAACTAGCGGAAGAATTCACTAAGCAGTTTGGCAATCCCGTCGATTTAGTTGAGTTGCTCAAAGAACGCCGTTATCGTTTTGGTCAGCCACTGGGGCGTCGTTATGGCATCCTGGAACCCTATCTGGAGCGGTTTCTCCATAATACACCGCGTTTTACCGAGGTTTCGGGTAGCGACGCCAACGCCAATATGCTGGCCATGGTTAACGCAAAACGTCTCGACTTTGTGATTGATTATCCGCTACTGCTTAATTACCACAATGAAATCTTACCTATCGATTTAGTATTCTTGCCAATTAAGCAAAACTTTGAGACGCAGATTGAGGGCGCCATTGGTTGCCCGCGAACGGTCTGGGGCCAGCGCGCCATCGACCTGATAAACGAAGCCATTCCTGCGGTTCGCGATGATCCACAGTTTAACCGCACAAAAGATCGTTGGCTTCTGCTTCAGAACCCGTAAAATAGCAGGCTAATTTTTGCGCCCTGGCGCAGCATCCGCTTTTTTTGTTCAATCGATGGCCTAAATTATGAAAGTAAAACAGTTTTCTCTCGCTGCTATCAGCGCGGTGACCCTTGCCTGTTCGGCATCATTTTATTCAGCTCCGGCAAACGCCTGGGGCAAAACCGGACATCGCATTACCGGTAAAATTGCGCAAGCTTACTTGTCGGTTGAAGCAACCGCGGCCATCGCTGAATTGCTCGGCCCGGAGTCGCTGGCTGAGGCCTCGACCTATGCCGATGAAATGCGTTCAAACCCGAGCGAGTTCTGGCAAAAGACAGCCAACCCATTTCATTATGTGACGTTGTCTGAGCCGCATCATTATCATGAGCATGACAAACCTGCTCAAGGCGATGCGATGAGTGCATTGCAGGACTTTACAGCGACCCTGCAAAATCCGGATGCCAGTAAAGAAGAGAAACAGCTGGCACTGCGCTTTATCGTGCACATTATTGGTGACTTACATCAGCCACTTCACGTTGGCTCAGCAGCTCTGAACGACCGTGGCGGTAATGACGTAAAAGTGACGTTTTTCGGCGAACCAAGTAATTTGCATCGCGTCTGGGACTCCGGTCTGGTCGATCACCAACAACTGTCTTATACCGAGTTTTCCCATTGGCTGCAGCGCCGCATTACCCCTGATCAGGCGCAACGATGGGCCACGCCTGACCCTTATACCTGGATTCACGAAAGCTCGCAGTTGCGTGATGACGTTTATCCGCAAACTGACGAACCCTACCTGGCCTGGGATTACGTCTATAATTACACTCCGGTCATGAAGCAACGCTTGCAACAGGGCGGCGTGCGTATTGCGGCCTATTTAAATCACGTTTTTGCGAGTAACAGTAATTAATATGAGTGTTGAATCTTACATTCCCGTCACTGACGGCGTTATTACCCAGCCTAAAATTGGCTTTGTCAGCTTAGGCTGTCCGAAGAACCTGGTCGATTCTGAGCGTATTCTTACTCAGTTACGTACCGAGGGCTACGACATTGTGAATACCTATGACAATGCTGACATGGTCATCGTCAATACCTGCGGCTTTATTGATAGCGCAGTACAGGAATCGCTCGACGCTATCGGCGAGGCACTCAACGAGAACGGTAAAGTGATCGTAACTGGCTGCCTTGGCGCCAAAGACGATGAGATTCGTGAAGTACACCCAAACGTGCTGGCGATTACCGGTCCGCATGCCTATGAAGAAGTCATGGGGCATGTCCATCAGTACGTACCTAAACCTGAGCGCGCGCCCTTTGAAAATCTGGTACCGGAGACTGGCGTCAAGCTTACCCCACGTCACTTTGCTTATCTGAAAATTTCAGAAGGCTGCAACCACCGGTGTACGTTCTGTATCATTCCGTCCATGCGCGGTGATCTGGTCAGCCGACCGGTGGGTAATGTCCTTGCTGAGGCGCAGCGCCTGGCCAACGCCGGTGTGAAAGAGTTACTGGTAATTTCCCAGGACACCAGTGCTTATGGCGTAGATGTGAAGCATAAGACCGGCTTCTGGGATGGCCAGCCGGTTAAAACCCGCATGCTGGAGCTTTGCGAAGCTTTGAGTAAACTCGGTATCTGGGTACGCTTGCATTATGTCTACCCCTATCCCTCAGTGGATGAGGTGATTCCGTTGATGGCTGAAGGCAAGTTATTACCTTATCTTGATATACCTTTACAGCATTCCAATAAACGTATCCTGCGCCTGATGAAGCGCCCGGGATCCGCCGAGCGCACGCTGGAACGTATTCAGAACTGGCGTAAAATATGCCCTGACCTGGCTATCCGTAGCACCTTTATTGTCGGCTTTCCGGGCGAGACTGAAGAAGAGTTTGAGGAACTGCTGGAGTTCTTACGCGAAGCGCAGCTTGATCGCGTCGGTTGCTTCACCTATTCCGATGTCGAAGGCGCGAAAGCCAATGACCTGCCTGATCCGGTTCCGGAAGAAGTTAAGCAGGAGCGGTATGCCCGCTTTATGGAAGTGCAGCAGGAAATCAGTGCCGCGCGCCTGCAGCAAAAAATTGGCCGCACGCTGCAAATTCTAATTGACGAAGTAGATGAAGAAGGCGCCATTGGCCGTAGTTACGCCGACGCCCCTGAAATTGACGGACTGGTCTATCTGAACGGTGAATATGATGTCAAACCTGGTGACATGGTCAATGTTCTGATTGAGCACGCCGATGAGTACGATCTCTGGGGTACCAAGGTTTAGTCTTCGGTGACCGGCACCAGTAGGTCGTCGGTCACATCCATTTCGAGTGGCGCAATACGCTCAAGTATGGCGCCACTGATATAAAACCGTGAACATGAATTCCTTTCCTTTTAGTTGTCGTCCGTGCCTTCGCTATCAAGTAACTTACTGTCGATACTTTTTGAGGTCTGGACCCCCATTTCTTTAAACTTCTCCACGCGTCCTACCAGATTACCGCGGCCCGTTGAAAGCTTATTCATAGCGCCATCATAATGTTTACGCACGGTTTCCAGACTATTGCCTATTTTCTGCATGTCTTCGATAAAGCCAACAAACTTATCATAAAGCTTGGCCGCATCACCGGCGATACGCTGCGCGTTTTGATTCTGATATTCGTATTGCCAGATGTTATTAACGGTGCGTAGCGCGACCAAAAGATTGGTCGGGCTGACCAGCATAATGTTGTTATCCAACGCCAGGCGAATCAATTCCGGATCGCGATCAACTGCAAGTAAAAATGCCGGCTCGATAGGAATAAACATCAGCACGTAATCAAGGGTGCGGACACTTTCCAACTGCTGATAATTTTTCTTGCCAAGCCCCTTAATGTGATTGCGTAGCGAGTTCACGTGTTCAGTTAACGCTGCGGCACGCTCTTTATCGTCGTCACTGTTGAAGTAACGCTCATAGGCAACCAGCGACACTTTTGAGTCAATCACTACGTCTTTGTCGTTCGGCAGGTGAACGACAACATCGGGCTTAAAGGATTTACCGTCTTCATCGCGGTGATGGCTTTGGGTTTCGTATTCGTGCCCTTCGCGTAACCCTGACTGGGTCAGAATACGCTCCAATACCACTTCTCCCCAGTTACCCTGGGTCTTACTGTCACCCTTAAGTGCACGGGTCAGTGCATCAGCTTCGGCCGCCATTTGTTTATTGAGCTCTTTCAGCGTGGTCAGCTCAGTGGTTAACGAGGCCCGTTGCTTAAGCTCTTCGGTATACTGCGTTTCAACCTGCTTTTTGAACGCCTCAAGCTGTTGCTTAAAGGGTGCCAGCGTCACTTCCAGAGTTTGTTTGCTGTTTTGCTGTAAGCGTTCCGACTTTTGCTCAAAAATTTGCTGGGCCAGACGCTCGAACTCTTTTTTCATGCGCTCTTCACTGGCTTCAAGCAAACGTTGCTTTTCTTCAGCGTGTTTTAAAGTGCTTTCCAGCTTTGAGTGCGTCGCGGCAAGATCGGCCTGCAACTGACTGCGCTCCTGCTGCAACCGTTGCTGCTGCTGTTCGTGCTGCTGCAGTCGCTGCTCCAGTGCTTGCTGTTGTTGGGTCGTGCGTTGTTGATGTTGCGCTAACTCATGCTGCAGCTGCTGCTCACGTTGCGCCGCAACCGCCTGTTGATGGCCAAGCTCCTGTTGCCCATGCTGCACTTGCCCGCGGCGCAGCCACCAGCCCAGTAACATACCGACAGCCAGCGCCAGTGCGCCAGCTGCCAGCCATTGCCAGATAAGCAAACTATACATCGGCCGTTTCCAGCTTCACCCGCCAAATGGCAGGTCCGGTTTCATGGGCGTTTTCTCCGGTGCTATCAACGGCAACCGTCACTGGCATGTCCTCCACCTCAAACTCGTAAATCGCTTCCATGCCAAGATCTTCAAAAGCAACGACGCGCGCTTTCTTAATCGCCTTGGCGACTAAATAAGCTGCACCACCTACGGCCATCAGGTAAACGGCTTTATGCTGCTTAATACTTTCAACCGTCGCAGGACCGCGTTCAGCCTTGCCGATCATGCCAAGAATGCCGGTTTTATCGAGCATCAGGTCGGTAAATTTATCCATTCGTGTTGCGGTAGTGGGTCCGGCAGGCCCCACTACTTCATCGCCGACAGGATCAACCGGACCGACGTAATAAATAAATTTATTGGTGAAATCGACAGGTAAAGTTTCGCCGCGGTCGAGCATGTCTTTTATGCGCTTATGCGCCGCATCACGGCCGGTCAGCATTTTGCCACTAAGCAATACGGTTTCACCGGTTTTCCAGGTCTCGATATCCGCCTGAGTCAGCGCATCAAGATTCACGCGCCGCGCGTCGTCACCCAATTCAAAGGTGATATCCGGCCAGTCCTCCAGTTTTGGCGGCTGAAGATCGGCAGGCCCAGAGCCATCGAGCACAAAATGCGCGTGGCGGGTGGCGGCACAGTTTGGAATTAAGGTCACTGGCTTCGAGGCAGCATGGGTTGGCGCGGTTTTGATCTTGACGTCCATCACGGTGGTCACGCCACCCAGACCTTGGGCGCCAATACCGAGTTGATTTACCCGCTCGTAAATCTCCAGCCGCAGTTCTTCTTCAGCGTTCTGCGGACCACGATCCAACAGTTCCTGAATATCGACCGGATCCATCAGCGCTTCCTTTGCCAGTACCGCAGACTTTTCCGCGGTACCACCAATACCCAGGCCGATCATGCCCGGCGGACACCAGCCGGCGCCCAATTTCGGCATGGTTTCAACTACCCAGTCCGCAATCGAGTCGCTGGGGTTGAGCATCACCATTTTCGACTTGTTTTCCGAACCACCACCTTTTGCGGCGATCATCACTTCTATCTGGTCACCGGGCACCATGTCGATGTGAACCACTGAAGGAGTGTTATCACCGGTATTTTTCCGTTTGCCGGCAGGATCAGCAACTATAGAGGCGCGCAACGGATTCTCGGGGTTGGTGTAGGCCTGACGGGTCCCCTCATCCACCATTTGCTGCACCGTCATGTCTGTTTTATCCCACTGCACTCCCATACCAACTTTGACAAAGCAGGTCACAATGCCGGTATCCTGACAGATCGGGCGGTGCCCCTGTGCAGCCATACGTGAATTCGTCAGCACCTGAGCGATAGCGTTTTTCGCCGCGTCACTTTTTTCCTGGTGATAGGCTTTTTCCAACGCCTGAACAAAATCCAGCGGGTGGTAATACGAAATATATTGCAGAGCATCGGCGATGCTTTCAATGAAATCAGCCTGACGAATAATGGCCATGAGTACCTCAACTTCCTCCAGTTATAATTGGCCGCTATGATAGCGTTTTAACTGCACGCTGACCAGTTTTCGGCAGGTATATGTTAAGCTACGGACAAATGATTTTGGGAGCCCGATAGCTGTGTCCATTGTTGCTGTATCTTTACCTGTAAAAGCCCGGTTTGCTTCGCTGTTCGCGGCCATCGCAGAACAACCCTGGGCATTGCTGCTAGATAGCTGTGAACACCCCCAAAGCCACTACGATTTCATTTTCTGGCAGCCCGAATTGCAGGTTGTCGACAGTAGCGACTGGCCACGTCGCTTGCGTGAGTTGCTTGCTCAGGTACCAACCTATGAAGGCCCTGCCGACCTGCCGTTTCAGGGTGGACTGGCGGGCGCCTGGAGTTATGACGCGGGCCGCGCGCTGGAACGCTTGCCCGAGCATGCTCTTGCCGACAGTGAATTACCCGAACTGGCCGTCGGCCTTTACACCCGCGCTTTAATACGTTGCCGTGCCACCGACACCACCTGGCTACTCGCACCCAAACAAGAAATTGCGCACTGGCAGACATTCTGGCAACAGGCGGAAATTCAACCTCATGCAACTGCGGCGTTTCAACTGACCTCAGCCTGGCAGAGCAACATGCAAGCGGCAGATTATCTGCAAAAATTTGCGCGGGTGCAGGACTACCTGCGGGCCGGTGACTGTTACCAGGTGAATCTGGCGCAGCGCTTCAGCGCTGATTATCAAGGCTCCCCCTGGGGGGCATACCAATGCTTACGAGAGGCAAATCAGGCACCTTACTCAGGTTTTTTAAGGTTGCACGAGGGGGCCGTACTAAGCCACTCGCCGGAGCGCTTTTTACAGGTCAGTGCCAGCGGCGCGGTCGAGACCAAACCAATTAAGGGTACGCGCCCACGCCATGCTAACCCGCAGCAGGATCAGCAACTCGCACAGGAGCTGCAGCAAGCAAGTAAAGATCGCGCGGAAAATGTGATGATTGTCGATCTGTTACGCAATGACCTGAGCCGGGTCTGCCAGCCTGGCAGCGTACAGGTTCCGAAGCTATTCGAGATCGAAAGCTACCCCGCCGTGCATCATCTGGTGAGTACCGTAACGGGCACGTTGGAAACCGAACTGTCAGCCATTGATGTACTGGCCGCTTGCTTTCCCGGCGGTTCCATTACCGGGGCGCCGAAAATCCGTGCCATGGAAGTCATTGATGAGCTTGAGCCCCAGCGCCGCAGTTTTTATTGCGGCAGTATGGGCTATATTTCTCAACACGGTGCCTGTGACACTAATATCTGCATCCGCACGCTGGTCGCAAGTCAGCGCCTGCTCCACTGCTGGGCCGGTGGTGGGCTGGTGATGGACTCAGTGGGTGACGAAGAGTACCAGGAGACACTCGATAAAGTGGCCAAGATACTCCCGGTCCTTGCGACCGCCACGTCAGGGGAGCATCCGCATGACTCGTGATGAATTCTTACAGCGCTTTCAGCTGCACCACAAGAAGCCTTTGCAGCGGCCGCCACTCAAGCGACTGCGCCCGGCAGCGGTGTTAATTCCGTTGTGGGAACGTGAGGGGGAACTGCAGTTAATTCTGACGCAACGCAGCGTAAACTTACGTCATCATGCCGGACAAATCAGCTTTCCGGGGGGGCGCCAGGAATTGAACGATGCCGATCTCTACGCCACTGCCCTGCGCGAGGCGCACGAGGAAATCGGGCTTGATCCCGGCGATGTTGAGCTTGTGGGCGCGCTCGAGGACTACCCGGTCATTAGTAATTTTCTGATTCGTCCTTATGTTGCCTTCGTACGACCGTCGGCTCCACTGCGTCCTGATCCACGCGAGGTTTCTGAAATTTTCACTGTGCCGCTTAAGCACGTATTGCACCAACAACAACACTTCGCCTATCGGCTGAGGCGTTTTATTTACGATCAGGTATACTTTATTCCATATCAACATAGAAATATCTGGGGTGCGACGGCCGGAATTTTGCGAGAATTGGCCGATCACGTGTATCCTGAGCGTCACACTTTTTATCGCTCTTTAAACTAAGGTTTACGATAACTTTATGATTAGTGTTTTTGATATCTACAAAGTGGGTATTGGTCCATCGAGCTCTCATACCGTGGGCCCGATGCGTGCCGCGAAGGAATTTCTGCAAGCCGCTGCGCAGGAAATTGATCTCTCTTCGGCCACCGGCATCAAGGTCGAGCTGTTTGGCTCACTGGGCCAGACCGGCAAAGGTCACGGTACCGGTAAAGCGGTCATTCTGGGACTTGCCGGTGAAGAGCCTGAAACGGTAGACACCACGCAGGTCGATGCTTTTCTGGCCGAAACCGATAAAACCCAAAAGCTCAAGCTGTTAGGCTCGCATGAAATCAAGTTCCCGCGTGAGGGCGCTATCACCTTTCATCGCCGCAAAACCATGCCGCGTCATGCCAATGCTATGGAGCTGCGTCTGTTAAAAGGTGATGAAGTCCTTTACAAAGACCTTTATTACTCTATAGGTGGTGGCTTTATTGTTCGTGACGCCGACTTTGACGACACCCTCGAAGAAGCGATTGAGCAGTCAACTCAGCCTATTCCGTACCCCTTTGATAGCGCTGCGGAATTGCTCGCGCAATGTGACGAGCATGGGCTGCGCATTAGCTCCTTGATGCTCGCCAATGAAAAAGTATTCCGCAGCGAAAAGGAAATTCGCGAACGGCTGATGCATATCTGGAAAACCATGGACGAATGTATCGACCGCGGTATTAAAACCGAGGGTATATTACCCGGTGGCCTCAAAGTCCGCCGCCGTGCGCCTGGCCTGTATCAGCGTCTGCGCAATGAAAAATCAGCCGACCCCATGCAAACCATGGACTGGGTCGACTTATTTGCGCTGGCGGTCAATGAAGAAAATGCTGCAGGTGGCCGGGTCGTGACGGCTCCGACCAACGGCGCTGCGGGAATTATCCCAGCGGTGATGAAATATGCCGATAAGTTTATCTCACCGCTTGATGAAGAGACAGTGGTACGTTTTTTACTGACGTCCGCAGCCATAGGTATTCTGTATAAAAAGAACGCCTCCATCAGCGGCGCCGAAGTCGGCTGTCAGGGCGAGGTAGGTGTGGCCTGTTCGATGGCAGCGGGTGCACTGGCCGAACTCATGGGCGGCAGCGTCAGCAATGTTGAAAATGCCGCAGAAATTGGCATGGAGCACAATCTGGGATTAACCTGTGACCCGGTCGGCGGCCTGGTACAGGTACCTTGTATTGAGCGTAACGCAATGGGCTCAGTGAAAGCCATTAACGCGGCACGTCTTGCATTGCGCGGCAGTGGTGATCATAAGGTCTCGCTCGACAAGGTCATTAAGACCATGTGGGACACCGGTAACGATATGAAAACCAAATATAAAGAGACCGCTCGTGGCGGCCTCGCGGTAAATATTATTGAGTGTTAACTTAAAGCATCGGTAACCGGGTTGTTTCAAATAAGCGATCAACAGCGTCCTGGGTACGCTGTTGCATCGCTTCCTCTACCACAGGCTTGGTCAAATGTGGGGCAAAGGTCTCAATAAACTCAAACATGTAGTTGCGCAAAAAGGTTCCTTTGCGGAAGCCGATTTTGGTGGTACTGGGTTCAAACAGATGATCGGCAGGTAGCGCCACTAAGCCTTTATCATTTTGTGCATCAAATGCCATGGTCGCCACCACTCCCACTCCTAAACCGGCATGGACATATGTTTTTATGACATCGGCGTCAGTGGCGGTAAAAACGACATTAGGGCAAATGCCCGCTGCACTAAAGGCGCGATCGAGCTCGGAGCGTCCGGTAAAGCCATGCACATAAGTGACCATCGGATGTGCGCCCAATTGCTCTATGCTGACTTTGGACTCTTTCGTCAAAGGATGGTCTTTAGGCACAATAATCGAGCGATTCCAGTGATAACAGGGCAACATGATCAGGTCCTGATATAAATGCAGCGCTTCAGTGGCAATGGCAAAATCTGCGGTTCCCTTTGCAGCCAGTTCGCTGATCTGCTCCGGAGAGCCCTGATGCATGTGCAGTGATACCTTCGGATAGCGTTGCATAAACTGCTTAATCTTGACCGGCAAGGCATAGCGCGCTTGTGTGTGCGTGGTGGCAATATTGAGTTTGCCCCGGTCCGGCAAGGTATGTTCACTGGCAACCGCCTTAATACTGTCTACCTTGGCAAGGATTTCACGTGCGATCACAATCACTTCATGACCGGCTGGGGTAACCTGGGTAAGATGTTTGCCACTGCGTTCAAAAATCTGAATTCCCAGTTCGTCTTCCAGCATGCGTACTTGCTTGCTGATACCAGGCTGTGACGTATAAAGGCTCTCGGCGGTCGCTGAAACATTTAAGTTATGGTTTAATACTTCAACGATATAACGCAGTTGCTGCAGTTTCATGGCGTGTTCCGGTTCGCTTACTTATTCTAAAAATATATAACACGTTGGTTATTTATTCCAAGCTTAAAATATGAGGTGCTCGTGTCAAGTCTATCTGATCAACTTAAAAATTTAGGCTTTCGCCCATCGGAAACTGCTGAGCCAACACCAGCAGATACCCCTGCTGAACCCGACACCTCACAGACTGTGCGTATTCAACGACAAACCAAAGGTCGCAAAGGCAAAGGTGTCACGGTGATTCTTGATTTGCCCGATGATGCCGAGCTGTTAAATCGTTATGCCAAAGCGTTGCGCAAACAATGCGGCGTCGGCGGGAGCGTGAAGAACAGTACGATTGAGCTGCAAGGCGATCAGCGCGAATCAGCCATGGCGTATCTGCAGCAACAAGGATTCACCGTAAAACTAGCCGGTGGTTGAGGCAGTGCTTCTGGTCGGCGTCAGATAGTAGCCGAACTCGACAGTGCGACCATCTTCATGCCAGATCAGCGGGCTCGCCAGGTGTCTGAGTAACTCAAGCCCACGCCCATGTGACCGTTCCTGGCCGGCAAGCGCAGCCTGGCTTTGCGGCTGCCAGCGCGTGCCGTTGTGGCTGAGAGTAAAGTAGATATGCGCCGAGCGTGGCTGGTAACTCACCTCGACCCTGATCATTCCTTTACTGAGTTGTTGCAGCCGCTCGGCGCGCAACTGATAATAATACGTGAAACCTTCAGGTTCATCCTTAATCCGGGAGTCAAGCCCCAGCAAACTGTGCTCCAGCGCGTTATTGAAGACCTCGGCCAATAGCAGGTACAAGGTGGTACGATGGTATCGCAGGTTCGGTAGATGACCGATAATACCCAATATTGCGCTAACTACATCAACCTGGCGCAAATCATCCGCGTTAAGCTCAGTGATAAAGCTAAACGGTAAGGCGCGAGCCTCGCTCTCTGCCCTGGCCGGCGCAAGACCAGTAGGACAACACGCTAAAATTGCCAACGACATATCGTCGTGCAGGGGCTCATCGCCACGAAAATGCTCCAGCTTATGAATCAGACGATCGAAATCGCGCAACTGCGGATAAGCCTGTAAATAACATTCAAGACTTTTCAGCCCGAGAAACTCATGGCGCTGACTTAACATTTCAATCACCCCATCGGTATAGATGGCGACACGATCACTGGCACTGGTACGGATACTGGATACCTGGGCGTCAAACTCTTCGGTCGGTAATACACCCAGCGCCACATGTTGTGCCTTGAGGCGGTGTTTGATTGCCCCTTGGTCATCATAAACCAGCGCTGGTGGCATGCCGCCATTCCAGTAGGTCAGACGCTCCCCGTTTGCCGCCAGTTCTAACAAAAAACACGCACAGAACATTTCATTTGGCAGTAGCCGGTGCAGGCGGTAATTAAATTCAGTTACCATCTCGGCCACTGAGACGCTACGATCAGCCATGGCAAAAAATGCCTGGGAGAGTGGCAAAGCGCCGGTTGCCGGCGCCAGTCCGTGACCGGTGAAGTCTGCCATCATTACATACAGGCTGCCGGTTGGTCCTGGCGCGACGAGGCACAGATCACCATTGAACTTCGCAGCCGGCGCCAACAAGGTTCGGATATGCGGGTAATCGGTAAAATTGCGACTGAGCGCATTCTGAAAAATATTCTCGACTAACTCGTATTCGCGTTCCACCTGACGCGCATGCCACGCCAGACTCTCTTGCATGGATCTGAGTTGATGCGCGCACTGAAAACGTTGCACCAGTAACTGTATCTGTTTGGACAACAAAGGCACGCTTAGCGGCCAAACCAGGCTATCGCCGGGCCATAGCAGCAGTTTTTTTGCGTCGAGCTGGAAAGGTAAAATCAGCAGTTGCTCAGTACAGCACAGCGGCTGCTCTAATTGCGCAGCAAAATCAGCGAGCACTAACAAGGTTGGATGCGGCAACAGCGCGTCCGGGCGCCAATCCCGGAAAGCTTTAAGGCGTAGTCTTTTGGCCAGCTTTAAATGCTGCAGATCGCCGATAACTTCCTCTGCAAAAGCTGAACCGTCATGATAGATATCGATAACGAGAGGCGGAGATGGCTGAAGCATAGCTGTTATATTCGCGTCGCATTTACTCGATAACAAAGAGCTTATCGAAACGCGAAATATCTAAAATATTACTGACTTCGGCACTGCAGTTAATGATATGAATTCCTTTCACATGATCACTGATGGCCTTACGCATATTCAGTAACATTCCGAGAGCGGAGCTGTCGAGGTACTCTGTTTGCCTGAGATCGACATAGACAGTGGGCTTTTGGTCACCCAGAGAACTGTACGCACGGCGGAATTCCTGCACAATCCCGAAGTCGAACTTACCGTGAATTGCAATTGTTAGCTCTTTACCATCGCTTGATAAGTGACGGACTACCGACATTCCACACCTGCTGAAGTTGTTATTTTTTGATTAGATAGGTGTAAATAGTGCCAACACCTCTAAACAAACACAAGTCTGACCAAGAGGTTTTTTACGATGAATTCCTAAATAAAAAAGCCGACCTGTCGGGGTCGGCTTTGATTTTAACCATACTCTTAAGGCTTTTGTTTATATTTATTATAGAGTTGCAGGTGTCGATTGTTCAGATCGACCAGGCGTCCCTCAATAAATAACTGCTCAATTTTCTGACCAATCGGGTCAAGCAGATCGCCATCTGAAATCAATATAGTGGCCTGTTTGCCCTCTTCCAGTGAACCCAGACGATCGGCAACACCTAAAAACTCAGCTGGCTTCAGAGTAATAGCTGCCAATGCCTGCTCCCGATCTAAACCGTAAGCAACGGCGTTACCGGCAGCAAATGGCAGATTACGCACATCCCAGTAGCCGGGGTAACTGATAGCAAAGTTCACGCCGGCCTGCGCCAGTGCCGCAGGGGTACTGAATGCCTGATCATAGGCCTCGTCGTGGCGAGTAGGTAGACCAAAAGGTGCACCATAAACCACGCGTACGTTTTCCGCTGCCAGCTGATCGGCCATCCGCCAGGCGTCACGGGCGCCCATTAATACCCAGTCAAAGCCCCACTCACGAGTCAGCTCTATGGCTTCCTCAATCTGGCGCTGATCGTCGGCATGTACGAATAACGTGCTGGAGCCGTCGAACAATCCCAGCATGGCTTCCCAACGCAAGTCGGTGCCATTAAGTTCACCAGCTTGCTTCGCGTCATAATATGCTTTGGCGTCGATAAAGGTACGTTCCAGCTGCTTGCGCGCCTCGGCATTAGCTTTACGCTGTTCAGCCGGCGAGCGACGCTCCCACCATGCGGTATTAATGCCAACGCGTGGCCAATTCACGTGGACGCCCACGTTCAGACGTTCACCAGCATCTTCATAAGTCCAGCCATCAAGTTGCAATAAGCTCGAACGCCCGGTAATCAGCTCGCCCTGCGGTACGATCTGAGCATGCGAGACACCGTTGTAGCGAATTGTCGGAATCACTTCCGAATCGGGGTTGTAAGCAACATGACCTGAGACTTCAGGGGTTATGACCCCTGCTTCGTCAGCATCTTCAGTGGCCCGTACCGATTCAATTTCGCGCAGGCCGATGGTGGTATCCAGCGCAATCACGCCCGGATAGACGTGTTTACCAGCCACATCCAACACCTGCGCATTGGCCGGTACCGCCAAGTCAACGCCAATGGCAGTAATCTTGCCGTCCACAAATAGCAGGTCGGTATTGGCTTGCACGCCATGGCTGACCGTATGTAACGTTCCGTTCTGCAACAGAATAGGTTGCTGCTGCGGCTCGCCCGGCACGATATCATGCGCGGCAACGGACAGAGATACAGTCGCCGCAGCTACGGCTGTGATTAATTTTTTCATTCTTAGTGTCCTCCGTGGCTATGTGCAGTGAATGTACCTAGCCAGGTATCATGTTCGGTATCGCAGTGCCAGGCTGGCTGCTCGCGCTTGTAGCCATTGCTGTCGCCATTACTGGCGTTTGGATCGGCCAGTACTTTTTGCAGCAGGGCTTGTTTTTCCTCTCGCAGTTCTGCGCGTAACTGTTCGTCACGCTCGCGATTAAAGAAGTTACGAGCATTGATCCAGGTCTGCTCAACCCGCGCGTACGAACTCAACGGATGGTTATTCCAGATAACAAAGTCGGCATGTTTGCCGGCTTTAATGCTGCCCACGTATTCATCAACTTTAAGCTGCTTGGCTGGATTCAGCGTCACCATCTTCAAGGCTTCATGCTCGTCCATACCACAGTAAGTCACCGACTTGGCCGCTTCGGTATTCAGACGACGTTGCAGGTCATTACTGTCTGAGTTGATGCTGGTCAGTACGCCTTTTTCTGACATCAGACAGGCGTTATGCGGAATTGCGTCATACACCTCAAACTTGTAAGCCCACCAGTCAGCGAATGAGGAACCGCCCGCGCCGTGCTTGGCCATCTCCGACGCAACTTTGTACCCCTCAAGAATGTGGGTAAAGGTCGTCAGCGTGAAGTTAAAGTCTTCTGCTAAGCGCAATAACATCAGGATTTCTGACTGTACGTAGCTGTGCGCGTGGACAAAGCGCTCACGATCAAGAATCTCTAACAAGGTCTGCAGACGATAATCAGGACGTGGTGGTGCAGTTTTCGCACGCTCACTGCGACTTAGCTTCTTATAGGCCTGTAAGCGTTCGCGATACTCAAGTGCGGCGGTAAAACCATCACGCATCAGGGTTTCCACACCCATCCGCGTTTGCGGATAACGTGTGCTCAACCACGACGGGTAACGACTTTGTTTTACGTTCTCACCCAATGCGAACTTAATCGAAGGCGGCGCTGCGTCAAATTTCATTTGATCTGCCGTGGCACCCCAACGCAGTTTAATCACCTGCGCCTGTCCGCCGATCGGGTTCGCTGAACCATGCAATAGTTGCGCCATGGTGGTGCCACCGGCCAATGAACGATAGATATGAACGTCGTCCGGGTTGACCACATCGCCAATACGCACTTCTGAGGTAATAGCTTCAGAACCTTCGTTCACGCCACGATCAATCGCAATGTGGGAGTGCTCATCAATAATACCCGGCGTCACGTGCATGCCGGACGCATCAATTACCGTGTAGCCTGAGGGGGTAGGCAAATCCTGGCCAATACGGTAGAACTCACCATCACGAACGATGATGTCAGTATTCTCCAGCACACCATCTTCATCTGCGGTCCATACCGTGGCATTTTTAATATGCAGATTCTGTCGCGCCGGCAAGCCATCCAGGCCATAAGCGACGTTCGGATAAGTCAGGCGACTGACATAACTGACATCGGTCGCTGCGGTCGTTGCCGCGGTAGCTTCGCTATCCCCACCGTCTGTGCGGGTACCGCTAAAGTGCAGGGTACGGCCATCAGGACCGACCGCCACGCCACGAAACTCTTGCTCCGCAGCTTGTTGCAGTTGCACTCGCCAGGCGCCGCTTAGCCCAGCCAACTCAGCGTCGACCACAAAGTTCAGGGTGTCTTCATCACGGGTCACCGAGCGTAGCTTACTGCTACGTTCGCCCATGACCAGCTCGCCGCTGACGCGCTCGTCACCTTTTAACTCAAACTGCACATCCTGATTCGCCAGACTGGCACGAATGGTGCCAGCGAAGTTTGCGGTGCGAAGTGGTGCCAGTTCAGTTTCAGCGCCTTGCAACCACACTGACTTAATCGTGCCTTTCGTAAACAGGTCGCCCTCGGCAACGACAAAATCAGCCATATAGCCTGGCGCGAGTTTACCTGCCTTGTCACTGACGCCGGCAATCTGCGCCGGTATCGTCGTCAGCGCAGCCAAAGCGGTGTCCTTATCCAGTCCGTGCTGTACGGCTTTGCGCAAATTCGGCCAAAAGTCACCAGCTTTTTGTAATTGATGCAGGGTAAATGAAAAATCAATATCCGCAGCTGCTAACGCGGCTGCATTGCCTGGCGCACGCTCCCAGTGACGCAAATCAGCAAGCTCGACATCCAAATCATCATTGACGCCAGCTACTTCCGGCGCGGCAGGGAAGTTTAACGGTAACACCAGCTTCGCCTGGGTGGCCTTTACGGCATCCAGACGCGCATATTCATAGTTTGAGCCAACAAAGGTGACCGGCACATCGAACTCACTGAGTACCGCGTGCGCGCGCAGTAGTGACTTGTCATCAGTGACTTTGAACAGCATACCTTCTTGCTCAATAGGTCCGAGCTCTGCCAGGGCGGCATTGTATTCAACCGTACCGTTATACGCTGCTTTGCCGTAGGCTTGCTCGTACCAGTTGGCGTCGGACAGGGTTTGCCGGATAAGGGCAATCGACCCCATCAATGAGTTCGGGTATTGCTGTTGCGAAGTGCCTTTGTCAAAAGAGCCAAAATGACGCCCTTGGGCGCGATAGACCACGTCGTTGGCAATTTTGTCAGCCAAAGATAAAGTGACGGCCTGGCCCTGAAAAATACCGTCTAGCCGGGCACTTTGTACGGCAGTAAAACCTTGTTCAATGTAATCTTCTGCGGCTTTACTATCGCTTGCTGCCTGATCTACCCACAGTTGCTGCGAATGAATTGCGTCGTTCGCCGCATTGCCGCCTTCGCGCTTGTTATTGTACTGCGGTTTGGTCGAAAACCACGGGCCGCGCTGCTCTTGTTTTGGCGCGGGCACCCCATAATTACTGTAAGCGTCGATGAAACCCGGGTAAATCGTGTGTCCGGTTAAGTCAATCACCCGCGCCCCTTCCGGCACGCGGTTATTTTCGTTGATACGCTCAACCTTACCGTTGCGAATGACTAAAGTGGCGTTTTCCAGACGTTTGCCTGGCTCAGTGATGATGGTCGCATTCTGCAATGCAACAAAACTGGATGAGTTGTCATGCAACCCTTGTACAGTGGTGGTCTGCGATGCGCTGGCAAGCACTGGTAGTGCTGCGCACATCGCCACCGCCAGCTTGCTAAGGCGGTTACTGCTAATCATCGGCGTCCCCTCGATAGGTTGTTCTGCAGTGTATTTTTTCGGATTTAAAAAAGATTCGTTCTCGCCTACATTAAATGTAATAACGAGGTAAGCGCAATCCATTTAGGGATAAACAGCCTGGTTGAATCGGTAAAGCGTTGTATTCTTAATAAGATAATAGTGAACTACTACATAAAACGCATTGGGAGTGCATACATGATCTTCAAGACCTTTCAATTAACTTTGCTTACCGGAGCTCTGACCATGAGCGCCATGGTCGCGGCGCAACATGCCTTTAATGACGCAGAAAAAGCGGTTGAGTACCGGCAAAAAGCATTTTCTGTCATGCAGAATAATTTTGCTTATATGGGCGACATGCTCAAAGGTGACATGCCCTTCGATGCCGAGATTTTTAAAGAACGCGCCGATACGGTGGCGCAGATGTCATCGGTACCCTGGGTCGGCTTCCGTCAGGAAGGTGCCATGCCCGGTAACAATACTGACGCGCTGCCTGCAATCTGGGATAACTGGGAGGATTTTCAGGAACGTGCTGAGCAATTGCAGCGTGACACCTACCGCTTAGCGCAGGTTGCGGTAGCAGGTAATCAGAACGAGCTGCGGGCAGCTTTTAAAGAAACCGCGCAAAACTGTAAAGGCTGCCACGATCAGTATAAAGATTAGTCACGACTTCAGGCCCACAAGTACCATCCGCTGGCAGCCAGCACGGCTGCCAACAACCACGCCCAAAATGACCAACGTAAACCTGGCGCAAGCGCACCGTCACGCTTACCATGAATCATCGCAGCAATCAGTGAAATGCCCTTTAACCGGTATAGCAGCACCGCGAGTATATGAATCGCTATTACCGTCGCCAACACAACAAAATTCAGTCTGTGCAGATCGGTGAGTTGATTCTGCCAGTCACTACTAACCAGACTGGCTAACGGACCGGAAAAGAAGATCTCGTCGGTGGCAAACAGGCCGGTGCCAAGCTGCATTGCCAGTAAGCCCCATAATAATAACACCGACCAGCCACCTGCCGGGTTATGAGTGCTTCCGGGAGTATAGGACTGGCGCGACATTAAGCTGCGAAAATGTTTTATCACCGCGCCGGGTCCTTTCACGAAGGCACTGAAGCGGGCATTTTTGCTACCAGCGAGAGCCCAGATAAGTCTTGCGATGAGTAAGGCACCGATACCGATACCGATGCGCAGGTGCCATTCCATGTGGCCCTCATTGGCGGTCCACCACATGGCAGGGATGCCGAGGACCAGCAGCCAGTGATAGCCGCGCACAAAACTGTCCCAAATTTTCATTTTGTTAAGACCTTAAAGCGTTGTTGGTTATTGGATATTGGATATTGGATATTGGTTAGAATAGTCAATGTGATTGCCAGGATGCCAGTATTTCTTTACCCTGTTGTTCCATCGGAAGTTAAACAGAGCTGTGAACATAAAGGAGTCTGCGATGGCAAAACAATCAACGCATGTGGTCATTGTCGATGATGATATGATTTCACTGGAAGTCATGAGAGCCATGTTGGGTCACTTTCCTGCCACCAAAATCAGCACCGCCGAAAACGGTCAGGATGCTTACGAGTTAATCGTTAGTGAGCGGCCCGATCTGGTTCTACTTGATCATGAGCTGCCCGACTTTAATGGCGTGGAGCTATATTGCAAGGTACAGCAGGAACTCGGCGCCGAAACGCCGACAACCGCGATGATCTCTGGCCACAACCCAGATGACTTCCGCGCTGAATGCGAGGCAGCTGGTATTAACAAGCTACTGCAAAAACCGCTAGCGCCCAGTGACCTGGCTGAGCTGATGCGCATCGCCGGCGCTAGCTAACAGGCGCTGGCTATCCTCAAGAAACTTCTGTGAAAACTCACCAAAATACTGACTAATTTCAGCGAACTTGTCGACAAACCCCTGTTTGTCGCCTTGTTCCAACTGACCCAGAACCTGATCAAACGTACTCAGATAACGGCGCATCATGGCAAAATTCTCAGGATGCGCGAGAATAATGTCCGCATAAAGCGCGGCATTTTGTGCGAACAAACGCCCGACCATCATTAGTTCAAGCCGGTAAATCGGCGAGCTTAAGTCCAGCAGCTCCTGCAGGTCTGCGCGTTCTGACGCCAGATGAGCACCATAAACAAAAGTTGATAAATGCCGCATAACCTGAATAAACCCCATCGCCTCGTCATGGCGCGCAGCATCGGTTTGATACAATTGCGCGCCCCAACGCACTAATGTATCCAGTAACCACCGGCAGGCCTCAGGTTTTCGCCCCTGGGTAACCACAATAAGCTGCTTGGCCAGGGTCGCAACTTGCGGACCAAACATCGGGTGAAGACCCACCACCGGGCCGTCATGTTGCGCAAGCATCGCTGTCAACGGACCTTGTTTAATGCTGGTAACATCAGCCAGAATGCAGTGTGCCGGCAACTCAGGTAAGCGTGCAATAACGACTTCGGTAACGGCAATAGGAACACTGACAAGTACCAGATCAGCTTGCTGACAGGTTGCCCCGATATTGTCCCAGTCATGCTCACCGACACACGCCACACGCGCTCCGGCTTCGCGGAAACGTTCCGCAAAAAGTCCGCCCAGGGCACCGTGCCCGCCAATCACGACCACTTTTTTATCTTCCAGATGGACGTCAGCCGCTTGTTGCTGTTGATAGGACTCGCGAATCACACGGCGCAGGACATCCTCAATGAGATCTGCTGATAACCCCACCTGTTCCGCTTCACGGCGACGCGCGGCGAGCAGTTTGGCCTCGCGCTCCGGAACAAACAGCGGCTGTCCTAGCCCGCGCTTAACCACACCTACCTCCGCCGCCAACTGGCGGCGGCGATGTAGCAACTGCAATAACGCGCTATCGGTTTCATCAATAGCTTCGCGCAGTTGCGCTAGCCGTTGTTCCGGAGTGGGGACTGCCGAGTCAGACATGGTGTGGGCTCCTTACTTCAATACCGCAGTCATTGTGCCTTATTTCAGCCATAAAAAAACCCGCCAGCGGCGGGTTTTTTCAGATCAAAGCTGATCTTAAGACAGCTTCTCACGGATACGTGCAGATTTACCTGAACGCTCACGCAAGTAGTAAAGCTTAGCACGACGTACCGCACCTTTACGCTTCACAACGATGCTGTCGATGATTGGGCTGTGCGCCTGGAAAGTACGCTCAACACCTTCACCATTTGAGACTTTACGAACCGTGAAAGAAGAATGTAAACCACGGTTGCGCTTAGCGATAACCACGCCTTCAAATGCCTGAACACGCTCACGGTTACCTTCAACAACTTTAACATTAACGACCACTGTATCGCCCGGCGCGTAGTCCGGAAGGTCTTTTTTCATTTGCTCGTCTTCGATCGCTTTGATCAAATTTTGACTTACTTTTGCCATGTTAGCCTCACTTTCCTAGATTAACTACCCGCGTCAGTTTCAGCCTGATACTGATGAATAAACTCATCAAGTAGCTGTTGCTGTTCGTCAGTCAGAGCTAGGTCATTTAACAATTCCGGTCGCCTTAGCCAGGTTCTGCCAAGAGCCTGCTGCAGACGCCAGCGTCTAATTTGTTCATGATTGCCACTCAGTAATACTGGCGGCACTGCCTCATCATCAAGTACTTCTGGTCGTGTATAGTGCGGGCAATCTAACAGTCCTGCTGCAAAAGAATCTTCTACAGCTGAGTCCTGGTGTCCCAACACCCCGGGTACAAGCCGCGCAACACTGTCTATCATGACCATTGCCGGCAGCTCGCCGCCACTCAACACGTAATCACCAATCGACCATTCTTCATCAACGTGACGTGCAATCACACGCTCGTCAATGCCTTCGTAGCGACCGGCAATTAAGATGAACTTGTCATGCAAAGCGAGCTGCTGCACGCCGGCATGATCAAGTTTGCGACCCTGAGGTGACAAATAAATCACCTTGGTATCGGCCCCCAGCTGCTGTTTTGCTGAGGCAATCGCATCGGTCAGCGGTTGCACCATCATCAGCATGCCAGGACCACCGCCATAAGGGCGATCGTCGACGGTGCGATGACGGTCATGAGTAAAATCGCGCGGGTTGGTCAAATGTACTTCCAACAGCCCATCGCGAACCGCTCTACCGGTCACACCATTGTCGGTGATTGCCTGAAACATTTCAGGAAACAGCGTGATTACGCCGACCTGTAATTTTCCAGCCATTAAAAATCCGACGGCCAATCCACAACGATGCGTTTGTTCTCTTTGTCGACTTCCTGAATGTACTGACTCTGAATAAACGGAATCAGACGTTCAGAGCGACCAAAAGCATCGTTACTGTTCGCTTTCACCACCATCACATCATTTGATGCTGTGGCCATTAACTGGTCCACGACTCCCATGTTATAACCGTCAGTATTTACTACGGTCATACCAATCAAATCGCGCCAGTAAAACTCATCCTCTGGCAACTCGGGTAACTGCCCGGCGTCAATAATAATGTCAGCACCCGTATAAAGGTGCGCCGCATCACGATCTTCAACGCCTGCAAGTTTGGCAATCAGTCCTTTATTGTGTCGACGCCATTCCTCGACCTGAACTTCCTGCACTTTACCCTGCTTACGAATCTGCCAGGGGTGATAATCAAAAATGGCTTCAACGTCGTCAGTATAACTTTGAATTTTCAGCCAACCTTTCACTCCATACACTGCGCCTAGCTGGCCAATGACGACGTGTTCAGTAGGTTGATTCATAGTTACTCTGCTACCAACGTTGATGAATAAGCTGAATTAAGCTGCGCTACGCGCATCTTTTAAAAGCTTAGCTACGCGCTCAGATACTGTTGCGCCGTGACCTACCCAGTGGTCAACACGCTCAAGATCTACACGTAGTTTTTCTTCCTGACCACGCGCAAGCGGGTTGAAGAAACCTACATTTTCAATGAAACGACCGTCGCGGGCATTGCGACTGTCGGTAACTACCATCTGGTAGAATGGACGCTTTTTAGCGCCGCCGCGTTGTAAACGAATGGTTACCATTACGTTCCTCGATACAGTTTTTAATGTTAAATAAATAGAAAAATCTCCGACCGGGGTCGAAGAGCCCGGCAATTCTACCGATTTTTCCGCCGAATGCAAGTATTCTCTAGCCTTTGGGGAACATTCCGGGAGGCATTTTACCGCCCATTCCGCCCAGGCTTCGCATCATTTTTGCCATGCCACCGCCTTTCATTTTCTTCATCATTTTTTGCATCTGCATAAATTGCTTCAGCAAGCGGTTGACATCTTGCACCTGAGTTCCCGACCCGGCAGCGATGCGACGCTTGCGCGAGCCCTTAATAAGGTCCGGGAATTCACGTTCTTTCGGCGTCATGGAGCTAATAATCGCTTCCATACGCACGGTCATTTTATCATCCATCTGACCTTTGACCTGGGCGCTCATTTTGCCCATGCCAGGGAGCTTATCCATCAGCCCCATCATGCCACCCATATCACGCATCTGAGCTAATTGCTCGCGGAAGTCCTCAAGCGAGAACTTACCTTCTTTCATGACTTTTTTGGCAACCTTTTCGGCCTTGGTACGGTCGACCTTTTGTTCCAGTTCGTCAATCAGCGACATTACGTCGCCCATGCCCAGAATTCGTGACGCAACACGTTCCGGATGGAACGGCTCAAGCGCGGTATTCTTCTCGCCAACCCCTAAGAACTTAATGGGCTTGCCGGTAATATGGCGAATCGATAACGCCGCACCGCCACGGGCATCACCGTCAGCTTTGGTCAGAATGACACCGGTCAGCGGTAATGCCTCATTAAAGGCGCGTGCCGTATTCGCAGCATCCTGACCGGTCATGGCATCGACCACAAACAGTGTTTCGATGGGGTTGATCGCGGCATGCAGGCCTTTAATTTCCGCCATCATCGCATCATCGATCGCAGTACGACCTGCGGTATCAACTAACACGACATCAATAAACTTCTTCCGCGCATGACTGATTGCAGCCTGGGCAATGGCGACCGGTTGCTGTTCGGTCGAAGACGGGAAAAATTCGACCTCAACTTCGTTGGCTAAGGTTTCCAGCTGCTTGATTGCCGCCGGCCGGTAAACGTCCGCCGACACCACCAGCACCTTTTTCTTCTGCCGCTCACGCAAATAACGCGCCAGCTTACCAACACTTGTGGTTTTACCGGCACCTTGTAAGCCAGCCATCAGAATCACTGCGGGCGGTTGTGTCGCCAGATTCAGCGGGACATTGCCCTCGCCCATAGCGTGCTCAAGTTCTTGCTGAACTATTTTCAGAAAGACCTGCCCCGGGGTCAGGCTCTTATTCACTTCGGTACCGACCGCACGTTCCTTGACCCGGCTGATAAAATCGCGCACCACGGGTAAAGCGACGTCGGCCTCAAGCAGAGCCATACGTACTTCACGCAAGGTATCTTTAATATTGTCGTCGGTCAGCCGACCGCGACCGGTAATATTCTTTAACGACTGCGACAGGCGTTCGCTTAAATTCTCAAACATGGTGTTGTCCATCTACTGCTAGCTGGAAATAATCTGGTGGCGATTATATCGTAAATCAAGCAAAGTTTCCCGATCCTATTGGGTTTCTTCATCACAATGCATATACTTGTGCTTTGCACTCAGGACGTTAGAACACTTCAACAGTGGGAATCAACATGTCAGGCCTTCTTGCTCTTACCCTGATCCTTTACTTTGCCAGCGCCGGAATGCTGTGGCGTCAGCTTGCCAGTGTCGGAAGTTTGCGTGCTACCAGTTGGTGGCTTGCGGTCGCTGCGGTAATCAGCCACGGTGCGTTACTCACCTGCTATCTGGCAACGGACGGCTTTGATCACCTGAATGTTGCCAGCAGTCTGAGTACCGTTGCTTTTCTGCTGGCGTTATTTTCGCTGGTCCGGGTGCAGCGCAATAGTGGACTGATACTGCGCCCGGTGATTTACGTATTTGCTGCCGTCAGCTGCATCATTCTGCTGGCGAGTCCTGCGAACTGGGGAGCAACTATTGCGAATACCCATGGCCTGGTGATTCACATCGTCTTGAGCCTGCTGGCCTATGCTATTTTAATGCTGGCAACCTTGTATGCGGTGCAGTTACTTTATTTAAACTACCTGCTCAAAAATCATCGCATGAACGCCCTGTCGAGCTATCTGCCGCCGTTAATGGTGGTTGAGAAGTATTTTTTCCGCTTATTAAGTACCGGAACCTTGTTACTTTTCATTGCCATCGGCAGTGGCTATGTCTTCCTTGACGACATGTTCGCTCAGGGGCAGGCCCATAAAACCCTGCTCAGTTCCGTTGCTGCGATTATTTATGCTGCCATTGTCGTGTTACATCGCTTGCACGGTGTGCGCGGCCGCGCTCTGGTCGTCGCCAGTGTCATTGCCAGTCTTCTGCTAAGCTTAGGTTATTTCGGCAGCCGCTTTGTGCGCGATGTCATGTTAAGCTAATTCAAACTTGACTTGTCTGACCATGTCATTAAATTAGGCACTCAAGTATTCAATATAGGTAACCTTCTTGGACGAAATAGCCACGTCGACCCTGCTGATCATTCTGGGTCTCTTACTGTTTCTTTCGGCGTATTTTTCAGGCTCGGAAACCGGCATGATGTCGGTCAACCGCTACCGTTTGCGTCATCTCGCACAACAAGACCATTCCGGCGCCAAGCGGGTGCAGTACCTGCTCGACAGACCAGACCGCCTGATCGGACTCATTCTCATTGGTAATAACCTGGTAAACATTGGCGCTTCAGCCATTGCCACCGTGCTCTGTTTTCGCTGGTTTGGCGACGCAGGTATTGTTGTCGCGACCTTTGGCCTGACCATCATTGTGCTTATTTTTGCCGAAGTGACGCCCAAGACCATTGCCGCATTGCACCCTGAACGGGTTGCCTTTCCAAGCTCGGTGATCCTCAAGCCGCTACTGACCATTATGTACCCGGTGGTGGCGACGGTGAATTTTATTACCAACGGTTTTATGCGCATCTTAGGTGTCAACCCCAACACTACCTTGGGTCAGGACGCACTTAGTTCAGAAGAACTACGCACCGTGGTGAACGAGGCACAATCAATGATCCCCAGCAGTCACCAGGATATGCTGCTAAGTATTCTTGATCTTGAAAAGGTGACTGTTGAGGATGTCATGATTCCGCGTGCCGATATCAGTGGCATTGACGTGCAGGATGATATCAAGTCAATTATCAAACAGTTGTCGCAGGCTCAGTACACGCGTCTGCTGCTTTATCGCAGTGAAATTGATGACGTGATCGGCTTCCTGCACGCCCGTGACATTATGCAGATTGTAACCAAGTCAAGCAGCGAGACCGACAAAGCCGAACTGATCCGCGCCGCGCGCGAAATCTATTTCATTCCTGAAGGTACGCCGCTAAACGTGCAGCTACTCAAGTTTCAGCACAATAAAGAGCGCATTGGCCTGGTAGTTGACGAATATGGTGACATTCAGGGACTGGTCACCCTGGAAGATATTCTCGAAGAAATTGTCGGTGACTTCACCACCAATATCACCCCGGCACCCAGCGAAACCGTGTCCCCACAAGAAGACGGCTCGATTCTGGTGGAAGGTACCGCCAACATTCGCGAACTGAATAAAGAAATGAACTGGGAGCTGCCCACCAGTGGCCCGAAAACCGTCAGCGGTCTTATTGTGGAACTGCTCGGTGATATTCCGCAACACCCCTTGTGTCTGCGTATTGAGGGTTACGCATTGGAGATTATGGAAAGCAGCGAGAGCATGGTAAAACAGGTTCGCTTTTTGCCTGATGAATCGCGCCATCAGGAACAACAGAACCTGTTCGGTTAATTAAAAGAACAGATCCCACAGCCAGCTACGCTGCAAATCCTCTTCACAGCGGCGCAGCTGCGCACCATAGGTGCCAGCGCGCTGCTTCACCCGCCCTGCAGTGCGTTGCAACCAGGCTTTAGAGCGATAGGTCTGACGCTTATAGCCAGTCCAGCCTTCATGATAGTTCAGATACAGTGCATAAGCGTCCCACTTTGAAACGCCATTAATTCGGTGGCTCTTGTCGATAAACCACCCCATAAAGTCAATCGCATCAGCAAAAGAGTCGCGTGAAGCCCAGGTGTTGCCTGTTTCACGCTCGTAGTCATCCCAGGTGGGCGTTTTGGCCTGTGAATAGCCGTAGGCACTGCTCACCCTACCCCACGGAATGACCCATAACAGATAGTCGCGCGGTGGCACCGCATCGTGCTTAAAGGAGCTTTCCTGGTACATTATCGCCATGGGGATCTGAATCGGCACGCCCCAGCGCTCGCGCATGTCAGCGGCGGCATCATACCAGTCCGGTTTTTCGTAAAAGATTTCACATAAGTCATCAGGCTGCTGCGGCGGCGCTGAGGCACAGCCGCTTAGTGCCAGCGTGACCAATGTCGCAAGCGAGATTGTTTGCCAGCACTTCATGACTTTTCACATTCTGCCGCAGTGCATTTCGCTTTAACGAAATAGTCTTCGAGGAAGTGGTCAAACGAGGTTCCGGCATCTTTCTCTTCACGTGCCGTTTGCTCATCAATTGAGGCCTGTGTCCACTGCTCAAACTGCTGCTCGGTAAAGTAGCGCAGCGGTTGTTGTAATTCTTCGCGATAACGTTTGGCCAGTTGCATTCCCAGATGGCTATTATCAAGGTGCTCTTCGCGCATCAGCGCCAGCATTTGTCCAGACAGCGTCAGCTCGGGGTTAAGGACCATTTTATAGTGCTCGGCGACGCTTTGCCGATAGTCATCACCAGAACCACCGTCCATGAAACGCGCCAGCGCCTGCAGATCGGCAAAAAGTTCTTCCAGCCAGTCACTAATGGGCCGCTCGTAGCCATTGTCGTTGAGCGTCAGGCGTGGATTCCGGCCATCCAGTACGACCTTATTAAAATTACGTTCGGTCATTTGCTGAGCGTCCCAGTCGAGCTCCGGACTGTCGCTCAGTAAACAATACAGCAGCAACAGATCAAGCATGCGGATCTGGCCTTCACTGATACCTACCGGACTGAAAGGATTCACATCCAGCGCGCGTACTTCTATGTATTCAACACCGCCGCGCTCCAGAGCCTGGGTCGGTGTTTCACCGGACGTGGCTACGCGTTTGGGGCGGATCGGTGAGTAGAACTCATTTTCAATCTGCAGAATATTCGCATTCAACTGCCGGTACTCTGTCTCCCCTTGAGCATTGGTCTCCTTTACGCCAATTCTGGCGAACCGTTGTGACGGCGTGGTGATTGCACGGCGCAGCCGCCCGACGTAATCACTCAGAGAGTTATAGGTAATTTGCAGGTCCGCCTGCTCTTTATTGGTATAGCCAAGATCACTCATGCGCAGCGAGGTACCATACTCTCGATAGAGGGTACCTTTGCCCAGCGGCTTCAGGTCAATCTGCCCGTCAGCATGATCTAAAAATGACTGGCACACCGCTGGTGACGCACCAAATAAGTAAGGAATAACCCAACAAACGCGCTTGTAATTACGGATCAGACCAAAATAACGCCGTGAGATATAACCGGGATCCAGTTGCACGCCCTCTTCTGCGGCCAGCGCTTCCCACATGGCCGCAGGTACGGAAAAGTTATAATGGACTCCGGCAATGATTTGCATACCACCACCGTACCTATGGGTCAGTCCACGTCGATAAAGATTTTTCATCCGGCCACTGTGCGACGCGCCATAGCGGGCAATATGAATATCTTCCGGATCACCGACAAAACAAGGCATAGAGAGTGGCCACATCAGCTCGTCACCCATGAAACGATAGGTGTAGCTGTGAATATCCGTCAGTTGATCCAGAGTAACCTGAATATCGCTCGCCACTGGGGTAATGAATTCCAGCAGCATTTCCGCGTAATCGGTGGTGATGTGCGGATGCGTCAGCGTTTTGCCTAAACCAATCGGGTGTGTTGTCGCGGCCAGACGGCCTTCCGATGTAATGCGCAGACATTCACGTTCAATACCACGTTGTAACTTCCTGATCGCAGCTTGTTCAGCGGCCGACTGTTCAGTGGTTGACTGAAAATGTGCGAGCGACTTCAAAAGTGTTGTTTGCAAAGTAAATCCTGCCTCTACTTACATCGACGTCAGATGATGCAAAGCTTACTGTTTATCGCCTGCTACGTCCATGCTGATGAGATAATTTGGCGAAGTTCGCGACGCATGGCATGATATTACGCAAGCTATCTTATTTTCGGAATCTTATGGCCACAGATGATAAACCGGTAAACCAAGTTCGTGATTTGGCCGCGCTTGAGCAAGCCATTGCCAGCGCCGAAGCCGCTAATCAGGCCAAAAGTGAGTTTCTGGCTAATATGAGCCATGAAATTCGCACCCCGATCAATGCCATCCTGGGCATGACGCAACTTTGTCTGAAGACCGCGCTGAGCGATAAGCAGCATGGCTACCTGAAATCCATTGAGAGTTCGTCGAAGATCTTGCTGGGTATTGTTAACGACTTGCTCGACTTCTCTAAGCTCGAAGCCGATAAGCTCACCATCGAGGCAATTCCTTTCGATCTTGAAGAAGTACTGCGCAATCTCGCCGACCTTTTTGCTTATCGCGCGCACGATAAAAACCTGGAATTTATTATCAATTTGCCGCCGAATATACCGACGCGGCTGATAGGCGACCCGTTGCGTCTGAACCAGGTGCTGGTCAACCTGGTCAGCAATGCCATCAAGTTTACCGAACATGGCGAAGTGGTCGTCTCGGTCACCAAGCTCGACCAGACTGAAACCGACCTCTACCTGCGGCTGTCGGTCACCGATACCGGCATCGGCATGGATGAGGAACAACGCCATAAGTTGTTTCAGGCCTTTACCCAGGCGGATACCTCAACCACCCGTAAATACGGCGGCACCGGTTTGGGGCTGGCCATCAGTCAGCGCATTGTTAAACTCATGAATGAGCATGGCATTGGCGTTATCAGCAGCAAGGGTCAGGGCACCACCTTTTTTATTGAACTGCAACTACCTTTGCAGCAACCTCAGCAACAGCGTATTCCGCAAAATGTTCTCGACCAGTTGATGGGCAAACAGGTGATGATTGTTGAGGACAACCTGACGACGCGCGAAATGCTGACGGACCTGCTGCGTAGCATACAGTTAGATGTCACCAGTTTTCGTACTGCAGAAGAAGCGCTGGCGGGTCTTAAAGATCGCCACTTTGAGGTGGCTATTGTTGACTGGCAGTTGCCGGGCATGAGTGGTCTTGAATTATGTGAAAAACTGCTGCAACAAGCGACATCAACAAAATGTATTCTGGCGACCAGTTATCATGCCAGCGAGCTTATCGATAAAGCCCGCGAAGTGGGCGTCAACGGCCATCTGTTAAAGCCCTATACCAGCCACGCAGTGATTCGTGAATTAAGCGCAACCTTGTCGCTGCATGGCAGCAGCCTCGCCGACGCCAACACTGATACATTGCAGGAGCTGCAAGGCACACGCGTATTATTAGTCGAAGACAATGATATCAACCAACATATCGCCACAGAAATGCTCGAACATCTGGGCTTGCAGGTCGACGTGGCTCAGCATGGCGAGGAGGCCCTGGAGCGGGTTGAGCATCAGACTTATGGCATGGTGCTGATGGATATTCAAATGCCAATTATGGACGGCTATAGCGCTGCGCGTGCCATCCGGAGCCGCCATGCGTATGAGCAGTTACCGATTGTTGCGATGACAGCAAATACCGCCAGCGAAGATGTTGAGAAGTCGCTTGCTGCGGGTATGCAAGATCACCTGGCCAAGCCGATTGACGAAGCGAAACTGCGCCAGGTCGTCAAGAAATGGTGTCGCCGCGGACTCGATAATGCGACTGCCGCGGCGCCCCAGGACGCGCCAGCACAGACCCGGTTGCGATATCCTAACCACCATGACATTGACTTTCAGAGTGCGCTGACACGGCTCAACCACAATGTCGAGCTTTACGTCAACCTGGTACAACGCCTCTACGACAGCTATGACGAGGCACCCTTGCGGGTGGTAGACTTTCTCACTAAGGGTCAACATGAAGAAGCGCGTCGCTACTTTCATACCCTGAAAGGCTCGGCCGCCAACTTAGGCTTGTCCGGGGTAGAAAAACTTGCCGCACAACTTGAGCAAGCCATGAAAAATGCAGAACTTGATCAGGTTGCTGACCATATTACCCGTTTGCGCCCGATGCTTGAGCAAGCGCAACTGGCAGCAGCTGACCTAAACCTATGGGTGGAGAGACAATGATACGATTTTTATTTTTAATTCCTTTGGTGCTGGGGTTACTCTGGTGGCTCTACCTGCGCGCGAACGGCTGGACCTTGCAACAGGGACGCAAGGGCTTTGTGGTGATTGTCATTGTGAGTGTCTTTATTGCGCTTATTTACACTTTATTGCTATGGCTTACCGGGCGGCAGTTTTAGCCGCCCGTACGCCGTTTAACCCACCAGTGCCAGCAAAATACCTGCGGCGACCGCAGAGCCCAGCACCCCGGCAACATTAGGTCCCATCGCATGCATTAACAGGTAATTACTTTGATTTGCATCAAGTCCGACCTTGTTAACGACCCGCGCCGCCATCGGCACCGCTGACACGCCTGCAGCGCCAATCAGCGGGTTGATGGGCGCTTTACTAAAGCGCGCCATCAATTTGGCCATTAACACCCCTGAGGCCGTGCCAATAGCGAAGGCAACCGCGCCTAAGGCAAGAATACCTAACGTCTGCACGTTGAGGAACTCTGCCGCAGAAAGCTTTGAACCCACGGCAAGGCCAAGGAATATAGTGACGATATTGATCAGCTCGTTCTGTGCAGTTTTACTCAGCCGCTCGACGACGCCGGCTTCCCGCATCAGATTACCTAAACAGAACATACCGACCAGCGGTGTGGCGGTTGGTAAAAACAGCAAGGTTAAAAACAGTACCGCAAGCGGAAACAGGATTTTCTCGCGCTGCCCCACCTGACGTAACTGCTCCATTCTTACCGCGCGCTCTGCTTTGGTGGTCAGCAACTTCATAATCGGCGGTTGGATAATAGGTACCAGTGCCATATAAGAATAGGCGGCTACGGCAATCGCCCCCAACAGGTCAGGACTTAACTTCGAGGCCAGGAAAATAGCGGTCGGGCCATCCGCGCCACCAATAATGGCAATCGCAGCGGCATCCTGCATGGAAAAGTCGAAGCCGGGAATGGCATTCAGTGCGATGGCACCGAATAAGGTCGCAAAAATACCAAATTGCGCAGCAGCGCCAAGTAGCAGTGTACGGGGGTTTGCGAGCAAGGGACCGAAGTCTGTCATCGCCCCCACGCCCATAAAAATGAGCAGCGGAAACACGCCGGTATCAATGCCCACTACGTAGATATAGTAGAGAATACCGCCAGGCTCATTAAAACCCGCTAACGGAATATTCGCTAAAATCGCTCCAAAGCCAATGGGCAGCAGTAACAGCGGCTCGAATTTCTTACGAATTGCAAGAAATAGCAAGATTGCGCCGACCAGCATCATCGCCGCATCTTCCCAACCAAAAGCTGAAAGCGCTGTACTCTGCCATAACGTCAACCATCTCTCCATCGCGACGTTACTCCAAAGTCAGCAATTCATCGCCAACAGAGACGCTATCGCCCTCTTTGGCCAGAATATCGCCGACGGTACCGGCGCGATCAGCACGGATATCCGTCTCCATTTTCATCGCTTCCAGAACAATCAGCACATCACCTTCAGCAACTTCCTGGCCCGGCTTCACAACAATCTTAAACACATTCCCTGCCAGCGGTGCGGTAATACTCTCTGCGCCTTCACTGGATTTCTCAGCAGTTTCGTCGCTGCTTTTAGCTGCTGTCTCTGAACCTTCCGCTGCTTCACTTTTTGTGTCTTTTGCGCCGCTCTCGCCAGTAGAAATCGAGCCCTCCGGGCCCACTTCAACAGTAAAGACTTTACCGTCCACTTTCACATTGTAAGTGACCGGCTCGCCTGAGCGCGCTTTAGCAGTTTTTTTCTCTGCTTCTGACTCTACTCTCTTCGCTGACTCGGAGGGCTCTTCCGGCTCGGGTTCGAAGGCATCAGGATTATCACGATTGGAGAGGAATTTAAGACCAATTTGCGGAAATAAAGCATAGGTCAAAACATCATCGACCTTATTCTCGGCCAGACGGATGTCTTTTTCGCTGGCATGCTGCTCCAGCTCTTCGGTAAGCTTATCCATTTCATCATCAATCAGGTCTGCCGGCCGGCAAGTAATGGGCTCGTCGCCCTCAAGAACTGACTTTTGTAGCTCTTCATTGACCGGTGCCGGCGTAGCTCCATATTCACCACGCAGCACCCCTTTGGTTTCTTTTGAGATAGATTTATACCGCTCACCGCTTAATACGTTTAACACCGCCTGGGTGCCGACAATTTGCGAGGTCGGGGTAACCAAAGGTATATAGCCGAGGTCCTCTCTCACCTTCGGGATTTCAGCCAGCACTTCGTCAAACTTCTCCGTCGCGCCTTGCTCGCGCAACTGATTTTCCATGTTGGTCAACATGCCACCAGGTACCTGCGCGATCAGAATGCGGGCGTCGATACCTTTTAGCGAGCCTTCAAACTGCGCGTACTTTTTGCGAACCTTGCGGAAGTACCTGGCAATTTCTTCCAGCTTTTCCAGATCAAGCCCGGTATCACGATCGGTATTCTCGGTCATTGCGACAATGGTTTCAGTCGCGGAATGGCCATAGGTCATGCTCATCGAGGAAATGGCGGTATCGAGCATATCAATACCGGCATCAATAGCTTTCTGATAAGTCGCGGTACTCAGACCGGTCGTAGCGTGGCATTGCATCGCAATCGGCAAACCCGTCGCATCTTTTACTGCGGTGACCAGATCATAGGCCGCCTGTGGTCGTAATAACCCTGCCATGTCTTTAATGAACAACGAGTCACAGCCTAAGTCTGCCAGCTCTTCTGCCATGGCGACCCACTTATCCAGGGTATGCACCGGACTCACGGTGTAGGCCAAAGTACCTTGCGCATGTCCTTCAACGTCTTTTGCCGCTTTAATTGCAGTCTTCAGGTTACGGACATCATTCATCGCGTCGAAGATACGAAAAACATCGACACCGTTTTCTTTCGCACGCTCAACAAAGCGGCGTACGACGTCGTCGGCATAATGACGATAACCTAATAGATTTTGCCCGCGTAACAACATATGTTGCGGGGTTTTCGGCATCGCTTTTTTCAGTTCGCGGATACGCTCCCACGGATCTTCGCCTAAATAACGGATACAGGCATCAAAGGTGGCACCACCCCAGGACTCCATTGACCAATAACCAATATCGTCCAGCTGTTCAGCAATGGGCAACATATCGTCCAGTCGCATGCGCGTGGCTAGTAGCGACTGATGGGCATCACGTAACACCAGTTCCGTTAGTTTCAATGGTTTTGGCATGCTAAGCTCCTGCTAATTGTTATTCGTGATCGCGCCGATAGGCGTGCACCGCAGCAGTAATAGCCGCAAGGCGCTGGTTATCGGTCGAGGTTTCGCGGGCTGCACTTGACTGAGAGGTCGCTGTATCGGTCTGCGGCTGGATAGCAAAACGACGCAAAAGTGCCATGGCCATCAGCAATAGCGTTAAAAACACAAAAACGGTGATCATGCCGGTCAGCATGATAGTGAATGCTTCAGAAAGTTGTTGTTGCATAGTTTACCTGCCGCTAAAACCTTATCAGTAAGCGTAACTTATAAGCAGGATAACACAACTTTTTAACGGGTCGCCCTAAGTGGGGCATATAGAAGGTATAAACAGAGGAAATGGCGCGCTCGGGAGGACTCGAACCTCCAACCGCCTGGTTCGTAGCCAGGTACTCTATCCAGTTGAGCTACGAGCGCACTTTTCGGTTGCACTGTTAGCAAATGGCGCGCTCGGGAGGACTCGAACCTCCAACCGCCTGGTTCGTAGCCAGGTACTCTATCCAGTTGAGCTACGAGCGCGTGTTGCTAACAAATGGCGGTGAGGGAGGGATTCGAACCCTCGATAGGGCTACAAACCCTATACTCCCTTAGCAGGGGAGCGCCTTCAGCCTCTCGGCCACCTCACCGCTTACTTGTGGCGATGAATTCTAGCGACACTGAAAATAATGTCAAACGATTTTTTCCAATAAAGAGTGCGTTTGTGGGATTTTTAAACATCTCGCGCAAATTTCCCGCAAAACTCTTTATTTTTCTATCTTAAAGACGAAAAAAGCTGATGATAGCTCATCAGCTTTTTATTCAGCTATCGCACTATTCGGACGAGTCCTTTTTGTCCTGATGCTCCGCTTGAATTCGCATATAAATTTCTTCCCGGTGTACCGAGACATCCTTGGGCGCATTGACACCAATACGCACCTGATTCCCTTTTACACCCAAAACCGTGACTGTGACCTCATCTCCAATCATTAAGGTCTCACCCACGCGACGGGTTAAGATCAACATGTTACCTGCTCCTTCCCTACTTTTATGTGTGGGCATCCATGAGAAACACCACACTACCAGCCTGATTTTAAGTCTAATTATGTTGCATGAATCATCACCAGATGTCATGCAACCTTCATTCTAGCAAGGAAATGCTAACCATGACAGCACGTTTGCGGGTCTAATTTGACCCTCACGTTGCTTACTGCAGCAGTTCCTCAATTTTACCCTGCGCGGCTGCCAGAGCCGCCTGGATTTTGCTTGCGTCGCTGCCGCCGGCCTGTGCCATGTCAGGACGACCACCGCCCTTGCCACCAACTTCAGCCGCAGCAACGTTTACAACATCGCCAGCTTTCACTTTAGCAGTTAAATCTTTGGTCACGCCAACAATCAGGCTCACTTTGTTGTCGTTCGCCACCGCGAGCACCACGATGCCACTACCAAGTTGATTCTTAAGATCATCAACCATACCTCGCAATGCCTTACTTTCTACGTTGTCCAATTCTGCGAGGATCACTTTGTGACCAGCAATTTCCCGGGCATTTTCGACCAGGCTACCGCCGGCTTGTGCCGCCATTTGCTGCTGCAGCTCAGCAACGGTTCGCTCCAGCTCTTTGCTGCGTTGCAGCTGTTGCTGAATACGCTCAGGCAATTGCCCGGGCTCGGCTTTAAGTAAACCGGCACTGGTGCGTAGCAGCTGTTGCTGTTGCTGCGCATAACGCAGCGCACCAAGTCCGGTAACAGCCTCAATCCGGCGCACACCAGAAGCGATGCCAAGCTCACTGATAATCCGGAAGCTGCCGATATCACCAGTGCGCTTGACGTGGGTTCCACCACACAGCTCCATGGAGTAATCGCCCATCCGTACGACCCGTACGTCCTCGTCGTACTTTTCACCGAACAAGGCCATGGCACCCGCTTTTTTCGCTTCCTCAATTGGCATCACTGCGGTGGCCAGCTCATGGTTGCGGACAATCTCTTCATTGACCTGGCGCTCAATCGCATCCATCTCTTCTGCGGTTACTGCCGCAAAATGTGAGAAATCAAAACGCAGACGGTCAGCGGTCACCAAACTGCCTTTTTGGGTCACGTGTTCGCCCAGAATATTGCGCAGTGCTGCGTGCACTAAGTGGGTCGCACTATGGTTGCGTTTCACCGACTCGCGACGTTCCGCATCGATTTCAGCTTCTACTTTGTCGCCCACCGCCAAATTAACTTCCGCACGTCCATGGTGAGCAATCGCCTTACCGATATACTGGGTATCTTCAACGACAAAGTCGCCGCCACTTGCGTGTAAACGGCCGGTATCGCCGATCTGCCCACCGCTTTCGGCATAAAAAGGCGTCTGTGATAATACTACGACGCCCTGCTGGCCGGCCTCGAGTTGCTCCACGGGCTTGCCATCGGCAAACAGTTCAACAATCTCGCTGCTACCAGCTGTTGCACCATAACCGGTAAACTCGCTACGCTGAGCTGATTTCAGTCGCTCGTTGTAATCCACGCCAAATTGCGACGCCTGCTGCGCACGCTTGCGTTGGGCCGCCATTTGTTTTTCAAAGCCTTCAACATCAATGGTAAGCTCTTTTTCACGGGCAATATCAGCAGTTAAATCAACCGGGAAGCCATAGGTGTCATAGAGCTTAAACACCACTTCACCAGGAATTACCTTACCGCTCAGTGATGTCAGCGCGTCATTTAAAATGACCAGCCCGCGTTCGAGAGTTTTGCCAAACTGCTCCTCTTCACGCGCCAGCGCGTCGATGATCACTTTTTCTTTATCTACCAGCTCAGGGTAGGCCTGCCCCATTTGCGCAATTAATGCCGGTACCAATTTATAAAAGAATGCGCCCTGTGCGCCCAGCATGTTGCCATGACGGACCGCACGCCGGATGATGCGTCGTAACACATAGCCGCGGCCCTCATTCGACGGTTGCACGCCATCGGCAATCAGGAAGCTACAGGAGCGAATGTGATCGGCAATAACGCGCAACGATTTATTATCCAGATCATCATGACCGATAATCTCGGCGGCTTCTTTAATCAGCGCCTGGAACAGGTCGATGTCATAGTTGCTGTGGACATGCTGCAACACCGCCGCAATACGCTCCAGTCCCATGCCGGTATCAACTGAAGGCTTCGGCAATGGCTCCAGGGTGCCATCGGCCTGGCGGTTATACTGCATGAAGACCAGATTCCAAATCTCAATATAGCGGTCGCCGTCTTCTTCTGCCGTTCCCGGCGGTCCACCCCAGACTTCTTCACCGTGGTCATAAAAAATCTCTGAACATGGACCGCAGGGCCCCGTGTCCCCCATGGCCCAGAAGTTATCTTTTTCACCGATACGCGAAATACGATCTTCCGGTACGCCAATCTCTTTCGCCCAGATGTCATAAGCCTCATCGTCTTCGGTAAAAACCGTCACCCATAGCTTTTCCTTCGGCAACTGTAATACGCCGGTCAGGAAGTCCCAGGCATATTCAATGGCTTCGCGCTTAAAGTAATCACCGAAGCTGAAGTTACCAAGCATTTCAAAGAAAGTGTGATGCCTTGCGGTGTAGCCTACATTTTCCAGGTCATTATGCTTGCCGCCAGCGCGCAGACAGCGCTGCGATGAGGTTGCGCGATTGTAATCACGTTGCTCGTCGCCTAAAAAAACATCTTTAAAGGGCACCATGCCGGCGTTGGTAAACAGCAACGTCGGGTCATTCGCTGGAATTAATGATGCTGAGGGCACGCGTTGATGGCCTCGCTCAGCAAAATAGGACAAAAACGCTTCACGGATTTGCGCGCTAGTCATACTCATGAACACTTTCCTGTTACAACTTATCGGGGGGTGAAAATTTTCGGTTATTTAGCGCGCAAGACTAGCACGAATGGAAACTTTCGACTAGTGCGCTGACATATCAGACAGCTGTTGCAGCGCGGCTTTTATTTCGTCAAAGCGAAAGCCACGGTTCAATAAATGGCGCATTATTTTATCGCGCTGCTGACGCGTCTCGGGCGCTTGCTCGCCAAACTTTTTACACAAGCGCTGAAAGCAGAGCTCCTGCCAGTCCGGGGCGGCGGTTCGCAAGGCTTGTTGCAGCAGCTGTTCATCAATGCCTTTGCCCGTTGCATTGGCCTTAATTCTTAGCCAGCCATTACCGCTCGCCAATGCTTGCCTAAGCCAAATCTCGGTATACCGCGCATCAGATTGCCAGCCCTGTTGCTGTGCTTTGGCCAGTACTGTGGCGATAACGGTGTCGGCAAAGCCACGCTGACGCAGTTTTTGCTGTAACTCGAAAGCACTGTGTTCACGCCGGCCAAGCAAGCGCACAAGCGTTTCTTCAGCTTGTAGCTGTTGATCAGAAATCATCACCACTCCTCTGGATTATCTGTCTTCGCTGCGGGAATTTTTTCTTTAGTTTACACTCTATAATTACAACTGTTGAGCCACATAGCTCCATCAACGTCTATTACTGAAAAGGAAGCCTTATGCGTCGTTTGATCCCATTTTTTATGATTGCTGCCAGCCTGTCTCTGGTTGCCTGCCAACCAGCGCCTGAGGTAACGCCCTCCACTTTGACCGTGGCCGGCAGTGCCACTGTCGAGGCCACGCCTGACGAGGTGCAGCTGACTTTGAATATCGAGCGTTCAGGCATGGATATCCCGGCGCTGAAAGCACACGTCGACGACATCACTGCCAATCTACTTAACTATCTGCGTCAACAAGGCGTGGCGGAAAGGCATATCCAGTCGTACGCAATTCGGCTGTTTCCACAATACCGGTACACTGAGGGTGAGCAAAAGCTGACAGGGTACCAGGTCAATCGCCGCATGGTGGTCGACTTTACCGAGCCGCAGTTGCATACCGATTTTCTTGAATACGCATTACGTAACGGTGTGCAACGTATTAACGAGCCGAGCTATCGTATCAGTGACGCGGAAGAACTTTATCGCCAGACGGTCGCGCAAGCTATTATGAACGCGCGGGCAAAAGCAGAACATATGGCAACGGCTGCGGGCACCCAGATCATCGGTATCCGCGAGATCCGTGAAAGCATGCAACAAGCGCCGGTCATGCGCTATCGTATGGCCGAGATGAGCGACAGTGGCAGCAATGTCAGTCTTCCCGGTCAGCAAACCGTTGAGGCACAGGTCGAGGTGATCTTCCTGTTAGCCCGGCAAAACTAAGCTCAGGCAGTGTGGACCGCCACCACCGCGGACCATTTCGAGTGCGTCGACAGGTATCACCGCCAGTTCAGGAAAGGCCTGCTGTAATCCTGCGACAGCAGCGCTGTCGTCTGCCAGGCCAAATTGTGGTACGACCAACGCGCCAGGCAGCCTGAGCAAATTGGCATAACTGCAAAGTAAAGGCCGCTGGCCGCGCCGCTGAACACCGGCACGGCGGCGGACATCGTGATAAATATCGACCGCGTCAGTTACCTGTTGCGCGGCGGGCAATTCAATCCAGCGATAGGCCCGGCCCCAGGGTTGCCGTTGCAAAGTCGCCACTTCTTCATTCCAGGCGGGATCATCGGTACTGGTAACATAGACAATGGAATGCGCGTCAACGAACTGCAACTGGTTGTCGGTATGACCGCCAGTTTCATCCGCGCTCAGTGCCTGATGCAACCAAATGATTTGTTGCAACCCTAATGCGCGTTTTAACTCGCGCTCCAGCGCGGCCAGTCGCCACTGCGGGTTGCGGCGTTGCAGGCTGCACGCATGAACCACCGCTGTACCGGCACCGTCGTGACTTAACATCCCCCCCTCAAAGATAAAGGGTAACGAATGTAACGGCAGCGCGCGACGATGCGCCAGCGCTGCAGCAAAGCGCTGATCGCGCTGATAGACGCCATGTACACCTTGCCAGCCGTCGAATTGGCCCGCGACTGCTGATAGCCCACCCGGCCCTGAGCGAAATAACGGCCCGAAATCTCGAATCCAGGCATCATCATAGGCCAGCGGCAGCCAGGTTAGCTGCTGTGGTAGCTGACGTAGGGCAATGTTCAGTTGCGGCGGGTGGATGGCCAGAGTCACCGGGTAATAGGGCAAAATAGCGTGGAGCATGGCCAGCAGTGCCTGTTGCACAAACTCGCCATTACCACGCCAGACGTCATTCCGATAGGGCCAGCAGGTCAGTAAAGGTCCTGCTAATTGCCAGTCGGCAAGAAGTTTCATTTGCGGCTGCGTTGTTTCGCATTCTGTAGGCGTTTGGCCTGGCTACGGCGTGCCCGGGCATAGCGCTTCTGGCGCGACTCCTGCTTGCGTGGATCGATAAACGTGCGCTCTTCGGGCGGTAACCCTACCAGTTCTCGTAAGTAGTTAATTTGCTCGAGCGGCAACTCACCCCAGCCGCTTTGTGGCAACCCTTGTTCAAGACGGATGGAACCGTAGCGTACCCGCATCAGTCGGCTGACAGTGACGCCTTGCGACTCCCACAGGCGCCGCACTTCGCGGTTACGCCCTTCGGTCAGCACTACCCGGAACCACTGGTTCATGCCCTCGCCACCACCGGTACGCTTAATTTCTTTAAATGCTGCCGGTCCGTCCTCTAATTGCACACCTTTACTGAGTTTACGAATCATCGCATCCGTCACTTCACCAAACACCCGTACAGCGTACTCGCGTTCAATTTGGTGACCGGGATGCATCAGACGATTCGCCAGCTCACCGTCTGTCGTAAATAGCAGCAAACCAGAAGTATTCACATCCAGCCGACCGACTGCGACCCAGCGCGCACCCTGTACCCGCGGCAAACGATCGTACACCGTCGGGCGCCCCTCGGGGTCCTTACGGGTACATAATTCACCTTCAGGCTTATGGTACATCAGGACACGACATACCACGTCCTCAGGAGGCTTAATGGTGACTTCATGGCCGTCGATCCGCACTTTAGCGTCAGCATCAATACGCTCACCTAGACTGGCAATCTGGCCATTGACACTCACCCGTCCAGCAGCAATCATTGCTTCCAGTTCGCGACGGGAACCATGGCCTGAACGGGCTAAAACTTTCTGTAATTTCTCACTCATGGGGCGCTTTCACTCTCTTCTGGCGCTGTCTCAGCGGTTTTTTCTTGAGCAACTGGCCCTGTATTCGATGCCTTTTGCGGGGGCTCTGGAATAGCAGGTAACTCAGATAAATCCTGTAAATTAAAATAGTCTAAAAACTCATTGGTGGTGGCATACAGCTGTGGTCTTCCGGGCACCTCGCGATGCCCTACCACTTTAACCCAGCCGCGCTCCTGCAAGGTTTTCATGATCTGCGAACTGACGCTGACACCACGTACTTCTTCAATATCGCCACGGGTAATTGGCTGGCGGTAGGCAATCAGCGCTAAAGTTTCAAGCAGCGCCTGGGAATACTTCGGCGGCTTCTCCTGCCACAGGCCGGCAATTATACCACCTAATTCAGCGCGCGTCTGAAATCTGTAACCCGATGCCACCTGATGTAACTGTATGCCCCGCTCCTGATAATCAAACTGTAATTCCTGAAGTACTTCACGAATCTGGTTGCGGCTGGCATCCATACCATGCTCGCTCAGATAGTCCGCCAGTTGCGCCACCGACAGCGGCGATTCAGTAACGAACAGCAGGGCTTCAATTAACTGTTTAATCTGATGCTTCTGCATAAACCTGACCACGATTTGCGATATGAATTTCACTAAACGCATCGACCTGGACCACGTCGATCAATGCTTCTTTTACCAGCTCCAAAACGGCTAAAAAACTGACCACAACGCCCGGTTTACCTTCTTCGGGCGAAAATAAGTCAGCAAAACGTAGCCGCGAACGGGTTTGCAGCAGATCGAGAATGCGGCTCATACGCTCACGCGTTGACAGTTTTTCGCGCTGCACCTGATGGTGATGCTGCAACTCTGCCTGTGCCATAGCGTGGGCAAAAGCAACCGCTAGTTCGGCCAGCGCAATCTCAGGCAGTTGTTGCTGCACATGCTGTTTAGCATCGGTGGCGGCATGCGCGACAAAATGATCACGGCCGGTCTGCGGCATTTCATCAAGATAGCCAGCGCCCGTCCGAATGGCTTCGTATTCTTGTAACCGACGGACCAGCTCGGCACGGGGATCGACTTCGTCATCGTCCTCAGCCGGCGGCCGCGGTAACAGCATTCGGCTTTTTATCTCTGCCAGCATAGCTGCCATGACCAGGTAATCGGCCGCAAGCTCGAGCTTCAACTCTTTCATCATTTCGACGTATTCCATATATTGCCGGGTGATCGGCAAAATGGGCAGCTCAGTAATTTCCAGCTTCTGACGTCGGATTAAATACAGTAACAGATCCATCGGCCCGGAAAAGCTCTCTAAAATAAGCTCCAGTGCATCAGGCGGAATGTAAAGATCTTCAGGCTTATCAATGACGGGCTCGCCGCGGACAAACCCCAGCGGCAGCGATTGTTGCTGTGGTGCAGAAAGCTTTTCGGTCATTGCTCGTATCTGCTCCTGCACATGCCCTAACGGCTTTGTTCAAAAGGTGAAGGGTCGCCTGCTCCCACCCGGGTCACCACGACTTCGTCATCAGCCAGATCAACCACGGTGGTGGGCGCCTGCCCGCGGTGCTCGCCATCAATAATCACATCAACCTGATTATCTAACTGGTCACGAATCTCATAGGGATCGGATTCGGCAAAGTCATTATCACCTAAGATCAGACTGGTGGACATCAGCGGCTCGCCTAATGCCTCCAGTAAAGCGACACAAATAGGATCATCAGAGACGCGAATACCGATCGTTTTTCGTTTTGCGTTCAGCAAGCGCTTTGGCACTTCCTTGGTAGCCTTAAGAATAAAGGTATAAGGACCGGGGGTATTGTTCTTTAACAGGCGAAAAGCAATATTATCGACGCGCGCATAGGTCGATAACTCGGACAAATCACGGCACATGAGGGTGAAATGGTGCTCTTTATCCAAATCACGTATGCGGCATATGCGCTCTATCGCATTTTTTTCACCCATACGGCACCCCAGCGCATAGCCTGAGTCCGTCGGATAGACCGCGACGCCGCCCTGCATGATAATTTCCACCGCCTGCTGAATTAAACGGGCTTGTGGATTTTCTGGGTGAATACTGAAATAGTGACTCATAACGGTTTGCTTTCCTCGCCCTTAATGCTTGTCCCATGAACGCCATATTGGCACAGTGTCAGGCGGTAAACAAAGATTTTTGCCGAGCTCCCGCCACGGGCGCGGGCCGTGAAAATCAGAGCCTGCCGAGGCTGCAAGGCCGATGTCCTTCGCCATGGTCGCCAATGCCAGCCGCTGTCCCGGACTTTGCTGACTAATTGCCACTTCAACACCATCCAGACCCCAGCTTTTGCAATCGGTAAATAACCGGCGCAGCCACTTATTACTCATTTGATAGGCATGTGGATGAGCCAGTACCGCACTCCCCCCAGCGGCATGTACTGCAGCAATCGCCGCTTCCAGCGAACTCCATGCGGTCGCCACATAGGCTTGCTGCCCTTTCCCAAGGTAACGGCGAAACGCAGTATCGATATCTTTCACCCAGCCCTGATCCAGTAACGCTTGCGCCAGATGCTTACGGGTCGGCATGGTCAGGTCGGCCGCCAGCGGCGGCTCAACCTCAATACCTGCCTTATGCAGTTTCGCCAGCATCTGTTCATAACGTTGCTGGCGCATTTGCTGCTGATGCGCCAGCAACGCCACTAATGCCGGATGTTCCGGATCCATATTCAAACCCACCAGATGGATCTCAAAACCTTGCCAAGCACAGGTAATTTCCACCCCGGCAATTAAGGTAAGCGCTAACTGATGCTCTTCAATGGCCTGCCGCGCGTTACCGATACCCGCCACGGTATCGTGGTCGGTAATGGCAAGGTGACTCACACCCACCGCCGCGGCGCGCAAAACCAGTGCTTCCGGAGCAAGCTCGCCGTCTGAGAAATGACTGTGACAATGTAAATCGTATAATTCGCTCATAATTGTGCCGCCAGTTCTGCACCCTGTCGAATGGCGCGCTTGGCATCGAGTTCCGCGGCAACATCTGCGCCACCAATCAGGTGAACCTTCTTGCCCGCGGCCTCTAATTGTTCCTGCAACTCACGCAACGGTACTTGGCCCGCACAAATCACCACGTGATCAACCGGTAACAACTGCTCCTGGCCTTCAATCTCAATCCAGAGCCCCTGGTCGTCAACCTTTTTGTAAGTCACGCCCGCGACCATATGTATGCCTTTCTTTTTCAGTGTTGCGCGATGCACCCAACCGGAGGTTTTACCAAGGCCTTTACCCACTTTACTGGTTTTGCGTTGCAGTAACCATACTTCACGCGGACTGTGTTCCGGCGCTGGCTGGGTCAGTGCGCCGCGGCCACGGTAATCTTCATCCACGCCCCAGATACTGTTCCATTCACTCACTGAGAGCGCTGGTGAAGACTCAGTGCTAATGTACTCAGCAACATCAAAACCGATACCGCCGGCACCAATAAGCGCCACTTTTTGGCCCAGTGGCTTGTGATCGCGCAGAACATCAATGTAACCCAGTACTTTTTCGTGATCGGCTCCGGGAAAGTCGACTTTGCGCGGCAGTACCCCGGTGGCCAGAATAATTTCGTCAAAGTCCTCTTCCAATAAGGACTCAGCGCTCTGCCGACACTGCAGATGCACCTTGACCCCGGCATCGGCAAGGCGGTTCTCAAAATAACGCAGGGTTTCGTAGAATTCTTCTTTACCCGGAATCTGTTTGGCGAAATTGAACTGGCCACCTATTTTATCACTGGCTTCAAACAGGTGTACCTCATGGCCCCGCTCGGCGGCATAACAGGCGAAGGCTAAGCCTGCCGGTCCCGCGCCCACAACGGCAAGGCGTTTAGTTGTGCTGGCAGGTTGCATTAACAGTTCCGTTTCATAGCAGGCCTGCGGATTCACCAGGCAACTGGCGCGCTTATTTTCAAACACATGATCAAGGCAGGCCTGATTGCAGGCAATACAGGTATTAATACGGTCACCTTTACCAGCTTGCGCTTTGGCGACGAAGTCAGCATCGGCTAATAACGGGCGTGCCATCGAAACCATATCGGCCTCGCCCTTCGCCAGAATCTGCTCTCCAATTTCAGGCGTGTTAATACGGTTGACTGCCACCAGCGGAATGTTCACTTCTTGCTTCACACGCGCGGTAATCCAGCTGAACGCGCCGCGTGGCACTGAGGTGACGATGGTTGGCACCCGTGCTTCATGCCAGCCGATACCGCTGTTGATCATGGTAGCGCCGGCAGCTTCAATCTCTTTTGCCAGAGCAACCACTTCTTCATAAGCATGGCCTTCAGGTACTAAATCCAGCATCGACAAACGATAAATAATAATAAAGTTTTCACCGACCGCGGCCCGCACAGCTTTCATAATTTCAATGGCAAAGCGTGCGCGGTTTTCGAACGAGCCGCCCCAGCGATCAGTGCGCTTATTGGTACGCGGACACAAAAACTGATTAATCAGATACCCTTCCGAACCCATCACTTCGACACCGTCATAGCCAGCTTTTTGTGCGAGTCTGGCACAGCGGGCAAAGTGCTTAATGGTCTTTTGTATTTGACGCTCCGACATGGCCTTTGGCGTGAACGGCGATATAGGAGCTTTAAGTTTACTTGGCGCAACCGCAAACGGGTGGAATGCATAGCGTCCGGTATGCAGAATTTGCAGGCAGATTTTTGCCTCATGACGATGCACTGCCTCAGTAATCTGGCGATGCTTCTTTACATGCCAGGGCTTACTCAATTCTGAGCCCAGTGGCTGCACCCGCCCGCGAAAGTTAGGACTGATGCCACCGGTCACGATAAGACCTACTCCGCCCTTTGCGCGCGCCTCATAAAAAGCCGCGAGCTTCTCAAAGCCGCGCTTTTCTTCTTCAAGCCCGGTATGCATTGAGCCCATGAGCACGCGGTTCTTTATCTGCGTAAATCCTAAATCAAGTGGCGCAAGTAAATGGGGGTAGGGAGCTGTCACAGTGACCTCAACTTAAACGACTGTTTGAATAAGTTCACTGTACTGATTTCACCGCTTGCCAGCAAGTGCCAAGCGGTGAAACCCGCGAGGGACGGCAATAGTTTAAAAGTAGTAGCCAATATTAATATTAAAGCGGGTATTGGTGTCGTCTGAGTCACCCACCATACTGCCGCCAACAAACGGCTGGTTTTTCGCCGTAACCAGATCAAAGTAGGTATAAAGTCCACCCGCCGATACCGCCATACCCAGCACATTCATAAAGGTGTCTTCACTACCGCCACGCTTATCGGTCATCAGGCTGTAATCATTATAGAATGTCAGATTAGTGATGGGACCGATCTCAACTGGCAGGCTGTAAGCCACATTCGCGGTGTACAGGGTCGCCTTACTCGGAATAGTGTCGTAGAAGGCGTAGGCCCCTACAACAATACCTTCGTTGGCCATCTCCATGTCGTAATCGTACTGACTGACCTGACCCATAAAGGTCCAGCGATCGATGGAATATACGCCGTGTAATGCCCAGGCACTGCGGTCACCAACATCGTCAGTACCGTCATGCATCTGTCCGAACTGACCGGAGACGCCCATTTCAAATGACTGCTCATTATTCCACGAGTATTTACGGGCTACCCGTGCAGCAAAGCTGTTTGACTCACCTACAGCCAGTGACGGCGTATCATAAATACCCTCGCCCGCCAGACGCACGCCCAGTGGATCATAGGCATAGCGGTCTTCACGATTACTGACATAACCATCGACACCGCCCTGCTCATCATTGACAAAGTAGGCAATGTCAAAATCCCACTGGTCATCGCGATAAAGGAATTTGAGTCCGGCGTCGTGGTCATCCTCCAGCCCTACGTAAAAGTTTGAACTGAAGAAGTAATTATTGGAGTTATACGGCGTATTCCCAAACGGTACCTTGGTAATACCCGCCTGTCCCTGCCAGTTTTCATTAAAGTTATAACCGACCCAGGCGTGCTGCACAGCTTCCATGTACTGGAACCAGCGATACTGTGCCGAGAGAATCACATCACCGATGGTGCCGCGAAAATCGAGCCGGAAAATATCAAAGTCAAAATCGCCACCACGATCTTTATTGCCTTCGTTATAGTCTTCCCAGACAAACTGACTGCGCACCGCCCCGCCAATCGCAATCGGGGCGTTTTCGGCGTCTTCAATGTCAGCCTCCAGTTGTTCAACCCGTGCGGCCAGTGCACTGTTATCGTTTATGCGCTCGCGTGGCGGAATCGCACCGACTTGTTGTTCGTCGTCTGTCGCTGGTTGCACTTGTTCGGTTTCCGCGGCCACCACCGCGGTATCAATTTCACGTTCTTCGTCGAGTTGTCTTTCAAGTTCAGCAACACGCTGTTGCAGCTTTTCCATTTGCTGCAATAGCTGTTTGATTTGTTGCTCGGTTGCCGCGCTCTGCTCCTGCTGTGCGATGGCAGGGGAGCTCAGCGCAGCTCCCACACAAAGTGCTATCAATTGCTTTTTCATAGGTCCTCCTTACCGCAGCACATGTAAGAAATGCATGTGTTTGTGATAGTGGTCGATGATATCGCCAATCACGGCATCTCGTGACCAACCTAAGATGTCATAGTCCTGACCACCCTCTCGTAAGTGAACTTCAGCCCGATAATATTTTTTCTCTTCATCAATGTCGGTCGTATCAGCGTCAGCATGGATAAAGGCCGGCTGAATATGACTCGTCAGAAATACCTGATAAACAAAATCGATCTCATCACCATGAACAACGCGGAACGCCATTTGTCCGTCATCGTCTTGGCTGATTTCGACCGTCAGGCCACTTGATTCCATTTCCTCAGACACTTCTTTGAACGCCGGTGCGACGACTTGTTTTAAGAAGCGCTGGCCGACCTGTTTGGTAGGAAAATCGATAATATTATGCAAGCGATCTTTCCAGTTGCGGTTACTCACCGCTGAGGCAGTCAGGTAATTGTTTTGCAACGCATCCTTTTTATGCACATCGACTCTTAACGCGCGTATCAATCCCCAGGTTGCGACCATCAGCACAATGGTAAAAGGTAAGGCACTGGCTATGGTCATGGTCTGAAGTGCTCCCAGACCACCTACCAGCAATAATACGATGGCAACTACGCCCTCGCCGCTGGCCCAGAAAATACGCTGCCATACCGGGGTATCGTCACGGCCGCTCGAGCAGAGCATGTCCACCACCATGGAACCTGAATCCGAAGAAGTCACGAAAAACACGATGACCATGACAGTCGCGAGACCCGAAAGAAAGCTGCTAAACGGGAAGCGCTCAAGGAAGGCAAACAACGCCACCGAGACATCATTTTGTACCATGTCTGCTAAACGGTCGGCGCCCTCGTTCATGATCATATCAATGGCTGAGTTACCAAAGAAGGTCATCCACATTAAGGTAAAGCCCGCCGGTACTAACAGTACACCTGCTACGAATTCACGAATGGTGCGACCACGCGAAACCCGGGCAATAAACAGACCGACAAATGGCGCCCAACTTAACCACCAGCCCCAATAGAATACTGTCCAACCGCCAATCCAGTCGGTTTTCTCGTAGGCAAACAGGTTAAAGGTATTACTGACAATTTCTGAAACGTAAGCGCCCGTGTTCTGTACAAACGCCTGTAGCAGAAAGACCGTTGGCCCCATAAGCAATACGAAAAGAAGCAGTAACACGGCCAGTCCCATATTCAGCTCAGAGAGCCGGCGGATGCCTTTATCCAGGCCTGTGGTGACTGAGATGATTGCTAACAGGGTCACACCCACGATTAACATCACCTGCACCATGGTTGAGACCGGTATATCGAATAAATACCCCAGACCTGAGTTGATCTGGGCGACACCATAACCGAGTGACGTTGCGACACCAAATACCGTACCGATGACGGCAAAGACATCAACGGCGTGACCAATAGGCCCATAGATACGTTGGCCGATGAGTGGATAAAGTGCTGAACGTAAGGTCAACGGTAAACCGTGGCGATAAGCAAAGAAGGCCAGTATCAACGCCACAATGGCATAAATCGCCCAAGCGTGAAGGCCCCAATGGAAGAAGGTGATCTTCATGGCTTCGCGGGCTGCCTCAGTGGTGCCCACCTCGGCGACCGGTGGTGCCAGATAATGCATCACCGGTTCGGCGACACCAAAAAACATCAGGCCGATACCCATGCCCGCCGAAAATAGCATTGAGAACCAGGTCAGCTTGCCGTAATCAGGCGCGGCATGATCGGGCCCCAACTTTATGGTGCCGTAACGGGAAAAACCTAAGAAAATAACGGTTAGCAAAATAATGGCTACGGCTAATACGTAAAACCAGCTACCGTTTTGGATAATCGCTGCTTGCGCGGTTTGGAAGACACTGTTTGCAGTGTCAGGAAAGACAGCTGTGAAAAAAAGAATAATAAAGATAAGCCCTGCTGCACTGTAAAACACAGGGGGATTAAGACGGGCTTTTTCGCTCGACTCCATGCTCGCTTCTCCCATTTGTTATGATTTTCATTCAATTATAGAGGGTTATGCATAAGATGCTAATTTGGATCGCCGCCAAATAAAAAGGCCTCCATCGCTGGAGGCCTTTTTTATGCGTTTTAATTACCTAACGAATTAGATAACTTCTGCGCGCTCTACAATTTCAACCAATGCCCAAGACTTAGTCTTAGATACTGGACGGGTTTCGCGAATAATCACGGTATCGCCCATTTTGCATGAGTTGTCTTCGTCGTGAGCGTGTAACTTAGTAGTACGAGAAATGTACTTACCATATACAGGGTGCTTCACCCGGCGCTCAACAGCAACAGTGATAGACTTGTCCATCTTGTCGCTGATTACACGACCTTGCAGAGTACGAACACGTTTTTCTTCAGCCATTACGCACCTGCCTTCTGATTCAGAATAGTTTTCACACGTGCGATATCACGACGCACTTGCTTCAACATGTGAGTTTGATTCAGCTGACCAGTCGCTGCTTGCATGCGCAGATTAAACTGCTCACGACGCAAACCCAGCAATTCTTCTTGCAGCTGCTCAACGGTTTTATCATTCAGTTCGTTCGCTTTCATTACATCACCGTCCGAGATACAAAGATGGTTTTGAATGGCAGCTTACGTGCCGCAAGAGTAAACGCTTCACGCGCCAGCTCTTCCGAAACACCGTCGATTTCATACAGGACACGGCCTGGCTGAATTTGAGCTACCCAGTATTCCACGCTACCTTTACCTTTACCCATACGAACCTCAAGAGGTTTCTTGGTAATTGGCTTATCAGGGAACACGCGGATCCAAATTTTACCCTGACGTTTCACGTGACGCGTCATGGCACGACGAGCCGCTTCGATTTGACGCGCAGTCATGCGACCACGGTCAACAGCTTTCAAACCGAAAGTACCGAAGCTAACTTTGTTACCTGCTTGCGCCAGACCACGGTTGCGGCCTTTGTGAACCTTACGGAATTTTGTACGCTTTGGTTGTAACATTTAGTATCTCCTTACTTACGGCCTTTAGGGCGTTTCGCTGGAGCCTGTGGCTTTTCTTCAACTGGCATACCGCCCAGTACTTCACCACGGAAGATCCAAACTTTCACACCGATGATACCGTAAGTGGTGTTAGCTTCTGCAGTTGCGTAGTCGATGTCTGCACGCAGTGTGTGCAGCGGTACGCGACCTTCACGGTACCATTCAGTACGGGCGATTTCCGCGCCACCTAAACGACCGCTAACTTCCACTTTGATACCTTTGGCGCCCAGACGCATTGCGTTTTGTACCGCGCGCTTCATCGCACGACGGAACATAACACGGCGCTCAAGCTGACCAGCGATATTTTCAGCAACCAATTGTGCGTCCAGTTCAGGCTTACGCACTTCTGAGATGTTGATTTGAGCTGGCACGCCAGTCAATTTTGAAACTGCTTGACGCAGCTTCTCAACATCTTCACCTTTCTTACCGATGACCACGCCAGGGCGTGCGGTATGAATGGTGACACGGATGCTCTTCGCAGGACGCTCAATAACGATGCGAGAAACTGAAGCATTGCTCAGCTCTTTTTGCAGCATCTTGCGAACCTGGTGATCACTGTGCAGGTTATCGGCAAAATCTTTTGTATTCGCGAACCAGGTTGCATTCCATGGCTTGGTGATACCTAGGCGAATACCATTAGGATGTACTTTCTGACCCATAATTTATCTCCTAGCTATCTGATACAACCACAGTAATGTGGCTGGTACGCTTAAAGATACGATCAGCACGACCTTTCGCGCGAGGCTTGATGCGTTTCATGGTAGGACCTTCGTCAACCATTACTTTGGCAACTTTCAGCTCGTCGATGTCGGCACCTTCGTTGTGTTCAGCATTCGCGATAGCTGACTCCAGCACCTTCTTCAGCAGGCCAGCTGCGTCTTTCGGGCTGTAGTTCAGAATATCCAGCGCTTTCGCTACTGGTAAACCGCGAATCTGGTCAGCAACCAACCGGCCTTTTTGCGCAGAAAGGCGAGCAAACTTGTGAATAGCAATAGCTTCCATCTCAACTCTCCCTTAGCGTTTCTTGGCTTTCTTATCAGCAGCGTGGCCACGATAAGTGCGGGTTGGTGCGAATTCACCAAGCTTGTGACCAATCATTTCGTCAGAAACGAAGACTGGCACGTGCTGGCGACCGTTATGAACAGCGATAGTAAGGCCGATCATATCAGGGATAATCATTGAACGACGGGACCAAGTCTTAATAGGCTTTTTGTCACCGGCTTCCAACGCTTTCTCCACCTTATTTAGCAGGTGAAGGTCAATAAATGGACCTTTTTTAAGAGAACGTGGCATGTTTAATCCTCAACTCTTATTTGTTGCGACGACGTACGATGAATTTATCAGTACGCTTGTTCTTACGGGTCTTATAACCCTTAGTCGGAGTACCCCATGGGGTAACCGGATGACGACCACCAGAAGTACGGCCTTCACCACCACCATGCGGGTGATCAACCGGGTTCATCGCCACACCACGAACGGTAGGACGAACACCACGCCAGCGCGTTGCACCAGCTTTACCCAATTGACGCAGCATGTGTTCTGCGTTGCCTACTTCACCGATGGTTGCACGGCAGTCCGACTGAATCCGGCGCATTTCGCCAGAACGCAGACGTACAGTAACGTAGCCGCCATCGCGAGCCAAAACCTGTACATAAGCACCGGCTGAACGAGCCAGCTGTGCACCTTTACCAGGTTTCATTTCGATTGCGTGTACCACAGAACCTACTGGAATGTTACGCAGTGGTAAGGTGTTACCCGCTTTGATCGGTGCATCTGAACCAGACTGAACTTTATCACCAGCTTTCAGGCCTTTAGGGGCCAGAATATAGCGACGCTCACCGTCTGCATACAGAACCAATGCGATGTTTGCTGAACGGTTTGGATCATATTCCAGACGCTCAACTTTCGCAGGGATACCGTCTTTGTCGCGCTTAAAGTCGATCATACGGTAGTGATGCTTGTGACCACCGCCGATGTGACGAACTGTAATGCGACCATTGTTATTACGACCGCCTTTCTTGTTGTTTTTATCCAACAAAGGCGCGTAAGGCTTGCCTTTATACAGGTCTTCGTTAACCACTTTAACTACGTGGCGACGACCTGGAGACGTAGGCTTACACTTAACTAATGCCATGTGAATTCCTCCTCTTACTCAGCGCCGCCGACGAAGTCGATGTCAGCACCTTCTTTCAGGGTGACATAGGCTTTTTTCCAGTCACTACGCTTACCGAAGCGCATGCCGGTACGTTTGGTTTTGCCTTTCACGTTGACAGTGCGAACGCCTTCAACTTCAACCTCGAACAGTTTTTCAACTGCTGCTTTGATTTCAGCTTTGTTAGCGTCGGTTGCAACTTTGAAAACCACTGTATTTGCAGTTTCAGCTGCAACAGTAGATTTTTCAGAAACGTGAGGAGCAATGATCACTTTCAATAAACGTTCTTCGCGCATCATGCTAAAGCCTCCTCAAGTTGCTTCACTGCGTCCGCAGTCATCAGAACTTTTTCAAAAGCAATCAGGCTTACCGGGTCAACAGCCTGAACATCACGTGCGTCAACTTTGTGCAAGTTGCGTGAAGCAAGGAACAGGTTCTCGTCCAGTTCTTTGGTCACGATCAACACGTCGTTCAGATCCATTTCTTTCAGCTTAGTAGCCAGTTGCTTGGTCTTTGGTGAATCAACACCAAAGCTTTCGACCACGACTAAACGGTCCTGACGAACCAGTTCAGACAAGATGCTCTTCATCGCACCGCGGTACATTTTTTTGTTTACTTTCTGGTCGTGGCTGCGTGGTTTCGCTGCAAAAGTAGTACCACCAGAGCGCCAGATTGGGCTACGGATAGTACCTGCGCGAGCACGGCCAGTACCTTTTTGGCGCCATGGCTTTTTGCCACCGCCAGCTACTTCAGAACGCGTCTTCTGTGCTTTGGTGCCCTGACGAGCGCCTGCAGCATAAGCGACAACGACTTGATGAATCAAAGCTTCGTTGAACTCACGTCCAAAGGTAGCTTCGGAAACTTCAAGAGCGCCTTTTGCGTCTTTCAATGTTAATTCCATCACCATTCTCCTCAGACGTTACGCCTTAGCCTTGACTGCTGGCTTGATGACAACGTCACCGCCAGTAGCACCAGGGACAGCGCCACGAATCAGCAACAAACCACGCTCAGCGTCAACACGCACGACATCAAGAGTCTGCACGGTTATTTGCTTGTTACCCATCTGACCTGCCATTTTCTTGCCTTTGAATACCCGACCAGGAGACTGGTTTTGACCGATAGAACCCGGTGCACGATGTGACAACGAGTTACCATGGGTAGCGTCCTGAGTACGGAAATTCCAGCGCTTAACAGCACCTTGGAAACCTTTACCTTTAGAGGTACCGGTAACGTCTACTTTTTTGGTGTCCGCAAAAATTTCTACGGTGATTTCAGAACCTACTGCGAAATCTTCACCTTCGCCGTCTTCCAGGCGGAATTCCCAGAGACCACGACCTGCTTCGACACCCGCTTTCGCGAAGTGACCAGCAGCTGGTTTGTTTACGCGGTTCGCTTTTTTCTCACCTGTTGTAACTTGAAGCGCGCGATAGCCGTCAGTTTCCTCAGTTTTGACCTGAGTCACACGGTTTGCAGTCACTTCAATCACAGTAACAGGTACAGAAGCGCCGTCTTCTTGGAAGACACGTGTCATTCCTACTTTACGACCGACTAGACCAATAGCCATTGTTAAAACCTCTCGTGTGTAATCCTATTACTGCCCGCTTAACCCAGGCTGATCTGAACATCAACACCCGCTGCAAGGTCAAGGCGCATCAGCGCGTCAACAGTCTTGTCAGTAGGGTCCATGATATCGATCAGACGCTTATGGGTACGGATCTCGTACTGGTCACGCGCATCTTTGTTCACGTGTGGAGAAATCAACACGGTGAAACGTTCTTTGCGCGTAGGCAGAGGGATTGGACCACGTACCTGAGCACCAGTCCGTTTTGCAGTCTCAACGATCTCTGCAGTTGACTGGTCAATCAGACGGTGATCGAACGCTTTCAGTCGAATCCGAATTCTTTGATTAGCCATAAAAAATCAAAGCCTCAAATAAAGAGCATTTAAAAAAGAGCACAGAAAAAAACCTACACCCTGGCAGCATACCGGGCGAGGTATTTCTAACGAATCAACATTCAATCCCCTATCGGGATTGCTGTGGCAACCAACTTCCAGTTGTTTACTTACCGGTCAAGAGCCCTGAGGGATCAACAACTGTGGCGGCAAATTATACACGGAAAAGATAGAAAAGCAACAGCGTTATCGGTTATCAGATACTGGTTATTAGCAAACAACCAATATCCAGTATCCAGTAACTAATAACGCTCTAAGGTTTTAGTGGTTCGCGGCGTAGGTTTCTACTTCGCGCCAGACGCGAAGTAAATTCTCATTGAGGATCTTCTTAATATCGGCGTCAGAATAGCCCCGATCAAGTAAGCCTTGCACCAGATTTGGATACGTTGATACGTCTTTCAGACCCACCGGCAAAGAGTCACCAACACCGTCGTAATCAGAACCAATACCGACGTGGTCAATGCCGACCAACTCGACGACGTGGTCAATATGGTCGAGCACCTGCTCCAGCGTTGCGAACGGGAACGGGTTATCAGCGCGTAATTCGGCGATGCGTTGTTTGGCTTCTTCGCTGTCTTCACCGAGCTCAGCGATGACTTTTTCAACCTGCTGGTTAATCATGTCGCGATAACGGTTCGCGGCCTGGGTCACGAAGGTCGAACCGAAGTTGATCATAATAACGCCGCCGTTTTCGCCCAGCGCTTTGATCATGTCATCGCTCATATTCCGTTCAAAGCCCGGCGTATAACGACGCAAAGATGAGTGAGAGGCGATAACCGGTGCTTTAGAGAGCGCCAGGGTTTGCCAGAAAGCATCATCGGAGACATGCGAAATATCGATCATCATACCGATATTATTCATCTCAACGACCAGCTCTTTACCAAAGGGGCTCAGGCCATTCCACTGGCGGCGGATGTCATAGGATGAGTCAGCGATGTGATTCGACAGTGAATGCGACAAGGTAATATAACGAATGCCGCGATCATAAAATTCTTTCAGGTTAGCCATGTCGCCTTCCATAGGCGAGCCATTTTCCATGCCCAGCGCTATCGACATCAGGCCCTGGTCGAACTGTTGCTCAACGTCAGCCACCGTATAGGCCATGGCAAACTTGTCTGGCGCGCGCCACGCCACTGCTTCCATACTATCAATCAACTGGTGGGCAAGTTGCTTACTGGCACCCGGCGTCTGTTCCAGCTGTGCCGGAATATAAATCGACATGAAAGGCACATTCAGACCGCCTTCTACAGCACGGGGATAATCGAAGTCACCACCTTCAGTGGCTTGAGTTACGTCGGCCCACTTTTCAGTAAGGCGATAAGGGACGTCAATGTGGGTATCGATCAGCATATTTTCCTGCGCAAGCTTAATTGCACGTTCGCTGGCCTGATACTGCTGCGCATTTACCGGCGCCTGAAGCGCTGCCACTACGGCCAGACTCACTGCGCTGACCATTCCTAACCATGCGTTTTTGTTCACTACAAGTTCCTCTGACTAAAGTTACTCTTGTTATTGTGAACCGCAGACTAGCACAGAAAAGCCTTTAAAATCACCCTGTGTTGGTTGCGTTAAACGCATGGTTAATGACGACGGCCGCACCGGCGACCACTGTGCTTACCACCGGTGCAAAGGTCAGAATCAGCAGCCAGATCGAAGTAAGATCAAACATTCGGTTACTCCCCTTTCAGGGCTGACGGCTTTACCTCAACGCGTTGTTCCGCCACAATCAGCTCGGGCTCAAGGCGTGGACCGCGTAATTCAGCCAAAAGGCGTTGTTGCTGCAAACGGCTCTGCTGATCAAGATGATGCTTCACCTGTTTGGCTTGCGCATGCAGGCTTTTCCCGATCGCCGCTTCAAGCTCGGCTTTATTGTTCGCCAGTGCCGGAGTAGCCGTTGCAGCGGCGACTAAGGTGATAAGTGCGATGATAGCTTTCATGTTTTGTTCTCCTATCGAATGGTGAAACGCAAACCGTCCTCACAACGGTCCTGGTTAAGTCGATAGAAGTAATACAAAGGTTGTGCCAACTTTTGAAAAACGATGACAACCATCTGTATTCTAAAGGTTTTATATTTATTACTTATGGAAGGGTGAGATTTTTCGGGCGCTTATTCGTTGGTCTGTTCCGCTAACTTTTGGTCAAGCTTTGCACGTTCTTGCAGCACAAAAGCCAGACCACCGCGGATCAGTTCTTCGGCATTTGTCGCCGTGGGCCCTTGTTGGCTCAGCCACTGACGCCAGCGTTTCGCGCCTGGCTGTCCCTGAAATAAACCCAGCATATGGCGCACCACATGCCAGCAGCGCCCACCCTGTTGCAGATGCGCTTCTGTGTAGGGAATCATTTGCTCAACGACCGTGACTTGCTCAGCGAAGGTCGCATATTGCTGCAGCATTTGTTGCGGCATTTCTTCCGACATTTCTTGCGGCATAGGTGCAGCAGTATCAGCCAGCAGTGTATCAAAACAACCAAGAAACGCAGGGTTCTGATAAGCCTCACGACCTACCATCACGCCATCAACATGCTGCAGATGCGTGGCAATGGCAGCGGCATCGGTAATGCCACCATTTATCATCAGATGCAGCCCGGGGTAGCGCTGCTTCGCCTGGTAGACACGCTCATACTGTAACGGGGGAATCTCGCGATTCTGCTTCGGGCTTAAGCCCTGGAGCCAGGCTTTGCGGGCGTGCAACGTCAGATAACGACAGCCAGCATCGGTAACGGTGTCAATAAACCGGTAAAGGAACGCATCACTGTCGTGCTCGTCAATACCGAGTCGGGTTTTCACCGAAACCCGTAGCTGCGGGGCTGCTTTTTGCATGGCCTCGACACAGGCGCCTACGATCGCAGGCTCTGCCATCAGACAGGCGCCGAAGCTGCCATTTTTGACGCGATCGGACGGACACCCGACGTTAATGTCGACCGCCTCATAGCCGCGTTCAAAAGCACGCGCTGCACATTCAGCCATCGCTGCCGGATCGCTGCCACCAAGCTGCAGAACCACCGGCTGCTCAGCCGGATGAAAAGCGAGGAAGTCGTATTTACCGTGAATAATGGCGCCTGTTGTTACCATCTCAGTGAAAAGCACGGTTTTCTTGGTAAAAAGCCGATGAAAATATCGACAATGGCGATCGGTCCAGTCGAGCATAGGAGCTACAGCGAGTGTCGGAGCTGTTAATGTCGATGCCATAGGGAACGCGCCTCAATACCAGTAAGGACGCCGTATTCTACGGTTTCGCTCTGGCTTTGCAAGTTTTGCGGTTAATGCTCGCGCGGTAACAGCGCTGGTGCTCGCCGTTGTTGGCTGACTTGCTCATAGGCGTAAGCCGCTTCGATCAGCAACGCATCCGCACCGGCGCCGGCAAAGAAGCTCATGCCTACCGGTAAGTGCCCGATAAAACCCATTGGCACCGTGATATGTGGGTAGCCGGCTACCGCGGCTGGTGAACTGGCCGAGCCAAGATAATGATCGCCGTTGATGACATCAATCTTCCAGGCGGGCGAGGTGGTCGGCGCAATCAACAGGTCAAGTTGGTGACGCTTGAGTGTCGCATCAATGCCGTTTTTACCTGCGGCATCTTTCGCTCGCGCAAGCGCCGCTTCATAATCCGCTTGCTGTTCATCGGTACGCAAATCCGCAAGGGCAAAGATTTGCTGCCCGAAAAATGGCATCAGAACCTCGCCATATTGCTGCGTCGCCGCTATAAGCTCATCAAGATTATGGTAACGTGCTTGCGGATGCTGGGAGAAATAATCCTGTATGCTGTATTTAAACTCATGTAACAAGACGATGAGTTCATCTTCACTCCAGTCGTGCTCGCTGCAAAACTCAACCTCTTCAATGATCTCGGCGCCGGCATCGCGCAACACGTTTAACTGCTTCTCGAAGGCCGCGTCCAGGTCGGTATGATAACCCATCAGATTGCGTGCGACTCCTATGCGCTTGCCTTGCAGACCGGCGACCTTTAGATGCTCACTAAACGACGGGCTGCGTTTGTCATCAGCGTTACGTTCAACCAGCACATCCAACAGATATACCGCGTCACGAACAGTGCGCGCCATAGGACCGGCAGTGTCCTGGCTGGGAGCGATGGGAATAATCCCCTTATGGCTAATCAGGCCAAGCGTCGGTTTAATCGCGACAATTCCCGTGGTTGCTGCCGGACATACCAGCGAACCATCGGTTTCGCTCCCCACTGCTACCGGAATCAGGTTACTACTGACAGCACAGGCCGAACCACCGCTCGAGCCACAGGTACTGCGCGTGGTGTCATAGGGGTTTTTTATCATGCCACCGAGACTGCTCCAGCCTGAACTAGCGCCACTGGAACGGAAGTTTGCCCACTCCGTTAAGTTCGCTTTACCAATGATAATCGCACCCGCCGCGCGCAACTTTTCTACCAGCGGGGCATCACGTTCAGGAAAGTGCTCTTTCAGTAGCAAAGAGCCTGCAGTATTTGGCAATCCATCAGCGGTATCAATATTATCTTTCAGTAACACCGGAATACCATGCAGTTTTCCACGGACATTGCCCTGCTCGCGCTCGGTGTCTAACTTGCGCGCTATTTCCAGGGCGTCGGTAAGGGGCAATAACTGATTTACCGCACGTAAATCTGCGCCCTCCTCGTTATGCCGGACGATCTGCCGATAATAATGACGTACCACCTGTTGGGCATTCAATTCACGGTTCTGCATCGCCTCCTGCAACTTATCAAGTGTGATGTCAGTAAAACTGAAATCCGGCTCACCCGGTGCTATCGCATCGGTGTGAGATAAGCCAACAAGTAAACGTCGCCAATTGGTTTGATAAGATTTGCCAGAATCTGAAGTCATGATTGTCGTCCTTTTCATCTGCTCTGAGCTGCTTGTGTGCTACCCGATTCGCAATGACCGTGATAAACTGCTTGTTATGACGACAAAAGATACAGCGCGCCTTATCTCTAAGGCCGAAAAATTATGTGCACAGCGTGGTGCGCGGCTAACGCCGGCGCGCCGTGAAGTATTTGAGATCCTGGCAGAACAAAGCGGCGCGATCGGCGCCTACGATCTGCTTGATAAACTCAAATCGGCTGTACCTAATGCCAAGCCTCCGACCATCTATCGTGCCCTTGATTTCCTGCAAGAGCAAGGCTTTGTCCATAAGATTAGCTCATCAAACAGTTATGTGCTTTGTAGTCATTTTGACCACCACCATCCCGTGCAGATGCTCATCTGCGAGCGCTGCGGCTCAGTGCAGGAAATTCAGTCCGACGGGGTGTATGAGGCGCTGCGTAAGCAGGCTGAAGATCAGGGTTTTCAGGTTGAATCGCAAACCATCGAGGCACACGGTGTGTGCCGCGAGTGTGCTTAACCCTTCTTATTAGTAGTCCGGCCCGTCAGGAATTTCATGCTGGGCCAGATTATCAAAGCGTGAATACTGCCCCTGGAACTTCAGTTTCACCGTGCCAATGGGGCCATTCCGCTGCTTACCCAGAATAATCTCAGCAATGCCCTTCTCATCACTTTCCGGGTGATAGACTTCATCACGATAGATGAACATGATGACGTCGGCGTCCTGCTCAATCGAGCCCGACTCACGCAAATCTGAGTTGACCGGACGACGGTTCGAGCGTTGCTCAAGTGAGCGGTTGAGCTGTGACAACGCCACCACAGGCACTTCGAGTTCTTTCGCCAGCGCCTTCAGTGAGCGCGATATTTCGGCAATTTCCAGAGTCCGGTTTTCAGCCATGCCGGGCACCGTCATTAACTGCAAATAATCGACCATGATCATCGATAAACCACCGTGTTCACGCGCTACCCGCCGCGCCCGCGAGCGCACCTCGGTGGGCGTCAGACCTGATGAGTCATCAATGTAAATGTTATTGCGCTCTTTCAGAATCGAAATGGTGGAGGCCACGCGACTCCAGTCTTCTTCCTGTAGCTGACCATTACGTATGCGGGTCTGATCCACATGGCTCAACGAGGCCATCATCCGCATCATGATCTGTTCTGACGGCATCTCTAAACTAAACACCAGCACCGGCTTGTCTTCGCGCATGGCTACATTTTCACAGAGATTCATGGCGAAGGTGGTTTTACCCATCGACGGCCGCGCCGCGACGATGATTAAATCAGAAGGCTGTAAGCCAGCGGTCATGCGATCGAGATCGGAGAAGCCAGTCGAGCGTCCGGTGACACCGTTGGCATTTTTACTGCGACTGAGCTCATCGATGCGCTCCACTGTGCGTTGCAGAATCGGGGCAATCGCCTGTGGACCCTCGTTGGCATCGGTGCGTTTTTCGGCGATATTAAAAACCTTGCTCTCTGCAATATCGAGTAGTTGAGCACTGCTACGGTTCTGCGTGTCATAGCACGACTCGGCGATTTCATTTGAAGCGGCAATCAGCTCGCGCAGCACCGCGCGCTCACGAACAATTTGCGCGTAGGCGCGAATGTTCGCCGCACTTGGTGTGTTCTTAGCGATTTCACCTAAATACGCAAAGCCGCCGACATCCTGTAGTTCTCCCGCCGCTTCCAGAGTTTCCGATACAGTGACGAGATCAATAGGTTGGTTTTGCTCGGTCAGTCGCGACATCGCGCGAAAAATAAGCCGGTGACCGCGATGGTAAAAATCGTCACTGATAATATCGCCGGCAATCGCGTCCCAGGCCTGGTTATCGAGCATTAAGCCACCGAGTACCGATTGTTCGGCCTCAATTGAATGGGGTGGTGTCTTAATTGCAGCAAGCTTGGCATCCGTACGTGCTTGCTTTTCAGGGCGGGTCGCGGCCATGGTTCTCTCAGTTACGATGAATGATGGCTTAGACTATACAAAATGCGGGGCAAGGAGGGAAGCGAATCGCGCTGCGATCCGCTTCTGTTTGATTACTTTTTGATGAAATGGATATCACCGCTCATGGTAGTTACATCAATGACACCAGAACCGTTGCCGACGGTCGACTTCAGCTGCGCACCGACGCCCCAGCGTGACTCTTCCGCGCGCTGCTCATTGAGACGATTCACAATGCTACCGCCACCACTGACCACGGCTGATAATTTCGCATTCAGTTCACCGCGAATCGCTAATTCAACATCACCGCTGACAGAGTTTGCTGTCACCCGACCATTGTTCGCCAGGCTAAACGTCGCTTCGACATCGCCGCTCACGGATTTCGCCGCCAGTTCTTTCACTTCGCTGAGGGTCAATTCAATATCACCCGAGACCGACTCGACACGCACTTCTGTTGCTGGCGTTGCCACACGGATGTCACCACTGGTCGTACTATAATCGGCAACCGTGGCGTTACCGTTACGATCATCAATATCGCCACTTACCGACTTCAGCTGTACGCGTCCGCCCACTTCACTGGCGAATACGTCACCACTGACGGTGTTCAACCGGATATCACCCTGCAACTCTTTTGCGGTGATATCGCCACTTACCGTATTAATTCTCACGTCACTGTTAAAACCTGTGATCGCGTAATCACTCGAAACCCCCTCAAGCGTAAGCTCGGCACTTTGCGGTAACCAGATTTCAAGTTCCGTTACATCGTTACCGGAAAAGTTTCCCCGTTGTGGCATCTCGACTGCAATTGTCAGGGTACTGCCATCCAGTGCGAAGATAAAACCCGTGGCATATTCATCAAGTACGCCTTCGACCCGTGCCACTGAATCCGCTGTGCCCTTGATTGAAACTTCACCGCGCATATTCTCAACTTTTACGAACACATCTGCAGGAACCTGAAGTTGCTCGTCAACACGCTGCTGTTCAGCCACCGCGCCGGTGCTATAAACCAATCCCGTCGCCAGGACCATCCCCGTTACTACACTTGTCAGAACTTTCATGACTTTTCTCCTACCCGTTAAACCTGTTGCAGCTTATCGTTCACCACAAACTGTGATTCCAGTAACTCTAACTCTTTGTTATACAACCATTGCAGTAGCTGCCAGAGCGCCTGATTGTCGGGTTCCTCCAACAGTTGTGCACTGACTTCCTGAATACTTGCGCGGATCTGCTCTACTTCGGCGGCCACAAAATCACTCTCGCCGTTCCAGCCCGCTGTTTGATAATGGGTCAGCACAAACTCCCGTTGTTGTTCATGCTGCGCATTCAGATACGCCAATAAGGCTTTGGCTGGTGGTGTCCCGGTGGCAGTTGCTGCCGGCTCATGCATGCCCATAAAGGTCACCCCACCGACCGCCAGCACTAAACAGGCAGCACTTGCCCAGACCCAGTTCAGCCACTTGCCTGAGCGCCGCTGACGGCGCGCCAGGCTATGTTCAATACCGCGCCACAAATCACGTTCAGGGGCCGGCGTCGATGCGCCACTTGCCGCTTCCTGAATGAGTTGATCGAGTCGCTGTTTTGCTGTCGAATTACTCATCACTCAACCACTCCTCTAATAAAGTTCGTGCTCGATGCACGTGCGCTTTACTCGTACCCACTGCAATCCCAAGCTCACTCGCCACCTCGTCATGACGTAATCCTTCAATGCAGTGCAAAACAAAAACCCAGCGCATTTGCTCAGGTAACCGCTGAATCAACCGGTCGAGCTCGCCCAGGTCAGCACTGGCTGACTGCGTTATCCCATCGGCGTAGCTGCCGTCATCGGTCAGCGTAATATTCTGACGCCAGCGCTTTTGCTTGCGCAGCTCACTGATGGCCACGCGACTGGCAACGGTATGCAGCCAGGTACTGAATTTACTCTCGCCGCGAAAGCTGCCCAGGGCATCCCAAAGCTTGATAAAGACTTCCTGCGTCAGGTCATGGGCGGTTTCACTGTCGCCCGCCAGCCGCCAGACCAGGCCATAGACCTTGCGGTGATGACGCTCAAACAGCTGCGAAAAAGCTGCCATGTCGCCATTTGCCGCCTGACGGACGAGTCGCTGGTCCGGGTCCTCAAACGCCTGATGGGTGATCACTTGTGCTGTCACGGGGTGTGCCCTTTTTGCTGTTCTTGTAGGGTTGGTCGCTGCCAATACTTACAAGGTTTACATGAGCATAAAAAAAAGCAAAAAAAAAACCGCAGCCCGGTGACCCGAACTGCGGTTTTTGGTGTGCATATTTGCTTAGTGCTGATTACTCAGCAGCAACCACCTGCAACTTGATGGTGGCAAATACGTCAGCGTGCAAGTGCAACTCAATGTCATACTCGCCAGTCTCACGTAAAGTACCGTTTGGCAACAATACTTCGCTCTTCTGCACTTCAACACCCGCTGCAGTTACTGCATCAGCGATGTCTTTGGTACCGATAGAGCCAAACAGCTTGCCTTCATCGCCAGCTTTAGAGCTGATCACGATAGGATCAAGTGCGTTGATTTTTTCTGCACGCTCTTCTGCAGCAGCTAAGTCAGAAGCGATTTTCGCTTCTAATTCAGCGCGGCGTTCTTCGAAAACTTTAATGTTCGCGGCAGTTGCTGGAACAGCTTTGCCTTGCGGGAACAAAAAGTTACGTGCATAGCCAGACTTCACGGAAACCTGGTCGCCCAGGCCACCTAAGTTGGCGATTTTGTCTAATAGAATAATTTCCATTGTTCGCTACCTCTGAGTTTCTGAGATCGTTCGCGATGCCGGCTTACTGATGTGAGTCAGTATAAGGCAGCAACGACAAGTAACGTGCACGTTTGATGGCACGCGCCAACTGACGCTGGTACTTCGCAGAAGTGCCAGTGATGCGGCTAGGAACGATTTTGCCACTCTCAGTGATATAGTTTTTCAGAGTAGCGATATCTTTATAATCAATTTCTTTAACGCCTTCTGCCTTAAAGCGGCAGAATTTACGGCGACGGAAAAAACGAGCCATGATGGTCTCCTCAAATCTTTACAAGTTGCCGGGCGTGCAGTACCAGTTTTCCAACACCGTTTTTATCTTCAATTCGATTCAAAAAACCGCTGACCTGTAACTGTGTCCCAACTGTCAATTCGTTCATCCACTGTTTCGCTGCTTCACCTGTTACCACAACCAGAATTCTTACGAAACTGCGCCGTGAGTATCCGGCTTCCTGTTGTTCCGACTGGTGATCCAGTACAAAACGCAAGTGGCTGATGCCTGCCGGGCTGGTGGTTAACCTGGGTGGTTTGCTGACGCTGCCACCTAATACCAGTTGATTACTTAGCTCCACAATGGTCAGACGCTAACAATTCAGCTTACGCTGCTTCGTTATCGCCTTGTTCTTCGTTACGGCTGTCGCCTTTACGGTCTTCTTTTTTAGTCAAAGGAGACGCATCGGTGACGGCTTCTTTCTTACGCATGATCATGTTGCGAAGAACGGCATCGTTGTAACGGAAAGCTGTTTCCAACTCTTCGACAACTTCAGCTGAAGCTTCGATGTTCATCAGAACGTAATGTGCTTTGTGCAACTTGTTGATTGGGTAAGCCAGTTGACGACGGCCCCAGTCTTCCAGGCGGTGGATAGTGCCGTTACCTTGTTTGATCGTTTCGCTGTAACGCTCGATCATACCAGGTACTTGCTCGCTCTGGTCCGGGTGGACCATGAATACGATTTCATAATGACGCATTTCTGCTCCTTATGGTTCATAGCTACTGATAGGCTCAGTCACACCTGCAGCAGCAAGGAACGCTTTATTGATAGTTTAAAAACTTCAGACTGATTTAAGCGGCGGGATTTTAGCCGAATTTGGTCGGGATCACAAGCTTGTACTATGCTTTTCTGCGTTTTCAATCAAGTCAGTCAGCACTTTCACGAACTGTTCCGGTAAAGCCCCCATGGCATCATAGGGTCCCTGAACTTTAAAACGCTGCTCCTGAACTTGTTCGGTCGTCTCGCTTTGCGGGGCACGTAATACTGCTACGATCACCAATTGTTCGGACTCGAGAACTTCAGCCTCTAACTGCCACGCATAGGGCGCTGCGTTTTCAACCAAGCGCCATTCATGGCGTTGCTGAATACGCTGACGAATGTCAAACATGACATCATCGACGCGTGGCGACATCGACGCAGAGGTTAGCTCAACATACAACTGCGGTTTATTGGTCCGCTCACCAGGCAAAAATCCACCGGTCGGTAACCATGCCAGCGCCAGTAAAACAATGACGATCATCGACAGCACCACCGGGCGCATACGCATTAGCGGAACCTTCTTCATGCTGTTTCGCCCCGCTGCCGCACTGCTTCAAACAAACACACGCCGGTTGCTACCGACACATTCAGGCTTGAGACGCTGCCATGCAGAGGAATTTTAATCAGTTCGTCACAGGTTTCACGGGTCAAACGCCGCATGCCATCGCCTTCGGCACCCATGACCAGCGCCACAGGCCCTTTCAGATCGACGTTATAGACCGATTGCTGTGCCTCGCCTGCGGTCCCCATCACCCATACGTTCAACTGTTGTAACTGCTTCAGCGCCCGTGCCAGATTAGTAACCTGCACCAATGGCATGGTTTCAGCTGCGCCGCATGCAACTTTCCGTACCGTGGCATTCAGCGATGCTGATTTGTCTTTTGGCACAATGACTGCTGTGACACCGGCAGCGTCTGCAGTTCGCAGACAGGCCCCTAAATTATGCGGGTCGGTGACACCGTCCAGGACCAGAAACAAAGCTGCTGAACTGCTGTTATTTACCAGATCAGGCAAATCATTATCGGTGAGCAACGGCGCCTCCAGGGCTACCACGACAATGCCCTGATGGGTGCCACCGTCAGCCTTTTTATCAAGGGTCTGTTTAGGCACAAACTGTGGCCGGACGCCTAAGCGCTGAGCACTTTGTACCAGTGTTTGCAACGCGTCGTCCTGACGCTCACGCAACGCAAATACCTCAACCACCCGCTCGGGATGTCGCTCAAGCAACGCACGTACTGCGTGCAGACCAAATACAGCTACTTTCTTACTCATTGATTGAGCTATCCTTTCATTTTTAGTTATTTCTGCTTGGTTATTTCTTTTTGCCGGTGGTTTTCTTTTTCGCTTTACGCTGCTTTTCAACTTTCGCGCGTTTCGCTTTCACTTTACCGTTTTTTTCGCGCTTTTGCTGACGCTTGCTTTTCGGTTTACCGCTGCTCTCATCTTTATCCTTACTTTTGGGCTCAGGTAAGCGTTGTTTACCCGAAGGACTTTCAGCCGACAGCAAGGTCAGATCAATTTTGCGCTCATCCAGGTCGACGCTGCGCACACGAACCTTCACCTTGTCACCTAAGCGATAGACCCGACGGCTGTTTTCGCCAATCAGTAAATGTCGCTCGCTGTCGTAATGATAATAATCATTATCGAGGTTCGACACATGTACCAAGCCATCAATATGCAAGTCATCTAAGCGGATAAACAGACCAAAATTAGTAACCGAAGCGATCACCCCGGTGAATTCCTCACCAACATGATCCTGCATGTATTCACATTTAAGCCATTCATCGACCTGACGTGTGGCGTCATCTGCGCGACGCTCCGTCATTGAACAGTGCTCACCGAGCTCATCAAGCTGTTCATCAGGATACATCCAGGCCCCTTCCAGGGCTTTGCTCGGACCTTCAACTTTTTTCAGCAGCGCTTTTATCGCGCGGTGTAAGACCAGATCAGGATAACGCCGAATCGGCGAGGTGAAGTGCGAATACTCGTCCAGTGCCAGGCCAAAGTGACCGGCATTATCCGGGGTATAAATCGCCTGCTGCATCGAGCGCAGCAACATGGTCTGAATCAGCTCCGCATCCGGTCTGTCACGTACCTGCTCAAGCACATCGGCATAATCATTTGGACTTGGGTCATCGCCACCTTTAAGTGAAAGACCCAATTCTCCCAGAAAGCTGCGGAAATTTGTCAGCCGTTCCGAGGATGGCGGCTCGTGGACCCGGAATAGTGCACCGGCTTCATCATGCTGTTCGATCAATCGGGCCGTCGCTACGTTGGCCATGATCATACACTCTTCAATGATGGTGTGCGCGACATTGCGTCGCACCGGCTCAATACTTTCAATTTTGCGCTGCGCATTAAAGATGAAACGGGTTTCCAGCGTTTCAAACTCGATCGCAGCGCGTTTCTGCCGTGCTTTTTTCAGCACTTTAAAAAGCTCATGTAAATTCTCAATTGGCGTGAGAATCTGTTCGTACTGCTGACGCAGCTGCGGGTCCCCGTCCAGAATATCCGCAACTTTGTTGTACGTCATTCGCGCATGTGACTTCATCACCGCCGGATAAAATTTCGCCTGCTGCAACTTACCGCGGCTCGATACTTTCATTTCTGCAACCATGCACAGCCGATCGACTTCGGGATTCAGTGAGCACAAGCCGTTTGACAACTTCTCCGGTAACATGGGCACGACGAAGTTCGGAAAATATACCGAGTTACCGCGTTCCAACGCATCTTTATCAAGCGCTGTATTCGGCCGCACATAGTAACTCACATCAGCAATCGCTACCCACAGGCGCCAGCTATCGCCTTCAGGCTCAGCATAGACGGCATCATCGAAGTCGCGCGAATCTTCACCGTCAATGGTGATAAGAGGTAACTCGCGCAAATCGGCGCGATTCTCATAGGCTTCAGCAGGGACTTCGTCGGCCAACTTGTCAACCTCGGCAAGCGTCGCCGGACTCCAGTCAGTGGGAATGTCATGCTCACGAATGGCAATTTCAATTTCCATTCCAGGCGCCATATGCTCGCCTAAGATTTCTGTTACCTCACCGATGGGCGACGTGCGTCGATTCGGCCGACGGGTGATCGTGACCACTACAATCTGGCCATGCCGGGCACCATTTCGGGCTTCCTCGGGAATTAAAATATCCTGATTAATGCGGCTGTCGTCGGGCACTACGATGCCAAGGTCATGGTCAATAAAGAAGCGTCCGACAATGCTCGCATCGCGCGGCTCAATCACCCGTACAATACGGCCCTCGCGGCGACCTTTCGGGTCTGTACCCTGTTCCTGCACCAGCACCTTATCGCCATGCATCACGCTGTACATCTGATTCGGCGGAATAAACAGGTCATTACCGCCGTCTTCCGGCTTACAAAAACCGAAGCCGTCCCGGTGGCCAATAATGCGCCCTTTAATCAGATTCATACGTGAGGGTAAGCCGTAGGCATTGGCTTTGGTATAAATCAGCTGACCATCGCGCTCCATAGCGCGCAGGCGACGTTTAACCCCCACGTGCTGGCGCTCGTCAGTAAGCTCAAAGCGTTCCAGAATTTCTTCAAACGTGGTCGGTTTCAGACGCGACTCCACGGCTTCTAGTAGCGCTTCGCGGGATGGGATTTCAACCTCGTATTCAGGCTGTTCCGGATTGTTTTTGCTGTCGTTCTTCGACATAGAACCTCTGCGGTTTGTTCATACGAATTGCATCAACGAATAGCAGACAGTATAACAGAAAATCAAGGGGATAGCTGTGCTGTGATTCAGCGCAAACAGAGCAGAGATGAAGTTTTGGTGCCGAAGGGGGGACTTGAACCCCCACGCTGTTGCCAGCGGCGGATTTTGAATCCGCTGCGTCTACCAATTCCGCCACTTCGGCATAGAAGATTTGACTTGAATGTCGGTAGTGCGTGGCATTATACGCAAGGGAATTTTCCGATCAAGAAAATTATCAAGGTTTTAGTGTGTTCGGCTAATTCATAAGCAACTCACTAAATTTGTGCGGACATGAGGCTGGTCCTTGCTTCTCAAAGGCGACTCAAAGATAATCCTCCTGCAGTTATTATTAGTCAGTTAAGGAATCATCATGACGGACGCCAGTCCTGCGCAAAAATTACATGCTTCATTTCCCAGCGCCGGATTCTTGCGGCGCCTCGCCGCCTGGGTCTACGATCTACTGGTCGCCGTGGCTATTATTATGTTGGCTTCCGCGCTCGCGCTTGGCTTTGCGGCCCTGCTGACCAGTCTTGACTGGCTGACGCTGCCTGCAGGCGTCGACCATGCGGCATGGCTCAATAGCTCACCACTTTACGGACTATATCTGCTGGCGATGCTGGCTCTGTTTTTTGGTTGGTTCTGGTACCGTAGCGGTCAAACCCTGGGAATGCGCGCCTGGCGCTTAAAGGTGCAGCAACGCGATGGTTCACGCATCACAAAAAAGCAAACGCTCATCCGCTTGCTTACCTGTGCGTTCGGTCTGGGTAACCTCTGGGTGCTGGTTGATGTTAAGAATCGCCGTGCCTGGCATGATTATGCTGCGGGAACCGAAATGGTGACCTTATCCAAAGAAGCTAACCAGCTCTATTACTGGAAAGAATTATAAGGCCTGCAGGTTAACGTTCATTGCAGGCGCTTATTTTCATTGCGGTTTTATTTGCGCTGCAGTAAGTAGAGCGCGGCGCCGGCAAACAAGACACTTGGCAGCAGCGCGCCAAGTATTGGTGGCAGGTGATAAACCTGCGCTAGCGGCCCGAAAATTTCATTACTGACGTGAAAGCCAAAGCCGGTAATTACCCCTAGCAAAATGCGCGCGCCCATGGTCTGTGAGCGTAAAGGTCCAAATATAAAGGACAAGGCCACCAACAACATGACCGCTACCGTGACCGGCGCCAATAACTTGCGCCATAGTGCCAGCTGATAGCGTTCTGTTGCCTGTTGATTGGCACGCAGGTAATCGAGATAGTCGAGCAGGCCGGTAATGGATAATGCCTCGGGCTTGACCGTCACGACGCCAAGTTTGTCCGGCGTAAGTGAGGACTGCCAGACCCAGCGCGATAATTCGCTATGCTCAATACGTTCCTCGCCGTGCTCAGTAATCTCGACGTTGGTCAGCAACCACTGGCCATTTTGATAAGTCGCGGACTGTCCCTGCACCACCGACTCAAGTACCCGTTGCTGATTAAACCTATAGACCGTGAGATCACGCAGGCGACCGGTGTCTTCCACTTCACTGATATTGACAAAGTGAGAGCCGTCTTTGGCCCAAACGCCCTGCTGAGCCGAAATCAGGCTGCCGCCAGAAATTGCTGACGCTCGTAGTTCGCGCCCTTGCGCCTCAAGTTGTGGCGCAATCCATTCGCCCATCGCCATGACCGCCAGCATCATGATGACTGCTGCCTTCATCACCGAGCCAACAATATTTAACCGCGAGCGCCCTGAGGCCAGCATCACCACCAGCTCAGAGTTACTGGCCAGCATGCCCATACCGATCAGGCCGCCAAGCAAAGCTGCCATGGGAAAGAACACTTCGATATCACGGGGCAGGCTATAGAGTACAAACAGCCCCGCTTCCGCCACTGAGTAAGTTCCTTTACCCACTGACTTCAGTTGTTCAACAAAGCGGATCAACGCCGACAAGCCACTGAGTACCGCCAGACTTAGCAATGACGTCGTCAGTACCGTACGGGCAATGTATTTATCGAGAATAGAAAACTGCAGCATGTTAAGACCTCCGCAGTTGCGCCAGCATGCGCAACCCTAACGGACGGCCTTTGCCGACCAGAATAATACCGAACAACAGCAGCAACACATGAATCCACCACAAACCAATTACCGCAGGTATCACGCCATCAGCCACCGCCGAGCGTGCCGCCATCAATAACAGAAAGTAACCCAGGTAGATGAGTAGTGCCGGCGCCATCCGGGCAAATTTACCCTGGCGCGGATTGACCCGGCTTAGCGGTACAGCAATGAGGGTCAGCAGCGGCATGGCCAGCGGAATGGCAATACGCCATTGCCACTCGGCAGCAGCCTCCGGATTATCTTCAGCCCAGAGCTCAGCCGTACTGTAGGCTTCAAGCTTACGGCTGTATTCAGTTGCTTCCTGTTCTTTAATCTGCAACTGATAACTGGCGAACTCCATTACCTGATAGTCACCCTCGCCAGTGTTACGGGCATAGCGGGTGCCATTATTGAGAACCAGTTGCTGCGAGCCACTGTCATTGGCGATAACCGTGCCGGTATCGGCCATTACCACACTGCCGCCGACAACACGCTCTTCTTCATCGCGCAATGACTGCGCCACAAAGACCTCATCGAGGTCGCCAGTCTCAGTCAGCCCCTGTACGAAAATCACCGCTTTTTGGTTACTTGCCTGCTGAAAACGTCCCGGCATAATGACCGACAACCCAGTGTCACTGCGCGCCCGCTCCTCGACCTGCCGCTCCTGTTCCAATGACCAGGGCACCAGCCACAGCGTCAGCGTGGCGGTCACCAGCGCGAGCAGTACGGCCAGCACCAGGGTAACCCGCGTCACGTACCATTCACTCACACCACAGGCATGCAATACGGTCATTTCATTGTCGGCATAGATACGCCCATGGGCTAATAAAACACCGAGGAATAAACTCAATGGTAGGATCAGGGCTGCCAGCGCCGGCAGATTTAAACCCAGTAACTTTATGACCAGATCGCCGGGAATTTCGCCCGCAGAGGCGTCAGCCAGTACGCGGACGAACTTTTGACTGACAAAAATGGTCATCAGCACCGTTAAAACGGCGATTTGAGATTTGAAGGTTTCTCGCATTAAATAGCGGAATATACGCACTGGTGACCACTCTTAACGTTGCTTTTTGCTGGAAAATACGCAATTTTTCAGTAAACTTGTCATTTTACCAAGAATTATTCTATGGCAGCCCTACCCTGTCAACCGCCAAAAACGGGAGTACTTATGGAGTTTAGCGTCAAAAGTGGCAGTCCGGAAAAGCAACGTTCTGCCTGTATTGTCGTAGGAGTGTTTGAACCCCGCCGCTTGTCAGGCGTCGCCGAGCAACTCGACCAGGTCAGCGAAGGCTACCTTAGTGGCTTATTGCGTCGCGGTGACCTTGAAGGTAAAGCCGGGCAAATGTTGCTGCTCCATCATGTGCCGAACATTTTAAGTGAACGCGTACTCCTTGTCGGTTGCGGTAAAGAGCGTGAACTTGATGAACGTCAGTATAAACAAATTATCGAAAAAACCATCCATACATTGAATGAAACCGGTTCAATGGAAGCGGTTTGCTTTCTTAGCGAGTTACACGTAAAAGGCCGCGACACCTACTGGAAAGTCCGTCAGGCGGTGGAAGCAGCGCAGGCCGGGCTGTACACGTTCAACCAGTTGAAAACGCGCAAGGAAGAACCTCGCCGGCCGTTACGTAAACTAGTATTCAACGTCCCCACCCGCCGTGAATTACCCTTAGGCGAGCGCGCGATTCAGCATGCGCTGGCGGTCAGTAAGGGCGTGACCATCTGTCGTGATGTAGCTAACATGCCACCGAATATCTGCACCCCGCGCTATCTTGCTGAGCAGGCGCAGTCAATGGCAGATCAATACGACAACCTCTCGTTTAGTGAAGTTGACGAAGCACAAATGGCTGAGCTGGGCATGAATGCCTACCTTGCTGTGGGGCAGGGGTCCGAGCATGAATCAGTGTTATCGCTATTGCACTATCAGGGCGCTGCCAAAGACGTCCCACCGGTGGTGCTGGTAGGTAAAGGCCTGACGTTTGACTCTGGGGGGATTTCTATCAAGCCTTCCGCCAATATGGATGAGATGAAGTACGATATGGGCGGCGCGGCCTCGGTTTTAGGTGCCATGCAGGCGTTGGCGGAGCTACAATTACCCATCAACGTAATTGGTGCCATTGCTGGCTGTGAAAATATGCCTGATGGCAAGGCCTATCGCCCTGGCGATGTGCTTACCACCATGAGCGGACAAACCGTAGAAGTTCTGAACACCGACGCTGAAGGGCGTCTGGTACTTTGTGACGTGCTGACTTACGTAGAGCGCTTTGAACCAGAGGCGGTGGTCGATATCGCCACCCTCACCGGTGCCTGTATTGTTGCGTTAGGTCATCATGCCAGCGGCCTGATGAGTTCGCATAATCCGCTCGCGCACGAGCTGCTTAACGCTTCAGAGCAAAGTGGTGACCGCGCCTGGCGCCTGCCATTGTGGGATGAGTACCAGGACGCCCTGGACAGCCCCTTTGCCGATATGCAGAATCTTGGCGGACGCGATGCCGGCACCATTACCGCTGCCTGCTTCTTGTCCCGCTTCACCAAGAAATACCACTGGGCGCATCTGGACATTGCCGGCACTGCATGGCGCAGTGGCGCGAAAAAAGGCGCGACCGGACGACCCGTGCCCATGTTGACACAATTTCTGCTCAATCGGGCTGATAACGGACAAAGCAACTAATATGGTACACGGTATCTTTTATGTCCTTGACGGGCTGGACGAAGCACAGCAGCTAAGCCTGTTTTGTCAGCTCATCAGCGAGCGCTGGCGCGAATTGGGCAGCGTCCGCGTCTGGTGCCGTGATCAACAACAAGCTGAAGCGCTTGATGAAGCGCTGTGGCAACAACCCGCCGATGCATTCGTGCCCCATAACCTGATCGGTGAAGGCCCCAGTCAGGGCGCACCGGTAGAGTTATGTTGGCCCGAGGCGGCCATCGGCGCGCGGCGTACCAAAGTGGTCGTCAATCTGATGCCGACCGCGCCGCAATTTGCCGGCGCCCAACTGGTGATTGATCAGGTGCCCAGTGACCCACAGGCCCGTCAGCAAGCACGTGAGCGCTTTAAATGGTACCGTCAGCAAGGCGTGCAACTTAGCACAGTGAATGCCACTGAGCTGCAACAAACAACATCAAATTAATGTCGTGAAGGTTTCGCATGGATAAAACGTATTCGCCAAATGCTATTGAGCAAGCGCTCTACCAAAAGTGGGAGCAGGCAGGCTATTTTAAACCCTCCGGCGAGGGCAGTAGCTATTGCATCATGATCCCGCCACCCAATGTGACGGGCAGTCTGCATATGGGCCATGCCTTTCAGCATACCATTATGGATACGCTCACCCGCTACAAGCGTATGGATGGCTTTAACACGCTCTGGCAGGTTGGCTCTGACCATGCTGGTATCGCTACACAAATGGTGGTTGAGCGGCAATTGGCAGCGCAAGGTCAGACCCGCACCGAGCTGGGGCGCGAAAAATTCATCGAAAAAGTATGGGAATGGAAAGCCCAGTCCGGTGGCACCATCACGCAGCAGATGCGTCGCCTAGGTGACTCTGTCGACTGGGATCGCGAACGCTTTACCATGGACGAGGGTCTGTCAAACGCGGTGAAAGAAGTCTTCGTAAGGCTGCACAAAGAGAATCTGATTTATCGCGGCAAGCGGCTGGTCAACTGGGATCCGAAACTGCAAACCGCGATCTCCGATCTGGAAGTGGAAAATAAAGAGCAACAAGGCCACATCTGGCATCTTCGTTATCCGTTAGCTGACGGAGCCACCACTGCCGATGGTAAAGATTATCTGGTGGTTGCGACCACGCGCCCCGAGACCATGCTCGGTGACGTTTGTGTTGCGGTCCATCCTGATGACGAGCGCTATCAGGCGCTGGTCGGTAAATTCATTGATTTGCCTTTGGTCGGTCGCCGTATTCCGATCATTGCCGACAGTTATGTGGACCAGGAGTTTGGCACCGGCTGTGTGAAAATCACACCTGCGCATGACTTCAACGACTATGAGATTGGTAAACGCAATCAGCTGGCGATGATCGCCGTGCTTGATGATCACGCGCAGGTGCGCGAGCGCGCCGGACTTTACACGGCCACCGGCGAAGCCATTGATAGCATCGGTGACTTCGATGGCATATTGCCTGAGGCGTACCGTAATCTTGATCGTTTTGAAGCCCGCAAAAAAGTAGTCGCTGACTTTGATGCCCTGGACCTGCTTGATAAAGTTGAAAAACATACCAATAAGGTGCCCTACGGTGACCGTGGCGGCGTGCCGATTGAGCCACACCTGACCGATCAGTGGTATGTGCGTGTTGCCCCGTTGGCAGAAGTGGCAACACGCGCTGTTGAAGAGGGCGAGATTCAGTTCGTACCTAAACAGTATGAAAATATGTATTTTGCCTGGATGCGTGACATTCAGGACTGGTGTATTTCACGCCAGCTTTGGTGGGGTCATCGTATCCCTGCCTGGTACGATGCTGAGGGCAACGTGTATGTGGGCCGCGATGAAGCCGAAGTCCGTCGCGAACATGGCCTGGCTGACGACGTTGCTCTGCAACAAGACGAAGACGTGCTTGATACCTGGTTCTCATCAGCACTGTGGACTTTCTCAACCTTGGGCTGGCCAGAAAACACTGATGATCTGAAAACCTTTCACCCGACCGATGTGCTGGTGACAGGTTTCGACATTATTTTCTTCTGGGTGGCACGCATGATCATGATGACCATGCACTTCCTCAAAGACGAAAATGGCAAGCCGCAGGTACCTTTCAAGACGGTTTATGTGACCGGCCTTATTCGCGACGAAGAAGGCCAGAAAATGTCGAAGTCGAAGGGCAACGTGCTCGACCCGCTCGATATGATTGACGGTATCGATTTGCAGTCACTGGTGGAGAAACGTACCGCCAATATGATGCAGCCACAACTGGAAGCGAAAATTAAAAAGCGTACCGAAAAGCAGTTCCCTGAAGGGATTACTGCGCACGGTACCGATGCCTTACGTTTCACGCTGGCCGCGCTGGCCTCCACCGGTCGTGACATTAACTGGGACATGAAACGGCTCGAGGGCTATCGCAACTTCTGTAACAAGCTATGGAATGCCAGCCGCTATGTGCTGATGAATACCGAAGAGCACGACTGCGGTATCAAAGGCGGTGAAATGCAGCTGTCCTTAGCTGACCAGTGGATCATTGAGGGTTTCAACGATACCGTGAAGCAGTTCCGTAACGCGCTGGATAACTACCGCTTTGACCAGGCCGCAGCGATTGCATACGAGTTCACCTGGAATCAGTTCTGCGACTGGTATCTTGAACTCACTAAGCCAATCTTATTCAATGGTAGCGAAGCTCAGTTGCGTGGCACCCGTCACACCCTGGTGACCGTGCTGGAGCAACTGTTGCGCCTGCTGCATCCTTTACTGCCATTTATCACCGAGGAAATCTGGCAGCGCGTGGCTCCGCTTGCCGGCGTCGAGGGCGAAACTATCATGTTGCAGCCCTACCCTCAGGTGCAGAAAGAGCGCTTTGCCTCAGCCCGTGATGACATGGAGTGGCTGAAACAGGTGATTGTTGCGGTACGCAATATTCGTGGTGAAATGAACCTGTCACCCAGCAAACCGCTGCCGGTATTAATTACCAATGCCGATGCCAAAGCCAAAGCCCGCCTGCAGGAAAATGAAAGCTTTCTGGCAGCACTGGCTAAGCTTGAATCGGTGACATTCCTTAGCAGTAGTGCTGAGGCTCCGGCCAGCGCCACCGCATTGGTGGGCCGGATGGAAATACACATTCCAATGGCAGGTTTGATTGACACCGCTGCGGAACTTGCCCGACTGGATAAGGCAATTGAAAAAGCTGAAAAGGAAGTGACAATGTTCTCACGTAAGCTAAGTAATGAGAACTTCGTCAGTAAGGCGCCAGCAGATGTCATCGCCAAAGAGCGTGAGAAGCTTGCTAACGCCGAAGATACGCTGCAGCAGTTACAGCAGCAACGGGCAAAAATTGCGGCGCTTTAACAGCGCCGCAGCATTTTACTCTTCTTCGTCAGCCTCACCAAAGAAGGTACCCCAACCGTCGTACTCTACGCCGGCTAAGTCGGCTATCTTGCAGACTTCTTTGGTTTGCTGACGCAGCAGTTCAGCGTCAAGCTTCACCTCACTGACAGCAGCAAAAGCAAACAAGCGGCTACCATCATCAAGCTCGAATTCGTCGGCATCGTCGACGTGATAGCCTGCTTTTACCAGCTCCACCGCTGCTTTCTCTAATTTGGTAAAGTCAGCGCTGACCAGGTGGTGTTCAATAGTAAAGCGTGTGTCCGGATCTGCACCATCTTCAATTAGCGCAGCAACTGTTGCATCGCTTTGCGCCAGCAGTTCAGCAGAATCATTGGCCATATTCAGTAGCTCCCTGAGCGAGTTCGTGATCAAGCTCACTAATTTTCATTTGCATCAGCTGGTGGCAATGCGCCGTAAGCGCGCGCACGTTTTCCGCACTGTAGCCGCTGACCGGCACCGGCTCCAGCATTTCGATAATTACCGTACCATTATTCCAGCGATTTAACTTAATACGACCGTGCAGATTCGATACGCAAATCGGGACAATGCTCACGTCCGCCTGGATCGCAGTGCGAAAAGCGCCCGTTTTAAATGGCAACAGGCCCCGGCCATAGCTACGTGTACCTTCGGGGAACAATAACACCGAAATCTGCCGCTCCCGAATGGCTTCGGCGGCCTGATCAATAGTGCCGCGGGCCCGACCGGTATTTTTGCGGTCAATTAAGATATTACCAGCCAGCCAGTACAACTGACCAAAAAACGGGATCCACTTCAGGCTTTTTTTACCAATACTCACGGTACCTGGCGGCATCGCCCGGCTTAGGGTGAAAATGTCGTAGGTATTCTGGTGATTGGCGATATAAACATAAGGCCCGCCTTCATAAAGTCCCTGCGGAACACGAATATCAAGCTTTACACCCAACAAACGGTGCATGCGGCCATACCAATGCGCAAAAATAGGGGTATTGTTTGGATGGAATGGGCGCAACAGGCAGATTAACAGACCTATTACGCCACAAATCACGACAAAACAGCCAAGTAAAATCAGACGTACAACAGCGAGCATGCATTCTCCTAATTAGTTGCTGCCCGCTATTATACCTTTTTCAGCGGAAAAAATTACTCCGATCAGTCCTGACTCTCTACGGTAATCGCGTCAACGCGTTGCAGACCGCGCGGTAGCTTATTTCCCCGACGGCCGCGTTCACCGCGATAATGCTCCAGATCGGCAGGCTTTAAGGTCAGCTTGCGCTTGCCTGCCAGCAAGGTAATTGCGGTATCCGCGGGCACCACATTAGTCGCTACGACATACTCCTCGCGCGACTGCGCCCGTAGCGCCGGAATACTCATCATCTTATTGCCTTTACCCTTGGCTAACTCGGGTAAATCAGCGACCGGGAAAATAAGCATCCGCCCTTCGTTCGAGACCGCGACAAGTAAATCTGACTGCATATCGTTCACCCGATTTGGCGGCAGTATTTTAGCGCCCGTTGGCAGGTTCAGCACCGCTTTACCATTTTTATTGCGACTGACCAGATCGCTGAACTTACAGATAAAGCCATAACCTGCGTCAGACGCTAACAGGTAACGTTGCTCATCTTTGGCCATCATGACTTGTTCAACGGTTTCACCGGCTACCATACTGAAACGGCCGGTCAATGGCTCGCCCTGCGTTCGGGCAGACGGCAATAAATGCGCCTCACAGGCAAAACTACGCCCCGAGCTATCGAGAAAGACGACTTGCTGATTACTCTTACCCTGAGCACTCGCCAGGAAACTATCGCCCGACTTATAAGCTAAGGCGGCGCCGTCAACATCATGGCCTTTGGCGGCGCGTACCCAGCCTTTTTTCGACAGCACCACAGTCACCGGTTCCGCAGGTGTCAGGTCACGCTCACTCAGTGCTCGCGCTTCAGCGCGTTCTACCAGCGGCGCGCGACGCTCGTCACCGTATTTCTCAGCGTCAGCCAGGATTTCTTTGCGGATCAATGTCTTCAGACGACGATCAGAGCTCAGTAGCAGTTCCAGTTGCTCTCGCTCTTTTTCCAACTCATCCTGCTCACCTTTCAGCTTCATCTCTTCGAGCTTGGCTAAATGGCGTAACTTCAGTTCCAGAATGGCTTCCGCCTGCGTTTCCGTTAACTGGAAACGCTTCATCAACTCAGCTTTGGGCTCATCTTCGTAGCGAATAATGGCGATCACTTCATCAATGTTCAGATAAGCAATCAACAAACCTTCGAGGATGTGCAGGCGCGCCAGCACCTTGTCCAGACGATGCTGCAGACGGCGGGTGACGGTCGTTTGCCGGAAAACCAGCCACTCTTTCAGTACGTTCAGAATCGGCTTCACCTGCGGGCGGCCGTCAAGGCCGAGCATATTCAGGTTAACCCGGTACTGCTTCTCAAGATCGGTGGTGGCAAATAAGTGTTGCATCATCTGCTCAATGTCGACCCGATTTGAACGGGGCACAATGACCAGGCGCGTCGGATTTTCATGATCGGACTCATCGCGCAGATCAGACACCATCGGTAACTTTTTCGCCTGCATCTGCGCTGCAATCTGCTCTAACACTTTGGCGCCTGATGCCTGATGCGGCAACGCATCAACAATAACTTCGCCGTCCTCCAGCTGATATTTTGCCCGCATCCGAATACTACCGCGGCCACTCTCATAGATTTTTACAATCTCTTCATGCGGGGTAATAATTTCTGCATCGGTCGGATAATCTGGCCCGCGTAAATGTTCCATCACCTCGGCCAGATCGGCGCTTGGCTTCTCGAGCAACAGCGCGCATGCATGTGCCACTTCCCGAGCGTTGTGCGGTGGAATGTCCGTCGCCATACCAACAGCGATGCCTGTCACCCCGTTCAGGAGAATATGCGGTAACCGCGCAGGCAACATGCGTGGCTCTTTCATGGTCCCGTCAAAGTTCGGTACCCAATCCACGGTGCCCTGACCCAACTCACTGAGCAGCAGTTCACTGAAGCGTGACAATTTCGCTTCGGTATAACGCATTGCGGCAAATGACTTAGGATCATCCTGTGAGCCCCAGTTACCCTGGCCATCTACCAACGGGTACCGGTACGAAAACGGCTGCGCCATCAGTACCATGGCTTCATAACAAGCGCTGTCGCCATGCGGGTGGAACTTACCTAATACGTCACCCACGGTACGCGCCGACTTCTTATATTTCGCTAACGCCGACAAGCCCAACTCTGACATGGCATAAATAATGCGTCGTTGCACCGGCTTAAGGCCATCACCAATATGTGGCAAAGCGCGGTCCATAATGACGTACATGGAATAATTGAGGTAGGCATCCTCAGTAAACCGACGCAGTGGAATTTGTTCTACGGTGTCCATCGACATTCTTATAATTCTCCTTACAGCTCAGCCAGATCGACCAGGTTGCCCTTACTTTCCAACCACTCGCGACGGTCGCTTGCGCGTTTTTTGGCCAGTAACATATCCATCAGCTCTTCAGTCGCGGCAGGCTCATCCACCGTAAGCTGCACCAGCCGGCGGGTATTCGGATCCATGGTCGTTTCACGTAACTGCAGCGGGTTCATTTCACCCAGACCTTTAAAACGCTGAACGTTGACTTTGCCCTTGCGCTTTTCCGCATCAATACGATCTAAAATGCCCTGTTTCTCGTCTTCATCGAGCGCGTAAAACACTTCTTTGCCAACATCAATCCGATAAAGCGGCGGCATCGCGACATACACATGCCCATGTTCCACCAACGCGCGGAAGTGGCGCACGAACAGCGCACAGAGCAAGGTGGCGATATGCAGACCGTCAGAGTCCGCATCGGCCAGTATGCAAATCTTACCGTAGCGCAGCTTCTCCAGATCGCCAGAGTCAGGATCAACGCCAAGCGCGACAGAGATATCGTGAATTTCCTGCGAACCGAGAATTTGATCAGACTCGACCTCCCAGGTATTCAGAATTTTACCGCGCAGCGGCATCACCGCCTGAAAATCACGATCCCGCGCCTGTTTGGCAGAGCCACCGGCCGAGTCACCCTCAACCAGAAACAGTTCGCCGCGAGACGGATCCTGGGTCGCACAGTCGGTCAGTTTGCCCGGTAACGGCGGCCCCTGCGTGACTTTTTTGCGCACCACTTTCTTACTCGCGCGCATGCGCCGTTGGGCGTTATGAATACACAATTCGGCCAGTTGCTCGGCCTGCTCGGTATGTTCGTTCAGCCACAGGCTAAAGGCATCTTTAACTACGCCGGAAACAAATGCTGCCGACTGGCGCGACGACAAACGCTCTTTGGTTTGTCCGGCAAATTGCGGATCCTGCATTTTCACCGACAAAATATAAGTGCACCGCTCCCAGATGTCCTCGGGGGTCAGTTTGACCCCACGTGGCAACAGGTTACGGAACTCACAGAATTCGCGCATGGACTCCAGTAAGCCCTGGCGCAGGCCGTTAACATGGGTGCCACCCTGCGGCGTGGGGATCAGGTTTACGTAGCTCTCCGCAACGCCCTCGCCGCCTTCGGGTAGCCAGGTGACCGCCCAGTCAACCGCCTCTTCATTACCACTGAAGCTACCAATGAAGGGTTCCTCTGGCAACGTCGGTAATTCCTGCACCGCCTCGACCAGATAGTCACGCAGACCGTCGGCGTATTGCCAGGTCTGTTCACTGTTATCGATGAGGTTTTTAAAGGTAATCTTCAGGCCCGGACAGAGAACCGCTTTCGCCCGTAACAAATGGGTCATTTTAAGTACTGAGAACTTGGCCGAGTCAAAGTACTTAGGATCAGGCCAGAAACGGATGATGGTACCGGTATTACGTTTACCAACGCTACCAGTGACGGTTAAATCGCTTACCTTATCGCCGTTCTCAAAAGCCATTTCATAGACTTGCCCGTCGCGCTTGACGGTAACATCAACGCGGGTCGAAAGAGCGTTCACGACAGAAATACCTACGCCGTGTAAACCACCGGAGAAATTGTAATTTTTGTTCGAGAACTTACCACCGGCATGGAGCTTGGTCATGATCAGCTCGACCCCGGGCACGCCCTCTTCAGCGTGCACGTCAACCGGCATGCCGCGGCCATCGTCCTGCACTTCCAGCGACTGATCCGGGTGCAGAATAACCGTCAGCTCGCGCGCGTGGCCCGCTAACGCTTCATCGACGCTGTTATCAATGACTTCCTGGCCTAGGTGGTTGGGTCGGGTGGTGTCGGTATACATTCCCGGGCGACGTCGCACCGGTTCGAGGCCATTGAGGACCTCAATCGCATCTGCTTTATAGTCTGACATGCGCTCTTCTTTTCGATGACAAGAATTATAGTTATTGAATGCTCATATACTGTTACAGCTTGAGTATAAACTCAAGCTAGTATTCGGCAACCAGCCCTTGCTCACGAATAAGTTCAAGCCACTCCTGCAAAAACTGGTTCACCTGAAACTTTTCGTTGCGCTGATGCATGGCCGGATTGGGCTGAGTATAGACGGCAGCGAGACGCTGTACATTTTGACTTCGCGTAACTTCAGCAAGTTGCGCGTCATGGTAAAGCCGCACCTCAAGTTCGGTTTCGACTAAGCCCGGCAGCTTTGTCTGCAACGCATGTTGCTGAATGCGGATATCGGTGGTGTAAGGAGCGCGCTGTACGACCGCCACGCGAAAATGTAAATGGCTGCCAACTTTAATCAGCTTCTCACTGCCTTGCTTAATCTGTTTCACCAGCTTAGTTAACGCCGCATAGTTCACTGCCGCCAGCCGTTGCAGGGCGGCAAGATCGAACTGATAACGCTGACGCTTAATATCTCGGGTCATGATTGCCTGATCTGCTCCAAATGTAATTGCAACCATTGTAGTCCAATCACACTGGCTGCATTGTTAATTTTTCCCTGCTCAAGCAGGTCTACTACGTCTTGCCTTGGTAACGAATGAACACGTATATCTTCGTTCTCAGACGCCAGGCCTCCATGATTCGACGCCTTACTGCTGTCCACCTCTGCCACATAGACCGAAATTTTTTCGGTACAGCCGCCGGGGGTCGACAGATAAGTTAGGGCGTAATGCAGTTTGTCAGTCTGCAGCCCGGCCTCTTCCTCTAGCTCACGATGGGCCACCGTTTCCGCACTCTCGTCGGGCTTGTCGATCATGCCAGCCACAAATTCGATTAACCATGGCGAGTCTTCTTGTTCGAGTGCGCCAATGCGAAATTGTTCCAACACGACTAAGCGGTCGCGCTTAATGTCATAGGGTAACACCACCACCGCATGCCCGCGGTCCATGACCTCGCGATCAAACTCCTGCGACCAGCCGCCAGCAAATAAACGGTGCTTCAGCCGATAGCTGAAAATACTGAGAAACCCTTCACGAACGATCTTCTTCGCGATGATTTTGTAATCATCATGACTAAATTTTTGCACATTAAACCTTTTGCTTTTTACCAACGTCTATCAGATTTAGCTAAACTACGTTCGAGCCTTCATGCTGCATAGTTTAACAGACCCTAAGCTGGGATACGTCAGACAATGAGTTTTCGTGCACACTTCTCATAATTGGTTACATTTCTGCCAATCCTGTTGCAACTGAAAGCATGAAAGCGACGGGCTATCGGAGTATGCTAGTAATCATTCAAATGTGTATGTAAAATACCAAACTAATTTAGCAACGGTCATCTGAGCCAGACAAACAATTCAGGACTACTGAACTCATGAAAAAAACGATTTTATCTGCTGTTATCGGACTTACTTTTGCTGCAAGCAGCTCAGCGGTATACGCTGACGATCTTGCTGAAATTTTTCAATTAGCGCTGCAGAACGACCCGACGCTGAAGCAAGCTCAGGCACAACGTGATGCCGCGCAAGAAGGCGTTGACATTGCCCGGGCCGACTGGTGGCCGCAGCTTGGTTTCAGTGCCGGTTACGCGCGCAGCCAGCGGGAAACGCTGGACATCGATAGCTCAGGTAATACTTTCATGTATGACATTACCACCACCGGTTGGGATGCTGGATTTAACCTGAGTCAGAACCTGTTCAGCAAAGCCGTCTGGGAGCAGACGCAAATCGCTGAGAAACAGGCGTACCAAGCTGAAGTAAGCTACCTGAGTGAGCGCCAGCAATTAATGATTCGCGTTGTTAACGCTTATTTCACTGTGCTCGAACGTAAAGATGACCTGGAGTTCGCGCAAGCAGAAAAGCGCGCGATTGAACGTCAGTTAGAACAAACCAAGCAGCGTTTCTCAGTTGGCTTAACTGCCATCACTGACGTGCACGAAGCTCAGGCCCAGTATGATCAGGCCGTTGCGCGTGAAATCCAGGCGCAAAATGCGGTGGAAATCGCCCAGGAAAGCCTGCGTGAAATCACCGGCCGTTATCATGACAATCTGGCTGAGCTTGATACCAAAAACTTCTCACCATCGTCGCCTCAGCCTGATGAAGCTGACGCCTGGGTGCGCACTGCTGAAGACAAAAACCTGCAATTACTCGTACAACGCGTTGCGGTAGAAATCTCTGAACAGCAAATCGAGCTGGCCCAGGCCGGACATTATCCTCGCGTTTCGTTATCGGCCAGTTACGGTACTTCCGACTCTGAATCAGAAGTATTAGGTCGTACCAATGACAGCCCACGGATGGATAACTCCCGTATCGGCGTGTCGCTTGACGTGCCTATTTTCAGCGGTTTCCGCACCTCATCGCAGGCCGATCAGGCGCGCGCTAACTATGTCGCCAGCAGCCAGCAGCTTGAATCTACCCGTCGTAATGTCGAGCGTGAAGTTCGCACCTCTTATTATGATCTGGTCGCCGCTATTGCCACCATCCGCGCCCTTGAGCAGGCAGTGGTCTCGGCAGAAAGTGCGCTAAATGCCACACAAACGGGCTTTGAGGTAGGTACACGTACGATTGTTGACGTGCTTGACAGCACCCGCGACCTGTTTAATGCGCGCCGCAACCTGTCGACTGCGCGTTACAATTACATCCGCCAGTCACTGACGCTGCAGCAAGCTTCAGGTAAAATCAGTGAACAGGATCTGATGGCAATTAACGCAAGTCTGATTAATGAAAATAATTGAAAAACCTAAATTTGAAGCAAGGTTTTTATTACCGAAGTACTGGCTGACCTGGTTAGGGGTCGGCCTTCTTTATTTCATCTCTTGGTTACCTTACAAGTGGCAACTGGCACTTGGCCGCGGTCTGGGCAAGCTGTTTTACAAGTTTGTGCCGAAGCGCGCAGATATTGCCCGGCGTAATCTTGAACTGTGCTTTCCTGACAAGTCCAGTGATGAAATAGAAGCCTTAGTGCGTAAAAACATGGAAAACACCGGCATTGCGTTCTTCGAAACGGGAATGGCGTGGTGGTGGCCCGATTGGCGTATTCGTCGCAAACTGCACGTGCATGGTGTTGAGCATTTACATGCGCCCTTGCAAGAAGGCAAGGGTGTATTGCTGCTTTTATTTCACTTTCTCAGTCTTGAGGTGCACGCCCGTTTACACGGCTTTGTGCAGCCTGCAGTAGGTTTATACCGGCCACACAACAATGCCGTCATGGAATACCTGCAAACCCGGGGACGCGGTCGTTCAAATAAATACATGATTCCGCGTACCGACGTACGCAGTATGAAACAAGCGATTGACCAGGGCGAAATTGCCGGCTACCTGCCGGATCAGGATTATGGTCGCCGGCGAACGGTTTTCGCACCTTTTTTTGCGGTGCCGGAAGCCAGCACCACAACCGGTACCTTGCTGTTTGCGAGCAGCAAAAACTGTGCGGTACTGCCAACGACCTGTTTTCGTCGTGAAGATGGTAGTGGTTACGATATGACTTTTTATCCGCAGTTTGAAAACTTTCCAACCGGGGATGACGTTGCGGACGTCACCCGCGTGAATCAGATGGTCGAATACGCCATCAATCAGCGCCCCGAACAGTATCTTTGGGTTCATCGCCGTTTTAAGACACGCCCTTCTGAAACCGATCGGGATCTCTATCGCCGCGATTAATTAGCGCGGCGATCGCTCTCAGACTCCCCCGGGAACCACTCCTGCCACGCCTGCTGCACAATGGCCCGCTCTTCGGTGAAGGGCTGATGGGTTACTGAGCCGCGATCATCGAGCGCCAACTGATGCAGGTATTCGCGCTGGTGCACATACACCCGGGTCAATTGCTCCGCCTGCGCGGCGCTTAACACCCCTGCCTCACCGGCCTGCGCAAGAATACGGACATTATCGGTGTACTCAGTCAATTGCGGTGACACGTTGCTGAACCGTAGCACCAGATATTGCACTAGAAACTCGATGTCGGTAATACCACCGGTGCCCTGTTTCAAGTCAAAGCTTTGTTCGTTGTCGGCCTGCTGTTGCTTATGGCTGCGCATCTTTTCGCGCATTTCTACCACTTGTTGCGCCAGCTTATCCGCATTCCGTGGCTGACACAGTTGCTCTTTACGCATCTTGCCAAACGCCTGACACAGCTGTTGGTCACCGAATACCGGACGCGCCCGCACCAATGCCTGTAACTCCCAGGTCCAGGCGTCTTCAGCAAGGTAACTGGCGTAGGTCGCCAGGCGAGTGACCAAAAGCCCGGCCTTGCCTGAAGGGCGTAAGCGCATATCGACATCGTACAAAGTTCCGATCATGGTGCGCGTGGTGAACAGATGCAGTATGCGCTGCGCCAGGCGCAGGTAAAATTGTTGCGTCTCCACTGGCTTTACACCATCAGTTTCGCCCTGATAATCGCTGTCAGTCACAAACACCAGATCCAGATCGGAGCTATAGCTAAGCTCAATACCGCCGAGCTTGCCGTAAGCAATCACAGCAAACCCCATGTTTTCAGGCGAGCGTCCCGGCGGACAGCCATGACGCGCCACGAGTTGCTGCCACGCAAGTCGCACTACCGCGCCAATAATCGCTTCGGCAAGATAGCTCAGATGGTCGCTGACTTTCATTAACGGCAAGCCACCGCTGATATCTGCGGCGGCAATTTTCAACTGACAGGACTGCCGCGCCTGGCGCAGCGCATTCATTTGCGCTTCCAGATCATCTTCCTGCTCAGGGATGCGAAGCAGGTACTCGTCGATAATAGCGCGGTAATCATTCACGGCCGGGAGTTCATACAGGTGCTGCGGATCAATCAGTTCATCCAGTAAAATGGGCAGCTTGGCCAGATGCTGTGCAATCCAGGAGCTGGCCCGACAAAGTTTAACTAACTGTTCCCGCGCGCCGACGTTCTCGACCAGCAGCTCAACGTAGGCGGTGCGACTCATAATTCGCCGCAAAATACCGAGCACCCGCTCGAGCACTATTTCCGCATCAGCAAGTTGCAGACAGCGCTGTAACAGTAGCGGCACCAGTTTTCCCATTGCCTTGCGCCCCCGCGGCCCGCTGCCGCGTTTTCGCACTTCGTCGCGCAGTTCATTAACCAATTGCCAGATCGCTTGTGCGCGCTGTTTATTAAGTCCGTAGTCCTGCAGTACATCGAGCGCAGTCGCGTCCTCAATCATGTCCTGCCAGAGGATCTGCAACGGCCCGGCATCCTCGTCATCGGTTTCATTGTCGCCAATCACCTGCTGAAAATGCTGATGTACGGTACGCATCGCCTGCTGAATGCTGTCCAGCAGCTGCGGCCATTGCTGCTCAAACACTGCTGCTACCCGCTCTTGCGCGTCCTCGTTGTCCGGTAACGTCTGGGTCTGCTCGTCGTTCAACTCCTGCAGTGCGTGCTCGACCCGGCGCAACAACTCATAACTGCTCAGCAGTTCAGTAACCGTTTGCTGTGGTAGCAGTCCCTGCCCGGCAATGACCTCATAAGCCTGATACAGCGACTGCGTTTGCAGCTGACGTTCCTGTCCACCGCGTATCAGCTGAAAGGTCTGGGCAATAAATTCAACTTCACGAATGCCACCAGGGCCTAATTTAATATTGTTCTGCACACCCTGACGTTTGGTTTCCTGATTGATCAGGTTTTTCATTTTGCGCAATGCATCAATCGCCGAGAAGTCGATATAGCGGCGGTAAACGAAGGGGCGAAGTAACTGTCGGAACTGTTGTTCATGCTCGCTACTGGCGCCAATCAGACGCGCCTTCACCATGGCGTAACGCTCCCAGTCGCGACCTTGCTCCTGGTAATAGTATTCCAACGCGGCGAGACTGGTCACCACCGGCCCTGACTGCCCGAAGGGACGCAGCCGTAAGTCCACCCGAAACACCCTGCCATCGCCTGTTACCGTATCGAGCAGATTCACCAACCCTTGTACCAGCTTGGTGAAAAACACGTCGGTCTCAATAGGCTTGCGCTCGTGATCGGTCTCACCACGCTCGGGGTAGCAGAAAATCAAATCAATATCAGATGAGAAGTTCAGTTCACGCCCACCGAGCTTACCCATTCCGAGAACCAATAACGGCTGTGCGGCCCCCTCGCTGTCGCGGGGCACGCCATAACGGTCGCTCAAACGCGGATACAGCCAGTCACGGGCAGCAATAATAAAAGCATCAGCAGCGGCAGATAAATGTTCCAGCATGGTCGCCAACGAAAGTTGCCCGGCAATGTCTGCCGCCGCAAGACTGGCGAACCAGCGCTTACGATAGCTGCGCAGTATGCGTTGCGCTGCTGCCTCATCGTCGGCAGCTTCCAGGGCTCCTTGCAGCTTGCGCAAATAGTCCTCAGCGCCGGGCAACACTACCGTCGCGTTCTGAGCGAGCGTAACAGCATCAGGGTCCTGTTCCGTCACATCGGCAACGAACTGACTGATATGCGTTACTTTTTGCTTTACCTGTTCCGCGCTCGTGGGTTTCGTCATGATTAACTCAACCAATAGGGTTCTTGCTTTAATGCGGCCTTGCGCGAGTGCTCGAGGGCATAGAGCAGCGACTCCAGCTGCACCTGCTGCCAGTTCAGCAATCGGTCGGGTTGGCTGTCTTCATTGTCCTTTATCGCTTCGCGCAACAGCTTCAGTGCCATGATTTCGCGGATACCGCGCATCATGTCCTGCCACGGGGCCCGAAACTGCTCGCGATCTTCCTCATCGAACAGATACCCCACACAGTAACCAAGTTGCAGTGAGCTTTGCAGTAAGGGTAACTGCTTCAGATAATATTCAGGTTTGAGTTCGCCTTCTTTGGCAAAGGCATCAATCACCCCCTGCCAGTCCTCACGCAGACGCTGCGCAGCCCATTGCTTTAAAGGTAACTCGGCAATTTCCTCATGCCGCGGCTGCTGATGACAGAGCGCACCGAGCTCCAGCAAGGTCAGTTGATAGTCGTCCCGAATACTCAGGCTTTGCACCAGTTCCAGCTGAACGGCATGCTCCTGTTGCTCAAGAATGGCCTCATACAACTTCGGGTGTTGCTTGAGCGCGCGGTGATAGGCACCGTCCTCTGCGGTCAGTTCGGTCAAACCATCGTAGCGACTCAGCCAGCCCAGATGACCGAGCATCTGCTCCAGCCGCAGGATATGATCGCTGACATCCACCTCAAGTGCCGCCAGCTGCTGCAACACCACTTTACTCAGACGGATACCATCAGTGATACCGGCAACCGCCCGCACACTGGGCATTTCGGCCAGGCAGGCATCATTATGTTGCCAGTACTGTAAAGCATAAGTCAGTGCCCGGTAGAGGCCAATGCCAACCCCATCATTTGGCTCTTGAGGTACGAAATGGGCATGGGTAAAGGGTTCCAGTACCGTTTTGCCAGCCAGCAGGTAGCCCCGCGCGGCTTTACTCAGACTACCAAGTCGCGCATTCACCCGGGTAATCAGGCGTCGTGCCATTTTGTAAGCATCAGCAATGTCACCCTGTTGCACCTCAATTTCAATTTCGGCGATGGCACGTTCATGCTCCCCCGCCCGAATCACTCCCTCGTCATACACCAATTCAATGCGGCCTTCGGCACTTGGAATATGCCAGCGATGACGGGTAAAGTCGGTAGCAAAAATCTCTTCCAGCTCGCGGTTTATATCAAACAACGGGAAATCGTCAGGCCAGATATCTTCTTCAAACAGCGTCAGGTCGGGGGTATCGCTGGTCACCACAGCATTATATTCCGGGCGGGTATGCATGCCGCCCAACACTTCACCGGCAAGTTTAATGGTTTGCTCGCGCTCGTCATCATGTTGGCGGATGCGCAGCCCCATGTCATGCTGCCGTAAGCGCAAATCGGCGGTGTCAAAGTAACTGTTGCGCAAGTGCAGGGTATCGTGTTCTGCACCTTTAGCGAGACTTTGGCACAGTTGCATAATCTTTTCTCTGGCGTTGGCGTCGACCAACAGCTTTAGCTCAATTTCCTGACTCACAAACCCTCTCAGCTTAGCAAATATCCCTTACTGAATACGGTACTCGCAGCCAGCAACCGGGTCAACTGTCATGGGCTTGACAGCAGCGGCCAAAAATTGCACCGTGGGCGGCGACGAAAAGTTTAGAAAAACTGACGAAGTGGGCTTTACGCGCAGTAAAAAAGCAATATACTTGCGCGCAAATTATGTCCCCTCCAGCCTTGGGCTGAGTCCTACAGGAGATGCTATGTTCAAAGCCAGTGAAGTACTTCAGGCTCAGTATTCCGGCGCCGACCTTGGCAAGCTGCAGCGCGCTATTACCGAAAACTATATCGTTGATGAAGACGCCTACCTCAAAGAACTGATGCAATTAGTTCCTGCTGAGAATGAGGTGCTTGATCAGGTAACAGAGCGTACCGATAAGCTTGTCCGCACCGTGCGTGAGCGTGCAGATGGCGGCGGCGTTGATGCCTTTTTGCAAGAGTATAGCCTTGATACCAAAGAAGGTATCATTCTCATGTGTCTGGCTGAAGCGCTGTTGCGGGTTCCCGACGCCGCTACAGCCGACGCCCTGATCCAGGATCGCCTCTCGGGCGGTGACTGGCAAAAACACATGGGGCAAAGCGCCTCGTGGTTAGTCAACTCAGGCACATGGGGTCTGGCGCTTACCAATAGCGTCATCAACCCAACCGGTCAGCCAATGGAAACCCCGCGGGGGGTCTTCCGTCGCCTGACTCGCCGCCTGGGTATGCCGGTTGTGCGTAAGGCTACTTACGCTGCCATGCGCATTATGGGTAAGCAGTTCGTACTCGGCCGTACCATTGAAGAAGCACTGAAAAACAGTCGCGCCAACCGCGAGAAAGGCTACACGCATGCTTATGACATGCTGGGTGAAGCCGCTCTGACGATGGCTGATGCACGCCGTTACCATGCTGACTACGTCAATTCGATTAAAGTGGTGGCGGCAGAGAACTTTAATAATCCCAAAGCGCCGCGACCAACCATTTCAATCAAATTGTCCGCGCTGCACCCGCGTTATGAGGCCGCAAATCAGGAACGTGTGCTGACTGAACTGGCACAAAGCCTGACCGAGCTGGTCAAGCTGGCAAAAGAAGCGGACGTGGGCGTAACCATTGATGCCGAAGAAGCCGACCGGCTGGAGCTTTCGCTTGAGTTATTCGAGAAAGTCTATCGCAGCGGCGTATGTAAAGGCTGGCCGCGTTTTGGCGTAGTGGTTCAGGCCTACGCTAAACGTGCACTCCCGGTTCTTTGCTGGTTAACAGCACTGGCAAAAGAGTGCGGCGACGAGATACCGGTCCGGCTGGTAAAAGGCGCTTACTGGGACACTGAAATTAAGCACTGCCAGGTCAATGGCCTGACCGGCTATCCGGTGTTCACCCGCAAGGCGAATACCGACGTCAGCTATCTGGCCTGCTCGCGTTACCTGCTGTGTGATAAGACCGATGGCGCGTTATATCCGCAGTTTGCTACCCATAACGCGCAAACTGTCATGGCCATCCGCCAGATGAATGAAAGCACCAAGCGCCGCATCGAGTTTCAGCGCCTGCACGGTATGGGCGATGACCTGTACGATACTTTGTTACAGGAAGATGCCGAGACTACGGTACGTATTTACGCGCCGGTGGGTGCCCACAAAGACCTGCTGCCGTATCTGGTGCGACGCCTGTTAGAAAACGGCGCCAATACCTCATTCGTGCACAAACTGGTAGACCCGGAAACGCCGGTGGAGGAACTGACCCGGCATCCGATGCGCAGTGTGGCCAAGTATGAAAGCCTGGCTAATACCAAAATTCCATTACCGACGCAGATTTTCAGCGATCGTAAAAACTCGTTAGGATTGAACATGAACATTCACTCTCAGGCAGACGACTTCATTGCTGCAGTACAGCAGTACCGTGACAAACAGTGGCAAGGTGGCCCTATCGTCAATGGCGACGTGATTGATGACGCTCACCATCGGGTGAGCATTAACAGTCCGCAGGAAAACCAGCGCCAGATCGGCAGCATTTGTTGGGGCGATAAAGCCCTGGCCGAGCAGGCTTTAAACAGCGCGAACGCAGCCCATCGCCGTTGGCGCGATACCGATGTCGAAGTACGCGCGAAAGCGCTGGAAAAATTTGCCGACCTGATGGAAGCAAACCGCGACGAACTCATTGCACTGTGCTCTCTGGAAGCGGGCAAGAGCCTGCAGGATGGTATTGATGAGGTGCGCGAAGCCGTCGATTTCTGTCGCTATTACGCCGTCGAAGCACGCAAACTGATGGGGGAAGGCACCACGTTGCCAGGACCGACCGGTGAGACCAACGAGCTCTTCGTTGAGGGCCGCGGTACCTTTATCTGTATCAGCCCGTGGAACTTCCCGTTAGCTATCTTTACTGGCCAGGTCGTTGCCGCGCTGGTAACCGGTAACTGCGTGATCGCGAAACCGGCCGAGCAGACCGGCTTAATTGCCTTCCGTGCAGTGCAACTGTTACTGGAAGCTGGTGTTCCGGGTGATGTTGTTCACTTTATGCCGGGTAGCGGTGCTGAAGTCGGCTCGTTCCTGGTTAGCCAGGAAAACATCGGTGGTGTTTGTTTCACCGGTTCAAGCTACACCGCACAATCGATTAACCGTGCGCTGGCGGCGCGGACCGGCGCCATCGTACCGCTTATCGCCGAGACCGGTGGCCAGAATGCCATGCTGATTGACTCGACAGCCTTACCTGAGCAGGCCGTTACCGATATCGTTGCCAGTGCGTTCAAGAGCGCCGGTCAGCGTTGCTCAGCGCTACGCGTACTGTTCGTGCAGGAAGATATCGCTGATCGCGTGATTGACTTGCTCAAAGGCGCAATGGCGGAACTTCAGGTGGGCGACCCGATGTTGCATGAAACCGACGTCGGTCCGGTCATTGACGGTGTTGCGAAGAGCAACCTCGAGCAACATGTTTCCGATATTTCGCAAGCAGGCCGTCTGATTGCGCGCGCGCCCATGCCTGATTACACCAATGGCGGTACCTTTGTTGCGCCGACCGCAATTGAAATCGACAGCATCAATCAGTTGGTGAAGGAAAACTTTGGCCCGATCCTGCACGTTATCCGTTACTCAACAGATAACCTTGATGAAGTCATTCACAGTATTAATGCCACAGGCTTTGGTTTGACGTTCGGCATTCACAGTCGCAATGAAACCTTTGCTGAAGATGTCGCGCGCCGCATTGATGTAGGTAACGTGTACATTAACCGCAATCAGGTAGGTGCTGTGGTCGGTGTCCAGCCGTTTGGTGGCCGTGGTCTGTCAGGAACGGGTCCGAAAGCGGGCGGTCCACACTACCTTACCCGCTTTATCACTGAGAAAACCCGCAGCAATAACATCACTGCGGTCGGTGGTAACGCGACCCTGCTGTCACTGGGCGACTAAAAGTCACCCAATTCATGCAAATAAAGCGACTGGCTGCCGTCCTCAATGGCGGCGGCCAGCCCTTCAATCCGCGGCAATAGTCGCGCCATGTAAAACTTCGCGGTTTTAATTTTACTTGCCAGTTGTGGCCGCCCACTGGCCAGCGGTTGTGCCGCTTTGGCCATGCGTAACCACAAATAGCCATAAGTCACGTAACCGAGCAGATGCAGATACTCCACTGCGACGCTGTTAATCACATTCTCATCGCCCGCGACCTGCTTGAGCACATGCTCGGTAAGCTGCTTCGTACGCTGCACAGCTTTGTCCAACTGCGCGTATTCTGTCGCAAGTTCAGGCATAGGCTCCGCCAGCAACGCTGCAATATCGGCCATAAGCGGTTTGAGTAATTCGCCGCGCGAGCCAGCGACTTTACGTCCTAACAGATCCAGCGCCTGAATACCGTTCGTGCCTTCGTAAATTTGCGCAATGCGACAGTCCCGCACCAGTTGCTCCTGACCCCATTCGCGGACGTAACCGTGGCCACCGAATACTTGCTGACCAATCACCGTTGCCTCAAATCCGGTATCGGTAATAAAGGCTTTCGCAACCGGTGTTAACAACGCGACCAAAGCCTCAGCGCGGGACTTTTCCTCACTGTCCTCACTGTATTTTGCAATATCCAGCTGTTGTCCGACGTAGGTCGAAAACGCACGTCCGCCTTCTACCAGCGCTTTCATGGTTAGCAGCATGCGCCGCACATCACCATGTACCAGTAACGGATCGGCTTCTTTATCCATATTCCGGCCGGCCAGCGCGCCGCGTCCCTGCAAACGCTCCTGCGCATACTCAAGCGCATTCTGATAAGAACGCGCCGCGGCGCCCAGGCCCTGAATGCCAACGCCCAGACGCTCGTAGTTCATCATGGTGAACATTGCCTTCAGGCCCTGATGCGGTTCGCCAATTAACCAACCTTTGGCGCCATCAAAGTTCATGACACAGGTCGCCGAACCATGAATCCCCATTTTGTGTTCGACCGAACCGCACTTCACGGTATTTCGCTCGCCGGGCTGGCCTTGGTTATCGGGCAAGAACTTGGGTACTAACAGCAGGCTAATCCCCTTACTTCCCGGCGGTGCGTCAGGTAGTTTCGCCAGCACCAGATGAACAATGTTGTCGGTCAGATCATGCTCACCGCCGGTAATGAATATTTTTGTACCGGTTACCGAATAAGTACCATCGGGCTGTGGTTCAGCTTTGGTGCGAATAATTCCCAGATCGGTTCCCGCGTGCGGTTCCGTCAGGCACATGGTGCCAGTCCACTCGCCCGAGGTCATGCGCGGCAAATAAAGCTGTTTTAGCTCATCGCTGGCGTAGGCATCAATGGTGATGATTGCGCCTGAGGTCAGGCCGGGGTAGAGGGAAAATGAGATATCAGCTGCGCAGAGCATTTCTTCGTATTGAGCAGAGAGCGCTTTCGGCAAGCCCATGCCGCCAAAATCCGGGTTGGCTGTCACCCCTACCCAGCCACCTGCTGCGAGTTGCTGGAAATTCTCACGATAACTCGCAGGGGTTTTTACTTCACCGTCCTGAAAGTGTACGCCTTCTTCATCGGCTGCGCGGGCATGAGGCGCGATCAAGGTTTCCGCCAATTTTGCCGCTTCATCAATAATGGCGCTGGCCATATCCAAATCAACTTCGGCCAGAGCTGGGAAGCGGGCCCAGTCTTTATCTACCTGGAACACGTCCTGGAGTAAAAACTGCATGTCATCACGGGGAACTCGATAATCAGCCATCGCACACCTCTAAAAAATCAAACAGTGAATTTAAACAGGTGTTTTAATAACAACTTATGGCGAACTTGTCCAGTCTTCCAGCGCAGGTTGTTGAAAGGCCTGCTGGCCGAGGACCAGAACAACGTGATTCGGCGCGATAGTAAGTACCTGAATTCCTTTCCAGAAGTCGCCCTGACGTAAGCGCTGCCCAGCGAGTTCCACAAAACGCTCAGGAACACGGGATGAATACTGATGCGCGTCGTAGGTAAAACCTGGGATTTGTCGGCGTACCTCTGGTGGCAATTGCTCGATTCGCGGCAATACCGATTGCTGCCTGTCGCCCGCAGCACCATTGCCAGTCGCCGCAATCGCCTCTTCAAAGGCAGCCAGCAGCTCCGCCGGAACCTGATTCAAGTCCACGCCCTGCCCGGCATCCAGTGCCGGTGGCGAGGCAAACGTCGACTCGGTAGGTTGGGCTTCTGCGGTGGGTTGAGTGTCTTCGGTCGTTTGCGCAACGGGTAAGCTTACCTGGCGCACGGGTGCCGGCTCACCCAGACGAATCGGTAGCGTCTGGCCCTCTGCTGCCGTCCCGGGCGGCACGGTGGTGCGCAACAGGAATACGGAACTGGCAAACCAGCCAAGTGCCAGCGCGGCCACCAGCGCAAGTACCAGCCAGACCCATGGGTGGCGCCGTGACCGGGGCGGCAGCGGTGCCAGTTGTACCGGCTGCTGTTGCGGAATCAGGTCGGACTGCTGTTGGCGCAGAGCTTTTAAAACTGAAGACATTAGCGATTCTCCGCCGTTGCGGCCGTCAGACGAGGCCCGAGTTCCGTATGATGACTGGTAAGCCAGGCCAGCGTCAGCGCGTCAAATTCGCCACTAACCGGGAGTCCCTGGCGCTGCTGCAGTGTTTGCGCCAGCGCGTTTAAGTCATCGGTAGTGTTCTGCCGGTAGGTCGACAGTGTTTGTTTCAGCCAGTCCTGATAGGTCTCCGGTGCAGTGATCTGATAGCCCGGAGGGTTCGGCCAAAGCGCCATGAACTCGCCGGTCCAGTTCGCTTGCGGCGTACTTTGCGCGTCGCCGATAAACTGCCAGCTACCGTCATCAAGACGCAGTATTGCCGGTAAATTCAGGGCCAGAATGCGGTCAAACCGCAGCCGCCCACGCACACAACTCAACTGATATTCCTCAACCCAGCGACACAGCTCCTGTTGTCGCGGCAACTGCGGTAATTGCCAGTGGCGTAGCAGCTCCTGCACGCCTTCTTGTGCTGCCGGCGTAGCCTTTACCGGCCGCTCCTGTGCCGTTGTCGCTGGCAGCGTGTCACTGAGCTGCCAGGCGCCAATCGCGCCGCCAATAAATACCGCAAGCACTAATCCGGCCGCCACAGCCCAGCGCGGTGGCCCACCGACCGGCTGCTGTTCCGCTTCACCCAATTCACGCGCGGCAGTGCGCATCTGTTGTTTTCCTACGGTCTGCACCTGGTCGTTATAGGCCGCCAGTAGTGCGCGATCACAGAGCAAGTTCAGCCGCCGCGGGATACCCCCACTGAGTTGATGGACCAGACGCACGGCAGCTGGCTCAAACAGTGCGCGTTGCGCGCCCGCCACCTGTAAGCGGTAGTTGATGTAGCGCTCGGTATCCGTCGGTTGCAGCGGCAGTAAGTGATAGCGGGCGGTAATGCGTTGCGCCAGTTGTCTGAGCTCGCGCCGCCGTAACAGATCCTGTAACTCTGGCTGGCCGATTAAAATGACCCTTAGCAGCTTATTTTGGTTGGTTTCCAGATTGGTGAGTAAGCGTAACTGTTCCAACACCTGAGGTCGCAGATGCTGCGCTTCATCAATCAGTACGACACACTGCTCCCCTTGCGCATGAGCGTCGAGCAGGAACTCCGAAAGTTTATCCGTCAGGCGTTTATTGGTGATGTTGCGTTTCGCGTAACGAATGCCAAATTCATCGCACAGCGTTGCCAGCAACTCGGTTTCATTCAGCATGGGGTTGAGGATAAACGCGGTGCGGGTCTGTTCCGGCAATTGCTCCAGCAGTGCCCGTGATACCGTCGTCTTACCGGTACCTACCTCGCCGGTCAGCAAAATAAAACCGCCACTCCCCTGCAGGCCATAACTTAAGTGCGCCAACGCCTCCTGATGCCGCTCGCTTAAATAAAGAAAGTGCGGATCCGGCGCAATTGAAAAGGGTTCTGTTTGTAAGCCAAAGTAATTCAGATACATAGTCTGTCTACATTCACCAAGCTGAAGCAAGCTCCAGTGTAACGATTGACTTGCATCAGGGCTAGTCATTAGCGATCATCAAATAAATTATTAAGGAGCTTAATGTGGAAGTCTATCTGGTCGGTGGCGCGGTGCGCGATCAATTGCTTGGCAAAGAAGTACATGAACGCGACTATGTGGTGGTCGGAGCGACCCCTGAAGAAATGCTGGCGCGGGGCTATCGTCAGGTTGGCAAAGACTTCCCCGTGTTCCTGCATCCGGATACCAGCGAGGAGTACGCACTGGCCAGAACCGAGCGCAAGTCAGGGCGCGGCTATACTGGCTTTGCGATTGCTGCCGACCCTTCGGTGACCCTGGAGCAGGACCTACGGCGCCGCGACCTGACCGTTAATGCCATTGCCCGTGCTGCGGACGGAGGTCTCATCGACCCTTACGGTGGGCTTGCCGACCTTAAAGCACGCAAACTCCGCCATGTTTCTGAAGCCTTTGTCGAAGATCCACTACGGGTATTGCGGGCGGCCCGCTTCGCTGCACGTTTTGCCGCTGACGGCTTTACTATTGCAGAGGAAACGCTGGGTCTGATGCAGGACATCAGCGCTTCGGGCGAACTCGAAACCCTGGCCAATGAGCGCGTCTGGCAGGAAACTGTTAAAGCACTGAGTACCACGTCGCCCGCAGTTTATTTTGAAGTCTTAGCTGCCGCAGGAGCACTTGAGCCCTGGTTCGCTGAGCTCCATGATGACGCCATTTTCAGCGCTGTCATCAGCCGCCTGGCACAGTGTCCGACATCGCATTCAGCACTAACTGCTTTCGCCAGTTGGCACGGCGAACTCAGTGCGCCGCAGGTTGAGATGAGTTGTGAGCGTTTACGGGTACCGAATGAGTGGCGTCAGCTCGCCCGTCTGGCTCAGCAGTGCCACGCCCAGCAGCGGCAGTTAGATGACGCGGAGCAACTGTTCCAATGCTTACAGCAAGCCGATAGCTGGCGCCGTCCGGAACGGGTGCCAGTGCTAGTCCAGGTCTGGCAGAGCCAGGGGCTAAGCGACGCAGTCGCTGTCGCAATTGAAGCAGCCTTCGCCAAGGCTCAACAAGTGAATGCCAGCGCAGTCATCAGCGCCGCTAAAGAGCGCGGCGAACAGCTACAGGGACCTGCGATCGGCGCGGCAGTTACGGCCGCGCGCGCAAAGGCACTACGCGAGTGCCTAGAGGAACATGACCAGCAGTAAAGCGCCGAGCAAAAGCCGGTAAATCACGAACGGCAGCATGCCCATTCGCTCAATTACCTGCAAGAACAACTTAATGCACAGATATGCTGAAACAAAGGAAACCAGCATACCAATCAGCACCATAGACCAGGCAACAGGCTCTGCCTGCTGCGCCAGTTGCATGCCTTTGTAACTGCCAGCCAGCATAATGATGGGAATTGAGAGCAGGAACGAGAACTTCGCAGCATCGGTGCGGTTCAGACCCAACAGCAGTCCGGCCGTAATGGTAATACCGGAGCGTGAGGTTCCCGGAATCAGTGCGATTGCCTGGGCAATACCAATGAACATTGCCTGACGTAACGACAAACCGGCAATATTTTTGTGTTCGGTGGCGCGCTTGTCGGCATACCAGAGTAACAAACCAAAAAGAATGGTGGTGGTAGCAATGACCAATGCCGAGCGCCCGTAGTTTTCCAGTAAATCATTGCCGAACAAGCCGGCTAAAGCTGCTGGTACCGTCGCCCAGATAATGAACCAGGCGAGCCTGCTGGATTGGTTGTAGCGGCCGCGGAAGCTCGCTAACCACCCCATGATAAGCTCGCCGACCTGTTGCCGGTAATAAAAAACGACCGCAGCTAAGGTTCCGACGTGCACTGCGACATCAAAGGCGAGTCCCTGGTCGCGCCAGCCCAGTACCTGTGAAGGAAGAATTAGATGGGCCGAACTGGAAATCGGCAAAAACTCAGTCAGGCCTTGAATCAGAGCAAGAATAATGGCTTCAAAAGTAGACAACGTCAGCTTCCTTGTGATCTAGAGCGTTTGCATATGGGGTAAAGTTTCGAAAGCGAATTTTAGCGGTTTTATCTGTTGCTCGCTACGATAACTTTGCCAATGCTGTGCAAAGCTCAAGCCTGTCTGCGGATGTTTTTTCTCCGGGATTAACTCTGCCAATGGCCAAAGCACAAAAGCATTTTCAGTAATCTCGCCACGCGGTAAACAGACCGGCGTGGTACACACCTTATCGTCATAGAGTAAAACGTCAATATCGAGCGTTCTCGGGCTGTATTTGGGCGCACTTGAAGGATGCCCATGATCACGCTCAATGGTTTTACAAGTCTCAACAAGCTCAGCGATACTCAGGTCGGTCTGTAACTCCACCACGGTATTGTAAAAGTCGTGGCCGTCAAACCCGACCGCCGCGCTTTCAAACACACGAGCCACCCGCAGTGGCGTTTGTGCTGAGGCAAAGCGTCCGTGCAAGGCGCGTAAACCGGCGTTAATATGATGAGTGCGCCGCCGGTTACTGCCCAGGCCTAAATACACCCATGCCATCTCAGTTACTGCTCCGGGTGATCTCCACCCCCACGGTCTGGGCGGCATCGACCGCTTCGGGCTTCTCTAAACGAACCGTCACCTCGGTGACCTTGAACTCGTTAAGAATCAACGCGGCGACTTCCTCAGCAACGGTTTCTATCAATTGCCGCGGGCGCGCCTCAACCAGCTTGATAACCGCCTTGCTCAGGGTGTCGTAATCAAGGGCATCAGCAATATCATCAGTCGCCGCAGCAGCGCGTTGATCCCATGCCATGGTCAAATCGAAGATCAGCGGTTGCGACTGTTCGTGCTCCCAGTCATAAACGCCAATGAACGCCTGGGTGCGCAAGCCTTTTACAAACACTTTATCCATTCTGCTCTACTCTTATTGTCAGTCTACGTTGTCAGCATAGAATTTTTTCTTCAAAGCGCTTATGCTAAGTGCTTTAATCAGGAATGAAAAGCACAGCGGAAAAGATTACCTATGGGTGGTTTAATTGTTCTGGCGATCGTTGTCGCCTATTTGTTTGGCTCTATCAGCAGCGCTGTGCTGATCTGCAAGCTATTTGGTCTGCCTGATCCGCGTCAAAGTGGCTCCAACAATCCCGGCGCGACCAATGTTTATCGCATTGGCGGTAAGGTTCCGGCTCTACTCACCCTGGCCTTTGACGTGCTCAAAGGCATGATCCCCGTCTGGGGCTCCTATTTTCTGGGTATTCCGCCATTATTCCTGGGCATGATCGCTGTTGCTGCGTGTCTGGGCCACATTTTTCCGTTGTATTTTCATTTTCGTGGCGGCAAAGCCGTGGCAACGGCACTGGGCGCAATGTTTCCGGTAGCCTGGGAAATGGCCTTGCTGCTGATTTTTACCTGGCTCGTGGTATTTAGAGTCAGCAAGCTCTCTTCATTAGCGGCCATCATCACCGTTTCTCTGGCGCCGTTTTATGCGTATTTTATCAAGCCCCAATACACAGTGCCGGTGATCATGATCTCATTGCTGATTATCTGGCGCCATCAGGCCAATATTTCGCGCTTACGTCACGGTAACGAGCAGCGGATTAAACCCCGTTAAGGCGCATTCTCTCCGGGCACCTGTAACTGCTCTAAAGGCCAGCGTGGATAGGTCTTAATCTGCTTACCTACGTGCTCGCCCGCTGCCAGACGCTGCGCACCGGCGAATGCAATCATGGCACCATTGTCGGTACAGAATTCCGGCCGTGGAAAAAACACCTGGCCGCCGATTTTCTCCGCAAAACTCTGTAACTCGCTACGTAAAGCTTTATTGGCGCTGACCCCACCAGCGACAACCAGGCGCTTTAAGCCTGTCTCCTTCAGTGCCCGACGGCATTTAATCACTAAGGTATCGACGACGGCATCCTGAAAGGCGCGGGCAATATCCGCGCGGGTTTGTTCGTTGTCGTCCGCTGCCGCAATGGTATTGGCAGCAAAGGTCTTCAGGCCACTGAAGCTAAAGTCCAGTCCGGGACGATCGGTCATTGGCCGGGGAAACTGAAAACGCCCGGCTTGTCCTTGCTCCGCCAGCGCTGCCAGACGCGGACCGCCAGGATAATCGAGGCCCATCAGCTTGGCTGTTTTATCAAACGCCTCGCCGGCTGCGTCATCTACCGACTCGCCTAATAACTGATAGTCGCCGATACCGTCGACACGAACCAGTTGCGTATGCCCGCCGGAAACCAGTAACGCAATAAACGGAAACTCCGGCGCCTCGTCTTCAAGCATGGGAGCGAGCAGATGCCCTTCCATATGATGCACGGCAATTGCGGGTACCTGCCAGCCAAGCGCCAGGCTGCGACCAATACAAGCACCCACCAGTAAGGCGCCGACCAGACCTGGTCCGGCGGTATAGGCAATGCCATCAATATCGTTCGCGGAAAGCTGCGCTTGCGTTAAAGCAGCGCTAATCAGTGGCAGGGTTTTGCGGACATGGTCGCGTGACGCCAGTTCAGGCACCACGCCACCATAGTCGGCATGCAGCTTAACCTGTGAATAAAGCTGATGGGCCAATAGCCCTTTCTCGGTATCATAAATTGCGATACCTGTTTCATCACAAGAAGTTTCAATACCTAAAACGCGCATGCCAGACCTCGAACGACCGCTCTTAAAACCAAAAAGGAGCGGTAGTTTAATCGAAGTTACTCTAAATCTACAGTCACACCTTTCAATGGACTATCATCACTGCCACTGGACTCGCCGCTGAGTTTAATACGTAAACGCAGATCGTTCGGCGCGTCGGCATGACGCATGGCCTCTTCAAAGGAAATTTTGCGCGCTTTATAAAGGTCAAACAATGCCTGGTCAAACGTCTGCATACCAAGCTCACGCGATTTGGCCATAATCTCTTTGATTTCGCCCATATCATTTTTTGCGATTTTTTCGGCGACAATCGGACTGTTCAACAGTACTTCAATGGCCGCAACCCGGCCACCATCGGTGGTAGGTACCAGCTGCTGCGCCACAATTCCGCGCAGATTCAGTGACAGATCAAACATAAGCTTGCTGAGTTTTTCTTTGGGCACCATATGCATAATCCGCTCAATCGCCTGGTTGGCATTGTTGGCGTGCAACGTTGCGACACACAAATGTCCGGTTTCAGCAAAGGTCAGCGCGTACTCCATAACCTCCTGCGAACGGATCTCACCAACCAGTATCACATCGGGCGCCTGCCGCAGCGAGCTCTTTAACGCTGCTTCAAAACTTTCCGTGTCAGTGCCGACCTCGCGTTGGGTAATCATCGATTTACCATGTTCATGCACGAACTCAACGGGGTCCTCAATGGTAAGTATATGGCCGCGCGAGTGCTGATTACGATAGCCGATAAGCGCTGCCAGACTGGTCGATTTACCGGTACCGGTACCACCCACTACCAGCATCAGGCCGCGCTTGGCCATAATAAGTTTGGTTAATACCTCAGGTAACTTAAGTTCTTCAACGCTGGGAATGTCGGTAACGATACGGCGAATAACCATGCCGGCGCGCTGTCGCTGCCAGAAAGCACTCACCCGGAAACGACCGATACCTTCGCGGTAAATGGCGAAGTTTGCTTCTTGCTCTTCAAAGTACTCGTCATGGTGCTTCTCACCCAACGCCTCTTTGACCAGGTCCAGAGCCTGCTGCTCACTTAGTTTTTGTTCACTTAAGTGACGCAGCTCACCATTAATTTTTGCACTTGGCGGTAACAGCGCTGAGATAAAAAGGTCAGACGCCTCTTTTTCAATCATGATCTTGAGTAATTTATCCAGCAACATACCGCCTCCTGATTTAGTTTCTGCCGCCATAACTTACTTAAACGCCTCTTTGTTCGCGGCTTTCGCCCGCGCGTCGACCCGTGATACCAGTCCCTGATTCAGTAGGTTCAGCAGCCCCTGATCCAGAGTCTGCATGCCATGGGCTGCGCCAGTCTGGATTGAGGAGTACATTTGCGCCACCTTATCTTCGCGGATCAGGTTTTTAATTGCCGGGGTCGCTATCATAATTTCGTGCGCGGCAACGCGCCCGCCGCCGACACGCTTCAACAGTGTTTGCGAAATGACCGCGCGCAATGACTCCGACAACATTGAACGCACCATAGGTTTTTCATCACCGGGGAAAACGTCAATGATCCGGTCGATGGTTTTTGGTGCCGATGTGGTGTGCAAGGTACCGAATACCAGATGGCCCGTCTCGGCGGCCGTCATCGCCAGACGAATGGTTTCAAGGTCACGCATCTCACCTACCAGAATAACGTCTGGATCTTCACGTAGTGCCGAACGCAGCGCATTACTGAAACTATGCGTGTCACGATGTACTTCCCGTTGGTTCAGCAGGCTTTGTTTATTTTTATGAACAAATTCTATGGGGTCTTCAATGGTGAGAATATGATGATGCTTATTCTCATTAATGAAGTCGACCATCGCTGCCAGTGTGGTTGACTTACCCGAACCTGTTGGCCCGGTTACCAACACCAGTCCGCGCGGTTGGTCAGCAATCGTTTTAAAAATATCAGGCGCACCGAGCTGTTCCAGCGTCAGAACTTCACTGGGAATGGTCCGCAAAACGGCGCCACAGCCGCGGTTCTGCACAAAGACGTTAACCCGGAAACGCGCCAGCTCAGGCACTTCGAAAGAGAAATCGCACTCAAAGTTTTGTTCATATTCCTTACGCTGGCGATCATTCATAATGTCATAGACCAGCTCCTGCACCTGCTTATGGGTCAGTGCCGGAATATTGATTTTACGAACGTCACCATCTACCCGTATCATAGGGGGGGAATCGGCCGATAAATGTAAGTCTGACGCATTATGTTTGACGGCGAAGCTGAGTAACTCAGTTATATCCATACTATTTCTCTTAATTGTTATTAGTGAGCCGTTAGCAGATGAATAGCATAGTTGAACGCTTAAAAGAAGTCCGGATGAGCATTGAATCTGCATGCCAACAATGCAATCGTAGCCCAGAATCAGTGCAATTGTTAGCTGTGAGCAAGACCCAACCGGCAAGCGCTATTCAACATCTCTACGCCGCTGGCCAACGTGACTTTGGCGAGAACTATCTGCAGGAAGCTTTGCTGAAACAGCAGCAACTAACAGATTTACACGACTTAACCTGGCATTTCATCGGGCCTATACAGTCAAATAAAACGCGTGATATCGCCGCCCACTTTACCTGGGTACAAAGTATAGACCGGAAAAAAATTGCCCGCCGCCTGAGCGAGCAGCGTCCATCCCACCTGCCACCATTACAGGTGTTAATTCAGGTCAATATTGACGATGAAGCCAGTAAATCCGGCGTCGCTGCCGAGCAAGTCAGCGATCTGGCCGCTTATATTGATGACTTACCGCAGCTCGAATTACGCGGTTTAATGACAATACCGGCAGCCGACACCGATAGCGACCAACAGCAAGCCAGCTTTACCGCCATGCAAAGGTTGTTTTCCGGGCTGACATCCCAATATTCAACAGTAGATACATTATCAATGGGCATGAGTAACGATCTCGCCGCCGCAATTGCCGCTGGCTCGACCATGGTTCGGGTCGGTACCGCTTTATTTGGCAAACGCGAGCGCTAGACGAAGCTGCCCCTAAAAAAACAAGGAGTAACGAATGACCACCCAGCCCCGCAACATCGCCTTTATCGGCGCCGGAAATATGACCCAGAGCATCGTCGGCGGTATGGTAGCCAGTGGTTACCCGAAAGAGAAAGTTTTCGTCAGTAATCCCAGCCCGGGCAAACTGGAAAAAATGTCGATTGAACTGGGCGTTACCACCAGTCAGGACAACGCTGAAGTAGCCAAAGCCGCCGATGTGATTGTACTCGCTGTTAAGCCACAGTTAATGGCCGATGTCTGCGCTGCACTGCGCGATGAGGTTCCGGGTTTAGATAGTAAGCTTATTGTGACCATTGCAGCGGGTATCCGCATGGAAAAGTATCGTCAGTACCTGGGCGATAACATCCGCATGATTCGCGTCATGCCAAATACGCCGTCACTGGTGGGTAAAGGCATGTCAGGTCTGGTTGCTGATGCGTATGCCACTGCCGACGACAAAACTTGTATCACCGAAGCGTTCGATGGCGTCGGCGCAACGTTATGGGTTGCTGACGAAGATGAGCTGGATATTCTTGGCGCGGTAGCGGGTAGCGGACCGGCCTACTTCTTTGAATTTATGGCCAGCTTGCAAAAAGCGGCCGTAGCATTGGGCTTCGACCGTGACAAAGCACGCACCATGGTGCAACAAACCGCATTGGGTGCTGCAGAAATGGCGATCGCCAGTGACCTTGAACTGGAGGAACTACGTAAGCAGGTCACCAGTAAAGGTGGTTCCACAGCCAAAGGCATCGAGCAATATCAGGCTTACGATATTGATAAAATCTCTGCTGATGCGGTCAAAGCAGCAGTACAACGAAACCAGGAAATGGCTAAACTCTTCTAAGGGTAATTACTATGGAAATGATGCGTTTTCTCATCACTGTTGCCTTTGAACTATTTTTGATGGTGGTGATTTTGCGCGTGTGGCTGCAAGCTGCGCGAGCTGATTTTTACAATCCGATGAGCCAGTTTGTGGTCAAAGTGACCAATCCGCTGGTGCTTCCCCTACGTAAGGTGATTCCTACTGTCGGGGTGTGGGATTTGGCAACGATAGTGCTGGCATTATTGGTAAGCTTCGGCAAGTTTGTTGTGCTCTCCGCTGTTCTCGGTTACCCGTTCATCTGGGTCGACCTGATCATGGTTGGCATACTTGGCGCGATCAGTCAGTTTTTACAGTTGTTTTTCTGGATTGTCATCATTCGCGCCCTGCTTAGCTGGTTCGCGCAAGGCTATAATCCAATGATGGCCATTCTGGTGCAGCTCACTGAACCTTTCCTGGCGCCCATTCGCCGTATCATTCCACCCATCGGCGGTCTGGACTTATCGGTACTGGTATTAATTATCGGTATTCAGGCGCTGCGGATTTTAATAGGAATCTGATTATGATGTGTCGACTCTTACACTTCACATTGCTATCCAGTCTCGCACTGAGTCTGCTCTGGGCGACTCCGGTGATGGCCCAGCAAAGTCAGCGGCTGGGGCCGTGGGAAGTCCACTACAATGCGTTCAACTCGACCTTACTGCGACCTGAAATGGCGCAGCAGTACGGCTTAGAGCGTTCACCAACGCTGGCAACTGTGAATATTGCAGTGTTGGCTGCGGAAAAACCAGGCAAGCCGGCACAACAGGTAGAGATATCGGGCATTGTCAGAAACCCGTTGAGCGTTGAACAAAAGCTTGAGTTTGACGAAGTGATTGAAGGTGAAGCGGTATACTATCTGGCACAGGTGCCCTTTACTAACCTTGAGACCTTGCGCTTTTTTATTACCATCAAACAAGGTAATCAGGCACAAGAACTCCGCTTCTCAGAAGAGTTCTGGCGTAACTAACCACTTACTTTTCGTCTTTATCCAGAAGCTTTACGCCAACCTTGGTGATGCGGCCCTCATCGTTCAGCTCACGAGCCGTGAGCTGAACCTTACCAAGTACTAATTGATCACCAACTACCATGCGGCGATGAAATTTCTGCGAGAAATACTCGTGCAGGCTTAGTTGCCGCAACTCACCTTCGAGCTCACCTAGAGGATAAAAGCTTGCCACGTCGGCCAGGCTTAAATCGCCGTTAAGGGTAAAGTCACCAAAGAAGTCACTGCTGGTCAGGGCGCGATCTTTACCACCTGCGGCCAGCACGCGGCTAATTTCATCAATATGCTTTACCTTGGCTACCACCAGCACCCGATCATCTTCCAGCAGTTTCGGACGTCGTTCGGGACGCAGCCATTCACCGTCACGGATGAGTCCGACGAATTCCAGCGGTACCGACCAGCGTAATTCGTGCCAAAAGTGATCACATGCCGGTGAGCGCTCACTAATCTCGTACGCCCATAGCTCAAGCGGATCTTTACTACCTACCTGCTCCAGCGCCATGCGCCGGTCAGGCTCCGCCTGCGGCGGCACTTCAAGCTTCAGCCAGCGCGCCATTGGCGCCAGCGTCCAGCCTTGTAATACCAGCGATACCAGCACCACCACAAAGGCAATATCGAAAAACAACTCTTGCCCCTCTACGCCGCTTAACCAGGGATAAAGCGCCAGAATGATGGGCACCGCACCGCGCAGGCCCACCCAACTAATGAAAAACTGTTCGCGTAACGGAAACGAGAACGGCAACAGACTGACAACGACCGCCAGCGGGCGCACAATAAATATCATCAACCCGGCAACCGCAAGCGACAAACCAATATTGTTCATCAGATGTGACGGGGTCACCAGTAAGCCAAGAATCAGGAACATCATGATCTGACTGAGCCACGCCAGGCCATCCTGCACCTTCAGAATATGAATCAGTTGCGGCAAACGGGCATTTCCGATGATGTAACCCATCAGATAAGCGGCGAGAAAACCGCTGCCACCAATGCCAGAAGTCATGGCAAATACCACCACCGCGCTTGCCGCCGCCAGCAAGGGGAAAAACGCAAACTGAGCAGTAATTTTACGCGCCAGCAGCACGAAAGCATGCCCGCCAAGCCAACCGGCCAGGTAACCGATAACCAGTTGTTGCAGTACATTCAAACTAATGCTGGTGAGCGACATTGCTTGCGAGGAAGCGATGACCGTGGTCATGGTCAGGGTAAGAATGACTGCCATGGGATCGTTGGTGCCTGACTCGATTTCGAGTGTCGACGCCACCCGTTGTTTAATGCGCAGATTCTGTGACTGAAAGATACCGAACACCGCCGCGGCGTCGGTAGAACTGAGGATTGCCCCAATGAGCAAGGCGATGGGCCAGGGCAAATCAAAGAATAAGACGATACCGAGAGCGGTTAAGGTGCAAGTCAGCGCGACGCCAACCGTTGCCAGACTGATCGCGGGCCAAAGAGCCACCCGGAAGCGCTCTTTGCGGGTGCGCATACCACCGTCAAAAATAATAATGACCAGCGCCAGTGAACCAATAAAGAAGGCAATTTCGGGTTGATCGAACTCGATACCCAGCACCCCCTCTTCGCCAGCCAGCATGCCGACGGTCAGGAATACCAACAGCAAGGGTGCACCGAAGCGTGATGACACCACCGCTGCCAAAATGCTCACCAATAACAATGAGCCCATTAAAAGCATCACGCTATTCAAGTCACCCAAGCATTTCTCCTTTGGTCGCACTATCGCTATGGCTTATAATGAATTCATTGTGCCGAAAATGAAGTCATCTGTCATGCAAGAAGTCGTATTAGCAACTGGAAATCAGGGTAAGGTTCGCGAACTAAGCGATCTCTTAACGCCGCTCAGCTGGCGGGTAAAGCCACAGAGCGAGTGGAACTTCGAAGAGGCTGAAGAGACCGGCCTGACGTTCATTGAGAATGCCATTATCAAAGCACGACATGCGGCCAGCCATACCGGTCTGCCCGCCCTTGCCGATGACTCAGGTCTGGCAGTAAAGGCCTTAGATGGCGCACCTGGTATCTATAGCGCGCGTTACGCTGGCAGTAGCGCCAGTGATCAGGAAAATGTTGCTAAGTTACTCCATGCGTTGCAGCAGGTACCTGTGGGCGAGCGTCAGGCGAGCTTCCACTGTGTACTGGCCTTTTTGCGTCACGCCGATGACCCAACGCCACTCATCTGCCATGGCAGCTGGCGCGGAGAAATTGCCCTGCAGCCCAGCGGCAGTGACGGTTTCGGTTACGACCCGGTTTTTTATATCGCCAGTGAAGGTTGTACCGCAGCTGAACTCAGCAAGTCGCGAAAACAGCAGCTAAGTCATCGTGGACAAGCACTACGACAACTTCTTGCGCAGTTACAGGAAACATGATGAAGTTGCCACCACTGTCGCTGTACGTGCATATTCCCTGGTGTGTACAGAAGTGCCCCTACTGCGACTTTAATTCCCACGCATTAAAAGGGGGCGTGCCTGAGCAGGCTTATATCGCCCGCTTACTCGATGACTTACGGGCCGACCGCAGTTGGGCACAGGACCGTCCAATTGTCAGTATCTTTATTGGCGGCGGCACGCCAAGTCTGCTTTCGCCGCAGGCAGTAGCAACGCTACTCAACGGTATTAAGACTGAGTTGCAGTTAACCGCAGACTGTGAAATTACCCTGGAGGCCAACCCCGGCACCTTCGAACAGGAACGCTTCGCCGGTTTTCTACAGGCAGGTGTGAACCGCCTCTCTATCGGTATCCAAAGCTTAGATGAGGCGCAACTGCAACGCCTCGGACGTATTCATAACCCGCAGCAAGCCTTGGCCGCAGCCGCACACGCGCGGCAATTGCCGCTACGCAGTTTTAATCTGGATCTGATGCACGGCTTGCCGCAGCAAAGTATTGCACAGGCAATGGCCGATCTGGATGGCGTGATCGCATTGAATCCGCCGCATATTTCCTGGTACCAGCTGACTATTGAGCCAAATACGTCATTTGCCAGCCGACCTCCGCGTCTGCCGGAAGATGATGTCCTGGCCGAGATAAGCGAACAGGGCCATCGCAAATTACTTGCCGCAGGGTATGAGAATTACGAAGTAAGCGCTTATGCAAAGCCCGGCCATCAGAGCCGCCATAATCGCAATTACTGGCAGTTTGGCGATTATCTGGGCATTGGTTGCGGCGCGCATAGTAAGATCACGCTTATTGACGAGGCGCGCATTCTGCGTTGCGAGAAAATCAAGCATCCGCAGGGCTACCTGGACCTGACCCGGCCATTGCGCTATCGCACCTGGGAAGTAGACGCCGCAGAGCTGCCCTTTGAATTTTTTATGAACCTGTTACGGCTCGCTGAACCTATCACCAAATCTTTGTTTACAGAGCGCACCGGTCTGCCATTGGCCGTGGCTGAGCAGGCTCTGGCACCTGCACTTCACAAAGGGTTAATCACCTCTTCAGCGACAGAATGGCAAACGACGCCACTGGGGCGCCGTTTTTTAAATTCCATTCTTGATGAAATGGTTTAGTGGTCTGCTTTGATCGCTGTCAGGGCTTAACGCAAACGCTCGAACTTCAAGTCCCAGACGCCGTGACCGAGACGTTCACCACGCTTTTCAAACTTGGTGAGTGGACGCTCTGCGGGTCGCGGCACAAAATCATCCGACTCTGACAAATTCCGCCATTTACCCTCGGCAGCCGCTGCGCGCATGACTTCAAGCATATGCTCGGCATAGTTCTGCCAGTCTGTCGCCAGGTGCAATACACCGCCTATTTTGAGTTTACTGCGTAGCTTTTCGACAAACTCAGGCTGAATCAAACGACGCTTGTGGTGACGCTTTTTGTGCCAGGGGTCGGGAAAAAACACCTGCACACCGGCCAGGCTTTCTTCAGCAATACAGTCGCGAAAAACTTCCACTGCGTCATGTTCATAGACCCGCAAATTGCTCACGCCTTGCGCTTCAGCTTCCATCAGGCAGGCGCCGACTCCAGGACGGTGAACTTCAATACCAATAAAATTTTTCTCGGGAGCAGCTTTAGCCATACTGACCAACGAGTGGCCCATGCCAAAACCAATTTCAACAATTGTATCGGCATCGCGACCAAAGACCTCGACCAGATCGATAGCACCGTTACGGTGCTCCAGACCCATCGTGGGCCAACTGCGCTCAAGCGCTGCCGCCTGACCTTTGGTAAGACGTCCTTCGCGCTTTACAAAGCTGCGTACCTGACGAATATAGCGACCCTCTTGCTGCGCTGCGGCAAGATTTTCCTGTGTTGAAGTTTTCTTACTTTCAGTCATGACCTGATTCTTTTTCCTGCATTCAGACAAAAAAGGCGCTACCAAGCAAATTGCTTAGCGCGCCTTTTTCAACTTACTTTATGAAGCTTAGTTGTCTTCTTTCACCGGTACTTCTTTGGTGACTGACATTTTGGCTTCAATACGGCGGTTCATCGCACGGTTTTCTTTCGAGGTATTTGGCACCAGCGGACGGTTTTCACTATAACCGATAGTGCTGATACGCTCCTGCTCAATACCGTAGTCTTTCACCAGGCTCTCGCCTACTGATTTTGCACGACGCTCCGATAAGCCCTGGTTGTACTCGACCGTACCAATGTTATCAGTGTGGCCTTCGATACGAATATCCAACTGCGGGTATTCCTTCAGGAAGTCCGCGGTTTCTTTCAACTCAACGACTTCGTTGGTTGGGATTTTCGCTGAGTCAAAGGCAAAGTTGATCATCAGCTCGTGAGTGATGGTCTCGTTGCGATACATGACACAACCCGTTTCATCAACTTTATAAGTTGGCTGCGTATTCGGACACAGGTCGTTGGCATCGATAACACCGTCACCATCTGAGTCAACTGGCGCAGCTTGCTGCGGAGCTGGTGCCGGAGCCGGCGCTGGGGCTGCGGTGCGACCGAAGTAGTAACGCACACCTGTCATCAGTAAGAATTCAGTCAGGTCGCCGTCGCTTTGCTGTACACCACCTTCAACAAATACGTCCCAGTTGTTGTTTAACTGCTCACGATAACCGGCACCTACCCGTAAGAACTGGTTCGATACGTCACCGAGCTCGGTATTGTTAATACCCAGGCTACCGTAAAGGTTGTTGGTGAAGTTATAAAGTACGTCGACACCGAATACCCGGCCGTCGGCAGAGTCGGCGTTTTCCAGATCACCACGCAGGTAATCATAGTACACACGGTAGCCCCACTCTGGGGTAAACTGGAAGCCAGCTTCTAAACCATAGAATGCACTGTCGAATCCGCCATCGAAGGTACGGAGTTGATTATTGTCGATAGCGACCCGATCGGAATCAGTTCCGAATGGACCAAGCCGCGGACCGACATACCATTCACCCTCATTTGTACTTTGAGCGTAAACTGAACCGGTAAAAGATAGACCGGCTAATACTGCTAATGATACTGCGGCGATACGATTCACGAGATGCTCCTTTAATTTCCCAATGAATAGATTCGAATTTCCCTTTACTATATACGAAATAGAGTGATTTCGCTTGTTTTTTAGTGATTTTTTCATGCTTTACAAAAGATTTACCTGATAACGACCTCGTTCTTACGAAATTTAAAGAAAATCCTTAAAAATGAATGCGGTGGAGACGTCATTAAGTGTCAAACTCTCAAGTTACAGCGGCAACAAAGGTTATCTCGCCAGAGGCGCTTGCCAACTGCATCACTGGCTGGCAAAAAGCCAAAGGCCGTAACGATCTGCCCTGGCAGTTGCATAACGATCCCTATCACGTCCTGGTCAGTGAACTTATGTTGCAGCAGACTCAGGTTAAAACCGTGATTCCTTACTTTGAGCGCTGGCTGCAGACGTTCCCGACAATCGAAGCATTGGCCAGTGCCAGCGAAGATGAAGTGATGACGCTTTGGCAAGGGCTGGGTTATTATCGCCGCGCGAGAAATTTGCACGCTGCCGCGCAGAAGGTCGTCCGCGACTACCAAAGTGAGATTCCACGCAGCGCTGCGGAACTTAAGGAAATACCGGGTATCGGGCCCTATACTGTGGGCGCCATTCGCGCCTTTGCCTTTGATGCGCCCGCGGCGATTGTCGACGGTAATGTCAAACGCTTGTTCGCGCGATTGTTCGCGCTACCTTACGAAGTGAATAAAAGCACTAACGATCGTTATTTCTGGCAACTCGCTGAGCATTTTACCCCGGCCAGAGACAATCGTCGTTTCGCTCAGGGGTTACTCGATTTAGGCGCCACTATCTGTAAACCGCAGCAACCTTTATGCGCGCTATGTCCTTTAGCGAAAGTGTGCCAGGCATTGCAACTTGGTAAGGTGAATGCGTTGCCAAAGCGCCAGCAGAAAAAAGCAATACCGACGCGTAAAGGACATTTTCTGCTCGACGTTAGTGCCAGGGGCATTGTGCTGGAACAACGCCCGGCCAGCGGCATCTGGCCGACGCTTTGGTGCCTGCCCGAAGTAGCACAGGCGCCCGACGCGCAACTTTGGACGAGATTCCGCCATACTTTTAGCCATTACAAACTTGATGGCCATGTCTGGCTGGCAACACCGCCGGGCAATGGCACAACAAGACGCATTGCCTGCCACCAGCTTGATGAAGTTGGCTTACCCGCTCCCATACGTAAGTTACTGCAACAGCTGATTGCCAGCGAGGTTTGTAACCAACAGGATTAGGGCGTAAAATTCAGCATATTCACAGAGGAACCGAGGTAACTATGAGCCGTACCGTATATTGCCAATACCTGAAAAAAGAGGCCGAAGGTCTCGACTTTCAGCTTTACCCTGGCGAGCTTGGAGAAAAGATTTACCAAAATATCTCCAAAGAAGCCTGGGCTGAGTGGCAGAAAAAACAGACCATGCTGATCAATGAAAAGCGTCTCAACTTAATGGACCCGAAATCACGTGAATTTCTTGAAGAGCAAATGAAAGCTTTTCTTTTTGAGGGTAAAGACGTCGAAATTGAAGGCTACACCCCTCCCAGCGAATAATGTCTCTCTAAAGCCCCATTAACAGGGGCTTTTTTATTGCCTGCACCGCCCCCTCTTGCTCATTTCCTGAGCACTATTTCCTAAATTTTACTAAGCTATGATCAACATAGCCACGGCTTATAGTCTCAACCTAGAGAAACCCCTACATATCTGTTAGACTACGAACGAATTTTTTGAGAGGGAGCCACTATGAAAATGCCTTCCTGGCAGCGTGCCGTCGTAAAAGTTGGCAGTGCGTTGATTGCGCCAGACGATACAGGAACGAGCAGTAAATACTTATTAGCTATCGCCCGCTTCATCATTGAGTGTCATGAGCGTGGGCAAGAGATAGTGTTAGTTTCATCCGGCAGTGCTGCGGCCGGACGCAAGCATATCGCTTATAACAGCGATACCATTCCGGTAACGGTGAAAAAAGCCATGGCGGCGGTGGGACAAAGCGACATGATGGCCAACTGGTCGCGCTTTTTTGATTTCCCCTGCGCTCAGGTACTTATGACCCATGGCGACCTTCGCGACCGCGCGCGTTATGTAAGTATTCGCAATACCTTACATACATTGTTAGAACACGATGTATTGCCTATTGTGAATGAAAATGATGCCCTTGCCACCGACGAAATGAAAGTGGGTGACAATGACAACCTGGCAGCAATGGTTGCAACTTTGGTTGACGCTGACGCGCTATTTATTTGTTCGGATATTGACGGCTTGTTTGATGCTGACCCACGGGTCAAGCCCGACGCCAAGAAGATTCCGGTGGTCGATGAGATCACTGAAGAAATATTTGCCCTTGCCGGCGGCACCACGAACAAGATTGCCACCGGTGGTATGCGTACCAAAATTGAAGCAGCAGAAAAGGCAACCTCGCATGGCGTTGACACCTATATTGTCAACGGCCGCAAAGGCGAAACATTCGAATTAATGTTGCAGGGTGAGAACCCTGGCACCTTATTCAAACGCCAACAAGACCCGATGAGCAACAAGAAGCATTGGTTGCGCCACACGTTGATCTCACAGGGTGAGATTGTGGTCGACAGCACAACTGCTGATGCTCTGCTGGATGGTCAGTCGTTAACAACGACCGGAATTGTTGACGTGCAGGGAGATTTCAATCGCGGTGACGCAGTGGTTATTCGCAATGGCGAAAATGCCGAAGCCATTGCCAAAGGCATTTGTCAGTACAGCTCACATGAGTTGCTGCATATTAAAGGCCAGGAAGTGAGCCATATTGCCGAACAATATGGTTATAGCCCAATCACCGAAGTCATCGAAAGTAACGATTTAATGATATTGGAGGATGTATGAGTAACTCCGTAGCCAGTGATATTGCCAAACGCGCCGCCGTTGCCGCGCGTGCCGTTGCAACACTGACAGAGCAGCAAAAAAATGATGTCTTACAACGTATGGCCAATGCCATCCGTAAACATCAGGACAAAATTCTTGAGGTCAACCAGCAGGACATGGCTGCAGGTCGCGAGAAAGACCTTTCTGATGCCATGCTCGACCGTCTGCAGCTAAACCCTGAGCGGATTGAGGGGATGGCCACCGCAATTGAAGAAATTATTGAACTGAAAGATCCCGTCGGCGAGCGGATGCCGTTTACCACCCGCCCGAACGGCATCGTGGTCGAAAAAATGCGTATCCCGCTGGGCGTTATTTGCATGATTTATGAAGCGCGTCCTAACGTTACAGCTGACGCCGGCGCCCTTTGTTTTAAATCAGGCAATGCCGTCATCCTACGCTGTGGTCGCGAAGCTATCGAAAGCAGCAAAGCTATCGCCGCCGCGTTGCATGAAGCATTGCGCGAGAGCGATTTGCCAGAGGACGTCATTACCGTGGTGCCAACACCCGATCGTGATCTGATGCTTAACCTGTTGCAACAGGACGACTATATTGATCTGGTCATCCCGCGTGGCGGTGAAGGTCTGATTCACTTTGTCAGCGATAACAGTAAGATACCAGTTATTCAGCACTACAAAGGTGTTTGCCATCTGTATGTTGATAAGGACGCGGATCTGGATAAAGCGCTGAATCTGTTGCTGAACGGCAAAACACAGCGTACCGGTGTTTGTAACGCCCTGGAAGGCCTGCTGGTGCATAAAGATATTGCCGAGCAGTTCTTACCAAAAGCGGCAGCGGCATTGCAGGAAAAAGGCGTTAAGATTCACAGCGACCAAACCTCTGCAAGCTACTTTGAGCAACCAGATATCATTAGTACTGACGCTTTTGGCGAAGAGTATCTGGCGCTTGAGATTGCGGTCCGCACCGTCGCCGACTTTGACGCTGGTATCAAGCACATTCAGGATTTCGGCAGTGGCCACACTGAAGTCATTGCTACTGAGAATGAAACCACTGCGCAACGCTTTATTCGCGAAGTCGATTCGGCGGTTACCATGTGGAACGCCTCCTCACGTTTCAGTGATGGCGGTCAGCTGGGTTTAGGTGCAGAAATTGGTATCTCGACCAGTAAACTGCATGCCTATGGCCCGATGGGACTGCAGGCATTGACCACCGAGAAATTCGTGGTCACAGGTACGGGTCAAACGCGCGATTAACGCGCGTTTTCATACCCCGCCATCAGCAAAGGCCAGTCGCGCTCTTCCTGCCAATGGAAGTCCCGGCTGGCCTCTTGCGCTTTACGATATTCCTTTTTAAAACTACGTAATAAGCGCGCCAGATTCCCTTCGCGCCACTGCCCACTCTCACGAAATTCACACTTATCGAAATCAACGATCCAGGCTTTATCGGCGCTGTCTAACATCAGGTTGTGGCAGTTCAGGTCTGAATGGTAAACATCGGCATCATGAAGTTGGCGAATCGCAGCCCCGAGCTTGTGCCACTCATCAGCACTTAGTGGACGCTCCGACAAACATTTAAATACATCTTTGGCACCGGGAATGACTGCCACCAGTATATCTGCGCGGTAGCCCCACCATGGCGCTTTTTTATAGCGCGCAGCCAGGGGCTCGGGCACCGGTAAACCTTGCTCTCTTAATTGCAGGAGCAGCTCAAACTCTGCCATCGCCCTGCTTTCTGCAACAGGTTCACGTTTAAACCTGTCTTTATTGAGTTTTCCGACCAGTCCACCGCGATAATAGTGGCGTAATAACATATCGATTTTTTCGCCGGCGATAAACCAGGCCGTGCTTCTGCCAGTAGCTGCGCCTTTTATTTGATCGCGGGCGCGCCAGAAATCGGGGTCAAAGTACGCTTCCTGAAAAGCTTCAAAGCGATCGCTGCGATACCAGATTTCTTCCTTTGCTGAGGGGTTCAATTTCTCAACGGTTGCCATATTCAGCTTTTCTCCCTTGGTTAACTGCGGCAGACAATGGCTTATATCATTTAACATTGCCGTCGTTGCACCTTGATCCTGCGCAAATTCCTGGCGCGCTGCCTGCTGCAATTTTGACCGCAACTCTGATTTCTGGAGTAACTCGGTCAACTGTTGTGCCAAATCTTCAGCACCTTCAGCCCAGCGCATGCCGCCCGCTGCATCAAGCCGCGCAAAAATCTCTTTAAAATTAAATACGTGAGGACCGCTGACGATGGCGGTATCAGTGGCCACTGGCTCCAGCGGATTGTGGCCGCCTCGCGTGATTAAGCTGCCGCCGACAAAGGCAACATCAGCCACAGCATACCAGAGTAATAACTCGCCCATCGTATCGCCCAACCAGACCTGATGCTGTTCATCAGGTAAATCGCCTGAACTGCGCCGCTGCAGCGCGAAGCCTTGCTGACCGATAAGCTCTGCGACATTTTCAAATCTTTCCGGGTGACGTGGCACCAGAATCAACAGGGTCGAAGGTTCGTTTTCCAGCACGTCAGCAAAGGCATCAAGTATCTGTTCATCTTCGCCTTTATGAGTACTCGCTGCCACGACCACCGGGCGGGCAAGGCGCTGGCGTAACTCGTGAGCTTCGGAGAGTGTCGTAGCTGCTACATGACTGTCGAATTTCAGGTTGCCCCGGCTGGCCAGTTTATCTGCCGGTACACCCAACTCGATAAAACGTTCACAACTCGTTTGCGTCTGCGCGGCGACCCAACGTAGTTGTTGCCAGATGGGTCCCAGCAACCAGCTATTACGCTGATAAGACGCCAGCGACTTTTCCGACATCCTGGCATTCAGCAACATAACCGGCACCCGACGGCACCGCGCTTCGCGCAGAAAGCAGGGCCAGAGTTCAGTTTCCAGAATAATCGCTGCACGGGGCGCCAGCTTGGTAAAAAAGCGGCGCATCGCACCGGGCGTATCGATGGGTAAGTAAAGGTGGTGAACGCGGCTGCCAAATAATCGCTGCGCTAAGTCGGCGGCGGTTGGCGTCATGGACGATAGTGTTACGGGTAAGTGCGGGTACTGCGTTAAGATGCCCTCAATCAAAGGCCGCGCGGCGACAGTCTCGCCCACTGAGACACAATGAATCAATAAGCCATGCCGGTAAGCCGGAGGAACTGGCTGCAATGCCAGTCGCTCTGACCAGCGTTGCCGATAGGCCGGGGCTTTTTTGCCCCGAAGCCACAAATATACGAACGCCAGAGGCAGTAACAGCCGAATGAGTAAACGATACGCGGCTGTCATGGTACTTAGCGCCAGTACTCTTTGATCCAGGTAGTGGGCAGAACTTTGCGGTACCATTTACCACTGCGGCCGGCAATGGCGTCGTCAGGGTGTGGGCGACCATGGAAAATAATGACCTTGGCGCCTTCAGGAATGCGTGGCTGCTGAAAAAAGCTCAACGGGAACGGGCGCAAACAGTGACGCTTGAAGCTGCGGCACCACTCTGCCGGCCAGTATTTCAGTTTGCCCTGGCGGTCGACATATTGGGTGATATATTCCTGTTCGTTGCGTACATTTTTACGGGCACCCACCGGATCTTCTTTCAGATGCTCAAGTGCGTCTACATGGGCGCCAATATTGAACCGGAACACCGAAGTATTGCCTGTAGCATCTGATTTATCCCATTCTTTAATGACCAGAAACTCGCCTTCAGGCTCAAAAAACTCGTCCAGACTACCCACAATGACGATATCGAGATCGAGGAATAGCGTGGGCCCCTGCAAGTCATAAAGCGGTTCGGCAAAGACAGTTAATTTCAGCCAACCATGGCCAAACGTCCATGGCTTACGCTCATCAAAATCGGCGAACCCTACTTCGGGAATAGGTTTAACCTCGACTTCGTCGCGAATGCCTTCAGGGTCATCAGTGAAGCAAACGAAACGATATGGTCGCGACAAATTGCGGCTGACCATTGAGTAAAGCGTATTGACATAATCGGCGCCATATTTCTGGCCCCACTTGATACAAATGACATTAACTGGCTGCATAGTTTCCTGCCTGTAAGACTCTTCTGCGAATCGGTGCATAATGCCAAATTATGCCCACTCTGGCTATGTTTCGCGGCAAATTTACCAGCTTTTTATAAGGATCTGTTTGCCTTAGCGCACCGTACCCGACTATTAACTCTAATACACTTTTTCGCGATTAACAGGATTATGGCAACTTCAACATCTCCGCTATTTTTAAGCTCAAAATGCTGGTTATGCTTAAGTGACGTGCCCGAACAAGACATCGATACTGTCGCCTTAATTCTTGGCGACCAGCTGAACGCCGATCACAGCTGGTACCGCGAACAACAAGCCAACAGGTTGTTCGTTATGTATGAACTGCGCCAGGAAACGGAATATTGTCAGCACCATATTCAAAAAGTGGTCGGCTTTTTTGCTGCCATGCGTAAGTTTGCCAGTGCCCTTGCTGAAGCCGGACATCAGGTTTTGTATTTAACCCTTGATCATGCCGATAATCAATCGTCACTGACCGATAATCTCGCGCGGCTGCTGGAGCGTTGCAACGCCGACCAGGTACACCTGCAACAACCCGACGAGTATCGGTTGGATCAGCAGCTCAGCAAGTGGAGCGAGCGCTGCGCGGCACAGGTGCATTGGTATGACACTGAACATTTTCTGACGGAGCGAACAGTATTAGAGGACTGGTTCGGTAAGCAAGCCAACTACATGATGGAGCATTTTTACCGGCGCGTGCGAAAACAAACCGGCTACCTTATGGACGGTGATAAGCCGGCAGACGGGCAATGGAATTTTGATAAGGACAACCGAAAAACTCCAAAAGACACGCAAGACATTCCGCAACCGCTTACGTTTTCCCACGATGTCACGGAAATTTACGAAATGCTCGAAGCAGAGAACGTCAAGACACTGGGGGCAATCAATGCCAGTCAGTTTATCTGGCCGCTGACCCGTAAAGACGCCAAACAGCAGTTGGCAGACTTCACCAAACGCTTCCTCCCCCACTTCGGGGATTACCAGGATGCGATGCTCGACGCACAGTGGAGCCTTTATCACTCGCGCTTGTCGTTTGCCCTGAACAGTAAAATGATTAGCCCGCGGGTGGTCGTCGAGAAAGCACTCTCCGCCTGGCGCGAGAACCGCGATGAAATATCACTGAACCAGATTGAGGGCTTTGTGCGCCAGATCATTGGCTGGCGTGAGTTCGTGCGTGCCATCTACTGGCAATTTATGCCCGAGTATGGCGATCGCAATCATTTTAATCACCGCCGCGCCTTACCTGAGTTTTACTGGCATGGCGAAACCCGCATGAATTGTCTGGCGCAGAGTATTCAACAGTCGCTCGAGCATGCCTACGCGCATCATATTCAGCGGCTGATGGTCACCGGTAATTTCGCCTTACTCGCAGGCTGTGACCCGGACGCGGTAGATGCCTGGTATCTGGGCATTTATATCGACGCTATTGAATGGGTGGAGCTACCGAATACCCGGGGCATGAGTCAGTATGCCGATGGCGGCGTTCTGGCCACCAAGCCCTATATTTCCAGTGGTAGCTATATTCATAAAATGTCTGATTATTGCGCCAGCTGTGACTACGACGTGAAACAAAAAACCGGTGCGCAGGCATGTCCGTTTAATTATCTCTACTGGAATTTTATTGACCGGCATTATGACCATTTGCAAAGTAACGGCCGTATGGGGCTCATTTTAAAACAGTGGGAACAGCGTGACAGCACTGAAAAAAAGGAGATTCTTAACGAGGCCGAGAAGTTTCTCGAACAGCTGCAATAAAAAAGGGGAGCGACAGCTCCCCTTCGAGTCATTTCTTAGTAGTGGTTACTGAAAACGGCGCGGGCGACGCTCACCACGTCCCTGACGCTCTTTACCACCGGCAAAACCACGTGGCGCCGGACGCTCACCACGCGGCTTACGTGGCCGTGCGGCTATGTTCGTGTCAGCCAGCTCCATGCCCATTTGCTGCTGGCGTACCCGTGCCCGTTGCAGAATGCGCAACACACCCGTTGGCATACCTTTTGGTAGTTCTACCAGGCTGTGATTATCAAACAGCTGAATCTGACCGATATATTTGCTGTCGATATCGCCTTCGTTAGCAATGGCACCAACGATATCCTGTGGCCGCGCGCCATGCTCACGTCCCACTTGAATACGATAAGTATCAAATTCAACGTTGGCGTCACGACGGTCACGACTGTTGCGCTTCTCGCCACGTTTCTGGTCGCCGCGCTCCGGACGCTCAGCAAATTTCTTCGGTGCCGGATCAGCTGGCACGATAAGCGGACGCTGGGTCTGTTGTTCAGCCAACAGCGCAACCGCGATCTGAGTTGCTGATAAACCAGTCTCCTGCTGCATCTTTTCGACGATGGCAGTCATTTCACTTAAGTCACTGTCAGCGACTTTCGCTACAATTTTTTGCTGCAATGAGTTTTGACGATGCGCGCTCAGTTCAGCCGCATTGGGTACTTCAAAGAACTCAATGGAACTATTGGTCAAACGCTCGTACTGACGCAACAAGTGCTTTTCACGCGGACGATAGAACAAAATCGCCTCGCCGCTGCGACCCGCACGGCCCGTCCGGCCAATACGGTGAACATAAGATTCACTGTCACCCGGCAAGTCATAGTTCACCACGTGCGTAATTTCGGGGACGTCCAGACCACGTGCGACAACATCAGTGGCAACCAGAATTTCAATATGGCCACTACGCAACTGATTCACCGTTTGCTCGCGCTGAGACTGGTTTAAATCACCGCTTAAAGGCGAGGCTTTGAAACCAGATTTTTGTAACAGCTCGGTCACTTCCATGGTGTCACTGCGGGTACGTACGAAAATCAACACGCGCTGATATTCCATCGTTTCCAGCAAGCGGGTCAGCGCCATCATTTTGGTCAGGCCACGAACCTGCCACGCGCGTTGGCGAATATTCGCTTTATTTTGCGTTTTCGGTGCAATTTTAATGTTGATCGGTTGCTCACTTGCCTCGTTAACCAGGAAGGTTTTCGCTAATTTGCGAATCGCATTCGGCATCGTTGCTGAAAACAGTGCGCGTTGAGCACTGTTCGGCACTGCGCCCATGATCGTCTCGATGTCGTCGATAAAGCCCATGTTGAGCATTTCATCGGCTTCATCCAGCACTGCCATGCGCAATGCAGATAGCTTCAATAGGCCCTTGTTCAACATATCAAGCAGACGTCCTGGCGTACCCACAATGATTTGTGCGCCGGTACGTAAAGCTTTGATCTGTGGTCCGAAAGCGGCACCACCATAAACGGTGGCAACTTCCAGCCCGCGCATTTTCTGACCGAAACCGCTTAGCGCCTCAGCTACCTGAATGGCAAGCTCACGGGTTGGTGCGACTACCAGCATTTGCGTCTCGCGAGTCTGTGCGTCAATCATGCTTAACCCCGGCAAACCAAAAGCGGCGGTTTTACCGGTACCGGTCTGGGCTTCGCCCAGCACGTTTTTGCCATCTAAAAGGGCAGGAATTGCTTGTTCCTGAATAGGTGTTGGCGCAGTGAAGCCCATGCTGTCCAGTTGGTTAAGCACAGCACTAGGTAAGCCCAAGTCGGCGAACGACTGGCCTGAAGTTACTTCTGTCATATTTTTCTCACATCATTTCTGTAAAGCTTATAGGGGGAAGTACGCCCAGCTACAGAACACGATGAACACTCTGGCAGGATAATAGGCGCTGAACCCCAGCGAGTCAGGGGTTGAGCCGCTCCCATCATTAGCGGTAGTAACCCTGAGGAGCGCGAACTATACGCTAATTGTCGCTAAATAACAAGATAAACTATCATTGAAACTACGGCGTATAAGCAACATACTCATAAAACAATCATTTACTGAAACTGCAGGGGGTAAACCTATGTCATCCCATAGCATGCGTTCGTTAACCAAGTCTAATGCGTTCATTGATGGTCACTGGGTACCTGTCGATCAGCGCTTCGAAGTCACTAACCCCGCTACCGGCGAAGTCTTAGCCGAAGTTGCCGACGCTGACGCAGCGCTCGCTGAACGCGCCGTCGAGGCGGCACACCGCGCCTTGCCCGGCTGGCGCGATCGCACCCCACAGGAAAGGTCTGAGCTATTACTGAAATGGTTCGACTCGATGCAGGCCAACAAACAGGCGCTTGCCGAGCTGATGTGTGCCGAGCAAGGCAAGCCCGTTGCCGAAGCTGCCGCTGAAATTGAGTACGGTGCCAGCTTTGTAAGGTGGTTCGCTGGCGAGGCCGAGCGTAGTTACGGCGATGTCCTACCCAGACAAAGCGACGACAAGCGCGTCTGGATCAGTAAGCAGCCGGTAGGCGTTTGTAGCGCCATAACGCCCTGGAACTTTCCCAACGCCATGATTACCCGCAAGGTTGCGCCCGCGCTTGCTGCCGGTTGCACCATTGTGGTGAAGCCACCGCATCTGACTCCATTATCGGCGCTGGCGATAGCACAGTTAGCCAGTGAGGTAGGAATTCCTGACGGGGTCCTGAATATCGTCCCCAGCTACGAGGCGAAACATGTAGGCAAGGTACTGACCGAACATCCTTTGATTCGTAAATTCAGTTTTACCGGCTCGACCGCCGTAGGTAAAAAACTGATGGAACAATGTGCCAGTAATGTGAAAAAAGTTTCCTTTGAATTGGGCGGCAATGCACCTTTCATTGTGTTTGACGATGCCGACCTTGATCTTGCCGTCGAGCAGCTGCTGATCTGTAAATTCCGTAATGCCGGACAAACCTGTATCAGCGCTAATCGTATTCTGGTGCAAGAGAAAGTGCTGGATAGTTTTGTTAATAAGCTTAAAAGCGCAATGGAGCAGCTTAAGGTTGACCGTGGCACCGCCGACGAAGTGGACTATGGCCCGCTGATCGACCAGGATGCCATTGACAAGGTGCAGCGTCTGGTTAACGATGCGAAAGACAATGGGGCCGAATGTTTGCTGGGCGGCAACGTACTCGATGAGCTGGGCGAGCTGTTCTATGCGCCGACCCTGCTGACCGAAGTGACATCAACCATGGACATTGCCAGCGAAGAAATTTTCGGCCCGGTCGTCGCTATCCAGAGCTTTAGCGACGAAGAGGAAGGCATCCGCAAGGCAAATGATACGCCCTTTGGTCTGGCAGGCTATTTCTGTGCCCAGGATTACCGCCGCATCGACCGCGTCAGTAACGCATTGGAGTGTGGCATGCTGGGTATCAATGCCGGGGCAATTTCACATGCCTATAATGCTTTTGGCGGCGTGAAACAGTCAGGTATTGGCCGTGAAGGGTCGCGCTATGGCCTTGCGGAATATCAGGAAACCAAAACTCTCACCCTGGGCGGCTTCGCATGAAGGAAATGATGCAACGCTTACGCCACACCTATGTCAGCGGCCTGACCCGGCCGCGGCAGTGGCGTGTTGAACAGCTGCAACAGTTAGCACTGCTACTGGAAGAGCATGAAAACGATCTGCTTGAAGCCCTGACCAATGATCTGGGTAAGAGTCATGCTGAAGGCTGGCTGACGGAGCTTGGTTATTTACATACCGACATTAAACATACCTGCAAGCAGTTGCGTAAATGGATGCGGCCCAAGCGGGTATCACAACCCATGCTGGCCTGGCCGGGCAAAAGCTTTCTGCAACCTGAGCCATTGGGGGTGGTGCTTATTATCGGTGCCTGGAATTATCCCCTGCAACTATTACTCAGCCCTTTAATAGCGGCTTTGGCCGCCGGCAATTGCGCGGTGGTAAAACCGTCGGAACTGGCACCCAGGACTGCCGCTATTCTGGCGCGTTTACTGCCCGACTATTTGTCATCCGAGGCAGTCCGGGTGGTGACTGGTGGGGCCGATGTCGCGCAGCAGTTACTGGCCGAGCGCTTTGATCACATTATGTATACCGGCGGCGGACGCGTCGGCCGTATCGTTATGGAAGCGGCTGCGCAGCATCTGACGCCAGTGACGCTGGAGCTCGGTGGTAAGAGCCCTGCGGTGGTACTAGATGACGCTGACATAAAAATAGCAGCGCGGCGCATTGCCTGGGGCAAATGGCTCAATGCCGGGCAAACCTGTATTGCGCCCGACTATGTTTTGGTTGCCGAAGGTATCAAGCAAGATTTCATTTCCGCTTTGCGCCAGGCAACCGATGCGTTCTATGGCGACGACGCCAGTGACGCCAATGACTACGGCCGTATCGTTAATGAGAAACACTGGGAACGCCTGGTTAGCTATCTTGACCAGGGTACGGTGGTTCATGGTGGTGATTACGACCGTCAGACCCGCTATCTGGCACCGACCATTCTTGATGACGTTGCGCTGGACAGTGCGGTCATGGAAGAAGAAATTTTCGGCCCGGTATTGCCGGTACTGTCAGTTCCCAATCTGGCCAGTGCCATCGAATTCATTCGCGAGCGCGACAAACCGCTGGCACTCTATGGGTTTAGCGCCTCAGCGCGTTCACTGCAGCAACTGACCGAGCAAACCCACGCCGGCAACCAGTGTAACAACGACACCTTGATGTTTATGCTCAATCCTGAGCTCCCCTTCGGCGGGGTCGGCAATAGCGGTATGGGGCGCTACCACGGTAAATTTGGTTTCGACACCTTTAGTCACCATAAAGCGGTCATGCAGCGACCGTTTTGGTTTGACCCGAATTTTCGCTATCCACCTTACACGTCATTCAAGCAAAAGTTATTGCGTTGGTTTAACTAAGCAAATTTAAGCAATCAATTTTAAAGAGGATAAATCGTGGCAAACGTTGGTATTAATGTCACCATGGAAAACTTCCAGCAAGTCATTCTGGAAGCGTCAAAAAACAAACTGGTTATGGTTGATTTCTGGGCCGACTGGTGTGAGCCCTGCAAACAGTTAATGCCGGTACTGGAAAAACTGGCCAATGAATTCAGCGATCGGGTTACGCTGGCCAAGATCGACTGCGACGCACAGCAACAATTGGCCGCTCAGTTTGGTATCCGCAGCCTGCCAACCGTAGCATTTTTTAAAGACGGTCAGCCGGTTGACGGATTTGCCGGTGTGGAACCCGAAAGTGCCATTCGCGCACGAATCGAAGCACAGATCCCGGGCCCGGGCGAAGACTTGTTGCAACAAGCACAAGACCTGTTGCAGCAAGAGCAGTTTCAGGACGCTTACGCCGTGGCCAAACAAGCCTATGACTTACAACCTGACAATGCAGTGGTCAAGCTGACGCTTGCCGATGCGGCCTGCAGCGTCGGCCGTATTGAACAAACCGAGGAGTTGTTGCAGCAAATTGGACTGGTTGATCAGGACAGTTACTATCAGCATGTTTCGAGTAAACTTGAGCTGGCCAAGCAGGCTGCTGATAGTCCTGAGCTTCGGGCTTTACAGGAGCAGGTCGCGGAACAACCGGACAATCTGGCATTGAAGCTTGAGCTGGCTGGTAAGCTGTATCAGGCGCAGCGCATGGAAGAAGCACTCGAAGCAGCGTTCTCGGTATTGCGCAGCGACTTTAACTTCGCCAACGCCCGCAAGCAGACCCTGGATATGCTGAATGGTTTACCAAAAGGTGATCCGCTGGCGGCGAAATACCGGCGCCTGCTGTATAGCATGATGTACTAGCTTTTTGCCTGTCTGAAAGTAAGGTTAATCCGCTGCTCGCCGAGTAGCGGATGCTCCCCCGCCACAACCTTTTTCACGCCGTGAAACCGAAGCCGGTCTACCCCGCCCCAGACGACGACATCGCCGTGCTCGAGCATGATCTTTTCTGAGCGGTCATTTCGCCTTAAACCGCCCCATAAAAATTCAGCCGGTAACCCCAGTGAAACGGATACGATGGGCGCACTCAAATCAGCTTCGTCACGGTCCTGATGCAACCCCATCCGGGTTCCGCAGCGATAACTGTTGAGCAGACAGGCATCAGGCTGATAGTTGTGAAAGTCGAGCTGCCGGGCGGCGTCCTGTGCCAGTTGCAGGAAACAGGCAGGCAAAGCTGGCCAGGGTAATGCGGTTAATGGGTCCTGGGCGACATATCGGTAACCACGCCTGTCGCTATGCCAGCCCCAGTCACCGCAGTTGCTGGTGCGTACGGACATGGGCCGGCCGCCGGGAGTATGCAGCTGACGCCAGGGTGCAACTGCTACGACCTGTTGAATTGCCTGCCACAACTGTTCACTTTGTGCCAGGGCAAAGCCTTTGAGGACAGCAGCTTGCTGACCTAAGAAAATAGGTCGTTGTTGTTCACTGGTAGCAAAAAGGTCTCGTTGCATCGCTTTCTTCAGCTGTTGGTGCTTGCCGCATTTTACGTCATACGCTAGGATTGAGCGAATAACTTTCGGGGTCCGGGCGGCAGGCACAGTTGGGCAAGCACCTATGCTCCGATTTACTCAACGCATAATAACTATAAACAAAGGTCTCCGTTATGAGTACATCCCGCGAGCATTTCAGCTCGAAAATAGGCTTTATTCTTGCAGCCGCAGGCTCTGCCGTTGGTATTGGAAACCTGGTGGGTTTTCCGGTAGCTGCCACCAAAAACGGCGGTGGTGCCTTTTTGATTATTTATGCTTTGTTTGTGGCTTTCATTTGTTTACCAGTGATGCTTGCCGAGATGGGCTTGGGCCGACGCTCACAGCACAGCCCTTATAAAGCCTATGCCGAGCTTGGCCAACAAACGACGCACTGGCGACTGGCCGGCTGGTTAGCTACTTTCACGCCTTTTATGATCGCCGTTTTCTATATGGTCATTACCGTCTGGATTTTCGGCTATCTGTTCCAGACCTTATCGGGAAATCTTGAGCTCATCGCGCAGCCAGAATACTTCGGTCAGTTCGTCAACGATTACTCCTTTGTCGGCTATTTGGTTGCAGTTACCGTAATTATTAACTTCATCCTGGTTGGCGGGGTACGTAAAGGTATCGAGCGCGCCTCAAAAATTCTCATGCCGACGCTGTTCCTGATGCTGATTTTGCTGGTTATCTTTGTGCTTACCCTGGATAACGCCATGGCGGGGGTTCAGTTCTACCTGGTTCCTGATTTCAGTAAGATCGATGGCAGCGTCATTAACGGGGCCTTGGCTCAGGCGTTCTTCTCGCTCTCCTTAGGTATGGGTATTTTGATTACTTACGGCTCCTATTTCCGTCGTAGTGACGATATTGTTACCTCAGGTAAACTGGTGGCAGTGACTGATACTGCTGTAGCTTTCACCGCCGGCCTGATGACCTTACCGGCGATTTTTGCCATTTACCCTGAGACTAACCCGGAAAGCCTGAGTGATTCATCAGTGTCGATGATTTTCTCGTTCTTCCCACAAATATTCATGCAGTTGACGGATATCGTCGGCTACGGCTTTGCCAGCGTCGCAGCGGCTATTTTCTTCCTGCTTGCGTTCGTCGCGGCAATCACTTCGTTGGTTTCGATCATTGAAGTACCAACTTCATCGTTTATGGAACGCCATAACGTCTCGCGCAAAAAAGCACTGTTAGTAATGGGACTGGCGATTACCGTCCTCACCTTGTTAGCCGCCACTTCGTTTGGCCTGCTGCCCTGGGTAAGTAAAATTGCTCATTATGCAGGTATGGACAAGTCTCTGTTTGATGTCATCGTCGATGTGTTCTACGAAACGATTCTGCCGTTAAACGGTTTGCTTATTTGTCTGTTTGTCCGCTTCCGCTGGAAACGCGAGAACTTCACTGCTGAGATGAGTGAAGGTAACGCGGCTTATAAGACATCGTTGCTGCATAAGTACGTGAATTTCTCTGTTGGTACTTTTATACCGGTCATTCTTGCGATTATCTTCGCCAATACCGTAGCAACCAAGTTCTTCGGTGTGTCGTTCCTGTAAGGCAACACCATGCTCGAACAGTGGCTAACGCAATTAAAGGCAGCACGGCAACGTGCTGTCTTTATTTTTTCTGCCGCCACAGCTGATGAACGAGCGCATATTCACGCCCGGTTACAGGCTCTCCTAAGCGACGCGTTATGGTTAGCCGACGCTGCCGGGCAGTATGCCCGCGTGCATCGTTACCGCGATTATCTGGGGCTTACCCAACAACATGTGGTGATGGATTTCCAGCAGCTTATTCATGCTGACGCTCTGGCGGCACTCGCCGGTACGGTTGAAGGTGGCGGTTGTTTGTGGCTGATATTGCCAGTCCATTCCTCACCATTTCAGCAGCGTTTGTGCCGTTATGCTCAGAGCTACCCGTTAGTCTGCTGTTTTAGCCATTGGCGGGAGTTGATTGCGAAACTTGAAACCACACCTGAGCTACACCTTCCAGGTGCGAATTCGCCCGGCTTCCCAAGCGCTGAGCAACAACAGTTAATTAAGAAACTACAAGAGGCTCCGAAGCAGACGCATGTCATCGTCGCCGACAGGGGGCGCGGTAAAAGCACCGCACTGGGGCTTGCGGCTCGTACCCTATCATCGGCAGCCCCGCTGCTGGTCACCGCTCCCCAGCCCGCGGCCGTGACCACTTTGCTGCAACACGCCGGCGCTAGCGTACAGTTTCGCGCCTGGGATAAGTTACTGCACGACACCAAAAGTTACGGGCAAAGACTTATCATTGATGAGGCTGCAGCGCTCCCTCTGCACATCTTGAAGCAGCTTATTGAACATTATGAGGTGTGGGCTATTGCGACCACGGTAGATGGTTACGAAGGCTGCGGAAAAGGCTTTGTTCTGCGTTTTGTGGCCTGGTTGCAACATCATGCTGATGTGCGCATGCATCGCCTGGTGACACCATTACGTTGGTCGCCAGCGGACAATTGTGAGCCCTGGCTCCATGAGGTTTTGCTGCTGGCCGCGCCGGTTTCAGAATCCGGCAACGCGCGCAACGAGGTACTGACGTTGCGGCAGTGTCACGCCAGCGAGCTGACCGAAGAACATTTACGGCAAACCATGGCGCTATTGCTTGAAGCCCACTACCAGAGCAGTCCCAATGACTTACGTCTGTTACTCGACGATAGCCGGCAACGTTTGTTACTGAGCTTTTATGGCACGACGCTGGTGGGAGTCTGCTGGCTGGCGGCAGAGGGACCGCTGCCCGTCGAACTCCAGGCCGCAGTCGTTGAAGGACGCCGGCGGGTGAAAGGCGAGTTGCTGCCCCAGGCACTCGGATTTTACCGTCAACAACCACAATGCCTGAACTGGCGCTGGTTACGCGTGGTACGTATTGCCGTGGCCGCCGATCAGCGGCGACACGGCATCGCTACAGCGATGCTCGGCCACATAGCCGACACAGCACGCAACCAGGGCTTCGATGCGTTGGGCACCAGTTTTGGCATCTCTGCTGAAGTACTGCGTTTTTGGCAACATACCAACTTCCGCGAATTACGCCGCGGACTGAAAAAGAACCCTGCCAGCGGCAGTGTGAGTGCGATTTGGGGATATGGGCTTACTCCACGTGCGCAGCATCAGTTACAACAGCTTGGCGAATTGCAAACACTTGAACTTGCGTGGCAACAGGGCGCGACGATCGATCCTGTCGCACCTGATCTGTTCGCCATTTGCCAGGCTATTATTAAGGGCTTCGTGCGCGGTTTTCTGCCGTTGTCGAATGTTCGTTTTGCCTGGTATCTGTTATGGCTGCAGCAGCGGAACCCGGTGTTTGATTACCGACAAAGCGTGTTTGATCCAACAGTTAGTATCGCAGCGCTAAGCCAGGCTTACGCGAAGGCAAGTCGCGCTGAACTTGAGCAGTGGCTGCGCGGCGAAGCCAGCAATTTTTTAACTCAGACAGCGTCCCGGTGCTAACAGCGGATGCTGTTTTTTGAAAAATATGCTATCTTTCAGCCTTTAAGTCACCCGTTTATGGAATCAAAAAAAGGGTCGTTTTCATGTCAAGAGTACTGATTATTGGCGCTGGCGGCGTTGCCGGTGTAGTGGTAAAAAAATGTGCAATGTTGCCTGAGTATTTTTCAGAGATTCACCTTGCCAGCCGTACGCTGTCTAAATGCGAAGCATTGCAGAAAGAAGCAGGTAAAGATCGGGTTGTTGGTGTGTATCAGGTCGATGCCGACCATGCTGATGAAGTTGCCGCACTGATCCGCAAAGTCGAGCCAGCACTGGTTATCAACGTTGCCTTACCGTATCAGGATCTGCCAATCATGGATGCCTGTCTGGAAACTGGCGTCCACTACCTCGACACTGCGAATTACGAGCCAAAAGACGAAGCGAAGTTCGAGTATTCGTGGCAGTGGGCTTATCACGAGCGTTTCAAAGAAAAAGGCATTATGGCATTGCTTGGCGCAGGCTTTGACCCGGGCGTAACCAACGTATTTACCGCCTATGCTGCCAAGCATTACTTTGATGAAATTCACTACCTCGACATCGTTGACTGTAATGGTGGTGACCACGGTCAGGCGTTTGCCACCAACTTCAACCCTGAAATTAATATTCGTGAAATTACCCAGCGCGGCAAGTACTGGGAAAATGGCGAGTGGCACGAAACAGCCCCTATCAGTGTGCGTGAAGATCTGGACTATCCGAACGTGGGCGTTCGTGCGTCCTATCTGCTCTTCCACGAAGAGCTTGAGTCATTGGTGAAGCACTTCCCTACGCTGAAGCGCGCACGGTTCTGGATGACCTTTGGTGACCAGTATCTGACCCATTTGCGGGTGCTGGAAAATGTCGGCATGACTTCGATTGAGCCGGTCGAATTCCAGGGCCAGAAAATCGTTCCACTGGAGTTTCTGAAAGCGGTTCTGCCTAACCCGGGCTCGCTGGCTGAGGGGTATACCGGCATGACCTGTATTGGTACCTATGTTACTGGTATCAAAGACGGTAAAGAGAAAACCATCTTTATCTTTAATAACTGTGATCACGCGATGTGTAATGCCGAAGTAGGTGCACAGGCCGTCTCTTATACCACTGGCGTTCCTGCAATGATCGGCGCGTCAATGATGTTACAAGAGCGCTGGATGCAACCAGGTGTCTGGAATATGGAACAATTCGACCCTGACGAGTTTATGGAGCGCCTGAATAAATACGGCCTGCCATGGCACGTGGTCGAATGCGAATCGCCATTTAAGCGCTAACGTTATGAGTCATCCTTACTTATCTGCAGCGATCCCATCGCCTTGTTACGTATGTGACGAGGCGTTACTGGAGCGCAACCTTAAGCTGATGAAACGGGTTCAGGACGAAAGCGGCGCCGACATTATTCTGGCGTTAAAGGGCTTCTCGATGTGGAGTACCTTCCCACTGGTGCGGAACTACCTGAAAGGTTGTACCGCCAGCTCAGTCTGGGAAGCAAAGCTTGCCGCTTACGAATTTGAGCGCGAGGTGCACGCCTATGCGCCGGCATACAAGGCGAGTGATATAGACGAGCTGTTGCCGTTGGTTAACCACATTTCGTTTAACAGTCTGACGCAATGGCAAGCATACCGTGAAAAAGTTGCAGCTTCAGGTGTATCGCCCGGCCTGCGGGTTAACCCTGAGCATCAGGAAGCAGAAACCGAACTTTATGATCCCAGTGCGCCTGGTTCACGACTCGGTATTCGCGCCGCTGATCTTGAAGGGGCGGACTTAACCGGTATTGAAGGCCTTCATGTACACAACTTGTGTGAGTGTGATTCCTACGCACTGGAACGCACCTTGCAAGCGGTGGAAGCCAAGTTTGGTGCACTGCTGAAGAAGATGAAGTGGCTCAATCTCGGTGGCGGGCATTTGATGACGCGCGAAGGTTACGACGTTGATCACCTGATTGCGCAGCTCAAGCGCTTGCGTGAGACCTATGATTTACAGATCATCCTGGAACCGGGCTCAGCGGTTGCCTGGCGAACCGGGCCATTGGTTGCCGAAGTAGTCGATATTGTCGAAAACGAAGGCGCGATTGCTATTCTCGATATTTCTGCGACAGCGCATATGCCTGACGTGCTTGAGATGCCCTATCGCCCGACGATCACCTACGCCAGGGAGCCAGGCGTACTCGCCCACACCTATAAGTTGGGTGGTAACTCCTGTTTGGCAGGCGATGTGATTGGTCTTTATAGTTTCGCTGAGCCGCTTAAACCCGGATCACGGATCATTTTTGAAGACATGATGCACTACACCATGGTGAAGACTTCTTTCTTTAATGGGGTCGAGCATCCATCTATCGGCATCCTGCGCCGTGACGGCAACTTTGATCTGGTGCGTAAGTTTGAGTACGAGGACTTTCGTGACCGTTTGTCTTAAGAGTGCATGCACAGTTCACTAAAAAAGGCGCTTCGAGCGCCTTTTTTATTTACCTTAAGCCCCCGCATAAAGCGCAAGCCCCTGCAATACCAGTTCGCTGCGATGCTCACCGCGACGTTTCAAGTCCATGGGTAATAAGGGTGTCGACCCGCCACTAAAAAGCACGCGGAAATCAAACCAGTCCAACTCTGCCTCAGTGACATGTAATGCCTGCCGAACCAGTCCGGCAAACATATTGACGCAGCCATCCATCAGGCCATCCGGCGTACTGGTGCCAAGTTGATTTACTCTGCCCCACATTTGCTGTTGATGAGCAAAGACTCGTGGTGCCCGGGCCGTTACCGAGGTTTGCATTAGTTCGACGCCCGGCGTGATCCAGCCTCCCAGATGCTGCCCCTGCGCGTCGACCCAGTCAACGGTAATCGCCGTACCGGCGTCGATGATAAGCGTCGGCTTAGCCAACTCATTATAAGCGCCCAATAACGCCAGCCAGCGATCCACGCCCAAATTGAGGGGTTCTGCATAGGCGTTGGTGACACCAAATGCAGTGCGCTCTGACACCACGTTATGAACGCGTTCGCGCAAATCTTTCAGCCAGTTATTCAGCTGTTGCTGCTGCACGCTACCACCCACTGGTGCCAGCCAGACATCGGTCAGGGAGTCGCTTAGCGGGTACTGTTCGAGATCATCGTAGGATTGATTAAACCACGGCTCAATATGGCCTTCAGCATCCATTAAAGCGGTCTTAACGCGTGTGTTCCCGGCATCTATCAGTAATTTAACTGGGGTCATATCGTAAACTTACCTCTCCTGCGTGATAAGCTTTCACTTGTCCCGCAACATCAACTAACAAAGCACCGTCGGCAGCGATACCTTGAGCGATGCCCTGCAACTTGCGCTCACCGAATTCCAGATTCACTGGTCGCTGATAAAGATCGTCAAAATCCAGCCAACGCCGGATAAATGGAGCCAGGCCATGCGTCTCAAATTCCATAAGCGCTGCGCGCAGTGCAGCAATAAATTTCGCCACCCACTCATTACGTAACAGCGGCTGATTATTTAATTCGCTTTGCAGATCGGTCCAGGGTTGATCGATCGGCATCTCCAGCCAATCCGGCATCGACAAATTGACTCCAACGCCAATGATAGCGTGGGCGCTGTCCACCGCCTGGCCTTCCAGATCGATAAGAATGCCAGCCAATTTCTTACCATCAACTAAAACGTCATTGGGCCATTTCAGGGAGACGTCGTTGACGCCGCTAGCGCGTATGGTTTCGGCTAATACCGTACCTACCAGAATACTCAGGCCCATAGCAGCCGACATGCCCCGGTTAAGCGGCCAGTACATGGTCAGATATAAGTTGGTGGCAAAGGGTGAGTACCAGCTTTTTCCCCGACGCCCCCGGCCTGCGGTTTGGGCTTCCGCTAACAATACTTCACCGGCCTTTAGCAATTGCCCTGCTTGTAGCCGGGCACGCATACTGTCGTTGGTCGAGCCAACAATACGCTGCAAGGTTACCGGAGCCTGACTTTCGGAAAGCGCCGTCAACGCCGTCGAAATTTTGGCTTCATCAAGTAGCTCAATACTTTGAGATAGCTTGTAGCCTTTGCCGGTAACTCTGAATACATCGAGACCCAGCGCCTGGATATCCTTGATATACTGACTGATTGCCGTGCGTGACACGCCAATCTGTTCACCAATGGTCTCACCCGAGTGAAATTCCCCATCGGCAAGTAATTCGATAACGCGGATCATCCGTTCATTACGTTTGCTCATAAGTCCATTAGGCCTTTACTGTCCATTAGTCTAACTTCAGCTTCCAGGTTAACACCAAATACCTCGGCTACCCGAGCCTGAATTGTCCCGGCGAGTTGCAGCACATCTTCGCCTTTTGCCTGATTTTGATTCACTAAAACCAATGCTTGCTGAGCATGAACCGCGGCACCGCCACAACGAAAGCCTTTCAGGCCCAATTGATCGATAAGCCAACCTGCGGCTAACTTAACCTTGCCATCGGCAACCGGATAATGTGCGATAGCAGGAAAGCGCTCCTGCAATTCAAGAAACTGTAGTTTCTCAATCACCGGGTTTTTAAAAAAGCTGCCGGCATTAGGGATGATGTCTGGGTTTGGTAACTTACTATTGCGGATAGCGATTACCGCTTGCATGATCTCTTGAGCGCTGACGTTGGGAGGCAGTTCCTTCAACGCGCCATAGTTTAAGCGCGCAACCCATGCTTTGGGCATACAAAACTCAACTTCGGTAATCAGATAACGACCGGCGCTGCGTTTAAAAATGCTGTCCCGGTAGGCAAACTCACAGCTTTCTCGGTTGAACGTATGCCAGCGCCGGGTCTGACGATCCCATGCCTTGACTGAGTTTATGTATTCACCAACCTCAACACCATAAGCGCCAATATTTTGTACCGGCGCCGCACCGACACTGCCCGGAATCAAAGCTAAGTTTTCAAAGCCAGGGATAGTATGTTCAAGGGTATAGCTCACCAGCGCGTGCCAGTTAACCCCTGCGCCGACCCGTAAGGTAAAGTAATCCGCTGACTCCTCAACGTGAATATGGTCCAGCAAAATTCGCACAATGGGTCTGTCAAAGTCGCAAGTGAAGATAGTATTACTGCCTTCACCAAGCACGAGAAAGTCGCCTTCAAGGCGCTCAAGCTCAGCTTCAGAAGTTATCTCGGTAACCTCGCTGGCGTAATACGGCAACTGAAAGCTATGTAACGGTTTTAATGAGATATTACTACGGTGTTTCATCATAGCCGCATTTTAAACCAGAGGTCAGATAAAGGCGAGCAAGTTCGCTATTCGCTGTTTGCTGTTTTACAGGCATAAAAAAACCCCAGTCCATCGGGACTGGGGTTCTCTATTTGAAGCCTGGCGGTGTCCTACTCTCACATGGGGAGACCCCACACTACCATCGGCGCTGAAGCGTTTCACTACTGAGTTCGGAATGGGTCAGGTGGTTCCACTTCGCTATGGCCGCCAGGCAAAACTGGT
>NZ_PIPY01000005.1 GCF_003987065.1 Pseudidiomarina insulisalsae | reverse complement strand
GATCTCGGGGAGCACTTCATCCTACCAATGAGGAGAACCGAACGAATTTATCCACGAGAAGTGCGATCCAAGCAGGTCAAATACCCCGTAAAAAAAATGCCAGTCAGCTCTTAACTGACTGGCATTAGCCTTAACGGCCCTTTTTGCATAATTTTCAAGCTAACTGAGGCAGTTATTCACCTGATGCCTGCCGCTCCTGCTCCTGATTATGGTACATCATAATAGGTTTTGACTCGCCGGTGACCACCGACTCGTCAATCACCACTTTAGCGACATTATCGATCGACGGCAGATCGTACATGGTATCGAGCAATACGCCTTCAACAATAGAGCGCAAGCCACGGGCACCGGTTCTGCGCTGCATAGCTTTACGGGCTATCGCGCGCAAGGCGTCATCGCGGAACTCAAGCTCGACATCTTCCATTTCGAACAATGCAGCGTACTGCTTGGTCAGGGCGTTCTTCGGCTCTTGCAGAATTTGCACCAGGGCATCTTCATCAAGTTCTTCAAGTGTCGCCAGTACCGGTAAACGGCCAATAAACTCAGGGATCAGACCATATTTCACCAGATCTTCCGGCTCGACCTGCTGCAGCAAGTTCGCCATACGCTCCGCCGCCTTGTTCTTCACCTGCGCGCCAAAGCCAATACCAGTACCGGTACTGACCCGTTGCTCGATGACTTTATCAAGACCGGCAAAGGCACCACCACAGATAAACAGAATTTTCGAGGTATCAACCTGTACAAATTCCTGCTGCGGATGTTTGCGTCCACCCTGCGGTGGCACGGAGGCAACGGTACCCTCAATAAGCTTCAGCAAGGCCTGCTGCACCCCTTCACCGGAGACATCGCGGGTGATCGAAGGGTTATCTGACTTACGTGAGATTTTGTCGATCTCGTCAATATAAACGATACCGCGCTGTGCTTTATCGACGTCGTAGTCGCACTTTTGCAATAGCTTCTGAATAATGTTCTCAACGTCTTCACCGACGTAACCTGCTTCAGTCAGCGTGGTTGCGTCGGCCATGGTAAAGGGCACATCCAAAAAGCGCGCCAGGGTTTCGGCCAGGTAGGTTTTACCGGAGCCGGTAGGACCAATCAGCAAGATATTACTTTTGCCTAATTCAACTTCCTGCTTACCTTTACCTGAGTTCTGTAAACGCTTGTAGTGATTATATACAGCTACTGCCAATACCCGTTTCGCAAACTCCTGACCAATCACGTAGGCGTCAAGGTGATTACGAATTTCCCGTGGGGTAGGCAATTGATCAGACGTTTCACTGGGCGCAATATTCTTGATCTCTTCGTCCAGAATATCGTTACACAGCTCAACGCACTCATCACAAATAAATACTGAAGGCCCGGCAATCAGTTTGCGGACCTCGTGCTGACTTTTACCACAAAAGGTACAAAACAGCGGCTCGTCGCCGCTACCTTTGGTTTTATCAGTCATGCTACTCTCCAGCTCGTTGCGTCAATACTTTGTCAACCACGCCATAGTTAACGGCTTCCTCGGCCGACATAAAGTAATCACGGTCGGTGTCTTTCGCGACCTGTTCATAGTCACGTCCGGTATTTTCCGCCAACATACGGTTCAACCGTTCTTTAATATCGAGAATTTGCCGCGCGTGGATCTCAAAGTCAGAAGCCTGACCCTGGAAGCCACCTAACGGCTGGTGGATCATCACCCGCGAATTAGGCAGACAGTAGCGTTTGCCTTTGGTTCCGCCAGCCAGCAAGAATGCGCCCATACTGGCAGCTTGTCCCATACACACGGTGCTGACATCGTTTTTGATAAAGCGCATGGTGTCATAAATGGCCATACCTGCGGTCACCGCGCCACCGGGCGAGTTGATGTACACGTAAATGTCTTTATCCGGATTCTCGGACTCTAAGAACAGCAACTGCGCAACAATCAGATTGGCCATATGGTCTTCGACCTGACCACAAAGAAAAATGACGTTCTCTTTTAACAGGCGCGAATAAATATCATAAGAACGCTCACCTTTAGCGGTTTGCTCAACCACCATCGGGATTAACTGCGCGAGAGGATCGTGCGCGAGTTCCGACATAGCAACTACTCCTAGAAATAAAAATGGCTCGTATAAGACTATACGAGCCATTAAACCAAGTTGTAAGTCACTCCGTCAACGCTTAGCGTGCGGAATTCCCTAACTTACTGTTGTTTTGGGTTCATCAGCTCATCAAAGCTGGTCTTCTTGGCAGACACTTTGGCCTGGTCAAGAATGAAATCAATTGCCTGATCTTCCAGAGCGACGTTGCGTACCTGCTGCATCAGCTCTTCGTTCGCTTTGTAGTAAGCAACAACTTCTTCCGGATCTTCATAAGCAGAAGCGTTGTTGGCAATAATTTCATCAACTTTAGCGTCGTCGACCTGAATCTCGTTACCACGAATGACTTCGCCAAGTAACAGACCGATCTTCACGCGCTCTTTCGCTTGTTCTTCAAACAGGTTGGCCGGTAATTCTGGCATCTGTTGCGCATTGTTACCAAAGCGCTGCATTGCCTGGCGACGTAACACGTCGATTTCCTGCTTCACCATTGCGCTTGGCGTTTCAACGTCGTTGTGCTCAACCAGACCTTTCAGAACCTGCTCTTTTACTTTGCTCTGCACGGTGTTTTTCAGCTCGCGTTCCATGTTCTTACGAACTTCCGCTTTCAATGCGTCAACGCCGCCTTCTTTCACGCCGAACAGCGCTACGAACTCATCGTCGATCTCAGGCAGTACGCGCTCTTCAACTTTCTTCGCAACAATATCAAATTCAGCTTCTTTACCTTTCAGGTTTTCCGCGTGATAGTCTTCCGGGAAGGTTACCTTCATGGTCTTCTCTTCACCGGTTTTCATGCCAATAATTTCGTCTTCGAAACCTGGAATCATGCGCCCCTGGCCTAACTCAAGAGCGAAGTCCTGTGCTTTACCGCCTTCGAATTCTTCGCCGTCGATACGACCAGTGAAGTCGATGGTGATACGATCACCTTTCTTCGATTTACGCTTCACTTCTTTCCAGTCAGCGTGTTGCTTACGCAGCGTTTCCAGCATGTCATCAACGTCTTTGTCGGTGACATTCACGTCAGGCTTTTCGATTTCAATTTTATCGAGGCCTGCAACTTTCACTTCCGGATACACTTCGAAAGTGGCAACGAATTCCAGGTCTTTACCTGCTTCATTCACTTTCGGTTCAATCGAAGGAGGACCCGCAGGGTTCAGTTTTTCCTGCATGATCGCTTCAAAATATTTGCTCTGCATCAATTCTTGCGCAGCGCGAGCCCGAGCTTCTTTGCCGAACAGCTTTTGCAATACATTCGGTGGTACCTTGCCTTTACGGAAACCGTTAATGCGACGGTTACGGTACTCAGTTTTCAACAGCTCTTTGACTTTTTCGTCGATGGTTGCCGCTGGCACAGTAATGGTGGCGCGGCGTTCTAATCCTTGGGTTGTCTCTACAGAAACCTGCATTGCTTTCTTACCTCGGCTTCACTATTGGCCTTGAGCCCACGACACTGGGGCCCTTGAAAATGACGCAGCATTATAGCGAAGGCTTCGCGTCGCGTCGAGTAGTCGGGTTATCTTTTTGTAGTCGGCGAGCTCGCAGCAAGCGCAAAAAAGCGGTTACGGCCATCATGTTTGGCCTGGTAAACAGCTTTATCCACCGCGCGCAAGACTTCATCAGGGGTCGTTGTGGGTTCGGGTATAAAAGTATAAATGCCGATACTTACCGTCAGTGGCGTTGCGGTATTCACGTTTTTCACGCGCTCCATCAACGTCACCGCACGTTGCTCGGCTTCCTGTTGTGTCAGTTGCGGACAAATTGCCAGAAATTCATCCCCCCCGAAACGACCGAGTACTTCACCACTACGCTGCAACACGTGACAGAGCTCCTGCGCGACGCCACGCAAGGCGGCATCACCGATCATGTGCCCATGGCGGTCATTGAGTTCTTTAAAATGGTCGATATCCACCATCATCACGGTCAAAAGCTGTCGGTTGCGCTGCATGCGCCGCAATTCACTATCCATCGCGGTATCAAGGCCACGGCGGTTGCTCAGGCCGGTCAGCCCGTCTTCATTGGCTAATTGTGCCAGACGCTCATTGGCGGCACGCAACTCAACCTGAACTTGTTGCAGCTTTTCTTCCGCCCGGTGCCGCGCGACCGTATTGGCGATCATGTCGGCAATCAGTTGCATGCGGCGCACATCATCGTCGCTCCAGTTGCGCTGACGTTGCACTAAATCGCAACCGACGAAACCGATCAGGCGGCCTTCAAGAAACATTCCTACCGCCATCATTGACTGAATTTTTTCACGTAACAGCTCAGTCTGAAAACCGCCCGCTTCGGGCGGCAGCGTATGCACATCATCAACCAGTACCCGACCGGCTTCCTGCATATGGGCAAAGAACCAGGGCATGGCATCGGCAGGTACCTGCTGTAAATCTTCTTTATGCGCTGTTATGCCGCTACGCACCCACTCATGGGTGTTTGACATCTGCGCATAATCATCGCTGAAAAGAAACACATAACAGCGGTCTTTATCGTCGTCATGCCCCAATACTGCCAGTGCTTTTTCGATATGCTCAGCAGCTTCATCAGGAGACGCATTAATAAGGCTGGTACTGATTTGTGAAATCAGGTAGGCAAACCGCGCGGTGGTATCGGTGACCGATTGAGGATTAGGATTTGATGTCATCACGCTATGAGTAACCTTCCACTTAGCTGTCGCAAGCGCAAACTGTCACCATGCACGATCACAGGGAGCAACGCCACAACCAGTTATATTAACGGAACGTTATGCAATATGCGCTAGTTTGTAGGTGATTTCAACTTTGAAATAACAAAATGGTCGGCGAGACTGGATTCGAACCAGCGACCCCTTGTACCCAAAACAAGTGCGCTACCAAGCTGCGCTACTCGCCGATATTGACTTTCTTGAGGAGGACTTCGAGAAAATGGGGTGGCTGATGGGACTTGAACCCACGACAACCGGAATCACAATCCGGGGCTCTACCGACTGAGCTACAGCCACCACTACTTAACATGTCATGCCAGGGCTTAAAATGGCGCACCCGGCAGGATTCGAACCTGCGACCGACGGCTTAGAAGGCCGTTGCTCTATCCAGCTGAGCTACGGGCGCATGGTACTGCAAAAATGGTCGGCGAGACTGGATTCGAACCAGCGACCCCTTGTACCCAAAACAAGTGCGCTACCAAGCTGCGCTACTCGCCGACATTTTTGTAAACCCGTGCAGGACGCGGCCTGACAACGGGGGCGAATAATACCCACTCCTCCGGGCAGCGTCAAACATTTTTTTGAGCAAATCAACTGACTGCCGATTTTTAAATCAATTCGTTGTTTAATTATACGTTGCGCTGTGAAATATCCCTAATCTTAACTACAACCCTGTACCGAAACATGCAAAAATACAGCACCAACATTGCCACCACTTCTATCGCTTTTTGAGGAATCAAATGACAGCGCAACTTATCGACGGAAAAAAAGTCGCCCAGCAGGTTCGGGATCAGGTCAAGCAGCGGGTTACCGCCCGCATCGAGAAAGGTCTGCGTGCCCCGGGTCTTGCCGTTATTCTGGTTGGAGAAGATCCCGCCTCTGAAGTTTATGTCGGGAGCAAACGTCGTGCCTGCGAAGAAGTCGGCTTCACCTCGAAGTCCTATGACCTGCCAGCCGGTACCTCGCAACAGGAGCTATTAGAGCTTATCGATAAACTCAACCACGACGACACCGTCGACGGCATCCTGGTCCAGTTGCCGCTGCCTGCCGGGCTGGATGCTCAAGAGCTGCTTGAGCGCATCGACCCCTTTAAAGATGTGGATGGTTTTCACCCGTTTAATATGGGTCGCTTAGCGCAACGTAACCCGGCACTGCGGCCGTGTACGCCACGCGGTGTAATCACGCTGCTCGACTCGATTGAGCTGGATCTGCATGGCTTACACGCGGTAGTCGTCGGTGCCTCTAACATTGTCGGTCGTCCGATGAGCCTGGAGTTATTGTTAGGCGGGGCCACCACGACGGTTTGCCATCGCTTCACCAAAGACCTGCGCGCCCATGTCGAGCGCGCTGACGTGTTAGTGGTGGCAGTGGGTAAGCCAAACTTTATTCCAGGTGACTGGGTCAAACCCGGTGCGGTCGTGATTGACGTGGGTATTAACCGGGGTAGCGACGGCAAGTTGGTGGGCGATATTGAATTTGCGCCGGCCTCCGCACGCGCCAGTTTCATTACCCCGGTGCCAGGCGGTGTTGGCCCGATGACGGTCGCAACGCTCATGCAAAATACCTTGCAGGCCTGTGATACCTGGCACGCACCTGAACTACCCGCCTGACTCTGACCCTAACTTTGGCGATAGCCACTGAGCAGCGGTAATGCCAGCCGCTGCTCCAGCGCCCAGTACTGTTTCCCCTGAATCTGACCACGTAACCAGCAATGACGCTGGGCCGCCGACGCAAACTGATTTTTAAGTTCGGCCACTACCCGGTTCGCCAACGGCACCTGTAACGGCAAACACCACCAGACTTCGACATCCAACATACGCTGTTGCTGCCAGGTCGCGGGATCATTACTGGCTGCCATACGGGTGTGCGGATGATCCACCGCCAGCTCGTGAACCCAACGTTGCTGCTTTAAATCATACCGACGTTCCGCTTCAGCTGCCATCACTTGCGCTTTGGGCCGGTGTACTTGCAGCTTACCGGTAAGTTGAAAATGCAGCCATTGTCTGGCACTGGCGAGTAGCGCCAGCTTCTGTAACTCCAGCGCCTGCGGTTCTGTCGCGCCCGGAAACTGGAGTTCCAGGCTCGCCATAGCAGCCGTCAGGGTACGCTCCATGATCGCCCGCTCACCGTGATTAAGGGAGCCAGCCCGCACACTATAACTTACCGCAACACGGAAGGTGGCTGTAGCGAACAACAGCCAGATCAGCTGCACCACCAGCAACACGCCCAGCAAAATAACCGGCAGTAACACCAGGGTCTCTACCATCGCCTGGCCTCGCATTCGCGGCCGCCGCAGATGCCTCACTGACAACCACCGGCGGCGCGGCATTGCTGCCATTGTTGCTGTAACAGCGCGACGCGATCCGCAAGGACAGCTAAGTCCTGACCACTGATACTTGCCTGTGTCGCGACCAGGGTATCGACTTCGAGTTCGTTGGCGCGTAATAACTCAAACTGTGCCGCGGTAAGGTTCGCGGTCCTGGCCACGACGACCTTTGCGTCAAGCTGGTCTACATTGGTAATTTTGTAGCCGTTCATATCCAGATCTGCTTCCATCTGGTTGTACTGCGGCGCCAGTGGGTCGGCAACGCGTTGCAGGTAACGCTCCTGCAATGCCAGCTGCACCGGCTCAAACACATGCAGACTCAGTTCATCGGCAGCGGTCACATGCGCGCCTGCAATCTGCTGGCTTAACCATAGCGCCTGCTCATAATCTGGCGCGGCAATCCTTAGCCGCAACATGTTGTGTTCCTGGCTCAGCATCCAGGGTTGTGGCCAGGGCTGCCAGACATGACTGAGGTAACCTTTACTGACCAGTTCATTTAAATCGCCGGGGATGCGGCGCTCCAGTAACCAGAAGCGCTCAATTTCCCGCAGCAATGTTTTTGCCTCACTGACACCTGACTGTTGCTGTTGTTGCTTACTTTTGTGCAGCAACCACTGCTGGCTGAATAACAGCAATGCCGACAACAGACTTATGGCAATCACCAGTTCAAACAAAATGTAGCCCTTATATCGCTTCATAAGCTTCCCTGCTGCAGTTGAAATAATTGGCTATGGGTATCGATTAACGCATCACGCAGCACGATCTGTTGTTGTTCCTGCTGCTGTTGAAGCTGCAATTGCTGCTGTTCAAGCAACGGACTGAAGTTACCCAAGGTGGCGATGACCAACAACGCGAATGCGGCCAGAGCGCCCATCGCAATGACGGCTTCTAATAAAAGATAACCGTGATTTCGGGGGGACAAATAACGCCGCTTTGCATGGATGATCATCGCCGGCGCTCCGTTAGCCCTGGAAACGCAAGGTCAGCGTACCTGCGCTGTAACTACTGTCCACCGTGTAGTCAGTAAAGTCGCGCGCCAGTCGCGCACCCTCACCGTCCTGCGCAATACCGGACAAGGTGACCACATAACGACTGCTATCTGCGGCATCAGCCTCAACATTGATATTACCGCCCCACGGATTAATACTGGTGCCGTCGCCCCAGGTCTCCGGAACTGCAGCAATCGCCGACATCGAGGCCAGACTAATTCCGGTGAAGTCACCGCTACGTGGTCGCCATAACTGCGCACCAGCCTGAATGGTGACGACCTGATTCTTAGCGTCACTGACGCGGGAGTTGCCCACCGCCCAATCACGCACTGCCAGGGTACCTATCGTCGCCAGCGCAATAATGGCTAAGACCGTCAATACCTCAATAAAAGTAAAACCTTGCTGTTTTTTCATAAGTAAACACTCCATGTTTCGCAAAACATCCTAACGGACATGTTGCTGAGTTACCGCCATCAGCATGGCACCCATGCCTCCTACCGTAACCAGCAACAACCAGAGAATCAGCGCATAGCAACTGATTTGAATAGCGACCCGCAGACGTTGCAGCGCAGCTGTGGCGTCAGCCGCAGCGTAACTGGCAACGCGTTGCAAGGTGCCATGCTCGGTAGCGTTCCGGCTGCCATTACTTAGCCGGAACAACATGCGTGGTGATAACAAACCACAGTCTAATATTTTCTCCAGTGCGCGCTCACCTTGTACCAGCCGTTGCCTTAACTTTGGTAGCAAGGGTGCCAGGGCGCCGTTGCCAAATTCCTGCATGGCCTGTAATGCCCGATCCAGGCGTACCCCGGCGCGCAGTAACACGGTCAATGTTTGCAGCAATAACACACCATCAAAATAACGGCGGATAACAAAGGCGCGATAGCGCGCACAGCGACGCCAAAGCGCAAAACGAAAATCGATGAGGGGATAAGGTCCCCAGCTAATAAGCACTGTCAGTAGCAATAATAGCGCGATGATAAGCAGCCATGGGCCAGCAGAAAGCTCCATCAGATGCTGGCTTAACGCTGGCCAGCTAATTTGCGGCAGTCCGTCAGCGAGCTTTGGCATCACCTGTTGTCCCACCGCAAAACAGGCAAGCATGGTGATCAGTAACATGAGCACAGGATAAATAAGCGGTCGCCAAAAGCCGCTGATCGCCGCACTTCGTTGCAGCTCAAACTGACGCTGAGCTGCAATCAGCTGATCCAGCAAGCCACTACGCTCACCCACACTCACCAACATGCAGAGATCCTGCGCGAACCACTTGCCCATAGCCGAAGCCATAGGGATACCGCGAAAGAGTGCACTTTGCATTTCCGCAATCGCTTGTTGCTCGCGTTGCATGCCCTGTTGTCTGGCGTGTAGCAAGAGTTCCTGACAGGCCTGGGCGGCAGAAAGCCCGTCACTGATGGCCAGTGCGATATCCTCAAGCAGCGCCAGTTGCTGCGCCCGGGTCAACTGCATGGCACGGTCTCCTTCAGTTGCTGTTCTAACGGCTGCCAGCCCTGCTCGATAAGGTGTTGTCGGTGCTCATCAAGCCGCCCGTCGCGCAAGGCTTGCCGCAGTCTGGCATCTGCCAGCAGAAATTCGCCGACGAACTTGCGCTTAGCGACCCCGCTGCCATGGCAAAAGCCGCAGTGAGCTGCAACATCCCCCCGGCAGTGGTTGCACGGCTGTTTGATCAGCCGTTGTGCCAGTAACCCGCGTAGTACGCCCGGCTGCGCCAGCATTTCGTTCGACAGCCCCAAATCGTTGAGGCGCTGGATAACACCAAAGGTATCGTGGGCATGAAGTGTAGCAGTCACCAAATGCCCGGTCAGTGCAGCAGTGTACGCGGCCTGCGCGGTTTTTCCGTCACGAATTTCACTGATAGAGATCACGTCCGGATCCTCGCGCAGTGCAACCTTGACCATGTTGGCAAAGTTAAGCTCGGCATGCTCAGCAATCACCGGCTTTTGTTCAATGTGAGGCTGAATAATTTCGATCGGATCTTCCAGTGAGATAATTTTGTGATCCGGTGGAATAATTAAATTAAGCGCCGCCAGGCTGGTTGTCTTTCCCTGCCCGGTCGGGCCTGCCACGATAAGCAACCCGCGCGGTTGCTCCAGTAACAGATTAAGTTGCGCGATCAGTTCGGAAGCGACACCAAGCTCGTCAAAACGCAAAATATGCTGACGTTCTAACTGCACTCGCATGGTGACGGCAAAACCATTGCGGGTCGGTGACTTTTGCACGCGCAAACGCAACCGCTGCGGCTCATTTTCATGCATTACCGTGACGTTGATGCTGGCGCTCGACAGGCGCTGTTCATCAAACAACTCATGAAAGTCATCGGAACTGGTATTCAGCGCTGCGGCAATGGCAGCCGCCAGCGTTTCGCGGGGCCGCTCTATATGTCCTACCATGCGACCATGGACCCGAAACGCCAGGGTCGCCCGCTGTGCATCAAAGGCCAGGTGAATATCTGACGCCTGCAACAACAATGCCTGGCTGACAAGATCTTCCAGCGCCAGTTGCGCGCGGGTACGATCGAATTGCTGTGCCTGCTGCTGTTGGCGGTGCTGTTGTTGCGCGGCCTCAGCGTCATGCAGAAAGCTACGAATATCCCGTGCTTCAGCCAGCAGATAGCGACGAAACTGATTGCGAGCCTGTAATTCCTCCTGCAGGTTCAGTAGTGCCAGCGAATTCAAGCGCCAGGCGGCGCGGCTGGCAATCAGATAGCCTTCGGTGGTGACCACCACCGCGGCTTCGGCCTCAGGTGTAGCTTCAGTCAGTGCCACACATTCTCCCAAAAACTGCTCATCGGCCACGGCGGCCTGCCATTCGGTTGCGGTCATATATCGCATTACCAGCCCTCCGCCAGATGAAACACCTGTTGCCAGTTGCCTTTGCGCAGAATTACTTGTCGCGCCCTGAGTTCCATTTGCAGCCCATGCGATGACGGTTGCGAAGGTTGCAGGCTAAACGCACGCTCCCCCTCACGAAACCAGACGCTGACCTGCTGGCCTGAGTCAATGACGCTTAGCAACTGAATGCCATGTAGCGGATTTTCTCCGGCATCGGCGTGTGCCGATCCCGGCTGTTCAACCTCGCGGATTTGGGCTAACAGCTGTGCCGCCTGCAACTTATGTTGTAGCTTCCGCACTTCGGTCTCCGCCGCGCGCTCAGCCAACTCAGCAATGCGTAGCGCGCTTACTTTTTCTAACTGTTGACGTAAGGCCGGCGACGGCGCTGTGGTCACCTCGCTGTTCAACAATGCTATCCATAGCAATTCCAGCATGCTTATTCTCCCTGCTTCTCGGGGGGAGCACGAAAATACACCCCGACTCCTAACTCAGCTTTCAGCGGGTCGCCAGGCCGTAATTTGATGCTGATCAAACGCATGTTGGGATGGGTAAACAGTATTTCCAACTGCGCCAGCTCATTAAGGCTCGTCACCGTCAGGCTGAAGGTTTGTTGTTGATATCGAAATAACTGATTCTGCTGCTCGCGAACGCCTTGCGTAATTAACTGCGGGAAGAAGCGGCGGCTTTGTTGCGACCAATGCTGCAAAGAAAACCGCTCATCGGCCCGGGCCTGCCAGGCATCCGAGTAAAAGTCATAGGTCAGGGTGGCTTTCTCGCGCCCGGCCTGTAACTGCCAGTCCGGCGCCACCTGCGCGGCGAGCTCTTCCGGACGGCCATAACTGGGTGTCAGCGTGACGTGTAACTGCCGGCCCTGTAAGTGCGCGCTCTGCCACTGCCAACCAGCAAGATGCGAAAGTCCGGCAAATAACCGTGGCAACTCTGTTAAAGCTGACGGCATGATGCCCGGTGGTGGCGGCAGCGGTTGCGCAATTGCGGCAGCACGCGTTTCCGCTTGCATCAGCGTCTGTGGCCAGAAGTACCAACCCAGCATGGCAGCGCTGAGTAAAATGAACAGGCAGGATAAAAACAGTCGTTGTCGACGTTGCCAGGGAGTTGGCGCAGCAAGGTCGATTAACTTACTAGGCTTGTTTAGCGGCAACGCACTGACCTCGACTTGACCGCTGAGTAACTGCCACTGATCCAGGTGCTCGTGGCAGTAATCAGCGACCGCATCGGGCACATCTTTGGCCAGCAGCACCGCCGCTTTGCGACGGTTCTTGCGCATCACCCGCTCAAGCAGTAGCTGCAAATGTTGTAATCCGTCGGCATCATGGCTGAAGCTCTGACAGTGCTGCAGGCGCTCGCCGCTCCACATGACACAAATGAGCAGACCCTGCCATTGGGCCAGATAAATTCCCTGTTGGATCTGGCGGAACTGACGCCGTACACTTTGGGCTAAATCATAACGCACGCTGCTGGCTGGCTCGCTGCTGCATACCAGCCAATAGTTGCGCCCCTGGCGATGTAGCGCGTAACTTTGCATGCCGCGCTCACGTGCCGTGCGCAGCGCCTGATCTATTTGTCTGGTCACGCGGCTTTGCTGGCGCCAGCCATTAATTACCCACAACGCGCTCATCCGCGAATCTCCCGCCGAATGATGGTAGGCGTCAGTAGCACCAGCGTCTCGCTACGTTGCTGTTGTTGTCGCTGCTGTCCACCGAATAAAAAGCTGATCCAGCTCTGCTGCTCCTGCCATTGCTCACGCTCGTTGCGTAATCCCGAGAGCAACAGTGTTTGTCCGTCACCGACCACCGCCTGCATAAAAAATTGCTTACGGTTGGTATGTGGCGTCTGAATCAGTTGCTCGCCCGAGCGTACTTCGTCAATGCGTTGTAAGTCAGACAGCTCAGTGGAAAGCTGCAGCATGACCTCGCCGTCGCGGATGCTCGGCAAAAGATAGAGCTCAAAGCCTGTGGTCACCACGCCGGGTTGCAGCGTGGTAGTGGCGCCGACATTGACGGTGCTGGTGGTGCCTGCTGAGGCAAGATAGGTCGCGTTATCCTGCAGTGCTATTTTGGCAATCTGATTATTCAGACTCAGTACCCGCGGCTGATTATTGATCCTTACCAGGCCCTGTTGCTGCAATGCTTCAATAAATAGTTCAGAGCCGGCGCTGCGACCTTGCGTGCGCCGCCACATCAGTTGCCCGGCGAGTTCTTCAGAGAGCCGTCCCAGGCCTCCACTGCCGAGCCCTAACACGGCATTACCACCGGCACTTTGCAGCAACGCCTGCCAGTCAATTCCTAACTGGTCGTCATCGGTAAAACTAACTTCTATGATTTGCACTTCAATGGCGACCTGACGCGTCAAACGCTCATTCTGCTGCTGCAGGTAATCGGCTACGGCGCTGACATGGTAAGGTGTATCGCGCACCACCACAGAGGTCGAGCTTTGATTCAGGCTTAACTGGCCTGCAGGTGAGAGAAGTAATGCCAGGGTGCGGCGCAGGTCGTCCCAGACACTCAGGTGTTCATTGCGGAAATTGCTATATTGCTCGCTGCTGCGCTGTGCCGGCGCCTGCAGCATACCATTCTGCTGTTGCTGACGTTCACGCTCGCTGTCACGGTTGCCCATAAAGAACTCGGTTGCGCCGGCAATAAAGGCAACGTCAAATTCAGCGGTTTGCCAGCGGCTCCAGCTGATCTGCCGGGCATCATATTGCAAATGCCAGCCGGTCAGTGCCTGCAGGCGCTTAATTAATTCACCACGGAGGCCATCGAACTCCAGTGTCACCGGCAGTTCTGCCAGCTCTTGTTCAGCAAACACCGTCGCCACCGCGCTGTCACTAAAGACCGTGGTCAAAAGCCGGCCCACGGGCATTTCCTGAGCGCTGATCTTAGCGCGTGCGCTATACCAGTCAGGTTCGGCTGCAACCGCAAGATCCAACTGTGGCACATAAAACTGCTCGGAATGTTGCACGGTGTTGTCCGTTACCACTGGTTGCCGTTGTAGTTGCGCTAACTCTGCCAGCGCACGCTCATGACGGGGCGCAAGATCAGTACCTGGTGCCTGAGCGCAGGCCGAAATTATGACAGCACTAAAAAGCACAACGATTCGATGCAAGGGATTCATTGCACTGCTCCCGCCACCTGGTCAACCACTGCGGTACGATTGGCGAACACCTTTAATTGCAGCTGATAGGGCTTCAGTACTTTGCTCAACGCCTGGTTCCAGTTATCGCTTTCAATAACGAAATCACTCGACCAGCGAAAATGCGGTGAGGCCCGCCACTCAAGATGGTCAACGGCGTACGCCTGCTTAACATAAGTTTCAATTTGCGGCTGTAACAAGCCGGGACGAAGTGTCAGCTGTACCGCTGGCTTGGCGGTTGCTGCAGCGACAGGCGCGACCGCCTTACCCGGCGTTGGCTGCGCCGCGGTACCCGGCGGCTGCAACTGAAATGATGGGCAAGGCTCTTGCCCTATTGCCGGAGCGGAAAGGGTAACCGCGCAACAAAAGCTGCTGGCGGCAAGAAAGCATTGCAAAAAGTTGGAAAGCCGGTGCTTCATAAGGTGACTCCTTGTCGAAACGCCACCGTTTATCCATAACGGTGATGTTTCAACTTTAGTCACCGGGTTACACCGGCGCAAGCACTCAGAAGCGGATTCTGAGTCGGGTTATTTCTTACGTTTTTTCGCCTCTTTGACCTGCCACTCACCGTCACGGTAATAGGCCTGCCAACCGGTGGGCTTGCCGTTCTCTTCCGTAATCACATATTGCTCTTTTTGCTTACGGCTATAGCGGACAATGGCTTCGTTACCCTGATCATCCTCGGCCGGGGCCTCAGTCAGATAATGAAACTTCTTCGGAATGCGATCTTTAAAGCGCTGCAGCTCAGCAACCTTCACCGCCCGTGTCTCACGTGATTTCGGAAAGGTGTTGGCCGACAAAAATACGCCTGAGGCACCATCACGCAGCACAAAGTAAGCGTCAGAGTTTTCGCAAGGCAACTCAGGGAACGGCACCGGATCTTCTTTTGGCGGCGCCGGCTGACCATTTTTAAGCAGCTTACGCGTGTTTTTACAGTCAGGGTTGGTACAGTCAAAGTATTTGCCAAAGCGTCCGGTTTTCAGCTGCATGTCACTGCCGCAACGATCACACTCAAGCACCGGGCCGTCGTAGCCTTTAATGCGAAACTCACCATGCTCGACAAGTTGACCGGGACAGGCCGGATTGTTACCGCAAACGTGTAACTTTCGCTCTTTATCTATCAGGTAGCTGTCCATCGCGGTACCACATTCGGGGCAGCGCTTCTTCGCTCGCAGAGCTTCAGTCTCAGCCTCGTCCTCGTTGCTGACTTTCACCGCCTCTTCACCGGGGAGCAGGTTCATAGTCTGCGTGCAACGCTCTTTTGGTGGTAACTCGTAGCCCGAGCAGCCTAAGAACACGCCGGTCGATGCTGTGCGGATGCCCATCTTCCGACCACACTTCGGACAGTCGATATCAGTAAGCACCATTTCATTACCGCGCATCCCACCTTCTTCCGGCGGTAGCTCAGCGCGCTCCAGTTTTTGGGAGAACTCGTCGTAGAAGGCATCAAGCGTATCTTTCCAGTCACGTTTGCCTTCGGCGATATCATCAAGCGCCTGTTCCATCTCGGCGGTAAAGTTATAGTTGAGCAGGCGTGAGAAGTTCTCAACCAGACGGTCATTGACAATCTCGCCCATTTTTTCAGCATAAAAACGGCGATTTTCTACCCGCACGTAACCACGATCCTGAATGGTCGAAATAATCGACGCGTAAGTGGACGGCCGGCCAATACCGCGCTTTTCCAGTTCTTTCACCAGCGAAGCCTCACTAAAGCGTGCTGGCGGCTTGGTAAAGTGCTGTTGCGGGTCCAGTGCCTGCAGATCAAGCTCGGCGCCTTTTTGGACATCCGGCAAGGTCGCATCTTCTGCGTTTTTCGAGCTCGCTGGCGGCTGCACCTTGGTCCAACCGGCGAAGCGCATCACCCGACCCCGCGCTTTCAGCTCATAGTCGCCAGCACCGACGGTAAGGGTGGTGGAATCATAGCGCGCCGGCGTCATCTGACAGGCAACAAACTGGCGCCAAATCAGCTCATACAGGCGCTGTGCGTCACGCTCCATGTCGCGTAGCTGCTCTGATTTTACCGTCACGCTGGAGGGGCGGATCGCTTCGTGAGCTTCCTGCGCATTTTGTTTAGCGCCGTAGACATTCGGCTTTTCAGGCAAATAGTCTTTGCCGTATTGCTTGCCAATGTAATCACGACAAGTGGCGACCGCTTCTTTACTTAAATTGGTCGAATCGGTACGCATGTAAGTGATGTGCCCTGCCTCGTACAGCCGCTGGGCCAGCATCATGGTCTTTTTCACACCAAAGCCCAGACGCGTGCTCGCAGCCTGCTGCAGGGTTGAGGTAATAAAAGGTGCCGACGGGCGACTGCTGGTTGGCTTATCTTCGCGCTCGATAACTTTGAAGTCAGCCTTTTTCAGTGCCGCCACGGCCTGGTCAGCGGCTTGCTTGTCCCCTGCTTTAAAGGTCTTGCCCTGAAACTTCGCCAGTTGCATGCGCAACGCTTGTTTTTCCGCCGTGGTCAGATCGGCGTAGATATCCCAGTACTCTTCCGGAGTAAAAGCTTTGATCTCGCGCTCGCGCTCGACTACCAGGCGCACCGCGACCGATTGCACCCGACCGGCAGACAGGCCGCGGGCGATTTTCTTCCATAACAGCGGCGACACCATAAAGCCGACCACGCGATCAAGGAAACGTCGGGTTTGCTGAGCGTTAACCCGGTCCAGATTCAAATGCGCCGGATGCGAGAATGCGTCCTGAATCGCGTTTTTGGTGATTTCGTTGAAAACCACCCGGCGAAAACGGTCATTGTCGCCACCAATCAGTTCACGTAGATGCCAGGCGATGGCTTCCCCTTCGCGGTCCAAATCCGTTGCCAGGTAAATAGCATCGGCTTTTTTGGCTAGCTTTTGCAGCTCACTGACAACTTTCTCTTTACCCGGTAAGACTTCGTAGTGTGCGTCCCAATCATGTTCCGGATCGACCCCCATGCGCGCGACCAGCTTTTTGAATTCGCGCTTTTGACGGTAAGCCTCTTTCTCTTCAGGGCTCATTTTACGTACTTCGGCCGGCGACTTCTTAGCGACCTCTGCAGTGCTGCGGGTGGGAAGGTCTCGTACATGCCCCACACTCGATTTCACTACAAAATCGTTGCCTAAATATTTATTTATGGTCTTGGCCTTGGCTGGCGACTCGACAATTACTAGCGATTTTGCCATGCGTCTTTCGTGTCCTAATATGATGGGATCTTTTTTTAGATATATCGCTTCTGTTTACAGTAAACAACCGTACAACGCAAAATTCATAAAAATTCGTTTATCACTTATAGCTATGCAAGCGCCGCTCGGATCACCTTGTACGACAAGGTGTTGCGCCGCCCGAGGGCTTACACTGGCGCACCGTTGTGAGTATAATAACCGCCATTAACTTGCTTGCAACTGCAATGGAGGAATAAGTGAGCACTCAACATTTTGAAGTGAATTTCGACGGCTTGGTCGGCCCCACTCACAACTATGCGGGCCTTTCGTTTGGTAACGTCGCCTCATTATCTAATGCCAAAGCTGTTTCGAGTCCTCGTTCTGCAGCCAAGCAGGGGCTGGCAAAAATGAAAGCTCTGCACGATATGGGCATGGTTCAGGGTATCCTTGCGCCGCAGGAACGTCCTGACATTACCACACTGCGTCGACTGGGATTCACCGGCAATGACGGTGAGGTCCTTTACAAAGCAGCAACTGAAGCGCCGCAAATTTATCAGGCTGTGTGCTCGGCTTCAAGTATGTGGACCGCAAATGCTGCAACTGTATCACCCGGCGCCGACACCGCAAACGGCAAAGTGCACTTTACACCGGCCAATCTGACCAATAAATTTCACCGCTCGCTGGAGCCATTAACCAGTGGCCGCATTTTACAGGCCATGTTTGCCAACTCCCGCTATTTCGAGCATCATCTGCACCTGCCGGATAACGAGCACTTTGGTGACGAAGGCGCCGCAAACCATACCCGCCTTTGCAGTAATTACGGTCATGCCGGCGTCGAGATTTTCACTTTTGGCCGCTACGCTTTTGACAGCAGCCAGCCAGCGCCGAAGAAGTTCCCGGCGCGCCAAACTTTCGAAGCGTCGCAGGCAATTGCACGACTGCACGGCCTGAGTGAAGAAAACACCGTTTATATTCAGCAAAACCCTGAGGTGATCGACCAGGGCGTATTCCATAATGATGTTATTGCGGTGGGAAATCAGAACGTGTTGTTTTACCACGAGCAGGCATTTTTGCAGACTGACGAGAAGCTGGCGGAAATTCAGCAAAAGTTTGGTCAGGAAAAAGTACACTTTATTTGTGTTAAAACCAGTGAGGTTTCGGTCGCTGACGCGGTGCAAACCTACCTGTTTAACACCCAGTTACTCACCCTGCCAGATGGCACCATGGCGATTATCGCCCCGACCGAGTGTCAGGAAAACCCGCGCGTCGCTGCTTACCTTGAAGACCTGGTACAACGCGACACGCCGATCAAAAAGGTTCACTATTTTGATGTCAAACAAAGCATGCGCAATGGCGGTGGTCCTGCCTGCCTGCGCCTGCGGGTGGCATTGAATGATGACGAACTTGCGGCAGTGAACCCGGCGGTCATTATGAATGACGAGTTGTTCAGCCGCCTGAATAAGTGGGTCGATCAGCACTACCGCGACGAGCTGAGTGTTGATGACCTGCGCGACCCGAAACTCCTTAATGAATCACGCGCGGCACTTGACGAGCTGACGCAGATTCTCAAGCTGGGTTCGGTCTACCCTTTCCAGTTATAAGCAAAAAAAAAGCCCGCAGTTTGTGCTGCGGGCTGTTGCTACCGGCTGTTCTTTTAATCGTCGTCATTCTCGTTATGTAGTTCGAGGTTGGCGTCCTCAGAGCCTTCCTCACCGTGACGCGCCACGTCATTACGCGCCGCATCAAGCTGATCAAGATAACTCTGGTTGATATCGCCAGTAATGTACTCACCGCTGAATACCGAGGTTTCGAACTGGTTAATCGCCGGATTCTCTTCATTGACTGCGGCAATCAGATCTTCAAGATCCTGATAAATGAGGCCGTCAGCCTTAATCAGCGCATTAATCTCTTCCGCCTCACGGCCATGGCCAATGAGCTCGTTCGCGCTTGGCATATCAATACCATACACGTTCGGGAAGCGAATCTCCGGCGCTGCCGAGGCAAAATAAACTTTCTTTGCTCCTGCCTCACGCGCCATTTCAATGATCTGCTCTGACGTGGTACCACGCACAATAGAGTCGTCGACTAACAGCACGTTTTTACCACGGAACTCAGCACCAATCGCATTGAGCTTACGACGCACCGACTTACGGCGCAGCGTCTGTCCCGGCATAATAAAGGTACGGCCAATGTAGCGGTTTTTCACAAACCCCTGGCGGTACGGCAGCTCGAGTACATTGGCCATTTCCAGTGCGATATCACAGCTGGTTTCCGGAATCGGGATGACCACGTCAATATCAAGGTGGGCGTAGTCGCGCTTAATTTTTTCGCCCAGTTTACGTCCCATGTTCACGCGCGACGCATAGACCGAAATCTTATCAATGAACGAGTCAGGGCGGGCAAAGTAAACGTACTCAAAAATACACGGACAATGCTGTGGATTATCCGCACATTGACGGGAAAATAACTCACCGTCTTCGGTAATGTATACCGCTTCACCCGGCTCAATATCACGCTCATATTTAAAACCGGTACCATCAATGGCCACACTCTCTGAGGCGACGATATACTCATTACCTTCAGGCGTCTCGCGTTTACCCAGTACCAGCGGGCGGATGCCCCAGGGGTCACGGAAAGCGACCATACCGTGGCCGATCACCATTGCTACTACGGCATAAGCACCACGGATCTGGCGATGCACGCGGCTGACCGCAGCAAACACGTCGTCGGCTGAAAGTTCGAGGCTTTTCTGCTGATACAGCTCGTGGGCCAGAATATTCAGTAAAATCTCAGAGTCCGAGGTGGTATTGATATGCCGGCGTGCCTTAGCAAAGAGTTGTTCCTGTAACTCTGCCGCATTGGTCAGGTTGCCGTTATGCGCCAACGCGATACCAAAGGGTGAGTTAACATAAAACGGTTGCGCTTCAGCCGAGCTGGAGCTGCCAGCGGTTGGATAACGCACGTGGCCGATACCAATACGTCCGGCCAGACGGTGCATATGGCGGGTGTGAAATACGTCCCGTACCAGGCCGTTGGCTTTACGTAAGCGCAATGTACCGTTATGTACAGTCATGATACCTGCGGCGTCCTGGCCACGATGCTGGAGCATGGTCAAGCTATCGTATAACGCTTGGTTGACCGGATCTTTACCTACTATGCCGACAATACCACACATGCTAGAACAACCTCACTTGCTTAATTGGGGAGAAAACTTGACGTTTGCTCGAAATACTCAAAAAACCACTGAATAAAAATACCGAAATGCGGGATCAGCACAGACTGCTGCCACCATTCGCTGCTCGCAAGGCCGGTAAAGCTATCCAGGAAAAACAATAATGCGCTGACGATTAAAACGCCGCGCAAGGCACCAAAAACGGCACCTAATACGCGATCAGTACCGGTCAATCCGGTTTTGTGTACCAACTGACCGATGACATAATTCACCACCGCGCCCACCACCAGGGTGGCGACAAATAGCGCCAACGCAGCGACGGCGTTGCGAATCATGGGGTCATCAAAACCGGTAAAATAACTAGCGAGATCAGCGTAATACCAACTGGCAATAAAAAAGGCTGCAATCCAGATCAGCAGCGACATGGCTTCCTGTACGAAACCGCGCACTAAACTGACGATTGTCGATAAGGAAATGACAATTATGATGGCATAATCAATCCAGACCATAAGGGCTATCCCAAGGCTGTTTAAGACGCGCGCAGTTTAACAGAAAACACAACGAAAAACGTTATTTTTTATTCAGCTTTACGGTTCAAAACGAACCACGCGTCCTGACAGCCCGGTCAGCTCTTTTAGCTGCGGTAACTGATTCTGTAATTCAGCTTCGCTCAATGCGGGACCGACCAGTAACCGGATCAGGGTCTTGTCATTAACACGGACATTTTCACGATAGGCGGAGAAGCCTTGCTTCTGAAGTTGCGCAATCAGCGCGTCGACGGATTCGGCGTTACTGAATGCACCTAACTGAATAACGTAGCCGGGCTCTGCCAGTGAGCCCGTAACTGGCTGCGCCGGCTGATTTTGAGAAGTTGCTGCAGCCGTCTCAGATGTGTCATCGGCCGTGACCGTAGGCGCCTGCACTGCGGTCAGCTCAACGGTTTCCGGCAGCGGCTCGAGTTGCTCAACTTCAATCGGCGTTCCTCCCAGGTCATCCTCAGGCAGAATCACTGTTTTCTCTACTACCTCGGCTTCAGGTTGCATTGGGATTGCCGCAAACTCCTGTTGCTCGCGCACCTGCTTACCGTCCAGCAATTCAGGCAAAATAATCACCGCAAGCGCGATAAGGATAATGCTGCCAACCATCCGATTCTGAAGTTGCGATGCCATAGTTACTCCGCCAGAGGAATTTGACTCACAGTGTAAAACGAGCCGCAAACCAATACCAGTGCTTGTTGCTGATCGTCGCTCGCGGCAGAACATGCCGCCTGATACGCCGCTTTGACCGAACTGAACTGCTGCGCGTCAGTTTCTTTTACGCTTGCCGGTAAAGCGCTCGCTAACTGTTGTGCTGAAGCCGCGCGCGCGCCTGACAAATCCGCCAGATACCAGTCATCTACCACATCAGCGAGGGCTGCCAGTGTGCCCTGAATATCTTTGTCTTTGAGCATGCCAATTACCAGATAGACCCGACGGTCGCTGAAACGTTGCTTTATATGTGTTGCCAGAAAGGTCGCGGCATGCGGATTATGCGCTACATCAATCAATACGTCGGGCTTACCCGGCTGGAACTGTAACCGCCCTTTTTCCCGGGCTTGCGCTAAGCCCTGACGAATGGCCTGCTCCGACACCGGCAGCTCAAGTTGCTCTAATGCGCAGATAGCGGTTGCTGCATTCGGTAAGGGTACGTGCGGCAGTGGCAGATCGCGTAAGACGTTGCGGTGGCCAAAATAATCCCATGACCCGGCATCCAGCGCCAGACGATAGTTAAAGTCTTCGCCGACACTCAGTGGCGCGATACCCGCTTGCTTTAATTCGCTGAGAATGGCGGGTGGAAAATCAGCTTCACCGATAATCGCGATTTTATCCGCGCGGAAAATGCCAGCTTTTTCACGGGCAATACTGGTACGGTCCGGGCCCAGAAAGTCCACATGGTCAATGCCCACAGAGGTTACAATTCCGACATCGGCAGCCAGGCAATTCACCGCATCAAGACGGCCGCCCAGACCCACTTCCAGAATCCAGACATCAAGTGGCGCTTGCATCATCAACCAGAACGCCGCCAGCGTACCAAACTCGAAGTACGTCAGTGAGGTATCACCGCGTGCCCGTTCAACCGCCTGAAAGGCGTTAACGTGCTGTTGCGCCTCAAGCTCAAGACCATTTATGCGCACCCGCTCTTCGTAATTGACCAGATGCGGTGAAATGTAAACACCGGTCTGATAGCCGCCATTACGTAACACGGTTTCCAGATAACGCACGGTTGAGCCTTTGCCATTAGTACCGGCAACGGTGATAACTTTGGCTGCACCAGGATCGACGGCCAGACGCTGCGCGACGGTCTTAATCCGCTCCAGACCGAGCTCGATCTCTTTCGGGTGCAGCGCTTCTAAATACGACAGCCAGGCATCAAGCCCGGCTGCAGCAGAAGGAGGGGTTAGTTGAGCGTTCATAGCCAGAGGATTAATATTCGTCGGCTAAAGGCGCATGTTGTTGAAACTTGGCCAGCAGCGCGGCAATGCGGTTACGCATCTGGCGCCGATCGACGATCATGTCAATGGCACCATGGTCTAATAAGAATTCAGCACGCTGGAAACCTTCCGGCAAGGTTTCACGCACTGTTTGTTGAATGACGCGCGGTCCGGCAAAACCAATCAAGGCTTTCGGCTCGGCAATATTCACATCGCCCAGCATCGCCAGACTTGCCGATACGCCGCCCATGGTCGGGTCGGTCAGTACTGAAATAAACGGCAATCCCTCTTCGCTCATGCGCGCTAATGCGGCCGAGGTTTTTGCCATTTGCATCAGGGACATCAGGGCCTCCTGCATGCGGGCACCGCCGGAAGCAGAAAAGCAGACCAATGGAATACGCTCACGCAGACAGACTTCTGCCGCCTTTACGAAGCGCGCTCCGACCACCGAGGCCATGGAGCCGCCCATGAAGTCAAACTCAAACGCAACCGCAACCACCGGCATACCTTTAAGTTTACCTTTTTGCGCCACCAGCGCGTCTTTCTCGCCGGTCGCTTTTTGCGCCGCGGCGATACGATCTTTGTACTTTTTCGAGTCACGGAATTTGAGAATATCTTTGGGCTCGAGCTCTGCACCGATCTCATTGCCGCTGCCGTTATCGAGGAAACTCTCTAACCGGCGGCGCGCCGACATGCGCATGTGATGATCGCATTTCGGGCAGACGTGTAGGTTGCGCTCAAGATCAGCAGTATAGATGATGGCGTCACAGCCGCCACACTTGGTCCATACTCCCTCGGGAATATTGCGACGTTTATTACTTTTTGGCTTAGCAAGAATTCGCTCGATCCAGCTCATATCGTGTCTTTTATCTCAATTGGTTGCCAGGGCAAATAGCCTAAATTCCTTGTATTAAAGCATATTACGGGGCGTCCTTGCAGTAAAAAGTGGTCTTATTAGTCAGGTAACCATAGTGGCCCCGGGGGAAGTTGTGGTAAGCCAAAGTGCTCGGGATAGTCGACCTGTACCAGGTAGAGCCCCTCGGCTTTCGCGGTTGCCGCGGCCAGCGTGCGGTCGCGTTGCGCCAGCAATTTGCCCGGCCAGTCGCTCGCCTGCTCGCCCCGACCGACCGCCAGCAAGCTACCGACAATGTTACGCACCATGTGGTGCAAAAACGCATTTGCGGCAATATCGACCACGACATAATCGCCGTGGCGGCTGACCTCAATATGAGTAACGCAGCGGTTCGGCGAGTGTGACTGACACTGGGCCGCGCGAAATGAACTGAAATCATGTTCCCCCAGCAGCGCCTGCGCTGCCTGGTGCATATCGGCCACATTCAGATCAAAGTGATAATGACTCACACCGCGGCCTAGTATCGCTGGCCGTAATCGGGTGTTACAGATGACATAACGGTAACGTCGCCCGGTCGCACTAAAACGCGCGCTGAAGTCGTCAGGAACCTGACGCACCCAACGCACCGCCACATCGGCCGGCAAGTTGCTGTTCACTCCCATGGTCCAGGCCGGGGTACTACGCAGCTCCGCGCTGTCAAAATGCACCACCTGGCCTGTTGCATGCACGCCTGCATCGGTGCGCCCGGCACAAACCACTTCAACCGGGTGGTTTGCGACCTTGCTTAATGCCCGTTCTAAAACTTCCTGTACTGCGACAACCTCGCGTTGACGTTGCCAACCAAAATACTGACTACCATCGTACTCGATACCCAGCGCAAAGCGCGTACTACTCATCGACCGCCCTGTTCTGCTAATTTCTGTAATAACTCTGCCGCGTCACGTTCAGCTTCTTCATCACCGCTACCGGCAATGCTTTCCAATAACGTACGGGCATCATCAAGTTCACCCATATCGATATAAACCTGGGCAAGATCTAATTTCGCCGCCGGCGATTTGCTCTCATCGAGCAAGTCTTCGCTGCTGAGATCATATTCTTTCGCTTCACCGTCGTCGCCCCCTAAAGCCTCACTTAGCTTATCTTTATCGTAGGGGTCCTCCGGCTCTTCACTGGCCTGAGCTTCCGCCTCTTCCATCAGACTCTCAATGGTCAGATAGTCTTCTTCAGAGATAACATCATCTGTTTCAACGGCTTTGGCCTGTTTTTCGTTCAGCTCTTGGTCTTCCGCAGCTTTTGGCTCGCTTTCAGTCGCACTTTCATCAAGGCGTAAGCCGCCAAATGAATCCAATGCCTGTTCCAGTTCGTCATCGGCCGCCTTCTCTTCACTACTCTTTGGCTGCGGCTCCGGCATGCGATATTCCGCCACATCTTCAGCTGGCTCGGCGGCTTCAGGTTCGGGTTCCGGGCTATCAAACTCCATTGCCAGCAAGGCATCAACTTCTTTTGTAACCTCATCAGCATCCTCAGCAGCGCTTAACTCATCTGCTTCGCCGCCGTCTTCACGCTCGCGCAGGTATTCGTCAAGATCCACATCAGTCACTTCAACCTGTCCTTCGGTCGCCCCCTCGCTGCGCCAGTCATCCTGTTGCTGAGTGGTCTCATCTGCTTCAGGCGTCTCTTGCGCTGTTGTCTCAGTAACCGCCGCAGCCGTAGCCGCATCCGCGGCAGTCGCGGTGTCGCCGTTTTCAATTTCGCGGTTTACCCGGCGGATGTAGAGCGCATAAGCCAATAAGCCAAGAATAATCACCAACAAACCGCCAAGCACAGTCAGGTGAAGCGGTTTCAATACCCAGTCAAGCCAGGATTGTGACCGAGCTGGCGACTGGCGAGTTTGTGGCTGAGTGATTACGGGCTCGCTTGCGACGGTCTCGTCAGCTGCGGTCTCGTCTGCGGCGGTCTCATCGGCTGCGGAGCTCTCAGCAGCAGCGTCCGGTTGTCCGGGGTTGCGTACGTCAGGCGATTCAGCGACAGTTTCGGCGCTGCTTTCCGCACTGTTGAGTTCCTGTGCCATCAGTTCCATTTCCGCCGACGCCTGCTGCTCAGCGTTGGCGCGAGCGCGCAGCTCGGTCAGTTCGCGTGTTACCGCAGCAAGGCGTTGCTGCAGTTCCTGGTTCTCGCCCTGTAAGTTTTCAATTAAATCGATTGAGCTGGAGAGCTGACCGCGCAGGGCTTGAAGCTCAGAGACGGATATTGCAATTTCATTCTCAACCTCAGTTCCTACCGCGTCCTCGGTTGGGGCAGGTGCGGCGGGCTGGCGCTCAGTTTCAGTGGTGGCCGTCTCACGCGGTGTGGCCACCGCTGCGGCAGGTTGCTGCGCTGTCGTTGTCGGCTCACCTACCTCAGGGATATCAAGGAAAAAGCCGGTATACATGAAATCAGGGCGGTTATCACGGAATGCTTCGGGGTTAGCGGCGACGATCTGGTCCATCATTTCATACAAACTGACGCCCTGCTGGCGACCATAATAGCCGGCAATGCTCCACATGGTGTCGGTTTTTACAATGGGCCCAAAGCGTTCAGGCTGCCAACGGGAAGCCCGCGCGCCCTGCTGTGCCGCCACAGCTCCCGAATACGCGACTAGTATAGCCAGCGTTGCAGCCAAAATAATCCGTGTCATCACTTTCCCGCCCTGTTCAGCTGTTATTGTTGGAATTTAGTGAATCAAAAACTGATTTAAATATAGTCTTTTATCAAATGTTCAGCAATTTGAATACTATTGGTTGCTGCGCCTTTGCGGACATTATCAGCAACGACCCATAAATTCAGACCCTGTGGATGTGAAATATCATTGCGTACCCGGCCAACAAAAACCTCGTCATGTCCCGTCGCGTGGCTCACCTGCGTCGGATAATCTTCGTTGCTGTCAAATAGCACGACACCCGGCGCCTGACGCAGCAGTTCCTTGGCCTGTATAGCATCAATGGGCTGTTGTGTTTCAATGTGGACCGCCTCGGCGTGCCCGTAGAATACCGGAACCCGCACCGCAGTTGCGTTTACCCGGATGGCGGCATCACCAAAAATTTTCTGGGTTTCCCAGACCATTTTCATTTCTTCTTTGGTGTAGTCATTGTCCAAAAAGACATCAATTTGCGGAACGCAGTTAAACGCCATCTGACGCGCGAAATAATCATTCTCCAGCGGCCGGCCATTCATCAGGCTCGCCGTTTGTTGCGCCAGCGCATCCATCGCTTCTTTACCCGCACCGGATACCGACTGATAGGTCGCAACATTAATACGTTCAATCCCGACCGCGTCATAAATAGGTTTCAGAGCGACTAGCATTTGAATGGTCGAGCAGTTGGGATTGGCAATAATATTACGGTTGCGGAAATCAGCCAGGGCATGCGCATTCACCTCAGGCACGACCAGCGGAATGTCTTCTTCATAGCGAAATTCAGAGGTGTTATCGATCACAATACAACCCGCTTCGGCAGCGCGCGGTGCAAAAATACGCGAAATACTGCCGCCAGCGGAAAAGAAGCCAAGCTCAACCTGTGTCCAGTCAAAGGTATCGGCGTCGAGCACTTCAATTTCTTCGCCTTTAAAACTGATAGTGCTGCCCGCCGAGCGGCTGCTCGCCAGCGGGAATAACTGTGCTACGGGGAAATCACGCGCCGCTAATAACTCAATCATATGCTGGCCCACTAAACCAGTGGCACCCAAAACTGCAACGTTAAATGCTCGGGACATGTTTTCACCTACTCCGTTATCTGAAAAGTTAATTGTGCCAGGCGGCGGGACCATTCCCGACTGTGCGCCCAGGGGCCTGTCTGCAAGTGTAGCTGACTTAACTCAGCGCGCACAGCGTAGTTGCGCCGCAAACTGTCAAAGGCCGCAGCGGTCAGCGGTTGCGCGCGCAAGGCCTGATCATCGTTGCGGATATCATATCCGGCTAAAATCCAGCGGGCCAACTGCTGCCAGTCCGGCGCTTGCTTTGCGCTTAGCTGACGTGGCTGACCAGCCCCGAAGCCTGCAAACAGCTCTGAAAAGTCAGGCAATTGTAGTGCCAGTCGCTGATCCGTCAACCATTTTTGTAACAGCTGCCAGCTACCACCAAGCTTACCGGCAAAACTATGACCGGCAATATGCGGTGTCGCCAACTGCACACGCTCTACCAGGGCAGCTTGCAACTGTGGCTCGTGCTCCCACACATCCAGCACTACCGGCCATTGGGGATACTGTTGCAGCCTCGCAATTAATGCCTGCTCCGCCACAACAGGACCGCGACTAGCGTTAATCAGCAGTGTTTGCGGCGAAATTTGTTGCAGTGCAGCTGCATCAAATAAATGCCAGGTGGCATACTCGCCAGCATGGCTCAGCGGTACATGGCAACTGATCACCGCTGACGCTAAAACCCGTTGCCAGTCACTATGAACACCTTTCTGTCCGGCGGCAGCCAGCGGTGGATCATAGTAATGCACCTTTAAGCCTAGCCCCTGCAAGCGTTGCCCTGCAGCGCGCCCGGTATTGCCGGCACCGACAATGGCTACCTCGCCGGCTGGCAGCGCGCCCTGTTGCAGACTGATTGCCGCTACAGCGCTCGCGACGTAATCACCAACCGCATTGGCGTTCACCCCGGGGGTGCTGTGAAAACGTATGCCTGCTTCAGCTAACGCTGTCAGATCGACATGATCGGTACCGATCGTCGCTGTACCCAGCCAATTTAATCGCGGCGCTTTGGTCAGTAAGTCGGCGTCCACGGTCGTTACCGAGCGGATAAATAAGGCATCCGCCTGCGCCAGTACGCCAGCATCGGGTTGACGCCCCTCATAACGGGCCAGTTCAATGGAATGCTGACTCTGGCTGGCGATGGCCGCCACCAGACGATCAAAAGCGGGCAGGTTGGCATCGGCAAGCAGCAGCATAGAACCCTTTGATTTCTTGAAGTTTAAGTAGTGCCAGCATACAAAAAGGTGCGCCGTAGCGCACCTTTTTTAGTAACTCATGTAAACGCCTGACATTTAGTCTTGATATTTGCGCATCACCAGAGTTGCGTTGGTGCCGCCGAAACCAAAACTATTGGACATGACGGTGGTCAGCTCCGATGGTTTCATTTCAGTGACAATATTCATACCTTCGGCGGCAGGGTCAAGGTTGTCCACGTTGATCGACGGCGCTACGAAGCCATGCTTCAGCATAAGCAGTGAGAAAATTGCTTCATGCACACCCGCTGCACCTAAGGCGTGTCCGGTCATTGCTTTGGTAGCGCTGATCATCGGCGTCTGCTCAGGGAACACTTCGCGAATCGCTTCCAGTTCTTTGGTGTCGCCGACCGGCGTGCTGGTACCATGGGTATTCAGGTAGTCAATCGGCGTGTCGACGGTCGCCATGGCCATCTGCATACAACGTACCGCACCCTCACCTGAAGGAGCAACCATGTCGTAACCATCCGAAGTGGCACCATAACCGACAATCTCACCGTAAATGGTGGCGCCACGGGCCAGGGCTGTTTCCAGCTCTTCAATGACGACAATACCGCCACCGCCTGCAGGAACGAAACCATCACGATCGGCATCATAGGTACGTGATGCTTTTTCCGGGGTGTCATTGTACTTCGTGCTCAATGCGCCCATGGCATCGAATTCCATTCCCAGGGTCCAGTGCAGCTCTTCACCACCGCCGGCAAAAACGCGATCTTGTTTACCGAACTGAATCAGTTCAAGCGCATGACCGATACAGTGCGCAGACGTTGCACAGGCTGAGCTGATAGAGTAATTCACACCCTTAATTTTAAACGGCGTCGCCAAACATGCAGACGTCGTTGACGCCATGCAGCGCGGAACCATGTAAGGCCCAACACGTTTTACGCCCTTTTCGCGCAGGGTATCGGCAGCGGCCACCTGATGCTCACCAGAAGCACCACCTGACCCGACGACCAGGCCGGTACGCGGGTTTGATACTTGTTCTTCACTGAGGCCAGCATCTTCAATTGCCTGAGCCATTGCCATATAGGCATAGGCAGCGGAGTCGCCCATAAAGCGCAACGCTTTGCGATCAATATGGTCAGCTGGGTTGGCGCGTACCGGCCCCCATACCTGACACCGTAAGCCCTTGTCGGCAAATTCTTGAGAAAATTCAATACCTGAACGGCCTTGTTTTAGCGATTCAAGTACTTCCTGTTGGTTCACGCCGATACTCGACACAATGCCGATTCCGGTTATCACTGCTCTTCTCATTCTGGTTTCCTGTCTTGCTGAGCGCCCGTGTATGGTAGCTTAGTTGAAGAAAAAAGTGGTCTGCTCTCCGCAATTTTAAGTAATTATTGTTACACTATGGCACAGTTTCCATGTGCAAGTTTACGGATGTTTCGTGACCGACTCTACCCACGCGCAAGTTCATTTCAATGAATTCGGATTGCCTGTCGCAACCGCCTTCGACGATATTTATTTTACCAACGAAGATGGTCTTGCCGAAAGCCACTATGTCTTCCTTCAGCATAATGGTCTCCCGCGCCGCTGGCAAACTCATGTGCACGAAAGCTTCGTCATCGCCGAAAGCGGCTTTGGTACCGGACTGAATTTTCTGGCCGCCTGGCAACTGTTCTTGCAGCATGCGCCGCAAGACCTGACCCTGCATTTCATTTCGTTTGAAAAGTACCCGCTGCAGCGCTCTGACTTAGCGCGCGCGTTAGAAGCATTTCCGCAACTCGCCGAACAGGCGGCAGCTTTCATCGAGGCCTATCCGGCGGCTGAACCTGGCTGCCACCGCCGTTACTTTGCCAACGGCCGCATTGTGCTCGATTTATGGCTGGGCGATATTCATGAGCAAGTGCCAGCCTGGCTGCCGGGAGCCACAGCCTGTGTCGACGCCTGGTTCCTGGATGGCTTTGCGCCAGATAAAAACCCGTCGATGTGGCAGCAGTCGCTGTTTGACGCAATGGCGCGCAGCGGGCGGGCGGATTGTAGCTTTGCCACCTTTACCGCAGCAGGCTTTGTCCGGCGCGGTTTGCAACAAGCCGGTTTTGACGTCGGGAAAGTCAAAGGTTTTGGTCGCAAGCGTGAAATGCTGCGCGGTCAGCTGGGCAGCGCTGTAGCAACCACAATGGCTGAGGCGTCAGCGGGTAGCCGGCAAACTGTCACGGTCGTCGGCGCTGGTATTGCCGCCGCCTGCACTGCCTTTGAACTACAACGGGCAGGCTTTGATGTTGAAGTGCTAAGCACCGGCGTTGCCGATGGTGCTTCAGGCAATCCACAAGGCGCTGTTTATCCGTTACTGCATGCTGAGCGCAGCCCTCTGGCCGCGTTTTTTACCCAAGCGTTTGGCTACGCGACCCGCTTTTACGCGCACCAGTGTCCGCGAAACTGGTTTCAGACCGGTGTCGTACAACTGGCCTTTAACGCCGCACGTGAGCAGCGCTATCACAAACTCAGCTTGCCGCACAGTGCAGGCGGACCTGGTTACGCCACAGCCACGGTGCAGGCACTCACTGCTGAGCAAACGCAGCAATTGTGGCCAGCATTACCGCCCTACCCTGCGTTACACTACCCCGCGGGTGGCTGGTTACGCCCCGCCGCTGTGGTCGAACAGCTGCTGAGTGAAATTACTGTTCGCGAGCAGTCGCCATTGCGTAGCATTAGCCGCGCAGCAGAGGCCTGGCAGCTGGCGTTCGCTGATGGTACAACACGGACCAGTCAGCGCGTTGTGCTGGCCTGCGGTGCCGCATTAACCCAGTTACTCGCGCCCTTTGGCGTGCAACTGCAGAATGTACGCGGGCAAGTTACGCAAGTAGAAGCTACTGCAACCAGCGCCAAGTGTCCTATGGTGATTTGTTACAAAGGCTATTTCACCCCGGTGGATAACGGCTTGCATTGTGTCGGAGCAACCTACGATCGCGGCAGCGAAGAATTAAATCTGCGCGACACCGATCAGCAGGAAAATCTGGCCAACCTTTGTGACAACCTGGCGCCCGCCCAGTGGCCGCAGGAATTAGAGCCGGTCAGTGATCGGGCAGCGATACGCAATACCACGCGCGACCATCTGCCAATGGTGGGGCAGTTAGAGCCAGGATTATGGGTTATTGGCGGGCTCGGCTCACGCGGCTTTACTGCCGCGCCGCTGGCTGCCAACTGTCTGGTTGCGGCCATGCGCGGCCAGCCGATGCCGCTTGCTGCAGAGCTGTGGCAACGACTACAGCCACAGCGTCTGGTTACTGGTTAAACAGCGGCCGCTTCAAGCCGCGCGATCATATTGGCAATATGTTGCTGGTCTGCAGGACTCAGCTCGTGGCGGGTCTCATCCACAGCTTCGCGCACGCCCGGTAAGACAGCGGCAGGATCATGCTGCTGTTGTAATTCCAGTTGCGCGACCACCAGATCAAAGTGTCCGCGTAAATAACCACTCGCAAACAGCTCATCGTCGTCGCCATTCACGACAGCGTCATCAAACACCAGCTCAAGCCGTTGGATAAATTGCGAAAAACTTTGCTCTGCCACGTCACTTCTCCTGCATAAAACGAGCGCGCAGGATACCACAAACTGCCGCCTTTCTGATACACTGTCAGTCACTTTCATTGATACCTACAAGTTCACGGCAAAGATAAAAGGTCGGTTCATGGCAACATCCAGCGCACACCCGAAAATTGGTTTGTTTTACGGCTCAACTACCTGCTTTACCGAAATTGCGGCAGAAAAAATCCAGCAGCAGTTCCCCGAGGGACAGGTCGAGCTGTTCAACATTAAGGATGTGCCACTTAGTGAAGCAGAAAAGTTTGAGGTGCTGATCTTTGGTTTGTCGACCTGGGACTTTGGCGAGATCCAGGAGGACTGGGAAAGTCACTGGGACGAAATTGGCCAGTTGCAACTGGAAGGCAAGGTAGTAGCCCTGTTTGGCATGGGCGACCAGGTTGGCTATACCGACTGGTTTCAGGACGCCTTAGGTATGCTGCATGATGAACTGGCAGCCTGTCGCACCATTCGCATCGGTTTCTGGCCAAATCAGGGCTACGAATTCGCAGCCTCGAAAGCCCTGACTCCTGACGGCGAGTTCTTTGTTGGCCTGGCGCTTGACGAAGACACCCAATACGAATTCAGTGACGAGCGCATCAAGCAGTGGGTTGCTCAGTTACAGCTCGAACTGGCCGACGTACTCAGCTAACCACAGCGTGATCACCGCTTATAAGTTCAGGCGTTGTTGCCAGATATGACATTGCTCCGCCGCCTCGGCGCCAGCGAAACGCTGCGCCGGCGAATGGCCCCAAACCGGTCCCGGCCAGGCCGCGTCGCCCTCGTCACGTAACACCAGGTGCACATGTAACTGCGCCACGACATTGCCCAGAGCAGCCACATTAAGTTTCGCCGCCGGACGCCAATTTTTTAACGCTTGGCTTACTTGCTGAATTTCTCTCGCCAGTTGCACCTGCTGCGCCGCGTCAAGATCAAGAAACTCAACTGCGCCGGCAACGCGGGGCACTACTATTAACCAGTCATAGCGACGGTCATCAAAGCGTAGCACCTCGCACAGCGACAACGTCCCTAACCGCAAAGTATCGCCCGCTAGCCGCTGATCTAAAGTGAAGAGGTTACTTTCGTCCGCAGGTTTGTTATAACGCATGGATAACTCATTGTTGTCTGTGTTTAAAGGACTCCCCCATGAAAAAAATCATGTTGGCTACCCTGCTCTGGCTGCTGGTCTGCTTCGGCGCCAGTGCCAGCACTTCCATTGCCGATTATACCGCGCAGATGGAGCCGCACAACGGCTTCTTTACTTTCTACCATGACCGCTCAGCCGGCAAGTTTTACCTGCAAGTGCCGCGCGATGAACAGCGCTTCATCTTTCAGACCAGCCTACCCTGGGGGCTTGGCTCCAACGATATTGGACTGGACCGCGGCCAGCTAGGCAGCACCCGTATCGCCAGCTTTTACCTGGAAGGCGATAAGGCGCTCCTGCTCCACCACAACACTTTTTATCGCGCTGACTCCGCCAATCAGGCCGAGCGCGCCAGCATTGATGAAGCTTTCGCTGATTCGGTACTGGCGGCGTTTACCACGGTCGCGGCCAATGACAACTATGTGCTGATTGACTACACCCCTTACCTGCTTAGCGATACCCACGGGGTAAGCAAGCGCTTACAACAGACTGAGCAAGGCAGTTACCAGGTCGCCACCGATCGCAGTGTGGTATATCCCAAGCGTAGTAAAGCTTTTGCGGACAACACCGAACTGGAAGCCAAGGTGACCTTCAGTGGTCAGGCCAAGGGGCGTTATGTTCGGCAGGTGGCAGCCGATGCTGATCACCTGACGTTGCATTTGCACCACTCGTTTATTCGGTTACCTGACGACGGTTATGAACCGCGCAAGTTTCATCCGCAAAGCGGCTTCTGGGCGCAGGAGTATCGCGACTATGCCGCGCCCCTTGGCGAGTCAATGGCAGTCAAATACATTCCACGGCACCGTCTGCAACAAGGTGACACCTTAACCTATTATCTTGACCCGGGCGTTCCCGAGCCGGTCCGCAGTGCGCTGCTGGAGGGCGCGCGCTGGTGGCAACAGGCATTTGCCGCTGCCGGCCATCCGAACGGCTTCAAAGTTGAGGTACTGCCCGAAGACGCGGATCCCATGGATATCCGCTACAACGTGATTCAGTGGGTTCATCGCGCCACCCGCGGCTGGTCTTATGGCTCTTCAGTTATTGACCCGCGCACCGGTGAAATCCTGAAAGGCCACGTCACCCTTGGTTCACTGCGCGTCCGTCAGGACATGCTCATCGCTCAGGGCCTGATTGCTCCGTATGCTGCTGATCTGTCAGCCGAACAGCAGCAACAGCTGGAGCAAGATATTGAAGCTATGGCTCTGGCACGCATCCGCCAGCTCTCGGCCCATGAAGTCGGCCATACGCTGGGTATCGCCCATAATTTCGCTGCCAGCAGCCATGATCGCGCTTCGGTCATGGACTATCCGCATCCACTGATCAGCATCGCCACTGACGGCGAGGGCCTGACCCTGGCAGGCGCTTACGCCGAAGGTATCGGCCTGTGGGATAAGCAGGTGGTGCGTTACGGCTATGGTGATGAGCCCCTGGCACCTATTTTGCGTGAAAACCGCGAATTAGGTCTGACCTTTATTTCCGACCCGGACGCGCGTCCGGCAGGTGGTGCGCACCCCGATGCACACCTGTGGGATAACGGCAGTGACGCGGTGACGGAACTGGAACGCATTCTGGCGGTACGCCGCGTCGCACTGGAACAGTTTGGCCTGGCAAATCTGGCAGGCGGCGAACCGGTGAGTGATTTGCGCACCTTGCTGGTCCCAGTTTACTTATTGCACCGCTATCAGACCGAAGCGGCGGTTAAAATGCTTGCCGGTGTGCATTACGATTACGCCGTTAAAGATGGCACGCCCGCCGCGCAACGCGTGGTCAATGCTGCGCAACAGCAACGCGCGCTGCAGTTAGTGGTGAACACGTTAGCGCCTGGGCAGCTGGCACTGCCGCCGGAAATCGAGAAATTACTGTTGCCATTTGCCTATGGCAGTAGCGCCACCCGGGAAAACTTTGAGGGCTATACCAGCGTAACCGCAGATCCGGACACTATGGCAGCCAGCGCCGCGCGCTTTACCTTAGAGTTATTGCTCAATAGCCAGCGGCTTGAGCGTTTAGCGCAGCAACAACGCCTGCAAGATGACGTGCCGGACGTGCGTAAGGTGCTCGACACCATGGCCGCTAGCGCCATCACCCCGGCACAAAAAGCTCAGGCCAGTAGCCTGGAACAGCGGGTTGCGTTCGAAGCTCTGACCGCTACGGTTAAGCTTTATCAGAATGCCGCCTCGGGCGTGGTAAAAGCTACCAGTTACGCATTTTTAACTGATCAGCTGGCAAGCTGGCAGGCGCAACCACAAAGTGCGCACCAGCAGTTCATTGTCGCAGCGCTTACTGGCCTGCTGGAGCGCCAGCAACCATGGCCACTGCAGCCAGCTCCGGCCTTACCGCCCGGCTCACCGATTTAAATTGCGGCGAGCTTCGGCAGAACTAAAAACAGCGCCATTTGGCGCTGTTTTTGTTTAGTCAAGGTCAGCAAAGAACGAATCCGGTAACCAGCGCGGACGCTCGTCATCATTGGCGATCGTTTTACCAATTTCATAGTTAATATTGGTAAATACCACGCCAGCTTCGTAATTAATCGGCAAGCTCGGCTGGTCGCTGGGGCGATGATAATGCTCGGCAAAGAACTTACCCCAAATCTCACCACCGTCTTCGTCTTCACCTTTGGCGGTAAAACCGGTCATCAGAAAGACCGCCGGAATACCTTTTTTCACAAAGGGATAATGATCAGAGCGGGTAAAAATAGCCTGCTCCGGCATCGGGTCTTCACTCAGGGCGATATCAAACTGACCTGCCGCTTCGGCTACCGTACTACCCAGGGTTGAATGGGTGGAACCAAAGGCAATCACATCGGCAAAATCGTAGAGTAAGACCGGCATATCCAGGTTCACGTTAGCAACAATCTGCTGCAACGGCACTGTTGGGTAGTGGGCGAAATAGTCAGCCCCTAACAGGCCACGCTCTTCAGCTGTTACTGATAAAAACAGAATCGAACGCTTTGGTCGCTCGGCAGCTTCGACAAACATCCGTGCCGTTTCTAACAATACGCTCACACCACTGGCATTATCCATGGCACCGTTATTGATGTGATCATCCTGGCTGAGATCCTGAGTGACACCAATATGGTCCGAATGCGCGGTGTACAGCACATACTCATGCTGCAGTTCGGCATCGCTACCTGGCAGAATTGCTGCAACGTTCGGGCTGGTAATCTGTTCATGCTCAGAAGCGCGGCTTAAGGTCACTTTAGTGTTGAGCTCAAATGGCTGGGGCTGCTCGCCTTTTTCAAGCTGGGCGAATACCTCGTCCATGCCGATGGCGGCATTGGCGAACAACGGTGCGGCGGCACGATAGTCGACATAGGCCGAGCCTTGCAGGTTTTTATAGGTCACGTTCGGCTCACCTTCAGGGTTGAGCCAAGTAATGCGTGGCGCACGCTGATACATAGCGCTCACTTTGAACGGTCGCACTTCTTCGCGCATCGGCGTGTGCAGCGTGATGATACCGACGGCACCGCGCTCGGCAGCAAACTTCGTTTTACTGCTGTTTAAATGGGCACCCTCTTCACTTGGTAACTCTTCAGGACGGCCCGAGACCATCATGACGATCTTACCGTTCACATCTACGTTGGCGTAATCATTCAGACCAAACTCGTCCGATACCAGGCCGTAACCGACAAATACCACCGGTGCCGTTACCGTCGAAGTAGTTGTATAGGCGCTCGGCCCGGTCAGAAACTCATCACCGTACTCCAGCTCCACCACTTCAGAGCCGGTATCGACCGACATGGCGGCACTGCCCTCTGTTAGCGTACTGCGGCGAAAAGTAATGCGCTGATAATAGGTACCATCATCACCCGCAGGCTCCAGCCCTAACGCTTTGAAGCGCGCCGCAATGTACTGCGCTGCGATCTCATGACCGCGACTGCCGGTATCACGTCCTTCCAGCGCGTCGCTGGCAAGAAACTCAAGATGAGACTGTAGCGCTTGTGCGTCAGCCGAGACGGTTGCTGCCTGCGCTGGCGGTGTCTGCTCACCACAAGCGGTTAATAAAGCTGTCAGCGCAGCCGCGCCAACCCAGGTAGTCATTCGCATAACGGATTCCATATTGAGAAAAAAAGAGAAGTGTAACCAACCTATACTGATAACAGAAGCTTTCAATGCATAGCTTTGTAATCGATTGTTACAGAGCGCAAATAAGGGTTGAAATGTAATATTATAACATTACAATGTGTGCAACTTATCTTGAAGAGGCACTGAGAATGTTGAAGTACAGCCCTATCGCACTTTTAATCAGCCAGATTCTTGCGCTGCCAGTCTATGCTCAGTCACAGCAAGCACAAGAGACGGCTGAGCATCAGCATGAAGACACCGAGGTTATCGTCATTAAAGCCTCACCTTTGGCGCGCACCGAACTTAATTCTGCCCAGCCTGTGTCTGTTATCAGCGGTGAAGAGCTGCGTGAAAAGCAAGCCCACACGCTCGGCGAGACCCTGGCTACAGAACCAGGCATTAATTCAACTCACTTCGCCCGGGTCGCCTCAAGCCCAATCATTCGTGGTCTGGACGGCCCTCGCGTTAAAATCACGCAAAACGGCCTTGATACCGCAGACGTCTCTCGCGGTAGCCCGGACCATGCGGTAACCACTGAAACTTCCGTCGCGCAGCAGATCGAAATTCTGCGAGGCCCGGCGACCCTGCTGTACGGCAGCGGTGCAATTGGCGGTGTTGTTAACGTCGTTGATGAACGTATTGCACAGCAACCCGTCGGTGGCCAGCGCGGCTTTTTTGGTGGTAATCTGAGCAGTGCTGATGATCTGCGTGATTTCAGCGCCGGTATCAGCGCCGACGTGGGTTCAACGGTCTGGCATTTTGACGGTTTCACCCGTAGCAGCGACGACTACGCAACACCCACCTATGTCAATGATGAAGGGGAGCGCCTGGACGAGGTTGAGAACTCTTTTATTGACGCACAGGGCGGTACCCTTGGCGCCAGTTACCTGTTCGAGAAAGGGTACGCCGGCATTTCTTATTCTCGCCTGGATCAGGAATATGGTATTCCGGGGCATCACCACGAAGAAGAAGGCCACGGGGAACATGAAGAAGAAGACGCTCATGGCGAAGAGGAAACCGGTCCTTACGCTGATCTGACACAGGATCGCTGGCAACTGCACGCCGGTTTCCAACAGCCATTTGACGGTATCGACAAAATCGAGCTGCGTTACGGTTATACGGACTACCAGCACCAGGAAATTGAAGGTGACGTGCCAGGCACGACTTTTACCAACGAGCAACATGAGCTGCGTATTACGGCCAATCATCAGTTGACCGAGCAATGGTTTGGCGCGTTTGGTTATCACGGTTTCCAGCAAGAGCAGGCGGCATTTGGTGACGAAGCTTTTACACCTGCAAGTGAAACGGATCGCCACGGTTTGTTCTGGTTACTCGAAACCCGCGAGCAGGTACTGAACTATCAGCTGGGCGTACGCTATGAGACGGTCGACATTACCGCGCCAACGTTAGAGCTGGGCCAGCACAGTTACGATTTTGACCCGCTATCAGCATCATTCGGTGTGATCTACCAGTGGCAGCCGAGCGTCAGTTTGACCGCAAACTATAGCTTTGCGCAACGCGCACCTTCAGCGAATGAGCTATTTGCTAATGGTGAGCACCTTGCCACCCGCACTTATGAACTGGGTCTGAACTACGCACTTCATGAAGAAGAAGAGCATCACATTGTTATCGAACCGACTGAGCGCCGTCCTGAAATTGAGACTTCACACTCGCTCGATTTAGGTGCACACGTAGAAGAAGGTGGCCATCACCTGAACATCAATCTGTTCGTTAACCGCGTCAATAACTTCATCTATGAAGACTTCACCGGCTTTAACAGTCTGGACCTAAGCTTCGAACATGAAGACGCGCATGATGAGCACGGCGACGAAACCCACGATGACCACGCTCAGGAGGGTGAGCACGAAGACGAACATGATCATGAGGAAGGTCTGGCCGTCGTTCAGTACACCCAGCAAGATGTGCTGTTATTCGGCTACGAAATTGACGGCCGCTGGCAGTTTAACCCGCAATGGCGTCTTGATGCGTTCAGCGACTACACCCGCGCTTATACCGTTGACAACACCCGTAATTTGCCACGGATTCCGTCGCAGCGAATTGGTGCCGATGTTACCTATAACCAAGGTGAATGGGAGAGCAGTGTCGGCTTCATTTGGTACGCAGAGCAAACGCGTACTGCAATGAATGAATCAGCAACCCCGAGCTATGCTTTAGTCAATGCACAGTTTAACTGGTTCCCGCAGGCATTCTCGCGCTACAACCTGAGCCTTTTTGTCAAAGGCGAGAACCTGACTGACAAACTGGGTTACGTGCATACTTCTTACCTGAAAAATGAAGCACCGGTCGCTGGCCGCAACTTTAGTATCGGCCTGCGGGGTGAATTCTAGCGCAAACCTGCTGCGATTTATCGCAGCCTGAGCGAGCTCGCTAACGGCTTTGGTACACTGGTATAACTTTTTGTGACCATTAAGGATGCTGTTATGCGAGCTCTTGCTCTTCTCGCCTTCGTCTACGGGCTTATCTGTACAAATGCTCAGGCACAGGCGACGGCCCGCGCTGAAAGTTACGGCGATGCAAAGCTCAGTATTGAGCGCATTTTCTCGGCGCCCGATCTCACCACTACGGCTCCTACCCAGCTGCGATTTGGCCCATCTGGCCAGGTCATCAGCTATCTGCGCGGTAGCGACCAACAGCCGAACGTCAATGACCTCTGGATTTACGACACGCGTAAGCAGGAACACCGGTTACTGGTAGCGGCGACGCAATTAGTCGCTGACCCTACGGCAATGTCCGCAGCCGAACGGGCGCGGCGCGAACGCATGCGCATTCGAGCCAGCGGTATTGTCAGCTACGAATGGTCAGCCGACGGCACAAAGCTTTTAATTCCGGTTGCCGGCCAGCTGTTTTTGGTTGATCCGGCTTCGGCCGCGGTCGAGGAGCTCACTTCGACGGATATCACGGTCACCGACGCACGCTTCTCACCGCAGAGCAATTTCGTCAGCTACATTCATAACCACACGCTTTACATTCTTCGCCTCAGTGATGGTGAAACAATTCAGGTCAGCCCTACTGCGACTGCCACCGAGCATTATGGCGTCGCCGAGTTTGTCGCCCAGGAAGAAATGAAGCGTATGACCGGCTATTGGTGGAGCCCTGATGAACAGACCATCGCCTTCACCCGGGTCAATGAAGCGCCGGTTGCCATTCAGACCCGTACCGACGTTTACGCTGATCGCACAGAGGTCGTCAGTCAGCGGTATCCCTTTACCGGTACCGCCAATGCGGAAGTTGATTTAGCACTATGGCAGTTTGCCGATCAGCGTGCGCAATGGGTCAACCTACCCGAACGCCATGGCGAAGGGTACCTCGCCCGCGTTAGTTGGCTGCCAGACAGCAGTCGCCTTAGCTATCAGTGGCAAAGCCGCAATCAACAGCAGCTGACGCTTTACCTGCAAGCGCGTCAGGGCGGTGCGCCTAAGGCGGTTCTCAGCGAAACTAGCAATAGCTGGATCAATTTGCATGACGACCTGGTATTTCTGGCGGACGCGCGGCACTTTATCTGGGCCTCAGAGCGCAGCGGCTATAAACACCTGTACCTCTATCGTACCGATGGCAGCCTGATCCGTCAGTTGACCAGCGGCGACTGGATGGTCGACAGCCTCGCCGCGGTGGATGACACCACTGGCTTTGTATACTTTACCGGCCGCAAAGCAACCCCGCTTGAACGCCACTTGTATCGCGCCAGCCTGACCACCACGACGCCAAGCCAGCCGACACGGCTTAGTCAGCGCGCCGGCATGCACAGCATCGACTTCGCGCCGAACCAGCGTAGCTACATCGATTACTTCTCCAGCAGCACCCAGCCACCGCAGGTGAGCTTGCATGGCCCGACTGGCGAGCGTATTGCCTGGTTACATGAAAACCAGATTGATGAGAACCACCCGCTGGCTCCTTACCTGGCAAACTGGTCCTACCCTGAGTTTGGTCAGTTGCAGGCGGAAGATCAGCAGACGCTTTATTATCAGTTAACCAAACCTGCGGTTATGGTCGACAACCAGAGTTATCCGGTGGTGGTGCTGGTCTATGGTGGTCCCCGAGCCCAGCGCGTGACTAACAGCTGGGGTAACTACTTCAGTCAGTATCTGGCGCAACAAGGCTTTGTTGTGTTTCAGCTGGATAATCGCGGCAGTGGTAATCGTGGTAAACAATTTGAGCAGGTTATCTATCGTGATTTAGCCCAAGCCGAAGTCGCCGACCAGGTGCGCGGCGTTGAGTTCTTGCGCAGCCAGCCGTATGTCGACGCGGATCGCATCGGCGTATTTGGTCACAGCTACGGTGGTTATATGGCGCTACACCTGATCTTACGCCAGCCCCAGCACTTCTCCGCGGCAGTAGCAGGCGCGCCGGTTACCGACTGGCGCTTGTACGATACGCACTATACCGAGCGTTATATGGGCACGCCGCAGGATAATCCGCAGGGGTACAAGGCGGCCGACGTACTGACCTATGCGGAGCAGCTGGAACGTCCGCTACTGATCTATCATGGCATGGCGGACGACAACGTGCTTTATACGCATACAGCTAAACTCACTTATGCTTTGCAACAGGCGACCTTGCCTTTTGAGCTGATGGCTTATCCGGGTAAGCAGCATGCGCTACGCGGCCGTGAGACCTCCATTCACCGCTATCAGCTGATCGCAGACTTTTTTGCCCGCCACTTACAATAAGATATACTAAGCGCATCATTCAAAACTCATGGAGTGAAAATCGATGCGCTTTCTTTCCCGCCGCTTAGTCATGCCAAATGACTTGAATTTCGCAGGCTCGTTATTTGGTGGCCGTATTCTCGAATGGATTGACGAAGAAGCTTACATTTTTGCTGCTTGCCAGCTCGATGCCAAAAGTCTGGTGACCAAACATATCGGCGCGATCAGTTTTGAAACTTCTGCCTATCAGGGCGATGTGGTTGAGTTCGGGCTGGGTGTGAAAAAGGCCGGACGGACGTCAGTGACCCTGACTTGCGTGGTACGTAACAAGCAAACCAAGCAGAATATTTGCGTGGCGGACGATATTGTCTTTGTCCATATTGACCCGGCGACACGCGCGCCTAAGCCGCATGGCAAAACCTACGCGGAACTGGAGTCAATAAAAATAGAAACGCCGGAATAAAATCCGGCGCTTTTTTACTTTGCGATGCGCTTACTTATGTAAGTAGGCGCCAGCAAAACAAGTCACAGGTGTCGCGCTGGGCTTACCGTGTTGCCAGTCGCCACCTTCCACGCCACTCCCGGCAATATCCACATGCACATACGGCAGCGGATGATCGCTGTCATTACCATGGCGGTCAAGACCTGCAGCAATGGTCAGAAATGCCATCGGGAACTGATGACCGCGACGCGTCGTCGCTGAGGGACCGTTGTTGCTCGAAAGCACGTCGTCGGCCTTGGTGCGTGGTGCGACAAAACTAAAGTCCTCGCGACGCGACCAGCTGACTTCGGCCGGGTCACCATAGACTTCACCGGCTTCCCATAGTTTGTCATGCAGACCATTGGCACGCGCCGGACCATTTGGCACCAATGCGGTATAAGGCCCCTTCGCCAATGCCGCATGCCCTGTCAGGGTCGCGACGCTGAACAGTTGCGGACGCGGATAATTGGCCGCCTGCACGCGTAAGTGCGACAACAAGTCAGCCAGCAATAAACGGCCTTCCGCGTCGGTGTTACCGATGCGTACCCGAACCCCGCTATGAGCTTTAATAATTTCGTCGGCGACAAAGGCTTCGGCGCCAATTGAGTTGCGTACTACGCCAAGCTCAGCGACCACGCTCACTGTCTCGGGGCGCATTTCAGCGACGGTTTTCATAAAGCCGGCTACGCCTGCAGCGCCACCTTTATCGCGGCTCATTCCAGCCATATGACCGCCGGTTTTCAGATCCGCGCCGCCGGTATCATAAACGATGCCTTTGCCGGCAAACATCAGTGTCTGCTCTGCAGCCGGGGCATTGTATTCAAGGCGGATAACGCACGGCCAATGACGCTCAACCTTTAACGAAGCACGGGCCACCGCCATTAACAGCGGGTATTCATGCTGTAACTGCTGAATGTCATCAATGACGGTTACTTTTACCGGGGTATGCGCAAACGCCTGCTGACAATATTCAGCAAAACGTGGCGCCGCCATACGCTCAGGCTCTGTACCGCACAAGTCGCGTGCGACGCGTTTACCGCTTTCAACAGCACTTAACCACTCAGCATCAAGGGTGCCAACCACACCCACGGTGGTAATGGTCTCGATGGTTTCCTCACCCAAAGCCTCACGTGCTTCCAGCGGCTCGTAGAGTGCCTGGCAAAGCCCCCAGAAAGCCACTGCTTCAGCCTGACCGTAACGGGCATCGTCCTGAGTGCCGAAAACGACCAGCAGCGGCTTGGTAACGCCGGCCATTTGCGCGATCCGGGCGCCCAGTCCCGCCGCGTCGGCGATAGTGCGTACGTCATCAAAGTCACGGCTTAACGGGCCCGTCGGCGCGGTAATCAGGCGACCGCCGAACACATCAGCTGCCAATAGCAACGGCTGCTGGCCCACGCGACGATCGGACTGCTTCGCCCGCGCGACGAAGTCGGCAAACTCAGGCGGCAGGTGCTGATCAAAGTCACCTACCAGAATCACCGCATCGTAATCGTTATGGGCGGTACTGTAACTTTCAACTACTTCAACTTTTGGAAATGCCATAGCTATCCTCGTTGTGGTCAGTTTAGATACGACGCCAGCGTGTACCTTGCGGCGTATCTTCTAATTCGATTCCAAGTGCTGTTAATTCATCGCGGGCGGCATCAGCGGCGGCCCAGTCTTTAGCAGCGCGCGCGTCGTTTCGCTGCTGAATCAGTGCTTCAACTTTTGCCGCGTCAACGTCGTCACCGGCACCACCTTGCAAGAAAGTCTGTGGTTCTTGTTGTAATAAACCAAGAATAGCACCTAAATGCCGTAAGGTCGCTGCATGCGCTGCGGCCAGCTCAGGGCTATCGGCGCGATGAGTTTCACGCACCAGGTCAAATAACACCGGTAAGGCTTCCGGGACGTTAAAGTCGTCGTCCATGGCCGCTTCAAAGCGCTGTTTAAATGGGGCCGCCAGACGTTCATCAAAGTTGCCTGCCGGGGCATCACGCAAAGCGGTATAAAGGCGCTCCAGACCGGCGCGGGCCTGATCAAGATTATCTTTGGAATAATTCAACTGTGAACGGTAATGACTGGAGAGCAAGAAATAACGCGCCGACTCGGCGTCATATTCTGCCAGTACATCGCGAATGGTGAAAAAGTTACCCAGTGATTTTGACATTTTCACTGCGTCCACCTGCACCATCCCGCTATGCATCCAGAAATTCACGTAATCTTTGTCGTTGGCGCAACAGCTTTGTGCCACTTCATTTTCGTGATGCGGGAAAATAAGATCCGAGCCACCGCCATGAATGTCAAAATGCTCGCCCAGATGGCGCTTATTCATAGCTGAGCACTCAATGTGCCAGCCGGGACGCCCGTCGCCCCAGGGCGAAGGCCAGCTCGGCTCGCCTTCCTTGGCCCGCTTCCAAAGCACAAAGTCCAAAGGGTTTGCCTTATTATCAGCAACATCGACCCGCGCACCGGACTGCAATTGCTCAAGGTTCTGCCGGCTCAGTTCGCCATAATCAACGAAGGAACTGACATCAAACAGGACATCGCCATCGCTCGCCACATAGGCGTTGCCGCGCGCAATAAGGGTTTCGATCATGGCAATAATGTCACCCATGTGGCCGGTCACCGTCGGCTCAATGTCCGGACGTAACAGGTTCAGGGCATCAAAGTCATCGTGCATGGCTTTGGTAAAGCGCTCGGTCACGGCGTCAATAGACTCTTTGTTTTCATTCGCACGTCGGATAATTTTGTCGTCAACATCGGTAATATTGCGTACATAAGTGACCTTGTAACCTTTCGCACGAAGATAGCGGACCACTACGTCAAAAGCGACGTAGGTGCGGGCATGGCCGATATGACAGTAGTCGTAAATGGTAACCCCGCATACATACAGCTTCACCTCTCCGGGGGTGATTGGCTGAAAGACTTCCTTACTGCGGCGCAGGGTATCAAATATGCTCAACATGCGATGTACGACTCCAGTTATAATTAGTTCCACGACTGTTTATGATACCGCATGCTGTAGCCTTCTCACAAACAGTGCTAAACTGACGCAAATTTTTCGCTAAAACATCAACGGAGTTTGTCCCATGCATGTGACTTTGCATACTAATCATGGTGCTATCAAGCTTGAGCTCTACCCAGAGCAGGCACCAAAAACCGTCGAAAACTTCTTGCGCTATGTACGTGAAGGTTTTTATGCCGACACCTTGTTCCACCGGGTTATCCGCGGCTTTATGATTCAAGGCGGTGGTTTCAACCGTGAAATGGTTCAGAAAAACACCCATGAAGCCATTGAAAATGAAGCTGACAACGGTCTGAAAAACGAAAAAGGCACCATTGCTATGGCGCGTACGCAGGACCCGCACTCTGCAACCAGCCAGTTTTTCATCAATGTCGCTAACAACGACTTTTTGAACTTCAAAAACGAGAGCATGGGTGGCTGGGGCTACTGCGTGTTCGGTAAAGTGGTTGAAGGTATGGATGTGGTTGAGGAAATCTCTCAGGTTTACACCGAGCAAGCCGGCTTCCATCAGGACGTGCCAAAAGATGACGTGGTCATCGAAAAAGCTGAAATTGAAGGTGAATAAGGCCTGACATGGCGACCTGGTTCATTTCCGATCTGCATCTGAGTCCGGCCCGGCCCGATATCGCGCATCTGTTTTTTGATTTCTTACGCGATACCGCCCGCAGTGCTGATGCCTTGTATATTCTTGGTGACTTATTTGACGCCTGGATCGGTGATGACGACACCAGTAGCTTTGCGGCGCAAGTTCAGGACGAACTGCGCCGCTTTACTGACCATGGCATTCCCACCTATTTTGTCGCAGGTAATCGCGACTTTCTGATTGGCCGCGAATTTTCCCAACGTACCGGTATTAGGCTGTTAACTGATCCTTACCTGGTCAGTCTCTATGGTACACCGACCCTGCTATTGCACGGTGATCTGCTGTGTACTGATGATCAGGGCTACCAGCGCTTTCGACGCTGGATCCGTAAGCCGTGGGTGATGCGACTGCTATTAGCCCTGCCCTTAGCAGCGCGCATGCGTATTGCGAATAAGTTACGGCACAGCAGTAAAACCCAACGTCCGCTAAGTGAAGCTGAGTTGGCCATTATGGATGCCAATTGCGCAACCGTAGATGCCTATTTGCAGCGTTACGAAGTAAAGCAAATGATTCATGGCCATACGCATCGACCCGCAATACATGAGCACCGTCTGCCTGATGGTAGCAGCGCTACACGTATTGTTCTTGGTGACTGGTATACGCAAGGCAGCATGCTGAAAGTCACTGCCGATGATTTCGAGCTCAGACAGCAGCCGTTACCTGCGGCCGACCACTATGGAACTTAAAATCAGCGTCTGGTGTTGAAATAAGTTCTGCTTCAATCGCCCCAAAATAGGCTACCCGCTCACTAATATCTGCACCGGCAAGTTGCTCGGCCAGGCTCAGATAGTCCTGGTAGTGACGCGCTTCAGAGCGCAGCAGCGAGACATAAAATTCACCGATTTCAGGTGCCAGCAAAGGTGCCAGCCTGGCAAACCGCTCGCACGAGCGGGCTTCGATATAAGCACCACAAATCAGTTTATCGATTAACGTCGCAGGCTCATGCGTGCGCACGTGACGCAGGAGCTCTTTGGCGTACCGGCTCGAGGTGACCTTGTCGTATGCAATACGCTGCTGCTCAGCAATTTCCAGCACCTGATAAAAGTGATGGAGCTCTTCTTTAATCAACATCACCATCTTATCAATAAGCTCGGCGCTGTAAGGCTTATCAGAACGCGGTACCATGGCTTTCTTCAGCCGGTTCTGCTGCGCCAGCTCGCGCCAGTCGCCAGCCAGGCGATAAGTATAGTCTTCATAGGGCGCCAGCCATTGCAACAACGCATGACCCCTGGCCTCGTCAACGGCGTAGCGGCGAATCAATAACATTGCACTTTGTGCGGCTTTTAACTCACACACCATATGATCACGCAATAACACCGGTAAGTTTTCAGGTTTAGCTGCTTCAGCCAGCCATTCATCGGGGGTTTCGCACTGTAAAAAGTCATGAATGGGGGCCAATAACCGAGTGATTTGAGCTGTGTTCATTGATTTTACCGCGGGTTTGAATCGAAAAAGCGCACCACAACAGCAGAAGTGGAAGGTTGCGTATTTTACCCGGAAAATGCCGGTTCTGTCACCCAAAAAGCCTTGACACTGTTGAAAATCCGACCAATATAGGATGTAAGTCGATGAAAAAATCGACGTCGCGAAAAACGCAGTAATAACAATAATAATATTTTACAAAACAACGAGAAGTAGAGGTTCTAGCATGATTTTGAATCATATTTGGGGACTGTACGCACACCCTCGGGAAGAATGGAAAACCATTGACCAACGTCATGAGAGTATGACGTATGCCTTAAGCCATATTCTGTTAGTGGCCCTGCTTCCTTGTGCAGCGGCCTATTACGCTTCGGCGCATATTGGTTGGAGTATTGGCGCCCGTGAAGCAACGTTCCTGACCGAATCCAGCGCGCTTTCTTTTAGCATTGCGATGTATCTTGGTATTATCGGCGCCGCTTTTGCGCTCGGCTACCTGATCCACTGGATGGCCAAAACCTTCGGCGCCACCCCCACATTTACCCAGTCGATGGAACTGGCCGCCTACACCGCAACGCCCGTCATCATGTCAGGTGTTGCTGCGCTTTATCCTGAGCTGTGGTTTGTCACCCTGGCGTTTTTAGCTGGGGTTGCCTACTCAGTTTATCTGCTCTACTCCGGTGTGCCCATCATGATGCATATACCGGAAGAGCGTGGCTTTATTTACGCTAGTTCGGTCGTTACGGCCGGGCTTATTCTATTGGTGATATTAATGGTCACCTCAGCCATTCTCTGGGCCAACGGCTTTGGTCCCGAATACCGCTGGTAACTTCACTTCTTCCTCCCTGAAACGCTGACTTCGGTCAGCGTTTTTTATGGTAAATTCTGCGAGATTTGTTTTTTTTGCGGCAGCTTCCCTTCGCACTACTAAAATCGTGCGATGAATTCTGATAGTCTTCGTTTATCCGTATTTTATTAACTCTCAGGAAAATGTATGCGTGATAATAAGAAAAAGCTCAGCTTAACAGCGCGTATCGTCATCGGTATGTTTGCAGGCATTATCGTTGGCTTTCTACTTAAACTGTTATTCCCGGAAAGCGTTTTAGTCGAAGGCTACCTCACCAAAGGCCTGTTCCACGTCGTCGGTCAGATCTTTATTGCCTCACTCCAAATGCTGGTCGTGCCATTAGTGTTTATTTCGCTTGTGGTCGGTACCTGCTCGCTCAGCGACCCCAGCAAACTGGGTCGCTTAGGCGGGAAGTCAGTGGGCCTGTACATGATTACCACCGCAATCGCTATCAGCTTTGCGATTTTTGCGGCAGTGCTAATTCAACCGGGTGCCGGCGTTGCAATGCAGTCCGATGCCACGTTTGAACCCAGCCAGGCACCGTCATTGGCTCAGGTGATTATTGACCTGTTCCCGACCAACCCATTCTCAGCCATGGCCAGCGGCAACATGCTGCAAATTATTGTGTTTGCTCTGTTGTTTGGCATCGCGATGGCTTTGGTTGGTAAGTCGGGGGAACGTTTGAAAGGCTTTTTTGATGACCTCAACGAAGTCATCATGAAGCTGGTTATTATCCTGATGAACCTTGCACCTTATGGTGTCTTTGCGCTGATGGCGAAATTATTCAGCGAAACCGACTTTGAAACCATCTTCAGTCTGGGTAAATACTTCTTACTGGTTTTTGTGGTCCTAATTCTGCATGGTGTCGTTACCTACTCGCTGATTCTGAAAGGCCTGACCGGCTTGAGCCCGCTCACCTTCCTGAAAAAAATGCGCGAAGTTCAGATTTTCGGTTTCACTACCTCAAGCAGTAACGCCACGATTCCTGTCACCCTGGAAACCGTGACCAAGCGCTTAGGTGTCAGCAATAAAATCGGTTCGTTCACCGTGCCGTTAGGCGCCACCATTAACATGGACGGCACCGCAATCATGCAAGGTGTCGCAACCGTATTCATCGCCCAGGTCTATCTGGTTGATTTAAGCATTGCCGATTACGCTATGGTCGTACTGACCGCGACCTTGGCAAGTATCGGTACGGCCGGTGTACCCGGTGTCGGCTTAATCATGCTGGCAATGGTCTTAGGCCAGGTTGGCCTGCCTGTTGAAGGTATCGGTCTGATTATTGGCGTGGACCGTTTGCTTGACATGACCCGTACGTCTGTCAACGTCACCGGCGATGCTATGGTCAGTATGATTGTTGCCAAAAGTGAAGGCGAATTGGATGTCGGCGTTTTCAATGACGACCAGGCCGACCTGAAAGAGCGGGATGTGAGCGAGCAGCTGTAACATCTGCGTGTCTCTTTTAACCTGATTGACCAGGGGCGTTGTTAAAACGCCCCTAACTCCCTCCAGACAAATGCCGTTAGACCCTGCATGTCCACCGTCATCGTTTGTGTCTGTCCACCCATGACCTGCTCGATAAGCTGCTCCAATAACGGGCCGATGACACTGTCGACCCATTCATCCGTGGTTTGCTCACTGTGTAAAGGCGGTAACTCTAAACGCTGCAGTTGCACACTTAATAATGGCCTCCCCTGATCAAACAAGTTCACCACGACATTATTTAAAATCACCTCGTCGATCTGCCAAAGTACCTGCTGATTTGCGTTATGCAGCGGCAGCTGTCCTTTCACCTGTTCGACCAGCGCATGCAGATTGGAGCGCCCAGCAGCGTAATAAGCCAGAGTGACCTGCGCATCGACAACCTCTGCACGGTCAATACGAAGTTGATCCTGACGCTGGCTTAGCCAGTCGCCGGTTAAGCGCACGTAGTCGGCCCATAACAACTGATTGAGGCCGTCATCCAGCTCGTTCACGCGTGTGGCCAGGCCAACATCGGTTGCGATGAGTTCTGCTGTCAGTGTATTAAGCTCGAAGTTTTGATAGGTGAAGCTGGCATCGTAACGGCGGTCGACCCGCTCTGTCAGTTGCTCTGCCACTCGCTCAGACAGCGTTTGCTCAGGAACAGCTTCAGCACAACCACTTAGGGCAAGCAACACCAGGGCAGCACTTAATTTCAACGGTTTTATCATGATCTTTGCGCCCCTTAGCGCTTTTGATGGCGCTCACGATTTTCATGCTTTTGCTCCGCGTTTTTACGCAGCATCACATAAACAGACCCGGCACCGCCATGCTGACGCTGGGCGCTATGAAAAGCCATAATCGGTTCCAGTTGCTTCAGCCATTTCACCACATAGCTTTTCAACAAAGCCGGGTGCGGCTTGGAATGGCGTCCCATACCATGTACCACAATGGCCGAGCGTACACCGCGGCGGTGGCAAAGCTGAATAAACTCATACAGCGCCTCACGCGCCTGGCGCAAACTATGGTGATGCAAATCAAGGCTCGCCTCGATGGCATAGCGGCCCTGTTTCAGATGTTTGAATACGCCATGCTGCACGCCATCGCGACGAAATTCCACCAACTCCTCCGGCTCGACTAAGTCGACGAACTCCATGGACAGGTAGTTAATGTCGTCCTCAAGCTGCTTCTCCGCCGCTTTTCGGCGCGCCTCCTGTGCCGCTGTCGGCCTGGCCTTTCGTGGTGCTATAACATCGTCATTTTTAATGGGCGTCACGTCAGCCATTTGCTGGCGGAACTCGTCAAAATCGTCACGCATAACAACTCCCGTTTACGATTTAGTTAAAAACTCCCGAATCTGCATCAGTATGGCGCTGACATTTTTGCCAATACGTTCACCCAGCGGGCGCTTCTCCTGATAGGTGACATGCAAAATGGTGTTCGTTTCGGCGCGCTCTAATAACCAGCTGTCACTGGTAATAATAGTGTCGACCAGGGCAAACTCTTTTGCCTGCTGAGCGGTCCAGTACTCACCGGTTGCCACGCTATCTAATTCGACTTGCGGGCGGTACTCAGCAATATGCTGTTTAAACTGATGGTGAATTTGCTCAAGATCCTGTTTGAACTTGCGCCGTGCGGCCTCAGTATTTTCGCCAAAAATGGTCAGTGTACGCTTAAATTCGCCGGCGGTTACCTGTTCAAAATCAACATCGTGCTTTTTCAACCAGCGATGAAAGTTAGGCAACTGCGCGACCACGCCAATCGAGCCGATAATCGCAAACGGCGCCGCAATGATCTCATCGGCCACTGCAGCCATCATATAACCGCCACTGGCTGCTACTTTATCGACACTTACCACCAAGTTTAGTTCAGCATCGCGCAGACGTTGTAATTGCGCCGCTCCTAAGCCGTAGCCGTGCACTACGCCACCGGGGCTTTCTAAGCGCACCATTACCGTATCGCCGGCGCTGGCAGCACCAATAATGGCGTTTATTTCACGACTTAGCGCAGAGACTTCCTGTGCATCCATGCTGCCGTTAAAGTCGACGACGAAAATACGTCGCTCCTCAGCATCCTGATTTTTCTCCGCAGACTTTTCTGCTTTCTTTGCTTCTTTGTGCGCCTGTTTACGCTGCTTTTTATTTAACAGCTCATCTTTTAACTTTTGCGCTGCTTTGCGGAACTGTTTCGACAGGTTACGCACCTGCAATTCACCGCTTTGCTTGCGTTGCCGTTGTGCGTTATTGGCAATTAAGCCGATGACAACGCCAATCGCCAACACAATAATGGCTGCTTTCAGTACAAAGTCTGCAATCTCAAGTAGAAACGCCATGCTGCCCTCTTTTTTCTGATCATAAAAAAAGGGCCGACGAGCGGCCCTTTTCAACTCATCTGTTGTCAGTATACAGATTATTGTTTGATTACTGCAGTGTTGCTCACCGGAATTACGGTGGCATCGGTGCTGAACCAACCCGCTGCCTGCAGTTGCATTTCCATGGTTGCTGCTGCTGATGCAGACGGATCAACAATCGAACCGTGATCACCTTCAATGAAGCGCACCGCACCAGAGACTTTTGAACCATCAACGCTGACAATCGTTTGCGTAATGCTCTGTAACTCTAGCGCTGTAATTAATGGCTCAGTACCCGCCAGAGGCTTACCTGGAACCGAGTTCGGAATCACCTGGTCAGGCTGGAACTCAGCACCGTTACCTACAACCTCAATAACATGGAAAGCACTGTCATTTTCAACCGCTTGCTCGGCATAGTTAATCGGATCTGCCGAATCAACTACCGTTTGCGCCGCGAATGCAAACTGTTCAAATAAGGCGTTGACCTGCGCTTGCTCCGTGCTGCTTAAACCAGACCAGAACTGCTGGTAAACCTGTACTAACAGGTTCTGGAACTGTGGTGAGGTCGGCGCGATACCGGCCTCCTGCGCTGCAGCATTCACCGCAGCTGCAAAGTCAGCATTTGCCGCATAAAGCAGTTGCGCTTTAATTACCGGACCAAAGGCGTTCGAAGCTAACAGGAAGTTAGCGATGCTTGCGCCCGGTGCCATCAGGCTGCTGGCTTTCACGCTGTACAGTGCTGAGGCAGGTGCCAGAGGTCCTGACATAGGTTCGTTTGCCATAGCTGTGAAGCTAGTACCGGCAATTGCACCCAGTGAGTGACCCACGAAGAACACTTCCTGGCCATTTAATGGCGCGCCTTGCGCAGCGTTCAAACTCAAACGCAGTCCTAACAGGTCAGAGGTTGACTGACGCAGGTTGTCACGCGCAGTCAGCAGACTGCCCAGGTTCATGTAAGCAGTGGGGCTGCCGGTGGTGGCGTTAATTGGACCAAAACCACGGTCACCATGTAACGGATGGTCAATAGCAACGGTCGCAAAGCCCATGACAGATAATGTACCAGCAATACCAAACAGGTTGGTTTTCTCACCGGTAATACCGTGCTGGAAGATCACGACCGGCCAGCCATCCGCAGGCTCAGACAGTGGCGATAAGCCTTGCGCTGCGCGCACCTTATTGGCAGTGTTCACGTCAGGGACAGTCACAACTGCCGGCACGTCCATACTGGTCGTTGCCGCTGGAACCGGGTTGTACTTGGTCAGGTGACGCTCTTCGTCAATACCCGGGAAGTCATAGCAGTTATAAGGAGGTAATAGCCGTGACGGGTCCTCAAAGGCTACCGGATCGATAGCTTCTGCCGGGAGTGCACCTGCTGCCACCGCGCCCAGAATCGAAGCCGGGCTGTCACACATTGCACGCCAGCGGCCATTTAATGGTGCCTGCGGGTTTTCAGCAGTAGCTACCGGCAAGTAATAAGGCAGACTGACCTCACCTTGATACAGCTGCGCTGATGCCGCTGCAAGATAAGCCGGGTCTTGTAGGTTCACTTGTAAACGACCCGCAGCAACCAGTGCGTCGCCGACAGTCATTTCAGTCGGCTGAGCCATCAGCGCTGGCCCACCACCTTGTGAGAACTGCTGTGCCATCAAGCCTTTGATAGCACCAAAGACATCATTGATGGACTGCGTGGTAAAGCTAGAGACATAAATAATATCTTCTTTAGCAACACCGAAAGCCGCTAATGCGTCTTCATGAGAATTGATTAAGCGCTGCAGACCGACTGCCGACGCATCCCCGGAAACCGGATCGGTATCCGGATCACGCTTCATCAGGCCATAGGTTTGTGAAGGACGCACATCACGACCTAATTCGTCCTGAATATTGTCAGTCAGAACTGCTGCATAACCAGTTTTCGCTTTCAACGGCTTCAACGGAATAACTGCGACACCGTCCGGGCCCGTAGCGCGTACGATAAAGTCGACCCCGTGGGTCAGTTCAGCTGCAACCGCGCAGGTGGCTGCCGGACTTGCTGCGGCACAGCCAGCACTGACAGCGGTACCGCCCATAATCGTTTCAAATACCCGAATACTGCCCGGAGCTTCCAGCGTTGCAGCATCGACGGCAATACGCTCGCCGTTCTCGTCAAAAGGTAATGAAAAGCTAAAGGTTAGGGTTGAGTGGGTTCCCCATCCGTCCAGGCCGTTTAAAGCAACCTGCGGATCAGAGTTATCAGTGGGGTCAGCCACCGGAATGTTTAACGTGCCGTCAGCGCTACCACTTAATAAAATGTTAGAGGGTACCGGAACTTCACCGTTACTTGGATCAAATACAACGCGGGTCGCATTGACCTGGAAATCCACCGTTTCGCTTTGTGGTGCTTCATCACCGCTGCCGCAGCCGGCCAGGGTGAAGGCGCTGGTAATCGCCGTTGCAAGCAAGAGTTTTTTCATGAGGCTTCCCCAATCCTTGTTCGTATTGTTATGTTTTTAGCACCGACAGATGCTTTGGTTCATCTTGCCTATCATCGCTTTTTATAACTGGTAGGACAAGAGACACACTTAACAAAATTTTATACACCGCCACGGCCCAAGTTAAAAGTATTTTTCAAGAATTTCTCGGTGACAGCTGAGAATCAGAGCAAAAACCAGTACACTTGAGCCATCTTTCAAACTAGCTAGTAGTGTAAGCCGAAAATGAGCAAGATGCATAACGACAACGTAGCAAACTACACCTTAGATGAAAAAGTGATTCTGGTAACCGGCGCCGGCGACGGCATTGGTAAAGAAGCCGCGCTAACCTTTGCTCGCGCAGGTGCAACCGTCATTTTACTGGGACGCACCACCAGCAAACTTGAAGCAGTCTACGACGAAATTGTAGCCAACGGCAGTCCTGAACCAGCCATCGTGCCACTCGATATGAAAGGCGCAACCTTCTCCCATTATCAAGGCCTCTGCGCCACCATTATTGAGCAGTTCGGCCGACTCGATGGCTTACTGCACAATGCCAGTTTACTCGGTGTGTTGTCACCCTTTGAGCATATTGACCACGGAAACTGGCACGACGTCATGCAAGTGAACGTGACAGCTCAGTTTCTGATGACTCAGGCATTATTACCAGCACTGAAAAAGGCTCAGCATGCCAGCGTGGTATTTACATCATCGGGAGTCGGCCGCAAAGGCCGTGCATTCTGGGGCCCCTACTCGGTGAGTAAATTCGCCACCGAAGGTCTGGCCCAGGTCATGGCCGACGAGTATGAAGGTAGCTCAATTCGCGTGAATGTTATCAACCCTGGCGCCACGCGCACGGCCATGCGCGCTCGCGCCTACCCTGCAGAAGATCGGAATAAACTAAAAACGCCGGCTGACATTATGCCGACCTACCTGTATCTGATGAGCGACGCCAGCCTCGATGTCAACGGCCAGTCGCTGGACGCTCAGTAAGCTCCTGAGCTCGCAACAGGCGACCTAAACAGCCCGCCTGTTGCGGTTTTAATTCTACCGCTCACTCCGAGGAATTAAATACCACGCCATATTTGCAGACCGTCTCCACCATGCTATGGTTTGATACAAAATATTCTACACAGGCAGATTATTTAGCCTACCATTAGGGTTCTAAACTCGCACGTTGTAATTCCCCCTTGGAACAACCTCAGTAGCTATGATGTAAATATTGTATGAAAACAACACATTACCTTTGACGGTCCCCCAAAAAAAAGATCCACGAGGACGATGAATTTGGGCATGATAAAGACCTTACGAGGGCCATGCCATGAAATCAAAACGTTTTTCTGTTGAGCAGATCGTTTCTGCTATCAAACAGCACGAAGCTGGGTTGTCTATTGCCGAAATCGCTCGCAAAATGGGGATTGCCGAGGGCACTTTCTACGCTTGGAAGAAGAAATACTCTGGGCTTGAGTCTGACCAAGTTCGTGAGCTCAAGCAGCTACGAGAAGAGAATGAGAAACTCAAACGGATTGTTGCCGATCTAACCCCCGATAAAGTTATGTTGCAAGATCTTAATACCCGAAAGTGGTGAGCGTACCGCAGCGTCGTAAGGCGGTGCGCCATTTAATGAGTCTTTACAGTATCAGTGAACGAAGAGCATGTGCGTTAACAGGTCTAAGCCGTACGGCCTGTCGTTACAAGCCACGTTCAGAGCCACAGGAAGCACTTCGCCAGAAGATTGTAGCGATAGCCAGAGCCCGCGTGCGATACGGTTACAAGCGTATTCATGTGATGTTAAAACGCAAAGGTATTCACGTGAATAAAAAACGTGTTCATCGCCTGTACTGTCTAGAAGGTCTTCAGTTACGCCCAAAACGGCCGCGGCGCAACGTTAGTGGGGCACATCGAAAACGTGATTATGTGCCAAGTACAAGACCGAATGAGGCTTGGGCGATGGACTTCGTTGCCGACCAGCTTTCTACCGGGAACAAGTTTCGTATTCTGACAGTTGTTGATACCTTTACACGGGAGTGTTTAGCAGCTGATATTGGCGCTCGTTTACGTTCCGAGAATGTGGTCGCGACATTAACGCGACTTTGTCGAGAACGAGGCGCACCAAACCGTATTCATTGCGATAATGGCAGCGAATTTGCAGGACAAATGACCGACCTTTGGGCGTATACCAACAAGGTAACGCTAGCGTTCTCGCGTCCTGGTAAGCCAACCGACAATGCCTATATCGAGTCACTGAACGGCAGCTTTCGTGATGAATGCCTTAACTGTCACTGGTTCGAATCGCTAACCGATGCTAAATTAAAAATCGAAGCTTGGCGGGATGACTATAACAAGAGTCGACCTCACCGGGCTTTAAATAACCTGCCACCCTTGCAGTTCGTGGCATCCATTGAAAATTGAACAGCTCAATTCATTCCTCGAGTGGCTCTAATAATCGGGGCCTGTCAATTTTATGGAAATCTCATCGATGTCATGGTTCTATTCTTGGGGGAGACGTCACCTTCTGCGTCGCACCGTGTGAAAGAATTAAAAAAAAGCCCTCGCGAAGAGGGCTTTATACTTTCCAGGGAATCACTTTCTTAAAACATGTATTTTATACCGGCGAAGAAGCGACGGCCAACCAGGTCATATAACGGATTGCCAACATATCCGGGAGGAGTTTGGTCGAATACGTTACGGATACCAGCATTAATGCTAAAGTTGTCGCTAATGTGATAATCCGCTGACAAGTCATGAGTTACGATAGAACCAACATAGTTAGGTGATACGTTTTCATATGCCTCTAACCTTTCCGTTACATCAAATAATGCGGAACGATCGATATAACGAGCTGACCAGTTAGCTCGCAAATCGTCTAACCGGTAAGTCAAAGAGAAGCGGGCCTGCCATTCAGGGTCACCAACTTCACCACGTTCATCATTATTTAAATCAGGCTGGGTTTGAAATTCGAAAAACTCCAGCTCGAGCAAGTGGTTAATGAACAGGTTGGTTTGCAGTCTACCCGGAAGATCAAAGCGCGCCAAATCGGTCCAGTAATTAATATCAACTTCAACACCTCTGGTGTTCAATCCCGAAGCATTCAGATACCCAGATTCCACCAACGTAATATCATTGGTCGAAGGATCACGACTAACTTGGTCACAGAAGGTATCAGACGGGCCACCTACAGCATCTACACAGTTGTTAACCACAGTTTGCGCTTGAATAAAGGTAATAGCATCTGAAATCTCAATGTCATACAAATCCACTGTAACTGAGAAATTTTCGATATACGACGGTGTATAAACCATACCAAGCGTTATGGAGTCTGATTCCTCCGGATCCAAATCAGGGTTACCACCTGAAATCAGCTGAATACTAACATTATCATTTGCTTGGAAGCCTTCAGGGACCCCCAGGGCTGCACAGTTTGCCGCGCGGTTTGGGTTCTGGTTGATGTTGTCTGCGTCACATGGGTCCGATACTTGTGCAAACCCTGGTGATCTAGGACTAAAAGCTTCAGCAATATTTGGCGCCCGCACCGCTTTCCCCACGGTACCACGGAAGCGAATGTCTTCAAATGGACTATATATAGCACCAACTTTCCACGCATCTACACTACCAGCATGAGAGTAGTCAGCCTTACGGAACGCGGCATCTACGCTTAATTCTTTAGCAAATGCAACATCAGCAAGAATTGGTAAATTAACCTCGACGAAAGCTTCACTTACGTCATAGCTCCCGAATTCATTTGGAGTTGCTGCGTTAGCTGTCAAGCCGCGACGAGTGAACTCATCTGTAATAGTTTCAGACGTTTCTTCACGGTATTCAAAGCCAAACGCAACGCCGATATAGCCTCCCGGTAGCTCCACTAAACCGCGAGAATCTGTTACGAAAGACGCCCCGACGTACTCCTGTGTGATAGTGTCAGTGCGGGTAACGTCAGCTGAAACATAGTCGATAGCTTCCTGAGACGCCTGACGGAACCCGAAGGGATTATACGCTACGCAGTCCTCTGGATTTACACTAGCTTGCGACGGATCAGCACAAACGGCCTCACCGGTTGTAGGATCAATTACTGAATTAACCGCTGCTGCAAAATTGCCGGGAATAATGGAGTTCAGTGTGTTACGAACGTTCGAGGTTTCACCATATGAGTAATATAGATCGTAGTCCACTACGGAAGAACCAATACCGACGTCACCTTTCACACCTGAGACAACGCGGAAGGTTTGACGCTCATTATCCGCCGAACGGTTGCCCCATTCATCAAAAAATTTCGCCATACGGACGAATGATTGGCCGTTGGCTAGCAACTCCTGCCGTAAACCTTCATCGAGAAATGCATTATTTGCTACATCAATGAAGATGTTACCGAAACGGAATGATGGCTGGAACTGCTGTGAAATATCTGCGCGGGAATACTTGAAGTCACCATATAGCTCGGCTGAATCGGTGAGGCTGAAATTAAAAGTTGATCCAATGGTTTCACGACGCAATTCCGGCTGGTAGTTGACATAATCCTGACCGAAGAAACAGGTATCGCAACCGCCTGGGAAGTTACCAAACGCAAAGCTATTGGTAAGATCTCGGTTCTGTTGAAGAATAGGGTCACCATTGGCACCAAACGTATAACGCGTGCCACTACCAAACGGATTAATCACACCGAATCGGTTAATCATTTCTGAACCCACGTTCCTGACAAACAACCGATCTGGTATACCATCCAAGCGACCGGTGTTATCGGGGTTTAAAACTGTACCCCAGCGTTCAAACTGGCGAATGTCATTTTCAAGGGTTTCTTCCAAACGGGTCTGTGTCATGAAGAAAGTTGCGTTACCGCGACCGTTCATGAAATCACCACCACCAAGAATGGTGAACTGGTGTGATCCAGCACCAACTCCTTCAGTTGAAGTTGAGCCCGTTGCACTCAGTTCCAAGCCTTCGTAATTGTCTTTCAAAATAACGTTCACAACGCCTGATACGGCGTCAGAACCATAAATAGCAGAGGCACCGCCAGTAACAACTTCAACACGCTGAATCAAACTTGACGGAATGCTGGACAAGTCAACCTGCGAAGAGCCCGGCTGGCCTGCCACGTGACGTTTGCCGTTAACTAATACAAGGGTACGAGCTGCACCCAGGCGACGTAAGTCAGCAGAACTCACACCGGCGCTAAAATTCGAACCACGGTTACCAATCACCGTATCGGTAGCACCAATTGCTGGTAATTCTGCTAATATCGAGCCTAGATCGGGTGTGCCAGCGCGCTCAATCTCATCTTCTCCAATCACCAATATTGGAGTCGCTTGCGACAGTTCAGGACGAGCAATCCGCGAACCGGTAACCTGGATGCGCTCCGCAGCTTCCTTATCGTCTATGCCTTCCTTTTGAATGCGTTCTTCTACAAGCTCTAGCTCGTCTGCACTTTCTTGTTGTTGATCTTGCGCGAATGCAGGCACAGCGAAAAATGCTGAGCTAACACCAGCGAAGAGAATCGTTCTAATTGAACGACTCAATAACGACTGTTTTTGCATGGTCAAACTCCCTGTGTTTCTAATTATTTTTAAGTTGTATAATCACAACTAAATGTAACCATAAATAACTTTCTAGTGCGGCATAGCCTAGAAACCGCACAAATAATGAGTACCATGCTTTCAATGGAGCTTCAATGTTTTTTAACAGCGCGCAATGATGAAGTTGTAAAGCTAATATCTTAGGTTAGCTTCAGGAACATCAACCTTGACTTATTTTTATTTTTTCACAAACCATTATCTTAGTAAGAGAAAGTCCCGAAAAAATCGGAGTAGTTTTGTCCACTTCCCCATTAATGACACAGCTCTAAACTAAAGCTTTCCAGTTTTTGCCGGTAAGCCACTGGCGGTAAATTGCCGAGGCTTTCATGGGTTCTTTCTCCGTTATAACCCAACCGCCAGGACTAAGCCATTTCTCGGACTTGAGTGAGTAATTCGAACAAATATGCATTCAAAAACTCACGCCGGAACGAGCCGTTAAATCGCTCAACGAAGCCACCTTGTTGTGGCTTTCCGGGTCGGATATAAACGAGTTCAATATATGCTCTTCGCACAAGTCAGTTAAGCGCGCTGATATTAGCTCTGGCCCGTTATCAACTCGAAGTTGCATCGGTAGCCCTCGCTCTGTCTTCAACTGTTCTCGCGTGCGAACAACCCGCTCTGTTGGCAACGATGTATCTACTTCAATCGCCAAGCATTCTCGTGTGCCTTCATCAAGCACGTTTAATGTCCGGTAACGCTTACCGCAATAAAGAGTGTCATGCATAAAGTCGAGCGCCCACTGGTGATTAGACTGGTCAGTGACTTCTAACGGCTGTGCTTGGCGTTTAGGTAGCACTCGCTCCACGCGACGCTTTAGGTTCAATCCCATGCGGCAGTACACCCTATAAATACGTTTGTGATTAAACGAATACCCTTTAAACTTAATACGTCCAGCGGGTTTTAGTAATTTTACCAAATCTTCCCAGTACCCGCTGTTCTAAAATCAAGCAAAAAACGTTAAAACCTTACCGAACTAGCCTCAAAAATTTACTACCGTCCCCTTGGCTGCCCTCTGGAAGCATAGGCCGCAGATTCGAAGATCGAGAGCCATAAATGGCTCGCGCCTCCTTCCCGATGCTTCATTATGAAGTATCCATTAGGCGTGCTTTCTTGCACCTGAAAATAACGACTTTTCGATGCGTTCTTTTATGTCAGTAAGTCAAATGGCACGCTGCGTCGAGTTGCAGTGTTTTTACGACAAACGATTGCATATACGAATGATTCGCATTACCATACGTCTCGATTCAGTAAGAGTTAGTTTGCTGTACGACTCTGAACAGAAGCTCCCAAAAAAACTTTAATTCGGTACACATGGAGATCCACAACGTGAAATTCCGACTTACGACCATCGCCGCAGCGATCTTATTAAGCCAAACAGCAATTGCTCAGAACGATGAAAAAATTGAGCGAATCGAGGTAAAGGGCCAACATTTATCGGTAAGTGAGTCGAACTCAGTGAAGACTCCTACTCCAATTATTGATGTGCCACAAAGTCTCACAATTGTTACCGCAGAAGAGATTACTGCGCGCGGTTTCACCAGTGTCGGTGAGATTATTGACTACACGCCAGGTGTAAACACCTCTCAGGGTGAAGGCCATCGCGACGCGGTAGTCTTCCGTGGCGTTCGCTCCACCGCCGACTTTTACCTTGATGGCAACCGTGACGATGTACAGTACTATCGTCCGCTCTACAACATTGAACAGGTAGAAATTCTGCGCGGCCCGAATGCTTTATTGTTTGGTCGTGGCGGCACCGGCGGTATCTTAAATCGAGTCTCGAAAAAAGCCGACATTGGCGGTGAGTTTACCGATTATACAGCGTCATTTAATTCTTTTGGTGGCTTGAATACCGCCATCGACACGAACGTCACGACCAGCCCAAACTCAGCGGTTCGCATTAACGCAATGTACGAACGCCTCGAAGGTCATCGCGATTTTTACGACGGTGAGCGTTACGGATTCAACCCTACCGCGCGCTTTGAACTAAGCGATGAAACCACCCTTGACGTTTCTTATGAGTATGTAAATCATCACCGCTTTATCGACCGCGGTATTCCGACAGGTAACGATGGACGCCCGGTTGAAGCCTTTGAAGATATCGTATTTGCCGATCCGGAAAACAACTATACCGACCTTGAAGCATACATTTTCCGTGCCGCAGCAGAACATAAGTTTAGCGATTCGGTGAAGGGTAATTTCAGTGCCTTCTATGGCGATTATGACAAGGTCTATTCAAACTTTTATGCGAGCGATTACGACCCTGAGAACAACGTCGTAGAACTCGACGGCTACATTGATGCGACCGTTCGCGATAACTTGATCCTCTCAGGTAACATTGTTGGCGAATTTGAGACCGGCAGTATCGGCCATACCCTTATTGTAGGGACAGAATTTATTTCTACGGATTCTGATCAGAATCGTTTCAACCCAGTATTCAGCACCACTGGTTCCGACCGCGAATTATTTACAGTTCAGCGCCCAATCGCCCTGAACGGAATGACCGGTGTAAATGCGAGCGGTGATGACTTTACCGTTAGCTTCAGCGATTTAAATGATGACACGCGCGTCAACTTAAAAGTTTTCTCGCTTTATATTCAAGATGAAATCGCGCTGTCTGAGCACTTTGACCTCGTACTTGGAGCACGCTTTGATCAGTTCGATATTGAAGTTTATAACGCCGATCCAGCAGTATTAGAAACCCGTAGCCGCACCGACAGTGAAGTTTCTCCGCGGGCTGGAATCATTTATAAGCCGATGGAAAATATCTCACTGTATGCAAGCTACAGCCGTTCATTTTTGCCGCGCAGTGGTGAACAGTATACGGATATTAATGACGAGAAAGACAAGCTTGACCCCAATACATTTAGTAACCGCGAAATTGGCGTGAAATGGGACTTAGCGCCGCGTATGAGTTTCACGGCAGCGGTTTTTGAAAACGAACAAAGCTCGCCTCAGGTCGCGGATAACGACCCGTCGACGCTGGACGTCATCGACTCCGAAATTAGCGGTTTCGAGCTTCAGTTTAAAGGTGAACTTACTCGCGATTGGCAGTTCACGGCCAACTACAGCAACCTGGATGGCGAGATCATGAGCCGTATGGGTCCAACTGGCCGAACACCGCGTGAATTGCCTGAGAGCACTTTCTCGGTTTGGAACACCTACCAAGTTAGCGAGAGCTTCGGCCTCGGGCTAGGTGCCACCTATCAAGATGAAAGCTTTATCAACAACAGTAATTCCGCAACCTTGCCAAGTTACACACGCATTGATGCTTCTGCTTTCTATCAAATCTCTGACACTATGCGGGTACAGGTAAATATTGAGAACCTGACCGACGAGCTTTACTTCCCGAACGCTCACTCTACTCACCAGGCCACTGTGGGTGCACCGTTCAACGCAACGGTCTCTTTAATCGGAACGTTTTAACCCACCTATGCAGTAGCTTACAAGGGCCGAGTCGAATAATGACTCGGCCCTTTTTTATGACCTATGCCGAACTCCATCTTATACACTAAACTAAGACCTGAGATTGTAGCGTGGTAAGAATGCGAGATTTTAAAAGGCGGGAATGTGCTTAAACCTAAGGTCGTAGTTCCTCAGCAGTTCATACATGAGCAACCTATTGTTCATGGTGAAGAATTTGGCGTGCTATGCTGGAATACTCAGAAGCTTACCGAGACAATTCGATTTCAGCTTGCTCTGGCACGCATCTTAGAGGATTTCCCTAGTTTATTTTTATTACTCCAGGAGGCGAAGCTTAGTACGAAAGGTAACTGGCAAATTCCTCACTGGTCTTATGCTGTGGCGCCGAATATGCAAACCCGCCGCTTTATTTATGGTGTGCTCACCGCAAGCCAGTACGCTTTTTCAAGCGCTCAACCACGACTTAGCAAAAAGCGCGAAGGAATGTTCGCCACCCATAAAAGTTACATGCTCTCGTATCACTCTCTGGCCGACGGCGACTCATTACTGGTAGCCAATGTACACGCAGTCAACTTTGTTCGTGCTAAGCAATTTTTTCGGGAAATTGAAATTATCAAAGAAGAGTTATTGGAGCACAAAGGGCCACTCATTGTAGCTGGCGATTTTAATGTGTGGAGTCGTCAGCGCCGCTTGCACTTAATGCAATTTTGTCGCAACGTGGGGCTCCGACAAGCCATTATGGTTGACCCGCATCATATCAAAACCTACCGGCAACACCCGCTCGACTTTATTTTCTACCGCGACCTTTCGCTTCAGGAAGCATCAGCGATCGACACCAGTACGGTGTCGGATCACAACCCGCTTTATGCGCGATTTACGCTGTAGCCTCTGACTTGATGGTATTTTGGCATAGTGTGCCACTATGCAGGTGAATTTCCGGCCATTGACAAATAGGGGTACGGGGTATACCCTTTAGACTGCTTTTTACTTTCTTCGGAGCACTTTATGAAAACCACCGTTACGCCCCACCCTGATGAACTGAAGCAAAATCTGCAGCAACGTCTGAGCCGTATCGAAGGCCAGGTGCGCGGATTGCAAAAAATGATTGCGAGCGACAGCTACTGCGATGATGTACTGATGCAACTTTCATCGGTGCAGTCAGCGCTGAATGGCGTAGCAAAGAAGTTGCTAAGTCAGCACATGCAGACCTGTGTCAAAAGCCGCCTGCTGGAAGGCGACGATACGGTGCTTCAGGAGCTCGATACCACCATTGAACGCTTGTTAAAGCGCTGAGGAGCCTGAGTATGACCACCGAAAATGTCCAGTTACAGCTTACCGGTATGAGTTGTGCGGGGTGCGCGAAAAGTATTGAGCGGGCGCTGCATGAAGTGAACGGCGTGACTGAGGTGAATGTTAACTTTGCCTCTGAAGTTGCCGCGGTGAAGGGACAGAATCTCAACGCCAAGGTATTGGTAGAAGCAGTTCAAGGTGCTGGCTATAACGCCCAAGTGCTTGATCACACCAAGCCGGATGATAGCAAGCGCGATCTGGCCCAACGCCAGCAGTTCTATCGCTTTCTGGCAGCGGCGCTACTGTCGTTGCCTTTGCTCTACAGCATGGTCGGTCACTTTAGCTGGACCCGCGGCATTCCGGTGCCCGATCTCTTGATGTCGCCGTGGTTTCAACTGGCACTCGCAACGCCGGTACAGTTTATTATTGGCTGGCAATTTTATCGCGGCAGTTATCATGCGCTGCGTAATGGTGCTGCCAACATGGACGTTCTGGTTGCTCTGGGCACCTCTGCAGCCTACTTTTACAGTATTTATCTGGCCTGGTTTGCGCCTGATTATAACCCCCATGAGGGGCTCTATTTCGAAACCAGTGCGGTACTGATTACGCTTATTCTGTTAGGCAAATGGTTTGAGGCACGTGCCAAGGGCCGCTCATCCAGCGCCATTAAACAGTTGCTGGAACTGCAGCCGCGGCATGCGCTACGTGAAACCGCCGCCGACACCACTGAAGAAGTGCCTCTGGCAGAGCTGCAAGTGGGCGACATTGTACATGTGAGGCCCGGACAGAATGTACCCACCGACGGCGAAGTGATCAGCGGAGACACCGCAGTGGATGAGTCGATGCTCACCGGCGAAAGTATGCCGGTCACGAAGACTAGTGGTGACAAGGTATATGGCGGTACACTGAACACCACCGGCTTCATTCGGGTAAAAGTACAACAAGTGGGTGCCGAAACCGCATTGGCGAAAATCGTGCAAATTGTTGAGCAGGCGCAAAATTCGAAAGCGCCTATTCAAAGGCTCGCCGATAAGGTCTCAAGCATTTTTGTACCTGTGGTGCTGGTCATTGCCGTTATCACACTGCTCACCTGGCTCTTTTATCTGGCCCCGGGCGACTGGCGTTCTGCGGTCGAAGCGACCGTTGCCGTGCTGGTGATCGCTTGCCCGTGTGCTCTGGGTCTGGCAACCCCTACCTCCATCATGGCAGGTTCAGGACGTGCCGCGCAGGCGGGAATATTATTCAAGCAAAGTGCCATCCTGGAGCGGACCCAGGCGGTCGACACCATTGTGTTTGATAAGACCGGAACCTTGACCGAAGGCAAGCCGAAACTGACTGACTTTGTCAGGGTCGGCGAAGCGTTGCCACAAGCCGAGCTCGCGCAGCTGATCGCGGCAGTCGAAAAACAGTCTGAACACCCACTCGCTCAGGCCATTGTCGCAGGGCTGGAGGATTATCAACAAGAATCCACCCCGACAGTGAAAGTCTCAGCATTCAACGCACATCAAGGTAAGGGCGTCAGCGCAACAGTGAGCAGCGGCGAGCAGGAAAAGCAGCTGGTTATCGGCAATTTGCGTCTCATGCAGGAACAGACAATTACCGTAGACGACGCCGCCCAGCAGGGTTTCAGCCGCTTGCAGCAAGAGGGCAAAACAGTCATGGCCATTGCCGTTAAGGGTGAGCTACAGGCGTATGTCGCTGTGGCTGACACCCTGCGCGAAAGCGCCCGTCCGGCGTTGCAGGCACTGCGTCAGCGCGGCTTAAAGCTCATTATGCTGACTGGCGATAACTCCCGCACGGCGAACGCCATTGCCAAGCAGTTAGGGTTGGACGAAGCCATTGCCGAGGTGTTGCCGGAAGACAAAGCTGAGCATGTGAAAAAGTTGCAGCAACAAGGTCACAACGTGGCGATGGTCGGCGATGGTGTCAATGACGCTCCGGCACTGGCAGTCGCGGATATTGGTATTGCCATGGGCACAGGCACTGATGTCGCAATTGAAACAGCGGACATTGCGCTGATGCGCGCTGACTTGAACAGTCTGGTGCAGGCTATTCGCATGAGCGAACTCACCCTGAAAAATATCCGCCAAAACTTATTCTGGGCCTTCGCGTATAACATCATAGGCATTCCCATTGCCGCCTCCGGCTTGCTCGCCCCCTGGCTCGCTGGCGGTGCGATGGCGCTAAGCTCGGTATCCGTCGTGGTAAACGCGCTGCGCTTACAACGGGTACAACTGAACCGTGAATAAGCGTTGTCGTTGTCCGCTGCTTGGTTTATCGTAGAACGAACACTTAAGTAAGACGGAAATATTATGATTGTCAGCAGTGCCTTATTTGCCGTGGCCATCGATTTGCAAGTACTCGCCACCCGTCCGGACGTGAACTGGATTGGGGTCAGCACACCAAGTCCCGAGGTGGTCTGGGTAAGCGGTAGTAAAGCGACAATCGGCCGCAGCGTTGACGGCGGTACCACCTGGCAATACAGTCAGCCGACCTCTTCTGATCTACAGTTCCGCGATATCGAAGCGCTTGACGACCAGCACGCCTACGCACTCAGCATCGGCAATGGTGGTGACTCGCGTATTTACTACACCAACGATGGTGGCGATAACTGGCAGTTACGCTACCGCGCTGGTGGTAATCAGTTTCTCAACTGTCTGGCCGTGGCGCCTAAGTCAAATGAAGCTTGGGTCTATGGTGACTCCATTGACGGCCAGTGGGACCTGGTGCGCACACCGGACGGACGCAACTGGCTACCGTCTCGCAGCGCCATCGATAGTCCCCCCTTAGGTGGTGAAGGTGGGCTTGCTGCCAGTGGCGGCTGCGTGCGCTTCAATAATAATGTCTGGGCCATGGGCACCGCCAATGCCGGAACCGCCCGACTATTACTTAAGCGCAGCTTCGGTATTCGCTTTAAGGCTATCGACACCCCTATCGTCGCAGGGCCCAGTGCCGGCATCGCCAGTGTCTGGCCGTTTTCTGAAAAACATGCACTCATGGTGGGTGGGGATCTAAATCACCCCGAGCGGCGGCCGCGCATTGCCGAGTATAAAGACGGCGACTTCCGTACCTTGCCTGAGCCGCCGCTGAAAGGCGCACTCTACAGTCTGAGTCTGACTGCAAAGCAGGGGCTGATCGTCACCAACCCGAGCGGCGCTGCTTATCTGCCCTCGTTAACCAGTAGCAACTGGCAGGTTTTTAGTGAAGAAAATATCTGGAATAGCGCTTGTAACAGTGACTATTGCTATCTGGTTGGAAAGGACGGCTACGCGGGGCGCTTTGCGACCCCGCCTACTGAGACGAACTAACCTAATAAGGCCATGCCACCGGCCAGGTGGCTGACATTACAAAAGCCAAATCGGCTCAGCACTTGCGCTGCGACTGCGCTGCGGTTCCCTGAGCGACATAAACATACCACTGGCCGGTCAGCGAACTCCTCGCGATGATCATAAATAAACTGAATCAGTCGCGTCAGTGGCACGTTCACCACTTGTGCCGGCAGGTCAAGCGGAGTGACCTGATGTTCCTGCTGTTCACGCACGTCAAGTACCAGGGTTTCCGGGCGACGTAACCACTCTTGCTGCTGCTCCGGACCAATGTCGACCAACTGACAGCCGCAAGGCATATCATTGAGCTCCTGTAGCCGTGTAGCGATGGTAAATGACTCGTCCCATTTCGGGCATAACACGGTGTGCTCTGCTGCGGCGGCATTCAGTAACTGTGGTGATGCTTGTTCGCCAATGAAAGCAAAATCAACATGGGCTTCGGTATGCGGCGCAATCGGTGAGCTCAACAGATAAATGGGTTGGCGGCTGCCGACGCGATACAAGCGACGGTTGCCGACCAGCAAGCACCCTTCGGTCGCAAGCTGACATTCCACTGGGGTACTGCAATCCGCCGTTGCAGTCAACGGCCAGCCCACATTGTCCCGCGCAGCGTCACAACCGCTGGCACAGAGTAACTGGGCCAGCATCGCGGCGGTACTCTCCGGCCCCTGCTGCTCCGTGGTCAGGATTGCTTTCACGCGGTAATGCTGACAGGCCACCAGTTTTTCAATGCGTTCGGCAAGTTGCGGTATCGGATCGATCACCGCCAACTCACGGGCAGCGCGGTCAATGATCAGGTAACAGCACTGCGCGTCAAAGCGCAACTGCACAACGCCATCCAGTTCACTGTCAAAGTCTTCATTGGTATCACTTAGTAGCAGACAAGAATGGCGTAGCGCCTGCGCGGCTTCTTTAATTCGCTGGCAGGCAACATCAACGGTTGCCTGCTCGGTCGCCGGACCAAAGGACAAGCGAATCGCAGACTGTGAGCGCCAGTCTTCGATGCCCATGGCGTCAAGTACAAAGCTGCGGGTGACTTTTGAACTACAGGCTGAGCCGGAGCTTACCCGTATATTGGCGGCATCAAATACGTCCATAATGTCGCGCGATGCCATGCCACGTACTGAGAAATTTAAGGTCGTCGGTACGGAATATTCCAGCGCATGATTCAGCTCCAGGCTTGGAAAAGCTGAACGCAAAGCGGCAAGCAGCTGCTCGCGATAACGGTTGAGGGTCGAGACTGGTTTAAATACCTGCTGCTTTTCGTCTAACAGCAATTCGAACAGGGTATGCAATGCAGCAATGCCGGGTAGATTCTCGGTTCCCGAGCGTAAGCCCTGCTCCTGGCCACCGCCAATAATCAGCGGCGTGAACGGCCGCTGCTCACGTACATACAAGAAACCGATACCTTTCGGTCCATACAGTTTATGTCCACTGAACGGCGCATAATCGATACTGCTGGCGGCAAGATTTAGATTGCCTTTGCCCAGCAACTGCACGCAATCTACCATCCAGGGCACTTCTGGTGCAGCCTGGCGGATCACGCGCTCTAAGGTGGTCAGATCCTGACGTACACCGGTTTCATTATTGACCGCCATAGTACAGACCATCAGCGCACGAGGCAGGTGGTGACTTAATACATCGAGGTCCAGCAGGCCGTTCTGATCAACGGGCACCGCTACCAGTCGGGCACCAATGCCGAGCAGGGTATTCCAGTGGGCCAGCGCTTGCGGGACCGCCTTGTGTTCAGTCGCACCGTAAAGCAGCACTGTGTCCTGCAAATCAATTTCACCGGCGTCGCTGCGTTTGCGCGCATGGCTCAGAGCCGATAATACTGCGGTTTGAATGCCTTCAGTGGCGCCACTGGTGAATACCAGATGCCCGCTGCCTGCACCAATCACTTCACGGCCCAGACGACGGGTATTATCCAGAATATAACGTGCCTGTAAGCCGGTAATATGGCTGCTGCTGGGGTTACCGAACACCTGTTCCATGGTGTGCGATACCGCATGGGCTATCTGGCGTAAGACAGGCGTTGTCGCATTGCAGTCAAGGTAAATTTCGTCGGCTTTCGGGCGAATATGTACAGGCGTGACCATGATGACAACTGCTCGCTGTTGGTATCAGAGATTAATGAATGCGGTTCTTCTGCCACTCTTCTTCTTTGGCCATACGTGCTTTTTTATCATCGCATGGCTCGTCGCAGTCACAGGCTTTTTCCATACCTAAATTAGAGATACCGCCGCAACTACCGGAGATGGATTTCTTTTGCATGATAAACCCGACCGACATGGCAAGTACCACCAGCAAAAAGAAAGCAAAAACAACTAAAAATAAACCCATGCGTACCTCCTGAGTTACTGCAAATAAGGTTTGAACGCGGTACTAGTGTACTCTTTAAACATGCCATTTTCACGTACAATGAGTAACACCGCCAGACGCTTTTGCTCAGCAAACACCAAAGCCTGCTCGGGGCCCATAACGGTTAACGCGGTTGCATAAGCGTCAGCATCCATACAGGTGTCAGCCAACACCGTCACTGATACCAGGTTATGTTGAATAGGACGCCCGGTGCGGGGGTCAATAATGTGTGAATAGCGCACCCCATCTTCTTCAAAGTAGTTACGGTAATCGCCTGAGGTAGCCACCGCCATATTCCCGGGTTCTATAATCCGTTGCGCAGCACGTTGACTGCTGTCAGGCTTCTCAATAGCGATACGCCAGGGTTGGTTACCCGGCTTGTTACCTTTGAGACGCATCTCGCCACCAATTTCCACCAGGTAATTCTGAATTTCCATCTGCTCCAGCAGACGCGCCACGCGATCAACTGCATAGCCTTTAGCAATCGTCGACAGGTCGACGTATAGCTCTGGGATCTCTTTTTGCAACTGGTGATTTTCAACATTCAGGTGCTGGTAGCCAGTCACAGCTTTCACCGCCTGCAATTCCATTGCATCGGGAACTTTCTCGGGCCGCTGTTTTGGGCCAAAGCTCCATAGATTGACCAAAGGCCCTACGGTCACGTCCAGCAAACCGTCGGTTTCCTCGGCAATTTCCAGTGCACGACGCACCACCTGCTCCAGCGAACGCGACACCACGACAGGCTCGGTGGTCATGCGGCTGTTAAACCGTGACAGCTCCGAGGTCGGATCGTAGGTCGACATCTGGCTGTTGATCTGCGCCAGTACCGCATCCACACGCTCCTGCACCTTCGCCGATTCATGGCGCGGATTCGCCGAAACATAGCGAATATGGTACGTCGTGCCCATGGTCTCACCCGACACCGCAATTTGCTGTGGTGCATGGGTGCAAGAAACGAAAAAGGCTAGCCCTATCAGGGCTAGCCAAAACAGACGTAATGATGAGTTATTCACTTGCTAAACCACCAGTTACTTAATTTCCAATAGCTTAACCACCGAAGTCATCAAGCATGATGTTTTCATCTTCTACGCCCAAATCTTTAAGCATATTGATGACCGCCGCGTTCATTACTGGTGGACCACACATATAGAACTCACAGTCTTCCGGAGCTTCGTGATCTTTCAGATAACGCTCGTAAAGTACGTTGTGGATAAAGCCGGTATCGCCTTCCCAATCATCTTCAGGCTGCGGATCCGACAGTGCCACATGCCACTCGAAATTATCGTTTTCACGTTGCAGCATGTCAAAATCTTCAACGTAGAACATTTCTTTCTTCGAACGCGCACCGTACCAGAACGAAATTTTACGATCGGTATTTAAACGACGCAGCTGGTCGAAAATGTGTGACCGCATTGGTGCCATACCAGCACCACCACCAATGAATACCATCTCGGCGTCGGTTTCTTTGGCAAAGAACTCACCAAATGGACCCGAAATCGTTACTTTGTCACCGGCTTTCAGGCTGAAGATGTAAGAAGACATCTTGCCCGGTGGCAGACTCAGGTCATTCGGTGGCGGTGTCGCGCAACGCACGTTCAACATGATGATGCCTTTTTCATCCGGGTAGTTCGCCATTGAGTAAGCACGCACCGTTTCTTCATGCACCACAGACTCTAAGTCAAGGAAGCCGAAGCGTTCCCAGTCACCGCGGAATTTCGGTGCGATATCAAAGTCTTTGTAACGGATATGATGCGGTGGAGCTTCGATCTGAATATAACCACCGGCACGGAATGGTACTTCTTCGCCTTCCGGCAGCTGTACTACGAACTCTTTAATAAAGGTCGCAACGTTGTCGTTCGATTTGACCACGCAGTCCCATTTACGAATACCGAAGACTTCTTCCGGCAGTTCAATTTTCATGTCCTGCTTCACGTTCACCTGACAAGAAAGACGCACGCCTTCACGTGCCTCTTTTTTGTTAATGTGATCACGTTCGGTCGGCAGAATGTCACCGCCACCTTCAGTCACTTTCACGGTGCACTGGCCACATGAGCCACCGCCACCACAAGCTGACGACACGAAGATACCAGCATTCGCCAGTGCGCCAAGCAACTTACCACCCGGTTGCGTGGTAATCTTCTTGTCTTCGTCGTCATTAATCAAAATTTCGACATCACCCTGAGGTACCAACTTCGATTTGGCGAACATAATAATCGCCACCAAAATCAGTACGATCACGGTAAACATGCCTACGCCAAGCGCTATAAGTGTTAAATCTTGCCCTTGCATCGACTTTTACCTCTTAATTATCCGTTGCTTAAGTTATCGGTGCAGTTACAGGGATACGCCAGAGAATGACATAAAGCCCAAACCAATGAGACCTACTGAAATGAAGGTGATACCCAGACCACGCAGGCCATCAGGTACATCTGCATACTTCAGCTTCTCACGCACCGCAGCCAGAGCAACAATTGCAAGTGCCCAGCCAACACCGCTACCAATACCGTACACGACACTTTCGCCAAAGTTATAGTCACGCTCGACCATGAAGGCTACACCACCGAAGATGGCGCAGTTTACGGTAATCAACGGCAAGAAAATACCCAGTGCGTTATACAACGCAGGTACGTACTTATCGAGTGTCATTTCCAGAATCTGAACCAGCGCTGCGATAACACCGATAAAGGTCAGGAATCGCAGGAAACTCAGGTCCGCGTCAGGAAAACCAGCCCACGACAGCGCACCTGGCGCCAGAACGTTGTGGTAAATGATATTGTTCACCGGTACTGAAATACCCAGTACCACGATAACCGCAATACCCAGACCGAAGGCTGTGCCGACCTTTTTTGAGACTGCCAGGAACGTACACATTCCAAGGAAGAACGTCAGGGCAAGGTTCTCAACAAAGACCGATTTAATAAATAAACTGATATAGGCTTCCATGATCGGCTCCTTAGTCCTGCGGCTCTACTTGTTCTGGGCGGAAGGTACGCAGTACCCAGATAAACCCACCAATAATAAAGAACGCGCTCGGTGGGAACAGTAACAGACCAATCGGCTGATACCAGCCACCTTCAGAGGCAAGTGAGAACACCTGATAACCGAACAAGCTACCTGAACCGAACAGTTCACGGATGAAGGCAACTGTCATCAGTACTACCGAGTACCCTAAGCCGTTACCGATACCATCTAAGAAGGACAGACCTGGCGAGCTCTTCATCGCGAAGGCTTCAGCACGGCCCATAACGATACAGTTGGTGATAATCAAACCAACGAATACCGATAGCTCTTTGGCAATACTATAGGCGTAAGCACGAAGTACCTGGTCAACCACGATAACCAGACTGGCGATAATGGTCATTTGCACGATGATCCGAACACTCGATGGAATGTGGTTACGAATCAGTGAAATAAACAAGTTCGAAAATGCGGTAACCAAAGTGAGTGCAATACACATCACGAAGGAGTTTTCCATTTTCGAGGTAACCGCCAGTGCCGAACAAATACCTAAGATTTGCAGGGCAATAGGGTTGTTAGCAAAAATCGGCCCAAACAGGACTTCTTTCATTTCTTTTGCAGTACTAGCCATTGCTTAGCTCCCCCTTGCGAATTTTTTCCAGTAGCGGGCGGTAGGCCTTTTCACTGAACCAGAAGTCAATGGTATTATCGACACCATTACTGGTCAGCGTCGCGCCTGAGAGCGCGTCAATATCGTGATTTTCCTGAGTTGGGTTCTTAACGATATCCAATTTCACTTCTTCCAGCTCGTCGCCGTAAATTTCTTTGCCTTCCCACTGGGCTACCCAACGTGGGTTCTGGATTTCACCACCCAGGCCCGGGGTTTCACTGTGTTCATAGAAGTTAATCGTGCGCACTGTGTTGAGGTCAGGCTCAAGTGCCAACAGACCGTACATGGTGCCCCACAGACCATAGCCACGAACGTAAACCACCAGGGTTTGCAGGTTGCCGTCTTCATCGTTGATGAAATACAGCTTGGTGACGTCTTCACGGGTACCAATACCTGCAACGTCTTCGCTTTTTTCAAGCGTGGTGCTCCACTCCGGCTTATTGGCTGCCGCGATCGGGTCATAAGCGATGGGTCCGAGACCGTTCGCCTGTTCAACAATTTCCAGCGTATTCAGGTTCACCAGCTTGGTTTCGACCCGCTCGTTAAACAGTTCAACCACGTCTACGCCCGGCTCAAGCAAACCCGCCGCATCAAGTACGTTGCGCTGCATATCCAGCGCGGCGTTTTTCTGCTGCAGTGGTTTTAATCCCACCGCAGCACCTGAAACAACGATCGCGCAGACTAAACAAAGCGTGATCACGACAAAAAGTGTTTTGCCTAAGGATTCGTTCTTCTTAGCCACGTGCGAGCCTCCGTTTAATATTTGCCTGCACTACAAAGTGGTCAAACAGTGGTGCAAATACGTTTGCGAACAGAATCGCCAACATGATGCCTTCCGGGTATGCCGGGTTCACCACGCGGATGAGCACAGTCATTGCACCAATCAGGAAGCCATAAGCGAACTTAGCCTTATTGGTAAACGAAGCTGACACAGGGTCAGTTGCCATGAACATCATACCGAAGGCGAAGCCACCCACTACCAGGTGCCAGTACCATGGCATCTGGAACATCGTGTTGGTCTCACTGCCAATGACGTTAAATAAGAGAGATAACGCGACCATACCAACGAATACGCCAGAAACGATACGCCAGGACGCGATACGGAAATAGATAAGTGCCAGACCACCGATAAGGATCATCAGGGTCGATACTTCACCCACAGAACCCTGGATGTTACCTAAGAAGGCATCCCACCACAGGTCCATGTTATCGAAGTAGTTTTCACCCACAGCGGCGCGACCCAATGGCGTTGCACCGGAGAAGCCATCTACCGCAGTCCAGACGGTGTCACCTGAAATTTGCGCAGGGAAGGCAAAGTACAGAAACGCACGACCGGTCAGGGCTGGGTTCAGGAAGTTACGCCCCGTACCGCCAAAGATCTCTTTACCAATCACCACACCGAAGGTGATACCTAAAGCGACCTGCCACAATGGAATCGTGGCTGGCAGAATGAGCGCAAACAGCACCGAGGTAACGAAGAAACCTTCGTTGACTTCGTGTTTACGGATACTGGCAAACAATACTTCCCAGAAACCACCGACAATAAAGGTGACGGCGTAAATAGGCACAAAGAAACAGGCGCCGTACCACAGTTTCGTGATCCAGCCGGCATCAGTAAAGTCGCCACCCAGCAAGTGGAATAAGCCAACCTGCCATGCATCAGACAGCTCGTAACCATTGGCCAGCGCCATCGCTGCCTGGTTACCAACGTTGTACATACCCCAGAACATGGCCGGGAACGTCATCAACCATACCAGGATCATGATCCGCTTCAGGTCGACATTGTCGCGAACGTGAGTTCGGTGTTTGGTTACTTTACCAGGCGTATAGAAAATAGTTGCCACTGCTTCATAGAGGGCATACCACTTTTCGTACTTGCCGCCTTTTTCAAAGTCCGGCTCAATGCGCTCAAGATAATTTTTTAAGCTCATGATTAGCCCTCTTTCTCGATCGTGGTCAACACATTACGCAACACTGGGCCGTACTCGTATTTACCCGGGCAAACATAAGTACAAAGCGCTAAATCTTCTTCATCCAGCTCCAGACAGCCCAGTTTCTGAGCTTCGTCGGTGTCGCCAGATAACAGATCACGTAACAGGATAGTTGGCAGAATATCTAATGGCATGACACGCTCATAGTTGCCAATCGGTACCATTGCACGAGACGAACCATTGGTGGAGGTATTCATGCGAAAACCACTTTTCGGCGTTAAGTGCCCCAAATACGCACGGGTGATCGAGTGCTGATCGCTACCCAGACGAATCCATCCGAAGAGCTCTTTCTGATCGCCTTCAGGGAGTACGCTGACCTGAACATGGAACCGACCCAGCCACTGATGTGCGTCATCAACTTTGTGGCCGTTCAGAACTGAGCCAGAAACAATACGCTGATTGCCTTCAGATAGCTCACCTTCGGTCAGTTCACGCAAGTTTGCGCCCATCTGAGTACGTAGCAAACGTGGGTTCTTCACACTTGGCCCACCTAAGGCAACCACGCGGCCGGTAAAGATTTCACCAGTGGTAAAGAGTTTACCGTAGGCAATCACGTCCTGATAATTGATATGCCAGACCTGCTTTTGCATGGTCACTGGCTCAAGAAAGTGAATATGCGTGCCGACCAGACCTGCAGGATGCACGCCTTTAAAGCTTTCGACCTGAGCGTTAACATCGCCGGTATCAACTTTCGCATCAGCCGCTTTTGTCACGTAAAGCTTGCCTTTGGTTAAGGTGCTCAGCACTTTTAAGCCATCAACAAAAGCTTCCTGGTGTTCCGCAATGATCACGGTTGGATCGGCCGCCAGCGGGTTGCTGTCCATGCAGTTTACGAAAATAGCTGCAGGCTCTGCATCCAGCTTCGGTGAACGGCTGAACGGACGGGTGCGTAATGCAACCCACTGACCGGAGTCATTCAGTTGCTCAACAACCTTCTCACGGTCTAAGTTCGCCAGTTCTTTGCTGTCGTGTTTGGCGAAGGTTTCCTGCTCGTCACCATCGATTTCGATGACAACAGCCTGTAACACACGCTTCGCGCCACGTAAGACGTCTTTTACGACGCCAGCAGCTGGTGCAGTGAATTTCACCCCTGGGTTTTTCTTGTCCTCGAAAAGTACCTGGCCTTTTTTAACGCGGTCCTCAACCTTGACATGCATGGTTGGGCGCATACCCACATACTCTTCACCCAGAACGGCAACGGTGGTGATGGATTGACCATCTTCGATAGTTTGCTGGGGTGCTCCTTTAATAGGAATATCCAGCCCTTTCTTGATCGTAATCATACGCGTTTGCACTACTCGTTAGGGAAGATGAATCTTTCTTCAGTTGTGCTGACTTTGCAGCCCCTGAAACCTGATAAATCATATAGTTAGCGCAATAAACCCAGGCGAACCGCGAGCTCACTGCGCTGACTGAATTTTGTACATAGTCACCTAGGGCGGGCATTTTAGCACTTTTGTGCCGTGAGTTACCACCTTACACGGCACAAAATTTGAGGAGATTTCCTTGATCGGGAATAGCTTATTGAAGACTTACGACTGTTCCCAGGTTACTACAGGATCGACATCAGCATCATAGTCAACGCTATCGATACCAAAGCCAAATAGTTTCAGGAAGTCAGCGTGATAGCCCGCATAGTCGGCAAGCTCATGAAAGTTATCCTGAGTGACCTGATCCCACAGCTCTTTGACCTTTGCCTGGGTTTCTTCATTGGTTTCTTTAGCGTCCATACGCAGACGACCCGCTGCGTCCCACTTAGGCTGCTCGGCATAAAGCCCCTCGGTAAACAGACGATAGGTCTGCTCGATACAGCCTTCGTGTGTGCCTTCTTCTTTCATTACGCGATAAATCAGCGAGATATACAGCGGCATGACAGGAATCGCCGAGCTGGCTTGGGTGACCAGCGCTTTCAGCGACGACACATAAGCCTCGACATTCAAATCTTTATGGTCACGACGAATCATCTTCGCAGCACGATCAAGATCTTCTTTCGCTTTACCAATGGTTGCATGACCGTAGATCGGCCAGGTCAACTCTTTACCAATGTAGGTATACGCGGTGGTCTTAGCATTTTTTGCCAAAACATCCGCCTCAGCCAGCGCGTTAATCCAGCGCTCCCAATCTTCGCCGCCCATTACCTTTACGGTATCGGCAATCTCTTCTTCGGTAGCCGGCTCTAACTCAATCTCTTTGACCACATCTTTGTCGGTGTCATAGGTTTTGGTGCGATAGGCTTTACCCACTGGCTTTAGGGTTGAGCTATACACTTCACCGGTATCGGGGTCTTTGCGCTTTGGTGAGGCCAGGCTGTAGATGACCAAGTCAACCTGCCCAAGATCTTCCTTAATGCGGGCAATGGTTTCTTCTTTAATTTCGTCAGAGAACGCGTCACCGTTAATGGTGTAAGCATACAGTCCAGCGTCATGTGCTTCTTTATGAAAGGCTGCAGTATTGTACCAACCTGCCGTTGCGGTTTTCTTTTCGCTCGGTTCTTTTTCAAAACATACGCCAATGGTTCGCGCCTGAGCGCCAAAGGCCGCGGTGATGCGCGATGCCAGGCCATAACCTGTAGAACAGCCAATAACCAGCACCCGTTGTGGTGCTTCTTTAATTTGCGGCTGCTGCTTAATGTAGTCAATTTGTTCACGAACATGAGCTGCACAACCCACCGGATGCGCGTTAGTACAAATAAAACCACGAATCTTCGGCTTAATAACCATAGTTTTGTCCTGTTCCTTTTTTGTTTTGCGGCAGTTTACCCGACCGCCGCCGGAAAACACATCTGATTAGTTAAGTGTAGCTAAGCTTAGCTGTTCTTGCTGCCACCACGGCAGGCCGGAGACGCTGGCACTTGATGCAGTTGCGCCCATTCTTCCGGGCAATAGGTGTGTAACGCCAGCGCATGCACCGGCCCTGCCAGCAGGCTCGCCAGGGCCTTATTAATACTGCGATGTCGCTGTAACAGGCGTTGACCGGAAAAAGCTTCACTGACGACCACCAATTTAAAGTGCGAATCGTCGGTTGGCGTGCCGTGTAACTGACTCTCGTTGATCACCTCAAGGTGTTGCATTGGCAGTGCCGCAGAGAGTTTTTCGCGGATAGCGATAGCCGTGGGATGCTGCGCCGCTTGCGCTCGAGAACTATGCTGCTGTGACATGATTACCCTCCATCAGAGCTATCTAACGCACTAAAACAAATTCGCTCATCGCGTCCCAAACGTGCCAGCGCCTCCACCAGCGACGGTTCGGCGGCATCCGCAGGCGCCGCTAAACGATAGGATTGTGAGCTGACGGTGCCCCACTGCTGCCATAATAAAACACCGTGCTCGGAGTAAATATCGGCTAATTGCTGTAAACCTTCCATTCGTCGCTCGGGCAATGCCGAAGGCTCCTGAATCAGGCGCCAGCGATTTAAATCTTCTGCTTCTGCCAGCAACGCGTCATTAATACGGTTGCGGCAAAAGCTTAATTGTAAAGTACCGTCACTCAGTTGCCAGTCACGGTTCGGCAAACTCTGCAGATTTACTTCAGCGACCAGATCCAACGCGCCCTGATCGGTGGGTGTCGGCTGCGGTGTGCAGGCACTCAGTAGCGTCAGCCCTACCGTAATCAGCCCCGCGCTCACATAATTCAGTTTCATTCAGCATCCTTCGTTTGGCTCAATTCTTTAGTGCCTTGCTGTTTTTCTTCCTGCGCTTCTTTCTCTTCTTTTTCGCGAAGCTGTTTCGCGGCTTTTTGCTCCGAGATCTCATCAGCCGTTATCAACGCAATAATTTGCCAACCGGGTTTCGGTTCAAACGTATGATCGGTCGTGAAAACGTGTAAGACCTTGCGTTCATCCAGCGCGAACATCGGAATAGCGCGGTTACCATAGCGTTCCTGATAGTCTGTAAAGTTAAAGTTCTCAGTCAGTGCCGTGGTTTTCATCTGCGCCCCCTGAAACGTCAGACTCGCTAATTTTGAAAAGGTCACACCTTTACCGAACAAGTTGAGTCGCTCGCGATAACTTTCCGATAACTGATTGCGCCGCGGAGCATCGTGCTCATTGGTTGGCAACCCATAAATTTTAGACGCTTTGAACCAGTCCATAAAGTGCAACGCAACCACCGGGTTTAATTGCTTATAGGGCGACAAAATCATGACCTTGCCAATACCGTTAAGATCCATATTGTTTTCGGCATGTTCGGAGGTCGGATTGCCAAAATAGACCGGCAGATTTTCCATCCGCGCGGTTTTTATGTTTTCCCAGTTGGTATCTGCCAACAATACGGGCAAGTCATGTTCCTTAATTGCTTTTGCTATCATTCGTGCCGTGGCATTTGCACCAAAAATGAGAAAGCCATGCGCCGGTGGTTCGCGTAGTTTCAGCGCGTGGGCCAGCGGCTTGGCGGTGAGGCTCTGCAGTACAACGGTGCTTAAAATGACTAAAAATACCAGGGGCACCAGCAGCTCGGCCTCGCTCCAGCCAGCTTGTTGCAGTTTTAGCGCAAACAGTGCAGAAACCGCTGCAGCCACAATACCCCGCGGAGCAATCCAAGAGAGCAATACCTTTTCCTTCACGTCAAGCTTCGTACCAATGGCGGATACCCAGACACTTAGCGGACGAATGGCAAAGATAATTAGGCCCAGCAAAATAACTGCCGGCATGCCAAGCTCACTAAAGGCTTCAAAGTTAAGACGCGCAGCAAGAATAATAAAGAGCCCCGAAATCAGTAACACGCTGAGTGTTTCTTTGAACTCCATGATGTCGTCGAGGATAAGATTGCGGGTATTGGCCATCACCATGCCCATGACCGTTACCGTTAACAGTCCCGATTCATGCTGCACCGCGTTGGAAAGGGCAAACACGCCAAGTACCATAGCCAGCACCGCAACGTTTTGCAGATAGTGGGGAAACCAGCCTTTCGTCAGGGCGATGCCCAACAACCGCCCCGCCGCGAAACCTAATATAAAGCCTATTGCTACGGTGATCGCAAACGCCTGCATGGCATGGAAAAAACCCGCGCCCTGGCTGGCAATAATAAACTCAAAGACCAAAACTGCGAGTAGCGCACCAACCGGGTCAATAATGATACCTTCCCAGCGCAAAATATTGGCAATATTCGATTTCGGGCGTACCGAACGCAGCATCGGCATGATGACTGTCGGCCCGGTTACTACTACTAACGCACCAAAAAGTGCCGCCAATTCCCAGCCAAAATCCATCAGAAAGTAAGCACAAATAGCAGCCGCAATCCAGGTTACCAGCACGCCAATACTAACCAGATGCGTCACCATACGCCCATGGCCCCGGATCTCGTTCAGACGCAGGGTCAAACTGCCCTCAAACAGAATAATGGCAACCGACAAAGAAACGACCGGAAAAAGGATATCTCCAAAGACAGCGTCTGGCTGTAACCAGCCCAGAGAGGGGCCAACCAGCATACCGACCAGCAACAGAGGTAGAATGGCAGGAATTTTCAGACGCCAGGCGGTCCACTGACAAAAGATAGAGAGAACGCCAATGAGTGCGAGCGCTGACATATTCGACATAATGATTGCTACTCCCTGTAAAATCTGGTGACGGCACACTTTCGTGAGTATGAGCTACCTCTCACGAGATACCTACTCTTCTAGTTGATAATCATTCGCATTTGGGTACAATAAGCACAGACATTTTGATGTATGCCCCTACTACGAGGTTACCAAGTTATGAGATTACCTAAAGTGAAAAAACTGTTATCTCTTAGTGCTGTTGCTTTTGCGCTATCAGCTAGCATAGCTCATGCAGCTACTGTTAACGTCTATTCTGCGCGAAAAGAAGCGCTTATCAAACCAGTATTAGAGCAGTTTACGGAAAAAACCGGCATTGAAGTACGCTTACTGACCGGTAATGGTGACGCTTTGCTAGCCCGCCTGCGGAACGAAGGCGCTAATAGCCCGGCTGATTTGTTCCTGACAGTGGATGCAGGTAATCTGCACCGCGCCGCGGAAGCTGGCATTTTTCAGCCGTTAACCAGTGACAAGGTGCTGCAGTCGGTGCCTGCGCATTTGCATGGCGCTGATAACCTGTGGATCGGCCTGAGTCTGCGTGCACGACCCATTTTCTATGCTAAGGAGCGTGTCGACCCCAGTCAGCTGAGCGGCTACCAGGACTTAGCCGATCCTAAGTGGGATAACGATGTCTGTATTCGTTCATCCGACAATATTTACAATCAGTCTTTGACTGCTGCTCTGCTTGAGCACTGGGGCGAAGAAAAGACTGAAGCCTGGGCTGAAGGTCTGGTCAGCAATCTGGCGAAGCCACCAGTTGGCGGTGATCGTGATCAGATTAAAGCAGTCGCTGCCGGCGTCTGTGATCTGGCCGTCGCGAACACTTACTATCTGGGTCTGATGGAAGCTTCAAGTGACCCGGCCGAACGTGAAGCCGCAAGTAAAGTCGGTATTTTCTGGCCGAATCAGGACAGTTTTGGTACCCATGTGAACGTTTCAGGTATCGGTCTGACCAAGTATGCGAAAAACACCGATGAAGCGCAGCAGCTAATCGCCTATTTGCTGTCTGATGAAGCACAGAAATGGTATGCTGCAACCAATAACGAATACCCTGCTGTCAGCGACGTCGAATGGAGCGAACGCCTGCAAGCCTGGGGCGACTTTAAAATGGATGATATCGAGATGCGTTACCTGGGTGAGAACAACGCCGCAGCCGTTAAATTAATGAACCGCGCAGGCTGGCGTTAATGCAGCAACGTTGGCGACAACTGTCACTGGTAGCCTCAGCCTTAGTGCTGGGGCTTCCGCTTATGGTGATTGTTTTCGCTTTGCTGCAGTTGCTCTTTGGTGGAGATTTCACCACGCTGCAGCACCTCTGGCAGACAGTTATTCCCGAATATATTCAGCATTCGCTGATCTTGATGGTAGGTGTTGCGGTTGGCGTGATCATTTTAGGTGTCAGCACCGCCTGGCTGACCACCAGCTGCCGTTTCCCCGGCCAGAAACTTCTTAGTTGGGCACTGCTATTACCTTTGGCTATGCCCGCCTACATTACCGCGTATACCTATACCGGGATGCTTGACTATAGCGGACCAGTGCAGACGTTACTGCGCGATACCTTTGGCTGGAGTTATGGTGATTACTGGTTCCCGCAGATCCGCAGTATTGGCGGCGCCATAGCGGTACTTAGTCTGGTGCTGTTCCCTTATGTTTATCTGATCACGCGCGCGACCTTTTTACAGCAGTCAGCCACGACGCTTGAGGCAGGCCGCAGCCTGGGCCTTTCGCCCTGGCAGTGTTTTTTACGTATTGCCTTACCGCTGGCACGCCCGGCTATCGTAACCGGTACCACGCTGGCACTGATGGAAACCCTGGCCGATTACGGCACGGTGCAATACTTTGGCGTCACCACTTTCACCACCGGAATTTTTCGTACCTGGTATGGTCTGGGCGACCTTACCGGCGCATTACAGCTGGCCGGACTCTTGCTGGCGGCAGTGATTACCCTGATTCTGCTGGAACGCTGGTCGCGCAAGCAGGCGCGTTATGATCAACGTAACCCACGCCCTGCTGCGCCTTTCGAGCTGCAAGGCGGAAAAGCCTGGCTAGCCAGCCTGGTCTGCTGGTTACCCCTGGTTTTTGGTTTTCTTCTGCCAGCACTGCAGCTTGCTGCCTGGTCCGTGGAGCGCTGGCAAGTCTGGACCGACAGCGACTTCTGGCAACTGACCTGGAATAGTTTTGCGCTGGCACTGGTCGCCGCCCTGCTGGTTGTCACATTGGCGGTATGGTTAGCTTACGGCCGACGTCAGTTACCTACCAAATTGGTTCGCACCAGTGTTGCTTTTGCGGGGCTTGGCTATGCCATACCCGGCCTTGTGATTGCGGTCGGTTTACTGGTTCTGCTGACGTCAATTGACAATGTTATTATTCAGATCACCACTGAGTGGTTTGACTACAATCCGGGGCTACTGTTATCCGGCACCTTGTTTGCCCTGCTTTTTGCCTACGCGGTACGCTTTTTGAGCGTTGCCATTCAGACCGTGCAGGCCGGCCTTGCTGAAATTCGTCCGAGTATGGACGAAGCCGCTCGCATTCACGGCTACCGCCCGTTGCAGGTCTTGCGCCTGATTCACTTACCGTTACTGCGCCCGAGTGTACTCACCGCAGTGATTTTAGTTGGTGTCGACGTGCTCAAAGAGCTACCGGCAACTTTGGTTTTACGGCCCTTTGACTTTAATACCCTGGCAGTACGCGCCTATGAAATGGCCGGTGATGAGCGTCTTGCCGACGCAGGGCCACCAGCGTTAATGATGGTCATGGTGGGTCTTATTCCGGTTATTTTACTGTCGCGGGCTATGTTAAAATCGCAGCAAAACGCCCTCAAGGAGCAAGATTTTGTCCCTGTTACAGCTTGACCACCTGCATGTTCACCTTGGCCAGAATGCCATTGTCCGCAACGTTTCCGTCCAATTGGAAGCGGGTGAGATTGGCTGTCTGCTCGGACCCAGCGGTTGCGGTAAAACCACGCTGTTAAGAGCGATTGCTGGTTTTCAGCAAGTTGCATCAGGAAGTATCAGCCTGGCCGGGCAAACCGTTTCCGCTCCCGCGTTTACCCAGGCGCCGGAAAAGCGCGGTATCGGTATGGTGTTTCAGGACTTTGCCCTGTTCCCGCACTTAACGGTGGCCGAAAACATAAGTTTTGGCATGCGCCATGCCAGCACCCGGGAAAAATTGCAGCGGGTTGATGAGTTGCTAAGTCGTATTGGCCTACCCGGCTATCAGAAGCGCTATCCGCACGAGCTCTCCGGCGGCCAGCAACAGCGCATCGCGCTGGCGCGGGCACTGGCGCCGCGGCCGCGCCTGCTACTGCTCGACGAACCCTTCTCGAGCCTTGATGCCGAATTGCGTGAACGACTGGCGGTGGAAGTACGGCAGTTGCTGAAAAACGAGCAAATTACCGCCTTACTGGTTACGCACGATCAGCAGGAGGCCTTTGCTATGGCCGACAAAGCGGGCGTCATGTATCAGGGCGAATTGCTGCAGTGGGAAACCCCTTATCAGCTGTATCACCAACCACGCCATCAGATGGTCGCCGACTTTGTTGGCCACGGTGTGTTGTTACAAGGCACAGTGACCGCCAGCGGCTCCATGGCCTCACCGCTGGGCATGCTGGATCATCCAAGTCTTGAGCAAGTGGAAAGTGGTACTCCGGTTAGCTTTTTAGTGCGCCCCGATGATTTGGTGCCTGACACTGAGTCGCGTTTACGCGGCACCATTAAGGCGCGCGGTTTCCGTGGCGCGCATAACCTTTACAGTGTTGAGCTCGACAGTGGCGTCGAGGTGTTAACCCTCAGCCCATCCCATGAGCAACTGGAGGTCGGCAGCGAAATTGGTCTGCGGCCTGACTTCGACCACCTGGTGGTGTTCGCGGCCGACCGCTGTGAACTGCCCAGCTTACCGAGCCAGGCGCCTTCGTTCCGTCCGGTGTTACCAAAAACGCAGTCGGCGTAATAGTAAGAATTCGACCACCGCCACCGCTGCCAGGCTGCCGCAAAAAATCCAGAAAGCATCCGCATTCTCGACCCCTGGCATTCCGCCTATATTGATACCAAAGACACCGGTAAGAAAGGTAATCGGTAAGAACACGCCGGCAATTACGGACAACCAGTAAGTATTGCGATTCATCTTTTCTGCTACTTCCTGTTGTAAATGCTCACGCAGCATCCAGACCTGTTCCAGCAGCATCTCAAGCGACTCCAGCTCACGTTGAATAGCGTCGCGCTCATTCACCAGCCATTGTACGTTCTCCGCCTCTAACCACTTTGGAGCATCGACCGCCAACCGTTCAATCGCTGTTAACTGAGGGCGAACGAAACGCACCAGACGTAACATACGACGATGCAGTTCTGTCAATTTCCGTTGCCGCACGGACGTGCTTTCACGCTCATCATCTTCCAGTCCCTCCATTTCTGCCTCTATAACATCTAGCAGCTCTTCCAGACGGTTATTCATCTCCTCGATCAGCATGACAATAAAATCGTGCAGTGTCTCCGGACCGTCCTGGCGTTGCAGGCGCTCACGAATCACCGCAACAGAGCGAACGGGACGCTTACGGAAACTGTAAACAGCTCCTTTGTAATAAAGGATACGCAAGCTGAGCATATCTTCCGGGCGTGCGCCCTCGGCCATGTTGACGCCGCGCAAAATAAGCAGAAAGCCTTCATTAATACGTTCAAACCTTGGCCGGGTGTCCTCTTCAAGGACCGCGTCAATTAAGGGCGCAGGAATTTCAGAAGCTTCCAGCCACTCGGCAATGCCCGGCAAGTCGCGCTGAATATGAAACCAACGATTTGGCGCACCTTGAAATCCTGTTTCGATAGGCTGCGCCGGATGGGATGAAAAGTCCCAGCTATCGATAATAAAGTCAGGACGCGACGCGTTCGACTGAGCTGACATGCAATCTCCTTAGGATGCAGTTCCAAAAAACCAGACTTTAACGTTACAATAGTAGTCCATTGGGAATCTACTTTACTAAGGATTTTTGCATGTTACTTGCTGTTGTTGCAGTCATTTTGGGCTTAGCATTACTGGTTTGGAGTGCCGATCGGTTCGTCGACGGCGCCGCAGCTACTGCGAATCACCTTGGTATGCCACCGCTGCTGATCGGTATGGTCATTATCGGTTTTGGCACTTCGGCACCTGAAATGGTGGTCTCTGCGCTGGCCTCATTACAGGGCAATCCGGGCCTTGCCCTGGGGAATGCCTTTGGCTCAAACATCACTAATATTGCCCTGGTTCTGGGTATCACCGCCGTACTGGCGCCGATTGCCGTGAGCAGCCAGGTGCTACGCCGCGAAATGCCGCTGCTGCTGGCTGTGACCATCCTCATGGCCTGGCCGCTTTACGATTTAACCGTGACCGCCGTCGAAGCCTGGATGTTGCTGGCAATTTTCTCGCTTTATATCGGCTGGAGTATTTATCAGGGCATGCGCAGCAAAGATGACGTGCTGGCCAGCGAGTTTGATCAGGAAATCAAAGAACATCAGATGCCGCTTGGAAAGTCATTGTTCTGGCTGGTCGTCGGACTGGTGTTACTGGTCATCAGTTCCCGGGTTCTGGTTTGGGGTGCGGTCGATATCGCCACCGCGCTCGGCGTGAGTGACCTGGTGATCGGCCTGACCGTCGTTGCGATCGGTACCTCATTGCCTGAGCTGGCATCAGCCATCGCTGCAGTGCGTAAAAACGAACATGACCTGGCGGTGGGCAACGTTATTGGCTCCAACATGTTTAACTCATTAGCGGTGGTCGGTATTGCCGGTGTGATTGAGCCAATTGGTCTTGAGCCCCTGGTGTTAAACCGCGACTGGCTGACCATGACAGTGCTCACATTCTTGCTGGCTATTTTCAGTTTCCGCCTGCGCCGCCCCACCCGACTGAACCGAATTCAGGGTTTAATACTATTACTTTGTTATACTGGCTATACCATTTACTTACTGAAAACAGGCTTCTAAATGATGCAGGAAAAAGCAATCAGTACAGCGCAGCGGCTCGGTTATCTGGGCTTGCTGCCCTTTCTCGCCTTTACTTTAGGTGGTTTACTGGACGTTTATGCTGAGCACTCATTGCGTTTATTCGTCATCTACAGTGCGCTGATTTTAAGTTTTCTCGGCGGTGTTCAGTGGGGCGTCGCCATTCACAGTGAAGGCAGCCCCATGCGTTTACTGAAGTGGAGCATGGTGCCCACAGTGGTCGGCCTGATTGTTTTTTTTGCCGGCATCTGGGTATCAGCGCTAACGATGCTGATCGTCCTCGCGCTCATGCACCTGTTCTGGCTAAACTTTGAGAAGCGTCACCTGCCCGACGAGCTCTGGTATCTGGAGCTGCGTTCGCGGTTAACCTTTACCGTGGTCGCACTGCACGTGATCCTGATTATTATTTCGTTGTAAGGCACGACAAAGACAAACTAAATATTGTTGCGAATCGTTCGCATTTGTATTAGTATTTGAACTGAGTTCGAAACGAGGTTCCTATGTACGTTTGTCTTTGTAAAGGTGTAACCGACAAAACTATCCACCGCGCTGTCCATCAGGAAGGCGTAAGCAGCATGCGTGAACTGCGCCAGCAGTATGGCGTTGCGTCGCAATGCGGTTGCTGTAAAAGCTGTGCAAAAGACGTACTGGCCGACGCAGTAAAAGAACGTAACGCGCGCTTTTTGGAAGAATCCTTATTGCCAACAACGGTATGCTACACTTAAGCTAGGTACAAAATGCACCAAGCTTAGGAGTAGGCCATGAAAGGCGAACCCAAAGTTTTACAAGAACTCAATCGTATTCTCACGCGTAAACTCACCGCTATTAACCAGTATTTTTTACATGCCCGCATGTACAAAAACTGGGGCTTCCCGGTTCTGAATCAGGTTATTTACAAAGCCTCTATTGAAGAAATGAAACACGCCGATGACATCATCGAGCGGTTATTATTTCTTGGTGGCATTCCCAACCTGCAAGATCTGAGCAAACTCTACATCGGTGAAGAGCCCCGCGAAATGCTTGAGCTTGATCACAAGGTTCAGCTTGCTGACGTGAAAGCGCTGCGAGAGGCCATTAATGTATGCGAGCAGCAGCAGGACTATGTCAGCCGTAAAATGCTGAAAACCATTCTTGAACAACAGGAAGAGCACCTCGACTGGCTGGAAACTCAGCTCGACCTGATGACCCACTTAGGTGCCAATACCTACCTGCAAACCAAGCTGCACAAGGAGGGCTAAGATGAGTCTGGAAAATAGTGAAGTTGTTGCACAATTAAATCGCCTGTTAGCCTTTGAACTGACCTCGATTGATCAGTACACCGCCCATTCGCGTCGCTATGAAGACATGGGCCTTAATAAGCTGTACGAGCATATCAACCTGGAGATTGAACATGAGCGGGCGCATGCCGACCTGCTCATCCGTCGCATGCTGTTTCTTGGCGGACGCCCGGACATGGATCGACGCCAGGAACATAGTATTGCTGATGATGTGCCAACCATGCTCAGCAACGATCTTGCGTTAGAACGTAATAACGCAAAAACCCTGCGCGAAGTTATCGATTTCTGTGAAGGAGCGGACGACTTTGTCACCCGTGACATGCTGGTCGGAATTCTTAAAGACACAGAAGAAGATCACGCTTACTGGTTGCGGCAACAGCTTGAACTGATTGACCGTATAGGACTGGAGCTATACTTACAGGCACAAATGTGAGCGAACAGACCACTGCAGCAGACCGCAGCACCATCGACCAGGTGGTGACTGCCATTTCTGAAGCCTTCCGCTGGCTGGAAAAAGAGATATTTACCGTTGGTGAAACGGCCATTACCTATGGCTCTATTTTTCGTTTCGTCGCTATCATTATTGCCGCGCTTATTATCTCGCGGGTAGTACAACAGGCACTTCAGCGTTATACCGATTTCCGCAATACCATGGCGCCCTCTTCAGTCTATGCACTGAAGCGGATTACCCACTACATTATTTTACTGGTCGGCTTTATGGTCGCCATCTCGTCTATCGGCATCGATATGACGAAGTTTGCGATCTTCGCCAGTGCCCTGGGTGTTGGTGTCGGTTTTGGTCTGCAAAACCTCATCAGTAATTTTACCTCCGGCATCATGCTGCTGTTTGAAAAAACCCTGAAAGTGGGCGATTTCGTTGAACTTGAGTCGGGGGTGACCGGTGAGGTGAAAGAAATCAATATCCGCAGCACCATCATTACCACCAATGACAATATCGATATCATTGTTCCGAACTCTGAGTTTGTCAGTGGTCGGGTAACCAATTGGACCATGCGCGACACCTACCGACGCATTAAAGTGCCGTTTGGGGTTGCCTATGGCACCGACAAAGAACTGGTGAAACGCGCGGTTCTGGAGGCTGCGGATCGCGTGCCGCATACGCTGACTGATACCTCACACCGGCCGCCGCAAGTCTGGTTAGTTGAGTTTGGTGAGAGTTCGCTTAATTTCGAGCTGGTGGTCTGGCTTCGCCCTGACGCGGTCAACCGCCCCGGGGCAGTCCAGGCAGCGTTCTTATGGGAGATCCACACCGCGTTAATAGAGAACAATATCCAAATTCCATTCCCGCAACGCGATCTGCACATCAAGAGCTGGCAAGCCGACGGCACCATTCGTACGCTACAGGGCAAAGACAGTGCATCGGCTCCCGAGCCCGAGCCAGAACCCGAACGGCCCTCGAAAAACGACGCCGCCGAGGAGTTTTAACGCCCAAGCTGTTGTTGCAGTTCGGCAACGCAGCCCGGATCATCAATAGTCGATGGCACGTACAGTTGCGGCTCGCCATCGGCCAACTGGCGCAGCAGGCGCCGTAAGATTTTGCCTGAGCGGGTTTTCGGCAGCTTACTTACCACATGCACCTGTCTTAAACAGGCCACCGCCCCAATTTCATCGCGCACCCGCTGTATAAGGCGCTGCGATAAATCCTCAGGCGCAATGTCAACGCCATCTTTAACAATGACCAGACCCAGCGGTACCTGGCCTTTTAAATCATCGGCCACGGCAATAACCGCGCACTCCGCCACCGCAGGATCCATTGCTAACACCTCTTCCATTTCGCCGGTAGACAGCCGGTGGCCTGCCACGTTAATGACATCATCCGTGCGCCCCATAATGTAAACGTAGCCATCATCATCTTTATAACCGCCGTCACCACTGCTGTAGAAACCGGCATATTCGCGCAAATAGCCCGCATTAAATCTTGCTTCGTTGCGCCAGATGGAGGTCAGGCAGCCCGGAGGCAGCGGCAGCTTAATGGCAACAGCGCCCTGCTCGTTCGCGCCCAGCTCGCTACCGTCCGTAGCTAATATGCGAACGTCATAACCTGGAACCGGAAGCGTCGAAGACCCGGGTTTCACCGGGTACTCGGCAATACCGACAGGATTCGCACAAATAGGCCAGCCTGACTCGGTCTGCCACCAGTGGTCATACACCGGTTTGCCGGTCACGCCCTGTGTCCATTGCAACGTCGCCGGGTCAAGCCGCTCACCGGCCATGTATATACGTTGCAGATGACTCAGGTTATAGTGTTTGAGCAACTGCGCCTGTGGGTCTTCTTTTTTAATTGCACGAAATGCTGTGGGCGCAGAGAATAGTACATTGACCTGATAGTCCTCACAAACTCGCCAGAACGCACCGGCGTCAGGCGTGCGCACCGGCTTGCCTTCATACAGAATCGTGGTCGCTCCAGCCAGCAGTGGCCCGTACACAATATAAGAATGACCGACCACCCAGCCAACATCGGAAGCAACGAACATCACCTGACCCGGCTGTATGCCGTAAACAGTGCGCATGGAATACAACAAAGCGGTCGCATAACCGCCGGTGTCACGCACGACCCCTTTGGGCTTCCCTGTGGTTCCTGAGGTATACAAAATATAGAGTGGATCGGTGGCCTGCATGGTTGCGCACTCGGCCGGCGTCACCCCTGCCAGAGCTTGCTGCCAGTCGCAGTCCCGTGGCAGTTGCAGTTCCGCCTGACACTGCTCGCGTTGCCAGACCAATACGTGTTGCGGCGGTTTGGCTGCCAGCTCAAGTGCCTTATCCACCAGAGGCTTGTATGGAATCACTTTATCCACTTCAATGCCACACGAGGCGGTGATCAGCAACTTCGGTTCGGCATCGTCAATGCGTATCGCCAACTCATTGGCCGCAAAACCACCAAAGACCACCGAGTGCACTGCGCCAAGCCGCGCGCAGGCAAGCATGGCAATCGCCGCCTGGGGAATCATCGGCATGTAAATAATAACCCGGTCGCCTTTCTTAACGTGCTGTTTTTTCAAAAGGCCGGCGAAGCGCGCCACCTCATCACGTAACTGGCGGTAGGTATAAGCCTGCTTCTGCCCGGTCACGGGCGAGTCATAAATAAGCGCCGTCTGGTCAGCGCGGCCATTATCGACATGATAGTCAAGCGCACAAAATGCCATATTCAGCTCGCCATCCACGAACCAGTCAGCAGTACCGTCAGCACGTGGCCGCAAGATTTCTGTCGGCTCAGTAAACCAATGCAGCCGTTGCGCCTGCTGCTGCCAGAATTTCTGCGGCTGTTGTAAGGAAGACTCATATTCGTGGGGGTAGGTGTTCATAGTCCTTGTCCTTTGCTGACGACATTTCCCCCTACTGTAGCTCTTTGCCGTAACTTTCCTATTCGACTTGAGTCGAACAAAAAGCCAGCGCACGGGCTCCTTGTTTACACCCTGGCTCTTGTTTTTGCCCTACCTATCGCCTATTATAGCGCCCGCTTTACGGAGAGGTGTCCGAGTGGCTGAAGGAGCACGCCTGGAAAGTGTGTATACGGTAACCCCGTATCGAGGGTTCGAATCCCTCTCTCTCCGCCAGATTAAAAAAAACCGCCCTTGTGGCGGTTTTTTGCTATTAAGGCCAAAAAACACTTATCTGCGCTCTCCTTGCTTCAGGTCAATCCAACCAAGTCTTTCTTACGTATAAACTGGTGATTCTGTCAACTTTCGCTATGCTGACAATAAGATCTCGTCAATAAGGAGTCACTCATGATTAAGAAGGTAGTGAGTTTAACATTTGTCGTGGCCAGCCTATTTTTCGCACATGCCGCTGTGGCGAATCAAGAAGGCCAAAAACTGGCGCAGGAACTAGCCTGCACGGCTTGTCACGGGGTCGATAATAAGATTGTCGGTCCGGCATATAAAGATGTTGCGGAAAAATATGCCGATGACCCTGAGGCAATGGCAAAAATTAAGGACAGCATCAAAAATGGCGGCGTCGGTAAATGGGGTCAGGTACCCATGCCTGCTCAACCCCAGCTGACCGATGAACAGGTCACTATTCTGGCCGAATGGATTCTTGGTCTTAAATAAGCCCCAGTCGTCGAGCCCTGCATGGCGTTGGTCGCGAAGCTGGCCAACGCCTCTGTCCTCCAGTTATAGTGGAGCTATTCACTTAACAGGAGGCGAGCATGAAATCCTCATTACTTACTTTTACCCTGGCAACCGGACTGGCACTCACCAGTTCTTTTGCTGCTGCCGCGGACCGTATTACCGGGCATCACTTTGCTACCCGCTCTGAAGTTATGGCGCCCGATGCCATGGCGGCCACCAGCCAGCCGTTAGCCACGCAAGTGGCACTCGACATTATGCAACAAGGCGGCAATGCCATTGATGCCGCGATTGCCGCGAATGCTGTCCTGGGTCTGGTAGAACCTACCGGCAACGGCATCGGTGGTGATCTGTTTGCCATCGTCTGGGACGCTGAAACCGAACAACTTTATGGCTTGAATGCCTCAGGCCGCTCGCCACAAAGCTTGAGCCTTGCCTATTTTCAGGACAACGGCTTCGACAGTATTCCGGCGCGTGGCGTATTGCCTCTGTCAGTGCCTGGTGCCGTCGATGGCTGGTTCGAGCTGCATGAGAAGTTCGGCCAATTGCCGATGGAACAAGTGCTAGCCCCTGCCATCGCATATGCCCGCAAAGGCTTTCCCGTGACCGAAGTGATTGCCTACTATTTTGAGCGCAATGCCGCAGTACTGGCCGACCAACCTGGCTTTGCCAAGGTGTTTATGGCGGACGGCCAGCCTCCGCAAAAAGGCGAACGCTTTAAGAACCCGGATCTCGCCAATACCTTAGAAAAAATTGCCAAAGGCGGCCGTGACGTCTTCTATCGCGGCGAAATTGCGCGCACCATCGGCGACTTCGTCGCTGAGCACGGCGGCTTTTTATCCTACGATGACCTGGCGCAGCATACCTCGACTTGGGTGGAACCGGTTTCCAGCAATTACCGTGGTTACGACCTGTGGGAACTGCCGCCGAATACTCAGGGTATTGCCGCGCAGCAAATTCTCAATATTCTTGAGAACTTTGACCTGGCCGCGATGGGTTACGATAGTCCGGAGTACATTCATCATTTTGTCGAAGCCAAGAAACTGGCCTTTGAGGATCGGGCCAAATATTACGCCGACCCTGAATTCGCTGCGGCACCGGTCGAGGGACTGTTAGATAAGGGCTATGCCAAACAGCGCGCGCAGTTGATTGATCCAGAGCAAGCTGCGGATGCATATGAGCCGGGTAACCCACCGACAGAAGGCGACACTATCTATCTGACCACAGCCGATCAACAAGGCAATATGGTCTCGCTGATCCAGAGTAATTACCGTGGTATGGGGTCAGGCGTGACACCGGATGGACTTGGCTTCGTATTACAAAATCGCGGCGAATTATTTGCGCTGGAAGAAGGCCATGCCAATGTTTACGCACCAGCAAAGCGTCCCTTCCATACCATTATTCCGGCGTTCGTCACCAAAGACGGTAAGCCGGTCATGAGTTATGGCGTAATGGGCGGCGCCACACAACCACAGATGCACGCTCAGATTCTGATCAATATGATTGATTTTGGTATGAACCTGCAAGAGGCAGGCGACGCGCCACGGATTTTGCATACCGGCTCGAGTCAGCCCACCGGCGAGCAGATGACCGATGGCGGCGTCGTGAGCCTTGAAAACGGCTTCTCGAAGCATACCCGGCGCGAGTTAATCAAAATGGGACATACCCTGCAAGAAGCTGTCGGCCCTTATGGTGGCTATCAGGCCATCTGGAAAGACCATAAGGAAAATGTTTATTACGGGGCCTCAGAGAGCCGTAAGGACGGACACGCCGCCGGATTTTAATCCGTTGGCGTGATTGCCTCGTATCTCCTTCAAAAGGAGGTTCATGTGCGCTGGATCGTCATCACTATTATTGTTCTCGCTATTGCCATCGGGGTGAGCTCATGTAGCTCCCCCGGTCGCTTTGCTGACCGTAACCCTTATGTCACGCCCAAAGACACCAATGCCATCGACTTTTTTGTCATGCGCTGGTTTGGTGAAGATAAGTGGGCCGACCAGGCTGCTGAGCTGGCGGCCAATCCTAACCTGGTGCCGATGACAGATCTTGCTCTGCAACGCTTACTTGTACCTGCTGAGCAACCACAGCTGACCTGGTTAGGGCACGCGACCTTTTTGCTGCAATATCGCGGTATGAACGTGCTGACGGATCCTATTCTCAGTGAGCGCGCCTCACCACTAAGTTTTACCGGCCCCAAACGTCTCACGCCCGCCCCTTTAACGGTAGCTGAACTGCCGCCTATCGATGTGGTGATTATCAGTCATAATCATTACGACCATCTTGATCAGGAAACCATTCTCAAACTTGGTAATCAGGTGGACTACTTCGTACCTCTTGGCCTGACCGAATGGTTTGTTGAACAAGGCATCAGCGCCCAACGGGTACATGAATTTGACTGGTGGGACGCACGCAGCTTCAACACATTACAGGCAACAGCAACGCCCAGCCAGCACTGGTCGGCGCGCAGCCTGTTCGATAAAAACGATACGCTGTGGACCAGCTGGCACCTGCGTATTGGTGATTGGGAGGTTTGGTTCGCCGGAGACAGCGGCTATAACCCCTATCAATTCAAAGAAATTGGTCAGCGCTTTCCGGACATTGACGATGCTTTGATCCCGATCGGTGCCTATTTGCCACGCTGGTTCATGAAACCACAACACGTGAACCCCGAAGAAGCAGTGCTGATGCACCTTGATCTTGGCGCCAAACGTTCTTACGCCATGCACTGGGGCACCTTTCAGCTCGCCGCCGAAAGTCTGCGTGAAACCCGCAAAGACTTTGAACGCGCCCGCGAAGGACACCACGTCAGTGAGGATGCCTTTCCGTTAATCCCGATCGGGGTGACAATTACAGATGATAAAAAATAAGCGCAAAGACCTGACTGTCACGCACCTAGTTGAGGCGATTTTTTCGATGAAACTGAACGTAAAAACTAACTCTACATCTGTGACTTAACACGTTAAGCTAGGGCTATTCAACTAACGCATTGAGGACTTCATGGATCTCGTCATTAGCGCACTTGTAGCAAGTTTCCTTACCGGTTCACTCACCGCGGTGGGCGCGTTGCCGATTTTATTCGGGCGTAAAACCTCAGAGCCATTTAATGACACTTTGTTAGGCTTCGCTGCAGGTGTGATGCTGGCTGCGTCGTTCTTTTCACTGATTATCCCCTCAATTGATATCTCTACCGAGCTCTACGGCGTGGGCCCCATACCCGCTCTGATTGCGGTTGTCGGAATTTTATTGGGTGCCTTGGCGATCTATGCTATGGACCGCCTCATCCCCCATCGCCACTTTATCTCCGGGCATGAAGGGCGAGTTTCAGATAAAGTGGCTGGCGTATGGCTTTTTGTATTCGCCATTGCGATTCATAACTTTCCCGAGGGTCTTGCCGTCGGCGTGGCCTACGGCAGCGGCCAGTCCGACTCAGCGTTCTCACTGGCCTTAGGTATTGGTCTGCAGAATATGCCGGAAGGGTTAGCGGTTGCAGTGGGACTAGTCGCGGTTGGCTACAGCCATATGAAAAGCTTTCTGGTCGCTGCACTGACTGGTCTTATTGAGCCGCTTGGCGGCCTGGTCGGCGGTATTTTTGTTAATCTTTCGCAAGTTCTCTTACCTTGGGGGCTGGTTTTCGCTGCAGGTGCTATGCTGTTTGTCATCAGTCACGAGATCATTCCGGAAACCCATCGTCGCGGCCATCATCATCGCGCGACGGCTGGCCTCATGGTAGGTTTGGTGGTTATGTTATTCCTTGACGTGTGGTTAGCAGCATGACAACAGTTGCATTTATTGGCTATGGCGATATCGCCGAGCGCACCAGTCTGGCGCTGAGTTTTGCGGGTTTTACTGAGATGCGCGGGCTGTGCCGTCATCCACAGGAGAAATCCAGTCCGATCCATATTGAGTTGGTTGCTGGCGACGCCACCAATGCCAGCGATCTGGAACAGTTCATCGACGCCAGTGTTGACGTCATCGTCATCACACTGACACCCAACCGTTCCAAGGATGATGCCTATTTTAATGGCTATGTGCTGCCGTGCAGGCTATTGCAGCACCATTTGCATAGCAGCGGGCTTAATCCGCGCATTCTGTATGTTTCGAGCACCGGCGTTTACGATGCGTGCGACGGTGAATGGATTGATGAAACGACCGTCGCTGACCCAGGCGATCATCAGGGCAAGATGCTGCTGCAGGCAGAAGAAGTGATTCGCAGCGCCGCCGATACAGTCTCAGTTTTGCGCTGTTCAGGTATTTACGGTCCGAACCGTTCGCGATTGGCTGAACTGCTTATATCGGGTGAAGCTACCATTACGCCGGCATGGACCAACCGTATTCATGCAGATGACGTGGCTGGCTTTCTCAGTTACCTGATCCAGCATCCGGAGAAGCAACAACCACTGTTTCTGGTGTCTGATGATGAGCCTTTAAAGCAGGAAGAAGCCTATGGACGTTTAGCGAATCGTTTGGGGGTAGACTTGCAGACGTTAGCGCGTTCAGATGAGATTGGCCGCCGGGGTAGTAAGCGCATTGATAACCGCCTGCTTAAAGCAAGCGGCTATCAGTTGCTGCATCCTACCTATGAACCTCGTTAGCTGTTCTTTTTAAAGTTCAGCATGCGCTGTAACGGCTTCATAGCGCGCTCAGCGAGTTGCGGGTCAACATGAATCTCATGGCTTGCACCACCGTGTTCCAAGGCCTCTGCGATAGCCACAAGGCCGTTCATTGCCATCCACGGACAGTGCGCGCAGCTGCGACAGGTGGCGCCACTGCCAGCGGTCGGTGCCTCGATAAAATGTTTCTCCGGCGATAGCTGCTGCATCTTATAGAAGATGCCACGGTCGGTTGCCACAATGAAGGTTTCATTCGGCAGTTCCTGGCTGGCTTTAATCAACTGCGAGGTCGAACCTACCGCATCGGCCATTTCGACAACCTGCGCCGGTGACTCAGGATGCACCAAAATGGCAGCTTCCGGATAAACCCGTTTTAAATCTTCAAGCGCCTTGGTTTTAAACTCGTCATGCACCACGCAGGCGCCCTGCCACATAATCATGTCAGCGCCCGTCTGCTTCTGAATGTAGTTCCCCAGGTGCTTATCGGGCCCCCACAGAATTTTCTCGCCGTTGGCATCCAGGTGGTCAACAATGTCCAGCGCAATGCTTGAGGTCACGACCCAGTCGGCACGGGCTTTCACGGCCGCTGAAGTATTGGCATAGACGACAACAGTGCGATCGGGGTGTTCATCACAAAAAGCTGAGAACTCTTCGATAGGGCAGCCGATATCCAGCGAACAGGTCGCTTCAAGCGTCGGCATGAGTACAGTTTTGTTTGGCGTAAGAATTTTCGCCGTCTCGCCCATAAATTTGACGCCGGCAACAATCAGCGTATCCGCTTCATGATTGGCACCAAAACGCGCCATTTCCAGCGAGTCAGACACACATCCACCGGTCGCTTCAGCCAATGCCTGAATTTCCGGGTCCGTATAATAATGCGCGACCAAAACCGCGTTCTTTTCTTTCAGCAACTGCTCAATGCGCGCTATATAAGCGGCGCGCTCGGGCTCGCTCAGCGGCTTGGGTTTGGCTGGAAACGCATAATCAAGGTTATCGATCACGCGCGCCTGAATCTCTTCAGTGATATTCATCGTACTACGTCACCACATGCAGTTAAGTTGGTATAAGTATACTGGAAAATCGAACTGGGGTAAAAAACGTGGTGGGTCGTGCAGGATTCGAACCTGCGACCAATTGATTAAAAGTCAACTGCTCTACCAACTGAGCTAACGACCCACGATAAAACTGAGGGGATGATGAGAAGATTGGTGGGTCGTGCAGGATTCGAACCTGCGACCAATTGATTAAAAGTCAACTGCTCTACCAACTGAGCTAACGACCCAATCTCATCGGTTGCTGCTTATCAGCGGCAACGGCGGCATAGTTTACTTAAAATGCCGCTCGTTGCAACTGCAATTTGCAGATATACGGTTCGTTTGCTCAATTTGCGAACACATCCCGTAAAAACTTACACGGTGTTTACAAGTTTGCCAGGCGCTTTTCGGCAAGACCGGCAGGTGTACTGTTCGGATACTCGTTAATGACTTTCTCAAAATAGCTACGCGCGAGCTGCTTTTCGCCTTGCTGTTGCGCAACAATACCTAATTTGAGAATGCTGTCACCGCGCTTATTACTGTCGGGATAGCGTTCAACCACGGCACTGAATTCACTTTTCGCTTCATCATACTTACCTTCAGCGTAAAGCAACTGTCCCAGCCAGTAGTGTGCGTTCGGCACGTAGGTTGAATCAGGGTATTGTTCGATAAAGCTACGGAATTCAGGAATCGCCGCATCATAGCGACGATCTTCCATGACCAGGCGAATGGCTTTGTCGTAAGCATCATTCTCACTGAGGTTAGAGGAGTAACCGACCGCCGACCCAGCTTCCGGGCTAGCCTGCGGAGTTGCTTGTTGCTGCGCCGTCGTCACCGGAGTGGCACTCAGACGGCGATCAATTTCCTGATAAATTTCACGTTGCCGCTGCAAAATCTGCTCGAGCTGATAGGCATGCTCTTCAGTCTTACCGCGCAAGTCGGCGACCTCGTCTTGCAACGTTGCCATCTGATCAAGCAGCGCCATTTGCGCGGCATTGCGCGCGTCCATGACGCGCTCAAGCTGCTCCAGACGCTCTTCGACACTGCCACTACCAAGTTTCGATACCGGTGCCTGTGCAAACACGACACCGGGAATCAAAAAGGCTAGCACTAGAGTTAGTTTTTGCATGGGCTTAACCGTATATCGCTGCATTTAACCGTTATTAATAAACCAGAACGGCACGACGGTTTTTCGCGTACGCAGTCGGAGTTGACGCGTTCACTAATGGCTTCTCTTCGCCGTAAGAAACCGTCGCGATTTGGCTTGCGCTGACACCCAGGTTCTGCAGGTATTGCGCAACGGCTTTCGCACGACGCTCACCCAAAGCGATATTGTACTCAGGCGTACCGCGCTCGTCTGCATGGCCTTCAATGGTAAGGGTTACATTCGGGTTCTGGACTAAGAACTCAGCGTGATCTGCCAGCATACCTGCGTAGTCAGAGCTCACACGTGAGTCATCAAATGCGAAGTAAACAATATTTTCCTGACGCAGAGTTTCCATTTTTTCTGCACGAACTTCTTCTGGAGTCTTGGTACGCTCAGCTGCGTCCACTTCAACTCCTGTACCTTCCTGCTGCTGTTGTTGCTGCTGGTTGGTCTGCTGACCAGCTGCGTCGTCGGCACCCGGGCTCGTGGTACACGCTGCCAATGTCATCATTGGTACAGCGATAAGCAGGCTCTTAAGTAACTGATTTGCGTTCATGTCCGCGATCCTTAGTTCAAAGTTTTCTAATTTTAGGGTTCAAATTAACGTAAAAATGGTGACCATGCTGGTGATTTAACTTCACCCTCACGGGCTGGCAAACGAGCCTTAAAGCGCCCATCCACCGAAACCAAAGCCAACACTTGCTGGTTATTGTGCGTGGTGCTGTAAATCACCATGCTTCCATTTGGCGCAAGGCTTGGTGACTCATCCAATGAAGTCTGAGTCAGAATTTGCATTGCACCACTTGGGTAATCTTGCTTGGCAATATGATAGTTGCCTTGCGTGCGATTTACCATGACTACCTGCTGGCCATCAGGCGTATAAGTACCACCGAGGTTCTGCTCGCCCTCAAAGGTTAACCGACGCACCTGACCTGAATCTAAATTTACGCTATATAATTGCGGTCTGCCACCCCTTTCTGAGGTGAAGATCAGCGATTTCCCGTCCGGTGACCAGCTGGGTTCGGTATCGATCGCATGGTGGCGGGTAACGCGTGTCACCTGCTTGGTTGCGACATTCATAGTATAGAGTTCAGGGTTGCCATCTTTTGACAATACCATTGCCAGTGTTTTCCCGTCCGGAGCCCAGACCGGGCTACTATTGATACCCGGGAAAGAGGTCATTTTTTCACGACGGGTTGTGTAAATGTCCTGTACGAAAATTTCCGGACGTTTGTTCTCGAAGCTTACATAGGCCAGCTTATTACCATCGGGAGACCACGACGGGGACATTAACGGCTCTGGGCTACGCAGCAGCACTTTCTCGTCATAACCATCGTAATCAGCAACAACCAGTTCGTAAGGCTTTTCGTTGTCATGGTTGACCGTGACATAGGCAATGCGGGTCATAAAGGCCCCCCGTTGACCGGTCATGGTTTCGTAAAATACATCCGAAATACGATGCGCGTATTGACGAAACTGATCACCATTAATCACGCTGCGACGCGCATCCAGAATATGATCCTGAGCACTTACTAACTCACCGCCGCGCAGCATCCGCGAGCCGCTGGTGATTTGTCCACGCAGTACATCGACAATCTGAAAGGATACGGTATAGCGGTCAACAGCATACGGCTCTATGGTACCTACCAGCAACGCCTCAATACCAAGACTTGCCCAGCTCGGGTAATCAATTTCCTCTTCTGTACTCGGCATTTGCGGCATGGCGTTGACCGGTACCGGATTAAATTTTCCGCTACGCATTAAGTCCGCCGCAATCACCTGGGTTAACCCCTCGGGCGCCGGGCCATCACCTAACCAGCGAAACGGCACCACGGCAATGGGTCGGGCGCTGTCGATACCGTCGGTAATGACAATCTCAAGTGACGCGTTAGCCGGGCGATACATAACCGCCAACAGCACTGTAGTGACCAAAATAAAAGCTAGCTTTTTCATCATATTAATTGTCGTTGCTATTTCGTAAGTTAATTGAATTCCGGCGCAAAGGTTAAGTTAATATCCTTCATCTTTGCGAACACTTCAGGATCTTCCGATACCGGCAGTGTACCTGCTTTTAATACCGCATTCTCGGTTGCTTTACACACGCCCGCATCACCACTGATCCGGTTCACCGAGATAACAAAGCCACTTGGCGCCAGGCGGATATTCACGGTACACGACTTACCCTGCATCGACGGATCAGCAATCAGATTACGCTGAATAGTCGCTTTGATCAGGTTCGTATATTTCCCTAACTCGCTTTGCACCTGACGGCTACGTGCTGCTGCCCGTGCCTGACGTTCCCGTTCCAGCTCTTCTTGCAACTGACGCTCACGCTCGGCGCGCTCACGCGCTTCCTGCTCTTTGCGCTTACGCTCTTCCTCCAGACGCCGCGCTTCTTCTTCACGGCGCTTACGTTCTGCTTCAGCCTTGCGCGCCGCCTCTTCCTCAGCTTTACGCTTTTTCTCCGCTTCGGCTGCTTTACGCTCTGCCTCGCGCTGCTCCTTTAAAGCGGCTTCTTTCTCGCGCGCCAGGCGCTCACGCTCAGCCCGTTGCTCAGCTTCAAGCTCGCGCTGACGTTGTTGTTCAGCCTCGCGCTGACGTTTTGCTTCTGCCGCGCGCCGCTCTAACTCGGCAATTTCATCCTTACGCTGCTGCTCTGCGGCGCGAATGGCTTCCAGTTGTTGTTCAACTTTCGCTTTATCGACGGTCGCGGCTTGCACAATTTCTTCTTCCGGCATGACCTCTTCAGACAGCGGCGCGTCGAGCTGAACTTCCATCGCCTCTGGTACGCTGGGCGAAAATTTAGAGCCCGCAAATAAAATCACCACAATGCCCAGGTGCAGCGCAACTGAAAGCAGCAGGGGTATCGTTAATTCACTGGGCCATGTAAACTTACCTATCTTCACATGTGCCTCACTTAAGTGTTGGTATCTTCGGTCATCAAGCCCACTGACTCAATGCCTAACTGCTGTAAAAGTACCATCAGCTGGACTACCTGATTGTAAGAAACGCCCTCATCGCCATTGACCATAAAGCGCGTCTGCGGATCATTAATCAGCTGCGCCTGGATTCGTGCGGCTAATGTTTCCAGCGCCAGCGGCTCGTTTGGGTCGCCCACATTATTAATGGAATTAATAAAGTACTGACCGTCACGGTTCACCGACACTATGACGGGCGGCTTACTCTCTTTATCCAGAGGTTCGGCCTGCGCATTTGGCAAGTCCACCTGCACGCCCTGAGTAATTAACGGCGCTGTCACCATAAAAATAATTAGCAATACCAACATCACGTCGATGTAGGGTACGACGTTGATCTCGGAAACCGGCTTACGCCGTTTGCGATTCGACGTCAGCATCATCATGAGGCAGTACTCGCAGCTTTCTGTTGCGCGCCCTGACGCTGTAAAATTGCCAGCAACTCATCCATAAAGTTCAGGTACTGGTTATCAACTTTCTCCACCCGGTTGGCAAAACGATTGTAGGCAATGACCGCCGGAATCGCGGCAAACAGGCCCATCGCAGTAGCAATCAAGGCCTCGGCAATACCGGGCGCGACCATCGCAAGTGTTGCCTGTTGCACAGCACCCAGACCAATAAAGGCATTCATAATACCCCAGACCGTGCCGAACAGACCGACATAAGGACTGATAGAGCCTATCGTCGCAAGCCAACTCAGGTTATGTTCCAAGCGATCAACTTCACGGGAGTGCACCACACGCATGGCCCGATAAGAGGCTTCCAGCACTTGCTGCTGAGTTAAGGCAGCATTACTGCGCAGCCGCGCAAACTCTTTGAAGCCCGCGTAAAATAGTTTTTCCATGCCACTGGCGTTTTGCGCGCGGGCACCGATTTCCTGATACAAGCGGGCAAGATCAACGCCCGACCAGAAACGATCTTCAAACGCCGAGGCCTGCTGGCTGGCGGTTTGAATAATTTTCTTGCGCTGAAAAATCATCATCCAGCCCACCACCGAGAACGCAAGCAACAGCAACATGACCAGCTGTACGACAAAACTTGCTTCCAGAATCAACGCTGTGATCGACATATCAGCTTGCACGCTTAAGTACCTCTATTATTTCTGTTGGCATCGGCACCGCCTTAACAGCGTCACCGTCTTCCCCTAAATGAACGCAGGCCGCTTTAATTCGGGCCTGGCATAAAACCGTGCCGTGTTGATCCAGCACTTGTTGTGTAAATTCGACAGATGCGCGTTTCAATCGTTCGACCACAACTGTCACGCGCAGTTCATCATTAAACCGCGCGGGCCGCAATAAATCCATTTGCACCTGCCTGACCACGAAGCCCAGACGATGGCGTAGCCAGGTATCCTGCTCAATGCCATAGGAGCGTAACCATTCCGTACGGGCACGCTCAAGGAATTTGAGATAGTTGGCATAATATACGATACCGCCGGCATCTGTGTCTTCGTAATAGACCCGGATCGGCCAGTTAAAAGGACTTGTATCGGTCATTGCACTAGCTTTCCTTTAATTTTATCAACCTGCAAGCTGCAGCAGCTAAAAGTTTATGTAAATTTTTTGCATGAGTAAAATATAGCCAGACATTTTTTTATTTAAAAAATTTGACCGCCATGTATTAAATCGTTGTATTTACTTATTTATTTTGGTCTTACCAATTTTATAGCGGTGATTTTTTATGCAAAGGTTACAGTTTGATATTAGTTTTTCTTATGTGAAACACAATTTTTCTCGGTTGAAGGCTTGTCCGACCTCCGTATAATGCGCGGCATATCAGTTACGAAGAGACCGGTTGTCACTTCTTCCTGTTATTGTTCCCTGGATTTAACTTCCTTGTTGTTCTGTAGTTTTTAGCCCGCTTCCCTGCGGGCTTTTTTTTATCTGAAATTCAACGACGTTCTTAGTTATTGGATACTGGATATTGGTTGTTTTCTTCGACCAATATCCAGTATCTATTAACTATTATCGCTTTTGCTCTTCTGCAGTCCGAAATGGGTGTAGGCGTGTGGGGTTGCAATACGACCTCGCGGCGTACGCTGCAAAAAGCCCTGCTGAATCAAATAAGGCTCTAACACGTCTTCAATTGTATCTTTCTCTTCACCAATTGCCGCCGCCAGATTGTCCAGCCCTACCGGACCGCCCATAAACTTTTCAATAATGGCCAACAATAGTTTGCGGTCCATGTAATCAAAGCCAGCCTCGTCGACATCGACCATTTTCAGTGCGGCCGCGGCGACAGGTTGATCGATCTTGCCGTCATTACGCACTTCAGCATAGTCACGCACCCGGCGTAACAGGCGATTGGCAATACGCGGCGTGCCGCGCGAACGCCGGGCAATCTCCCGGGCGCCCTGATCATCAAGATTAAGGTTCAGATAGTTCGCAGAGCGCTGAATAATGGTAGTCAGCTCGTCAACATTATAAAACTCAAGGCGCTGGACAATACCAAAGCGATCACGCAGTGGCGAGGTTAACGCGCCAGCACGGGTCGTGGCCCCAATCAGGGTAAAAGGTGGCAAATCCAGTTTAATCGAACGCGCTGCGGGCCCCTCACCAATCATGATATCAAGCTGATAATCTTCCATCGCCGGGTACAGAATTTCTTCGACCACCGGGCTCAGTCGATGAATCTCGTCAATAAACAGCACGTCGTGCGCTTCCAGATTGGTCAGCAACGCGGCCAGATCGCCCGCTTTTTCCAGCACCGGTCCCGAGGTCTGACGAATATTGACCTCAAGCTCATTGGCAACAATATTCGCCAAGGTGGTCTTACCCAGCCCCGGTGGCCCGAAAATCAGCAAGTGATCGAGCGCTTCCTGCCGCTGCCGCGCCGCCTGGATAAAGATCTCCATCTGCTCAACGACATGCTGCTGACCGGTATAGTCAGCTAACTTTTTTGGCCGGATAGCGCGGTCGATGAGTTCATCTTCACCTTGCTGCTGCGGCTGATTTATACGATCCGGTTCAATCATTCGTTAAATGCAACTACGTTGTTAGTTATCAGATATTGGTTATTGGTTAAAGACAACTACGTTGTTAGTTATCAGATATTGGTTATTGGCTTTAAATAACTAATATCTAGTAACCAATAACGCTCTTGCTTTTACATATCTAGTATCTAATAACCAATAACGCATTTGTTTTTACATGTTTTTCAGTGCTGTGCGGATGAGTTCTTCGCTTGATGCACTGGTATTGCCCTTCACCGCCTGTGCTACTGCTTTTTCCGCTTGTGCCGGCTTGTAGCCTAACGCCAGCAATGCGTCCAGCGCGTCGTCTCGTGGCGAACTGGCTGCGAGCGTCGGTTGCAAATCACTGGTATCCATCGGCGCTGCGTCGGTCGCCGGGGTGGCACTGCCCCATTGTTTTAAGCGGTCGCGCATCTCTACCACCAGCCGCTCAGCAGTCTTGCGCCCTACGCCGGGTAGTTTTATCAGACTCGACACGTCATCGTGGGTGACGGCCTGCACGAATTGATGCGCGGTCATGCCCGACATAATGGTCAGGGCTAATTTAGGGCCGACACCTTGTGCTTTGATCAGTTGCCGGAATAACGAACGTTCGGCGAAGGTATTGAAGCCATACAATAATTGCGCGTCCTCGCGCACCACAAAATGGGTGATCACCGTCACCGTCTCACCCACGTCGGACAGCTCATACAGGCAGGTCATGGGCATCTGCACCTCGTAACCAACACCCTGCACGTCAATCATAATTTCTGGCGGCTGCTTGCTTATTAACGTACCCGTTAAACGACCAATCAACGTCCTCTCCTTGCAGCCATTAAGATGGCTTGTTTTCGGTTATGTGCATGACACATCGCAACGGCCAGTGCATCGGCGGCGTCTGCCTGCGGTCGGTGGGTCAGCTTGAGCATGGCAATCACCATATGCTGTACCTGAGCTTTATCGGCGGCGCCGGTGCCCACCACGGCCTGTTTCACCAGACGGGCGGCGTACTCGGCAACCGGCAAACCGGCTTGCGCGGCAGCTACAATCGCGGCGCCGCGCGCCTGACCCAGCTTAAGCGCCGAGTCAGGGTTACGCGCCATAAAAACTTGTTCAATCGCAAACTCGTCCGGCTGGAACTGAGCAATAAGCTCACTTACTCCATCATGAATGACCTTGAGCTTTTCGGCAAGGCTCAACGGTTGTCGCGCGGTTCCGGCAGCATTGATGCAGCCGCTGGCCAGATAGGTAAGCTGATTGCCTTGTTGGCGAATGATACCGTAGCCGGTCATCCGCGACCCTGGGTCGATGCCCAGAATAATAGCCATTAACCAATACGCTCCAGCACGTCATCGGCAATATCTGCATTATGATAGACTTCCTGCACGTCATCGAGCTCTTCCAGAGCATCAATCAGCTTGAGGAATTTCTCGGCGTCATTTTCTTCTAGTTGCGAGCGCGTTTCCGGAATCAGCCCGACCTCGGCATGCGCAGGCTCGAACCCTGCAGCAAGCAGACCATCTTTTACCGCGCCAAAAGTATTCGGCGTGGTGTAGACATCGAAGCTGCCGTCATCGTTGGTGACAATGTCTTCAGCGCCCGCTTCCAGCGCAGCTTCCATAAGACTGTCCTCATCGACCTCTGCAGAGAAGCTCAACACGCCACGTTTGTTGAACAGGTAGGCCACCGAACCATCGGTGCCGAGGTTACCGTCATGTTTACTAAAGGCGTACCGCACCTCAGAAACCGTACGGTTGCGATTGTCGGTCATGGTTTCAACCAGAATTGCCACGCCGCCGGGGCCATAGCCTTCATAACTTAATTCTTCGACGTTATCGCCTTCCAGATCACCACTGCCGCGCTTTACTGCGGTATCAATGGTGTCCTTTTTCATATTGTTCGACAGCGCTTTGTCAATTGCCGCACGTAAGCGTGGGTTGGTATCAGGGTCGCCGCCACCCTGGCGGGCAGCGACCACAATTTCGCGAATGAGACGAGTGAATATTTTGCCGCGCTTAGCGTCCTGCGCGGCTTTGCGATGTTTAATGTTGGCCCATTTGGAATGACCTGCCATTGTGTCGCTCCTCGTTAGTCGTTGTCGTTAGCGTCCTCAGCTACCTTAACCTCAACCCCTAACTCCTGCAATGCACCAGGATTAGCAAGGCCAGGCGCATCGGTTAGCACACAGGCAGCAGTCGTGGTTTTCGGGAAGGCAATCACTTCACGAATCGAGCTGGCACCGACCATTAACATCACCAGGCGATCCAAACCAAACGCCAGACCTGCGTGTGGCGGAGTGCCATACTTCAGCGCTTCCAGCAGGAAGCCAAATTTCTCTTTCGCTTCTTCTTTGCTGATGCCGAGAATTTCAAATACTGCCTGTTGCATGGCATTGTCATGAATACGGACAGAACCGCCACCCACTTCAACACCATTGAGTACCATATCGTAAGCATTCGAGAGGGTTCCCGCAGGGTTTGCTTTTAACTCTTCCGGCGTCACGCCGACCGGCGCTGTGAACGGGTGATGAATTGCAGTTAACTGGCCGTCCTGCTCTTCGAACATCGGGAAGTCGACGACCCATAACGGGCGCCACTCATTACTGACAAAACCATGCTCTTCGCCTACTTTCAGACGCAACGCGCCCATAGCTTCGGCCACCACGGTGGCATTATCAGCACCAAAGAAAATAATATCGCCATCGGCGGCATCGGTGCGCTCCAGAATGGTTTGCAAAGCAGCATCCGGAATGAACTTCAGTACTGGTGACTGCAAACCGTCACGACCTGCGCCAATATCGTTGACCTTCATCCAGGCTAAACCTTTGGCGCCATAAATGCCGACAAAGCTGGTGTACTCGTCGATATTTTTACGTGAAATATCCGCCGCTTTACCTGGCACCTTCAGCGCGGCAACCCGACCTTTGGGGTCGTTCGCAGGACCGGCAAAAACTTTAAACTCAACATCTTTAAGCACATCGGCAACATCAACCAGTTCCAGCGGGTTACGCAGATCGGGTTTATCACTGCCGTAGCGCTGCATAGCCTCGTGCCAGCTCATGCGTGGGAAGTCGCCTAAATCAAGCCCCAGCATTTCATGGAATAACTTACGCACCATCTCTTCGGTGACAGCCATGACCTGCTCGGCGCTCATAAACGAAGTTTCAATATCAATCTGGGTAAATTCAGGCTGACGATCGGCACGTAAATCTTCGTCACGGAAGCATTTGACGATTTGATAGTAACGATCAAAACCCGACATCATCAGCAACTGTTTAAACAGCTGTGGCGACTGTGGTAAGGCAAAAAATTTGCCTTTATACGTACGGCTTGGTACCAGATAATCGCGGGCACCTTCAGGTGTGGCGCGCGTCAGCATAGGCGTTTCGATGTCAAGAAAGCCCGCCTCGTCCATAAAACGACGCACTGCGCTGGTCACCCAGGCGCGGAACTGCAAATTGTGGTTCATATTGGGACGGCGCAAGTCCAGATAGCGGAAGCGTAACCGCGCTTCTTCGCTGACGTGTTGGTTAAAGTCAATTGGCAGCGGCTCTGAACGACTCAGAATCTCGAGCTCATTCGCCATGACTTCAATCTCACCCGTGGCCATGTTGGCATTTACCTGGCTCTCTGGTCGCGCGCGTACCGTGCCTTTCAGGCGGATACAGAACTCCTGACGCAACTTATTGGCAGTATCAAACAACTCAGCCTGGTCCGGATCGAATACCACCTGCACCAGACCGGTACGGTCGCGCATATCGATGAAAATCAAACCGCCGAGGTCCCGACGTTTATTGACCCATCCACACAGGGTCACCTGTTGTTCAACAAGGCTCTTTTCGAGCTGTCCGCAATAATGGCTACGCATGGGAGCTTCCCTACCACAAGTTAGAATTTTACAAAGCGCCACATTATAACGGACTGACAGGAATTGTCAGTAGCGCCACCTCAATAAAAACCTCAAGTTTTGCCCTGCGGTGCGTTAAACTATGCGCAACAGCCATACCTCCTGATGCAAGACTAGGACGTGAAACAGATGAGCAGCTATGACAGTAAGCCCGACGCAATTTTTGCCGAGCCGTTAACGCAGGTCAGTGACTTCGTGTTTGACCAGCGCGTGGTTGAGGTTTTCCCGGACATGATCAATCGTTCGGTACCGGGCTATCAGAGTATTTTGCACGGCATTGGTCAGTTAACCCACCGCTATGCTCAGGCCAACAGCAACCTTTACGATCTCGGTTGCTCACTGGGCGCCGCCACCATGGCCATGCGTCAGAACCTTGGCGACCATAACTCTGTAAACATTATCGCCATTGATAACTCGACCGCCATGGTCGAGCGCTGCCGCCTGCACTTGCAAGGCTTTCGCAGCGCTGTCCCGGTCGAAGTTCGCTGTGCCGACGTACGTGAGACCAGTATCGAACAAGCATCGGTGGTGACCATGAATTTCACCCTGCAGTTCGTACCACAAGAGCAGCGCCGCGACCTGCTGCAACGCATCTACGACGGCCTGCGTCCGGGCGGTGCCTTGCTGCTGGCGGAAAAATTCAAAAGCGAAGACGCGGCCATGGATGAGGTACTCATTGAGTTGCACCACGAATTCAAGCGCGCCAACGGCTACAGCGAGCTGGAAATCAGCCAGAAACGCGCGGCCATTGAAAACGTGATGCGCATCGACAGTCTGGAAACGCACCAGCAACGGCTAGCCGATGTAGGTTTCACATCAACACAGGTATGGTTTCAATGCTACAACTTCGCCGCCCTCATAGCGGTAAAAGACTAAACTACGAGAGCGTTAGTGGATATTAGATATTGGATATTGGTTATTGGATACTGGTTATTGGTTATTGGTTTTCCAATATCTAATAACCAATAACTAATAACGCTTTGGATTTTCTATGGATTTATTTAAAGATGATTTGATTGCGGTGGCGCGGTCGCCCCTGCGCCACTGGCTGACCGACTTGCCACGACAGCTTGAGCAATGGCAACGTGACCAACAACATGGCGAGCTGCCCAAGTGGCTGCGCTGTGTTGCCCAACTGCCGACGCTGCCGCCTGAACAGGTTGATTTAGGTGACACGGTAACGGTTACTAGCAGTGATGTCAGCGACGGAGAGCAAAATCGTATCCGTGGGCTGTTGCAGCAGCTGACACCCTGGCGCAAGGGACCATTTCATTTGCATGGCGTGACCATTGATACCGAGTGGCGTTCTGACTTTAAATGGCAGCGGGTCGCGCCCCATTTGGGCGACCTGACCGGACAGCAGGTGCTGGATGTCGGCTGTGGTAGCGGTTATCACTTATGGCGCATGCTTGAAAGCGGCGCGGATCAGGTCTGGGGGGTTGATCCCGGACAACTGTTTATGGCGCAATTTTTTGCCGTGCGCCACTTTATGTCCGCCGAACTACAGCGTCGCGCCCATCTGTTCCCACTCGGCGTGGAAGACCTGCCCGAGCTGGGTGCTTTCGATACGGTGTTCAGTATGGGTGTACTGTACCACCGCCGCTCGCCGGTTGATTTTCTTACCCAGTTAAAGGCGCAGTTGCGTGAAGGCGGACAGCTGGTGCTGGAAACGCTGGTTGTGGAAGGCGATACGACGACCGTGCTGGTGCCCGGGCAGACGTACGCCAAAATGCGTAACGTCTGGTTTATTCCCAGCACCGCAGCCCTGCTGCATTGGCTTGAGCGCTGTGGCTTCAGCGATGCCCGCGTGGTTGATGAGAACGTAACCACGCTCGATGAGCAGCGCGCCACGCAGTGGATGACGGGCCAGTCACTGGTGGACTTTCTTGATCCTGATGATCACGCTAAAACGCTGGAGGGGTACCCTGCTCCGCGTCGCGCCGTGATTATCGCCAAGCGCTAGGAGTCAGCAGCCATGACAAGCAGTTACCGGCCCCGCACCACGATTGAACAATGGCGTATTTTACAGGCAGTGGTCGATTTTGGTGGCTATGCCCAGGCGGCTCAGGCGCTGAATAAAAGTCAGAGCTCAATGAACCACGCGGTCGCCAAATTACAGGACACGCTCGGTGTGAAGCTGTTGCAAGTGCAAGGCCGCAAGGCTGAGCTGACGGACATTGGCGAGGTGATGTTACGTCGCTCACGGCAGTTAACGGTACTGGTAACTGAACTTGAGCAGTTGGCAGAGAACCTCAAGCAAGGCTGGGAGCCTGAAATTAAACTTGCCATCGAGATGGTGTTTGACCGCAACCTGCTGCTGCCGGTGTTAAAAGAGTTTCAGCTGCATAGCCGCGGCAGCCGGCTGATCATGGAAGACACGGTGCTCACCGGCTCGTTAGAGACCATTATTCATAAACGTGCCGATATTGTAATTACCCATCAGGTGCCAAAAGGTTACGTGGGTGAGCCTATCGCGAATTTTCAGTTGCACCTGGTAGTGAGCAACAACCATCCTCTGGCCCAGCGAAATCAGCCACTGAGCCCTGATGAATTAAGTCAGCACTTGCAAATTGTCATTCGTGATACCGCGCAAAAGCCGCTGGAGCAGCAAGGCTGGCTGCGCGCCGAGCAACGCTGGACCGTGAATAACTTTAATGAAGCGCTGCAGTTGGTGGAGGCCGGTATCGGCTTTTGCTGGTTGCCGCCATTTACCATTCAGCAGTCGACGCAGCTTACCGAGCTTCAGCTCGCCGGGGGTTCACATCGCAGCGGCGCGACCTATCTGGTGTTGCCTAAAGACGAAAAAACCGGGCCTTGCGCCCGGTTGTTATACGATATGTTGGTGAGCGAACTCACCAACTCAGGTCCTTTCAGATAATCAGAGTTTCTCTTGTTTTACCGGCTCGTTCGCATTGATTGCGACGTGCTCAGGATCAGGCTGTCCTGCCAGCGCTTCCCATTTACGGGTTTTCAGTGCCAGTAAGAACACAATCACGCCAACACCGATACCAAACATGGTGATTTGCAGGTACATATCCGGCATAGTTTCTGTATTCTCCGGGTCCAGGTTACCGGCAATCAGACCGGCCATCAGGCTACCAATTGAGTAAGTCAGTACGAAGATACCCATCATCTGGCCGGCCATACGGCGTGGCGACAATTTACTGACCGCACTCAGTGCAACCGGGCTCAAGCAAAGCTCACCGACGGTATGCAGGAAGTACACCGCAACCAGCCAGTTCGGAGACACTTTCATGCCTGATGCTGCCACCTGCGAAGCAAAAAACATAACAATAAAGCCGCTGGCCATAATGATCAGACCTAACGCGCTCTTAAAGCCGTAAGACGGGTTGATCATGCGCTTGGTCAGGTTGACCCACAGTGCCGCGAAGAAAGGCGACAAGGCAATCAGGAAGCCCGAGTTCAGCATCTGGAACCAGGTGGTTGGAATTTCAAAGGAACCAACCATACGATCCGTCAGGTCGCGGGCAAACAGGTTCAGTGACGAGCCGGCCTGCTCAAACCCTGCCCAGAAGCAGATCGAAGCAATACACACCAGGAACAATGCGCCCAGGCGCTTCGCTTCATTTTTGGTTAGGTTGCCGAAGATGAAGATACTGCCGTAATAAACAAAGAAAACAATGGTCGCGGCCAGCGCTACATACTGTGCAATGGCAATCGGATTGATAACAATCGCACCGGTGGTGGCGCCGACAAACACAAAGCCTAAGGCGACTAAAAAGCCAACGATAATGGTCCAGCTCAGCTGACGACCGCGTGGTGACAGTGGTTTTGGCGCTTCGGCACCCACGGTACCCAGTTTAGGAAGGGTGACACGGTACTGCACCAAACCAAAGAACATGCCCACGGCAGCAGCACCAAAGGCCCAGTGCCAACCCACGTTTTCCATCAGGTAACCAGTGACCAGGTAACCAATCAGTGAGCCGATGTTAATACCCATGTAGTAAAGGGTATAACCGGCATCACGGCGGTCATCACCGTCATCATAAAGCTGACCCACCAGCGCGCTGATGTTTGGCTTCAGCATGCCGGTACCCAGAACCACTAAAATCAGGCCCAGGAAGAAGGTCACATCCGAGGGAATCGCCAGTACAATGTGACCACACATGATCACAATACCGCCATACCAGGTCGCGCGCTGACCACCAATCAGACGGTCGGCAATCCAACCACCTGGCAGCCCCATGAAGTAAACCGCGCCGGTGTAGAGGCCGTAAATAGCGGTTGCGGCAGCTACGGTGATCCCCAAACCACCTTCCTGGATAGCTGCGGTCATAAATAGAACAAGTAGCGCGCGCATGCCGTAATAGCTCATGCGCTCCCACATTTCAGTAAAGAACAAGGTCTGTAGTCCGGCCGGTTGACCGAAAAAGCCATTGTCCTGTTGTAAGTTAGTCTTAGGTTCCATACCTATTCGCCTTCACTCGTTATCGTTATAGTGTTTGAAAAACCGTATTACCCTACATATTTCGCGGGAAAAAGGAAATAGAAAGCGACCAAACGCAGGAAGAAAAGGAGGGATGAACCCTCCTTGGGCAAGAATTAAACGACCGATTTGAGCCAGTCTTTCATGGCCGGGCCAAGCTCGGGATGACGCAGGGCGCGTTCAACGAACGCTTGCGCATAGCCGAGTTTGTTACCGCAATCATTGCTCCGACCTTTCATGTAATAGGCATGCACGGCTTGCTGCTCCAGCAACATTGCCATCGCGTCCGTCAACTGAATCTCATTGCCTGCGCCTACCGGAGTGCGTTTAAGCAGTTCCCACAGCTCTGCCGGAAAAACGTAGCGGCCAACCACGGCTAAATCTGAAGGCGCTTTGCCTACTGGCGGCTTCTCGACCAACTGCTTGATCGGCGCTTGCTGACCAGGGGCCAGGTCACTGCCAGCAATATCGGCAATACCGTACTGATCGACTTTATCTGCCGGAACTTTCTCAACCATGACCTGTGCGGTACCGGATTCTCTAAAGTTGCGCACCATCTCCGCCAGATTGTCGCGCTTCATGTCACAGCTGGCACTATCCACCAGCACGTCAGGTAACACTACGGCAAATGGCTGATCATCAATTAAAGGCCGGGCGCATAGCACTGCGTGGCCAAGGCCTTTCGCCACGCCCTGGCGCACATGCATTATGGTCACGCCCGGCGGTGTAATTGCCTGAACTTCGGCCAATAACTGACGCTTCACGCGTTGCTCGAGGGTGGTTTCCAGTTCAAAACTGGTATCAAAATGGTTTTCAATTGAGTTTTTACTCGAGTGAGTCACCAGAATAATATCGGTCAGCCCGGCCGCCGCGCACTCTTCAACAATAAATTGAATGAGTGGGCGGTCGACCAGCGGCAGCATCTCTTTTGGAATCGCCTTGGTCGCGGGTAACATCCGTGTACCGAGCCCGGCAACGGGAATGACGACTTTTTTCACCATGTCATCTTGTCCTTTTTATACATCAATCAAATTGCTCATAGAAATCATCGCCCAGATCTTCTGGCTCACCTTCGTTGGTGGCTTCAGCAGGCGGGTTGCCTTCATACACGTCGTCGCGCCAGCGCTGGAAGTAAGCTTCGCGCACGAAGCTGTACGGGTCGAGCGCGTTCTCCATTAAGCGTTCCTGCTCCTGCAAGCTCAAGCGCAGCTCAAGCGCTTTAATGGTGAAACGAGCGATGCTGGTCGGCGTGCTGAGATCATCCAGCGGAAAATACAGTCCATCGACAATATCACCCCCCCGGTCAACGGGCACGGTGGGTCCCACCACTGGTAACATCAGATAAGGCCCGTTACCTACGCCCCAGCTGGCCAGCGTCTCGCCAAAAGCTTCTTCACGAACCGTCAATCCCATCGGCGTGGCAACATCAAAAATGCCCACGACGCCCACGGTACTATTGATTAAAAACCGCCAGAACGACACGCCGGCATCTTTGAACTTGCCTTGCAGTACATTATTCACTAAATACGATGGTTCCTCGAGGTTCTCGGCGGCGTTCAATAAACCAGTACGCACTGGCTGTGGGATTTTGCCGTAGGTACGCGCGACCGGCCAAATCACATTCTCGTCAAATGCCTGATTAAAGTCCCACAGGTCACGGTTTACGTCCTCAAACGGGTCGCGGGGGTCAGTGTAGTTGTCGTCGGGCGCCGACGCACAGCCACTTAGTCCGACCACCGCAAGCACTACTGCTAGAATTGAATTCTTCAATGGCTTCTCCTTGCTCAGTTGGGTGTCAGCTGCAACGAAATCGTCAGGGTGACTTCAGCATCGGGCGCAGGCGTAACTATTTTCGCCTCAGCACCCAGGTCACCGGCAGCTATTTCAATACGATCATCAGTTGAAATACGTGCTTCAACCAGCCATTGGTTCAACTGACTCATTTTGTAATCGGGCAGCATGGCCTGCGCGTCAGACAATACGACTTCAACCGGAAAGTCATTGACCGGTTGCCGCACCACAGCCGCCGGCATCGGCGCGCCATCAACGGCTTTGACAAATACGAATAAAGTGGCATCTTCGGGCAACTGCGCGCGTAACGCATCGGCCAGCTCTACGCGCACCCGCAACTGCTGTTGGGTTGCTTCCAGCTGTGCCCGGGCATCCGCCAGTGCCTCTTGCACGGCAACGTAACGGGGATCGTCGGCGCTCATGACGCGGCTTAGCAAACGCCAGGCCTCCACCGCTTGTTGCCAGTCACCTCGTTGATAGGCCACTGCGCCGGTTAACGACAGCGCATCAATATTGCGTGGCTCCAGCGCCAGCAATTCAGATAGCAATCGCGCCGCGCGCTGCAACTGCTCGGCACCGCCTAAGTTGATCAGTAACTGTGCATAGCCAAGTAGAATACCAGGGCGCTCGGGTTCAAGCTGATAAGCGTGGCCGTATGCTTCTAACGCCTGTTCGTAACGCTGTAGTGCGGTCGTTGCGCGCGCATAGAGCATCCAGGTCAAACCGTCACCACCGTCTTGCTGCAATCGCTGCCGCAAACCGAGCGCGAACAGTTTCAGCTCCTCCTCGGTGGGAGCTGCCTGCTGATTATTCAGCACCTGTTGCGCTAACTCGGGGAGTTGCTGCCGCGCCTGATCGGCGAAACGTTGCTGCTCCCAACTACCGAACAAAGCGTAGCCTACCGCAGCGAAGATCACGATAAAAACCGCCGGCAACCAGATACCCCGGCCAATCGCATGCTCTTCAAGTTGTTCCAGCTCGGCATTCTCGTTGACGAAGCGCTTGTCCAATTCGCGCAGAGCAGCCTGAAATGCCTTTTCGCTTAACAAGCCGTCGGCGTACTCCTGCTTTAACTCCTGCTGCCGCTGCTGGTAAAGCTCGCGGTTCACATCAAGCCGGGTGCGGCGCTGTGCCCGTTGCCGGACACCAAAAAATGCCACCAGAGCAACGGCTAACAACGCCAGTACGGCCATTCCAACCAGCAGTAGCACATTCATCGGTTTTGCTCCTTTTCGCCTTCGCGGCGCAGTTCTTCCAGTCGCGCTTGCTCGCCTGCGTCGAGTTCAATTTCCTCAACTTTCTGCCTGCGCACACGATATAAAATCACCAAAGCACCAACGGCCAACACTGTTAAAGGGCCCCACCAGAGAATGCTGGTAACAAACGTCATCGGCGGTTGGTAGTGAACAAAGTCGCCATAACGTGCGACCATATAATCAATGACTTCCTGTTTACTCGCACCCTGCTTGACCATTACATAGGTACGATCACGTAAGTCTTTGGCCAGCTCAGCATTCGAGTCTGCGATACTCTGATTCTGACATTTCGGGCAACGCAACTCATCAATCAAGTCGTGAAACAGTGCTTCCTGCGCCGGTTCATCAAACTCATATTCCTGCAGACTTTGTGCTCCTGCAGACGGAACAGTTACCGCGAAACTAATCAAAAACAACATACTGGCCAACGCCAGACAACGCGACAGCGCATGAATCATTTGTTCGTCTCCTGTGTCGCGCCGTCGAGTAGCGCCCGGTAGCGTTGCCCCAGTTCGCCCTGCCAGACCCGTTCATTAACGTCGCCAACATGGCGATAACGGACGGTGCCGCTCGCATCGATCAGAAAGGTTTCGGGGGCGCCATAGACACCGAATTCAAGCGCAACGCTGCCGTCGGCATCGAATAAATTTACCTGATAGGGGTCACCTAATGTGTTAAGCCAGGCCACCGCTTTATCGCGGGAGTCATCTTTATAATTCAGGCCAATAATGGCAACGCCTTCGGCTGCTAACTTATTCAGGTACTCATGTTCTGCACGACAAGTGGGACACCAGGTCGCCCAAACATTGAGCAACAGAGGCTGGCCTTTCAGTATGTCGTGGGTATAGGTGCGTTCCGGTTGATAAAGATCGGGCACAGTAAACTGCGGAACAGGCTTACCCACCAGCGCCGAACTAAGTTCGGTCGGGTCGGAAAATAAACCACGCAGCAGGAAAACCACCAGTAGCACAAATGCCAGAAACGGTAATAGCAATACAGCCCAACGCCAGCCCTTACTCATGCATCACCTCGTTGTTTCTTAAACGCACGATAACGTTTATCACTCATTGCCAATGCCCCGCCCAGGGCCATTAGCAAGGCACCCAGCCAAATCCAGCGCACGAAGGGTTTAATGTAAATGCGCACCGCCCAGGCATCGCTGTTGTCTAAAGGCTCGCCCAACGCGACATACAGATCGCGGGTAAAGCCAGCATCAAGCCCGACTTCTGTCATACTCATGCGTTGCACCGTATAAAAACGCTTTTCGGTCACCAAATCGGTAATTTTGCGATCGCCTGAATAAACCGAAAACTCTGCATGATCGGTAATATAGTTTGGTCCCTGCTGCTGACTGAGCACGTCAAACTGGAACCGGTAGCCCTGTACTGTCACACTATCACCCGGTGCCAGGCGCACGTCGCGTTCAACCTCATACTGACTGACCGCTGCAATACCTATCAGGGTGACGGCAAAGCCAAGATGGCCAAGCACCATACCCCAGTGGCTACGTCCCAGTTTACTCAGTCCCGCCAGGCCCTGCTTGCGCTGCTGAACGCGCAGACGCAATTCAGTAACCAAGGTTAGCGTAATCCAGGCACTCATGATGACACCCAGCACTGCCATTGCTTTAACCTGCTCAGCAAAAATGGCCGGCAACGCGTAACCGAGACCAATGGCCAGCATCAAGGCCAACGCCAGACTGTTGCGCAGTGGCTTCAGCTCCTGCCGGCGCCACCGCATTAATGGCCCCATCCCCATCAACAGTACAAAAGGTACGATCAGCCAGGTAAACATCTGATTAAAGAAAGGCACGCCAATCGAGATAGAACCCAGTCCCAGCTCCTTATGTACCAGTGGCAATAAGGTACCGAGCAACACCACAATGGTGGCGGCAATCAGCAGAATATTATTGCCAAGCAGCATGACTTCGCGCGATACAGCTTCATATTTAGTGTGGCTTTGCACCACACCGCCACGCAGGGCAAATAGCAGCAGCGAGCCGCCAATGACGGCCGCCAGCAAGCCGAGAATAAATAAACCACGCGCCGGATCAGTGGCGAAGGCGTGCACCGAGACAATTACGCCCGAGCGCACCAGGAAGGTACCGAGCAAACTCAGACTAAACGCCGAAATTGCTAAAAGTACGGTCCAGGATTTAAAGGCACCACGTTTTTCTGTAACCGCCAAACTGTGAATGAGGGCCGTACCCACCAACCAAGGCATAAAGCTGGCATTTTCGACCGGGTCCCAGAACCACCAGCCGCCCCAGCCAAGCTCGTAATAAGCCCACCAGCTACCAATCGCGATACCCAGCGTCAGGAACGACCATGCCGCCGTTGCCCAAGGCCGTGACCACCGTGCCCAGGCAGCGTCCAGCTTGCCGGTTAATAGCGCTGCAATAGCAAAGGCAAAGGCGACTGAGAAGCCGACATACCCCATGTAAAGCAACGGTGGATGAATAATCATGCCCGGGTCTTGCAGCAGCGGGTTTAAGTCTTGCCCATCCACCGGAATCCAGGGCAGCGTTCGATCAAAGGGATTCGATACCGTCAGCATAAACAGATAAAAACCAATACTGATAAGACCCAAAATAGCGAGAACGCGGGCCATCATAGTAATCGGCATGCGCCGTGAGAATAATGCGACTGCGGCAATCCAGCCAGCCTGCATCAGCATCCACAACAGGAACGAGCCCTCATGCGCGCCCCACACCGCAGTAATGCGGTAGGCCAGCGGCAACTGCGTATTCGAGTTCGCCGCGACATAGGCAATACTGAAATCATTGACCACAAAACCCCAGGTCAGCGCCGCATAGGCAATTGCAGTAAACACGAACTGTCCATATGCCAACGGACGCGCCAGCAGCATCGCCCCACTATGCCCTTTATAGGCGCCCCATAACGGATAAATTGCGAGCAATAATGAAAAGCCCAGCGCCAGCGCCAGGGCAAATTGGCCTAATTCAGCAATCATTGATCAGAGCCCTTAAACGCATCCGGTTGGTTGGGGTTAACGTGCTTGATTCCTTTCATTTTCTCGGCCAGCTCCGGCGGCATGTACTCTTCATCGTGCTTGGCCAGTACTTCACTGGCTTGCATGACCGTCGGTTCCACCATAACACCTTGTGCGACAATTCCCTGCCCTTCACGGAACAGATCCGGCAGAATACCCGTGTACAATATGGTGACTTCAGGGCCAGTATCGGTCACCCGAAAGGCAACCTCCAGGGTTTCCGGATCGCGCCGCACCGACCCCTCAACGACCATACCGCCAATGCGCAAACGCTGACCTACTTCAGGTCGCACTTCATCTTTACCTTTACCGGCAATGACTTCGCTAGGCGTGTAAAACAGATCGATATTGTTCGACAGCGCATACAGAATGACACTTATTGCCACCGCGACACCGGCAACGAGGCCAAGAGTCCAGGTCAAACGCTGTTTTCGTCGGGGATTCATTGCCACTGCTAGGTTACCTCTCGTTTACGTCGCGCCAGCCGTTGCTGCCGTTGCTGCTCTTTGACAAACTCCTGCTGAAGTTTGCGGCGCGCTTGCAACCCTTGCACTACGACCAACGCCAATGCGAGAAAACTCACACCAAAAGCCAGCCACACATAAAAGCCGTAGCCGCCCATATTTATAAATGCTTGCCAACTATCAAACTGCATTATGCTTGCCCCTTCTGACCATTGTTCGCTTCAGTAAGTTCTGCTGCAAATTGAGCTTTCACCCAGGGACGCCGCAGCTCTTGTCGTAAAATTTCGTTACGCATGCGTTGCATAACTAATGCTGCGGCGAGAAGTGCAAAGGCCAGCAAACAGATCAGTAGCGGATACAGCATACTATCGGCCATGGGCGGACGTTCAAATACCGTCAGCGTTGCGCCCTGATGCAACGAGTTCCACCACTCGACTGAATAACGGATAATCGGGATATTGATAACGCCGACCATCGCCAGAATACCGGCGGCTTTGGCGCCGGTGCGGTTGTCACTAAATGCGTGATAGAGTGCCAGCACACCAATGTAAAGGAAGAGCAGGATCAGTTGTGAGGTAAGACGCGCGTCCCACTCCCACCAAGTGCCCCACATGGGCTTACCCCACACGGCTCCGGTAAACAATGAAATGAACGTATAGACCATGCCCACCGGCGCGATAGCGGCCAGAGCCCAATCGGCCATTTTTAACTGCCAGACCCGACCGATAAAAGCAGCGATTGCCAGTGCCAGATAGAGACTCATGGACAGCATCGCGGTCGGTACGTGGACGAAAATAATGCGGTAACTGTCGCCTTGCTGATAGTCCGCAGGTGCGAACACCAGCCCCCAAATCAAGCCAATGCTCAATGTCGCAACAGCACCCAAAGTTACCCAGGGTAACCAGCGGCCCAGTAAGTGGTAGACAACTTCAGGTTTTGCGTACGGATGCAACCAACGCCACATGTTAATTCACACTCACTCGAATTGAGGCTGCGACCGCAAATGGGGCCAGCAGCAAGGTTAATAAACTTAGCCCTGCCAATAATAACACCTGTGGCCAGGCTTCTGTACCCACTAGCGCTGCCTCGACGGCGCCGCTGGCAAAAATCAGTAGAGGTATAAATAGTGGCAGCAATAGCAGGCTTAATAATGCGCCGCCGCGGCCGAGACTTACGGTTAGTGCTGCACCAATGGCAGTGATAGCACTTAAAATGGGGGTGCCCACTAAAAGCGTGGCAACCAACGCCCACCATCCAGCCATCGGCAGCTTTAATAATAACGCGCATAGAGGCGCCAGGATCACTAGTGGGAGTCCACTTAGCAACCAGTGCACAGCCATTTTTCCAAAAGCTAACAGAGGCAGCGGTTGCGGCTGCAATGTCATTTGCTCGAGTGTGCCATCCAGATAGTCTTCGCGGAACAATCTCTCAGAACCAAGTAGCGCTGAAAGCAGTGCGGCTACCCAGATGACTCCGGCGGCTATACGCCCGAGGATATCTGGACCTGGGCCGACCGCCAGCGGAAAAAGGGTGACCACCATTAAAACAAATAACAAAGGATTTAAGACATCGCTGCGTCTGCGCATCACGACCATCAAGTCACGCTGCATCACGGCTTTAAGCGCTTGCCAGTTAGAAGCCTGCATCGTCCGCTCCAGTGATGCGAATGCGTTTAAATTGGGCGCCCTGCCAGGATAGAGGTTGGTGAGAAGTTAGAATAATCGCGCCGCCGCCGGCGATATGCTGAGCAAACTTTGTATGCAGTAGTTCAATACCAAAGGTGTCGAGCGCGGTAAATGGCTCATCCAGAATCCAGAGCGGGGCTTCGCTAAACCATAAGCGCGTTAGAGCAATGCGCCGTTGTTGGCCAGCGGACAGCTGCCCCGCAGGCAGATCTTCCAGCCCGATTAAGCCGACCGTTTCCAGTAAGTCCCAGGTATCAACATTACTCACGCCACCAAGTTCAGCCAACAATTCGACATTTTCAATCGCAGTGAGCTCGGTTTTTACCGCTGCTTTATGACCCATAAACAAGACGTGAGCACGCCAGTTTTCAGCAAGCTCGTTCTGTTCGGGGAAAAATTCGACGGTGCCTTCCTGTAATTCCACCAAACCCACGAGTGCGCGTAACAGGGTCGATTTACCGGCACCATTGACCCCCTCAATATGCAGAAGATCGCCAGATTTTACTGCAAACCTTAAGTCCGCAAAAAGTGTACGCCCGGCACGTTGCGAGGCAAGTTGCGATACGCTAAGAAGTGTCGACATGATGTATAGGCGGTACTACCGAAGCAAACATGAATATCTGCGTCGATAGTACCACAAGATGGCAGCGAAAGTGATCAGTTAATACGCATTTCCGTATGGGCGACCACGTTTTCGCTAATGCTACTCACACTCACCGACGCCGGAGTAAATGTGGTGCTAGGATTCGCTGAAGCAAAATAAACGGTCAAACTGGTTCCGGCACGTATACCCGGGCAAGAATAACCCACTGTATTCGTATTACCAATTGTCTCTATCTGACAAGTAACATTAAGATCTGACGTTGTTACCGTGACATCTCTGAAATCGCTTGATTTACACGCCTCCCAGCTACCTGTCTTACCTGTTTGTTTCCAGAATAAGCAGTTAATGTTCCCGGTCACCGAATAAAGAGCAACATCGTCATCTGCCTGGCCAACGACGGTTACATCCATATCACTGGTATACTCAATACCCAGTTCGTCGGTATGTACAGCACCGTTGCCTAAAATACTGGCATTACCCGCACTGACCTGGAAATCAATGGTCGTGGTACCTGAGTTAAGCGCCTGTAAACGTCCGCGACTATAAGTACCGTAGTAATTGTTCTCGGGGTCGACAATAGTCTGAATTTCTTCATTGGTGACCGTTGCCACATTAGTATTTTGTGAACTCCAGTTACCAAGCAAGGTGAGATTCACCTCGTAGAAAGGCACCATCGACAACCAGTCGGCACGACCGGAGTCAATCGCAGCCTGCACTGCAGCCATATGGCTTGTACTCATACGGTCTAAATACACCCCCCGGCCGATCAACTGATATGCGCCTGGAATAAATTCATCATCGCGTCCCGCCGGTTGCGCGGGTATCGTTGCTCCCGTAACCAGGGCGTGAACCACGTCACGCACGTAATTACGGTAACTGGCGCCGGTGGCCGCATTAAGTAAATATTCAGATGACATAATGCTGACGGCTTTCAAGTCCCAATCAGGATAAGTGACGTAGTAACCGTCTACGCGACGCATGCGGCAGGACTCTTCATAAACGTCGCCCTGACCAGCCGTCACTAGCGCACCATTAACATTTTTGAAGTGGTGATGATTACCGGTGTCAGTGCGAAGTTCAGTACTCCGGTAAGTATTGCCAGACTCAACCATGTCGTAATTATCATGATGATCACGGCAGCATAAGCTGCACAATTCAGACTGATTGGTATCAGCGGAAACACCTACCATTTTTTGCGTGGGTTGCGAACCGTAGGGGTCAAGTACTAAACGATCGCCTTCCAGAATAAGACGCGCCGGAGTTTTACCGCTGGTTCCGGGACCATCAAAACGACAACTACAATTGACGGTTACAAAGTCTTCAATCCGCTGTGTCTTTGACACCTCATTGTAGGTAACAGTATTGAAGGTCACCTGTAGCTTATCACCCTGTTTTTGTACCTGCGGTGTGGGCTTGGTGGTTTCTTTGACCTGGTATGCATCCGCGTTCGCATCATCCGTCAGCCGTAAGGCTATAACTTCCGGAGCCGCACCGGGGTTGTAGGTTACCTTCGGCTGAGCCCGGGCACCTGGTTGTGTAACAACCAATCCACCGTCACGCGACTCAATGTTATTAAACCATGCCTCCATTGCCAGCGTTTCAGAGCCACCCCCACGCTCAGTCCAGGCCACGGTAATAGTCACTGCCTTTGCATCAGGTTCAGGTGGCAATGGGTCAGGCTCGCTCGGGCTACCGGCAGGTACCCAACCTGAGCCCACCAGATATTGACTGACCACGTCCCAGCTCAAATTGAAGGTTTTGTCAGCACGCTGTTCGGTATCAGTGCCCGCGGCGAGGTTGCTGAAACGGGTAAAGCGCAGCTCTTCAATTTTATCCTGTGCCATCTCCATTGCCGCCGTGCGCTCACTCGCGCGTGTCGAAGACTGCAAAAACATGCGCTGCAAACTTACCAGCCCGGCCACGCCAACGGCTATAATAACCAATGCGACCAGTACCTCGACGAAAGTAAAGCCGCGACCTTTTCTAATTGAAATCATGCCAACTGCCTCCTACCCGATAGAGCCGGCGAAAAGCATCGCCGGTGACGACCTGTCGCATCGCATCTACATTGTAACGAACTGTCAGGTTACCATTTGATAAGTCCGGGTTTTGACTGGCCATTACCGAGCCATTTACAAAAGCGCCGCCATTTAACGTGATTTTATAATCGGTTGTATTACCGGGCGTATTGAACTGAAACAACATGCCGTATAGTTGCACGCTGCCATTCATTTTAAAGTCGCCGTCCTGTACCACTATGAGTGCGGGGTCATCTTCTGTGCCAACATCGCCATTGGGCATATCGCAGTTACCTTCGACCCAGATCAGGCCGGTGGTATCCGGGCCTAACGAAGAACAATTCGAAGTCACCAGGTTGGCCATATCACGAAGTTGTTGCCAACTATCCTCTGGTACACCAAACAGATAATTCAGCATGTCGTCCGGAAAGTCCGGATCGTTGTCCAGAATATCGACCCCTTTGTCGCCTCGGGAACTAAACGACTGCGACTCACAAACCCCGTGATCAAACTCCCACTGCCCGCACGTTGTCCCGGCACCGCCCATATTCACTGTGTTATCAGTCCAGATTGACAGTGGCACACCGTCGCCACCACCATTAGGATTCGCTACCACCTGAAAGCTACCAGAAACATTTATGCCGCCGCGTATCGCCAGTGGCACGTTAGGGCCGCCTCGTAACAGGGACATGACGATCAGTTGCTGAGCTGCTCGTTGGGTCGCCGAGCCGTCTGCCGAATTAGCGACAACTTCAAGCTCGACGACGTCGACATTTCCTCTTGGTGTATTGGGGTAGGTCACGCTGGTAATCGTCGCGGTATAGTTCGCACCGTCAATGGAGCTGGTAATGGTGCGGTCAAGGTTACTGCGGTCTTTATCAAGCTCCATAATTGTTTGTTCAAGGGCAGCATCAGCTACCGTTCGCGCTTCCAGCATTGACATGTGGTTGCGCATGATACGTTGTTCTTGCGCCTTAAACCGAGCAGTATAAAGCGTCACGATAATGATGATTGCAAGTAGCATTACGGTTAGCGTAACCGTTGCAAAACCTTGCTTACCTTTAACTGTTTCAAAACGCATTGCGAATCACCACCTCACTCGTTAACGTCCGTGTGATTTCTGCGTCATCAGGCATGGCCACTTCCAGCACCACTGAGACCCTTTGCTCGTTGACTAAATCGAGCATCTGTTCAGTCAGGGTAAACTCCAGTCTGTTGACGGTTAACATATTCGGCATTGTGATAGCCTGCCAGCCTGCTACACCACAGCCCGCTTCGCCCTGACGCATTTCTATCTGACCGTCAGCAAGCCGATAGCCAAAAGCTTCGTCTGCACCATCATAAACTCCGTCAGCGTCAGCATCATAGCGAAACAGTATGCAACTATTAGCTGTCTCGCCAGGAAAGTTGGATATCGTTATGGAGTCATTAAACTCAGTGCTGGCACTGGCCGGATCATAGACTAACTCAGCTGCATCGCCCCGGTAACCGGTACGCCGCAGGTCTCCAACCATTAAATCCATGACCACGGTCGACTCTTCATGCATCTGACTGAGCTGCAAGCTACGGGCATTCACCCCGAGCGTATTGGAAAAAACAGCAGTCAGCGCAGCCATCAGCATTAACCCTAATGTGATGGTAAGCATCAGTTCAATTAAAGACAGACCTTGTTGCCTTAACATGACGGATAATCCCCAATATTACCTGATGCCTTACAATAACGCAGACGGCCAAGTACACTTACGACAACACGCAACTCAGCGTCAACGGTGCCATCATCAACTAATTGATAGCCTACCGAACCGGCGTTTCCCCGTGCCAGTCCACGCAAACCGTCAAACCTAGTATAGTTACCGTTAGCAAACGCCGCATTGACATTTACATTGGGGTAATCACTACTGTTAACCTGTCGTAGGACATTATTGATACTGCAATCTTCGGTTAAACAATCGCAATCACTGGTTTCAGCGACTGCGGCACACCAATTGCCACCACTGGCGTCCCACACCACAAATCGCTCCTCAGTCGTACGCAGAGCATCCGAGCGAGCGTATTGCAGCAAGGCATAAGTGTCCTGCGCTGCGCCTTGCAGCCGCATGGACTCAGCCATGCCAAGCATCAGCGGTACGCCAGCACCAAGAATAATGGACAGAATGACTAACGTTATCAACAACTCAAGAAGAGTGAAGCCACGTTGCATTGCCTTCCATGGATTTATAAGTTTACGTCGCATTGCGTATTGGCCAAAAATAGCGTATCTATTTAGTTATAATTTAGACACTGATTGTTTATAAACGTTTAGTAGTGTAGTTCAAAAATTCATCATTGACGACAAGGCAAGTAAATGCAAGCAAATTTAAAACAAAGCGGCATGACGCTTATTGAACTGATGATTGTGGTGGTGATCATCGGCATTATTGCAAGTGCTGCCTATCCCAATTTCGTCGACTATGTACGTGAGGCGCGCCGGGCTGATGCCATGGGGCAATTACTGACGCTGCAAATGGCGCAAGAGGAATACCGCCTGAAAAATAACAGCTACGCTGATATCGCAACCTTAGGTATTACGCTCAATAGCGATTATTATAATTTTTCAGTATCGAATATTGGTGCGGAAACTTACACATTGACGGCGACAGCCACAGGTGGGCAGGTCAATGACACCGGTTGTACCACTATTTCGATCAATCAGAATGATCGGAAAACACCGGCGGAATGCTGGGAGCGTTAAGCATCGCTCCCTCGGTCACTAACCTTCATTTACAACTCGACCACACGTAACTCAGGTGGAATCGAGAAGGTAATATTCTCCTCGCGGCCGGTTCGCTCGTCAACGCTCTCACCCCCCCATTCCTGCAATTGCTTAATAACGTTCTGCACCAGAATTTCCGGCGCCGAGGCGCCAGCCGTTACACCTACGCGCTGTACTTTATCGAGCCAGCTACGTTCTATGCAACTGGCATCATCAATCAAATAGGCCGGGGTGCCCATTTTCTCGGCCAACTCACGTAAACGGTTTGAGTTCGAGCTGTTGCGTGCGCCCACTACCAGCAGTAAATCGACTTCGGCGGCAAGTTCACGCACGGCATCCTGGCGGTTCTGCGTGGCGTAACAAATGTCATCCTTACGCGGCCCCTGAATTTCAGGAAATTTCGCCCGTAGCGCGTCGATAACGTCAGCAGTATCGTCCACGGACAAGGTGGTCTGGCTCATATAATGCAGTTGCTGCGGATTTTTTACCTCAAGCTCTGCAACATCAGCCACAGACTCAACCAGATAAATACCGCCTTGCGCACTGGAATACTGCCCCATGGTGCCTTCAACTTCCGGATGCCCGGCATGCCCAATCAGCACACACTCCTGCCCCTTACGACTGGCGCGGGTCACTTCCATATGCACCTTGGTCACCAACGGACAGGTCGCATCAAATACTTTTAAACCGCGGTCTTTCGCTTCCTGACGCACAGCTTGCGACACACCGTGGGCAGAGAAGATAACGATACTATCGTCAGGCACTTCTTCGAGTTCATCTACAAAAACTGCCCCAGCCTTACGCAGCGAGTCGACCACATACTTGTTGTGCACCACTTCATGACGCACGTAAATAGGTGGCTCAAAAATCTCCAGCGCACGCTCAACGATGGTAATGGCACGGTCAACACCGGCACAAAAACCACGAGGATTCGCAAGCACAATTTTCATAAACAACTCCAACAACGTTACTCGTTACTCGATACTGGATACTGGATACTGGATACTGGTAAAACCAATAACTAATATCCACTATCTGATAACGCTCTTGCTCTTACTATGGGTTTACTTCGATGATTTCGACGGCAAAGCGAACCCGTTGACCTGCCAGCGGATGATTAAAATCAATGGTCACAAACTGCTCGTTAATAGCACGCACAATGCCCGGCAGTTCAGTTCCATCAGGTTGTGGAAACGTAAAAATCTGTCCCACTTCCGGACGTTCAGCAAACTTTTGCGTCTCTACCTGATAATAGTTCTCTTTGTTCGGCTCACCAAATGCATCTTCAGGCGCCAGCTCAAACTCGCGCTGGTCGCCAGCTTTTAAGCCGACCAGACAGCTTTCAAAGTTTTCCGTCAGCGAACCATCGCCCATGCGAAATTTAGCAGGCTTACCGGACATTTTGGTACTATCTGCCACTGAGTCATCAGTCAGTTTAATCGTAAAGTGCAAAATCACTTCCCGACCATGCTCGATCGGTAGACGGCTGATCATGCGCGTTGCTCCTGACGTTGTTCAAAGAAAGCTTCCAATAACATCAATACGGCGCCGACGGTAATCGCCATGTCGGCCACATTAAATGCCGGCCAGTGCCAGTCGTTGACGTAAACATCAATAAAATCAATCACATAACCGTACATCAGGCGGTCAATCACGTTGCCGATCGCACCGGCAAGAATGAGCGCGAACGCCAGGTTCTGACGCCACAAACCGACCGGATTACGGCGCAACCAGATCAGCAGAATGACACTGACAGCAAATGCCAAACCGGTAAACAACCAGCGTTGCCAACCACTCTGATCACTTAAGAAACTGAATGCGGCACCGAAGTTCTGTACGTAGGTAAAGTTAAGGTACGGCATAATTTCAATGCTTTCGTATAAATCGAAAACACTGATCACCCATTGCTTACTTGCCTGATCGATAATGATCAGAATCAGCGTGAGCCACAGAAACTGCAGCCCGCTGAAACGCTTTTTAAAATCTGGCTTGGGTTGCTTAGGCAAAATGGCGCTCCTCACCTTCTCCGTCTACATTGGTGACGCAACGTTGGCACAAGCCCGGATGCGCGTCGATGGTGCCCACTTCAGGACGATGGTGCCAGCAGCGCTCACACTTCTCGTTCGGTGACTTGGCAACACTGACCCATAAGCCTTTCACTTCAGTTTCCACCACGTTACTGGGTGCCTCGTCAACCGTCTCGACCTGAACTTCTGAGGTCAGTAGCACAAAACGTAACTCGTCACCCAGACGCTGCAACTTGGTCGATAACTCCGTGGTGGCATACAGAGTAATTTCTGCCTGCAATGAGCCACCAATCAGGTCGTCACGGCGAGCTTGTTCCAGCGCACGGTTCACCGCATCACGCACTTCTAATAAATCTTGCCAGAATGCATTGTCGGTGTCGCGGACTGAAATGGTATCAGCATCGTGGTACCAAACGTCAGTAAACACGTACTCACTGCGTTTCTCGCCAGCCATGTTATGTGGCGGAAGCGCACTCCAGATCTCCTGCGCGGTAAAGCTACAGATTGGAGCCAGCCAGCGCACCAGCAATTCTGCAATATGATACAGTGCGGTCTGACAAGAACGCTGCGCGCGGCTGTCACGCTTGGCGGTGTACTGACGATCTTTAATAACGTCAAGGTAGAAACTGCCAAGTTCAATCGAGCAGAAGTGCATCAAACGCTGCACCACAATGTGGAACTGGTAGTTGTCATAAGCTTCAAACAATTGCTTTTGCAGGTCCACCGCACGCGCCACAATCCAGCGGTCCATGGCGACCATGTCGTCGGCCGCGACGGCGTGCTGTGCCGGATCAAACGCATTGATATTGGCCAGCAGGAAGCGTGCAGTGTTACGAAGACGGCGATAGCTATCGGCCGAGCGCTTCAGAATTTCATCAGAAACCGTCATTTCGCCGGAATAGTCAGTCGCGGCGACCCACAAGCGCAGAATATCGCCACCCAGCTTATTCATTACTTCTTGCGGTGCGACGACGTTACCGATCGACTTGGACATCTTCCGGCCCTGACCATCAACAGTGAAGCCATGAGTCAACACTTGCTTGTAAGGTGCTTTCTTGTACATCGCGACACCGGTTAACAGCGACGACTGGAACCAGCCACGGTGTTGATCCGAGCCTTCCAGATACAGATCAGCCGGCCACTGCAATCCCGCTGTCTGATTCAGCACAGCTTCGTGGGTCACGCCCGAGTCAAACCAGACGTCCAGGGTATCGGTGACTTTACGATAATCTTTGGCTTCATCGCCTAACAGCTCTTCCGCGTCCAGATCAAACCAAGCCTGAACACCTTTTTTCTCCACCCGCTGCGCAACTTCCTCGAGCAACTCGAGCGTACGTGGGTGCAACTCATCATTATCACGACGTACGAAAACGGCAATCGGGTTACCCCAGGTACGTTGCCGCGAGATACACCAGTCCGGACGGCCTTCAACCATACTTTCAATACGGCTTTGACCCCACTCAGGAACCCAGCGTACCTGCTTAATCTCTTCTAACGCTTTGGCCCGCAGGCCTTGCTTGTCCATGCTGATAAACCACTGTGGCGTAGCACGGAAAATAATCGGTGTCTTATGACGCCAGCAATGCGGGTACGAGTGATTATAGGCCTCGTGGTGAACCAGACGGCCGGCGTCTTTCAACGCTTCAACGATGTTGGCGTTCGCTTTCATAACATGCTGACCGGCAAACATCGGCGTGTCATCTTTATAGACACCGTTATCGGCAACCGGATTATAAACCTCAATACCGTAGCGCTGTCCTACCAGGAAGTCGTCCACACCGTGGCCTGGCGCAGTATGCACACAGCCGGTGCCCGACTCGGTGGTTACGTGTTCACCCAGAATCAGCGGTACCTGCACATCAGCAAATAACGGATGCTGAACCTTCATGTTTTCAAGATCCAAACCCTGCGCGAAGCCGAGTTTGTGATAATCATCAATGTTCCAGCGCGCCATGGCTGACTTCACCAGCTCATCCGCCATAATGAGTCGTTGCGCTGGCTGCTCGTCAGTAGCTTCCACCTGAACCAAGGCGTAGTTCAGTGACGGATGTAATGAAATTGCGCGGTTGGCCGGAATGGTCCACGGGGTGGTGGTCCAGATCACCACGCTGACCTCGCCTTCACCGGCGTGACCTTCAGGGTGATTAAACGCAGCAACTAACGTCGCTTCATCCACAGCGGCAAAACTGACATCAATAGCGGGTGAGCGCTTGTCCTGGTACTCAACCTCGGCTTCTGCCAACGCCGAGCCACAGTCGGTACACCAGTGCACTGGCTTAAAGCCCTGTTGCATGTGCCCATTGGCAATAATTTTACCCAAGGCACGAATACTATCGGCTTCCTGCTTGGGATTCATGGTCAGATAAGGATTATCCCAGTCACCGAATACGCCCAGCCGCTTAAAGTCTTCGCGCTGCTGCTCCACCTGACCCATGGCATAGTCACGACACTTCTCGCGAAAATCTGCAATGGTCAGCTTTTTACCTGGCTTGCCGTGTTTCTTCTCAACCTGCAGCTCAATCGGCAGGCCGTGGCAGTCCCAACCCGGCACGTATGGCGCATCGAAGTCGCTTAAGGTCTTCGCCTTAACGATCACATCTTTCAGTATTTTGTTGACCGCGTGGCCAATATGAATCTGACCGTTCGCATACGGAGGTCCGTCGTGCAAAATAAACACTGGCTTGCCCGCTTTCGCCGCGCGCACTTTGCCGTACAGATCATCGGCATACCACTGCTGCAACATTTGCGGCTCGCGTTGTGCGAGGTTGCCACGCATCGGAAATTCGGTTTCCGGTAAATTCAGCGTGTGTTTATAGTCGGTCATTATTTCGGTTCCTTTTTCGAGGACTTTTATAGCCTCTTAAATTCAAATTCGTTGTTGGTTACAGGATATTGGATATTAGAAATGAGCATTCAACTAACTAATATCCAATATCTAATATCTAATATCCAATAGCGTTTTTGCTTTTGCCGCGTCGGCGGCGATTTGCGACTTCAGTTCTGTGAAATCGCTGAACTTTTGCTCGGCGCGAATAAAGTGCGTCGGAATTACCCGCAGCTGTTGTCCGTACAAATCGCCCTGATAGTCAAAAATATGTACTTCGAGCTGCATCTGCTGGCCATTTACTGTCGGCCTGCGTCCAATATTAGCAACCCCTGCGTGCATTTTGCCATCATTGCTTTCAACCTGCACCGCAAATACGCCCTGCAACGGCGATTGCAGACGTTTTAACTGAATATTTGCGGTAGGAAAGTCAATGGTACGCCCCTTTTTTTCGCCATGTACCACGCGCCCCTGAAAGGCAAACGGACGTCCCAGCATGGCTGCCGCCTGGTCAAAGTCGCCTGTTTTCAAAGCTTCGCGAATGGCTGTGCTACTGACGCGTTTCTGTTGCTGCCGAAAACTATGCGTGTCGACCACCTCAAAACCAAGCTCAGCACCGGCGCGTTGCAGCATGGCAAAGTCGCCTTCGCGATTATGGCCAAAACGAAAATCATCGCCCACTACCAGGAACTCAACACCCAACTGTTCCACCAGTACCTGGTCGATAAACTGGCGTGCCGGCAAGTTAGCAAACTTGCGGTTGAATTCAATCACAATGTGGCGATCAATCTCTTGCGCGCGCAGCGCTAAATGCTTCTCGCGGAAGTTCGTGAGTCGCGCCGGAGCGCGCTCGGGCTGAAACAGTTCCTGCGGTTGCGGCTCAAAGGTCATCACCGTGGCCGGCACGTTACGTGCCAACGCCTGCGCTTTCACCTGCGCCAACACAGCCTGATGACCCAAATGCACGCCATCGAAATTGCCTATGGTCAGAACGCAGCCGCGATGCTCGCGCCGAATGTTATGAATTCCACGAATGAGTTGCATAGCTTAAAGACGCTTGGTTAACCGGTTAAGAAAAGCGCGATTATATCAGGCTTGAAGCAGCCTCACCAGCCGCAGCAACGCTTAACTCACTGCGGCTAGCCCTTAGGTTTAAGTGCGTAGAGGAACCCGCAACAGTAGCAGCCCCACCAGAAAAGTGCCCGCCCCTGCGCCTATCAAACCGGCAAGTTGCCAGACCCGCTGCATAAACTCCACCGACAACCACCAGGAGCGCTCGGGCGCAAACCATAGCACCACGGCAATCATGGCTAGCACTGCCAGCAGTACTTTGCTCAGGTAGGTTAAGGTACCCGGATAACGCTTCAGTACGCCGTCACGCCAGAGGTTATAACCCAATAAAAAGGCATTCACCGCCGCCGAAAGCGAGGTGGCTATCGCCAGGCCGACATAGCCAAAAGGAATGGCAAAAATCACGTTAAATACCATATTAGAAACCATAGCGATAATGCCGTATTTCACTGGCCGCTTAGTGTCCTGGCGCGAATAAAAGCCGGTAGCTAACACTTTCACCAGCATAAAACTCAACAGACCCGAGCCATAAGCAAACAGACTGTACGACGCCAGGCGCGCGTCTTCAGGGAGGAATTCGCCGCGCATAAACAGCACCATCAGCATCGGCTCAGCCAATACAATTAACCCCGCCATGGCCGGCAATCCTAACAACACGACTTTCCGAATACCCCAATCCAACGTACGGCTAAACTCGTCGCTTGATTTATCCACATGGCGCGACGAAAGTGCCGGCAGAATCACTGTCGCAATAGCAATACCAAACAGCCCCAACGGGAATTCCAGTAAGCGATCAGAGTAATACAGCCAACTGATAGAGCCGGACATCAAAAAAGAGGCAATAAAGGTGTCGAGCAACAAGTTAATCTGGCTCACCGATACCCCGAACAAGGCCGGGATCATCAGCTTGCGGATTTTCGTGACACCGGGGTCATGCCAGCCCCACTGCGGTCGCACCAACAGTCCGGCGCGCTTCATAAACGGAATCTGGAACAAGAACTGTACCAGACCACCCACAAATACGCCCCACGCCAACGCGTATTCCGGCTGCTCAAGCTGTGGCCCTAACCAGAGCGCAAAAACAATAATCGCAATGTTCAGAAAGACCGGCGTAAACGCCGCGACCGCAAACTTGCCCAGGGTATTCAGCACCGCACCGGCAAGCGCGGTAAAAGTAATAAACCAAAGATAGGGAAAAGTGATACGCAGCAAGTCAGAAGCCAGCACAAACTTGTGCCCCTGCGGTCCGTCGCTGAGCCAGTCCACAAACCAGCCCATACCAAATAACGCTGCAATCAGTGGCGAGCCAATCACGCCAATCAGCGTCACTATCGTTACCAAGGTACCTAGCGTGCCCGACACCCGTGCAATCAGCAGCCGCTGCGCATCGAGGTCCTGTCCCCGCCGATATTCCGTCAGTACCGGCACAAACGCTTGCGCAAACGCCCCTTCAGCAAACAGACGGCGTAAAAAGTTGGGAATTTTATTGGCAAAGAAGAATACGTCCGCCGCCGCGCCCGCGCCCATTAAATTGGCAATCACCACATCGCGCACTAGTCCCAGCACGCGCGAGATCAGCGTCATGGCGCTGACAATAATCCCCGATTTAGCAAGTGATTTAGACACATGAACCCCAAAAGCGTTATTCGATATTAGATATTAGTTATTCGCAGAAAACCGCAGCTTTGTGCTCTTTATGAGTGCGTTTAATAGTTTGTATACTTGTTGTGTGCGACTGTGCAAGCGACATTTGATAAACCCCAAACGAATGCAAAGCTCAAGCTGTGTTTCAACCTCAGCCAGCGACCCTCGTGCAATATAATAAAAGCGCACCTGCTCCCTGAAACTTCCTCGGCTTGCTCCTTCCGCTATATTGCTTGGCATAGAGACTACAGCTCTGCGTATCTGGGCGACCAGGCCAAATGTCTCACTGGCCGGGAAGTGTTCGGTAATCTTATAGACCTCTACACATAAATCCAGAGCGAGTTGATAAACTTTTAGATTTTGATACATGGAAGCTCTCCTTAGCAGTCAATAGCATAGCCTTGTTTTTCCAATAACCAGTATCTAATATCCGATAACGTACTTGACTTTCAGTCGGAAAACAGGCATATTCCCCGCCCTATTAAACCATTGCACACAGATAACGAATTTTAGGAGTTCACCTTGGCTAACATTAAGTCTGCGAAAAAGCGTGCGGTACAAGCGGAAAAGAACCGTCGCCACAACGCGAGCCGTCGCTCAATGATGCGTACCCAAATGAAAAAAGTAATTGCTGCTATTGAAGCGGGCGACAAAGCGGCTGCTCAGCAGGCATTTACTAGCCTTCAACCTGTTCTTGACCGTTACGCGACCAAAGGTCTTATCGGCAAGAACAAGGCTGCTCGTCATAAGAGCCGTTTGAACGCGAAAATCCAAGCGCTGTAATCGTTCCGATTGGAGTGCTGGGCATTTCTAATATAAAAAGCCGGCTTTTTTGCCGGCTTTTTTGTCCCCGTAGCTTAGTTGGATAGAGCAGCCCCCTCCTAAGGGGCAGGTCGCAGGTTCGACTCCTGCCGGGGACGCCAACGCTTACTTCTTAGTTGCAATAAGCGTCTGCGAAATAATACCGTATTCATTGTGATGTAGAAGTGCCGCAAGCTGTATCGCATAATCTGAGTTTTGCTCAAGGCGCAGTGCTAACTCTTGTGCTACGAACGCAGCCCGTTTTTGCTCTTCTAGCCGCACCACATAGTCGCGGTAGATCATTTTGATTCTCTCAAATTGAGTTCCTTTGTTTTGCCGTTGCGCGACTCCTAAGCTTTGCACGATTGTGTCAGGCAGGCCCGAGTTAGCCAAAAACCCTTGAGCGGCATTATTCAGTTGTTGCAAACGTAATAGGTAGCTTTGCGCGACTCGCATCGTGAAGCTATCCGTCAAGCGCACCTCCAGTTCAGTTAACTGTTCATCATTAAACCAACTTAGGAGCGCGCTTTGTTCATTACCACTATTTTTGGAAATCAACGAGTCAGGGTGGTGTAAGTTGAAAGCAAGCTTACCTCCGGATATCAGGATCTCGTCTATTTGATTCAACGAAACATCTAACGGCAGATATTCGATACCAAAATTGCTGACCACCAAGTCAACTTCTTGGTTGAACGCCTGCAGCGGTGTCTCGGATAATACCTCTAATTTGTGCGGGGAAGCTGCTGGAAGATTGAAGCTAACCCGAGCCAAGTCCAGAGCATAGAACATGGAAGGCTCTTGCTGCAGGGCCTCTGCTAACTGTTTAGTGGCATAACCATGACCGCATGCAATATCAAGAATTGTCAATACGCTGCCTTTTTTCGGCTTTAAGCTGTTAACCACAGTATCTTGCCAAAAGGTTTCGATTTTTTTTTGTATGCCTCTGTCGTTGCTGACCGGCAAGCAGTCTTCATTTCCTTGCTGCCAATAACTATTCCAGGAATCCACTTTCCGTCCCCTTAAAAAAAAGGAGCCGCGAAGCGGCTCCTTTATCATTATCAAATTACTTAACCTTGATACTTCGCTTAGAAATTCAAAGTGTAACTGAAGTAGAACTCACGACCGATGTGGCCAGAGTTATATAAGGTATCATCAACCCAAAAACCTTCGTCATCATAGATAACACCTTTGTCAAATAGGTTACGAGCGCCTAAGGTAAAGCGACCATACCCAGTAGAAAGATTCAGGTTAAGGTTATGAGTTACATAAGTACCATTATGATTCTCAAAGATGTAACGGAACTGATCAGGGTCACCTGAAGAGGTATCCAGGTACGAGTCTTCTGCAGTGCTTGCGATTGCATCAGTTGTCCAGTTCGCTGAGAAATCACCCCAGTTGTAGTTAATTACGAACTGTGAACGCCAATCTGGTGTTCCCGGCGCACCAGTAAAGTCCTGCATCGGACCGCCAAAGTAAACATCTCCACCAGCTTCAAGCAGGTAAGTAGTGATGCTCTTCAGGTTGAAGCGACCGAAGTCAGTTTCGAAGTTATAAGTGAAGTCAACATCAAGACCTTGACGAGTCAGGATACCACCGTTCGCTGAACGAGTAATCACGTCACCAACTACTTTACCAGAAGGACCACGGTCCAGGTTAACACCCGGGTATTGCGCTTCCAGTTCGTCTAACAAACCGCCAAATTCCGCGTTAATTAGCGACTGTACAGTGATGCTAGAGATAACGTTTTCAACTTCTAAGTCAAAGTAGTCAATACGTGCTGTGAAGTTTTCGATACCTGAGTATACGAAACCAACGTTCATGTAAGTTGACTCTTCTGGACCTAAGTTCGGGTTACTTTCGATCAGGTTATCAAACTGACGTGAAGGACATTCTGAAGCTGCGATGCCTTGGTCACGACATGCAACATAGTCAGTCGCGAAAGTTGCGCTGAATGAAGTTTCAGACAACAGTTCAGACAGAGACGGTGCACGGAAACCTTCTGAGTAAGAAGCACGGAACAACCAATCTTGATGTGGACGGTATTCAGCTTTGATACTTGGCGTACCTTTGCCACCGAAGTCGCTGTAGTTATCGTAACGGTATGCGCCGCTTACAGTCAGTTCAGCGGTGAAAGGCAATGCAACTTCGTAGAAGTAAGCGCGAGTATCACGGGTACCAGCTGCTGAGTTACCAGCAGAACCACCGATCAAGCCAGCTTCTGATTGCGCGTCATACTTTGAATCGTAGTCCTGTTGGAAGTATTCAGCACCAACGTAGTGTTGAATCAGACCGCCAGGAAGTTCACCAGCATCAAACGCGATACCACCAGAGACGTGGTCAAATTCGTTTTGGTCTTCGGTGTAGGTCGTCGCACGCATGTTGTTGATGCCTTGCTCTGAACCAAGGTCGATACCGTACAGGTTGTTGTACGCAAGACCAGCATAGCTCAGGTAGTAACGGCCTACTTGACGATAATCAAGAATTGCTTTGTGGTAAGAAACGTCCCACTCAGCGCCGTTATCTAAAGTACCGCGCAAGCCGATCAAATAGTCTTGCTGATAGTCAGATACTTCGCCGTCACGCGCACCGATGCCAGTCCAACGCCAGTAACCGTCTACAGGCTCACCAAACGGGTTGTGTGGGCTGTCAGCGGGGATATCTGGGTAAGGCGCCGCAGGTGGAGCATAACGACCGAATGAATCATTACGGCTGAACATACCACGTGCATACAATTCTACGTCGTTGTTGATGTAGTAGTTAGCGCTGGTCATGATTGCATCACGGTTAGTTGATGCGTTGTTTGCTGATACGTTTGCGTATGCGAAACCACAAACTGTACCGCCACCGATACCACCAAGAGCAGAACCTTGGTCAAGTACGCCTACGAAACCGTCAACGTTAGCAGTCAGGTCATCACAGATAGCTGATGCAGCTAAACCGCCTGTGTTAGGGTTTTCCAGAGTTGCGCCGTAGAATGAAATACCAACAGTTTCGTCATAGATAGAGATAACACCGTCACCGTTTAAGTCTTCCATTGAAGCTGCGGTGTACGAACGTTGTGAATCAAAAATCGCGCCACGTTCCTGATGATCGTATACGAACGTGATGCTACCTTGGCTGTTTGATACGCCAGTGGTGAAAGACAACTGCTTCGTGTCAGCGCCATCAGCTTCTGGTCGGCCAATGCTCAACGAGACTGAAGCGCCTTCGTAATCATCTTTCAGGATGATATTGATTACGCCAGCGATCGCATCAGAACCGTAGATTGCAGATGCTCCATCTTTCAGTACTTCGATGCGCTCAATAGCTGCCATCGGGATTGAGTTCAAGTTGACTGCACTACCTCCAAGAGATGGAGAGCCAGCCATACGCTTGCCGTCAATCAAGATAAGAGTACGGTCTGCGCCAGCACCAAGTAAGCTTACAGTGGCTTGGGATTGTGCTGAGCTACCAGAGCTTGGAATAAAAGAACCAAAGCTGTTAGAGGTGATCGTTTGAAGAGCTTCTGCTACGGATACACGACCTTGTTCTTCAAAGTCTTCAGCAGAAATAACTTCTACCGGACTTGCGCCTTCCATATCGGTACGTTTAATACGTGAACCGGTTACCTGAATGCGCTCTTGAGCTTGTTCAGCTTGATCTTCGTTCGCTTGCTGGTCTTGCGCAGCGGCAACACCAGACATTGCTAAAGAAGCACCACCAAACATTAAAGCCAAGCGGATCGACTTAGCTAATTTGTTATTAGTATACATATCTTCTCCCTGGATCACTTTAATAGTGATAACTAGTTAGAACAGGCAAATAGATCGACTAAATGCTAGTTACAGACTGGCCAAAAAACGTGATGAACTAAACGTTTTATAGCTTGTCTTAGCCCGATACTAATCAAAAAACTCCTATTCGGCAACACGCAAACAGCTAAAAAATGAGCATTCATTGCGTTTTTTGCTCTTTCTACTATAGAAAAAATTACCAAAGCCGACTCCAGCAACAAATAAAAAACAGAACATCAACCCAAAAAGAACAACGAAAGCTTGCTCAGAATAAACCCATTACACAAAGGCGGAGCGTTATTCCCTTCAAACGCACGCTTTATCACTTAACTTTCCGGCTCAGTTCATAACGCCCTAGTTTGCCTGTGGCTTTGCTAACGCAAGGCAACTTACAACAAACTATCTAGGGAGTTATGCAATGATGCAAAAATCTTACCTTGCACATTCAGTGCAGGCAGCCTTAGCTGTCGCGCTGTTAAGTGCGTGGCCGGCCGTAGCTGCAGCGCAGGACAGTAGCGACGCTGAAGCGACAGCCGAAGCGCCCGCGCAAGAACGTGTTCAGGTCACCGGTTCACGTATTCCGCAGTCGACCAACGTGGTCAGCTCAAGCCCGGTATCGCAGGTCACTGCTGAAGAATTTGATTTCTCGGGCACGGTTCGTACCGAAGATCTGGTCAACGACTTACCGCAGGTATTTCCCGGCCAGGCCTCGACCGATACCAATGGAGCCACCGGCACCGCCACAGTGTCACTGCGCGGCTTAGGTTCATTTCGAACTTTGACGCTTATCAATGGCCGCCGCATGGTCATGGGGTCGCCGGTACAGGCGGGTGTCGCGGCCGACTTAAATCAGATTCCCGCGGCACTGGTCAAAAATGTTGAACTTCTGACCGGTGGCGCCTCAGCCACCTATGGCTCTGACGCGATTGCCGGCGTGGTGAACTTCATCATGGAAGACGAATTTGAAGGCGTGAAGTTCGGCTATCAGAACAGCTTTTATCAGCACAACAACAATAACAACAGCGCTGCCGCGCAAGCCAATAAAGACGCGGGTTTTCCGCTACCAGAGAGTAATGTGACCGACGGCCACATGAATGATTACTCGCTAATCATGGGCGCCAACTCTACCGATGGCAACGGCAACGTGACCGTTTACGCCACCTACCGTGATATTCAGGGGATTACCCAGAACAATCGCACCAGCAGTGCCTGTGCGCTCGCTGGTACCCCGGGCGATTGGAGCTGCTCGGGATCAGCCACCATTCCTGACGGATTATGGTTGGTCGGTAGCGACGCCTATGTGCACGACGGCGGCGACTTTATCCCCTACGACGGCCGCGTCTACAATTACGCCCCACTCAACTATTTTCAGCGGCCTGATACGCGCACCACTTTAGGCGGCTTTGCTAAATACTACGTTAATGAACACGCAGAGTTTTTTGCTGAAGTGGGTTATATGAAAGACCACAGTTTGGCGCAGATTGCCCAGTCAGGTTCATTCTTCCTTGATGTTAATTTTAACTGCTCGAATCCGTTATTGTCCGAAGCTCAGTATCAGGCCATGTGCACTGACCGTGGCTATGGTCCTGACGACAGTTACACCGCTACCTTCGCCAAGCGTAACGTTGAAGGCGGACCGCGCTACGCCGACTTACAACATATTTCACATCGCATTGTCGCAGGTGTACGGGGTGAGATCAGTCGTGACTGGACCTACGATCTCTCTTTCAACGCCGGCGATGTCGCCTATACCGAGGTTTACCAGAACGATTTGAGTAATACCGCCATTCGTCGGGCGCTCGATATTGTTGAAGATCCACAAACCGGCGAGGCCGTCTGTCGTTCAGCCCTTGAGGGGCTCGATCCATCTTGTGTGCCGTGGAATGTGTTCCAGCCCAACGGTATTACCGACGAACAACTGGCCTACCTGACCCTACCACTTTACGCCAAAGGCGAAACTCAGCTGCGTGAGTTCAATGCTTACACCGTCGGTGATCTGAGCATGAGCGAATTTAAGTCACCATGGGCATACATGGGGCCTTCCGTATTATTCGGCTACACACACCGTAGCGAAGCGTTGCGCTATCAGCCTGACTCGGCGTTCCAAAGCGGCGATGGTGCCGGTCAGGGTGGCCCGAGCGTGCCAGTGAATGGTGATCTCAGTGTTGATGAAATTTACACAGAGGTGCAATTACCGCTGGTTGCCGATACCGCCTTTGCCGATAGCATGGTGCTTGACCTGGGTTATCGTTATTCGGACTACTCCACCGGACAGACCACCGATACTTATAAGCTGGCGCTTGGCTGGGACGTCACCGACAGCTTTAAAATTCGCGCCAGCTTTCAAAGCGCGATGCGTCATGCCAACATTCGTGAGCTATTCCGACCGCAGGGTCTGAACCTGTTTGACATGGAAGAAGACCCATGCGCCGGTGCAAACCCCTCAGCCAGCTTTGAAGAATGCGCGCGTACCGGTGTGACGGAAGAACAATACGGTCAGATTTTTGACAATCCGGCAGGCCAGTACAACTACATGCAAGGCGGCAATCCGCAGCTTGCACCGGAAACATCAGAAACCAAGTCGCTTGGTTTTGTCTGGCGTCCGCACTGGGACAATGACTTTGACGTATCGGTCGACTATTACGATATTGACGTCGAAGATGCCGTAGGCCTGGTTGACCCTATTTACTCGCTTAATCAGTGTTTGACTAGTGGTGATAACACCTACTGCAGCCTGATCAACCGCAACCAGAACGGCTCGCTGTGGCAAGGTTCCGAAGGTTATATTCTGGCTACCAACGTCAACATCGGTTATTTACGTCGAACCGGTATCGATATCAACTCGAACTACCAGGTACGGATGGACGATCTCGGACGCCTGAAGTTTAACCTGGTCGGCAGCTATTTCATGAACTTTGATGAGCTACCACAGCCAGGCTCTGAACTGATCGAGTGTGCCGGCAAGTGGGGCTCAAGCTGCGGCGCACCGAATCCGGAATGGCAGCACAACCTGCGTTCGACCTGGGTCACGCCGTGGGAGGTCACTTTCTCAGCCAACTGGCGTTATCAGGGCGGCGTTGAAGATGTCCTTGGCGAGCAGGATCTCAGCGCGGAAAATTACGTTGATCTGACTGCGCAGTTCCTGATGTTCGAAGGCGGTCGTATCAATGTCGGCGTCAACAATGTATTTGATAACGACGCGCCACTGGTTGCTAACCGTCGTGGTGACAATGGTAATACCTTCCCATCGTTCTACGATGCCCTGGGTCGGTATTTCTTCGCTGGCTTCGAATACAAGTTCTAAGCCCTTAGCGTAAAAAAAGAAAGCCCCGAACGGTGGTTCGGGGCTTTTTATTTTCCAGGCAGGTGTTACTCGGGCAGCAAGTGCTGCTCAAAAAATAGTACCGTGGCCTGCTCATAAATATCGCGGTTCTCTTTTTTGCGGTAACCGTGTCCCTCGTTAAGGGCGTTCATGTACCAAACCGGTTTATTTTTAGCTTTCAGGGCAGCGACAATCTGTTCCGCTTCAGTCACTGGGACGCGTGGATCATTCTCGCCCTGCACCACAAACATCGGCACATCAATTTTGTCCACCTGGTTACTTGGGCTAATCGCTTCTAAGTGAGCGCGCATTTCAGGGTCGCGCTCATCACCGTATTCCGCGCGGCGCAAATCACGGCGATAGCTTTCAGTATTGGTCAGGAAGGTCACAAAATTTGAAATACCGACAATATCAACGGCCGCTTGCAAACGATCACTGTAGTGTACCGCGCTGGCCAGCACCATATAACCACCATAACTGCCGCCGATGACCGCGACCCGATCAGCATCAAGATCAGGTTGCGTCGCTATCCAGTCCAGCAAGGCACCAATATCTTTGACCGAATCTTCGCGATTAAAACCATTATCGAGGCTGACATACTCTTTACCGTATCCGGCAGAGCCACGTACATTAGGCGCAATCACCGCGGCGCCCAGCTCCTGTAACCATAATTGCACGGTACTACTGAAATAAGGGCGGTACTGCGACTCTGGCCCACCATGAATAGAAATAATCACCGGGTGCGGCCCTTCGCTTTTAGGTTTATAGACGAAAGCGGGAACTTCCAGGCCATCGAAGCTGCTAAAACGCACCAGCTCAGGTTCAACAAAGTTGTCCGTATTCAGCCCGCCCACTTCACTGAAGGTCCAGCGCTTGAGGCTGTTCTCACTATCCAGTAAGTACACATCGGTAGGTGATTTGGGCGTGTTGATGCTAAGCGCCAGCTGATCTCCGGCCGGGTTAAAAGTTAAACCACCGACCACACCAATGGGCAGCCCTTTGACCCGGGTTACCTTAAAGCTCATCGGATCCAGGCGGTACAGCTGACTCATCCCTTCTTCATTAATGGTAAATGCCGCCTGTTTACCGTCATCACTGAGGGCAAAATTATCGACGTTCCAGTTAATGTCTTTGGTGATCACCCTTACTTCACCGGTGTCAGTGTTGCGAAACGCTAACTGGGTAAAGTCAGAAAATTGATCGGTGGTAAAGAAATAACCTTTGCCGTCTTTACGATAGCCCAGCGGGAAGTTGGCATTACTGCCAACATCACTGCCTTCAAGCAGAGTAAGTTCACCCTCTTGTAAATCGAGCTGATGAATTTTGACATCGGTAATGCTGGTGTACTGTACCACCAGCAAGGTGTCGCCATCAGGATGCCAGTCCACCGGTCCCCACCAACTGCCATCAGGGGCAGCCAGCGCCAGTTGCGCCTGCTCCGGCTGCTGCGGGTCCATCACCCAGATATCGTTGGAGCGGCCATCACGACGGGTACTTTGATAAGCAATCTTCGCACCGTCCTGACTCCACACCACAGCACCGTTTCGCGACTCGCCGTCACTGATCATGTGGTAGTCACCTGAGTCCGGGTCAAGCAGGAACAGCTGGCTAAACTCATTACCGCCGGCATCCATACTGAAAATCATGGTATTACTTTCTGGCTTGCGCGCCAGACCACCGACCGGCTCATCAAAAAACGTCAGTTGCTGGCGATAACCCCCTGCTTCGCTGACTTTGTGTATTTGTGCCACATCGCCAAACCGGGTGCTGATATAAATAGCGTCACCATCAGCGGTAAAGTTGCGAAAAGAAGCCGAGCGCACGTTCTGAAAACGGTTCAATTGCTCGCCAATGCGGGCGGGAATGGGCGGAATATTATCCAGTACCAAATTGCCATTATTAAGCGTGCGGACATCGGCATCTACCGTTGGAGTCGCCATTGTTTCCTGCACTGCCAGTGCCTGAGTCGGTGCGGCCAGCAGGCAGCCCAGACCAAGCAGCATGGCGCTGCTAACACGGGAAATCACCATAAGATTCTCCTGATTATGTGGTATCCGTTGCTAAATCGACCTGTTAACCATAGAAGTTTTTCTTAAAAAAGGGAAAGATTTTTATTCTTTTGAAATACATAACGTACTGTTTTGTTTGGTTTTTAAGGCTCTTTAAGAACCTTTAAGAAGGCTTAAGTAGAGTTTGTAGCAGAGCCTTGCCATAGTTTTTCCACCGCAACTGAGCAGAGTAAAACTAAAACGAGGTGGGTTATGACAACTTCAGTGAATTTTATTCCGGTAAAGTCCATCGGGCGTATTCGCTTCATTGCCGTGGAAGACATTATCTGGATTAAAGGTGCCGCGAATTACGTTGAGATTCATTTGCAGGAGGGCATGATTTTGCACCGCGAAACCTTGAGTTCGCTGGCCGAGCGCCTTGATTCTGAGCTCTTTGTCCGGGTACACCGTTCAGCGATTGTAAATATTGAGCAGTTACATGAAATCAGCAGTGAACTTGGCCGATATTCGCTGGTCGAATTGAAGAACGGTCAGGAGATCCGTATTGGTGATGCCTACCGCCGCAATTTGTTTCAAAGTCTGGGACTCGGCGCGGCCAGTTAGAACGCATTCATGGCTGAATGCGTCACATTCATCACAAATTGAATTACACAGCGCACAATTGAAGTAGTCTGGACGTCGGTTAGAACGAAGTTATCGCTTCTCCCTGGATCCCGATAACAGGTTTTAACCGTCCTTCCGTTTTCACCGCTCCTTGGTTAAGGAGCGGTTTTTTATTTCAGCAACTCTTTTAACGGCGCATTCGTGCGTCCGGCATATTGATACGCCTGCGCCAAAAACAGCTCACCACAAGCGATGGCATCGGAAAACGCATGGTGCGCCTGATAGTCAGGCAAACCAAAGCGACTGCGACAGGCCTTTAAGGTGAGCGAGCCGCGGGCAATGTGATGCTGCTGTAGGCGCAGACGGCGGGCTTCAAAGGTAAGAGTGTCGAATTTTGCCAGCGGCCGTAACCTGACCTTGTATTGGCGCGCGAAGCGTTGCAGAAACTGCCAGTCAAACTGCACATGATGACACACCAAAACCGCTCCCTCTAATACCTCAGCCAGAGCCCGCAATGCTGCTTCTGGCGCTTCAGCGCTGGCAAAGTCGCGCCGCACCAGTCCATGTACCACCGGTGACTGTTTAAGCTCAGGCGCGCTTTGGGTGACAAAGTACTGACCATGCTGAAAATCCATCACTGGCGGCGTCACTTCAATCCAGCCAATAGCAAGCACCTGGTCGCGCCTGGCATCCAGTCCACTGGTTTCGACATCAAGTGCAATATAACGATGGTCACGCCAGCCGCGATTCAGATGCTGACGCCGCTGCCAGAAATGCTGCAACTGCTGCCACCAGCCCATCAACCGATCCGCCCGAACTTCAGACTGACCCCTTGCTGACAATCTTTGATAATACGAAAGGCAGATTTCAGTTGCCGGCGTGACAAAGTGCTCAGCTGGTCAGGATCCAGCGCATTTTTCGGCCGCTCGGTACCCCAGACGGCCAATTGGTGCTGCAACCGTAACTGCGTGAAAAACTGCCAGGCTTCTGCCAGGGCCTGATTATCACTTTTTGACAGCAGCTGACTGTTACTTAATAGCGCCAGCCGCGTCAGTGTGCGCGGCTCAGTCAGACCTGCGTGTAAACTATAGAGCCGCACAATGTCATTAATCAGCGCCAGACCGTAACGTTTGATGTCAATCAGATCGCTGTCTTTCCCTGACTCGGTGCCGCGAAAGCGATTAAATAAGCCCAGCGGCACCTGCACATTCGCCTGCAAGCGCGCCAGATTGCCAAGAAAAATCTCCGAGCGGCCGAGCTTGGCCACATCCTCCCGATAAGCCTGGTACAGGCGCTTGTTGCCACGCACATTGCGGCTGTCAAAGAAGATCTGGCAGTACATTAACGCCTTAGGTGTGGGCGCCTCAGTCCAGCTGCGAAAACGCTCCAGCCAGCCGGCGCGGGTGCGACGACAATCAGGGTTCGAGGCCATAATATTGCCCGGACACTTGGGGATGCCACATGCCGCCAGGCCTTCGCACACGAACTCACCCAGACCGGCAAACCATTGCAGCTGCTTTTCATTCAGGTCATTAGCCAGTAACAGGCCGTTGTCCTGATCGGAACTGAGCGTCTGGTCCTCCCGCCCTTGCGAACCAAACGCCAGCCACACGTACGCTGCCGGCGCAACGCCGTGATTTTGCTCATATAAATCAATCAGTTTGCGGGTCATAGTATCGGTCAGGCTGGCCAGCAGCCGTCCCACCGCCGCCGCATGATTCACCCGCTGCGCAAAGCTGTGTATGTACTCGGGAATTTGACGCGCCTCATGCACCAACTCGTCGCGCGTTTTTGCCCGGTTGAGTGCGCTGATAAGCATCACCGGCTCACTTTTCTGCTGCCGGATCAAATCCGAAAGGGTCAGCATACCCACTGGTTGGTCGTTCTCATCAACCACCGGTATATGGTGAATATTGTGCTGCGTCATCAGCGTCAAGGCATCAAGCAGACTCTGCTTTGCGGCAATTGTAGCGGGCGCCTGCGTCATCACCGCATTCACATGAAGCGACGGATCTAACCCCTGAGCGACCACCCGGTTACGTAAATCGCGGTCCGTTAAAATGCCCACCAGCCGGCCGTCATCCACCACCAGCAACGACGATATCTTCTCATCACGCATGCGCTGCGCCGCCTGCTGAATCGTCGCCGTACTTGACAGCCAAACCGCCTGACGCGCCACCACCTCACCCACCAGCCGCTGCAACGACGCCCCGTCCCCCAACCCCTCCACGCCAGCAGGGGCTGCCCCTGCTTTTTTAGCGGCAAAATTGGGGGAGGTCTGCCCCGGGCGGGAAAGCAGGCGTTGCTCGTGGGCGTGGATAAAGTAACGCTCAAAGGGGCGTGCGTGTTGGCGTAGGTGGTCGAAGACTTCGGCGCTGATGATGTAAACGATGCCGTCTTCGACCACGCTCAGTTTATTGACAACGTCGCGGCCGCTTAACAGTGACGGGAAACCGAAGAGATCGTGCGATTCGAGGCGTTCGATGAGGTCGCCATCGGGAGCCAGTAAGTCAAAAGCGCCCGAGCGCACAATGTAAAGCGCCGGGCTGTAGTTTTTGAAAAGCTCATCGACATTATGTTCGTTAAGGTAAACAGCTTTGACCTGGGCAGCGACCCATTGCCGCTTGTCGTCGCTAAGCAAGTCAAAGGGCGGGCAGTCTAATAAAAAGCGATTCAGTTCACTAAAATCCGGCTGCATAAAGCCTCCCGTTATTCGTGCGCTTGGCTTCTCGAGTGCTACGCTTTTCGTTATTCGTCGAGAAGGGAGTGCAACGACCGCACGAAAAGCGTAGCGCGCGAATTTCGAACCACGAATATAAAAAGCCCGGCGGGGCCGGGCGTTAAACTTAATGACTGACCGCGCCGCCCGCTCCTTTCGGATAACGAATCGACTCGACCAGATCTTGCGTATCCTGTGGCGCGTCACCGGTTAGCTTGTGAACCACATAGGCCACCACAAAGTTAATCAGCATACCCAGGGTACCAATGCCCTCAGGCGAGATGCCAAATAGCCAGTTCGCCTCGACATTGGCCGCCGGATTTACAAACTTGAAGTAAATAATGTACGCCAGGGTAAACACAATACCAACTACCATGCCGGCAATCGCGCCCGTACTGTTCATGCGCTTGTAGAAAATACCCATGATGATAGCCGGGAAGAAACTCGCCGCGGCAAGCCCGAAGGCAAAGGCGACCACCTGCGCAACAAAGCCGGGCGGATTAATACCAAACCAGGTCGACAACGCGACGGCGGCGGCGGCCGCAATCCTTGCCCATTTCAGCTCTTGTCGGTCGGTAATATTCGGCGCGAACGTCCGCTTCAATAAGTCATGGGACACCGACGTTGAAATCACCAGCAGCAAGCCCGCCGAGGTGGAAAGTGCCGCAGCAACGCCACCGGCTGCCACCAACGCGACCACCCAGGCCGGCAAATCGGCAATTTCCGGATTGGCGAGCACCATAATATCGCGGTCAACGGTCATTTCGTTACGTTCGTCGCCGGAATAGAACATACGGCCATCGTTATTTTTGTCTTCCCACTGAATCAAATTGGTTTTCTGCCAGTTTTTGATCCAATCCGGCGCCTGCTCATACTTCACCCCGGTCAGCTCAGGGCCATTGACCGTATTGATCAGGTTCACTTTGGCAAAAGCGGCAATCGACGGTGCGGTTAAATACACCACTGAAATGAACAGCAATGCCCAACCCGCTGAACGACGCGCGTCATGAACTTTCGGTACAGTGAAAAAGCGCACAATAACATGCGGCAGTCCGGCAGTACCCACCATCAGCGCGCACGTAATGGCAAACACGTCAATCTTGTTACGCACGCCCTCAGTGTAGGCGGCCAGCCCCAGCTCTTCAGACAAGCCATCCAGCCGTTGCAGCAGATAGTTGCCCTCGCCTGCCACACCCTCGGCAATGGTCGCGCCAAATCCGGTTTGCGGCAAAATATGCCCGGTCATGTACATTGAAATGAAAATCGCCGGTACCAGATAAGCAAATGCCAGTACGCAGTACTGCGCCACCTGGGTATAGGTAATGCCTTTCATACCGCCAAGCACGGTATAGAAGAAAACAATCACCGCGCCGATGAAGACACCGGTGGCGATTTCGACTTCTAAAAAGCGCGAGAACACCACGCCAACCCCACGCATCTGACCGGCAATGTAGGTAAAGCTAATCAAAATGGCACAGATAACGGCAATGGTACGGGCCGTTTGCGAGTAGTAACGATCGCCAATAAAGTCGGGCACGGTAAACTTACCGAACTTACGCAGGTAAGGTGCCAGACACAGCGCCAGTAACACATAGCCGCCGGTCCAGCCCATCAGATAGACACTGCCGTCATAACCGGCAAAGGCGATAATACCGGCCATCGAAATAAACGACGCAGCTGACATCCAGTCGGCGGCCGTAGCCATACCGTTCATCACCGGATGCACGCCACCGCTGGCAACGTAGAAATCGTTGGTGGAGCCCGCACGCGACCAGATAGCAATGGCAATATAAAGCGCGAACGTCAGACCGACAATAATAAATGTGAGCGTTTGAATATCCATATGTCGGCCCCTTAGTCTTCGTGAACTTCGTATTTATTATCAAGCGCCGCCATGCGTTTCACGTAAATGAAAATAAGAATGACGAAAGTGATAATTGACCCTTGCTGGGCAAACCAGAAGCCCAGTTTAAAGCCGAAAAAGGTAAACTGATTAAGCCAGTCGACCAGGATAATGCCGAACCCATACGACACGATAAACCAGACTGCCAGTAGCTTTAATACCAGTCCGATATTCTCGCGCCAGTAGGCTTTAGCGAGTTCTTCACTCTTGAAAGCCATAACGCCCTCCAGGTTGTTCTGTTAATTGTTATTCTTGCTTCATGCATTTAGCAATCTAGTCGGCAATCTGCCACCAAGAAATACGACATTGGTCGAACACCTTACGACCATGGTCGTGCTTGACCCTTGCCCGCAGCTCGGGCTACTGTCAGCAGTGTCAGAAAACGCCGGAAGCCCAAGTCCCATGACCTTACTGCTAATTGTCGCTGCCCTTGCCTATGTGGCATCACTGTTCGCCGTCGCCCACTGGGGCGATAAGCCCGGCAGCTGGGCCAACCGTCTGAGTTACCGTCCTAGTGTTTATAGCATGTCGCTGGCAATTTACTGCACATCGTGGACCTATTACGGCGCGGTGGGCAATGCCGCCAGCTTTGGCTGGGCTTATCTGCCCATACTGCTGGGCCCGATTTTGTTATTTTTGTTCGGCTTACCGCTGGTTGAGAAGCTGGTCTCGGTCAGCAAACAGCAAAACATCACCTCCATCGCCGACTTTATTGCCAGCCGTTACGGCAAGCGCCAGCGCCTGGCACTCTTTGTCACACTCATCGCCGCGCTCGCCACTATTCCGTATATTGCGTTGCAGTTAAAAGCGGTGGGTATGACGTTCATGGTACTTACCGAGAACACCACCGCGCTGACCCAGTTCTCGATTAACGAACTGGCCGCGGCGGCACTGATGGCGGTATTCGCCATGCTCTTTGGTACCCGCCACATTGAGGTGACCGAGTACCGTAACGGCATGATTCTGGCGATTGCCTTTGAGTCGCTGGTCAAACTTGTCGCGTTACTCGCCGCTGCGTGGTTTGCCTGGTCGGTATTTAGCGACGTGTCGCCGATAACCATGTGGCAGCAGCTACGTCAGCCCCAGAGCACGCAGTGGTCATGGCAGGCGCTCAGTGAGTTTGACTTTATTGTGCAGACGCTCATGGCTGCAGGCGTCATCTTATGCCTGCCACGCCAATTTCACGTCACCGTGGTCGACAACGTCAATGTGGGCCATCTGAAAACCGCGCGCTGGGGTTTTCCGCTGTACCTCATGCTGGTTGCAGCGGCGATCGTGCCCATTGCACTGGCGGGAAATCTGGTCCTGGGCAGTGGCGTTGACGGCTCGACCTTTGCCCTGCAGTTACCCTTGCTGCAACAGCAAACCTGGTTAGCGGTGGTTATTTTTATCGGTGGTTTCTCGGCCGCGACTGCCATGGTTATTATCGCCTCGGTAACGCTTAGCACCATGATCACCAACGATGTCATCATGCCGCTCATTTTACAGCGCGGCCAGTCGTTCACCTTCAGTCGTAGCGCTGGCGCAGGGCAAACCGAAGTGCGCTCGTTTCAGGGCCGGCTGTTGTTTATTCGCCGCGTCGCTATCGCGCTGATCCTGCTGCTGGCTTATTTGTGCTATTACCTGTGGGCCGCCAACACCGGCCTGGTCAGTATCGGTTTGCTGGCATTCTCAGTGGTGCTGCAATTGCTACCTGCCATTATCGGCGGCTTGTACTGGCGGCGGGGCCACGCCCGCGGCGTCTATATCGGCTTAGGTGCAGGTCTGCTGGCATGGCTGTTCAGCGTGGCGCTGCCCATGTATTTACCCCACGAGAGCAGCGAAACCAGCATTATTACTCAGGGCACGGTGATAAGCCTGTTATTAAACAGCGCCGCCTATATTGTCTTCTCATTGCTGGCCCAGGCGCGCCTGGTTGATCGCATTCAGGCCATGGCTTTTGTTAAACCGCGCACGGCGGTGCAGGAGCACACCATCGGCCGCCATCATCAGGCCACCAACGGCGACATGTTGCTGTTGCTGAAAACCTTCGTCGGCGAGCAGCGCACCCGCCAGTTACTGGCCTATTTCAATGACGCACAACAGGCCATGCTTGACGATAGCAACAAAGATGATGTCGCCAGCCGCGAGTTTATCGATTACGTCGAGCGCGCCTTAACCGGGGTACTCGGTGCCGCCACCGCCCGCTCGTTAATTGAAGCAGCGCTACGCGATCGCCGTTTGCACCTGGAAGAGGTCGTACACTTTTTTGACGACACCACTCAGGCGCTGCAAACCCAGCAGTCCATTTTATTCAGTTCGCTCGAGAACCTGGCGCAGGGCATCAGTGTGGTCGATGCCGAATTACGCCTGGTGGCGTGGAACAAGCGCTACCTTGATCTGTTTGACTATCCCGACGGCATGGTCAAGCCCGGCCAACCCATTGCCACCCTTATCCGCTACAACGCCGAGCGCGGCGAATGCGGCCCTGGTGAAATCGATGAGCTGGTCAATAAACGTTTAAATTACATGCAAATGGGCTCACCGCATCGCTTCATCCGCCGTCGCGGTGACGGCCGGGTGATTGAAATGGTCGGCAACCCGCTGCCTAATGGCGGCTTTGTCACCAGCTTTACCGATATCACCGAACACGTGGAAACCGCCCAGGCACTGGAAGAGGCCAACATTGATCTGGAGCAGCGCGTTCACCTGCGGCAACGCAAAATTCGCGAAATTAATAATGAATTAACTGAAGAGATCGATCGGCGGCGTAAAGTTGAAGTCGAGCTTAAACAAGCCAAACAAGAAGCCGAGCAGGCCAATGCTTCAAAAACGCGTTTTCTCGCCCTGGCCAGCCACGACATACTGCAGCCTCTGAACGCTGCGCGGCTGTATTTGTCGGCGCTCGATGAAAGCACACTGACACCGCACAATCAGCAGTTGAGCGCGAAGCTCGATACCGCGTTGACGTCGACCGAACATCTGCTCAGTACCCTGCTGCAAATTGCCAAAATGGACCAGGGCGCGCTGCAGCCAAGCTTTCGCCATGTGAAGCTGAGCAGTATTTTGCAGCCGCTGCTCAACGAATATCAGGTTCTCGCCCAGCAGCGTGAGATTCAGTTGCGTAGTCACTGGCGTGAAGCCGTGATTTACACCGACCCGACGTACTTGCGCCGCATTATTCAGAACTTTCTCTCCAATGCGGTTAAGTACAATCGGGTTCAGGGCAAGGTTCTGCTGAGCGTGCGACCACGCGGCGATGCGTTCCAGATTGCGGTCTGGGATACCGGCCCGGGCATTACTACACAGCAGCGCCATCGGATTTTTGATGCCTTTTATCGCGGCCAGAACACCCGTGTTGAAGGCGTCGGGCTGGGGCTGAGCGTCGCCAAGCGTATGAGTGAACAGCTGCACTGTGAGCTTAAACTCACCAGTGAGGAAGGCAAAGGCAGCTGTTTTATGGTCACGGTGCCGCGCGGCGCCGCGGACCAGGTCGAACTGCCATCGTCCGCCCACGATACCAGTATGCCTAATGAGCAACTGACGCTGGTGTGCGTGGATGACGATCAGGAAAATCTCAGCGCTCTGCGCGCCCTGCTGGAAAAATGGGGCTGTACTGTTGAGACCTTCACCAGCAGTGCCACGGCATTACAATATGCCAGTACACATGAGGCGCCCGATGGCGTGTTGCTGGACTATCAGTTGGGTGATGATGAGCATGACGGCTTAAGCTTGGTGAAAGCCTTGCGAGGTTATTGGGGAGAAGAGTTAAAAGGAGCCCTGGTCACCGCCATGCGCGATGACCAGGTACGTTTACTGGCGCGTGAGCAACAGTTGCTGTTTATTGCCAAGCCGGTAAAACCGGCGCAGCTGAAAGCACTGTTGCGCCACCTGCAAAAATTAGCGGTCTGAGGCACTAACTGCCACGCAGCGACCGCCCTGTAAGGTCACCGCCGGACGTGGAATCACTTCACAGGTGCCGACAATGTCGTGATCACGCTGATAGGCGATTTGTAACTGCAGGTGCTCGTTAATGAGCTCCTGCAATACCGCTTCATCGACAGTGGCGGTTGAGTACGCCATGTAATACTGCGGGCCGCCACAGGGACGGTGGCCAACTTCCGCCAACCGGCACTGCTCAATGTTCTCGGCGTATGCCATACCGACCATCGAGCGGATCTGCTGATCCAATTCAGCCAGTTTAGCGCGGTTATCCACCAGCTCCGGATTAGCGACCGTTTCATCTGGCGTGGTCACCTGCTGTTGCTCGTCGGCGGCGGGTTGTTGCGGACCGCCACAGCCCAACAACAACATAACCGCTACTGCTGATAAAGCTAGTTTCATCGCGTTACTCCCTTTTCGCTTAACGCTGCGTCCGACGACGCAGCCATATCAGTGGTAATCCTAACAAGGCTAACCAGGCACCGAAACTACCCGATGACTCCTCACCGGCATCTTCTTCACGAGGATACACGGTAATAGTTACCTCATCAGTGTCGGACAGCTCACCGTCGCTGACGGTCAGGCGGAACACCAGGTCCTGCTCGGTACTTACGCTCGGCGCATTGAACTGAGTGGTTTCGCCTTCCGGGCTGGATAACTCAACCGCCGGGCCTGACACCTGTTCCCAGTTGTACGACAGCACGTCGCCGTCAGGATCGCCACTACTTGAGCCGCTTAAAGTCACCGCCTGGCCGCTGGGCACGCGACGCAGCGCGCTGTTGGCGGAAGCGTTTGGTGCCCGGTTGGGTCCCTGAAAAATGACCTGAACCTGAGCTGTATCACTGTCCGTACCATCCGAGACCGTTACCTCGAATACAGCGGTTTCTGTGCTATCCACCGCAGGTACAACAATGCTGGCAATAGCCTGATCCGCATCAGCGATGGCGGCACTGGTGCCCGACACCTGAGTCCAGCTGAAGCTTAATGTATCGCCATCCGGATCACTGCTGCCGCTGGCATCAAGCTCCAACGTGGTATCGGCTTCCTGCGGGCCCTCCACCTCTTCAACAACCGCCTGAGGAGGGTTATTGATGACACTAATTTCCACCGTCCCCACCGTGGTCATCTGTCCGGCGCTATCGACGCCGCGATAAGTAAAGCTGTCGTCACCGACAAAACCACTCGCCGGGGTATAGGTCAGATTATTATTTGAAGTTACCACCACCGTACCATTGCCGGGTTCGCTAACAATCTCAGCAAGTACCGCGCCGTCCGCTTCGATCACCTGCGGTAATACTGCGTCATACGAGCGGTTAGCGTCGCTGACATTCACAAGCGTCAGCAGGTCACGACCTGCTTCGGCAAATGCCGTGCTGAGGTCGATGGTCGCCGGTTCGTCGCGGCCGGTGGTGACTACGCGGTCCGGTGCATCGGCAATAGTGTCGACCTGCATGGTGAAGTCAATCACCACCGAGGCACGCGCACCGCGCTCGACCTGCGCCAGTAACACATCAGCATTTGCCGGATAGGTACCAAGACCATCAAAATAGTACTGTGCACCAATCACGCCTAGCGCATCGGCTGCCGCTTCCGCACCAATGGTCAGGTTGGCTGGCGCACCTGCTGGCAGGTCAATGTAGTTAAAGTAAACGTTGTCGGTGCCTAATTCAGCCCAGAGCGAAAAGGTGTAGCGATCACCTGAGTCGTCATCATATTCGCGGACGTTTTCGAACTCAATCGCGAGCCAGTTTGTATCATTTACCTTAACAGCAGCAATATTAAGCTGGCCGCCGCCAGCATCTAAACCAATTTCGAGATCTGACCAAAATGGAGCCCAGAAAGCATTGGGAGGACTTTCATCAGGAATCGCTTGATTTGAAGCACTGTCAGCAAAATCATTTCCGATACTACCTGCACCGATAATACCGTTGGCTGAAATCACTAAATTGTTATACTGCACTCCATCAAGATAAATCCCTCCTAAGTTCTCGATTGGTAATGAGAATACCTCATCATCACAATATTCAGTGCACACAGGGTTATCAATTTGGTTACCCGTGAGTTGCGCTACTGTTTTTCCTGCAAAAAAAAGTCCGTTTCTTAAGCCTATTTCCTGAATATCAGGCTCGTCATTTTGACTGCCTTGCCAGACAATTTCACCGGCACTGATAGTCAGACTGGTACGTTGCGACAGCGTCTCATCGACAATTACTGAGCTCTCATCAAGTATCGCACCATCAGGTAAGGTAACGCTTAAGGTCACCGGCGTCTCACCACTACCAAGTGCACCTTTGGCCTGCACGCCAATTGGCGCATCGATGGCAACTTCACCTGAAGTGTGCGCGGCAGTTACAATCGCTTCATTGTCCGATGAACTGGCATACACCGCGACCGGTAAACGAAGGGTCGGATGTGGTGAACTGGTTAACAGCACCTCACCGAAATGCCAGCCTTCGGCGGCAAACCGAGTGTCGATTGAGAAGGTCAGGCTACCGCTTTCACCGGCGTTGAGCGCCAACAGGCCCTGATCTACGACTGCAGAGATATTCGGATCATTGAAACTGGTTTCAATGCTAAAACTTACCGCAGCATTACCAATATTGGTAAAGTTGCGGGTAAAGTCGCAGCCCAGTGAACAGGCGTTATTGGCTAACGACGGCGTATCCACCACCACTTGGGTCGCTTGCGCGGCTTCAAGATTCAATCGTCCGGCCCCGCGATCAAAAGGCGTGGTCGCTGAAATAAGATCATCATCTCGTAAACCGCTGTCACTGGAGGTCATAAGAATTGACTTCAATTGTTCAGCAGTAAGGTTCGGCCGTGTATCTAGCACCAGCGCAGCGGCACCGGCAACATGCGGTGATGCCATCGACGTGCCATCTAACTCAACATAAGAAGAATTTAGATAGGGCGCAATAATGTCACTGCCTGGTGCAGTTAGATCAGGTTTCAGAAAGGTCGAGTTACCATTAGGGCCACGGCCGCTAAAATCAGACATGGTATCGGCCAGATTATCGGTTACATACCGCTGCGGTATATTGATAGTAGCCGTGTCACCATTCTGCCAGTCAGCTATGATTGCCTGACCGTCCGGCTGGGTGATGGATACCGAAGGTAAAGTTGCCTCGCCCATGCTCATTCTAACGATACCTGGCTCGTTGTTATAAACAATCATCGCCAACCCGCCGGCCGCCTGAATATTATTGGCTTTAGTACTGAAGTTACAGCTACCGCGCTGAACCACCACAATTTGCTGGTTGAAAGTGCCACTGGCAAAACTCGAGCAGGCGAGATTGTCGCCGCTATTTGCAGCCAATGCCAGCAACGCTGTAATAGGTTCATTAATGGTAAAATTACCAGAGCCAGGCTTCGCGTAAATTTCACTGAAAGCACCTGTTTCTATAATAGATTTTACGTCACCGCCGTGCTGACTGCTAGAGACCGTCAAGCCATCCTCAATACAACCTGGACAAGCGATGGTGCGATCGCCCGGACCCGCATTCCCAGCAGCTGTAACCGTTAATACACCGGCCTCTCTAGCAGCTGCAAAGGCATCCCGATAGGGACTGTCAGCGGGATCTCCACCCGGACCACTGCCCCATGAGTTATTAATCACATCAGCTCCGTCCGCTACAGCATCTTCAAGCGCGGGAAGTAGCTGCGATGAGCTTCCCGAAGCAGGACTATCTTGAGGACCATCAAAAAGTGCTTTATAAACCATCAAGTGAGCACCCGGCGCAACACCTGTTAGGTTCAAGCTAGCACCGTCAAAAGTTACTGTGGCGGGATTACCTGAGGCTATACCAGCAACATGGGTACCATGGCCATTAATGTCTAACGGACTTTCAGTTTCTTTAGCGTCTACCTCCCCCTGGGGCTCATACCAGCGCGCGACAATAATCTTGTCGTTACAGAAACTTATATTGGTAGTGCAATAATCAGCTTTAGACGGGCGTGGAACGGTAGGATGGCCATTGTCAGCAAACATGGGATGTTCTGGATCGATCCCGCTGTCGATAATCGCGATTTTAACATCACGACCAGCCTGCGCTTGTCCACCCAACGCGCTCCAGACCGCCGGTGCGTTAATCAGATCCATCGAGGTGGCCGTGTTGGCGTAGTACTTCTTGTCTTCGTACACGCGTTTCACGCCAGGCACTTGTGCAAGGTGTGCGCGTAGCGCAGCTTCATCGCTGACTTGCTCCGGAACTTCAACAACCAGACCGTTGAAGGTCAGCGTCAGGTGGTGTTTTACCTCAAGGTTGCCGACCCTAGCACGTAAGCCACGCGCCACCTCGTTCTGTTTGCCTAACAAATGCTGCTGATAGCTGGTCACCGGTGTCGAATTCAGTTGTAACTGCGCCGCCCCTGTTGCTTTCGGGCTGGTGGGTGCGAAGCCGGCCAGGCCGCCTTTGTAAACTGCAGCAGCAGGATCTTCAAGCTCCACGATAAAGCGCGTGACGGCATAGTCACGTACCATCTTGGTGGCACTCTTATCGCGCTTATCCAGTTGATGCTGGGTAATTAATTGCGGGCTTTGCGTGGGTTGCTGCTGTACCTGTTGTGCTACGGCTGCAGTACCCACCAGAGCTGACACGACCGCCACGGCGAGAGCCGCGGGGCGTAAAACAGTGGTTTGGGTTGCCATTTTATCCTTCCTGCTGTGTGGTTTTTATAATTATCGTTTTTTTAAACTTAGCACGAAGAGATAAAGAGAAGGTAGCCTTTCTGTGTTAAGAATGTTACAAAATTTTACATTTAGGAATTTACCGGGGCTTCTAATTGCAATCGTTCGGCCAATAACACCGCCTGCGTGCGGCTGTACACGCCAAGTTTACGAAAAATGGCCGTAATATGGGCTTTGACCGTCGCTTCGGTAATATTTAGCTGATAGGCAATTTGTTTGTTCAGCAGACCTTCGTGCAACAGGTAAAGCACACGATATTGTTGCGGGGTTAAATCAGCCACTTTACGCGCCAGCTCCTGATCTTCGGCGCTGACACTATCAAGACGACCGCGTACCTGTTCCGGCACCCAGGTATCCCCTTGCATAATGGCGTCGATGGCTTCGGCAATGTTGCCCGAAGACAATGACTTAGGAATAAAGCCCAAAGCGCCAAAACCGATGCACTTTGCCACCACCGCAGCGTCTTCCGAACCCGAGATAACCGCGACCGGTAACAACGGAAAGTCCTCCCGAATGCGGATCAGGCCATACAAGTCACCGCTACCTGGCATGTGCAGATCAAGTAACAACAAGTCGACGTCGTCATCGTCATTGAGCGCGCTGAGTGTCGCTTCCAGATCGCCCGCTTCTCTGAGTTGCAAATTGGCATAGTGATTCGCGAGGGCGCCTTGCAGCGCCTCGCGAAATAACGGGTGATCATCAGCGATAAGGAATTTAGCCATGGGTGCTATTTGTTCAGTCGATTCTCTATCAGCGAATCTACCACACCCGGATCGGCGAGCGTAGAGGTGTCACCCAGGTTTTCAAATTCATTGGCCGCAATTTTGCGCAAAATACGACGCATAATTTTTCCCGAGCGGGTTTTCGGTAAGTCCGGCGCCCAGTGAATAAAGTCAGGGGTAGCAATGGGGCTAAGCTCTTTGCGTACCCATTCACGAACCTCTTTGGTCAGTTCATCAGTAATTTCAGTGCCTGACATCGCAATCAGGTAAACATAAATACCCTGACCTTTCAGATCATGCGGGTAACCGACTACCGCCGCTTCAGATACCGCCGGGTGCTCGACCAGCACGCTTTCAATCTCAGCGGTGCCCAAACGGTGCCCGGAAACATTCAGCACGTCATCGACGCGGCCGGTGATCCAGTAATAGCCGTCTTCGTCACGACGCGCGCCATCGCCTGAGAAATATAAGTTCTTATAAGCGGAGAAGTAAGTCTGCTCAAAGCGCTCATGGTCGCCCCATAGGGTACGCGATTGACCCGGCCAGGAATCTTTAATCACCAGATTGCCGTCGACAGCGCCGTCAAGCTCTTCACCGTCGGCATTCACCAGCGCCGGTTGGACGCCGAAAAACGGTCGCGTCGCTGAGCCTGGTTTCAAATCAGTCGCACCCGGCAGCGGAGTAATCATGATGCCGCCGGTCTCGGTTTGCCACCAGGTGTCCACAATAGGGCAGCGACCGTCACCGAGCACATTGTAATACCACTCCCAGGCTTCCGGATTAATTGGCTCACCGACCGAACCCAGAATACGCAACGACTCGCGGGTGCTGGTCTCGGCTGCTGCCGTGCCTTTGGCCATAAGCGCGCGAATCGCTGTTGGCGCGGTATAAAGAATGTTCACGCCATGCTTGTCAATCACCTCACCAATACGACCCACGCCCGGATAAGTGGGCAAACCTTCAAACACGAGCGTGGTCGCGCCGTTAGCCAGCGGGCCATAAACAATGTACGAGTGCCCGGTAATCCAGCCCACATCGGCCGCGCACCAGTAAATATCTTCTTCGTGGTAATCAAACACATACTCGTGTGTCATCGACGCCCACACCATATAACCACCAGTGGTATGCAGCACGCCCTTCGGTTTACCCGTCGAGCCTGAGGTATAGAGAATAAACAGCGGGTCTTCAGCATTCATCACTTCCGGCTGGCATTCGGTTGGTACATCTTTAATCAGTTGATCCCACCAGACATCGCGGCTGTCATCAAACGCTACATCGCCATGAGTGACCTTCGCCACCACTACGTGCTCTACCGTCGGGCAACGGTCGTCTTTCAGCGCTTCATCCACATTGGCTTTCAACGCAGTAGTCTTGCCGCCACGACGGCCTTCATCAGCGGTAATCACCACTTTAACACCACAGTCGTTGACCCGATCGGCAATCGCATTGGGCGAGAAGCCGCCGAAAATAACCGTATGTACCGCACCAATGCGGGCACAGGCCAACATCGCATAAGCAGCTTCAGGCACCATTGGCATATAAATTGCCACGCGATCGCCCTTCTCAACACCAAGCTTCTTCAGACCATTGGCAAAACGGGATACCTCAGCATGCAGCTGCTGATAGCTAATCTCCTCGCTCACCGACGGGTCATCGCCTTCCCAGATGATCGCCGTCTTGTCACCACGCTCAGCCAAATGCCGGTCAACACAGTTGTAGCACGCATTCAACGTACCATCTTCAAACCACTTAATACTGATATCGCCCGGTTGAAAGCTGGTGTTCTTCACTCTCGAGTATGGACTAAACCAGCTGATACGTTGCCCCTGCTCGCGCCAGAAGCTTTCCGGATCGTCCACACTCTGCTGATACATTTTCTGGTAGTCATCGTTATCAATATGCGCGCGGCTTTTGACTTCCGCCGGTACTGGGTAAACATTATGCTGCATAAAACCTCCGGAACTGCTAATGCGATATTGGATATTAGTTACTGGATATTAGTTACTGGATATTAGTTACTGGATATTAGTTACTGGATATTAGTTATTGGATAGTGGTTGAAGTACCCCCCAATAACCACTATCCAATAACCAACAACGCTTTTGATTTTACCTACCTTCTGGCATTTAGGTGCGGGCGACCATTAGACCATAGTCTAGATTGATTATTTCACCTAAGCATTCGATGCTTTTTCGTGCAAAACAGAATCAGCTAACGAATCAAGGAGCACCGCAATGCTGCCCAAAACACTAACAAAAACACTGCTCGCCAGTGCCGTATTAGGCGGTCTCGCCATGACGCCCGCACACGCCGCAGACCCGCAATGGAACTTCAGCGGCTACATAAAACTCGACGCATTTATGTCAGATTATCAAGATGGTAACGCGCCTGCCAGTGGCTTTATCGGCCGCCAGTTTTACATTCCCAGCACTACGCCTGTGGGCGGCAATGGCGACGACATCGTCAGTGACTTTCACGCGCGCCAGTCGCGCTTTTTCTTTGATGTCAGTCAGGTTCTGGATAATGGTGAAGCCATAACAGCCCGCATTGAGCTCGACTTTATGACAGTGCCGGTGGGCGACGAGCGCATCACCAACTCCTACTCACCGCGTCTGCGCCAGGCCTATTTCACCTACGGCAATTGGCTGGTAGGTCAGGCCTGGTCGAACTTTCAGAATTTAACCATCTTGCCCGAATCGGTGGACTTTATCGGTGCCACTGACGGCATTATTTTCGCCCGCCAGCCGCAACTACGCTACACCCAGGGTGGTTTCAGCGTGTCGCTGGAAAACCCCGAAACCACGGTAACGCCCTTTGGTGGTGGCAGCCGTATTACCTCAAGTGATGGCATTATGCCCGACCTGACCGCCAAATATGTTGGCATAACCGGCGCTGTGACTTATAGCATTGCTGGTCTGGTACGCCAGCTGGCTTATGACACCGATAACAACGGCGACGACGAAACCACCGCAGGCTATGGCATCTCACTGGGCGCCAAATGGCAGTTAGGCAAGCATGATCTGCGCGCTTCGTTTCAGACCGGTTCAGGTTTTGGGCGCTATCTCGGGTTGAATACCTTCAACAGCGCCGTCATTGACGCCAATGGCGACCTTGAAGCCATTGACGCCAGCGGGGTCACGCTGGCCTACCGCCATGTCTGGAATGATACAACCCGCAGCAACCTGGTTTTTAGCCGGGGCTGGGCCGACAAGGACACTCACCTGACCGGCGTCAACACCACTAAGTTCACCCAGCGCCTGGGCGCGAATGTCATGTACTCACCGGTGAAAAACCTGACTTTCGGAGCGGAGCTGTCGCGGGCAACGCGGGAACTGGAATCGGGCACAGACGGCGATATGACGCGCCTGCAATTCATGGCCCTGTACAGCTTTTAAAAAGCAAAAGCGTTATTCGTTACTGGATACTGGATATTGGAAAGCCGTCACTTGCCAGTAACTAATATCCAGTATCCAGTAACGCTCTTGTAGTTCAAAGGTTTTCGAGCGGGATGGGGCGGCCGAAGAAGTAGCCTTGCATATAATTACACCCAAGATCCGTCACAAACTCGGCCTGCTGCGGCGTTTCGATGCCCTCAGCCAGTACCGCAAAATCAAGACTTTGCGCGATCCGGATGACCCCTTCAATCAACACCCTGTCGCTCTTATGATGGCGAATACCAGCAATAAAGCTGCGGTCTATCTTCACCACATCGACTGGCAGGCGCTTGAGATAGCTTAGGCTTGAGAAGCCGGTACCGAAGTCATCAAGGGCAATGCTAATACCATGCCGACGCAGTGTTTGCAGGCGTTCGATAGCGTTCTGACTCCCTTCAAGCAAAATACTTTCGGTCATCTCCAGCTCAATCCAGCCACCGCGACAGCCGGTTTCGTTCAAAGTATTCAGAACGAAATCAACGAAGTTAGCACGGTTAAAGTGCAACGCAGAGATATTCACCGAGACCCTTAATTTTGGGTCGCGCTGCTGTAAGTTCACTGCGTCCTCACACGCGCGTTGGAACACCCATTCGCTTAAGGGCACAATTTGCCCGGTCATTTCTGCCAGCGGAATAAATTCCGCCGGGGCAATGAAGCTGCCGTCGGTTTGCGGCCAGCGCAGTAACGCCTCGACCTGTACCGTTTGCTGATCGTTCGAGCGCACAATGGGCTGGTAATGTAACTCTAGCTGGTTGTGCTCAATCGCTTCCTGCAAGCGACTGCGCATGGCGGTGGTGGATAGTAAGCGCCGCGCCATGCTGTTGTCGTATTCAAGAAAGTAGTTATAGCCGAGTTTCTTCGCCTGGTGCATCGCCATGTCAGCACGCTGAATAAGTTCCAGCGGCGTGCGCACGTCATCGGTCTGATGCGCCACACCAATGCTAGCTGTCAGATAAATCTTATGCTCGCCTACCCGGTAAGGCTGCGCCACAGTACTCATAATGTCTTGCGCCAGACTTTTCACCCGTTCCGGGAACTGGGTCATGCCCTCAAGCACCAGAATAAATTCGTCACTGGCAAAGCGCGCCAGCTCACTGCGCCGCGGCTGTTCCGCTTGGAGTCGTTCGGCCAGTTGATTCAAAATGGCGTCGCCAACATGCAGGCCAAGACTGTCGTTAATAAGCGTGAAGCCGTCCAGATCAATAAAGAGCACGCTCACGTCCTGCGTGTCATGGAACTGGGTGCCTATAAATTCCTCAATACTGTCGCGGTTCCAAAGTCCGGTCAGGCCATCATGATGTGCCTGGTAAAATAACTGACGCCCCTGTACCTCCAGCGATACATTTCGTTCGACCGCAAGTACTACGAGCAGCACCAAACCGATGCAACCAACGATGATTAGCATCTGTAGATTTGAGGTTTCCTGCAGGTTGTCGAGCCGATAGAGAAACGCCTGGGTCGGGACATCTTTGCTGTAGTACATCGATAAACCGCTTTCGTGCAGCTTGAGCGCTTTATTATCCAGATACTCTGCGGTCGGCTGCGTGACCCAGAAACCAGCGCGGTCCATCCAGCGACCTGGGGTCACTAAGGTATAGGTTTCAATATCGCTACTATAGGTATTGAGCATGGCAGTACCCAGCATGGCGCGCACGTCAAGCACTGCCAGAATGGAGTAGAGTCCGCTATCACCTAATGTCTGCGGGTCACGAAAGTTGACCGGTATACGAATAATCAGCTTCGCGGTCAGCTCATTGGCACCAAACTCCGGCACCATCAACTGAGTTTGTGACGCAGCCTCGTCAAGCGCTCGTATGATAACCGGATCGGACATGACTTTCTCAAAGTAGCTGCTACGCGAGGGTTTCATGCGCTCAAATACGACCCGATTGTTAGGACTAACCAACATTAGCGAGTCAAGATAGTCGACATGGCGCAAATAGGCGTCAATATCGATTTCCATCAACTCACTGTGTTCGTCCAAAGGATAGTTTTCCCAACGCTCACCGAGCCGCTCAAATAACTCGATAATACTCTCACCCATGGCGGTGCGACTGTCACGCAACTGCTGAATGGCACGTTCGCCGTCGCGCTTCAGGTCGGACATTTCGGTATGAAACATACCGACGCCAAACACCATGACCGTCAGAATCGCTAGGGTAGTAAAGGTAGCGGATGTCGGCGAGAGGCGCGGTAAGGGCCGCCGCCCCCGATAACTGGCCGCATAAAATGCCACGCCCGACAATAACGCGGCGACACAGACCACCAGGCTGCCGGTTGGATGCTTGGCGAGTAATGGTGCTTTTAAAAACAAGTGCATAATAAAGAAGGCAGAACCTACCACGGCCAGGCCAAGGCCGTAACCGGCACCCAGCTTCAGCGTGAGGTTTTGCCATGGGCGACGCTCACCAGCTCGGGGGAACTGCATGAGTAAGCCGACAGCGACGGGCAAAAAGGCAAGGTAAGCAAACCAGGGAATCTGCGCACTGAAATTATCAAAACGGCTACCGGCCAGGCCATCGACAATACCAAGGATGGCGATCGCGGCGAACAGCGACGCCCACCAGCGGGAGTAAGGCTTCTCGCGCCGATAAATATGCAAGAGCACACTTAAGCCGATGCCTATCATAACCAGCTGGAAAGAAGAACTTATGGAGTGATACAGCAATTGCTGGGTCGGCTCGAACAGTCGATAACTAAAAATCAACAGCCCGGCGAACACCAGCGCAGTGGCGGTGACCAGTTGTAGGACAGCTCTAGCCTGTATGTCTGTGTTTATTATTTTCATCGGCCAGTTCAAAACTTTAAGTTAACGTTACCGTTCCATATAAACACAAATTTTTAGGCTTGAATAGCAGTTTTACTTAATGCGGAATGCCAGCCAAAGCAGGCCAAGATCAGACAAATTGCGCGATACTGTCCATTTACGGCCCTTGCTATCGGTAACGATAGCGTGGGTGAGCGTTGGATTGCGCTTAAACTCGCGCCGGATGGAGCGCAATGATGCAACCAGTGAGTCCGTAATATGTTGAGAGAAGTTCGAAACGGCCTCGTCACCCCGATAAAGCACCACTTTCCGTGTTTTCTTCAGTCCTTTCATCGTCGTTACTCTTGGTTACATTGCTGATGTGGAGTACTCAAACAAGTGCCATTTTACCTGTTGTTTGTTGCTTTTTCTATAAACTTTTGTACGATTATGACGCACTAAACGTTAGTGGATTTTTACCAAATCTTTGAAGTGACATAAATATGAGGATCTGCATATCAAAGTTTAGACAGTAGGTAGATGTTGCATCTACGGGCATAAAACTTTCATGAAAACAGGTAAATGGATTCGGTAAAAGTTGTATCTTTTGCGCTAAAAAGACAAGACTTTGATTAGGAATCGGCTATACTCGGAAGCGATTACAAATAAAACATTCTCGTTTTTTGGAATAATAAGAATATATAAGGATATAGCCCCATGCTCATTTTAAGTCGCAAAGCTGGCGAGTCACTGAAGATCGGTGACGACATCACTATTACCATTGCCGATGTACGAGGTTCGCAGGTGCGCGTGCAGATTGAAGCACCACGCGAAGTACCAGTGCATCGTGAAGAAGTGTATTACCGCATTCAGCGGGAGCAGGAAAAAGACTTCAGCGAGTTGTAAAAGAGGATGAGACCGCACCCGTGCGATCTCAGTCCTGCATTTTGCGCCAGATCAGATCGTTAATGGTCTGATCGCTTGGTTGATAGTCAGTCGGCGCATTCAGCAATAGTTCTCTTAGGGTATCAATTTGGAAGTTCTGGCAGGCTTCGTTCAGCTGGGTGAGTAACTGCTGCATTTGCGGCCACTCTAGCGCACGCTCATGAGCGCGACAGATGCGCGGGTGATCGGACGCCACCACGTTGTCCCCAATCAGCAACTCTTCATAGAGCTTCTCGCCGGGACGCAGCCCGGTGTAGGCGATGTCAATGTCGCCGTCCGGATGCGCTTCAGAGCGCACTTCAAGTCCACTCAGGTGAATCATCTTGCGGGCCATGTCGACAATTCGTACCGGCTCGCCCATATCGAGCACGAACACCGCGCCGGAATCGCCCATGGTGCCAGCCTGAATCACCAGCTGCGCGGCCTCAGGAATGGTCATGAAATAACGGGTGATATCGGGGTGCGTTACGGTCACCGGACCGCCTTGCTCAATCTGTTGCTTAAACAGTGGTACTACTGAACCTGAAGACCCCAGAACATTACCAAAGCGCACCATGCAGAACCGCGTACGACTGCCATTACGTTTTGCCAGGCCTTGCAGCACCAGCTCGGCCAGACGCTTGGTAGTACCCATAACGTTGGTCGGACGCACGGCTTTATCGGTTGAAATCAGTACGAACAACTCAACATTTGCATGCATAGCTGCCTCAGCGGTATGCAACGTACCAAAGACATTGTTGCGCACGCCTTCGACCATGTTGTATTCGACCAAAGGCACATGTTTGTACGCCGCTGCGTGATAAACCGTCTGTACGCTGAATGACTGCATCACGGCTTCAATGCGATTTTGTCGCTGCACGGTGCCGATAATCGGGTAAATCGCTACTTTTTGCAGGTTCAGCCGCTGCTGCATTTCCCGTAGTTCGCGCTCAATGCTGTACAGACCGAACTCTGAGATTTCATACAAAACAAGCGCTTTCGGACGCTGTTGAATAATCTGACGGCACAGTTCTGAGCCAATGGAGCCGCCGGCCCCGGTCACCAGCACCACTTTGTCGCGAATATGCTGCTGCATCAGCATTGGATCCGGGTCAACGGGGTCGCGGCCAAGCAGGTCTTCAATGCGCACATCCTGCAGCTGGTCAATCGCCATATCGCCATTGACCATGTCGGCCATCCCCGGCACCGTCAGTACCCGAATGTTTAATACTTCCAGCGACTCTAGAATCTGCTTACGTTTTGAACGCGGCGCGCTGGGTAATGCCAGCAGAATCCGCTCAACGCGGTTGTCCCTGACCGCCGCTTCAATCTGGCTCGGATCGATCACCGGTATGCCCAGCAAGTAGGCCCGTTGCAGGGTCGGATCATCATCAATAAAAGCAACGGGCGCGAACTCTTCGCCATTGGTCAGCGCCTGTGCCAGCTGGCGTCCCGCGGAGCCCGCGCCGTAAATCATCACCGGCAGCTTCTTGCGGCTGACCAGACGATGATGTAATTCACGCATAGCAAAGCGGCTGCCACCAATAATAAGCAGCGCGGTCAGGCCAAAGTTCACAATGCCGGTGGCCGGCAGATTCACCGAAAAAGCAGTGACCAGCGCCCATAGCAGCAACGTCGAGAACACTGCGCCAATCAAAACCACACCGAAGGCGCGCACGGAGACATAGCGTACAATGGCCCGGTACAAACCTAGCTTCACATACACTGCAACCGAGCCGATGATCAGCCAGCAATAGACCGCTAACCAACCCAAAAGATCGTTGGGGATCAGCTGATCTTTACTAAGTAGCATGGCGACAACGAGGGCGAAGCTGATAGCAGCAATATCGACAATCACGCTGACCGTGCGTTTGGCTGAGCGCGGCAATTGCAGTAGAGCGGTAAGTAATTTCACAGGTCTTTACATCCCGGTAACATAAACGTTGTGGCTTCCTTTTAAGAGGGCGAATTATAGCTTCGTTGCGGGGCATCGACAAGGATTTGCGACAAGATGCTAAAAGTCTGTGAAAAAAATTGGATAAAATATCTGGCGAATCCACATATCTCGTGTTATGTTTTTGTGACTCGGATGTGAATATTGCTCACACGGACGCAGGACCACAATTTCATGAAGACCGTTCTTCTTATTTGCATATTATTAGCTGCAACCATCGCTATCTGGAGCGGCGCGACACTGGCTTATTTTTGTGCGGGTCTGGCGCTGGTGAGTTACTACGAACTTTGTTACCGCCGCGATCGCATTGATTTAGCCTGTATTGTCGGCGGTGTCTTCTTCATTTCTTGCGGTTTTCTGGCCCTACACGATAACCTGATCATGACCGGCAGCGACTCGGCTTATGTGCAATTGACCACTTTTGTAGCTCCTGTGGCGCTGGTGCTGCTCGCCACCTTGGTGTTTTGCATCGGGCTGGTGGAACGCGCGGCATTGCGACCCGACCTGGAAGAGTCCAGTGCTGACCTGCCTGGTGGTAATCACAGGCGCTCGCGGCTTTGAAACAGCCGCCCAAGGTTATTCATCACGGCGCTTTTGCCGGTGTCACTGGCTCATGCCATCAGTTATTTCTTGCTCGTAATCAGTCCGTTCTTATCGATTGCGGTTTGTTTCAGGGCGCCGAAACCTCAGGGCGTGGTGCTGATGCTGACACTCAGGCCATTGAGTTTGATATCAGTTTCGTGCGGGCGCTTATCGTTACCCATACGCACATTGATCATGTCGGACGCATTCCTTATTTATTAATGGCCGGATTTCGCGGTCCTATCTATTGCACTCATGCCACGGCGCTATTGCTGCCGTTGGTTATTGAGGACGCACTGAAAATAGGCCTGACCCGTGATCGCAAGCTGATTTCATCGGTGCTGACATTGTTACGCTCATTATTGCGGCCGCTGGATTATGACGCCTGGCAGGCACTTGATGTGGCTGATGTGCAACTGCGTTTTCGCCAGGCGGGGCATATCTTAGGCTCAGCTTATGTCGAGTTTGAGTGGCTTGAGAGTAGCTATCGCGTGGTTTTTTCGGGTGATCTTGGCTGTCGCAACACGCCCCTGTTGCCTGATCCTACGCCGCTTGAACGTGCTGATTTGTTATTTTTAGAAAGTACCTATGGCAATCGTAATCATGAGTCGCGCGAGGACCGCGCGCAGCGGTTGCGTTCTGTCATTGAACGCTGTGTTTTAGACCGGGGTACGGTGCTGATACCGGCCTTTAGTATTGGTCGCACGCAAGAGCTGCTTTACGAGATCGAGGATTTGATTGCCTCGGCCGGCGACATCTGGCCACAAATGACGGTCATTCTGGACTCGCCAATGGCGGCCGAGTTTACTTCTTTATATAGTCAGCTGAGTTCTTTGTGGGACGCCGAAGCCCTGGCGCGCCATCGCTCGGGGCGCAATCCTTTGGACTTTGCCCGCCTGCATACCGTGCGCAGCCATGAAGAACATGAGCGGGTGGTGAATTTTTTACGCAGTTCCGGTGAGCCTTGCATTGTGATTGCCGCCAGTGGCATGTGCACCGGCGGGCGCATGGTCAACTATCTGCGCGCGCTGTTACCCGATCCGCGTACCGATGTGCTCTTTGTTGGCTATCAGGCGGCCGGTACACCGGGGCGTGTTATTCAACAGTACGGCCCTGCCGGCGGTTATGTTGAGCTTGACGGCGAGCGCGTAACGATCCGTGCCGGCGTGCATACCTTGGGTGGGTATTCTGCTCATGCTGATCAACAGGAATTGCTGGATTTTGTGCTGCAGGCGACTTCGGTGGGGAGTGTGCGGCTGATTCATGGTGACCGTGACGCACGCGTTTCTTTGGCGGCGTTACTGTGCGCGCATGGTGTTGCTGCGGTTGCTGACCCCACTAGCATTTGAGTTGCCTAATAAGCCTACATTCGCTAGGTTATAACAAACTGTATATTGGAATCGTTTATGAAATTCACGTTTGGGCAGCGTCAAAGAGCCCTGTTTGCCGTGTTTTCCGTGGTTTTTATTGCCATTGCCTACTGGGGAACCGAAGCGGTTCACAGCCTTTACAAAGAGCAATTGCTACGCGAACAACGCAATGACCTGAATAAGTCAGTCGCCTTAGTCCGCGCACGTATTGAAGCCCTCATTTTTCGCGAGACCTATATTGCCGATAGTATGGCGACCGTCGTTGGTTTCGCCCCTGAACAAGTTATCCGCGACTGGCCTTCTATTGCGCGGCGTTTAGATAAAAAATCTGAGATCGCCCGCAATATCGGCCTCGCGCCAAATAATGTCGTTCAATATGTGTACCCTGAAAAAGGTAACCGCTCGGCAATTGGCTTTGATCTTCGAACTAACCCCGAGCAATTCATGACGGTCCTGCGCGCGATTGAATTACAGGATGTCTATGTCACCAACCCTGTTGATCTGGTTCAGGGAGGGAAAGGCATTATCGCTCGCTTTCCGATCTTTACCGACGTCCCTGAGAATCGGGACTATTGGGGTACTATTAGTGTCGTGATAGATTTTGACGAGTTTATTAAATTAGTCGGGCTGAATAGTATTTCAGGCGCGGAGATTGCGCTGCGCGGTCACATTGAATCAGATGACGACCGGGAAGTTATTTTTGGCAGTGTCGAGACCTTTAATCAGGCTGACATTCAACTGCCTATTGCCATACCCAATGGCGAATGGCTGCTCGCTGCCAAGTATGGTCTGACAATTGACAACCTGCCTTTTTGGCAGCGTCACATCGCCCGTATCATCGCTTGGGTGATTGCCGGCGTACTGTTTTTATCACTGCTAACCTTTTGGCGCTCAACCTTAATACACCGTAGTGTCGCGCGGCAGGACGAGCTAACGGGCCTGCCGAACCGGCGGCATTTTATGGAAGTTTTGAATCGGCAGCTCGCGTCGCGCCGCCCCCGGCACTTTACCTTGCTGAATATCGACCTGAACGGGTTCAAGAAAGTAAATGATGTGTATGGCCATCAGGCTGGCGATGAATTGCTGCGGCTGATTGCCAATGAGCTGCGCGCGTCTATTCGCATTTATGACGAAGTCGCGCGTGTGGGCGGCGATGAGTTTCTGGTGATTTTGCACCGCCTTGTCGATCCCGAGCGCGTGCGCGATAAAGTGGCGAAAATTCGCCAAACTGTCGAAAACCACCCCCTCGAATGGCAGGGTGACAAAATCTACCCCTCATTGAGCATCGGCTCCTACATTTATACCGGCGAAAATATCTCCGCCCAGGAAATACTCACCCACGCCGATAAAAAAATGTACCAAGAAAAGCGCCGCACCACCTAAGGGCAGACCTCCCCCACCCCCCTGGCTCCGCCAGAGGGGGCAGCCCCCTCTGGCGCAAGCAAAAAATCACTCGACCTCTGCCCTCTCTATTTCAAAGCCTAATTGCTTGCTCATTGCCGCCCGAAACTCCTCGCCGCCGAACACCGACTGGTGCGTCTGAGCGTCCCGAATCTGTTCGCGCAGCTTGTCGTAGTCGTCACTATCTACATTGGTCGCCGCAATCAGCTGGCGATAGGCTTTGCGGCAGTCAGACAGCGTGATGCCAAGCTTCAAGAAGGAAAGGTGGGGCACCAGCATAGATGAAAAGATACCCTCGGCATTATGGCGATAAGAACTCCAGTGCCAGTGACGCGGATGGGTAACGAGCCCGGCTTTGACCGGGTTCATTTCGATGTACTTATAAACATTAATCACATACTCGTCGTAATCGACCAGCGCCGAGAAATAGCGCTTCTCATAGAGCGTCCCCGTGCGGCGGTATTTTGAGTTGTAGTACTGGGTATAAGAGCCCGTGGTACACATCATCATCCGCCCCGTCATCTTCCGCTCACTTGGGGTTACCAGAAGATGAATGTGATTCGGCATCAACATCCAGGCGTGCACGACCATATTGTACTGCTCGGCGTAGCGGATCAGCATACCTGCAAAACGTTGATAATCCTCATTTTCCCTGAACATCAGCTGCCGATTATTACCACGTTGCGTAATATGAAGCGCCACCCCCGGCACGTCATTCCTTCTACGATTTGGCATAGCGACCTCCCTGTTGCGCTCAGAGGTCAGTATAACAGCCGGCTGCGCCAGCAGGGGCTGCCCCCTCTGGCGCAGCCGGGGGGTTGTGGTGACATCTGCCCCGGCTGGGGGTGGGCTAGATTGAGGCACGCTGTGGCGTAAGCGTGTTATGCAAGACAACGGGCTACGGGGCGGTGTCACTTAGGTTTTCGTGAAAATACTCGATTTGCGACTGGGGGAATAAGTCGAGGATTAGCGTGGTCGGGTCAGAGGTAGGTAGTGGTTCCCTGTCGCGAAGGGAGGGGCAGCCCTCCCTTCGTAACAAACAAAACCTTTGCGCCTCTGCCCTCCATGACAGAACCATCCTTGGTCCGGCGCTGAAAGCTAAGGAGTCGGGCTCCTTAGCCTTCACAAAACAACGAACACGTTTGTTACGAATATTCGAAAACAATGTGAAACGTCATTTGCAAAATAAGATACATCAAAAAGATACCGAAAGGTACAACTTTTTAACCAGTTATTTACAGCACTCTCTCTCATCGGTCACTAATTTAGCACTTAGGCCGCATGGTACAAGGGCTCAGAGGTAATGGAGTAATGATAATTTTTTTCGCTGACAAGCCGTTTTTAGGAAATAACGTATAAATTTTTGAACAAATTTCGTACATTAACCGTGATATCCAGCCGAAAAAAAACCAGTCACACAGTATCCTCAAGCGACCTCATTCTGCTTGTCCGCGCAAAATCAGCTACGCTATTTCATACAGAAGAATTTTCATTATCCGCTTTCGCAATTTTTTGTCAGTCGCAAACAAGCGCTCGCAGAAGGAGGACAACAGATGATACTAACCAGTGCAGTCATTTTAACCTTGCAGCTGCAGTTCGACCGACCGGAGTTTCCAAATACAGAGCTACGTCTGCAGCAATCGGCAAGTTCGGCCGAGCACCAGCAATGGGTCGCTGGCCAACGCGGATTCACCGCGCATGAGCCTTTTGGCCTGGCGCTGACGCCAAGCTCCGGCGAAGCCCTGTCGTTCGCGCTACGCGAATACAACGCCAATTGTCTGCATAACGGCAACATTGAATTGCCAGGGGATCTCGAAATAGGTGCGCTAAAGCCAGGGCAGGAAGTTAGCGCTAACTATCAGCTACATGCACAGACCTGCTCCTATGCCGCATACGACTGGCAGGGAAACGTACAGATTAAAGTAATTGGTCGTGAAACGTCGGAACACGCGCCGGATCTTACCATGGTGCCCCAACCACTGCATGACGCGCCCTGGCAACCGCAGCCACCGCAAGCACAGGCGCGCCCGACCATGTATCAACCGGATCAACAGGAATACCCCACCACTTACGGATGGGCGCAAAGTGACAGTGACGGCCAACTGCTGGTGCACTACTCATCACAGCCTTGGCTGGCGGTGCCGGCTTATTCGCTGAGCAAAACATTTATCGCCGCCAATGCCGCGATGCTGCTGGAAAAACAAAGCGATACGCCGTTACTCACACAAACGATGAATACCTGGGGCACCGTCTGTGAAGGGGAAACCTGGCAGTCGGTGAGTTTGCGCGATGCACTGAACATGCGCACCGGGCATTTCATGGATCGTGGTTATGGCAAAGACGAGGCGGCAGAAGCCACGGTTAATAACTTTTTCACTCCCAGCAGTCACGCCGATAAGCTTAAGCATGCGTGCAGCTATAAGGCACAGGCGGAACACCCCATTCCCATGGTGTATCAGAGTTCAAGCACCTATTTACTGGCCACTGCGCTGCAAAACTATCTGAAACAACAACAGCAAGGCCGTCTTGATGAGCTTTTATACGAACACATCTGGCAACCGCTTGAGCTCAGCCCGCTGGCGTATAGCATTGATACTACCAAAGATGATCGCCAGCAAGTCTGGGGCGGCTATGGTCTAAGCCTGCTTCCCCATGATCTGGTGAAGCTCGCGCACTTTATCCAGCACGATCCGATGAACCTCGGGTTCAGCGATATCCTTGGTCAGCCGGAGCAGGCTCACCCCGTGCCCGGTCACAGCAACCTGCGCTATCGCGATAGCATCTGGTTCTGGCAACATCCGGAAAGCGAAAAATGGTACCCGTTCCTTAGCGGCTACGGTGGCATCATCGTGCTATTCCTTGATCCTCACCATATCTATTATCTGGTGAGCGACCAACACGACTATCGTTTCGCCAGCATCATTGAAAGCTTCCAAAACCATAAGAAATAATCTAACAAGGGCAGACCTCGGTAAAAAATCGAGCCGCGCCAGAGGGGGCAGCCCCCTCTGGCGCTGGCAGTGCGGGCGAAGGGGGGCTGCCCCTGCTGGCGTCGACGAGAACGCGAGCCCCGGATTTGAATCTAAGCCTCAACGCTCCTATGCTAATACTCGTACGAAGCTAGATAAACGCCCCTGCGCCAGCGCCCAATCAGTCTGGTACGCAAGAAAGTGCCATCACGAGCAAATGACAACAATGAGGCCTGGATGAAACTCGACCACAGCTTTGAAAAATTCGCGAATTCGTTGCCCTTTCTTTTTGCGTTTGTGGATAATGACCGCTGCTATCGATTTGTGAATTCCTCTTTCGAGGCCTTTTTCGGTGTCTCGCTACAGGACATTAAAGGAAAGTCGATTGGGGAGATTGTTGGCCCCCAATCCTACGCCAAAGTATCGAAATTGCACCAGCGGGTACTGAAAGGTGAAGAACTCCACTTTGAAGATGAAATCAGATTGCGCGACGGCCGTCGCCTGCAACTTGATGTGCGCTATATCCCCAACCGTGACGAGCACACCGGCGAGGTACATGGTTTTTTCACGCTGATCAATGACATTACCAAGTACGCCGGTGCTGCTGAGGTATTGCGTGCCGTCCATGATGTCGTGCACCGGCAATCGCAAACGTTGTCGCTCGATCGAATCGACAAGTTACTGCGCCTGGGATGCCACTATCTGAATGCGCAAACCGGTATCGCCAGCCGCATCATTAAAGACGACTATATCGTTGAATATATTCACACTTCTGGCGAGCCAATTGCTCCTGGCACGTGCTTCAACGTCAACACGACCTATTGCTCAACGGTACTTGAGGCAGAAGCAGTCGTCGCCATTGAGAGTATTACCGACAACGACGACTTCCAAAGCCACCCCTGCGCCAAAGAGCTCGAAGCTGAAAGTTACATCGGCTTCCCGATCAGAGTGAACGGACAAACCTGGGGCACGCTTAGCTTCAGCAATCCAACGCCACGCATTACACCATTTTCTGAGCTAGAGATTGAACTGGTGAGCCTCGTTTGTTCGGCTATCGAGACTGTTTTACTCAACAGCTCGAAGACGAAGCGCTTGGAGCAACTCGCCTATTCCGATTTTCTGACCGGCCTTACCAACCGCCTGTATTTAACCGAGCGTTTTGAAGATATCAAAGCGCGCACCAACACGACGTCAAATATTACCTGTTTAGCGCTTGTCGACCTTGATCACTTCAAGAAAGTCAACGACACCTATGGTCATGACGTCGGCGACCTTGTGTTGCAACGGGTCGCACGTGAACTCTCGGGCATAGTGCGCTCCACTGATTGTTGCTCACGTGTCGGCGGTGAAGAGTTCGCACTGTTACTGCCTGATATTCCACGGAACAAATCTGAGCAATTGCTGGCGACTGTTCGCACCGTAATCGACCGGATGCGTATTACGTTTGACGACTCCGAGCTAAGCCTCACTGTCTCTATCGGCGCGACCGCGGTCGGCGAGGACGAAAGTCTCAGCGCAGCCTACAAACAGGCGGACCTTGCCTTATATCAGAGCAAGAAAAACGGCCGCAACCAGGTTACCTGGGCGGATAGCTGACACGGCAGTCTTGCATTTAATTTTTGTTTACTTAATGATAAGCAGACGTAAGCAGCTGCAAAGGACATGAACCCGATGGCGAGAAGTTATACCGAGCACTTCGAGACACGAGGGACTGCCTACGAACGTGCCATGACCCGCTTTCCTAAAGCGCGCGATGAAGAATTCGCGCAACTGGTTCAGGCCGCAGCTATCGTCGGGGCCATGCGCGTCGCTGACATTCCCGCCGGCGGCGGTTATCTGGCGCGACATCTGCCCCCTGACTGCGAATGGCTGGGCCATGAGCCCTGCGCCAGCTTTACTAACCACGGCAACAACGCTGCAACCTCGGTACCTTTATTGCCCCTGCCGTGGGCTGACAACTCAATTGACTGCGCGGTAAGCCTTGCCGGCGTTCATCACCTCGATGACAAACGGCCGTTATTTGCTGAAATCGCGCGGGTACTCAAACCGGGTGGCCGCCTGGTGCTCTCTGATGTACAGCAAGACTCGCCCGTGGCAAAGTTTCTGGATGAGTTTGTTGGCGCTCATAACAGCACCGGCCATGAGGGCATTTATCTCAATGACGACACGCCGCATTTACTAACCGCTGCAGGTTTTCGCGTCGAGCAGGTGGCGCAGCAGCAGTTTTTCTGGCGCTTGGCGACACGAGAACAACTGGGTGACTTTTGCTGGCAACTGTTTGACTTACAAAGTGCCAGCCCTGCGCAAACCGTTGCTGCCATTGACGATTATCTGGGCTTTACTCACTTCGCCGACGGCACTGTCGGCATGCATTGGCAGCTAACCACGATCACGGCGGTGACCCATGACTAGCAAGAATAAGGCACAGTCTCTTGGCATCGTTTCGCAAAAATACATTCCTGGTTACTGGAAAGGACGCCGCCAACCAAGCTTAGTATTGGGCCTGCGCGGCAGCCCGACGCTCGCCTCACAACTTAGCCAGCCGCAAACCGGCGCGCAGTTGCGGGCATTTTTTGACGGCTTTGGTGTATTGGCCAAGGTCGATGAGGTGACAATTGACCCGTCACACACGCCTGTTGCCAGTTGGGAGCAGCTGGTGCGACAGATCGCGCTGACCGCGACGCATATTCTTGAATATTTAAAGTATCCGTTACTCGATGCGCCGGCGGTGGTTTTTGGCGCGCGTTCGTTGAGCTCAACGGTGGTGCAAGCGGTGCCCCACTGTAATCCGGTCATTTGTACGCAAGCTTATAAGATCGTCATCGACTTTTTAAATCAAGCACTTTTCAGTAACCACTATACTATTCGTCAGAGTCAGCTTCTGGAGGTTCTGGAGCAGGTGAGAAGCTCTCAAAAACAAAGCCTTAGCCCGCTATTTTTAAAAGCTGCCGTTGAACTTAATATTCCGGTGATCCCATTAAACGGTGCTATTACGCAGTTCGGCTTTGGTGCCAACTCGCATTGGTTTGAACATACTTTTTCCCTCGATAGCGCTAATATCTCCGTACGGCTGGCCCGCGACAAACTGGTGACCAACCTGCGCTTACGGCAAGCGGGCGTGCCAGTGCCGGAAAACAGCTTTGTGGAATCCGCCGACGAGGCGCTGCAATTTGCTGAAAAGGTCGGTTTTCCGGTAGTCATCAAGCCGTCCAATCGTGATGGCGGTAAAGCGGTTACGGCCAATTTGACCAACGCGAACGAAGTGCGCGCGGCGTTTGCAAAGGCTGCGGAGGCTTCTGAGCGGGTGATGGTCGAGCAACACGTCGCTGGCCGCGATTATCGTGTGACGGTCGTCGATGGCAAAGCGGTGTGGGCGGTCGAGCGGGTTCCCGGCGGTGTGTTTGGGGACGGGCAGCTGAATGTTGCCCGGCTTATTGAGCAGGAGAATTTAACCTTGCATCGCCGCGTTGGCCCACGGCAAACCCTGAAACCGTTGCGCCTTGACGATGAGGCCCGGCATATACTGGCAAAGCAGGGGCTTAATGCTGAAAGTGTGCCCGAGCGCGGACAGTTCGTGCGCCTGAGCAGTATCGCTAACGTCGCCACCGGGGGCAGGCCGGTGCCGGTGTTTGACCGGCTACATCCGGATAACGCCGCGTTAGCTGAACGCGCAGCGCGTGCCCTGCGCCTCGACATTGCCGGCATTGACCTGCTGATTGACGATATCTCACGCTCGTGGCGCGAAGTGGGCGCTAACATCTGCGAGGTGAACGCACAGCCAGATTTGGGCGCGACCACCGCATTGCACCTTTACCGCGACGTCTTGCAGGCACGCTTGCCGCTGAACCCCCGCATTCCTGTGGTTGTGGTGGTCGGTGAGGACTCGCTGGCTGAGCTTGTGGACAGTTGTCGCAAGGTGCCGGGCCTGGGCTGGATCACCTCCGAAGGCATGGGCATTGGCGCCGATGTATTAGCCGACGCTTCCGGCGCGCAGTCAGCGTTTACCGCCTGCCAGGCGCTGTTGACCGACCCGGCCGTGACCAGCCTGTTACTGCACGTGCGCGACGGCGACATCAGCAAAAATGGCCTTGCTTTCGACAATATCGACCTACTGGTGTTTACCGAACGACTGTTACCACAACACTTGCATCTTGAGCTTTGTAAAACCCTACTCCCCGTATGCCGACAGCAACTCGCCATTGTCAGCAACAGCGCCAAACCCATCGAGCGCCCCCGCGCGCTGCTCCCCGACGCCTGCCAGTTCCGCCAGATCGCCGCCACCGACCTGCACGACCTCGCGCTCAGCTATCTCGCCTAACCCCCACCACGCCAGAGGGGGCAGCCCCTTTTCGGGGCAGACCTGCGCCCGGGGCAGACCTCCCCTGCGCACCGCCCCTGCGCCAGCAGGGGCAGCCCCTGCTGGCGCAGGGGCGAAAAACCGAGACCTCTGCCCAAGAAAAAAAACAGAACTTCGGTTGCAAATACGAATAATTCGCATTAAGATCCGTCGAAATTCAATTTCGGGGGCTATTCAACCATGAAAAATAACAACTTAAACTCACCCATGAAGCTGGCGGCATTGCTAACCACCTCAGTTTTACTCACCGCTTGCGGTGGCGGCAGCGATAACAACGAACCTGAGCTTGAGGCTATCCAAGCGCAGCTCAACGAGGACACGAGTTGGCAGCAAACCATCAACTTCAGCGGCACGCCCATTGTCATCACCGCGCCACAAAACGGCGAAGTAAGTGTCGGCGCCGCACTCGTCACCTACACACCAGATCAAGACTACAACGGCACTGATTCAGTCCTCATCGAAGCCGGCAATACGCGCTATTCCATCAGCTTCAACGTAGCCCCGGTCAATGACGCGCCGCAGCTACAACAATCAACCATTGAAGTGGCCGCCGACAACCTGATTGAAGGTCAAATCAACGCCACCGACGTCGACGGCGACAGCCTTACCTTCACACTCGCGAACGCTCCCGAAAGCGGCACGCTACAGTTACAAAGCGACGGCACGTTCACACTGGCCATCGACACTTTGACGCTTCCCAACCAGTCGTTCGCAGTCGATATCAGCGACGGTCAGGCGACCACCACAGCGACCGTCACGCTAAAGCCGGCCTATAGCACCAACGAAGAAAAAGCCGCTTATTATTACCGCTCTGACAAGTCACACTTAAAAGCCGCAGAGCAACGTCTGCAGCAAATTGATGACGACATTGTCAGCGCCAACGCCTACAGCGCATTGCTACAGGGGTACGCCCGCGCTGGTCTCGACACCGAAGTCGAACGCCTTTTCAACCATCACATTACCGGGCAACAAGCGCGCGCCGTGACCCTGAAAGATCTCGGCGATGCCTACGCGGAAGCCAATGAACCTGACCTCGCCAGCGCCGCCCGTCTCGACGCATTAAAAGAATACGCGCAGTTTATTGCCGATAACGGTCTGGAAAACATTTCCTCCACCGACGCCCTCTTCCTATTGACCTTGTTGAACCGCCAGATCGACGCCGGTGACGAGGCCGGCGCTGAACAGACCATTCAGCAACTGAACGTCTACACCAGCACCATCGGTGGCGCGCAAAACGAATACTCAACTGCCTACGGACGCTTGGTCACCGCCTATCGCAATCAGGTGAGAGGCGCCATTGAACACTATCAGCAGCAACGTACACCAGAAAATCGCACCCGAGCCATCACTGCCATCGACCGCTTCACGACTATTGTGGCCAACACCGGTTATCAACTTCTGACCCGTGGCGACTACGCCGGCGAACGCGCCTATAAACTCGCGCCGCTCTACAGCGCCATGGCCACCGAATACTACATTCTGGTCGGCGCCACCGAAGCCGCGCGTGCGCAACTGGCCGAAACCATCAGCTACTACGGCGACGTCAGCTACGACGCTAATTACGCTCGCGAAGCCAAAGCTTACGCGCAAGTTAGCCTGGCCGATTACACCTTCCCTTTAGTGGACGCCTCTGCCGCTTTTGCGATTTTATATCCTGAGCTGCCGGTATCAGAAAATGTGCCGTTTCAGCTGATCCCAAGCGACAGTATTTTTTACTCACGCGCCGAAGATGCGGTATCAGGTGCCAGCGCCCTTGCCCTCGTACTGAACGGCGGCAGCGTCAATGACGCCATTTCTCAACTGAAGACCGAGTTCGGCAATGACTTGCGCGACTTGCAGGTACAACTGACCCAGAATACGCCAGCTTCGCCTTACCTGGGGGCCCAATTACTCGCACTCGGCTACACCGATGAGGCCGCACAAGCTTTCACCGAAGGCCTGTCAGTATTGACCTCAAGTGCCTATGCTGCAGAAAACGGTGGCGCGACCTTGTATATGACCGGCACCCGCGGCTGCCTGAAATATGTACAACTGTATCAGTCAATCGACAGCCTTGACGCGACAGCCGCCGCTGCGGCCTGCGAAACCATGGCGACCACCTACTTCAATACCGTTGAAGGCGATGTCTCGCTGAGCGATGTCGTGAATGCTCACTTTGACGCAGTCACTGCATGGCAGGCGCTGGGTGAGAGCAGTCAGGCCCTGAGCCTGCTCGACACGCTGGAGACGACCTTTGCCAGCCTGCCGACAACCTCCGCCGACCAATTTGATTTCACACTTGAGGTCGCGCAAGTGCGGGCCTATAGCGGCGACTACACCGGCGCGCTGAATGCCATCGAGTCGGCACTGAACCAGGCGCAGAACAATGAGAGTCTGACAGCTCCTGAGCGCGCGAATGCGTTATTACAACTAGCGGCAACTTTTAATAGCTTTGACAGCGACTCAGCCATGGTGCTGACCCGCTACTCGGTGTTACAGACCTTACGGCGCAATGCCTATAACCACCCTGAGTATGCCGATTTCATGGCGCGCAGCCGTCTGCTTAACGGTACGCTGGCACGGACGCTGGCTACCACTATGCGCGAATTACCCGAAGTCGACGCGATTGACGAGGCAGCCGACGTGACCCTGGCACTTGCCGCTATTCGTGAGTACTCACTCGCATCAGAGCTACTGAACGAATTGCCCCTTGGTAGCGCCGAGCGTCTGACGTTGACAGCACTTATCAGCGAGCTTCAGGCGCTGCAAGACGACTTCCCGGCAAGTATTGTTGCCTCAGTCGACACCGATCAGGACGGCCTGGCCAACTTCCTTGCGGTCAGCGCAACTGAAGAGCAGCTGGCTGACAATGACATTGCCACCGACAACGATGCAGACAATGACGGAGTAGAAGATGCGAACGACCCAACCCCATTGGGCTAAGCCGCGCATGAGTTTGCTCGCTGTGACAATTGCCGCGCTACTTAGTAGTGCGGCTGTCGTCGCCGCCGAAACTGCGAGCGCGGCTGCCGAGGCAAAGAGCACGGCCGACCCGAGCGAAGCTCAGGGCTCGTCAGCCGTTGAGCCACTCGAGCGCATCATCGTAAAAGGCCACCGCTACGCGCCGGAGAGCCTGACTTTGGCCGGCGAATACAACCTCTCGCGCGACTACCTCGACGGCCTGCCGCAAGGCAACGGTAACATTACCGATATGCTGCTGACGCTGCCGGGCGTACAAAGTTCCGACAGTGCGCTAAGCGCCGATTTACAAGGCGAAATCCGCGCGCAACTGCTGTCGATTTCCGGCGCGCAGCCCTGGCAGACCGGTTTTTACTTTAACGGCGTGAACAATAATTCGCGCCTTGACCCGGCCGCAAGCAGCGCCTCGCCCGCGCAAATCAACGACGTGCAGGGACATCCGCAGGCGACCTTCATCAATCAGTCGCTGGTCGATAACGTTACCGTGTATGACAGCAACGTGCCGGCGCGCTTTGGCGGTTTTGCTGGTGGCGTGGTCGACGTGCAGCCGCGCCAGCGCATGCCGCGCGAGCCGAGTGTTACGTTAAGCTATCGCGGCAGCGAGTCGAGTTGGAACCAGTACCGCGTGATCGACGAGCGCGATTATAACGGTGAAGACGCCGCGCAAACCGATAGCGAGGCCTTTGAGGCGCCGCAGTTCAGCAAACGCACCCTGAGCCTGAGCGCGAGTACGCCCATTGGCGCCGATTACGCGCTGGATCTGGCGCTCAGTCGTACCACCTCGACCATGACCGAGTACTCGCTGCGACAAAACGAACCCACCGCGCGCGAATCTGTCAGCGCGCGTCTTGCGTTAACCAGCTACGCCTGGGGCCTCGACGAAGTGCGCCTGTCCGCCACCCACTCACCTTATGAAGGCGGCTACCTGCTCACCGACGTCAAAGACTCACGCTTCGACATCGAAGGCGGAGGGCAGACCTTGCTCATTTCCGCCCGTCACAAAGAGGGGGCAGCCCTCTTTCGCAGTTCGCTCTCCTACGCGACCTCGCAAAACAGCCGCACCGCACCCAACGTATATCTGCCCTGGTACCGCGCTGCCGGCAAATCGTGGGGGCTGAATGTCGGCGAAGTACCGTTCAGCGTCGAGGGCGGATATGGCGATATCGACAAAGAGCAGCAGACATTGACCTGGCGAGGCTCAGCTAAGTTCGACGCCTGGAGCTGGGGTAACAGCGACCATCAGTTGGAACTCGGTCTGGAAAGCAATTATCTGGAGCTTTCCCGCCGTCGCACCGAAACTGGACTGGTCTACAACGCGCCTTTTCGCGACGCCAACATCGACTGCCGCGGCATGACGCTCGACTGCATCGAGCAAACCTATGCAGTGCCGCTTGATGTACTGGCAGAGCGCCTTGGCGGCAGCATTGACTTCGCCAACCCCGAGCATTTGCAGGCCTATCAGGAAAACCTGCTCACCCGCGGCCAGTTCTTCCAGTACCGCCGCGTGTACCCACTCGAATATATTGACGTGCAACTGCAAGAGTACGCGGCCTACCTGGAACACAATGTCAGCCTCGCAAACTGGGAATTTAATCTGGGACTGCGCGCCGACTATGACGATTTCCTTGGCAATCTGAATCTCGCGCCGCGCCTGCAAGCCGGTGTCGATATTGGCAGCGCGCGCCTGGTCGTTGGTGCCAACCGCTACTACAGCGCCAACGTGTTGACCTACAAAATCCGTGAGCAACAACGCGGCTATATCACCCAATACCGCTCATTGAATAACGGTGTCGTGCAGGACTGGCGCACCTCAGCGCAGGCGCCGCGCTACCGCTACAGCTTCGATAACATCGACACGCCCTACAGCGACGAGGCGACGCTGGCCTGGAAGCAACGCATCGCCGGGGGCGTCTTTAGCATCAAAGCCGTGCAACGCTGGCGGCGTGACCTGCTCACCCGCGCAGACGCCATCGACCGCGACGGCTACACCGAAATCCTGCAGGGCAACGAAGGCGAAGGCTCGCACCAGCGTTTGACACTCTCTTACCAAAGAGACTTCGGCCGCCACGGACTCTGGGCGCATACCAGCTTCACCGAGAATGAGAGCTCAGCAGAATCCTACGACGACAGCGTTGACGCCGTTCCCGAGGATGAAATTGTCTTCCTGCAAACCACAGGTGACGACGGACGCAGCAACTTCCGCTTGCTCAGCTTCGATGATCTGACCCGCCGTCAGGACGACTTCAGCCGACCGCTGACCGCCACGGTATCGCTGCGCAGCGACTGGTTTGACGGTTTTAGCTCAACGCTCATCGCCAACTATGTCGGAACCTACGAAAGCGCTGAAGCGACCGGCGCCCTACGCGAAATATCGCGCGGTGACGAGATCTGTAGCGAGTGTGATATCAACGCCCTGAGCTACGCGGTTTATAAGGTCGTCGAGCGCCCGGCACGCACCTTACTCAATGCCAATTTTGAGTACGAATTGAAGCTGGGCACAGCTCATGACATTAACCTCAGCTTCGAGGTTTCCAACCTGCTCAACTCGCGGACCTACAGCGTCGGCCCTGGCCTGGCGGGCATTGAAACCGGGCGTTCGTTCTGGTTTGGAGTGAGCTATGCGTGGCGTTAAATTCAAGTTGACGCTAATGACCATTCTCTCCCTGCCGCTGCTGTTCCAGCTATTGCTGGTCGGCGGCGCGCTTTTTCTGGGCGATGAGAGCGATGCGCAGCCAAAAACCGACGAGGCGATGCCAGCTCCGCAATCTTCGGTGCCGCCATTGAATGACCGCAATCGCTACGAGCGCTTATGGGCCGATTATCTGCAGCCGTTGCAGCACTGGCCCGAGCTGGCAGAAGGAGCGAGCGAAGATGTGGCGGCGCTGCCTGAGCCGCCGGCGCAAGATCCCGCGCAGGTGCAGCTAGGGAAGCGCCTGTTTCATGACGCCGGACTATCTCTTGACGGCACCGTCAGCTGTGCCAGTTGCCACAAAAGCAGCCACGCCTTTGCCGATGATCAGCGCGTGACACCTGGTGTTCAGGGACGACTTGGCAAACGCAACGCGCAAAGCCTGCTCGACGTGCATTTATGGGAAAAACTGTTCTGGGACGGGCGCGCGGTAAATCTGGTGCAACAGGCGCATATGCCTTTGGAAGATGAGGTGGAGATGGCCTCAAGTCGCGCGCATGCTGTCGCCCACGTTGCTGCGAACTACCCCGGATTTGAAGACGTTCGCTGGCCCCACATTGCCCGTGCACTAGCCGCCTTTCAGCGCACACTGACTTTATATGACCATCCGGATAATCGCTTGGATCAGTTTTTGCGCGCGGTTGATCAGGGCGATTTGGCGACTGCGCAGGCGAGCTTAAGCGATCAGGAATTACATGGTCTCGATCTGTTTCGCACCAAAGCCGGCTGCGTGCGCTGCCACAACGGACCACTACTGTCGGACCAGAAATTTCATGTCACAGGCTTTCATTATTACGGTCGGCGTTTTGAAGATTTAGGGCTTTGGGAAATTGACCAGCGCATCGAAAATCTTGGCGCGTTTCGCACGCCCATGCTGCGTGGCCTGATGCAAAGTCGTCCATGGATGCATAACGGCCTGTTTGATAACTTGCGCGGCATCGTCCGTCAATACGGCCATGGCGGCCCGCGCCCCCGACGCCCCGCCGACCAGCCCTGGGTGCAGCCCTACCCTGAAACCACCGACGAGCTCGTCCCTTTCTCCCTCACCCGCGAAGAAGAAGACGCCCTGCTCGCCTTCCTGCAACTCCTCTAAGCCAGCAGGGGCAGCCCTCCTGCTCGTCCTCCCCTGCGCCAGAGGGGGCAGCCCCTGCTGGCGCAGGGGCAAAAACCTGCGAGCTCTGCCCCGTTACCGGGCAGAGGTCATAGAAGCTGGTTACCCACCATGCCTATTACAAAGCCAATGAGCGCGCCAAGCGGCGGTGTCCAATAGCGACGCATGGTCGAATCAGGCGCAATATCCTGAAAAATAAGATATAAAATACCGCCCGATGCAGCGGCCATAATGACAGCGGTGGTTTGCATCATATCGCCCAGCCAGAAATAGCCGGCAAGCGCCGCAACTGGCCCGATAAAAGAAACAAGAAAGAAACCGCTAAGAAGACGGCGCTCGGTTACTTTGGAATTATCCAACTCACGAAAGGCATTAAAGCCCTCGGGCAGATTTTGCAAACCGATAAATAGCGCCAGCAGCATACCAAAGCGCGGATTCACCGCGAACATAGCCCCCAGACTTAAAGCTTCCGGCACAAAATCGAGCAGCATCGCCAGCAGTTGCGAGGCACGATTGGCTTTTCGCGCCAGCCACTGATCAATAATGCAAAACAACACACCGCCGCTCATAAAAGCCAGGGCCACCGCCCATATTGGCAGGTGGTTACTTGCCTCGGGCAACAACGCATACATTACCGCGGCGAGCAGAATACCGCCACCGCCAGCCACAATGCCATGGATAAACTTCTGCTTTAGAATACTGCCCCCAAAGCCCTCCCATTTCGCCAGCACCGCGCCGACAAAAGCACTAAGGCCTGCAAGCCAGGTCAAAAGCAGCATTTTCATCAGCATAGTCTGTAACCTCCGCTACGCCAGCAGGGGCTGCCCCCTCTTTGCCAGCACGAAAATTTGTGCACCTCTGCCCATACTGGGGCAGAGGTTAAAAAGTTCGTATGTTCAATAGTCTAACAAAGATTTGGCGGGGGCGAGCGGCGCAAGCGGGGGCTGCCCCCTCTGGCGTCGGGGTGAAAAAGAGGGAGGGCTGCCCCTGCTGTGGAAGTGCGGGCTGCGGTGTGTGCTAAGCTAAGGCAAAAAGGAGGCGATACGATGATAACAGAGCAGACGTTACGCGAGCTTGAGGGCGTTGCGCGCAAGGCGGGCGAGGCAATTTTGGAGATTTATGAGGCGCCGGACTTTGGCGCGCGTATTGCCACGGAAACGAAAAGCGACGAAAGTCCGCTGACGCAGGCCGATTTGAAGGCGCATGAAATTATCAAAACAGAGCTGACACAGCTCAGCGAGACCGAACTGGCAGAATTGCCGCAGTTATCAGAAGAGTCGGCCGCAATCGACTGGGACACCCGCAAAAACTGGCAGACCTACTGGCTGATTGACCCGCTGGATGGCACCAAAGAGTTCATTAAGCGCAACGGCGAATTTACCGTAAATATTGCGCTGATACATAACGGCAACCCGGTTGCCGGCGTGGTGTACGCGCCTGCCATTGACACTATGTACAGCGGCGCGAAGCTGCTGGGCGCCTACAAAAACGGCGATCGCATTGAAGCGCGCAAACAGCTGAACGCGACACCGCTTAAAATCGTCGGCTCACGCTCACACCTGTCAGCGGCCACCGAAGACTACCTCAATCAGCTCATTGAGCCCTACGAGCTCATTTCCATGGGCAGCTCACTGAAACTTTGCCTGGTCGCCGAAAGCAAAGCCCACCGCTATCCGCGCCTTGGACCCACCAGCGAATGGGACACCGCCGCAGCGCACGCCATCGTGCTCGCCGCCGGCGGCAGCGTCAGCACGCTCGACGGCACCCCGCTGCAATACAATCAAAAAGAATCCATGCTCAACCCCCACTTTATTGCGCAATAGCCTCAGCCGGCGCTGACCTCGGCCTCCATGGCGATGCGCTCATCCGTCATGGCATCGGTGGCATCAGGCGGCATAATGCGTACGCGCTCGGCAGCAATGCCCGGCGCGGCATCCGCAGCAGCATCAGACGCACCCGTCAACGCGTCGCGCACCGCCTGCGCCCGGGCATTCGCCAGCTCATAAAGGTCAGCATCGGTTACCACCTGCGCAGCAACCACCCGCTCGGCCAGATAGTTGCGGTACGCCAGCGCATCAAAGTTCACCTCTTCGGAATCCTCGCCAACGGGCGAAGTAAAGTCCGCCCGCACCATCTCAAGTTGAATACCCGGATAGTTCGCCAAAAACATCGCCTCCAGCAGCTCCTGATTTGCCGCCAGGGTCAGCCCGGGGTCGGCATCTGCGCGCCCCGCCTCGGCCAGGCGTTGCTGCATGTCCGAAGCGGCCTGCTGGCGTTGCATGACCGGCGCATCGAAGTCGCGCTCATAAGGCCCGGCCAGCTCCAGCACCAGCTGCGGACGCTGCTGCAAGGCCTCGCGTAACTTGGCAATGCGCTGTCGCTGCGGCGCCAGCAATTCGGCACTACCCGCGGCGAATTCAACCTGACTCAACTCCTCAGAGCCCGCGCCGACCAGGTTGGCAAGAAACCGAAACGGCGCGGTCACCACCGAGGTAATCGCCTTACCTATCGCCTGGCGAATCACCGCGCCGATGTCGAACTGCGGATTATTCACATCGCCACTGACCGGCAGCGACAAATCAATCACGCCGTTACTGTCCTGTAGCAGTGCGATAGCAAGGTCAAGCGGCAGATCCATCGCATCACTTGCCGCCATTTTTTCGCCCAGCTTCAAGTCATGCAGCACCAGATTGTTTTCACCGTCTAACTGACTGTCTTCAATGCTGTAATCCAGGTCGACATCCATGGTACCGCCAGCGATTTTGCGCCCGGCAAAATTCACCGTATAGGGCGAATATTCAGGAACCTGAAGGTTACGAAATTTCACCCGCAAGCGCGTGTCACGCGTCGGATGCCAGGCATGAATTGCACCATCAACATTGGCCAGGCCATACTCAGCCACCTCGCCCTGCAATGTCACCTTCGCAGGCTCAGCAGAGCTTGAATTCAAGGTCGAGATCTCGCCGTTCAAGGTATGAATGCGCTCAGAAAACGGCAGCGGCAACGAGTTATCGGCAAAGTGAATAGCGCCGTCGCTGAAATCAATGCGCGCAACCGCCACACTCAGGGGCGGCGCAGTACCTTCACCATTAGCGCCCTCGTCAGAGCCGTCGTCAGCGCTCTGCGAATCCCCAGCCGCAGCCCCAGCCTCAGCGCGACGGTCTGCCACCAACTGGCCAAAGTTCGTAGTCTGGTCCTCGTAAATAACAATGCGCCCGGTCAAACCCTGCACCGTGACAGGGTCTACCTGTAGCTGCTGATCTTTCAGGCTCAGACGTACTTTCTCGGTCGCCACACGTTGCCAGCCAATCAGCGCTTCATCGCGCAAAGCATTTTTCACGCTAAGCCCGTCAACTCCGGCAGCGCCTTCAAACGCCAGCGGCTGCTGCGCATCGCTTAACAGCTGCCCGTTCAGCGAAAGCGTGCCACTTTCAAGACGTACATTAGCAAACTGCCGCACATAAGGCTCCGCCTGCGCCAGCGCTAACGCATTCACATCGGCATTCACATCCAGCGCAACGTTCGGCAGCACCTGCATGCTACCGTCAAAGGTCAGTGTACCGCCGTCTCGCAGCTCGCCGTTAACACGAAGCGGAAAGCGCGCGCCTTCCTGCAAGGTAAAATCCGTGACTGTCAGGCCAAGACTCTGTAGCGCCAAAGACACCTGCGATGCTTCCGCAGATGCACCACCCTCAAGATGATCGGTAAAGCGCACCACGCCGTCATTCACCTGCAACTTATTAACCCGCAGTGCCGGCAGCGCCGCCGGCTCTGAAGCGGGTGCAGTAGTCGTCTGATCACTGCTAACATCGCCAACAAACCGCAACCACCGCGTCTCACCCGAGGCAAAACGCTCTTCGTGCACAACCGGTTGTTCAAGGCGAATAATGGTAAAGGTCCAGGCCTGATTAGTAATGCTCGACCAGGCAAAGTCGACAAATAACTCATCCCAGCCCAGCAGCTCAGAGCCGTCCCGATCAGCAAGCGCAAGCCCGTTCACCTGAATATTCAACGTGAACGGGTTGGTCTGCACCGACTCAATCTGCAACGAGCGGCCAAAGTCTTCCTGCACGGTGCTTTTCGCAAAAGACTGAACGACCCAGGGCAGGCCAAAAAAACCGAATAAGGTATAAAGCACCAGCAGCGCCAGCAGCCAGAACCGCACGCGCCGCGGCGACAGCCACTTCATGCGCAGGTAACAACCCAAACGTTGCATCGAACTCCTGTCCATCGCTCGCCTCCATTTGAAAAAACATTAGCAACAAGTGTAGCCCATTTAATCATTGGTTCCTTCAATTAGTGGGTAAGGCCCTAGCTTAATTGTCTCAGCCAGATTAGAAGGCAATCCAGCGAACGCGCAATCAAGAATGGGCTCTCACGCGGCAAGACGCCGTAAACTCAGAACTGAGCGTAAACCGATAACAAGTAATACCTTTATTCTTGTCAACATTCTGTTAATACATTATTGTTGAATAGTTCTTCAATGAAACAAGAAAAAGGAATAATAATGAAAACGACAGCCCTAAAAACACTATCACTTATTTGCGTCTCATTTGGTTTAATGACAGCGGTTCCGAATTCAGCCTCAGCGCAATCAGCGGAAGAGATTATGAAGCGCGCGAAAGAAATTAAAGAGTTTAAAGATATGCTGAATCATGCTGATGAAACTGTGAGATTAGCAGCATTAGATGCGATGTTGTCGTCAAAAGACTTAGCTATGCGTGAGCTGGCATACAGTGCAGGATTTGCGAGCGTAGATGATACAATGCGTGCAATTGCTTTGAGGAAGAAAATTGCAGAAACCGGCGAGCTTAATATTGAGTTGAGTATTACGGCGGATGATGAAAAACAGTTTAAGTCCTATATATCAAACTTTGGAAAAAATCGTACGCTGAGAGTCCAGAACTACTCTATCAACAATGGTAACTTCAACGCACGTTTCATCAGGTATGAGAATCATCAGTCGGCTGGACAGGGCAGCATTTCTGGCCTTCGCCTCGACGCATCACAAGACAACTGCTACATCAGTACCACTCTCAACGACGAGTCCGTGCTTGAGGGAACTCTTACCTGTCGTGGTTATAAAGACGCAAGCGTCCCCATCAAAATTAACGTCATCTAAAACAGTGTCAATTCGTTCAACGTGAGTTCACTCCCCTCGGACCACGTTGAACGAATCACCAAAGTCATTCGTTTCGCCCCACTGGGGACCAGCGAAATCAGTTTTTCGCTCTCGTTAGGCAACATGGTGCCGCTGTGAAGACTTCGCCAGCCGCGTCTGCCCTCAGATGTGCGCGCAGTTAAAATTTCAAAATCACGGATGCGGGCGGTCCCTTCCTTCACAAGGCTGACAATTTTTACCTCAGAAAACTCAACCAGTTCGTCGCCGAGAAAGAACTCCAGCATAACTGGTGAGGCATCATAAAGAGCCATCCTAAATTCGGTAGTTTTATCATTATCGATGGCAAAACTAGCACGCGTACCAGCAATGGGCTCATGCGACCAAGAGACCAACTGCAGCGGCACCGCCTTTCTCGAACTGCCGAGGTCTACCGAACCAATTTCATCCTTGGCTTGGGCAGCCTCAAACTTTACCACCCCAGCCGAAGCTCCAAAAAATGGCTTCAAAGTTTCAGTTAAACGATCCATTCGTAAAACACGACCTTGCCCGGTAGCCGCATCGACGCTTTGCAACATTCCTACTGGGGTATCCTCGAAAAACACTAAGCTACCACTCATGCCTTGCGCAAAAATCATGTTTTCGTGACTGGGGTCAATAGTCAAATACAGCAAATCGGAGTCAAGCAAATTGGCAGGGGTAACGGTCGAACTGCCATCGCTGTTCACACTCGAAACAGACAGTCGCGAGGCACCACTTACAAGGTTTGGTAATTCTGTGGGTAGCCCGGAGAATGCAATTCCACACTCGCTATTTAATGCGCCAGAACTCACCATGAGGGTCAAATCATAACCAAAGGTCTGTACCGGATAGGCCTCGCCCCGACTACGCAAATCAGTACCGCCAATCAAGTTTCCGAAAAGTTCATCTTTAACTACGTGTTCAGGCGTGACGAGAAAGCACTGATCTAAGCGTTCGACTAGAAATCCTTGGCCAACGTCACCTGCGCTTACATGTACCTGGGTAATTTTGGCATTTGCATTCGCTAAATTGCCTAGCCACAACAGCAATACGAATAAAAGTTTAAATCTCTTCATCGTTAAGGTGTTCCTTCACGTCTTGATTCTTTGCGCGTAATAGCGGAATCAATTCAATAATGTGTTTAATAATTTCCATCAGTAATAACAGAATGGCAAGTAGTGTCGTTATCGACATTAAGACCGGATCATTAATCACACGGCGCCAAACAGAGGATGTAACCGAATATCCCTCACTGCCCAACCGTTCGACTCGCGCCAACTCTGCGATGCCATTGGCAGAGACCTTTAGAACCTTGTCGGCAAGGCGTATATAACCGCGCAGTTTCACCAACTCATTTGCCTCGTGATTTTTATATAACAGCACACGATCGCCAGCGTTCATTTGATAGTCGCCAGCAACGTAGCGCACATCGCTGAACAACTCTTTTTCGATGATGTTGATGGAGCCCGACAAAAGCGTCGTTCGGACACCCGTGGTGACGTCCTCACCAACACCTAACTCGCCGAAAAAGGGAAAGATGACATTCGACGCTAAAGGAACCTTAATCAGTACATCGGAACCCAACGCCTTACTTCGACCAGTTCCTATTATGGTTCCAACAGATGCAGTCTCACTTTGCAAAACAATTGCTAGCTGATTTGCTGCAATATCGATCATAAAACTGGCTGAGGTATCAGCATTTGCACGAAAAATAATTTCCGCCCCCGTCCACTGCTGCTGAGCTTGATCAAACGCCATCAAATCTTGAGTGAGAGTCCCGCTGGGTAACTGCCATTGATTCAACGGGTCATCAATTAAGGTTATAGTCGCGACCTCAGTTTCTGCATTGACTGAGTAAATCGCTTCTCGATCGGCAAAGATAACATAGGTAATCAAAAGAAATAGACAGAATCCGAGGAGCAAAAGGATTCCGTTAATTTTTTTAAAATGGCGCACAAATAAAATGAAAAATAGGCGATTCTGAAGAAAGGAAAAGCGCATCAGATGGCCACTTGAAACTTAATCGGGGGCAGCATACGCGAGCCTTGTCGGCGCAATAAAACCGCACCATTGACCTTAGTCAGATCACTATAGTTCAATCGGCACAAAGTATCGTACCCAGTGCGAATGCCTTCCTCTATCCTGTCGCAGCGAACTGATTTGCCATGCTCGTCATTCTTTAGTTGCACAAACACAGCACTACGCCCTGAGTTAACGAACAACACCACTTCTGTGGCGTCATCAAGGACTATTTGCTCGCCCCGAAAAGACAGCATCAACGTATCTAATTGATCGTCTGTGCACATCCCCGGAAATGCAAGCAACGCAAGTTCATTATCAGAAAAGTCATTCAACTTTGAGATATATTTGGTCGGATAATTAACCTGATACAAGCCGTCATTTGGCTGACCCACAACTTGATATTGGTTTTCTGAGCTATAAGTACCATCGCGTGATCGCACGCGAAGACAAATTGGTTTGGCCTGAAAGGAGCTAGGCACTTGTACTTCAAAGTTGGGTGATGTCTCGGCAGATACAATCTGAATACCAACAAGCACGCGTCCACTCACAGGAACATTGGATGCGTAAACTTCATTAAATTCTGAAGACGATAAGTCGAGTTGCTGTGCGTGGGCCGAAGATAAGTAAACTACTGCGAACATGAAACTAAGCGCAGCGTACAATGATGGACTTTTTTGTTGAATCAATACCTTGAACATATTTCACCCGCAATTTTTGTAGAGATAGCGCTTCCGATCATTATGAATAAAACACAAGCCAATATTTAATCATTTTTGCCTTAATGTTATCTCTTTGTTGTATAACATCTATTGAAGATTAATACCAGCGAACGCTAACTCGCGCTAGAAATACGAGCACCCGACTATTGTCAAACTACCTGAAAAAGGTACTATGCTTACAGTCCCAAACAAAAATAACAAAAATGAAAAACAACTACATAGCGCGTCACTGGCGCGGTGAGCTGCCGCTGGGTACCGCCTTCTGGGTGAACCTGATCCTGGTGAATTTCGTCACAACGCTGATAGGCCGCGTTATGCTGAGCGGCGGCGCGTTTGACGGCACGCCCTGGCAGACCCGCGTCACGCTTATCGGACTGATGACACTCGCGACCCTGGTGTTAGTCATCTGGCAGGTAGTCGGTGTCTGGCGCAGCGCCAATGCCCGCCGTAAGCAAGGCAAGCGCTTCTGGCCTGCCATCACCAAACTAGTACTAATCGTTAACGTTATCGCCCTCATCACTAACCTAGCCATTGTCAGCCAGGTGGCCACTGAGCTCTACCACAGCGCGCAGACGCAGAACTACACGGTGGAAGTCTCGGAAGATGGCACCACCCTCAGCATTCAGGGTGAACTGGGGCTGTCCATTTCCGATCACGTCAGTGCGCTGTTACAAAGCCACCCCAACATCGACGTGTTAAAGCTCGACAGCATTGGCGGCGACATCGACGAGGCGCTGCGTATTATCACCATACTGGATACAGAGCGCACCTCAACGCGCCCACTCACCACCTATGTCAGCAATCTTTGCGCCTCAGCCTGTACGTTCGTGTTTATGCGCGGTGACCGCAGAATAGTGGGCGACAATGCCCTGCTTGGCTTCCATCAGTTTCAACTCTACGTGCAGCAACCTGATGACGAACAGGAGATCATGCGGCTACAGAACAAAATGGCGCACTACTTCTTGCAGCAAGGTGCCGATAAGAGTTTCACCGACGTCATGTATCAGGCCGGTGCCGACGACATGTAGTACCCGCCGCTGTCACTGCTGCTCCAGGCTGGCGTCGTGCATGAAACCATATGGACACAAGCCGGCGCGCTGGGCGTACAGAACCAAGGCACAATCAACAAAACCGTCGCCCGCGAACTTATCAACAAACGTAGCCCGTAGTTCTACTACGGGCCCAAGCCGCCACACGCGCGGTGTACATTACAACCACCCGGGTGTGCCCCACAGCTCCCCCCGCAGTAGAACTGCGGGCTACGGCTACCGGCGCTTCACGCCGGCAAGGGTTTCCTGGGGTTTGGATATGTGGAAGCCTTGCACAAAGTCGATATTGAGCCATTCCAGTATTTTGTAGATCTCGGCGTCGCTGACGAACTCGGCGACGGTCTTAATGCCAAGACTGTGCGCCATTTCGATAATACTCTTAGTAACTTTTCGGCTGCTGTCGTCCGCGGCAATTAGTTTAATAATTGAACCGTCAATTTTTATAAACTCAGGTTTAAGCTCGACCAGGTAAGCAAAGTTAGAATAGCCGCTGCCAAAGTCATCAATTGCAATCGCGGCGCCCGCCTCGCGGATACTCTCGAAAAACTCTTTGACGGCCGCGAATTCCTGAATGGCTTCAGTTTCGGTTATTTCAAAAACTACCCGCTCGCCGCCCTTGCGGCGTAGCTCCTCTAATATAAACTCCGTGGTAGCGTGGTTCAGGATATCGCGAAGCGACAAGTTAATTGATATCTTGCAATCATAATCAGCTACCATCGCCATCGCCTTGCTAAAGATTTTGCGCGTAAGCTCTCCGTAGTAAGGCGTTTTTTTAAGCGAATCAAGAAAGGCCCCCGGACTAATAATTTCGCCGCTTTGCGTTTTAATGCGCGCTAAGGCCTCGAATTTGCGTATTGAGCCAGACTGATTGACCGAGCTAATTTCCTGGAAAAAAGGTAGCAGTCGATCCTCTTTTAAAGCCGACTTGACCTCTTCAATCCAAAAATACGAGGACTTCACGTTATCTTGTTCCGTTTTTGAAACAACCCATGAGCCGTAATAATTGGCCTTGGCGTCATCGAGCGCACTTTCAGCCAATATCATTGACTTGGCGTAAGAGTCGCCGATGCCCACACAAAAGAAAACTTCGTGAAGGTCATCTTCAACCTGGTAAACAATTTCTTCAAGCTCGGCTTTTAGCTTCTCGCAGATCGCATCAAACTGCGACTCATCACTGCCAGCGTTCATTCTGACACTAAACGACGCGCCGGATAACTGATACACCCGAAGCTCGTATTTTTCAGCAGCTTTTGTCAGCTCTGCAGCAATGCTTTTAATTAACTGGTCACCGTGGCTGATGCCCCAATACTCATTAATAGTTTTGAAGTTCCGCGCATCAAAAACGCCAACCTTACTAGTATCTTTCTTTTTCAAATCCATCACTAGCTTGACGCGGTTTGGCAGCCCGGTCAGGGGATCGTGCGTTTGCTCTTTAATGGTGCGTCGCGCTTCAACAATATTGGTGACATCATTTCTTATACTCAGAAATTCCTTAATAACGTCATTTTCATCAAGAATGGGAACAATCACCGTCTGAACATAATAGGAACGACCACTTTTACATTTATTTTTTATAAGCCCTTTCCAGGGTTTCTTATTCTTAATGGTGCGCCACAGGTCAGCGAATAATTTACCACTCGTCTCCGGATGGCGCACCATTGCGTGAGTACTGCCAATTAACTCGCTGCGGCTGTAACCACTTACCTCTTCGAACCTAGGGTTTACATAGGTGATAACGCCGTGCGGATCAGTAATAGACACAATGGAGTTATAGTTCAGGGCTTTTTGTTGCTGCTCGAGAAAATAGACCGTCTCCCCCAGCTCCTGCCCCGTGGTCCGGGCCAAGTGCGCCAATGACTTTAATTTGCTGGGTTCTAAATTTTTCTTCATACCCGCTGAACGGGCGACGGGCAGCTCATGTCCCTCAGATAAGAACAGTAAGGTCGTGCTTTGGTTTAGTAAGGAAAATTCGCTGTCATCGGTATAAAACTCACCGTAGAAAAAACCGCCGCTAGCCTTTAATTTGGACCCAATCTTAGCCATTTCCAGATCGATATCTTTATCGAGATATGACTTTCTGGCAGCACATGAAAATATTAGCGTAGCCACATTCGGTGTCGCCTCAAATTCTGGCGTACTGGCTAACAGCTCGTGAGGATCAGCAAAAGAAAGCATGACTTTATCGCCAACCTCAAACTTCCCCCCAAAAATAATATCCTCACCATCAAAGCCGATAGCGGCGCGTAGAACATTCATCTTGTTCCGTATCACCAGAAACGGAAACTCCATCACGCTCTCGGGTAAGCTTTCTCTGCTTCGTGGCCCCAGATAGTTTTCATAAACCGTGAGCAAAGGCATGTTGTCTAACTCATAAAGCACATTATCCTCAGCCTTGGTGACGGTGAACTGCGGACCAATACCACTCCAACCGTTCATAAACTCTTGTCTGGCCATTAAGTGTTCACCCGACAAAACAGCGATAACTGAGCCAGTCGTAAAGGTTTGTTCATGGTAAATAGTGTAGGTTTCAGTAAACGCAAAGTTATCAGCAGCATTCGCGCCAGCAATAATCGTTGTCGGCAGGCACTGTTTGAGTTCCGTTAAAAATCGCTCCGGGCTATCTTCGAGGGGGTTCGTATACATAATCATAGCCTTGGGACTGAGGCCACGTAGCTGTTCTTTGAGGACAGAGAACTGCTCCTGAGTGTGGTTTTCCAGCCGGATGAGGCTGGCTGATGTCCCTTTCTCAAATACGATGAAGTTTAGCAGCAATGTTTTTTCAGTCGTGCTTCCCTCAATAATCTCGCCGGCGGTCGAGGCGCCGAATATCGAGAAACCCGGCAGATGGCTTTTGATCATTCCCAGTAATGGCGCGACCTCCGTACGCCCAAGCCCCGACAGGATCTGCAATAAGCCATCGCAGCTATCCAAAGCATTGGCTTCAATAAAGACTTTGAGTTCGTTCTCATCCTTGAATACATGCGAGTGTTGCTGCACAGATACTCCCCTCTGTTGTCTGACTAAGACTACCGAGCACGTTGGTTGTAGTTGCCTACGTCAGGGTTCGGTGCACCGGCTCATTAGCTATATCTAAATTAGACTTTACTGCTTCAAACCAAACAAATAAGCGGCTGCGTTCTGCTTATTTCCGATGAACAGCATAGTATCCACTTTGCTTACGGGGTTATTGATTCTTTTGATCAAAAAAGAATAAGATCAAAGCGCTAGTTGCAGGTTCAGTGCCGCTGCCCCAAGGAGTAGCCCGTAGTTCTACTACGGGCCCAACCCGCCACACGCTCGGTGTACATTACAACCACCCAAGTGTGCCCCATAGCTTCCCCCGCAATAGAACTGCGGGCTACAAGCCATAACCATCCGGGTTTTGCGACTGCCAGCGCCAGGTGTCGCGCAGCATGTCGTCGAGGGTGAGTTCGGCGCGCCAGCCTAGACGCTCGTAGGCGTAGCTGGGGTCGGCGTAGCACTCGCCGACGTCGCCGGGGCGGCGGTCGACTAGTTTGCAGGGAACGGAGCGGCCAGACGCGGCCTCGAAGGCTTTGACCATATCAAGCACAGACACGCCCTGCCCGGTACCAAGGTTCACCGCGTCGAAGCCGCGGGTCATATGGTCCAATGCAGCCAGATGCCCACGCGCCAGATCAACCACATGAATATAATCACGCACGCCGGTGCCATCAGCTGTTGGGTAGTCGTTGCCAAAAACGCTAAGCTCTTGCAGCTTACCCACCGCAACCTGAGCAATATAAGGAACCAAATTGTTGGGAATACCGTTAGGGTCTTCACCAATGAGGCCCGATTCATGCGCACCGACGGGGTTGAAATAGCGCAAGGCAGTTACTGACCACTCTGGGTACGCTGTGCAAATATCAGCAAGCAAACGCTCGACCATGTATTTTGAGGTGCCGTAGGGATTGGTAGTGCCACCGGTGGGAAAGTCTTCGCGAATAGGCACGCTATTAGGTGTTCCATACACGGCTGCCGATGATGAAAACACCATCTTTTTCACGCCAAATTCCTGCATCACTTCGCACAAGGCAACCGTGCCACAGAAGTTATTGCGGTAGTAGCTAAGCGGTTCATCAACGCTTTCGTTTAACACCTTAAAACCGGCGAAATGAATAACCGCGTCAATTGAGTGATTCGAGAAAATCTTGCGCAGCAAAGCCTTATCGCCGCTATCACCCTGAACAAAGTTCACCGGCTTCTGCGTGATTTGCTCAACGCGCTTTAAGCTGGTGCGTGAACCGTTCGACAAATCATCGATGACCAGCACATCATTACCAGCCTGAACTAGCTCCACAACGGTATGAGAACCGATGTAGCCTGCACCGCCCGTCACCAAGATCATTTACGTTCCTTGCTGCTGAAAACAAATAACATTCCAACAACTTAACACAAAATTTTAGAATTGCGCACTTCTTAAACGTCACCTCATTCTCAATGTAGCCCGTAGTTCTACTACGGGCCCAACCCGCCACCCGCTCGGTGTATGTACCAACCACCCGAGTGAGCCCCACAGCTTCCCCCACAATCCACAACCCGCATCCGCAGCGCCGCCAAAAATGGCGCGGGGGCATCAACACAATTGCCGCGCACGCCAACGCTGGGGTATGATGTCGGCAAACCAAAACAACAACCAGCGCAGCACGTTATGACCGCCAGCCTGACTCATTTACAGCAGCTTGAAGCCGAAGCCATTCACATTATGCGAGAGGTGGTGGCGGAGTTTGCGCGGCCGGTCATGCTCTACTCAGTGGGCAAAGACAGCTCGGTCATGCTGCATCTGGCGCGCAAAGCCTTCGCGCCGGCGAAAATTCCGTTTCCGCTGCTGCATGTCGACACCACCTGGAAGTTCAAAGAAATGATCGCCTTTCGCGATCGCATGGCGGCAAAACACGGCTTTCAGTTGCTCACGCACACCAATCCGGAAGGCATCAAGCAGAACGTCGGCCCGTTCACGCACGGTAGCGCAACACACACCGACATTATGAAGACCCAGGCGCTGAAACAAGCGCTAACGAAACATCAGTTCGACGCCGTGTTCGGTGGCGCGCGCCGTGACGAAGAAAAGTCACGGGCCAAAGAGCGCATTTTCAGCTTTCGCGATGCCCAGCAACGCTGGGACCCGCGCAACCAGCGCCCCGAGCTATGGAACATCTACAACACCCGCATTAAGCCCCAACAAAGCATCCGCGTGTTTCCGCTCAGCAACTGGACCGAGCTGGATATCTGGCAATACATCTACGCCGAGAACATTGAAATTCCCGCGCTCTACTTTGCCAAACCACGCCCGGTGGTCGAGCGCGACGGCACCTTAATTATGGTCGACGACGCGCGCATGCCGCTGCGTCCAAACGAGCAGCCACAAACCAAAATGGTGCGCTTTCGCACCTTAGGCTGCTATCCGCTGACCGGCGCCATCGAGTCGAGCGCCACCAGCTTGCCTGAAATTATTGAAGAAACCCTCAAGGCCACCACCTCCGAGCGTCAGGGACGCGTGATAGACCGCGACAGCGCCGGCTCTATGGAGAAGAAAAAGCAGGAGGGCTACTTTTGATGAGTACAACACACGGGCCTGGCATCGACGACTACCTGCGCCAGCACGAACAAAAAGAGCTGCTGCGCTTTATTACCTGTGGCAATGTCGACGACGGCAAAAGCACCCTCATCGGCCGTCTGCTGCACGACGCGCAGGCCTTGTATGATGATCAAATTACCGACGACCTCGACTTCGCCAGTCTGCTCGACGGCTTACAGGCCGAGCGCGAGCAAGGGATTACCATTGACGTGGCCTACCGCTATTTCGCCACCGACAAGCGCAAATTTATTATTGCCGACACCCCCGGTCATGCGCAGTACACCCGTAACATGGCCACCGGCGCCAGCACCTCTGATCTGGCCGTTATTCTGATTGACGCCGAAAAAGGCGTGCAAGCGCAAACCAAGCGCCACAGCTTTATTGTCAGCTCGCTCGGCATTAAGCACATTATTGTGGCGGTCAATAAAATGGATCAGGTGGGCTTTTCACAGGCGCGCTACAAAGACATTCAGCAGGACTATTTGAAAATTGCCGGGCTGTTAGACATTCCCGACATTCACTTTGTGCCGGTAGCCGCCCTGCACGGCGACAACGTGGTGCAAAAGAGTGCGAATACGCCCTGGTTTCGCGGTCGCACCCTGCTGGAGTATCTTGAGACGCTGCCCATTCAACGGCCGAAAAGCAATGCCATGCGCTTTCCGGTGCAATGGGTGAACCGCGCGAACTTTGGTGATGGCCCAGGCTTTCGCGGTTATGCCGGTAGTCTGGCCTCGGGCGAGGTAAAGGTGGGCGACACTGTGCGCGTGCTGCCCTCAGGTCAGCTGAGCAGCATTTCGCGCATTCTGACCTTCGACGGCGAGCTGCAAAGCGCGCAGGCACCGCAGGCGGTCACGCTGACGCTCAACGACGAGCTGGATATCAGCCGCGGCGACATGCTGGTCGAGAAAGACGCCCTGCCCTACACCAGCGCCCGATTGCGCGCCAAGCTGGTGTGGATGCACGAAGACGCGCTGCAAACCGAGCGCGATTACCTGCTGAAAATGGGCAGTCAGAGCGCTACCGTCACCCCAGAGCGGGTGCGTTATCGCATTGACATGAATACCTTAAAAGAGCAGGAGGCGCAGCAACTGGGGCTCAATGAAATTGGCCTGGTGGATTTGCAGGCGCAGCGCCCGCTGGTGTTTGACAGCTACAAGCAAAACCGTCAGACCGGCGCTTTTATTCTGATAGATAAGCAGACCAACGCCACCGTCGCCGCCGGCATAATCGAAAAGCCGCTGGCGGATAACGAGCTGGCAACGCCCCCGCGAAAAGGCCCGGTGACCTGGCAGGAGCCGAGCGTTAGCAAAGCGCAGCGCGCGGCCATTAAGCAACAAAAGCCGGTTATTTTGTGGTTTACCGGTTTGTCGGGCGCGGGCAAGTCGACCCTTGCCAACGCGGTCGAGGAGCGCCTGCTGGCTTTAGAAAAACATACCTACCTGCTTGATGGCGATAACATTCGTCACGGCTTAAACCGCGGCTTAGGCTTTACCGAGGCCGATCGCATTGAGAACATCCGCCGCATTGGCGAGGTGGCCAAGCTGTTTGTCGACGCCGGCACCATTGTGCTTTCGGCGTTTATCTCGCCGCTGCGCAGCAACCGTGACTATGTGCGCGAGTTAGTGCAAGAGGGCGAGTTTGTGGAGATTTTTGTCGATACGCCGCTTGCGGTTTGCGAGCAGCGCGACAGTAAGGGACTGTATGCCAAGGCGCGACGGGGAGAGATTGCTAACTTTACCGGCATTAGCTCGCCTTATGAGCCGCCTGAGCAGCCAGAGCTGCGGGTGGATATGAGTGAGATGCGTGTGGAGGATGCGGTTGAGCTTGTAGTTGGGTATTTGCGGGAGCGGGGGTATGTCCACTCCCCCTAAACTGACACAGAGTTAATTAGAGTTTTTTTTGAGATAATAACCTTCAGGAGACAAATGTCGAATGGGGGAAATCACAAAATAAAATGGCTAATATCTCGCTCTAAACTTGTAATCGTACCCACTGGAGTAACAAACTTATCTTTTTTATCGTACATATTTTTATATTGTCGGTAGTTTGTATGGTAAAAATTCCTAATGATGAAAAGCGTAAACTTTCTAGGGCTCACAGGCATTGATACAGGTATGCGGCAGTTTTTATATTGACCTAGAGTAAGATGTGATGCTGGGTGAAATGGTGATTTTTGGTATTTGGGATCGAAGTCAAACCTAACTGGAAATTTGACCAGAGACGGCTCCATTGCGTCAATATACAAATCATTTTCGAGGTAATCTTTGTAATTACTGTCATACTCTGGGAGTTTCGGGCTAGGAAAAAATAAAAGTCTATGTTTTGCTAGCTTTCCACTATTTGCAAAAAAAGCGTATTGAAAGCTCATCAACGAACCATCAATCAACTTGACGTGAAACGCATCGTTTTCAATAAGGCTATCATAGATGTCCTTGTAAGGTATTGACTTCATCACTGCAGATTCTCGCAGTGCTTTTAATCCCCCATACTCAATAAGATCACCGCTACGTTTCTCTGACGGAAACTTGAATTGTACACTAAGACTACCAGTAGTAAGTCTAGTAATCATCGTAGTACACTGTTCCGTAACCTGCCGAAGGTTCATTCGAACAGCTTTATTTGCTTAACTAAAGCCTCTGGAACTTCGTCGATAGAAACATCGCCGCGCTCTAGCGCAACACTCAATTCTTCCAGAATCTTTTTATATTTATGGGGGGGCTCTTTACTTTTGTTACTAATATCTTTATTTATCAACCTTAATTTTGATTTCTCTTCAATAGTTGGGTAGCGGAAGCGGAGACGAAACGAATTGTCTTTTAGTTTGAGCCATTCTTCTTTTAACTGTTCCATTTTGGGCCCAAAACCCCAAACTCGCACCCATGCCTTACTTCTTGTGATCGCGGTGAAAAGACGATTCCGTGCCAAAGCAAGTTGAGACGGCGTATACGCACTGTTACAATCCTGAGCGTTTATAACATAAACCATTCCGGCCTCGTTTCCCTTTGCTCGATATATTCCAGTAAAGGTTATCGCTCCATCACGTTTGAAGACATCGCGAGATGTACTGACTCCAGCAAGTTCAGATGAGATTCCAAGCTCTGCTAGTCTTCCTCTTATTGGGCCAACGTTCTTTTTCGTCGTAAATGGATCGGGATTTATAACCAATATGTCCTGTGGTCTTAACTCATCGTTTTCTACATTTTTACGTACAGCAGAAACAAGTGCTGAGTTCATCTGCTTTTTGTCTTCGAAAACTCTTATATCAATCAACTCGTCTAATTTTGAATGGGTTTCAAGGAATGCCGGACTTGCACTCTCATGTCTCTCCAATGTAAGCTCCTCACCTCCAGCAAGGACTCCATCAGTCACGGTGTACCCAACATCCTCCCACAACTTATCTTGGTCAAAAAGCTGAATTAGCCCTTCATTTCTATAGATTCCAAACCCCAGAGCGTGCGCCGATGTTAAGACTGGTCGAGAGTTTCGGTAACACTTATCAAGTATTATATCTTGCTTGCCCATTCCCTCTGCTACAGTATCTAAAGTGACTTTTGGATTACCATCCTTATCAGTTCCGAAGATGTCTTCGGGTGGAGCCATTGACGTTCCATTTAAATTTTGAAGCTCATCGTATGCATATACTAAGCGTTTTGGTTTCTTCAGGGATTCATAACATAAGCGCAAGAACGTAGAAGGAAAGTCCTGCGCTTCATCAACTAAAATCGCATCAAAAGTTGGGCTCTGATGTTCATTACTTTCTGTAAGTGCAAGTTCACAGACTCGCTCAAACGCTCTGTCGTTTCCAAACTTATACTTCGCTGATTGATAATCGAAATAAGTGCATTCGTTTTCAAGACAAAACCTATGATACATTCCGTCATTATCTGGGATGCCTGGAGCTCCCCAAGCATTCATAACATATAAGCGCTCCCAGTCTGGTTCAGTACCCGTTTGTTCAATTGTAAAGTTATTAATTAACTGCTTAAACTGCTCTTTGAGTGAGCGAGTATTAAATGTTACAGCAATCTTCCAGTCTGGGTTTTGTGCGTGCAGATAAGATGCTTTTAATGCAAGTACGATTGTCTTTCCCGAGCCCGCCAGTCCTCTTATTCTTTGTACACCATCGACACTTTCAATTACCGCTTCAGATTGGTGCTGATCTAAATTAGCGATGGTCTCTTCAAGCTTTTTCAGCCTTGCTCCTAAAGAATTTTCTTTCTCGACGTGGCGCTTGGAAGCCCCTCCTCGAAGGCTTGTTACAAGCTGGATAGCTGCGATTAAATGTGAAAAAACATCGCTATCACAATTCCATTGAAAGTTGTCTAAAACTTCAAGAAGTTTATCTTCCGATGCGATATGAGTATCAAGGTCGCTATTTTCAGGCAGCCCTCTAGCAATGGGAGCAAAAGTCACGGTATTAACGCTAAACTTTAGCTCCCTTCTATTTTTTAATTCTGGAAATGGCTTAAGTTTGACTTCAAGCATCGTCGCCAATGCATCTTGGCGCCCAACATAATCTCCCAGTTCACTACCTTCGACTAAGTCAAAAGCAACGAGGCCGTGAGTCTTTGTCACCAAAAGCGCGTCGCATTTCATCGCTCCTGAGGGGGTACCAATTATCGGGTAACCTATATACAAATAACCTTCAATATCACCTAGACCGGCAACTTTATCAGCTAGAATTTTCGATGTTTGTGGGGCATCTCTATTGGAGCCCCATATAACTTTTATCAATTTGCACCCTTACTAGAAGTCTTTGATTAGCAACCAACGCACTATGATCTTCTTAAGCGATATACATGTTAATACTCTGAAAAAGTATGGCCCCGGGACTATCCGGAGTTAACTGTGTGCTACCGGATTTTAGATTATATGCAAAAACAGTCGAAATAAAGATTTTCAACAGCACTCTACCAATATTTAATCGAAAGCTACGTTTAGAGTAATACAAAGTCTTTCACGCACTCCGCCAAGCCGGGAACAACGCCCTGCATCATCAGAGATCGTTCTTTCGTAAACGTAGCTACAACCACACCTAGACAGCATATTGTAGATGGCCTAATTTGTCACCACGCTCCAGGCAACGAGCCGATTTACGAATCGTACCCATAGCAGCCACACACAATGATTTGAGCTTTTTGAGGCGTTTGAACAAGGCGGCCAAACCCAGGAAGCATTTTGCGCTGAGCGTTAATTTAACCCGGCGTACTTTACCAAACAGCGTCGCGAATTGCTCGAAGAGCACCCGATCGGTTTTGTTCAGGCGCAGCAGGTCCTGTAAGGCCACCAGGATGCTCGGACGCTAAACTGTGGGGCCTGGAGCTGATATTGCTACCGCATGTCGAACCGCACTGGCTGGCTCAACTGGTGAAGTCGCTTGCGGCATGAAGATGTTCGTCGAGCTTTCGGCCATTAATTTATATAAACAGCCGGTTGATTTTCGCAAAAGCACCAACGGTCTGAGCGCGATTGCTGAAGCCGAGATGGAATTACTGTTGCCACCACCAAAGACATTAGCGCCACAATGGTGCAGGATGTACTCTTAGAAAGCATTGAAAAGCGCTTTGGCGATACTTCTGTCTTACCAAGAGAGCTGGAGTGGCTGACCGATAACGGCAGTTGCTATATTGCCGATGAAACCCGGCAGTTCGCCAGAGCACTGGGCTTTAAGGTATGTACGACGCCGGTTCGCAGCCCACAGAGTAATGGCATGGCTGAAGCGTTCGTAAAGACCTTTAAACGTGATTATGTCTACATGAATGACCGACCAGACGCAGCAACGGTAATGGCTCAGTTGGCTGACTGGTTCGAGGATTACAATAATTACCATCCGCACAGCGGATTAAAAATGATGTCACCACGAGAGTATCGCGCTATCAAAGTGGCAAGTTCATTTGAACCAGCTCAAGCTCATGTGAACATTTAGGTCACTCGCGGTTGATATCACGCACAATGTATTGCAGCAGGCCAACAAGAAGAATAAAACCAGCGAGAGGGTTCAGCACTTTGGCGAGGCTGGAAATTGAAAGATTACCCGCGATATCGATAAGGTACGCCAGCCCATATGCCGCTCCGGCGACGAAAGCTAATGTCCAAAGCAACCTCTCTGGGGATTTCTTTTGCACATAATTGAGCAATTTTAACCTGACGCTCGTCATGATCATGTTCTTGTCCTTAAGTACCTAAACCTTATCTCGCATGGAAAAATCAGAAACTTAAAATCTATACATAGCAAAGATGGCAATACTTTCTAACAAAAACAATGAGAAGGTGTCTAATTTGCGACCAGCTTCAGTAATGCAATTTCCGATATGCGGATCGGCATATAAGAGTATGCGTAGCAAAAACTACACCTAGGCACTGATTTTCAGAGGTGTAATGGGTTCTACCCCTGTAAGCCGTCCGTAGAAACGGGGTAGAACCGCTTTATTCTGAAACTTGCATAGTTGACCAATTAATAAGTGTCAGCGAGCACACAGCCAGTTAACTAAGACTGATGTAACGTCATTTTTGACTATTTAGAATCGACATTATCCCGGCAAGCTGACCTCCCAAACCGATAATCGCTGATGCGACGCCACACGTAGCAAAAATTAATGCCCGGTTGGTGAATATTATGTAGTTGTATGCGTCTCCGCCCACAATCTCTGTGCTATAACTAGGGTCTTGGTATCCCAGAACAAAAGCATATGCCAAAGTACATATGGAAATTAAGTAAAAAAGAAACGCCAAGACTTTAGGGCCATCAGCAATGCCATTTTCAACTGACTGGGACTGATTTAACTCTTTCTCTTCCATTCATTTCTCCATCTTGTTTTTTGTAATAGCCCCCATTTAAAACGGACATTCATTAGTTAAGCGATAGGCTTAGACCTATCTTTAAGGAGTGTCTATGGAGCGCATTGAAATTTTTACTGGCGAACAACGTCGTCGTCGTTATACTCCGCAAGAGAAAGCCAAGTTTGTTGCCATGA
>NZ_PIPY01000004.1 GCF_003987065.1 Pseudidiomarina insulisalsae | reverse complement strand
TGAATCAGATACGGCGCGAGAAGACGATAGATGCCAGCGTCAATCGCAAACAGAAGATGGCCACCATGAGCGAAGAAGTGCTGGACTTAATCGTGAATGCTTAAAAAACGTTCACGCTCTTGCCCTGCACTGGACGCCCCTGTTCTCTGGCTTTGTTTCGCCAATTATAAAGCGTTTGTTCGCCAATTCCTTCCGTTCGTGCGATTTCGGCAATGGTCATGTTTAACGGCGGCATCATTTTACTGAGTATGGTTTGTTCACGTTCTTCTGAATAGCGTGGCACAATAAAGCCTTAACGCCCCAACTGGTTAATTTTTAAGTAGTGTCAACTATCCTGCCAGAGGGGGCAACAGCCCCGCCGACACCGAGTCAATGGTGAGGGAGGGGCTGAGATTCAATTCAATAATTAGAATAGCTTCGACTATATTGGTCTTTGGATTGTATCCTCGAGAAGGATTTCGGGATCATACTCTCCACTATTAAACTCAGCTTTAACGGTCACCGCTCCCGGTGCGGGCGCTGTTGAGATTAAAACTTGCTTTCCATCATCAGTTGTTAACAAAAGTCCACATTCTGCGGAAACATCATCTTCCTCATTAACTAACTTAGCTACTTGCGAAAATACAATTGGCTCTAGAGCACAGAAATTAAACTTATCACGGCTATCCAATTCACTTTCATCCACAATATTTAATTTCAGGTAACCATACTCTTGCCACCCTCCTGAACCAGAAGTGGAAACATCTGACGAGCAGCATAGAACATCAGTGCGGTCTTCAAAAAACATCCTCAAAGACCATGTACAGGTCAAGTTCTGGCTTTTTGGTATTTCGAAGCCGATCAACTTGGAGCACAGGATAAATTGAGCAATTTTATCCATACTAGATTCCCCAGTGTATATCGGTAGATTTTTCATATAATCATCCAACGTCTAATTACTTCTTGTCATAGTGTAAGGTTTCATGAGGTTTATCCCCTTTTGCAGGTATATCAATACTCGATCCACCTTCACTATTATTGGGCCGCCCAAATATACCATTTTCTCCTACTTGACTACCGGTAGGAGCTGAATCTCCTACCTCAGCAGGGCGTGTTCCACCAGTGAGAGTTTCCAAATCAGTTTCATAATCTCCTGTTCCACCGTTCTCTGGAGTTAATGGGCCAGAAGTATGGCGTTTACCACTTTTATTTGTGCCGGCTTTTGGCGAGCTTTGATCTCCAACGAGTCCATCGGGCACATCAGGTACACTTGACTCGTTCATCATCGGTTTAACTATATCATTAGCAATTCCTGCTCCAATTGCAGCCCCGGTTACTCCTGCAACCCATTTACCAGCGGTAACCAAAGCTGCTTGTCCGGGGGGAGTAGCAAACCATGCTAGGACAACCGGAATTCTGCCGTCAGGGTCCGTGTACTTATACGGGTTGTTATTTGCATACGCATAGCGATTAAAACCTTGAATATTCCCTTGACTCAAATGCCCTAAAGTTCCAACCGGATCATTCGAGTAAAAACGCCCAATCACTGGATCATAGTATCGTGCCTGCATATAACTCAGCCCTAAGTCATTATCGTACTTATGGCCGGTATAGCCGATGTCGTAGCTTGGCGTCTCGTAAGTGTCGCCAAAAGGCTTATAGTGGCGGCGACTTTGCACTGTGCCTGTGCCGTTGGTTCTGGCCACCGGACTGCCCAGCATATCCGAATGGACAAAGGTGGTCACGCCCTGACTGTCCTCGGCAATGAGTTTGCTGCCAAGGTAAATGTAGTTCGTTTGCACGCCGTTTTCTTCACTAAACAGCAGTTGCCCTGACTGGCTGTAAAGATAGTAACGGCTGTCACCGTTGCCCGCCACCTTTACGCGGCGGTTGTGGCCGTCGTAGGTGTAGCTATTGCCAAGCGCTGAGGTCATCTGGTTGGCCAGGTTGTAACTCATGCCAACATGGCTGTTGTGGGTGATATTGCCCCGCGCGTCGTAATTAAAATAGCCATAACTTTTTGCCGCAGCGCCTGAGGAGCTGACGCTGGTTAAACGGTTCAGCGTAATGTTGTAGTTGTAATTAAGCTTGCGGTTGTGCGTCACCAGCTGCGTGATGTTACCCAGCGCATCATAGTCAACCGAAGCATTTCCCGCCTTACTATTGCCGGAGATACCGGTGAGCCGGTCCAGACCGTCATAGCTTAACGCGTTCAGATGATAGCCGCTGTCGGTGCCATCTAATATCTGCGTGATGTTGGCATGGTTATCGTACGCATAATCAAACCATGCTATTCGATTGTTGCCTTTCATATCGGATAGGTGCACCGGTAAGTTGGTTGCACTATCGAGTACGCTTTGATGCGTCACACCATTACCATAGATAAAGCTTTTCACGCCACCCGATGGATGAAAGTCAATGCCACTGGCATAGCTCTGACCGCTTCTTGCGACCTGAGTCGGCTCACCAAACGCGTTGGGTGAGAGCTGCACTATATGCTGTGTAGCCGGATACACCACCGCGCTTGGCGCAAGGTCACTGTTATAACGGTAATCAATCGTTAACGACCCGCTGCGTCCTGGCACGGTCAGAGTTTCGCTTTCTAATACCCGTTGGTTGTTATACACATAATTTTGCACCACACTGCCTGCGGCCAGTTGCACCAAGTTCCCCACGTTATCCAGCGCATAGGTAACATCCGGCGTACTATCGGGGTAGTTGACCGTCTTTAAGCTACCAAGGTTGTCGTAGGCTCTGTCAACGGCATGAGCGGGTTTTGCGCCACTACAACTGCTGACATTGCCCTGCGCTTGCCATTGCAGCTCACCTACTAAATTGTACTTAAACTGCACATTGCCAGTGTCATTACGCCCCACAAAACACAGGTTGTTATGGCTGTCATACACCCGTGACTCGGTTTGTGACAGGCCACCGCCATGCTGGGTAATGGCTGTTACATTGGCAAAGGTGTCGTACACCTGCTCGGTCACGACGCCCTCTGGCGATTCGATGCGTGTCGGGTATTGATATAAAGGCGCCGCAAACGCCCGGTAAGTGGTGACTGTTGCAAAGCCTCTGGGATTCACCTGTTGAACTTTATTTCCTGCAAGGTAATTGAGGTAAGTGGTGCCTAAGCCCGAGGTAGTAACCGACGTTTTGCGTTTTAGCGGCCCATAGGTGGAATGGGTGCCGCGATTTTCATTGCTGTTCGCGCTGACAAATGATTCAAATGTAGTTTGATTATTCGCATCATAGGTAAACAACTGATAGCGGCTTTCGCCGTCCCCACTTAGCTGACGCTTTACTAAGCGATAAAGCGCATCATAGGTTTCAGTGGTAGTCAGGGATGTCACACCGCTGCAGCCGGTCATGGTGCTGTTCAGAACGCACTTTTGTGCCGTTCTTACCAGTCCACCTGGACTCGGATAGCTATAGGTAAACAAAGTATCGTTCCAGTTACCGTAGGTATAGTCGGTATCGTGTGCCAGATTGACCGCACGCACCAAGCCCATAGGGTTATAGGCATACTCGGTGCGCACACCATTAAAATCCGTGGTCGCGACCACCCAGCCATTGTCATCGACCTCTTTGGTCATCGACATGGTGCCGCTTAAATACCGCTGTGGCACAGTGACCGTTTGTGCGTGACCGCGCTTATAGTTATTAAAACTGACACGCCGCTTGCTGCCCGATGTGTCCAAATGCAAATCCACATCTTTGATTTGCCCGCGGGCGCCGGTCACGCTCTGGTAACTCGGATACGACTTGCGTATCGTGCCGAAATACTTTTCCTCTTTAAGCTGAAAACGGTACGCCGTATTGCTGTGCAAGGCATCGTAATAGACGTTTTCTGACAAGCGTTGATATGCCCCACCGTTGAGACTCACATCCACTGTCGTGGGCTGGTTCAGCACCCACGCGCCACTATGATGCGAAAAGCCAAGCTGAATTTGCCGGGTACCACCGGGCCCATACTGGCTTATCTGCTGAGCTTTTTCATAGTTATTAAACTGACTGAATGCTTCTTTGTAAGACGTGGGCGTGGCCCCGTCGACTAACACGAGCTCCTTATCCAGTAGCCGCATGTGCTTACTTGCAGAGACCGCCTGGTCAAAATAAATCTGGCCGTCAAATTCCGGCGGCAACGGGTAGACAATATACTCTTCAATACCATGCACCCATTGGCGTGTACTGCCATAATCAATCGGGCTCACGCTATAGTTGTACCGGGTGTAGCTCACCAGGTTAAAGTTAGCGTCATAGGTTGCCGCGTACAGCTGTTTACCGTTTTGGTAGCCATAGCGACGGTCGGCAACAGACAACTGATAGTTGCCGTCCGGGTTTGTGATAAGTGTTGCACTCACATCGACCAAGTCTTCACTGATGAAGCTTAAATCCGCCTCAGCCGGCAATCCGGGGAGGTTAAAGCTAATATCGTACGGTGACGATTCACCATAGTAGTAGCCTAAATTTTGGTTATAGGAATAGTCCCACTCGTACAGTGCTCCATCAGGTAAGCCGAGGCGCTTGTGTGAGAGCGAATACTGCTGATGGGTCTTCGGTAACGCGTACGTTTGATACGGACCTCCCTGACCGAAACGATTAAAGTTTTGCAGCTTCGGTACTGCAGCCTGTCCCACACAACGCCCTTCTACTGCAAACGCTGCAGACGCACCACCTGGATGGGTCATGCTCACGTAATCACCGCTACCTCCAGGGTCACACTCGGCCGGTTGGAAGGGAGTAATTTGTGCGTGACGTCCAATAAACAATGAATGCCAGAATCGGGTCGTTGTGCCATTGTCGGGGTAGTCGAACAGCCATTGGCGGCTGTCGGGTAATGTGACTCCTGTTAAGAGGTACATGTCAGATTCGCTGGAGGTGTTGGGTGACTGGTAGCTGTAGGTCCACGTCCGGTTATTTGCCCTAACGCTACTGATCCATCTCTCACCCGTACCGCTGTACTGGATCGTAATCTCCCGGCCATCAGAGGCATAAATCCTGATTAAATTGCCGTACGTATCGTAGTCGTATTTCACCCAGTTACCGAACCTGTCTTTCACTTCGGTGACTTGCATAAAAACGTTCACCACTGACATCGCCAGCTTTAGATCAGGTGTATTATCACCAAGCTCAGGATAGGAACATTGTTGCGAGCAGGGGATCTCTTCGGAAGCTAAATACGTTTTTTTGAACGACTCGATGGTTTTTAATTCAGAAAAGATATAGGCCGTACCGTCAGGCAACGTTACTTGAAAGGCATCGACACCGTTTATATCAAGGCAATCGATTTTCCATTGATTCACCGTCTTTTTGGTAGTACCGTCCTGCAGGATCTGTTCACTGCCAACGCCAGGAACAGAGATGGTGTCACCTTGCCAGTAGTCTTCTTTTTTCAGCTCAAAACCAGCGCCATCAATGTATTTATAAAAATCCGGATTGCTGTTGAGCGGTGCTGAGCAAGCTTCGCCACGCACCCACGCTGGCGGCAACGAACCTTGAGTATGAGAAAAGCTACCGTCCATATTCGTGACATACCGTGAACGAATATGTGGAATGGCCAAACTCCAGTTACCTAACTCGCGGGTCGCCCGCGGCCAACTGCCGGCGTCAAGCAACTCACGCTTTACGGCAACTTCTAAACCAAAGTTACCGGGAAGACTTACATCCGTTTGCGTCCAGGAAGTAGCGCCTGTCGCAGGATCGGTTTGATCCCCCATTAACTCAGTGGTGAGCGAGGGAACATTCGTTTGAACATTATGAATTTCGTTAAAGTTGTACGTAAACGTTTTGGGCGGTAAGTAGTTCTCGGTACTACTGCCATCGCCAGGATCTGGCGATATAGGCTCCATGGATTGCATGGCAAAAGCCACGCCCTGAAAAGGCAAGAATATCAGGACGGTTAGAAAAAAATAAACGCTTTTAACACGTTGAAACGTCGAAAAAAGATTCTTGCTGCGCGCAAGCCTGACTTCCTTGTTAAACATACTGTCCCTATGATTTTTTTAGATTGAATTTGCGTCAGATGGCATGTGTATTCCACGTTACTACGCCATACATCGTTTGTATAGACTTAATGTTGCACTTGTTTAAATTATTATTCAAACCGGCAGGACTACGGTTTCGGGTATGCGGGCATACCCGAAAGATGAGAGCCATGGCAGACCCGAGTCAGTCCTATCGACTGCACCATCTGCCATACAATTAATGTAGGCAACCGATCAATTGCTTCACTGCTCGGTATTGCCACATATCGCTTTTTGGGGGGTTACTTCTTTTCCAGGCGGGCGAGCAGGCTTGAGGTGTCCCAGCGGCCGCCGCCCATTTGCTGAACTTCAGCGTAAAACTGATCGACCAGCGCTGTCAGCGGCATGCTTAAGCCGTTACGGTCGGCTTCTGCCAGCGCAAATTTCAGATCTTTACGCATCCAGTCAACTGCGAAGCCATGTTCATAATGACCTTGCCACATGGTTTGATAACGGTTCTGCATTTGCCATGAGCCCGCCGCGCCCTGACTGATGGCACGGATCAGGGTATCCGCGTCTAGACCCACTTTACGGGCCAGCTGTAACCCTTCTGCCAGGCCTTGCACCACGCCGGCAATACAGATCTGATTCACCATTTTCGCCAGTTGACCATGTCCGGCCGGACCCATGTACTCGCGGGTTTTGCAGTAGCAGGCGAGAACGTCCTGGGCATCATTAAACGCTTCTTCATCACCACCTATCATGGCGGTCAAAACACCGTTTTGTGCGCCTTGCTGGCCACCCGACACAGGTGCATCGAGAAATACCGCAATGCGGTTATGCACTTCCTCAGCAAGCTCGCGCGCAAGCTCGGCCGAGGCGGTAGTATGGTCAATCACAATGGTGTTTTCCGCAATGCTCGCCAGTAAACCGTCGTCACCATAAAAGACACTACGCACGTCGTCATCATTACCGACACAAACCAATACCACGTCGGCGCCAGCAGCTACCTCACGTGGCGTTTCCGCGAGCTTACCACCGTGTTCTTCCACCCACTGCTCTGCTTTTTCCTGGGTGCGGTTGTAAACGGTGGTGGCGTAGCCTTTGGCCTGCAGATGTCCTGCCATGGGATAGCCCATGACGCCAAGTCCAATAAATGCACATTTCATAAAAGAACTCCTGTCGCTGCTTGCTGCTTTCTAGTTGTTATTAATTTTTAATTTTCAGGACAATAAACACGCAGTCCCTGCGGAACGACGGTTACTTCCGCCGGACCATAGTGGCCTGTGGTATCGCCATCAAGCTCTATAAGATTCTGACTGTCACCTAAAGTAAAACTCGGTGCTTCATGAAACGCAAGTTTGCGGCTGCGCTGTGGCTGTTTGCGAAGCATCCAGAACAGTGCGCCTAATTGCCGGAAGCGAGAGATGCGCGGCACCTGCAAAATGCCCAGTACTTCGGTGTCCAGCTGTGCCTTTGGATAGACCTTAATGCCGCCGCCAATATCGCTGTTGACCGCGGCAACCTGAAACTCCCAGTGCTGACCCTTGTCGTCGATAATCCGGCAGCGCTTTGCCGGACGCACCAGCAAATAACGTAGCAAAGCCCACAGATAAGAATAGCGCGCTAAATAGCGCCGCGAACGCTTGCTTTGTAGCCGTTGCATGGCAACACTGATGCCGCAACCGGCGTGATTAATAAAATAACGGCCTGAAACGGTGCCGACGGAGCGGCACAACATGCGCATGCCCTGAGGGTGCTGCAAACGCCAGCGCCAGTCACTGATGCCAAGTGCGCGAGCAAAGTCGTTGCCTGTGCCACTTGGCACGGCAGTGATGGCAATCTTACGCGTCACACAAACTTGCGCAGCAATACTGATACTGCCGTCGCCGCCAATGACCACCAGCTCAGCCTCAGTGTCTGCTTGCAAAGCATCAGCCCAGCTCGCCAGTCGCGCTTCGTCAAGATGCCGTTCTGAAGTGCTTTCAATGACCGTTAATGCAGCAACTGACTGCTGCTGAAAAAACGCGTGGTAGGCATCGCGACGTTGCGCAAAGTCCTCAGCAAGTGTGCTGACGTATAGCGCCACCGATTTAGTCTGCATGCTTGATCTGCCAGTGCTGATAACGTCCGAGGGCGGCGAACGGCGCTTGCTGGTTGTATTGCAGCTCCAGCCGCAGCAGTTGCTCAAAATGCGCCTCGCCATCTTCGGGGTTACGCAGATAATCATGAAAACAGCGCACCCCGGTACGCTGGCAGACCTGCAATTGATGCTGCTTCAGCCACTTTTCCATCGCCGCTGGAGCGATGGGCTGTTGCGGGCTCATCCGCACCCGTTTTTTAACTTTCAGATCGGCTTCCACGTAATCAAAATTACCAAATACCATGTTCGCCATTAATTTAGCGTCGCGGTTATAAAACATCAGCGACAAGGTGCCCTGTGGTGCCAAGAACTGCTTCAGCAATGGCAAGGCATCTTCAGGCTCGGCCAGCCACTCAAGTACGGCATGACAGAGCACCACATCGAATTGTTGCCCGTCGAGGTGCTCTGGTAGCTCCTGTAACGCAGCAGTTAGGTAGCGATAATTCGCTGCCAGTCCTTGCTGCTGATGCCGCTGCTGCGCCGCAGCTACCATATCGGGGGCGATATCGGTATGCGTCACCTGATGCCCGTTGCGGGCAAAAAACTCGGAGAACTGTCCTATTCCGCCGCCGACATCCAGCACTCGCAGGGGCCTTGCCTGATGAGTTGACTGGTCAGTTGACCGCTCAAATAAGGGCGCAAGATCGCGGGCCAAAACCGCCAAGCGAATTTTGCCTTTGCCGGTCGCGTAGATGTTTTTGGCAAACTTTGTCGTTAAACCGGTAAAACTTTGATCGCGCTTTTTGCTCGTCACCGCTACTCACTCACGCTGGATTATCAATATCGATAAATTCATGTTCAACGCCAAACTGCTCGGCCAGATGCTCACCGAGCGCTTTAATGCCGTAGCGTTCGGTAGCATGATGCCCGGCGGCAAAGAAGGCAATGCCCTGCTCGCGCGCACTGTGAATGGTCTGTTCGGACACTTCACCGGTAATAAAGGCGTCACAACCGGCGGCCGCTGCAGCGTCAATAAAACCTTGTCCACCACCCGTGCACCAGGCGATATTGCGTAGTGGCTGATCGTCGTGAATGGCACAGAAAAGTTTACGCCCCAGTTTGGCTTCGAGGCTTTGCGCCATTGCACTGGCACTTTCGGAATGCGACAACTCACTGCACATCACCACCCCTTCGGGCTCCACACTCAGCAGCGGAGAGGGATCAGGCCAGTCCATCAAGCGTGCCAGCTGGGCGTTGTTTCCCAGGCGACGATGCACATCAAGCGGTAAGTGGAAAGCAAACAAATTGACATCATGCTGTAAAAGTAACTGCAAACGCCGTTTTTTCATGCCTTGTACAACCTGCGGCTCGCCTTTCCAGAAGTAACCGTGGTGGACCAATATGGCATCGGCTTCATTGTCAATCGCGCGCTCCAACAGCTCCTGACAAGCCGTCACGCCGGTGACAATCTTGTGAATATGTTCGCGACCTTCCACCTGTAAACCGTTGGGGCAATAATCTTTTATGCGATCGACAGCCAGAAAATCATTAAGGTACGTCTGTAATTCGACTCTCTTCACGACCTTAACTCCTTATTGTTAGGCATTTGCGCCGAAAATTAGACATAGTGCGCAAAAAGCGGTATAAAAATGGAGAACTTTTACTCAATATGCAAAGGATTATTCCATGAGCAAACTTGATAAAGACCAAGTCATTGCCGATTTTACCGCAGCCTATGAAAAGGCTCACGGTAAAAAACCCACCATCGATGCGAAAAGCGGTTGGTATAGTGTAGATGGTGGCAAAAATATGCGCCTGGCACAACTTGCTGAAGAAGCCGAAGTTTTAAAAGGCACCACGAAAGCGCCGGCAGCGGAACTGACGCAACCGTCAAAATCGACCAAGTCGAATCGTGACCGCGCGGCGAAACGACCGGGGGCCTCGAAAGCTCCGGTGAAAACGTCGAGCACCGGCAAAGGCCTGACCGCACGCGACTTATGGCGCAAGAAACTGGAAGATGGCAATACCGTTTCTCGCCTGCCACGCGGCTCATCACAGTAGCCATAGTGCTGGCCACATAAAAAAAGCAGCTCAACTGAGCTGCTTTTTTTTTAACTTTCTGTCAGGCTTATTTTTTGCCGATATAAAGCGTGATCTCGCCGACATTAAAGCCATATTTATACATATGAGTCCGGTTAATCATGTTCTCTTCATCAACCAGGTACAGCCAGTCATCGAGTTTCACTGAGAATGGCTCGCCGTCAAGTTCAAGATTCAGCACGTAGCTCCAGTTCAACACGTTTCCCGCGACCTTACCTTCAGCGACACCTTCAACGTCATCGGCCCGCCCCTCATAACGATCGGGTCCGGTTTTGGTTAAATACCAGACGCGCTTTTCGGTACGTCCGTCGGCGTAATAAAAGGTTTCATCCAGCACGCCCTCGTTGCCGTCCCAGCTGCCGACAAGCTCAGCGCGAAACCGTTGAATCACCTCACCACTGTAATCCTGAACCATGCCATAGGCGACCAGTTCGCCATTAAAAAATTCTTCCAGCTTCAGGTGTGGTTGCACGTTCTTATAGGTGTCAAGCGAGGTTGAGCAGCCCACCAGAAAGCTGACGATCAGCGCGACAAAGACGAGTTGCAATCGTTTCATCATGAAGCTCCTATCAGTTCGTTGCGTTCAGCGCGAAAGCGCGAGTCGGGGCTTAACCAAATGGCCAAAAAGTCATCGGTAAACTCTGCCGACGGAATAACCCCCAGCTTCTTATCTGCATTATAAAACTCACTGTGTCCCTCGGGCGTCTCTACCAACATCAGACAATCACCGTTGCTGACATCGGGCCACATTTCATTAAGCTCACTGAGCCACTGCTCGTGCTGCTCCGACATGCGAATATCAAGGCGTTGCCATTCCTCGCGGGTTGTTTCGACCAGCTCTGACGCCTCAATATCGCGCAGGTAGCTTAGCCGTAGCGCCCGGCGTTGGTAATTTTCGTAATTGCCACTGTCGGTAAAAAGCTCGGCGTCGTAAACATCCCAGAACCAAACACTGAGTCGCGTCTCACCGACTTTTTCCAGCTCCGCCGCAGCTTTGGGCGAACAATTCGCATACACCGCAGGTACCAGCAGTGACACTGCTATCAGCACTAATTTAAGCATGTTCATATTGCACCTCTTTGTCGCGCTCCATTAACCAGGCAAAAACTGCCATGTATGAGGCCCACAACAAGCCGTAGGTCAACCACATCACCCATTCGCTGACCAGCAGTTCGGCCGCACCCAAACGCACGCCAATAGCGTAGGTCAATGGGCCAGATCCCAGCCCTATTAAGCCCGCAATAACATAACGCCCTGCCAACCAGTCGAGGGTCGTGGTGACCATGGCAGCAAAACCAAGCCACAAGCCAATCAGCCACAGCGGCAACCAGCCGCCGGTAAAATCCAGAATAGCGCTGGCAGCAACGAAGCTTTCCAGCACCAGGCCCATGGCCAGCAACTTGCCAAAAAGCAACCAGGAAAAGCCCGGTCGTTTGCTGCTGATATAAATTTGTACCAGAATCATCGGCACCGCGAGCCAAAGCCAGTCGTTACGCCCCGCCACCGTACAAAACCAAACCAGATCAAACCATAGCAAGCCGATGATGCGGCGCAGGTTTTGTTTCGCTAACCAGTTCGAAATGCTTAACGACATGCCGGTTTCGTTGCCACCAGTTGCACTGCTGAAACACTGCGTTCTAAAAAGCCGCCTTCGCAATAACAAAGATAGAAGTTCCAAAGGCGGCCGAAGCGCTCATCGTAGCCGTGTTTCTGCAGTTGTGGATGTGCCGCGTTAAAGCGGTGACGCCAGTCACTAAGCGTACGCGCGTAATCAAAGCCGATATCATCGACCTTGCGCACCACCATATCGGTATGCTTGGTAAACATTTGGGTAATCATGGTCAGTGACGGCAAAAATCCACCCGGAAAAATATGCTGCTGAATGAAATCGACCGAGTTGGCATAGCTTTTCATACGCTGATCAGCAATGGTGATTGCCTGTAATGCAAATTTGCCTTCAGGTTTCAGTAACTTGCTGCAGGTTTTGAAATAAGTTGCCATGTACTGACGCCCCACGGCCTCAATCATTTCAACCGAAATAAGTTTGTCGTACTGTCCTTCAAGGTCACGGTAATCTTGTTTAAGAACGGTAATTTTATCGCTCAGTCCTGCGGCTTCCACCGCTTCCTGAGCGTGTTTAAACTGCTCAGTCGAAATCGTGGTCGTGGTGACCCGACAGCCATAGCGCTGCGCCGCATAAATGGCCAGTCCGCCCCAACCGGTACCAATTTCCAGCAAGTGGTCGTGCTCACTCAGCTCCAGGCTGTCACACAGCCGCTGCAATTTATACAACTGAGCAGTGGCTAGGTCGGCGTCCTGACTCGGATACACAGCGCTCGAGTACTGCATGGCCGGATCCAAAAACGCCTCGTAGAGATCATTGCCCAGATCATAGTGGGCCGATATATTCTCTTTTGCCTGCTGCTTATGGTTACGCCGACGCCAATGCTGAAACTTCTGCCAGGGCAGCAGTAACCAGCTAAAACGCGCCTCAAAGGCATCCAGGGCTGGCAGGTTACGCGCAAAAAGCCGAATAACCTTCGTTAAGTCAGGCGTGTCCCACGACTTATCAATGTAGGTTTCGCCTGAGGCAATACTGCCGCCGAATAAGAGCCGACGGTAAAAGCTGGGATGCAGAACATCGATTTCGGCTTTCAGATCACTGTGTTCGTGGCCAAAATGCCCGACCACCTCGCCCTGCTCACGCAGCGTTACATAACCCTCTTCAAGCTCTTTCAACAGTCGAAGCACCGCATGGCGAGCCCATTTTTCCGTGGTGCTAGCCTGTTGCATCGTCATCAGTGCAGATTCTGTATTCATCGTGTCCTCAAAACTCTTGGTTTATTGTGGATGATCGTAAATCGGTGTTCGTTTTAACCACAATCGTAAGGCTTGCCAGTAAATAGCCGCGACTGTGGTTAACGTATTTACCGGATATCTTAGTAATACGCGCCGAATCGCCGCTCGGTTCAATTCCTGACGTTCAAGTTTCATGGTGGCGGTAAAATGTCGCTTGCCCTTACCGGCTGACAGATGGATGGCGCTGTGGTGACCCACCTGTTGCTGCGGCGGCGTGATCTGCCATTCATAACGCATATCCATCGGATTAAATGGCGATACATGAAATGCTTTGTCGTGCGCCATTGGCTGGTTTAAATCAAGCAAATAATAATGCCGCTCGTTCCATGGCGTATTACTTACTTCGGCCAGCATGTAGCTGTAATCGTCAGCGCCTGCCGGTTTTAGAAAATAGCAATTGATAGGACTGAAATAGAGGCCAAAGGTACGCAGATTACCAAGAAAGAAAATCCGGCCGGCAAGTTCACGGCCAGCCAGCTCACTCATTTTTGTCCGCACGGCAGTGGCAAGATCGCCCTTAGTGCCGCGTAAATAATCCTGGCGACGGAACCACAGCGGTGCAAAGCCGCGCGTCGACAACAAGCGGCTTTGCTTTGTAATCTTCGGCAACTCGTCGAGGGCCAGCCACCACTGCGCGGTAGGATAATCAAAAGCGTGTTGGGTGGGGCGCAAGCGGCGATGATAAACCCGCCCGCGCAATATTGCGCTACTCAACATGCCAACTGACTCCAAGGCGGCGAATGACATCTATTGCACTGCGCACACCGTCCTCGTGAAAACCGTTGTACCAGTACGCGCCACAAAAATGCGTATGCTGCTGGCCGCAGATTTCCGCACGTCGCCCGCGCAACTGCATCGATGCCAGACTGTAGACCGGGTGCGCGTAAGTAAAGCGCCGTAAAATACGATCCGGCTGAATCGCATCGGTGTTGTTAAGCGTCACGCAAAAGGTTTCTGGTGCTTCAATGCCCTGCAGAATATTCATGTTATAGGTCACTGAACTGGGGCGTTGCCGGGCTTTCTCGCCCTGGTGTAACAGGTAATTCCAACTGGCCCAGGCACGGCGCTCGCGCGGTAACAAGCGTATATCAGTATGCAGAACAACCTCGTTGTCCTGGTAAGGAATGCCACCGAGAATCTCCTTCTCGCGCGCTGAAGGCGACGCCAGCAACTTTAATGCCTGATCGCTGTGACAGGCAAGAATCACTTCATCGAAGTCACGCAGCTCACCGTCGGCAAACTCCAGTGTTACCGCGCCTTTACGGCCAACCAGCTGGCGGTGCACGGCACGAATGTTGCTATTAAGATGAATGGCGTCGCCTAAGTGGCCGACCAACGGCTCGATATAGGCCGAGGAGCCGCCTTTTATGGTCGCCCATTGGGGACGGTCAGCGACATTCAGCAAACCGTGGTTTTCAAAGAAGCGTAAGAAAAAGTCGAGTGGAAAGTCCGCCGCATCGTCAATACTAGCTGACCAAATTGCGGCAACCATCGGTAGCAGGTAATAGTCGGCGACCTGTTGCGGTAAGTCCTGCTCTTCCAGGAATTCGCCCAAGGTCTGGTTCATGCGGGTATCCAATTGCGCATGCGCTGCTTTGGCCCGCTTATTGAATTGCAAAATACCGTTAAGCAGCCGGTAGAACGATGGCTTAAACAGGTTCTTACGTTGCGCGAACAAGGTATTCAGTGAGTGCCCGTTGTACTCCAGGCCGCTCGCCGGGTCGCGCACGCTGAAGCTCATTTCGGTATCACGCCATGCGACCCCTATCTTGCGCATCAACGCGCGAAAATGCGGATAGGTACGATCATTAAAAACGATAAAACCGGTGTCGACCTGATAGGTCTTACCCTGCAACCCGACATCGACGGTACAGGTGTGGCCACCTAAATAATCATTAACTTCAAACAGTTCAACATCATGTTGTTCACTTAGCAAATGGGCACATGTCATCCCTGCTATACCACTACCTACAACTGCTATTTTCATTTAAGTTCCTTGCTGAACAACCTAGGTTAAACGGCGTGACAACGCCACCTGCCAACTTTGCGGCAGCCGTGAGGCAAAGTGAAGAAACCAGCCAAAACTGCGCGGGAAGGTAATATCAATCTTGTTCTTCTCAATTCCCTTACGAATGGCTTTTGAGGCAAACTCAACGGAAACCTGCATGGGCATATCAAAATCGTTTTGTTCCGTCATCGGCGTATCCACAAAGCCCGGTGATACGTGCAAAACGTTGATGCCCCGATCAGCCAAATCGACCTGCAGGCTGCGGGTAATATAATGAATCGCGGCTTTCGAGCCACCGTAGGCTTCGGCGCGGGTAAAAGGTAATAAGCGCGCAGTGCTACCGACAATTACCAGCTTTGAGCCCTCGCGCAGGTTTGGTAAAAGCGCTTCGACGCAGCGCATGGTACCCACGACGTTCACGTTGAATACCCGGACAAACATGTCGGCCTCAAAGTTATTCACATCCAGGTATTCACAGACGCCAGCATTTAAAATCGCAACATCAACGTCCGTGTAGGCACGTAAACTTTGCCAGGTTGCCTCACTGTCGGTGATATCCAGTTTTTGCCCGGCTATCTGCTCCGGATAGGTCTCTTCCAATTGCTTTAACGCGTCTTCGTTACGGCCGCAGGCCACCACATGGTGGCCGGCACGGGCATAATCCTGCGCCAGTTGTTTACCAATACCAGAGGTTCCGCCGGTGATAAGTATTTTCATGATGGCACCATTCTGTCCTTCACTTTACCGATGACATAACCAAGCAAACTTATATGTTCGTAGAGCATTGCGCCGAGGTCATAGTAATCACGCTGCATAATGATTTTGTCATCTTTAAACTCAATATGACTGACCCCCGGCAACACAATCTCCTGTCCGTTGGCTAGTTTTGGATGTTGCAAACGCATCTGCCAGTCAATAAAAAGGTGATTACCGTTTTCAGCATAATGACTGAACGCAAAATGGCATTGCTCTACACCATCCATCGTATGCTTAAAGTAATTTTTAAGAGCATCCAGACCGCAGAGCTGATGCAATGGGTCAATAAAGGTGACGTTCTCGTCATATAACTCTTCAAGCTTGTCGACCTTAACCTCACTGAATTCGTCGTAATATTTCAGTAAGCGTTTTATCACCTCAGGCTTGTCTTCTTCCGCGGCCAGCTCTTCGGTACGATCTCTTGGTTCGCGCATCTGCTCGTCGTTTTCTTTTTTCTTATCAGCCATGTCTATCACCTCCTTTCCAAGCTTCATTAAAGTGTAGACGATTCCCTACAAGGCTTTGAACTTTCTTAAGAATTCTTCTCTTGCCTGGGCATGATCAACCATCGGCTGCGGATAGTCGATGCCGGCCAGTTTCACCCACTCGCCCGGCTCATGAATTGCCTTCATCGGACAATTGGCCAGCTCTTTGACATACTTACGGATGTAGCTGCCATCGGGATCAGCTTTTTTGCTCTGGGAAATAGGATTGAAAACGCGGAAATACGGCACGGCATCCGTACCCGTGGACGCACTCCACTGCCAGCCGCCATTGTTGGCGGGAAAGCTTCCGTCAATCAGGTGCTGCATAAAGAATTTCTCACCGCGGCGCCAGTCGATATGTAAGTCTTTAACCAGAAAGTTAGCGACAATCATACGTAGCCGGTTATGCATCCAGCCCTCGGCACGTAACTGCCGCATGCCGGCGTCGACAATGGGATAGCCTGTACGCCCTTCACACCACGCCTGAAAGTGTTCTTCATTGTCGCTCCAGGGAAACGCATCGGTATGGGACTGAAAGGCTTTGCCATAACTTAAGCGCGGTACGGCGTCCATCAGATGTTGATAGAACTCACGCCAGGCCAGCTCGCTCAACCAGGTTTTCGCGCCTTCATTCAGGCCATCGGGAAACTCGGGCGAAAGTTCCTGTAGCCCTCGGGCCGCAGTCACCGGTGACAGCACCCCCAGCTCCCAGTAAGGCGATAATTTTGATGTCCCGTGAATAGCAGCTAAGTCGCGATCTTCGTGGTAGTCGGCCACGCGCTCCTCTAAAAAGCCTTGCAACTGCTTATAAACGGCTTCCTCGCCGACTGCATAGGCACCGCTATCCGCCCGTGGGTAATCGATGTCACTGGGAAATTCCGGTGCCGTCACGGCGTCGCGCTCTGGCTGGCTGTAGGGTTGCGGCAACCCGGTCTGACGTAAATGCTCCAGCCAGGAGCGGTAGTACGGAGTAAACTTTTTATAGTAATCACCAGCCTGTGTGCGCAGTACCGGAGGTACCAGCACCATGCCGTGAAAGCTGGTAAAAGCGATATCCTGCTCAGCCAGCCAACTGCGGGTGGCACGGTCGCGGCGTTGTTCATCCACCGGGTATTCGGTATTACAGACAACCTCACTGATATCGAATTGTCCGCAAAAGTCACGCACCACGCGGGGCACCGTCTGCCAGCTGCGACAACCTTTGAGGTGCAGCTCAATCCCCCACTCTGCCGCCTCTTGCTGTAGCTCACGCAACTGACGCAAGAGCAGATCGACTTTAATCGGCGCCCAATCGTGGCGGCGCCATTGCGCCTCACTGTAAAGATAAAGCGCGTAAATTTTCTCATCACTGGCGCTGTTCTGCAGCGCGTGCGCGACCGCCGGATTGTCGCGCAGGCGCAAATCATTGCGAAACCAGATCAACTGTGCCATTACAATCCGTACCTCAACTTCATATCTTTTGGATAAGGGTTGAGGTAGCGCTGGCCATGCAGATAGTCATTGGGGAATTCGCGTAAATAGTGACGCAACAGCGTCAGCGGCACCAATAAAGGTTCAAGTCCCTCACGGTAAGCTAAAATAGCTTCAGTCAATTCGGCGCGCTGATCACTGTTGAGCAGTGACTTAAAGTAGCCTTGAATATGCTGTAAGACATTGGTGTGATTGGCCCGGGTCGCGGGCTCTGCCAGCGCTGTCATGACCGATTCAATGTATTCTGTCGTAAAAGCTTCAGTCAGTTCCTGCTGCTCGGCCACCTTGCGCCCCAAGTCGCGATACAGTTGTTGATTATGCGCCAAGAGCAGCAATTTCAAGCTGGTATGAAAGGCAAGCAAATCTGCTTTTTTAAGCGGCTTGGATAGCCCCTGCCAGGCGGCATAGACAAAGACCCGCATGACAAAGTTTTCACGCAGCATAGGATCATTCAGGCGCCCGTCCTCTTCCAGTGGTAATGCCGGATAGCGCTGCTGTAATTGCGCTGCAAAAATACCTATCCCCTCTTTCCGTGCATGGCCATTATCCGGGTTATAAAGTTTAACCCGTTCCATGCCACAGCTGGGTGACTTGGCACAAAGTACATAACCGCTTATTTGCTGCAAATGCGGCGTCGCCCGCTCGGCAAACTGAACCAGTCGTTCGGTCACGTCTTCGCCGGTTTTCGGCACTACAGCACGCGCACCATGCTGCCGTTGTTCCAACCGTATGGTCGGACGCGGTACCGACATGCCGATTCCCACCTCAGGACAAAGTTTGACAAATTCGACGTGGCGACCCAGTTCGTCAGTACAAAACGCAGAGCGCTTGTGGCCACCATCGAATCGAACTTCGTCACCTAATAAACACGCACTGATCCCTACTTTAATTTGTTGCATATAGAGCTGCTGAGTCCTTAAAGAAAACAAATAAAACGACAGTTCCAGTTCATACGAAAACGCAAAAAAAAAGTTCATGCAATTCGATCTTATCGTGCGTTTCTATCGTAAACACAGAACAACAAGTGAGACAAGTCAGTATCTCAAGAGGCAGCTGTAATGAATCGCGTAATGACCAACATTCCACTTTTTCCGCTCTCGGGCCATGTTCTGCCTGGCGGCACTATGCGGTTACGTATTTTTGAACCGCGGTATCTGCGTATGGTACGCGAGGTATGTGCGCAGGGCGAAGCTGGACGTATCGGTATGTGCATGTTTAATGAACAAGGCTCCGTTGAAGCCAATACGCATATTCACCCCATTGCCACATTGGCACGGGTCATTGACTTTGAACAGCGTGACGACGGCTTATTAGGTATTACCGTCGAGGGCGTCAGCACCTGCGAAGTTAAAGATGTGCGAGTTGAAAAGGACGGCTTGCGGCTGGGCGAAGTTGCCGTCATTGATCACTGGCAGACTAGTTCGCTACCTGAAGACTATGCTCACCTGGCCGAGCGACTGCATCAGGTTTATCAGGAATATCCGGAACTCGGTGAGTGTCCACAAGATGAGTATTTACAGCGTGCAGACTGGGTCTGTCAGCGCTGGCTCGAATTACTACCGTTGAATGCCGAAGTAAAGCAGGACTTACTGCGTGAACGTGATTGTCAGCGTGCTTTGGAGTACCTGGCGGGATTAATTCATGAGAGTGAAAGTTAACTTTTGATCTTAACTCGCAGTTTTTGCGTAATCGCAAAGTAACTTGAGGAAATTTCCCACAGGTAATACTATGCAGACAGTGACTAACACCAAAACTAAACGGAATTCTATGTCCTCTGCGCAGCCTGATGATCCAGACCATGCTGCGGCTTTACTCGCCCTTGTTGCGACCGAGCAGTCACGAACCGCGTTCAGTGAACTGTTTAATTACTTCGCACCTCGCTTGAAAACCTACGCCACGCGCCAGTTTGGCAATGAACAAACGGCAATGGATTTAGTACAAGAAACCATGACCAATGTGTGGAATAAAGCTCATTTATTCAAACCTGATCGTGGTTCAGCATCGACCTGGATTTTTACCATAGCGCGAAACATCCGCTTTGATTTCCTCAGGAAGAACAAACATCGACAGCACGATTTAAGTGCTGACGAATTATGGCCGGTACTTGCCGAGCAAAACGACAGTCTTGATGACGATTATGCCCTTGATGACGATTTACTGATGCAACAGCTTGCCGGCTATTGCGAAGTGCTTCCCAAGGCGCAGCGCGTTGTCATTGAGCTCATTTATGTCGAAGGCAAGTCACAGCAGGAAGTTGCAGACGCTCTCGGTATTCCGTTAGGTACCGTAAAGTCTCGCACACGTTTAGCTTTGCAAAAACTTAGAGAGTTGATTAATAGCGATGATTAAGTTCCACCCCAGCGAAGAACATTTATTTCATTACGTGACCGGCGACTTGAGTCCGGCCATGCTAATGATGGTGGGAACACACGTGGATATGTGTTCACAGTGTCAGGAACAGGTCCGCGAAATGGAACAGCTGCTGGCCAATAAGATGTTTGGTCAGGAAGAGGTACCTGAAGAGTTCGCCCTGAGCGACGCCAGCTTCGATGGCGACGAGATGCTTGCCCGGATTATGGCGCAAGCTCCTGATCGGCATGAAGCGCCGCGTCTACAGCAGGCAGCGAACGAACTTATTTTAGAAGGCAAACGTTTTCAGTTACCTGGTACTTTGGCACGCAACCAGCATCGCATTGGTGCCTGGCATAAAGTTGTCGGGAAAATGTGGCGCGCCTCGGTCGACGTTGGCGGCGATGATGTGCTGACCTTTATTTATATGGATAAAAATACACGTGTGCCGGAGCATACCCATAAAGGCCGTGAAGCAACAATGGTTATCAATGGTGTCTTTAATGATGAGACGGCAGAATACCGTGACGGTGATTTTGTCTTCCTTGATAGCACGGTGAAACATACTCCTGAAACCCGTGACGAGGACTGCCTGACATTGGCAGCGCTTGATGCACCGATGCATTTCACTTCAGGCTTGAGCCGGCTGCTCAATCCGTTTAGCAGCCTGTTTTTCAAGTAAAAGAGCGCCAAGCCTATGATTTTGGCTTGGCGTTGCTCACACGTTGCTTTAGCTTCTGACCAGGGCGGAAGGTAACCACACGACGGGCCGAAATCGGAATATCTTCACCCGTCTTCGGGTTGCGGCCTGGACGCTCACTTTTGGTTCGTAACTCAAAGTTACCAAAACCTGAGAGCTTTACTTCCTCACCTTGTTCCAGAGTACGACGAATTTCCTCAAAGAAGTTTTCAACCAGATGTTTCGCATCACGTTTGTTAATACCAAACTTCTCAAACAAATGTTCAGCCATATCTGCTTTGGTCAGCGCCATAGCTTACTCCCTAAGGGTTGCCCCAAATTCATTAGTCAGCATATTAACGACCGTTTTTACGGCGGTGTTAATTTCTTGATCTTCAAGAGTGCGCTCCGGATGTTGCAGCGTTAGCGAAATCGCTAAACTACGATATCCGTCAGCTACCCCTGTCCCTTCATAAACGTCAAATAAGTTTAGGCCAACCAAATGATTTACGCCAACATTTTCAATGGCATTGAGCACTTCGCCTGCTGCCAACTGGGTCGGTACTACAATCGCCAGATCGCGACGAATGGACGGAAAACGCGAGATGGGTTCAGCTTGAGGTAACTGGCGTTGCTGAATGGCCGCTAATTCAAGCTCAAACACATACGCCCTGCCGTTCAGGCCCAGCTTCTTCTCAAATTGCGGATGTACGGCGCCGACATAGCCAACGCGCTTACCGTCTTTAAAGATGGCCGCCGACTGCCCCGGGTGTAGCGACGGATGCGAGTCTGCAACAAAGGTATATTTCTCAGCTTCGCCAGTGAGAGCTAGCAAAGCTTCGACATCGCCTTTGACATCAAAGAAGTCAATCGCACGCTCGGCTTCGTTCCATTGCTCGGCGACCGCTTTACCTGCACGGATACCGGCGATCATAGCCTGTTGCAAGACGCCGTTTTCTGCATTTTCGTCAGGTAAGAAGCGCAGGCCAGTTTCGCAGAACGCCAGACTTTGCTGTTGTCGTTTCTGATTATGCGCCACCGCACCAATCAAACCAGGCCATAAACTCACACGCATGGATGACATTTCAACACTGATCGGGAACGGCAACGTGAGCGCTGCGGCATCATCGAACATAAGTGCCTGATGTTTCGGATCGACAAAGCTATAGGTAATGGCTTCCTGGAAACCACGATCGACCAACAGATTTTTGAATTTACTGGCGCTCAGTGATGCTTCACGACGCGGAACCATACGTAACTGCGCGGCCGGTGCCGCAGCCTGAATACGGTGGTAGCCATAAATACGGGCCACTTCCTCGATCAGGTCTTCTTCAATACTGATATCAAAGCGGAATGTCGGAACGCTGACATGCCAGCTATCGCCGTCTTCGTTTACGCTGAAACCCAGACGCTGAAGAATTTCGGTCACATCGCTGTCCGCAATGGTAATACCCAGCATTTTTTCCAGTCGCTGTTTACGCAGTGTCACCTGCTGTGGCTGCGGTAAATAGCCCTGGTCTTTCGCTTCTACAACCGGCCCTGGCTCGCCACCACAAATCTCAATCATCAGCTGAGTAGCACGTTCCATTGCTGTGCGCTGTAGTTCCGGATCGACACCACGCTCATAACGATGCGAAGCGTCAGTGTGCAGTCCAAAACGGCGAGCCCGTCCGGCAATGGCGTCCGGCGCAAAAAATGCACTTTCCAGAAAAATATTCTGACTTTCGGTGGTGACGCCACTGTCTTCGCCACCAAATACACCGGCCATCGCCAGGGCTTTCTTTTCGTCAGCAATGACCAGAATATCGTCCTGTAGGGTAACCTCGTTACCGTCGAGCAACGTCAGCTTTTCATCGGCTTTCGCCATACGCACGTGAACAGCGCCTTCAAGCTTGTCATTGTCAAAGGCATGCATGGGATGACCCAGTTCAAGCAACACGTAATTGGTAACATCGACCACCGGATCAATGCTACGCACACCGCTACGACGCAACCGCTCTGTCAGCCATAACGGTGACTCGGCTTTCACATTGACATTGGTCACGACCCGACCTAAATAACGCGGACAAGCTTGTGGAGCGTCCAGAACAATCTCACGTTGCTGTTCATGCTCAGCAGTCACGTTGTTGATCTCAGGCTCTGTCACTGGCAGACGATTGAGCACACCCACTTCACGGGCAATACCGCGCAGACCAAGACAGTCAGCACGGTTCGGCGTCAGGTCAACGTCAAAGGTGACATCGTTCAGCTCAAGGTATTCGCGGTAATCCATGCCCACTGGCGCGTCTTCTGGCAGTTCAATGATGCCATCGTGATCGTCATTGAGCCCAAGCTCTGAACTTGAACACAACATGCCGTGCGAGGGCTGGCCACGCAGCTTCGCTTTTTTAATTTTAAAATCGCCCGGTAAGACTGCGCCAACGGTTGCCACCGCAACTTTCAGCCCTTGACGGCAATTCGGCGCACCACAGACAATCGTTGCCGGTTCGTCTGCACCAATATTTACTTCTGTTACCTGTAATTTGTCGGCGTCCGGATGCTGCCAGCATTTCGTTACTTCACCTACCACAACCTTACTGAAGGTTTCGGCCACTGGCGTCACATCATCTACTTCAAGACCTGCCATGCTCAGTTGCTCGGCAAGCGCAACCTGATCAAGCGCGGGATTGACCCAACTGCGTAACCACTTTTCACTAAATTTCATCACTGCACCCGAACTTAATTAAACTGTTTCAAGAAGCGTACGTCGTTTTCAAAGAACGCACGTAGGTCATTCACACCGTAGCGGAGCATCGTCAGACGCTCGACGCCCATGCCAAAGGCAAAGCCGGTGTACTTTTCACTGTCGATGCCCACGGCCGCAAGCACTTTCGGGTGCACCATGCCACAGCCCAGCACTTCCAGCCATTGGCCGTCTTTACGACGCACATCAACTTCAGCTGAAGGCTCAGTGAACGGGAAATAAGACGGACGGAAGCGCACTTCCAGCGATTCTTCGAAAAAGTTCACCAGGAAATCTTCCAAAATGCCTTTTAACTGGGTAAAGCTGACATCGGTATCAACCATCAGCCCTTCGACCTGGTGGAACATCGGCGTATGGGTTTGATCGTAGTCGTTACGATACACGCGGCCAGGCGAAATGATGCGCAGCGGCGGCTGCTCGCGTTCCATGGTGCGGATCTGTACGCCCGAGGTCTGGGTACGCAGCATGGTCTTTGGAGTAAAATAGAAAGTATCGTGATCTGCCCGCGCCGGATGGTTGGCGGGAATATTCAGCGCATCAAAATTATGAAAGTCGTCTTCAACTTCCGGGCCTTCCTCCACACGAAAACCTAAATCACCGAAGAAGCGCTCAATACGCTGGATGGTTTGGGTAACCGGATGCAATCCGCCGACTGCAGACTGGCGACCCGGTAGGGTGACATCGACACGCTCAGCAGCGAGCTTCTCGGCCAACTGAGCTTGCTTCAACTCGTCATTGCGCGCGTTGATCGCCTGCTGAACCTGTTGCTTCGCCTGGTTAATTGCCTGGCCCGCAGCTGGGCGTTCTTCTGCTGATAATTTGCCCAAACTTTTTAGTTGTTCGGTTAATAAACCTTTTTTGCCCATATACTCAACCCGCACAGCGTCTAGCTCCTGCGGACTGGTTGCGGCGGCGACGGCAGCTTCGGCCTTCGCGACAATGTCATTCAACTCCATGACCTTCCCCGGTGATGCGTTTTTAAAGCGCCTATCATAGCGAAAAACCACAAAAAAAGGGAGCAATCATGCTCCCTTTTTCAACTTAATTCGTGGCTTACAGAGAGCTTTTTGCTTTCTCTACCAACGCAGCAAAACCATTTTGGTCGTGAACTGCGATGTCTGCCAGAATTTTACGATCGATTTCTACCGATGCTTTTTTCAAGCCGTTGATGAAGCGGCTGTACGACAAACCGTTTTGACGAGCCGCAGCATTGATACGCACAATCCACAATTGACGGAATTGACGTTTCTTCGCGCGACGGTCACGATAAGCATATTGACCCGCTTTGATAACTGCTTGCTTCGCTACGCGATAGACGCGTGAACGAGCACCATAATAACCTTTCGCCTGCTTCAGGACTTTCTTGTGACGCGCACGCGCGATCACACCACGTTTTACTCGTGCCATTTGCTATCTCCTTTCCTTACGCGAATGGTAACATACGCTGAACTAAGCCAACATCGGCTTCGTGCACCATGCTCTTAGCACGCAGGTGACGCTTCCGCTTTGAGCTCTTTTTAGTCAGGATGTGACGCAAATGAGACTGTTTACATTTAAAGCCGCCTGAAGCGGTTTTTTTGAAGCGCTTTGCAGCGCCCTTTTTCGATTTCATTTTCGGCATGAAAACTACTCCGCATTGTTAACAACAAGTGTAACAGGGTGAGGTCGGTGTTTACCTTCCTACTTGCAGACCACAGTTACTTCTTAGCAGGGGCCAGAACCATAATCATCTGGCGACCCTCAGCCCGTCTTGGGAACGACTCAACAGTTGAAATCTCTTGCAAATCGTCTTTGATACGATTCAGCAATTCGATACCAAGCTCCTGGTGCGCCATTTCACGGCCACGGAAACGAACGGTGACTTTGGTTTTGTCACCCCCCTCTAAAAAGCGAGTCAGGTTGCGCAGTTTTACCTGATAATCGCCTTCATCAGTACCAGGGCGGAATTTAACTTCCTTCACCTGAATTTGTTTCTGATTTTTCTTTTGTTCTTTCGCGCTCTTAGCTTTCTCGTAGAGGAACTTACCATAATCCATCAGACGACATACTGGTGGCTCTGCGTTAGGGCTAATTTCCACCAGATCTACTCCGGCCTCTTCGGCCTTTGCAAGAGCTTCCTGAATACTTACGACACCAATCTGATCACCTTCAACGCCAATCAAACGTACTTCATTAACGCGAATCTCTTCGTTGATCCGATTTTTATCTGCAGCTTTCTGAGTTCTTTTTCCGCCTTTAATGGGTCATTCCTCCAATTAATTAACTAATTTTGCGACTACGTACTTCGTCCTGTAGCTCAGCAATAAATTGCTCAAGGCCTTTTACGCCCTGATCTTCGCCACGTCGGGTACGTACCGCAACCGCTTGGTTTTCGATCTCTTTGTCACCGACAACCAGCATATATGGAACACGTTTTAATGTGTGCTCGCGAATTTTAAAGCCTATTTTCTCATTTCTCAAGTCGGCTGTCGCCCTAAATCCGAGTTTATTCAACTCTTTTACGGTATTTTTGACGTAATCCGCTTGATTATCGGTAATATTCATCACCACAACCTGGGTGGGCGCCAGCCATAATGGGAAATAACCTGCATACTCTTCGATGAGTATTCCCATGAAACGTTCAAGCGACCCCAGAATGGCACGGTGAATCATCACCGGCGTATGCCGCTCGTTATCTTCGCCGACATAGGTCGCACCTAAGCGACCTGGTAAGGCGAAGTCGAGCTGTACGGTACCACACTGCCAGGCCCGGCCCAGACAGTCATGTAGAGTGAATTCGATCTTCGGACCGTAGAATGCGCCCTCGCCCGGCAAATACTCAAACTCAATACCATTATTTTTCAGAGCTTCAGCCAAGGCCTGTTCGGCATGATCCCAGGTGGCATCATCGCCTAAGCGCTTTTCAGGACGGGTCGAGAGTTTTACCACGATGTCCTCAAAGCCGAACGTTTTGTAGGTTTCATAAACCATACGGATACAGCTGCTGACTTCATCCTGAACTTGCTCTGGAGTACAGAAAACATGGGCATCGTCCTGAGTAAAGCCGCGCACTCGCATCAGCCCGTGCAACGCACCTGAAGGCTCGTTGCGATGACAGCAGCCAAACTCGGCCATACGCAGAGGCAGGTCACGGTACGATTTCAAGCCCTGGTTGAAAATCTGCACATGTCCCGGACAGTTCATTGGCTTAATCGCGTACTCGCGGTTTTCCGATGCAGTGGTAAACATCAGCTCAGAGAATTTTTCCCAGTGGCCTGATTTTTCCCACAGCACGCGGTCCATCATGAAAGGGCCTTTCACTTCCTGGTAGTTGTACTCGCGCAGTTTCTCACGCACGTACTTTTCCAGTTCCTGAAAAACGGTCCAGCCGTTGTGGTGCCAGAATACCATACCAGGGGCTTCTTCCTGCCAGTGGAATAAGTCCTGCGACTTGCCGATTTTACGGTGATCGCGTTTTTCGGCTTCTTCAAGACGTTGCAGGTAAGCTTTCAGCTGCTTTTTATCGGCCCATGCAGTGCCGTAAATGCGTTGCAGCATTTTATTGTCAGAGCTGCCACGCCAGTAGGCGCCGGCGACTTTCATTACTTTAAAGTGCTGACAAAAACGCATGTTCGGTACGTGCGGACCACGGCACATGTCGATGTATTCTTCGTGATGATACAGCCCCGGACGGTCGTCCTGACTAATGTCATCATCTAAAATTTCAACTTTGTAAGGTTCGTGACGACCGACGAAAGTTTCACGGGCTTCTTGCCAGCTGACCTTCTTTTTCACTACTTCATATTCGGTCTTGGCGAGCTCTTTCATGCGCTTCTCCAGCGCTTCGAGGTCGTCCTGGCTCAATGGCTTATCAAGATCAACATCGTAGTAAAAGCCATTATCAATAACCGGACCAATCGCCATTTTCGCCTGTGGGAACAACTGCTTTAACGCATGGCCTAACAAGTGGGCACAGGAGTGACGAATAATATGTAAACCATCGTCATCTTTTGGCGTAATAATGTGCACCGTCGCGTCTTCGGTAATCAGCTCACAGGCATCCACCAATTCACCATCAATTTTGCCGGCGACGGTGGCTTTGGCCAGACCGGGACCAATATCCTGGGCGACTTCAAGAATGGAGACAGGGTTTTCGAAAGTGCGTTGACTTCCATCAGGCAGCGTTACTACAGGCATTCTTTGTGTTCCTTTAACAGTGGTGGCACCTACCAAGTGTCACTTGTGATTCAACGAAACCGCAACTATACCGCACTGCTCAAGCGCACGCAACGCAAGGCTTGGCCTGCAAGCCGGCTGCCGTTATCATAGCCGGCTATGGAACTTATCATCGGCCCAATGGCCGCCCTACTTGCCGCGCTTTTCTGGGCCCTTGCCACCCTGCTTTACAGTCAGGCGGGCAGCTATTTGTCTGCCAGCCAGTTAAATCTGGTAAAAGGCTTCGTTGCCGTACCTTTACTGTTTCTGGTGGGGCTTATCACCCAGCAGTTAGTGCAATTTGATGGCAGTGCCGCAGCCTGGCTGCTGTTAGCTAGTGGCGTTATCGGCATCACTCTGGGTGACACCCTTTATTTTACCGCGCTGCGGCGCATCGGCCCGTGGTATACCATGCTGTTTGAATATCTGGCGCCGCCTTTTGCCGCACTAGTGGCGTGGTGGTGGTTACGCGAAGCCATGACCAGCCGCGAGCTGCTTGCCGCTTTAGTAGTGCTGGCGGGCATTATGACCATTGTCACCGAGCGCGATCATCGCCGCACCGCGAATCAACTGAATTGGGCTGGTATGTCGGCAGCCACAGGCGCTGCGCTGTGTCAGGCGATTGGTCTGGTCATGGCATTTGAAGCCTTAGCCAGCTTTGCGGTGAATCCGTTACAAGCTGCATTTGTACGCCTCGCGGCTGGCACCGCGGCATTGACGGTCGCTTTACTGTTGCTAAAACCCAAAATGCTAGTACAGACAAAAGCGGCACTGCGCCATACCTCCTTGCCCTGGTTGCTGCTGGCCATTGTTATGGGAACCTTTCTGGCCATCTGGCTACAGCAGACCGCTATCGCTTATTTGCATCCAGGCCTGGCACAGACCCTGTTAGCGACCGCGCCACTTTGGCTGATTCCTATTCAGTGGGCCCGTGGTGAACCGCCCAGCCCACGCAGCATCGGCGGTGCACTGCTTGCTGCACTGGGTATCGCGCTACTGTTTTGGCGTTAATGGATTCTATGCACCATACTCACCTTATCGACAATCTACTGGATGAGGATAGCTATGAATGAGGACAAACTTCATGATGCTGCAGTGCGCTGTCCACATTGCGGCCATCAAATTCACGTCACAATTGACACCACGCAAGGCGGCCAGGACTACCAGGATGAATGCCCGGCCTGTGGCAGCGATGTGCACCTTGACGTCACACTCGATCACATCCACGATAAAATTGTGGTGAAAGTTCTCAGAGATGAGTGATTCCACGCTGCGCCAGAACGCGCTCGACGGTGTCAACAATAGTGATCGTCTGTTGGTCAAACTCCAGATTCACTTTGCTGCCGGGCGCAACATCGGCCAGATTTGTCAGTCGCAAAGTTTCCGGAATTAAATGCAAGGAGAACTGACTATCATGCACTTGACCAATCGTCAGACTCGCACCGTTCACGCTGATAAAGCCTTTGGCAAACACATAGGGTTTGAACTCTGGCGCAAACGCGATCCACATCGCCACGTTATCATCGGTCGAGGTGATCGTTTCCACCGTCCCTACGGTATGAATATGGCCAGAGACGTGATGGCCACCAATTTCATCACCAAGTTTCAGCGACCGCTCCAGGTTAACCACAGAGCCTTGTTGCAGCTCGCCAAGGTTGGTCAGTCGCAGCGTTTCATCGATGACATCGAAACGCACCGTATCGGCGCCAAATTCAACCACGGTCAGACAACAGCCGTTAATCGCAATGCTCGCGCCCACGGCCAGACGCTCAAGAAACTGTGGTGCAACCTGCAAGGTTAGCTGTCGAAAATTCTCGCGCTGGGTAACCGCGATAACTTCTGCCTGAGTTTGAACAATACCGGTAAACATGATGAGAGAGGGTCCTGAATCAATGCCAATGACACACATTGTAAAAGTTCTACGCCACCTTGGCTACGCTTGTTGTGCGCTTCTTTTGCTCGGCTGCAGTGACGTACCTTCCGCCCTGACACCACTGCATGACTATCAAACACGGGTGGCAAACACGCTTGAGCGTGAGCCTATCAGTTATCATCGTAAGAGTTACCCGCTGCTACCGCAGGCGCGAGAGCTACGCATCGAAGTGCCGCGGGTGAGCATTTCGTTGCTGGACTCATGGCGCGTCAATAAATGTGCCGCAGGGCAACTGATTGCAGAACGCAACAGCGCACTGGGCACCCTTGAGCGTGGTGTTACCCGCTATGTAAAAGATGTGCAACTATCGCTGGCCATTGAGGACTGTGTGCGCCAATTAGAGGCCAATGGTGATGCACTGGCCGCGCGTTTGCAGGAAGCCCTGGAGGCTAAGCAAGAAACGCTCGCGGCCGAGCGTCAGCACGCCCTTGGCACCGACCCGGCGCTACGCAATGCACTGCGGGTGGGCGGCTCGACCCTGGCCGTCGCTGACGACGACTTGTTCGCAGCCTCTATTTCCTCGCTGGAAACCATTATTGCCGCGTTGCAGGCCGATCTAGACCAGCAACCTCCGACAGAAGACGCGGTGGAGCAGGCCCTTGAAGATCTCTATCAATACGATTATCTGCCGCAACTTTGGCGCAGCTTGCACGAGTTAAATACCTATTTACATCAGCTTGAGCCACTGACCGTGAACCTGGCCAGCGCTTCGGGCTGTACCAGTAAAGGCCGCCCTGAGCGCGCAAACGTGTTGCATACCATTTTTCTGAAGTACTTCATTGGTGAAGCCCAGCCGCATATGGCCAAGTTCACGCAGCAAGGCTACATTGCCAACGATGCGCTCGAAGAGCTCTATCAGCTCAGTGAGCAACCGCAGATGCGTGAGTACCTGCGCGCACTGATGGATCTTACCGACCAGCTCAATGCTGCCAGTAAAGCACACGTCGAACCATGGCAGGAGTTTTTCTCGGCCTGCAACTTTTCTCTTGGCGACGGGGTAACCTGATAGTTACCCCTCTTGGTGTATAGACTCGCTTGGGTTATTATTGATAATAATTCTCATTAAGAAGCATTATCAACGATCTGTTTTTTCCGACCCAAGGGAGTCATTTATGAAACTTAAAGCCTCATTGTTTGCTCTTGCTACTGTCTTTTTGGTGCAAGCACCCGTTGTGCAGGCCGATGAAGATCAGCGTTATGAGCATTTCAAAGGCCAGCCTGCGAAAAACCTCGACCAGGCCCTGTTCAATCTTGCCAACTTTAATGCCAAACTGGCAGAAATTCTGGCGAAAGATGAGCTTTCACCAAGCGATATGGCCACCATCCACCAGCTAAGCTACACCCTTGAAAACGCATTACAGCGTCTCGATGAAGAAGTGGATGAATTGCAGGTGGTTCTCGAAGAGGTTCACCTGGCGTCCGAGAGCATGGATTATGATACCGTGAAGAATCAGGGTAAAACCTACCTCGATACCACGGCAAAAATCGTTAAAAAATAAGGAAGACTATGCAGTTTAGCAGTACTTCGAGTTATATCGTTGCCGATGAGCTTGCGCTTGCAGTGAATGCGGCCGTCACTCTGGAAAAGCCTTTGTTATTGAAAGGTGAGCCTGGAACCGGGAAAACACGCCTCGCTGAGGAGCTGGCCAATAGTCTGGGCGTGCCGCTGTTGCGCTGGCAGATCAAGTCGACCACCAAAGCTCAGCAAGGTCTGTATGAATACGATGCGGTGTCGCGGTTGCGCGATAGTCAGCTAGGCAGCGATAAAGTTCACGATATTGCAAACTACATCAAACCCGGCAAGTTATGGCAGGCGTTCACAGCAGACGAGCGCCCTGTCCTGCTGATCGACGAAATCGATAAAGCTGATATTGAATTTCCCAATGATCTGTTGCATGAACTGGATCAGATGGAGTTTCATGTTTACGAAACAGGTGAGCAGATCACCGCGCGTCACCGCCCGATTGTGGTCATTACCTCAAATAATGAAAAAGAGTTGCCCGATGCATTTTTGCGGCGCTGCTTCTTTCATTACATCAATTTTCCTGATGCGCAGACGCTGGCACAAATCGTAGCGGTGCATCACCCCGATATTCAGCGCGAGCTTTTGCAAACTGCATTAGAAGTATTCTTTGAGGTGCGCAAACTGCCGAACCTGAAAAAGAAACCTTCCACTTCTGAGCTGATTGACTGGCTGAAGCTTTTATTAGTTGAAGACATTAGCGCGGCTGAACTGAGCGAAAGCAACGGCCTGATGCCGATGTTCGGTGCCTTGCTGAAAAATGAGCAAGACGTACAACTGGTGGAAAAACTGGCGTTCATGTCACGCCGCCGGGAAAGCTAATGCTCATTGAGTTTTTCTTTTGCCTGCGCAAGCACGGTTTAAAAACCAGCATTACCGAATTAATGGATTTGCTGGCCGCGCTTGAAAAGCGGGTGGTGTTTGCTGAGGTCGAGGCGTTTTATTACCTGGCGCGGCTGACCCTGGTGAAAGACGAAAGCCAGTTTGATCGGTTTGACCGTGCGTTTGCTGAGTATTTCGAAGGCGTCGAGCAGGTGGACCTTGCCAGCGCGATTCCTGAGGACTGGTTGCGGCGCTCGCTGCAACGCCAACTCAGCGAAGAAGACAAAGCCAAGCTACAAAGCATGGGCGGGCTCGATGAGCTTTTGAAAGCCTTCCAAGAGCGCATGAAAGAGCAGCAAAAGCGCCATGCTGGTGGCAATAAATGGATTGGTACTGGCGGTACGTCACCTTTTGGCGCTTACGGTTATCACCCGGAAGGGATTCGTATTGGACAGGAAGGCTCCAATGCCCGCCGTGCGGTGAAAGTCTGGGACAAGCGCGAGTTTCGTGACCTCGACACCGAAGGCGAACTGAACAACCGCACCATGCAGCTTGCTTTGCGTAAACTACGTAAGTTCGCTCGCACCGGCAGCGCCGAAGAACTCGACTTAGATGAAACCATTCGTGCCACTTCACAAAAGGCTGGCTTACTCGACTTGAAATGGCGTCCGGAACGCCACAATGCGGTCAAAGTCTTGCTTTTGTTTGACGTAGGCGGTTCGATGGATGATTTCATTTACGAGTGCCAGCAACTCTTTGCTGCGGCCCGCAGTGAATTCAAACACCTCGAGTTCTATTACTTTCACAACTGTGTCTACGAAGAAGTTTGGCAATCGAACGAGCGCCGTTTCAGCGAAAAAACACCGACTCGCGAACTCATCAATAAATATGGGCGTGATTACAAGCTGATTTTCGTTGGCGACGCCACCATGGGGCCCTATGAGATCGCCTACCCCGGCGGCAGCGTTGAGCACTGGAACGAAGAACCTGGTCAAGTATGGATGCGGCGCTTATTGAATCATTTTGACAACGCGGTATGGCTCAATCCGCAACCACTGGAACACTGGAAGTGGCATCACTCAATCGACATGATGCATGAACTCATGGGTGCTCGCATGTACCCCATGACCCTCGATGGCATCAGCGCAGCGATTACGACGTTGTTACGAAAATCTGCTGCGCCTGCCCCCATCAATTCAAAATAAACATTGACCGGCTTACTAATTTACTTCGCACAATTTATAGTAAAACATGACAACCGATGAACATCGTTGTGCATTATCATCATCACGAGTTACGCAAGCTCTTACCGATTTAGTACTCAAACAGGCGGTAATTTCACCCTCATCCGTAGCTATCTGTTGCGGCCCGCTTAGCGTCTCTTCATCTATGAATATTGGGGAGGTTTCGTCAATAGCTGCGACAAACTGCGATAAGCAACTATCAGGATCGTTTTCCGCTCGGTGTACGCCGCGGTCTAATATCATACCAACATCTACACCATCAATATTGGAGGTGTTGAGGTTCATCACGAAGCTGAAGTTCAGCTCGTTAATGCTACCTGAATTTATATTACCACTGTAAATAACGTCGTAAATGATCACATTCTCAGGGTCTGGGCCGTCACAGAGAAAAGAACCAATCACGCAGCTCTCTCCGCCAACAGGAATTAACGTAACTCGACTCGTTCTATGTTCGTAATGCACGGTACCCTCTACACCTGCACTTACGCTAGTATCGGTTCCAACTGAAATCGTCAAACCATTTGACGAGCTGGTTCCTGAAAGTTGCAGAGTCGAAGTAAATTCATTCCAGCTACGCGCTCCTATTTCATCCATCAAGGCAGTCGCCATCTGACGTTCCAGTTCCCTTTTATTTTCGTCAGAGCTAAAAACATGAGCGGCAGCCGAAGTCAAACAGGATTCATCAACATTGCCATCTGTTGTCTGCGTGCTTACCGATGATGAATGTTGGACTTGCGCCAACGAAGGTAGTGTCAACGCTGTTCCATTGTTAATTGCTGATAACGCTTCACGCACCACTTTTTCGAGGTCATAAAGCTTATCTAGTACTGCTTGTTCATCTACATTGATAAACTGAGTACTCGCTAACCCGGGATGCCCCGTAAATGGATTTGGAGCTTGCACAACAAACTTTCGCGCTATCTCGTTATGTGGACTAGCAACAATTAATAATCGAGGAGGAGCGAAACATTGAGCGGTCGTACTCGTTGATCCAGAATCAGTGCTGGGAGACACTCCGCCCTCCAACATGGGACCCTCAAAACACTCAACTGGAAAGGCCTCACCATACGCAATTGCTTCCATCGCTGAATAGCTATCGCAATTGTCACAAACATAAATATCAATTGTTTCCCGCGCATTAGCTGTTTCCAGGAAGCCCAAAACGGCAGCAAGAAGTAACAACATCTTTAAATAAGTTTGTTCCATTTTAATATCCCTATCCCTAAACGCAAAGCAAACCGTAACAACGAAAAAAATACTTTACAACTTGCTGTCAACAACTTGCCAACTCTTAAAAAAACAACTCGCCGCGACTATCTATCTGAACTGGGACGACCACAATGATTATGAGGATATAATTTGCCTCACTGCTCTGGCAAAATTAGTTGAGACTGCTTAACATTAACCATTTGGAGGCAATAAAGCTTGATTAGTCCACTTCGCTTTACTTAGCAAAAGCCTCCATTGAAAGCCTCGTTCGATTCAGAAGCCAACGGCAAACATTCTTCACTAGACTCCAGATTAACGGAAGGTTACGGTGTTTAAAAAATCTGCTGCAACTGCCCCCGTTTCTTAAGGTTTCTTACGTGGTTCGGCTGATCGCACAGAATCAGCTTGGTCAGGTACTCCGCTAGACACTTCTACTTGTGCAGTAGCGAGCCTACGCAGCAAATGCAAACGCCGACGCAGCGGCCACCAGTCATAAAGGAAAATCTCAAGAGGCCGCCACATTGCCACCCACCCAGCAATAATCAGCCCATGTGCAATCAAACTCGGCAAGGTTTCTGCTGCGAAACGTTGCTCTAAGAACTCGCTCATAATATGACAAGCAACGAGGAACGAAAGACCGACCACAAGACTCATACGACCATTGCGAAACAAGCGATGGAGCTTGTGTTGTTGCACTGCAGCACGTGCTGAATAGTAGTTGCGCACCGCATCTTGTGCCCTACTCTGTGCTTTTACTAAATCTCGAGACTCCGAAAGCTGCAATACAATTTTGAAGGCCCCCTCGCGCGGAAACTCATCTGCCCAGCCCGCAATAAAATCATCCGCTGCCGGATCAAGATCACGACCAACAAATGGTGTCGGGTCAAACGAGTTAAAAAGCTGCTCAATTCGTTCTAACTTAATTTGAATGACATGCTGCTGCATCGGTAGGCTCATCAGTTGCCGCAAGTTTGCTATATTAAACAGGTTACACTGCGATCTGTTGAAATGTTAGACAAACAGCCCGGCCAACAGCGATTTTTCGCAAAAATGGCTTGCACGCATACCATAGAATGACTAATATAGCGGCCGTTCACGCAACGTGAACAAGCTTGTCAAAATGTGCGTCCGTAGCTCAGTTGGTTAGAGCACCACCTTGACATGGTGGGGGTCGGTAGTTCGAGTCTACTCGGACGCACCACTTCTCTCGCAGTTCGCCAAGTTTTACCTTATTGGAATACCCTGAATCGCTGCACTATCCTTACTTGAAAAAGCGTAGGGAGAAGCATCATGAGCGACACTGATAACTTAACGGCGCTGTACGTTAATACCTCATTAAAGAAAGATGCCAGTCAAAGCCACACCCGAACGCTGCTTGATGCTTCCGCTGCCATCATGAGAACCGCAAATGTCGTGGTCGAACATATCCATTTTGCTGACTATGAATGCCCTCCCGGCATCTATCCTGATATGACGGAACACGGCTGGGACAAAGACGACTGGCCATTTATCTGGAGCGAGATAAAAGCAGCCGACATATTGATTATTGGCACACCGCTTTGGCTGGGTGAAGAGAGTTCGCTTTGCCGCATTCTTATTGAGCGCTTGTATGCAATGTCGGCAGAATTAAATGACAAAGGCCAGTCAATCTACTACGGCAAAGTTGGCGGCTGCGTGATTACCGGCAATGAGGATGGTATTAAGCATACCGCGATGACGCTGGGTTTTGCTCTGAACCATCTCGGTTACACTATTCCTCCACAGGCCGATTGTGGCTGGATTGGCGAAGCCGGACCCGGCCCTTCATTTGGCGATACATTAGAAGACGGAACGCGCGCTGGCTTCGATAATGAATTTACCCAACGCAACACCACCATCATGACCTGGAACTGTATTCATCTGGCAAGAATACTCAAAGCAAATCAGGGCATCCCTAATTATGGCAATAACCGCAATGCCTGGGACGAAGGTGAACGCTTCGGTTTTAAACTGCCAGACTAAATTACCGATTTACCACTGGATAAGCTTGAACGTCAGCGCTGCAAGCGAGACTGTGGCGCCCAACAAAGGCACCCAGCGCGGCAAATTAAAGTATTTAGCGTGCCCTTTGCCGTCCTGACCTTTGAGCCACCACAGGGCAATGTTCACCATGGTAAAGACGCCGAGTAATACAACACTGGTGGCATTCGCCAATGTTGTCATTTCCAGCGATAGCGCCAGTACCATGATGGCTGCAGTAGCAAGGACCGTCGCAAGCCATGGGGTTTGGGTACGTTGGCTCACTTTACCAAGCGCTTGCGGGGCGTAATTGCGATCGGCCATACCGTAGGCCACTCGCGCGACCATCATAAGTTGCACCAGGGCGCTATTTAACGCCGATAAAATACTAATGACGCCAATCAATCCAACCGCCAGTGTACCGTGGTGTCGAACAGCTTCTGCTAAGGGCGTTTTGGCCTCTGAGAGCGTTTGCGGCGACACCGCTGTGACCAAAGAGGTACTGACCAGCATGTAAAGGATTGCGGTTATCACAAGGCTAAGAATCAGTGCCCACGGCATGTCGCTTCTGACATCCTCAACCTCCTCCGCCATGGTGACCATGTCCTCAAAGCCAATAAAGGCATAAAAGGCCAGAAAAGACGCGCTCAGAATAGCTATCCATGCGCCACCCTCCAGCGGTGGCACTAATTGCGACCAGGTAACGGAAGTTGGGTCAGGCAGGGTTGTTGCCGCGTAGGCAACATAGAGCAAGGTGGCTATTTGTAACAGACAAATTCCGACCACAACGCTTACCGCCTGACGTACGCCCCACACGGCAACACCGCCGAGGAATAAAGCCACGACAATAATCGCCACCGCTTGCGGTACACTAATAAAGTCTTCAATAAAGCGCACCGTCGCCACCGTTAGCGTGGCTGAAGATACAACGCCGGTGGTGATGATCAGCCACCCCACCACAGCGGACAGCCAGCGCCTCGCGAAAGCGGCCTCAACGTAGCGCGCTGAACCGCCAGCATGTGGCAGCCGCGACGATAGCTCAGCAAAAGCAAGTGCACTAAACAAGGCAAGCAGACCGGCCAGACCAAAGGCGATAGGCGCAAACAGTCCAGCGACGCCAGCCACTTTACCGGCCAGTGCATAAAACCCCGCACCGACCATGGTCCCTACCCCATACAACACCAACATCGGAAAATGGATATTACGTCTCAACTTACCCGACTGCTTCGTCATGCACTCCTGCCCTTGTCTGAAGTTGTTTCGTCTGCTCATACTCGCTTACATTTGTTACTTGTCAAAATAGCTGCAAATCCGTTTAATGGCTAAAAAAAATATGAGAAAAATCAATGCAAATGAAAGCAAAAATTTTGGCAAGCCTGCTTGCTGCCCTAGCCCTGAGCGGCTGTAACGAACCGGGTTACCCCGAGCACTTGCAGGTAAGCAAGGTCGACCACGAGGGTCTGCAAGGTGTACTTGTTACTCCTAAAACTGAAGCGCCGCTGACCACGGTGATTGTTGTTGGCGGTTCTGATGGCGGTGTGCAAAGCGCAGTCGCAACCGCGCAGGTGCTTGCAGACCAAGGGCTGGCGGCGCTCGCCGTGGGCTACTTCGGTATGCCGCGTCTGCCCGCACAACTCAGTGAAATTCCTCTCGAATATTTCTCGGCGGCCGTTGATTACATTGACGCGTCACCGCAACTACAGCGAAACCAGTGCCAGCAAGTCGGCGTGGTAGGTAGCTCCCGTGGTGCTGAACTTGCGCTACTGTTAGGCAGCCACAACAGTGACTTCGCTCCGGTGGTGGGTATTGCACCGAGTTCGCATAGTTGGGGCGCGATCGGCGATAGCAGCAAAGCAGCCTGGACTTATGCAGGCCGGCCCCTTGCCTATCTGCAACGGCATTCGCAGCCAGACTATGAGGTCGACCGTTTTATCGGGCGTCCTTATTTTGTCGAAGATTTACAACATAGCGATGCGGCACAGGCTGAAATTGATGCGACTAAGATAACTGGAGAGGTCGTCCTGGTCGCTGGCGAAGACGACCAGCTATGGCCCGCAGCCGAGATGGCCGAAACATTGCTGCAGCAGTTCGCAGACGCGAATGAGCAAAGCCGTATCACGGTCTTAACCTATGCCGGCGCTGGCCATGTCATTGCCCCGGGAACACCGGTGAATCTGTCGGAAGTTGAATTACCCAGCGGGCAAACACTGGTGTTAGGCGGCAATGCAAAAGCTAATCGCTCCGCGCAGGAACATGCCCTGCCGCATATCGTAGCAACACTCAAAGATCCGGTGTGCCGCGCGCAGCCACAAGCGCATGGATTCGACCCGGAGCAACTGTCAGCGCTGTCAGATTTTGTTGCGACCACCGGCACCTCATCGATGGTGCTGATGAGCGACAGCAAAATTGTTTTTGAGTATGGCGACATTCACGAAGCACACACCATTCACTCCTTCCGCAAAGCAATGCTGAACTCGCTTTATGGAATTTATGTGGAACGCGGCGTGATTGATCTCGACGCAACTCTTGCGGAGCTTGGCATTGACGACCTATCGCCATTAAGCGAATTAGAGAAAACCGCAACCGTGCGTCAGTTACTGCAGTCGCGTTCGGGTATTTATCATCCGGCTGCTGCTACGTCGGCAGGCATGCTGGCTCAGCTTCCCCGAGCGTCAGAGCCAGTCTCCTGGCAGTATGTATGTCTACAATAACTGGGATTTCAATGTTGCCGGCGCTATCTTCGAGCAGCTCAGCGGCGAAAGCATCTATACCGCTTTCGCCCGTGAAATTGCCAAACCACTCGGCATGCGCAGCTTCACCGGTACCTATACCACCATCACTGACGACACCGATATTTCAACCCTGGAAGTCGACGGTTTTTATCAGTATGAGCGGGATAAATCTCAGTTCCCGGCATATCATTTTCGGATGTCGGCCTACGATATGGCGCTTTATGGCCAACTTTACGAGAATAACGGCGTATGGAACGGGCAACGTATTCTATCTGAAGAGTGGATCGCGCAAAGTACCACCTCGTACTCGGTCACGAACCGCTACATGGACTTCGGCTATGGATTGCTTTGGAATGTCATTAATGCCAACGCAGAGCGCCCGACAAAAGCTTTTTTCCACACTGGCGTAGGTATTCACATGTTGGGTGTTTATCCGGCATCGGATTTTGTGTTTGTGCACCGTGTAGCCACCGAAGGCGACTACGACTTCACGCAGCAAAGCCTCTATCAGATTATTGGCAAAGTTTTTGCGGCACGAAAATAATGTTTGACTTCGGTAGGAATCAGCGTATTGTACGCGGCGTTGGATAAGAATTTGATAGTTAAACCTCCTCTACGTCGCGTTATTAGCAGTTAATCTTCGTCCTGTAGTTTTAAATTTCCATTTTTACCCCGCAAGACCCCGTGCATGGCCTAAGCTGTGGCGGAAATTTCAAAATTTTTTTCAGGAATATAGATTATGTCTAATACAGTAACTGGCGTTGTGAAGTGGTTTAACGAAGCAAAAGGTTTTGGCTTTATCGAGCAGCAAGGTGGCGCGGACGTATTCGCACACTTCAGCGCGATTGCCGGTAATGGCTTCAAAACTCTGGCTGAAGGCCAACGCGTATCGTTCACGATTACGCAAGGTCAAAAAGGCCCACAAGCAGAAAATATCGTCGCGCTCTAATCGCGTAAACGATTAAGAAAAGGGAGTAAGGCTCAGGCTTTACTCCCTTTTTTATTGGCTATTCTGTCACTTTGCCGCGCTGACCGCGGCTGCGGCAATTTCTTGCACTTTCGCCCAGTCACCCGCTTCAACCGCTGCTTTTGGCAAAATCCAGGAACCACCGACGCACATGACATTCGGCAATGCCAGGTAGTCGCGGAAGTTATCTGGGCCTATGCCACCGGTCGGACAAAAACGAATTTCGGCAAAGGGTCCCGCCATACTTTTTAACATGGCTGTGCCGCCGGCAGCTTCTGCGGGGAAGAACTTCAGGTGCGTGTACCCCATCTCTTTTGCCAGCATTAGCTCAGAGACCGTCGCAACCCCAGGTATCAAAGGTACATCGGAGCGTCGCCCGGCTTCCAGCAGCTGCGTGGTAATACCCGGACTAATCGCGAATTGCGCACCAGCGGCCTTCGCCGCTATCAATTCCTTTTCATTGGTTACCGTGCCCGCACCGACGATCGCCTGTGGCAAGCGCTCGCGTAACCGTTCAATCGCCGCCAGCGCAACGGGTGTGCGCAGCGTGACTTCCAACATGGGAATGCCCGCGGCCAGTAATGCCTCACCCATGGGCAACGCGTCTTCCAGCCGTTCGATCACCATGACCGGGATCACTGGGGTTAACTTAAATAGGTCGGCAGGCGCCAGTTGCCAATGGGAAAAGCTCATTGGGGGCTCCGTTTTTGTATTAGCATGCTCGGCTATTGGTCCGTAAATAAAACACAGGCGCCCTCTTCAGCACCACTAAAATTCGCGCGAAAAGCGCCAAACATCTCACGCCCCATGCCCTGATGGCTGTCACTTAAATCGAACGTTGCTTGTGGCCGCTGCGCCAATTCATCACTCTCAACCAGCACGTCGAGCGTGCCGCCAAGTGCATCGAGCCGCACCAGATCACCATCCTGAATTTTGCCGATCAGGCCTCCGGCAACTGCTTCAGGCGTGACGTGAATCGCTGCAGGCACGTCGCCTGAGGCACCCGACATTCTGCCATCGGTCACCAGTGCTACCTTATAGCCGCGTTTTTGCAGCACGCTTAACGGCGGTGTTAATTTATGTAATTCAGGCATACCTATCGCTTTCGGACCCTGAAAACGTACGACCACTACACAATCACGATCAAGCTCTCCGGCTTCAAAGCGCTGGTGCAATTCATGCTGGCTGGTCAGAACAACAGCTGGTGCCGTAATGATTTCCCGGTCTTCGGGTATCGCGGACGTTTTCATTACCGCGCGACCGAGATTTCCTTTTAATACAGTTAAGCCGCCATGGTCGGAAAATGGCTTTTGTGCACTTCGTAACACACTGGTATCAAGCGATTCTGTCGGTCCCTCACGCCAGACAACTTTACCCTCCTCCAATTCCGGCTTTTGCGTATAACGATGTAATCCCGGCCCAGCAACTGTTTTCACATCTTCGTGCAGCAAGCCAGCGTCAAGCAAGGTCCGGATCAGGAAGGCCATGCCTCCGGCACGCTGAAAAGCGTTGATATCGGCTTCACCATTGGGATAAAGACGTGTCACCAACGGCGTCGCGCTGGAAAGCTCCGCAAAATCATCCCAGTTCACACGATAACCGGCGGCGCGCGCTACAGCGACAAGGTGCATGGTGTGATTGGTTGAGCCTGCGGTGGCAAGCAAACCCACCAGACCGTTGACGATGCTTTTGGCGGTAACGATGTCACTGATGGGCGTGTAATCAGTGCCTAAATCAGTAATGCGCGTGACCTGCTGCGCCGCCACACGTGTCAACTCTTCGCGCAACCCGCTACCCGGGTTTACAAAAGAAGAACCTGGCAACTGCAGACCCATCATTTCAATCACCAGCTGGTTTGAATTCGCGGTCCCGTAAAAGGTGCAGGTGCCGGGGCTATGATACGAAGCAGCCTCCGCTTCAAGCAGATCGTCCTTACTTACTTTGCCTTCGGCGTAAAGCTCACGTACCCGCGCTTTTTCTTTATTACTGATACCCGAAGGCATGGGACCTGCCGGTACAAACACAAAAGGTAAATGGCCAAAGCGCAACGCCGCCAATAACAATCCGGGTACAATTTTGTCGCAGATACCCAGCATCAAGCCACCGTCAAACATGTTATGCGATAAACTTACCGCGGTGGCCATGGCAATCACGTCACGACTAATGAGACTGAGTTCCATCCCTGGTTGTCCTTGGGTAACTCCGTCACACATGGCTGGTACGCCGCCTGCGACCTGCGCCACACTACCCACCTCACGAATGGCCTGCTTAAGCTTTTGCGGGTAATCATGGTACGGCTGATGCGCTGAGAGCATGTCGTTGTAGGCGGTGACAATACCAATATTGGCTTTGATCAAACTGCGCAATTCACCTTTTTCGCCCTTGCCGCACGCCGCAAAACCATGTGCCAGATTTCCGCATGACAAAGCACCGCGATGCGGTCCGCGGCGACGCGCGGCTGCCATTTGTTCAAGATAATGCAGCCGGTCTGCTGCGCTGCGTTCTTCAATGCGCTGAGTGACTCGTTCAATGACAGGATGCATAACTTACTCCTCTGGCGTGGCCAGCATGACTTCAACAGGCACTTCCTGTTGTTGTAAAAAGCGACTGACCGGCAGCCCGGCGGCTGGCACAACGGCTTGTTCAAGGACTTTCTGCTTGGCCGTACCTGACAACTGAAAGAAAATAATACGGCTGTGCATCAGGCGCGAACGGGTTAAGGTGACCCGCTGATAAGGCGCTGCTCGCGGCGTTATCGCCGCCACCGGATCGCTGGTATTCAGCGCATGCTCAAGCTCTGCTTCGGGGCTATCGGGAAATAGCGACGCCGTATGACCATCTTCACCCATACCCAGTAAAACGACATCAAAACATGGAATTACCGCAACACGTTGATTGAGCTCATCGAGAGCTTCATGCGCATCATCGGCGTCAGTCAGCAGACTGATAAAATTGGCTGCGGCAGCCTGATGCTGTAACAGGTGCTGACGCACCAGGCGCTCGTTACTATTCGCGTCATTAGCAGATAACCACCGCTCATCGGCCAGTAAAATGGTGATCTGCGGCCAGGGCAGTACCTGTTTACTCAAACGCTCGAACAAGGCCACCGGCGTACGGCCGCCTGAGACCACCAGATAAGCGTGCTCCCGCTCTGTCACCGCTTGTTCCAGCAATTGGCAAATGCGACGTGAAAACTCATCGACAAGATCACTGTCGTGTTTGAACTTGTGAATCGATAATGACATCAGTTATCTCTTCCCCCGACGCTGCTTCGCTATGTATGTGTTATCTCAATCTCAGTCTTCGTCATCCCATTCGCGACCATCCTGGGCCATCAGCGTCACCGCGGCCGTAGGACCCCAGGTTCCCGCCTGGTAGGTTTTCGGCCCCTCTGGTAGTTGTTGCCAGGCGGCACGGATACCGTCGATCCAGCGCCAGGCGTGTTCCACTTCTTCACGGGCGACGAACAGGTACTGATTCCCCTGCATTGCTTCTAATAGTAGACGCTCATAGGCATCCGCAATACGTTTATTTTCAAAGGTTTCATAAAAACTTAAATCTAAAGTGGTGGGCTTTAGCTGCATTTGCTTGCCCAGACCAGGTACCTTATTCATCATCTGAATCTCGACGCCCTCGTCAGGCTGCAAACGGATGATTAAGCGATTGGGTGGCAACTGGCTCTGGGTTTCATAAAAAATATTATGGGGCTGGCGCTTGAAGGTAATAACAACCTCAGTACGCTTGTGCGGCATACGCTTACCGGTGCGTAAATAAAACGGCACACCGGACCAGCGCCAGTTATCGATATGGGTTTTCAGCGCAACAAAGGTTTCAGTGGTACTGTCCGTGGCCGCACCCTCTTCCTCGAGATAACCCGGCACCTTATGATCGCCAACAAACCCTGCGGTGTATTGGCCCCGTACTGTGTCATCGTGAACATTGTCGCGATCAATAGGCCGTAACGAGCGTAATACTTTAAGTTTCTCTTCACGGATACTTTCAGTGTCTAACCGCGTCGGCGGCTCCATGGCTATCAGCGAAAGTACCTGCAACAAATGGTTTTGCACCATGTCCCGTAGCTGTCCGGCGTCATCGTAATAGCTCCAGCGCCCTTCTACACCCACCTGCTCGGCAGCGGTGATCTGAATATGATCAATGGTGCTGTGACTCCACTGGTCAGAAAAAATAGAGTTGGCAAAACGCAGTGCTAATAGGTTTAGTACAGTCTCTTTGCCTAAATAATGATCGATACGGTAGACCTGCGACTCGTGAAAGTACTCCGCTACCTGGCGGTTAATTTTTTGCGACGACGCTAAATCCTGCCCCAAGGGCTTTTCCAGCACAACCCGGGTGGGCTCTCGTGTCAGCCCCACACTGTGAAGCCCCTTACAGAGAGTCGCAAACAAATGTGGGGGCGTGGCAAAATAGCAAATCGGCGTACGCTCATGCTCACTGGCGCCGCTGGTGTCCACCCACTCTGTTAACGCTTCATATTGGTCTAGATCGGAAAGTTCGATTTCACAGTAGGAAAGCTTTTTTTCAAAGCGCTGCCAGACGCTCTCATCCAAAGTTTCGCGGGTCAGTAACTGGCGCAAATCTTCGCCGACCTTCGCCCGATATTCAGCAAGCGACAATGACTCCCGGGCAACGCCGATAATGCGCGTGTCACTATGCAACAAGCCCGCTTTTTCCAACTGATAAAGAGCAGGTAGTAGTTTGCGCCGTGCCAGATCACCGCAACTGCCAAACAGTATCAAATCACAACACGCTGCTGAGGATGCCATTTGCTCACCTTTTTAGAACCGTTTCTTGGACAATAGCCTTTTAAACAACTAATTTAAATGCTAGCAAGGGTTTAGCAAAACCAGCAAACTCAGTTTTGCAGCTTTGAACTATCGTAACAGCTTTTATTAAACGAACCAGACAAAGGAATGGATATGAAACAACTCAGTATTGCTCTGCTCACGTGTCTCGCTTTACTCGCCTGCAGTGATGCCAGCCAAAGCGCATCAGACGGCGAAAATTACCTGACCGACTTTGCCCAGTTTGAAACGGATCTTAAGCAGATGGCGGGTCAGGAAACTATCTGTGTTTCAGAGGTGATCGCGGTCTTTGATAAATACGAGCATCTGGCGCCGGAAAATCAGCCCGAATTTGCCACTATGTTCAGCGCGGAAGAGCAACAACGCTATAATGAGATTGAGCAGCAAATATCCACTTCGTTAAAGATCATCAATAAAGACATGGATCGCGACTGCTGAGCACTTTATGATTGCGGTCGCATCTGAAGCTTGGGGCGCGATGGCCAAACATGGCGCCTGTTCAGCATTAAAAGGAGTACGCAAACATGAAACTAACCGTAGAAATCAGCAAATATCCGTTGGCCGACAATTACATTGATCCCATCAAAGAGTTTATCGACCAACTTAATAGTTACGACAACGTGCACGTTATTACTAACTCGCTCAGTACGCAGGTATTTGGCGACTACGACGACGTCATGGCAGCCATTCAGGGTTGCATTAAATGGTCTTTTGAAAAGTACGGCAAAGTCGTTTTTGTCTGTAAATTCCTGCACGGCGATCTACGCTCCTAAAACACAGAACGCCGCCGATACGCAGAAAAGCTCTGTCCGGTCCAGCGACGAAAGGCCTTGGCAAAGGCCTGCTCGTCACTGTAGCCAAGAAACTCCGCCAGCCTTGCCTGCGTGACTGACTCAGAACTCTGCAATTGCTCGAAGGCGTGTTGCTTTTTCATTTGCTGAGAAATGACATGAAAGCTCGTGCCTTCAGCAGCGAGACGTCGCGATAATGTTCGCTCGGTGATGGCCAGACTGGCGGCAAGCTGGGCGCGGCTTAACCACGGCTGACGTTGCAGCAATGCCTCTACCCTTGCCGCAAATGACTGCGGATGTAATTGCGCGAGTTGCTGCTGCGCCAGTTGTAGCATCTGGCTCTGTAGCTGCGGGTTTACCTCGCGCTGACGAAAATGCCAGTCCTGCGCGCTGAACGTGATGGCATTCTCGTCTTGGTCAAACGTAAGAGCAGCATGTTGAAACGCCTGTTGATAGAGCGCATCGGGTGCTTGCTGCGAGTGTTTAAACGTAACGCGCAGCGGCGCCAGCGGCTTGCCTGCCACCCAATTAGCGCCGGTGGCGATACTGGCAAAGATCGCTTCAATGCGTAGCGCTACCGCCACATCGAACTGGTCGTTGTAGATAATTTTATAGCCATCGGACGTGGCTTCGGTGGTGAAGGTTCCTCCCTCGCCGATGAGCGCTGAGTAATTCACCAGGCTTTCGGTCGCTACCCCAAGCGACGGCGAGCTGAGTAACAAAAAGCCAATCGTATCAAAATGTTGGGGCTGTAATGCCAGACCAATACGCAGCCCTAATTCCGGGCAATTCTGTTTTTCCAGGCTTTGCCATAACGCGTCCTGAAGCGCCAGCGGCAGTCGTGCGTGCCCTCGGTGCTCGGCAACTTGCTGTTTGAGCCCAGCGTCGATGCTTACCCCCAGATGCTCAAGCTGTTGCATGATCGCCTGGGTAAAACTTTGCGTGACACTGGGTTTTAGAGTGGTTGTCATCTTGAGTGACCCGAATTAACCAGTTAATTGTCCTATCTTAGCCATGGTTTGATCTAAATCAATTGTTATTATCAGAACATTGCATTCATCGAGAGACTGATATGAACCCATGTGTCGTCATTGGTGCCGGGCCGATGGGTCTGTGTACGGTGCGTCGCCTGCTGGAGCAGGGCCTGAACGTAATTGGTCTGGAAGCCCACGGTGACGTGGGTGGTCTTTGGGATATCGACAGCCCCACCAGCACCATGTACGAATCAGCGCATCTGATTTCATCAAAGCGAATGACTGAGTTTGCCGACTTTCCTATGGCGGATGAGGTCGCCACCTATCCGCGCCATGACGAGTTAAAGCGCTACTTTCAGAACTACGCCAAGCATTTTGATCTAAAGCGCCATTATCGTTTCAACAGTTATGTAGAGCGTATTGAACCAGCTTCGGACTCATCCTCTGAATCAGGCTGGCTGGTACGCTATCGCACCGCGTCAGGTACGACAGAAGAGTTACACGCCAGCGCTGTACTGCTCGCCAACGGTACGCTGCATCATCCCAATCGCGCCACGTTTCGCGGTACGTTTCAGGGCGAGATGTTGCACAGCTGTGACTATCGCAGCGCTGATATTTTTGCCGACAAACGCGTTCTCATTGTCGGCTGCGGGAACAGCGGCTGTGACATTGCGGTCGACGCGGTGCATCGCGCCAAAAGCGTCGATATGGCCGTGCGCCGTGGCTACTACTTCCTGCCCAAGTTCATTGGCGGGCGTGCCACCGACACCCTGGGCGGCAAAATTAAACTGCCCTTACGCATTAAGCAATTTGTGGATGGGCTACTGGTGCGTCTTATCTCGGGTAAGCCAAGCAGTTACGGTCTGCCGGACCCGGACTATCGCATGTACGAGTCGCACCCGGTCATTAACTCCCTGTTCCTGCATCACATCGGACATGGCGACATTAAGGTGCGACCGGCCATTGATAGCTTAAACGAACACGGTGCGACCTTTGTCGACGGTACCAGCGCCAGTTACGACATGATTTTGCAGGCAACCGGCTACAAACTGCACTACCCTTTTATAGATAAAGCACATTTGAACTGGAATGGGCATGCGCCACAGCTGTACCTGAATATTTTCAGCCCCTCACAGCCCACGCTGTTTGTCATGGGAATGGTTGAGGCTGCCGGTTTAGGCTGGCAGGGCCGTGATGATCAGGCACAACTGGTCGCTAAGGTCATACGCCAGCAACAGGACAACCCAAACGCGGCGCGAAGATTCCAGGCCAAAGTAGCACAACAGGCGGGCCAGCGCCTTGACGGTGGCATGGATTATCTGGAACTGGAACGCATGGCTTATTACGTACACAAAGATACCTACCTCAAGGCTCTGGCAAAAGAAATGCAGCAACTCGGGCGAGGCTCTTAATGTCGGCGACCGCGTTGCTTATCTTAAACAGCATTCTGGCGTTTATGATGTTTGGCATCGCGCTGAGCCTCACCGCAGCTGACTTCAAACGGGTACTGACCCAGCCAAAAGCGCCGCTGATTGGCCTGGCCGCGCAGTTCGTGCTGCTGCCATTTTTTACCTTTATTGCGATTACGCTCATCCCCATGCCCGCCGAAGTCGCGCTGGGTCTGCTTTTAGTCAGTTGCTGCCCCGGTGGTAGTTTCTCAAATATTATGACCTTTCTGGGCAATGGTAACGCTGCGATGTCGGTGAGTATGACCGGCATTGCGAGCTTAATGGCAACCCTGCTCACGCCGTTTAACTTTATGTTTTACGCCAGCTTAAATCCGCATACCGACGCGCTTTTGCAACAAATTTCTGTCTCGGCGACTGATATGCTGACCATTGTGCTACTGGTACTGGCGCTACCGCTAATACTGGGGCTTATCTGCGCACAAAAGTTTCCGCGCTTTGCCCGGCATAGTGAAGACTTTTTCCGGCTGGTTTCGCTGCTGGCACTGATAGGCTTTGTCGTGATTGCTCTGGCCCTGAACTGGCAAGCTTTTATTGCCGGCGCTAGCGTCTTTTTACTGGCCGTTATTGTGCACAACACCCTGGCATTAGGTTTGGGCTGGGGCGCGGCGCGATTGCTGGGCGTCGCCCGACCTGAGCGCCGTGCCATTACGCTGGAAGTCGGACTGCAAAACTCAGGGCTGGGACTGGGAATTATCTTTACCTATTTCTCTGAGCAGATGGCCATGGCAGTCATTGCCGCTGCCTGGGGGATCTGGCACTTAATCTCCGGTCTTGGCCTGGCGCTCTACTGGCAGTGGCGTGACCGGCGCGCAGCAATCACCTCAGCCTTAGGAGACCTGTCGTGACCATTTTAATTACTGGCAGTGAAGGCTATCTGGGCCAGGCGCTGGTTCGTAAGCTAACCGTAGAGCACGACGTGATTGGCATTGATATCCGCCGCGCTGCCACGCAGCAGCAGGGCTATAAGTTTTATGAAATGGATATCCGCGACCCTGCCCTCGCTGCGTTATTGCAGCAACACCGGGTGAGCCATGTCGTGCACCTTGCCAGTGTCTTGCAAGCCAGCAGCGACCGTGAGCGCGATTTCGACATTGACGTGAATGGTACCCGCAACGTATTGCAGGCCTGTCTGCACGCCGGTGTGCAACACCTGACCGTGACCAGTAGCGGCGCCGCCTACGGGTATCATGCCGACAACCCTGAGTGGCTGCGCGAAACCGACACCTTACGAGGCAACAAGGCGTTTGCGTATAGCTACCATAAACGCAAGGTCGAGGAGTTGTTGGCAGAGTACCGCGCGTATCATCCTCAACTGCAGCAATTAGTTCTGCGCCCCGGTACCATCTTAGGCGCCCATACCGACAACCAAATCACCGACCTTTTTAAGCGCAAACGCCTGCTGGCAATTAAAGGCGCGCCCTCGCCCTTTGTCTTTATTTGGGACCAGGATGTAATTGATATTATTTATCGTGGCGTTACCCACAGTAAGATCGGTATGTTTAATCTGGCGGGTGACGGCGCCATGCCAATTGCTGACATCGCGCAACGCCTGAATAAGCCGTTGCTGGTGCTATCGGCATGGTTGCTACGCTGGGCACTACGGGTCGGCCACCGCTTAGGTCTCACCCAGTACAGCGCCGAGCAGCTCGACTTTTTGCGCTATCGCCCGGTACTTGATAATACCGCCCTTAAGCTTGAATTCGGTTACCTGCCCGCAAAAACCAGTCGCGAGGTGTTCGAGTTTTACCTGCAGCATCATCCCGAGGTGGTGCGCGCGGCAAAACAAGCCAAAGAGGCCTCGACATGAAGCCCACCGCCCTTATTACCGGCGCTGCGTCAGGGCTGGGTCTGGAGCTTGCCCGGGCGCTTAGTGAAACGCATCAGCTGATACTTCTTGATCGTGACGGCGCGGCGCTGAAAGAGTGCAGCAGTGGCTTCGCTGATGTGCAAATTTATTGCCTGGATGTGACCGATACAGCAGCGTTGATGGCCTGCATAGAAGAGCTGAATCAGCTGCCAGCGCTTCACCTGCTATTTAATAATGCCGGCATTACGCACCGCTCTGCCGCCGCCGAGACCCATCCCGATGTGCTACGTAAAGTTATGGAGGTCGACTACCTTGCGCCAGTGCAACTGACGCAAGCCTTGCTGCCCCTGCTCCAACGCAGCAACGGCAAAATCATCACCATTGGCTCCATGGCGGGCTGGATGCCCGTTGCCGAGCGCGCCGGTTACTGTGCCGCCAAAGCCGCCCTGCATCAGTACTTTGAAACACTGCGCGCGGAAATGTTAGAGGACGTCAGCCTGCTCATGGTTTATCCGAGCTTTCTTGCCACCACTATCGAACAAAACGCCCTGAACGGTAAGGGTGGCTTGGCCCAGCACCCACGCAGCACCATTGGCAACGTGCACACCGCGCAATGGATGACCCAGCGGATACTGCGTGCCATTAAGCGCGACCAGCAGCGCCTGTTTCCCGACCGCTTCACCTACCTTGCCAGCTTGCTTTACCGGGTTGCTCCGCGCACTTATCTGCGGTTGATGCGACGCAAAATAGGCCATTGAAAATAAAAGAAAAATAAATATTAATTCTTTATCAACATTTAGATAAACTTACGCAGTTCAAACTACAAGGAACTGCAATGAAACTAATAATGAAGTTAAGCGCCACAGCAGCGGCGCTTGTTCTTGCTGGTTGTGCCAGTCAGTCGCCACAACCGCAAACGCAAACCGCTCCGGTTAACAAAGCCGAGCAGCTACAGGCACAGCAAACCATGCTGGAAAGCCAGCCGGTCACACTCGGGTTAAAACGCAAGCTCGCCGTCGGCCGTCTCAGTAACGAAACCAACTACGGTCGTAGCCTGCTACGCGAAGCCGTACAAGGCATTCACGATCAGAAAATCTCTGACATGTTTACCCAGGCGGTGGCCAATACCCAGCACTTTATGATTTTTGAGCGGCCAGATATGAACGCCATTCTTGCCGAGCAACAGCTGACTCAACAAACCAATGATTTGGTCGGCGTCGATACCCTGGTTATCGGTTCACTGACTGAATTTGGACGCGCGACCACGGGTGAGCGAGGATTTCTCTCGAGTAGCGCCAAACAAGAAGCGACAGCCACCGTTGATTTGCGTCTGGTCGATACGCGCACCGGGCAAGTTATCGCTTCGTTTTCCGGCACTGGCAGCTCGTCGTTAGAACAGTCTCGCACCATGGGCTTTGGTTCAGTCGCAGGCTATGACGGCAGTTTGAATGATCGTGCCATTGGTGCCGCCGTGAACGCTGCCGTCGAAAAGATGACGCAGGCATTGCTTGAGCGTCCGTGGAGTGCTGACGTTCTGGCCTTTGAAAATAACCTGGTCTACATAAGTGGCGGCGAAGCTCAGGGAGTAAAACCGGGCATGCGTTTTAACGTGATGACCAAGGGCCAGCGTGTGAAGTCATCTACCACCGGCGCGACCATTACCCTACCCGGTGAAAAAGTTGCAGAGATACGCGTGCAAAGTTTGTTTGGCACCACCGAGACCGATCAAGGTGCCGCCGCAACCGTCACCTCTGGCTCATTAACTGGCTACGAATTGGCCGCTTTGGAAGTTGTTGAGGTAACTGAATGAACAAGCTAATTATTTCGGCAGTAATGGCGCTGACGCTGATTGCCTGCGCGAAACAGCCAACCCGCATGACCGAAGTGGTCAATGACGCACCTACCGCAAACTTTAAAGTTGCAAATAGCGCTGGACTGGAACTCTGGGTCGACGGAGTTTCTTTCGGTGCGCTTGAGCAATACAGCTACCCGGAGCGGGCTGTTGAACTGGTGCCAGGCGAGCATTTAATTGAAGTACGCCGCAATGGCCAGGTCATCTACTCGCAACGCATCTATTTTAGCGAAGCCACACACCGTACGCTGGAGATTTAAAATGGAATTTAGAAAGTTAACCGTCGCGCTCAGCTTGCTGGTGCTGTCAGGCTGCGCCACTAACAATCACCTTTACCAGTGGGGCAACTACGAAGAAACGTTGTTTACGTATTTTCATGAGCCTGAAGTAAAAGAAGAGATGCTGGGCTATTACTTTGAGTTTGTCAATGAAGCTCAAGGTAAGAAAAAACCTCTGGCACCCGGTTTGTTTGCTGAGGCCGGCACCTTCATGTTGGAGCGCGGCGATGTGACCGCAGCACTCCGTTTTTATGAACTGGAATATGCCACCTGGCCCGAGAGTCGTATTCTGATGGGAACTTTAATCACCAACATTAAAGCACGCCAGACACAGGTCGTTGGAGGTGCTGAATAATGAAAAAGCTATGTTTTGTTTTCTTCATCAGCCTTATCGTCAGTGCGTGTGCCAGCAAACCGGACACCAGCTATCTGGAGCCGCTGCATCAGGCCCGGTTAAAATCGATGCTGATCGTGCCGGTAAAAAATGAAGTGATTGACGTACAGGCACCTACTTCAGTGTTGGCCACCCTGCCCTTCGCGCTGGCAGAAAAAGGCTATTACACCTTTCCGGTGAACACCGTAAAAACCCTGCTTGAAAGCGAAGGCTATTACGAGCCGGCAGAAGTTCATGCCGCGCCCGCCGAGAATCTGGCAGCACTTTTCGGTGCCGACAGTATTTTGTACGTGACCATTCACGAGTGGACGTCGGAGTATATTTTACTGGCTACCACCACGCGGGTTGACTTTGAGTATCGTATTGTCAACGCTCAGGGCCAACAGCTGTGGCAAGCCCGTAAACAACTGGCCTACTCACCGCAACAGCAAAACAGCACCGGCCACCCGCTTGCTGATCTAATCGCCATGGCAATTACTGCAGCGGTCGAACGCTTGGCACCTAATTACCTGCCGCTGACGCGCACCGCCAATGGCCAGGTTTTTAACGGCATCGGCACTGCTTTACCGCCAGGCCCTTACAGCCCGACCTATCAGGCTTACTACCAAAAAGTGGCGCAAGACGCCGCTAAAGAAGTACAACCCGAGTAAGTCTCAGACGTACCTCAAGCCAACGTGCTTGAGGTACGCTATCTTGCTTCTAACGCCATCATGACCGCATCGACCTGCTGCGGCTCAACCAGCTCCTCAAAGCTGTCTTTTAACGCCTGTGCAATCGCCTCACGTCTGGTGTGGCCCTCAAGCACATAGTTCACCGCTGCATCGGCGATGCGCGCGTACTCTTCATAGCACTCGTTTTCACCACAACAGGTATTCATCGGGTCAACGTCAAACATCGCGCGGTTAAAACGCTCAAACATATTATCGAGTTGCTCGTCGGTGTACTTAATATCGCTCATAGGTCCCTCACGTCGCTTTATTTCGCTAAAAGTGCAATGAATTTCGAAGTTGCTGGTTAAAGCTCTTACTCATTCATAAACTATAGACGCGACAGAGCGTGACGCATAGGGTTGGGAAACTTTCCTTTGCAGCCGGTGAGAGTTTACCCCTGCCATTAACTTTCGAGAAAACATGCTTGAACGCTTCCAGCTCGTCTCTTGAGTCAGGAGCATTAACGGTTTGTGCGATCCGAATATCTTTTCGGAATCTAGATTTTTGTTTAAGAAGTTAGCTCAATAGCTTCGCGAAGAGTAAGACCTTTCGCCAACCATTTAGATGTTTGTTCGGCAGAAAAGCCCGCCCGGTACCAGCTAATAATTACTTGAGGTGAATTGATCCCGTACTGAACCCAAGCTCGAACATCCTCAGGAGCGAACCCGCTCGATCGTAATTGCTTTGCTGCGTATGGCTCCATACCAATGGTTCTCCATTCTTGGCGCTCTTGGTATGGAACACCGTCCCAAGGACTGGTTGTTGCACAACCGGTCATCAATAGTGCACTGGCAAGCGCAAAAGCAGGCATGTAGTACTTCATAAATCACTCCATTTTGTGGTTATTAAATTCCGTTTGAGCTTCACAAGGTCTTGATTTAAAAATTATTCTTGTGATGCGATTCAATGTTTAAGTTTACAGAAGTCGTTAGCTTTTTCAAACCCAGCCAGCTTGAAACGAGCTTGCCTGACGTATTGTGTCACACAGGCTGTATAGGATGCACCAATCGCAATATGAAAGGGAACGCTATGTCTACTTATCCTCGCTTCGCTCTGTCTGTAGCTCTGCCTGAACTGCCTATTGATACTTCAATAGCACGTCGTCACGGTTTTGAGCATGAATGGTTGCCGCTGAGCTTTTTCTGGTTGGCCCGATGCTTTCATCTCAGTGGTAACGACGAAACTAAAGAGGCTTTGCGTATGCGCGTGCAGCATTTAGTCCGCCTCTACGGTTTTCAGAAGGACCTACTTGACAAGCTCGTGGAGTTTGGCAACGACAGTACGGTCAATTGGGCGCCTCGAATCCCTGAAGTATTGGGTGCGCGGGCATTACAGAAGCAACTCGACTTAGATGAAAACGAATATCGCCTCATAGTGATGGCATTTTTCTGTTCAAACTCACGCTTGATAAGCGCGATGCTTGAGTTCATTGATCGTACCTTTTGCGACGAGTCACAGGCAGACATTATCTCGCAGATTATCGGAATCGATCACTCACTGTTCGATAAACTTAGTGGCGATGATTCGACAATAGTGCAAATGCACCTAACCGGACCGTCAGTATTCTCAATTGCGACTTCCCCCTGCGACCGCTTCCGAATGCACGAGGCTATTTCACATTGCATCATGACGTGTCGCTCTATTGACGATGATATGCTGGCGGGAGTACTGGTGCAGAGTACGCCAGCAAAACTGAGTATTGCCGACTATCAGCACCTCGGTGATGAGTTGCAGTTATTGCAAGCATGTATCGAGAGTGCCACGAATGATGGCAACCCGCTTTCGGTACTATTTGTCGGCGCACCAGGCTCGGGTAAAACCGAGTTAGCCAAAGCGTTATCGGCATCGGTAGGTGGAAAACTTTACGATGTGCCGGTAATTTGCCCAGATTCCAAGAAAGAAAATAATCAAAGCTACCGACTCGGCGAATACGTGCGCTTAGCCAATATGCTTGCCTGCTTGCCTACAAGTCATATTCTCTTCGATGAGGTCGAGGACGTTCTTAACGAACGCAAAAACGAGAACAAGCGTAAAGGCTGGATCAATCAAACATTAGAGCAGCGTAAAACAACCACGTTTTGGGTATGTAATACAGTTCACGAGTTTGATATGTCCTTTTTGCGCCGTTTCGATTACGTGTTGAAAATGCCCTCTCTTGACTATCGTAATCGCGTGAAAATGATGAACAGCGCCCTAGCTGAGCACGCTGTCAGTAGCGAACGAATTCATGCTATCGCTTCGCAACGCATCAGTACACCCGCCGAAGTTGAGCGAATCAAAAAATTAGCGGAGCGTACCAAAAGTAGCGGGCTCACCACTGAAAAGATGCTCGATTTATATTTTCCGTCTACACCGAATTGGTATAGTAATGAGCTCGGTAGCTTTGACCTGAGTTCTTGTCACGCGAGCGGTCAGTTGAAACTTGAATACATTGCTAACGAGTGTCAGCACGCTCGCAACATCCGTGTTCTTTTGCAAGGTGTTAGCGGCACCGGTAAATCCGCACTGGCTCGTTACCTCTGTTTCGAACGGAACCAAAGCACACGCTTCTTTCATGCGACTGATTTAATGAGTATCCCTGGCATGGAATTTACCGCAGCGATCGAAAGCATGTTCGAACATGCTGCGCGCCGTAACGAAATGATAGTTTTTGATGAAATCGACCAAGTGCTCATAGCGACAGAGCGCATGCTCACTAATCCAGAAATCTTTTATCGGTGGTTCGCAGAGCGCGTGCGCAACTTCGCTCCACCGCTGGTGATGACCGTCAGCAGTAGCCAATGTTTGCAGAACTATCGTTTGCTGAGCGATGCCTGTGACGTCACGCTCGAGCTTAAGCCCTGGAATCACCACCAATTGCAGCCATTCGCCAACCGCTTTGCTAAAGCCAACAACTTAACCCCTATTGCATTACCAAGCCATTGCAGTGCAACGCCGCAGCAGCTGATACAAGCACTACGCCAATGCCGCTTGCATGGCGATATGGCACGACTGCCAACGCTCCTTGATCATCGCCATAATAACGCCATCGGTTTTTTAGCCACGGTAGCTTAACGAAGGCGCACGACTGATAGGTCAGCGCCCTACCCGCCCTAACTCGGCTACCAACGAAGCCTTTTTCATCAGCGGGATGGATGTCGCACAGACATCTAACAAACGGGGTGAACCCACTACTATCGCCAACGCCTGCGCGCGAGAAACCGCGACATTGATGCGACGAATATCAAATAAGAAATCGAGTCCGCGCGGACTCTCATCCGGCGAGCTTGAGCAAAAACTAAAAATAACCACCGGCGCTTCCTGCCCCTGAAACTTGTCAACCGTTCCTACCCGTGCGCCTTTCGGCAAGCGTTGTTTGAGCCGCTGCACCTGTAAATTATAAGGTGTCACAATTAAAATAGCGTCGCTCGTTATAAGTTGTTGTTTGTCATTTTTGTCGGTGTAATGCGCCTGCAACAGCTGCTGATAGAGCTGCTGTATGTAGTCCGCTTCTTCGTCGCTGGCCACGGTATTACCATCGTGCTCAACCGGATGGAATTCGATGCCAGATTTCTTTTTGATAGTGTCATTAGAAGTAACGTCAATACGTTGGTTTTTATTGGCATCATCGGCTTCCAGACGGCCTTGATACACCATGCTACTAATAAAACCCAATACATCGTGATGCATACGATACGAGCGATTTAACAGTACGCCTTTGTCTTCAGGTACAACTTGCTCATGCTTCATCAGATAATCGAGCGCTGATAGACCTGAGTCCAAAGGATGTGTCGCCTGCGTTGGTTGGCCAAGTTGCATTTGATCGCCAAGGAGCACAATGTTACGCGTGCTTTGCGCCATCGCAATTACATTGGCTAAAGCAACTTGCCCCGCTTCATCAATGAACAAATAGTCGAGGGTGTTGGCCATATCTTTACGGGAAAATACCCATGCAGTGCCGCCCATTACTACATTGGGTCTAACAAATCTCACCGCTTTGGTATTTTGTTCGTAGGAGTCGACACCAAGAGCCTCTAGCTCCTCATCTAACTTACTCGTATAAAATGTGCAGGCGATGCCTTGCTCAGCGCAATACTCCGCAACCTTCTTTAAAAGGTTATTCAGCGCTTTATGGCTATTACTGGTAATGCCAATGGCCAGCTGGGGATAGTTGTGCATTAAATGCCCAATCACCCGTGCCGCCGTGTACGTTTTGCCAGTACCCGGTGGCCCTTGAACCGTCAAATAGCTGCGGTCGAGATGCTCCACCAGCTGCGCTATTTGTCCAACTCGTTCGTTCTGTGAGCAACGATTCGCACTCAGGGTGTCCAGTGCTTTGCTAAAACGAGGCGCAGCGCGCTTGATAATCTCAATCGCTACGTCATCAGGTAATGCTTTTTGTCTCACCACTTGCTCTGCAAGTTCGACTAAGCTTTTTTTCAGTGGCCCGGTTGGCACAAACTCCTGACTTACCAAAGTGAACTGATCGGGAGCTTGTTCGGCACCATTCCCAGTCATCTTTAGCTCAAACGTCTCGTCATCGAATAGCTCTGAAACCTTTCCCTTAACCGCACCACTTAGCTCAGGGAATTCCGGCATTTTTAATGCAAAACCAGCGCCCATACTCAACGACATTTCTTGCTCAGTGTTACAACGAATCCGTAATGAAACGTCTGATCGATCAAGTACATTGCAATCAATAATAACGTTGCGTTCTTCAATCAACTCTTCGTCAAACGCGTTAAGCCATTCAAAAAATTGCCACCATTTTGGTTTATCCTCGCGCGCGTGGAAATCGATAAGATACATCAATGTCTCGATTGCATACCGCTCTAGCTCGTCACTCTGCGCGTCGGCTAATTTTTGCAGCGCTTGTTTTGTCGCGAGATTGTCATCAGGCTTCTTTTCGCGTTCAGCAGCTCCTTCTTTATCTGCCACATCATGTGCTGCTTGTGCTATTTCACTACGATGCATAGCTTGTAAACCCCGCAACCACTGCGCCAACTCATAGGTCGAGTCGCAGTCATCTTTATTGTATAGCTCAATGGCATCAAGAATTGTTTTATCGCCCAGCTCTGTCCATTGCTGGTACGCTACAACTGCGTCACCGCCAAGACCAATCTCGGTATCGCGAGCATCGCGGTAAAACAGCTCGACCTTTTTAATTGAATACGACGGCTGGACAATAATAAGCGTACTCTTAACCACTTTATACAAATCGACAAACAGCTCGGCGCGTAACATTTCATCGAGTTCATTTTCATAGATGCCATAGCGCGCCACAAGGCGTTTTAGTGCGGTCATTTCATACGGTGCGTAATGATAAACTCGCATCTGCGGGTAACGCTGCCAGCGAGCCAGGGTGAGCTCAAAAAACTTGGCAAGCGCTTGCTTTTCTTCCTCCTGGTTATGCGCCCAATAGGCAATAAAATCTTGCTTGCCGTTATCATCAAATACGGTCATGCCCCACAAAAACTCAAGGCTACCTTCAGTTAATGGATCCCCCTCAAGGTCAAAATAGATATCACCGGAGCTAAAAGGTGCAAGCATAGAGAAGAGCTCTGGTTCATTGGGCTTCGGTGAGCGCAAACGGTATTGCGGCGTGCCGGCTTGTTCCGTCGCAATTTGCACTTGTGCTTGCTCGCGCAGCTTTTCGAGCGTTGCATTTGGAATTTTCACCTGAGACAGATCACTTAGCTCAGCGAGCTCATCTATCGTTAGAATACCTGCACTATTTAATTTAACGATTTGACTGCGGCGAATATTTGCCACTAACGACAAATGCCGCCGCTCAGCTAAGAGTGCTTCGGCAAATGTACTCCAGGAGCCGTACTCCCTGGATTCAAACGGATCAGGCATTGCGTCCTGGTCAAAGTTAGTGGCTGCCGCAATAAACTTCTCTTTTGTTACAGAAAAATAGGGCAAGTATTCGGCTGTCGGATAGCTTTCAAACGCACCACTTCCCAGTACAACGGTAACGGTATTGGGCATATGCCCCTGAATTTTTTCAAGCATCTGTGCATAGGCAACCAACTGCAGCAGATGCGTAACTTTCGCGGTTTTCGATAACTTGGTGTCCCATACTTCATAACTATGTTCGCCAAGATCACTGGGTGTGTTGACGCGCACCACAAAATCAGCGTAACCGGCAAACGGCTCATCCATAAGCGCTGCCTGGAAAATGATCTCGGCTCCTTCTTTCATTAACCGGACGGTTTCCTGATGTTGCTTTAGAAAGTCACTCCCAGGGCACAGCTTCTTCACATCAACAACATTTCGCCCTTCTTCATGCAACTGCTTGACCAACCCGAGCTCATGCGCTTCGCCGGCGTCTTGTAGCATTTTTAAGAACGCATCTTCAGGATCAGGTGTCGGAAACTCTCCCCCTGTCGCACGATGACAAAGCTTGCACCAACTTGCGAACGGACTGTCGTGGAACTCAGTTAAATCTGAAGGTGAGTAAAAAGTCTGTCCGTTGAGTTGGCGCATGGCGTTTCCTTATATTTGGCGTAACTGGCTAAGAAATTTGGCTTTAAAGTGCCCCGAGTTATTTATCTCTAAATCATACAAGTAAAGCTTACCCGAACAGCCAATATAGAAAATTTTATCGATTGCGCGCGGCGATACCGAATATTTTTCGGCAAGCTCGTAGACGAAATGTACCGCCTCTTCTTGAGAAACGTTGTCTTTACCAAGCATAGCGGCAACACCGCTAATCACGTGTGTATCAGGTTTCACAAAGCCCGGATGCCCTAAGTCAGCCAGAAAGCTACCTGCAAGCGCTGTTCCATATTGATGAATACCGGACTGAACATTGCGTACGAGTTTTTTAGCCGCTTGGGCGTTGCCGAGACACTCATTCATATCGGCCCATAAAGTGTCCGGATTAAATTCATAGTGCTCATGTAAATAAAGTAATCCGCTGTAGATACCGGTAAGCACTTTTGCCCAGTTATCATTGCCCAAAAAATGTTTAGCTACGGCTGCATTGGTGCGTTGACCACCGCGGAGGTTTTTCAGGCCTTCAATAGCGCGGCGATCGATTTCATCATAGTCAGCAGGATTAGTATCCGCAGCACGTTGCCAGCTTTCAATGTAGCAGTTATGATCAATCATCCGTTCGTAATCAAACTCACCCTCGAAAGGAAGTAAAACCCGCTTGGCCAAGGTTTTATTTGCCGAATTGCGACTGACAAATCCAACACCCTGTCGATTCAAATGAGTACGCACCATAACGCGAATCACACCCCGGATTGTTTGCGTAGGCTCAAACTTGAGTTTGTCGTTAACCGTTGAATAACTGCCTCGCGCTAACAAGTTTCGAATCTCGGACGCAGAACTTTCGGTCATTGGCATTGCAAAATTATTAGGGTCGAGATGTGAGTTGGTAATAAATTCAGCGGCGTTGCTCAAATCAGGATAGGTTTGTGCAATGCCATCGGCAATATGAGTTTGAAAAAGCGACGATAACTGATTCATATGAGATTCTCCCGTTAAATTAAGTCATCATTTATAAACTTCACGGCTAGCAGGTCACCAAACAGTGGTAAGCCCGAGCTCTCCTCGAGACAAGCTCAAGATCACATTTCGTCGCATTTGCTGATAACTTTACTATCCAACTTTTACTCATGATTTAATCCTTTATTCGTAATTTATTGCTATTGCGCTTCGCTAGCCATCCGCCCAACAAAGCACCCAGGCCCATAGCTTTCAGCGTTCCTGATTTATCCTGTTTGTAACTGAACGCAATGATGAGCGCTAGCTGTCCGCATATGTAACTTGCCAGTGGATGTCCAGGGGTTATAAAAAAGCCATAACAAATCAGGGACCATATAGGGTGATTCGTAAACATATAGCCATTTATGTAAATGATCCCGGCTATAAAAATAAAAACCCACTTTAAGACTTTAAAACCCAGCCAAAGCATTACTGCGGCGATCGCCAACTGCTGAATTAATCCTCCGAGTTCCATGGTTGCTCTCCTCGTGATTTTGTCAGAGCTTTAGCTGATCAGCTGCGCTCCCGTATAAGCGTGAAGCCAATCAGGACGTCTTGCAGGACGTGCGCTTTTTACATCGTGTAGCCACCGCTCTGGAATCTCCTTTGCTCCAGATCGCGCCCCTAGCAGCGCGCCGACAATGGCTGCGTTGGTATCTGTATCGCCCCCCTGTATCACGGTCGTGTGTACCGCCTCTCGCCAGGGAGTATCGTTGAATAAATGAAACAAGGCGTTCTGCAGCGCTAGGCGCACCCAGCCCATATTGATATAGAAATCGGAGACATTCTGGTGCTTCGCTTGCATGACGAGCTCACTGAGGCTACTCAGCTGATATGTTGAAACCAAGTGCTGTGCAGCTTCATGCAACTGTTCTCCTGAAAACGTTTCATCATGTACCAACATGTGACGAATTAGAGCTACAAACAGTTGATTTGCCTGGACACAAACTGGATTCGGATGTGTTAGCTCCGAATCTTGGCGCGCCCAGTTCACTGCGCTTGTTTCGTCGACTGAGTCGGAACGTAGTGCCAAAGCGCTGACACGCATCAACGCGCCGTTGGCCTCGCTTGAAGGGTTCGGATCGCCGGTGATACCACGTGATATGGTGAAGCCGCAATCAATAGGGGCACTATCGTACCAGTCGCGGTAATTCTTCAGGGCACGATCAGGATCGTAACCGATAAAATTTCCCCCGCTGTCATGCATTGAAGTCATCAGAGCAATGGCCATCTCACTATCATCTGTCAATTGACCACGCTCTGCGGTGGGAAATACAGGGCTTGCTATAAGCTCTGTAATACCATTTGGATATGCTTTAGCGATTGTCTCTTTGGTTTTGAATTCGACAATGCTCCCCAAAGCATCACCGACACATTGGCCCCAATAGCATCCCTGGCGCTTCTCTTGTATAGTCAATGACATAGTTCGATCCCCACTTTCGTTTTTTTTGTGTTTGGTAAGCGTACACGCATTGTGCGACATAATGTGTCATGCAAACTAATTAGGATAGGGACAGTTTAAAAAAGGAACAGCACATGTCGCCGATATATCTCGTCATTCAGCACAGTCCTCAGGTGGCTCCCGTACATTATGATTACACTGACGCCCAGCGAGCTCCCAATATTGACTTGATGATGCACGCGCTAACCTGGGTGATGCGTGTCAAAGGTGCAACGACATTGGAAAAAGTACAACTTTGGTTTCAAGACGAAACTGAAATGTACCTTGCGGAGCGCACAGCTCTAGGCTCGAATATTTGGTTATGTGAGCCCCGTGAAAAAAGTTCAGCCCCCAACTGGCAAAGGTTTGCTATCGTCACCGACGCAACCACTGCAATAGAAAAATACTGCGAATGGCGACTTAATTATCATTGCTCCGACTTAAGCCACGTCGACCTTACACAGTTGCGCGAATCTCTCGATACCGCGACTAAACAAATGACTGAATTAAATCTTCATTCCAAAGCCACCCAAATCGGCTTTTTTCGACATTACGGCAAATTAGAGCAGTTGCACCAGGCGGCAATAAAAGCGGAGTCCGCAACCAATCATGCCTCACGTCAAGTACGGTTTAACGGGACAATGCAAAAAGATATCCGCACAGCGATGCAACAACGCGAAGCTGTGCGTCAATATGAATCCAAGCTGATCACCCTGCGGGCCGAAGCTCGGTCAAGATTTAGTCGAAGTAAAAAAGATCCGAAAGTCTTAGAGCTACACCGCGCGTTCATGCAGACTGAGAATGAAGTAGCTAACTTGCGTAGTTCAATTGATGCGACCATCCATCGTTATCATTTGCATGATGTGGGCATAGAAAATACTCTTAAATCTTTAATCCGCAGGGAGAAAGAGCTGGCCACTTACGAAAAACAGCAGCAAAAGGCTGAGCAGCATTTTCGTGTCTACCGACAATGGCTACGCTTGCATTGTGCGGTGCAACGCACAGAAGAACTTGAAGAGGAGCATGCCCATGAATAAGTCATCTATTCTGTGGCGTATCGAGTGTATTAAACGGATCCTGGAACACGGGCCAATGTCTGCGCGAGAGATTACCGAAAAGCTATACCACGATTATGGCATCGAGAAAAACGAGCGCACGATTATCCGGGACTTAAACGACTCGTTAGGAAAAAATGGAATTCGTAAGCATGGCGAGCCTGCGCATCGCACAAAGCAAATGTGGACCGTGAGTACGGAGAAGCGAGACAGAACACGCCAACCACCGGACTTTAACGAACCAGCGGCATTAGCCACACTGCTCGCCGAGCGCCACCTGGAAGGAATTCGGCATCCCCAATTAATGACGAAACTTGAGCCATTGTTTAAGTATGCTCACGAGATGCTGGAACACAATGCTGAAAACCGTGGTTTGATTGCGAACTGGAACCGGTCCGTCGAATACACGCCCTCTGATCATCAACTACAAGCGCCTAAGATTGAGCCAAAGCTATTTGAACAATTATTGCGCGATGTGTTTAACCGCAGTGTTATCGACATCACTTACGTGCGTCACCAAGGTGATGAGCCTATTAAGCGTCGTGGCAATGCGCTCGGTATCGTCTATCGCGGACGTGTGCCCTACCTTGCCTTTCGCTATTTGAAGCGGAATCCAGACGATAAAGATTTCACTGCTTTTTTGCCCATTTCAAGAATACTTGGCGTTCAAGGGGTAGTCTCGGACTCACAGGAAGTTAAGGACTTCAACTTAGCTGAGGCAAAGGAGAAGCAATTCAACATGACCATCGGCGATGACTTCACACTCGAAATGCAAATTTTCGATTCGGTTCGCCGCGAAATTCAAGATGCGCATCTTGGTAAAAACCAAGTTATTCGCCCAATCGAAGGTCACCCCACTATTTTCTTACTGCAAGTCGACGTGCCCTACAACCAAAACCTGGTGAACTGGCTCATCGCCCGTTCGCCTTATTTAAAAGTACTTGGCCCCAAACCGTTCCGCCGCATGTTTTATCGTGACATTAAACGCGCAGCAGCTATTGACGATGCTGAGTTTTTAACCGTACCACCGCGTGAAGAAAAGACGTTTGTGTCGTTTGAAGAAGAAGAAAAGAGACATTCATCATGAAGCTGTTACATACCTCGGATTGGCATTTGGGCCGTATTTTCAATCAACAGTCATTGTTAGATGATCAGGCTCATATACTTAAACAGATTATCGACTACGCAAAGGTTCATGAGGTTGATGCAGTCATTGTCGCAGGCGACATTTACGACCGCGCCCTGCCCTCGGCTGATGCAGTAAGCCTATTGGATCGGACTCTTACTAGCCTTATTCGCGAATTATCAATTCCCGTGGTGATGATTTCCGGCAACCACGATGGTGCTCAGCGATTGGGATTCGGTTCAGAGCTGCTGAAACATTCAGGCCTACACCTGTTTACTTCATTCGCGCAGTTGTTACAACCAGTTCAACTTGAGGCTTCCTCCGGACAGGTCAATATTTGGGGAATCCCATATTGTGACCCCGAAACTGTCAACGATTTCTTTAAAGTAAAAACCACTGACCACCAAAGCGCCCAAGAGCACGTCACAGGAGTCCTGCAAGAGCATATTGCGGCAAATTTTGACGGTAGCGCGGCTCACGTAGTCGTCAGCCACAGCTTTATTGCCGGAGCTGATACCAGCGAGTCAGAACGACCGCTTAGTATTGGTGGCGCTGAGTGTGTTGATGCCAATTTATTTAAAGATTTCGCATACACCGCATTGGGCCATCTACACCAAGCGCAATTCCGTGGTTATGCTCATGTGCGTTACAGTGGCTCACCATTGAAATACAGTTTTTCAGAAGTAAAACAAAAGAAGTCTGTCACTCTAGTAACTATTGCTGATGATAAATCAGTGACAACCGAACTACTCCCCCTACGCGCCATCCGCGATGTGCGCGTGCTCGAAGGCAAGTTTGATCAGCTTCTGGGTCAGGGCAAAGATGATCCAGCAGCCGATGATTATCTGCAGATTAAACTGACCGACAAAGAGGCTATTTTGGATCCTCTGGCGCGTTTACGAACCGTCTACCCAAACATTTTGGATCTCACTAAAGTAGCGTTAGAACGTGAGGCCACAACGAATAAACGAACACGAGAGCAACTCGGGCGCCAACCGATTGAAATCATCAACGACTTCTACAAAGAGATGACCAGTGATAGCTTATCTGAAGAACAAACAAAGCTGCTTACCGACATTTTGAGTGAACTCAACAAAGCCACCGACGACGCATAAGGAACTGCCGATGAAACCGCTTTATTTGGCCATGACGGCTTTTGGCCCTTTCGCCACCATGGAAACGGTGAACTTTGATGACTTAGGCGAGCATCCGTTGTTTTTAATTAATGGTCCCACGGGCGCGGGTAAAACCACTCTGCTTGATGCCATGAATTTTGCGCTGTATGGCAGCTCAACCGGTGATCGCAAAGGCGAATCAATGCGCTGTCATCATGCGAACGACGCCACCGAAACCGAAGTGAAATTTATTTTTGCGTTGGGTAATGCCATCTATCGAGTGGATCGCAAGCCAACCCAAACCACCTTAGCAAAACGAGGCGATGGGTTTGCAAAACGCCAAGCCTCAGCACAGCTCTACAAAATAATTGCTCAGAATGGCTCGCCAGAAGAGTGGGAAACCGAACTTCTGGAGAGCTCAGTTACTGACGTCACCAAGCGAGTAAATGAGCTTATTGGTCTTAACGATGCACAGTTTCGCCAGGTTGTAGTTCTGCCACAGGGGCGTTTTCGCGAATTGCTGACAGCAAAATCCGAAGATCGTGAATCTATTCTTGCCAGTCTCTTCAACACCGCAGAGTTCCGTCGTATTGAAGAAGCAGTGCGTGAGCGCGCGCAACGGATCAACAATGAATACCATGCACTCAAAAATCAGTTAAAGACTCAGCTCGAAAATGCGGGTTATCAGTCGATTGAGTTGGCACAAGAGAAGCTCAAAGCAGACGAAGAGCCGATTGCAGAAACGCTAAAGGAACTAAATCAGTTAAAAGCAACACGCGAACAAGCCCAAAAAGATCTCACGCAAGCAGAAGAGCTTACTAAGCGCTTCGAGAGCCTGGCTGCCAGCAAACAAAAACTAACAGCACTCAGTGAACAAGCTGAAGCAGTCGCAGCCGCTGAGAAACAACTCAATGAACATGATGCCGCGAAGCGAATTCAGCCTGAATGGTTAGAATTTAGTCGTGCCCGTGAAGCCCTAAGCGCCCGTGAGAAAGCTTTGCAACAAGCAAAGGAGCAGAATGAACAAGCGCAGCTAGTCCAGCAACAGGCAATAGCTGAGTTGGCGAAGCACAAAGATACTCCAGCCCAGATCGATAAACTGAAACTTGCCATAGACCGCTTCGCAAAACAGCTAGAAGACCTGGAGAATGTCAACGCGACACTGCAAGAGCTCGAGTTAAAAACGCATGCTCGTAATAGTGCACAGGAAAAAAAAGCGGCGATCGCTACCGCGCTTGAACACACCACTGACGCGATTACCGGTACCAAAGTTGAACTTACCGAATTAAATAAAGCAGTGCAGCAACACCAAAACACGGAAGCCAAGCGCGAACAACTGCAATCGCAACTCCAGCGTTTACAGCAGCGCGACTCGCTGCAACGACGTATCGAAACTGAAGAAGGTGCAGTCCGCGAAGCAAAAACCCCTTTAGAGGAAGCAAAACAAACCTTGGCCGATGCACGTATTGCAAGTCAACAATTGCGTCTTCGTTGGCATCAAGAGCAAGCTATTTCACTAGCACATGAGCTTAACCCCGGTGAGCCCTGCCCTGTTTGCGGCAGTAAGGAACACCCTGCTCCTGCTCATTCGGCGCAAGAAGGTCAACTCGTAACCCAAGAACAGCTAGAGACAGCTGATGCTCAAGTCACACAATGCAACAGCAAACTCGAAAAGTTACGTTTAAAAGTGAATGCGGCAGAAGCAACACTTGCGAGTTCACAGCACCAGCTTAAGACACACCTACAGGAACTTGGTGACCTAGCTAAAAAATCTGCTGATTCGATTCAACAAGATTTGACCAATCTCGCTGATCTGGAAAAGCAGCAAGAGCAACAGAAAAAAGCCCTTGCTGAAATGAATACACGTTTAGAACAGTTGACGGTGAAAGAAAAGAAACACCGCGAACAAGCTACACAATTTAATGATGAATTACATGCTGCTGAATCCGCTGTTAAAGCACTTGAGTCGCGTCTCGATACAATCGATTCTGATAAAACTTTACGCACGCTGTCTGTTGACGAAATCGAAACTCAACGGAACACGAGGCGGCAGCAAATCGATCAATTACAAACCGAGCATGAGTCAGCGCTTCAGCGGAAGGCAAAGGCTGAGAGTCAGTTGGCATCTGCAAAAAATGCTCATGAAACAAGTATAAAAGAAGAAGAAGCCGCTCGCGCGAGTTTGCAGGCTGCCGAAAAAGCCTGGAGTGGGAAATTGGTGGAGTCAAAATTTATCGACAGTGAAGCATTTTCTGAAGCGCTACTTGATAGCGAGCTTGAAGCTCAGCTCAAACAACAAGTGAGCGAACACCGCGAACAACTCATTCAGGTAAACACAGCCATTGAACAGGATGAGCAAGCAATTGGTGATCAGACGAAACCCGACCTAAGCGTCTTGCTCGCAAAAGTTGATGAATTGAAACAGAATGAGTCAAGTGTCGACCATATTCTGCAAAGCATGCGCAGCAAGCAAGAACAGCTACGCAACATGATCGAGGGATACCAAAAGCTCGTCACACAATCAGCGGAACTAGAACATGAATACCGCGTCATCGGAATGCTGGCAAAGACACTGAATGGAGACAATGAATTACGCATGAGTCTGCATCGTTTCGTGTTGGCAGTTCTGCTTGATGATGTATTGCACGAGGCCTCGGTGCGGTTGGAACAAATGACCAATAATCGTTATCGCCTGGTACGCCGTGAAACTGCCGGAGATCGCCGCCAGCATGGCGGACTCGACCTGATGGTCGACGACACCTTTACCGGCCAAGAGCGCGAAGTAAATACCTTGTCCGGCGGTGAGAGCTTTATGGCCGCACTCGCCCTTGCCCTTGGCATGTCAGACGTCGTGCAGAGCTATTCCGGCGGCATCCGCATCGATACCCTGTTCATTGACGAGGGGTTTGGCAGTCTGGACAGCGAAGCTCTCGACCTCGCCATCAACGTGCTGGCGAACCTTCGTGCGAGCGGCCGCACCATAGGTATCATTTCGCACGTCAGCGAATTGAAACTGCGTATTTCGAAACGCATTGATGTGGTGCGTGGAGTTGGCGGGAGTACGTTGCGGGTTGGATAAATTAACTAAAAAGGAGTCCGGGGTTTTGTTGACCACTACACTTGGAGATTTACAATGCTTCGTTACTATGTATATCAACTAATTGATCCGCGTGATTTGTCTGTTTTTTATGTTGGAGAAGGTCAAGATCAACGTGTTCACGCCCATCTTAATGAGTATGATACGTTAATTGCTAATCGTCAAAAACTTAAACACCCAAAGCATAATAAAATTAATGAGTTAATTGAATCCGGTTATAAACCGATATGTATAGTTATAGGCCGTTATAAAACAAAAGCTGAAGCATTAGCAGTTGAAGCCACTTTGATAAACTGGGTTTATGGCCACTCAGAACTTACAAACTTGAATCGTGGTCACGGGCATGAAAATATCCGTATTAAAGGCAGTCATGAAGGGAATTTTGACCTAGACCCACCCATACCGGGTGATGGTCGAGCCGCTGAAATGAAGCGAGAGTATCTGCGTCATGCTGGAACGGTCTCAACTATTGACTACATAAGAGAGTCAATGCGAACCTTAGGTTACCTGGTTTTTGAAAGTGATAGTCGAGAGTATGATTCTCGCTATTTTCCAACCTTTGCCAACGGTGAATATGGTTTTATTTGTCACGTGTCAGGAATTGATTTCATTATCAAGTCTCGCGAAAATAACTTGTTTAATATTTGCTTAGCCAATACACCGTCAACTAATGCTAATATCAATAAAATCAAGGCATTTAAACCTAGTTTAGAAATCAGAGATGCAAACAATAGTTTAGTTAATGGGTTACCACGGTTTCGCGGAATGAAATACCCTCGTAACATACCAATCGAGAACTTTGATGAGTTTATGGAATGGTTTAAACCAATCGCCGATCACCTAAGTCGACAATAGTAAGAAGGAAAACAGAATTAAGCATAGAGCGTTGGGTATATAACTAGTTACTAAAAAAATTTAGTTGAAATGGGCTTGCTACATGGAAATGAACACTACGCCCGGTTTTTTAGTTTTCCTGTCCCCCTCTGGCAGGATAGTTGACACTACTTAAAAATTAACCAGTTGGGGCGTTAAGGCTTAATTGTGCCACGCTATTCAGAAGAACGTAAGCAAACCATACTCAATAAAATGATGCCACCGTTAAACATGACCATTGCCGAAATTGACGGGCCCCCATTATTAGAACCACTCGAGAAATGAATTGAGCTGTTCAATTTTCAATGGATGCCACGAACTGCAAGGGTGTGGGAGCTAGATCAATAGCTTCCACGCTCTTTAAACGCACATCAACCCCGAGATCGGTAAATTCCGCCGGTCCCCGCTGCTCTACTAGCTCTAATTCATCCTTATAGATTCACCACTGTCCATTTCTTCCATCCCATCGCTCGTGAGCACCCATAACACTGGCACATCAGCATTATTGACCGGGTCACACGCATAGCCGTCCGTGAAATAAATAAGAGCGGCCGTCGGATGGTGTTGCACGTAGTCAAATACAGGTTGGAAACGAGTACCGCCAAAGCCAGAAAATTCGAAGTTGTTCGCGTTTAAAGGCCGCTCAGGCGTGTAAGTTGCTACATTCACAATGCGAGTATCGCACTGCAAAACTGTAATCTCGTAACGTTGGTAGCTATTAAGCAGGTAGTTAAGTTGCGCCAGGAACTTACCAAAATCCTGGGCACAGCTACCGCTGGTATCGATTGCTATCGTGAGCTCAATGAACTTAATCCGCTGACGTGGCAAATATAAACCTCGGTGTATATGACGCCGTGAGGGTGGATACCATTCACGCTCGCCGCTTGCCTGAGTCTGTACGAAGCGCGCCAATAATTGCTGCCAGGGTATACTTCGGGTTATTGCGGCTTTCAACCGTCGACGCAAACTACCGGGCAAACTTCCCGCATGGGCGCTTGTTTTCATCGATTGCACCAACATTTCGCGCCATTGTTGAGCAACTAACGGATCTAAAGGCAGGTGCTGATCAAATGTGCCTAAAAGGCTGAGCGCTTTTGGTTCATTGTTCTTTTTGAGTAGCGCATAGATGTCCTCAGCACTTAAATGATTCCATTCTTCATTGTGAAGTGCCGTTTCAGGTACAAAACCAAGCAGGTCGCCGCAGATAGCGTTCACTTCGTAGTCGATAGCACGATTCCAGCGCTGATGGTCACGTCCAAACCGTCGTCGCAGGTGGCCCATGACACAGTGCCAAACTTCGTGGCAAAGCACGAATTGTCGGGTGCGGGCATCAAGTCCAGCTGTGAATGCGGCATCAAAGTAAAGGGTGCGGCCATCCGTAGCCGCTGTGGTTATACGAGGATCCGTCCGCGCACTATCCTCACTGCCGTTCACCACTACAATGGCCAGACGCATGGCCAGCCCAGCCGTAAACGGTTGGCGTAACAGCAGCGCACTACGATCCCGATGTAACAAACACTCAAGCTCATGTATCGTCACATTTCTGTGTGTTTGGGAAGTCATACTAAAGTTTCCAGTACCGAGCCAAACTCCATGCCATGTTGCTCGATCCAGGCACCATAATCAGGATGGCCAAAAATCAAGGCCGCACGTTGCTCATGCAACCGTTCCCCATCGCCGCTATAAGAGTCATCACGCATTACATCCAGCATTAGCATGGTGGCGAAATCTGAATTCAGTTGACGGGTAATCTTGAACAGAATATCCAGCCGCTTTTGATAGTTGCGCTTGTTGGCAAGCCAAAGATGAAAACTTACTGAAGTACAAAAAGCATAAAGCGTGTCATTACTTGTGGGGACTTCTACGGGCACTTCGCCGCGCAGCATGGCAGGCACATCAGGTAAATCTTCGGTACTCTCACAGTAGGCGAAGAATGCAGCTGCCGCGCCAGGACCAATCAAGCCATTAATTACGATGCGTTGCTGTTGCTTGTTTAGATCCATGCGTTGAGCCTGGGAATACATCAGTGCGGCTCGCTCCCACGAGCGGGGACTTGGCCAACCGTAGTCCGTCTCAGTAGTGTCGGTCAGGTTGAAAAAATGCTCTGGCGCAAATTTTAAAAAGCCGATAATTAGTGGGTCGATACCTTTTTGTCGTGCCCAGACACACCATTGTTCAATGTCAGGCTCAAGAGTGAGGTGGCAGAAACGGTTGGCCAGTGCACTTGAAAAACTGTGCGCTATTGCACGATCACCTATACGGTTACCCGCTCCCATCACTAACCAGCCTTTCGGTAGCGTATACAAATCACCCAGACGACGATCCAGAATAATCTCGTACGCCGCCGCCTGTAAGGTCCGATCGGCAGCACTTAACTCGTCAAACAGAATAATGCCGCGGCTATCTGGATCTCGTGGCCATTCACTTGCCAGCAGCCACTCGACATGATTTTCTTTAGGAACCGGCAAGCCCCGGAGATCGACCGGCTCGCGTTGCGCCAGGCGAATGTCAATAAATTCAATCCCCAGTTTCTGGCAAAGCTCCCGAATTACAGTACTCTTCCCTACGCCTGGAGCACCCCACAGCATCAACGGAGGAATTGTTTGTGCCAATTCAGGTTGCTCCCAAAGTAATTCTAATTGCGCGCGAATAATCGTTTGCACGTCGCGCGGAGTGCTTGGATATAAATCGTTCATGCTGTTGCACCTTCCTTACTTGATGGCTGTTTACCGCGATGACCCGACGGGCCCGACAAAGCCAGGTGAATAAATACGGCTTTACTTTTTGGGTGCTGATTCGCAAGACGTAACGCGACCTTCCGTGTTAGAAAGGGCTCCTGTTCTATAAGTTTGTCTACAGCAGTTCGGAAAAGGTCAGGAACGGAACTCAATAAAATATATTCAATCGCCATTGTCTTAGTACTTGCGCCCAGGCGCGGTATGGCCAACAACAAGAGTTTTATACCTTTAATAATAAGCGGCTGGCCCCAGTTAAAGTAAATATCAATAAATATCGAGTGTTGTGGCGATGTCGGTTTCAGTTGTTTTAGTGCGTACTCGAGCAATTCTTCACTACGGTGGTCCAGACACTCACGAATCAGCGCGTAAATCGCCTCGCCTTTTTGGTCGGTGCCGCTAAAATGCTCAAGGTAGTAATTGTTGATACGGACAAACTGTCCATTTTTATTGGCAGCGAGCGAAGCCCGTCGTAAGTAGTTCCAAAGTCGAACATCAGCGCGCCAGCCTTCAATATGTAAATCAGCCGGAAAAGGATGTGAAGTGCGCGGCGGAAGCATGTTACGACGTATTTCAAATAACTCATCAAGATGAATGCCCTTTTCGTAACTTTCAGCCAGTAAACTTAGTATTTGAATTCCGTAATAGCGCGATTTCGGACGCCGGCAGCGGCGGACTGCGGCCATGCAGGTTTCAACAAGCTCGACATCCGGTTGTTCGCTCGATGGGTCATTAAGTCGCTGCTTGAGATCAGACAACGTAGATTCGTTGATATCAGGAATAACGCCATCAGCAAACCAATTGGTTGCCTGGTTAACTACTCGCATCGTGTTGGGAACATGTACTTCCTCGATATGGCAAACGCCCGCCACATGAAGCGCTTGCGCCATTTCAACAGAAAGTCGCCGAATGGTGCATCCTGCCAACGCTATCCGATACCAAGCGCCTGTGAATTTCAGCCGATTACGTCCACAACGGCTAATCTTTGCATATGCCTTCGTAGGTTCGGTACCCAGTTTATTTATCAGCTCAAGTTTAGGGCATTGAGTTGCCAGCAGCCGTGCAGGTAACTGTTTATCCCGACTGTTCATATGAATTTGTTGTATTTCAGCCAGGTCGGTAACGACAACTTCAGCATTGGTCTCAATTTGTAAAATTGTAAGACTTGTGGCTTTAAGGCTCTTGCTCGACTCAGGCGAATAAAGCACCAGTAGTGCATCCTTGCACAGAAGCTCAACCTCCTGTCGATACTGGCTTAATGATTGAACGGGCAGGAGCATGACTGTTTCATATCGGCGAGAACTCCCAAACTCACCTTTTTCCCAACAGAAGTCGATGTGATGTACGGGACCCTCGACTAGCAGTGGTTTTAAACGTCCGCGTGCATCTAAGTGGATGACCAATGGCAAATTCTGAGGATTTTTAATACGACGTAGATTTGGCGCTCGGTTGATTGTCAGATGACGCTCATGAGTCGCCACTGCCTTTGGGGCTGAAACGTCATTCTGGTTTTGGAGTTCAAGGCACTGCAATTGCTCACATTCGCTCACCTCTAACCAAACTAACTGGGGGTCGCTAATCGTCAGGTGTTCATCATGACTGCTCGCCACTCGAAGTCCATACGTCTTGTCTTGCATAATCGTCCTCTATGTCCAGTCTCTTAACCATCAGGAACAATCACTTATTATGCTCACTTGTGTGACATATCGTGTCTTTCAGATCCTGTGGATGAGAGATTTTATGCGTTCTGTTTATCTGAGCACTTTTGAGGGAGACCAAGCCAGCAACGCCCTCTACGAGTAACTGAGAGCACAGTCACTGTGGGCAAGCTTCAAACCTTAGGTTTCACTTTTGATAAAAAATCGAGAGCAATGCTTGATGATTCTCAGTAACCGACCATCCGATTACTGAGCACATCTCGTGTCAGCAAAAACACGATAACCACCTTACCAACGCGGAGAACGCCGGCAGGTTGGCGAGAGCTTGGCTCTACTCAAAATGCAAAACGATTATAGCCGTCTATACGTCTATTTGTCAAACCCAAATAAACTTATCGTCCCGTAACTCCTGCTCACCGTCAAAACGATAAGCCACCAGAATACCGTTCTTCGCGACCGACCAGTCGACGCAGGCGATTTTCTTCGACTGTAAACAAGGTTCGCCCTGCATCCAGTAATGGCCGAGAAAAAGTGGCTTGGCGTGGTCGTAGCCGGGCAGCGCGGCACCATCAATGTCGGCGTCTGGCAGTGAGGAGAGCGGCTCGACACCAATCGCTATATCGCGATAGTTACGGCTGTCTTCGCGCCACCATTCGGTGCGCATATGCCGGCGCTCGAACTTAGATGTGTCCAGAAAGCTATAGCCTTCCGGCAATTCAACTTCCCAGCCTTTCGCCATGATTTCGATCGCATCAAAGAGCTCGTGGCCTTTGCGGGTTGCGTGCTGCCAGGCGCTTTCGTGAAGTGCGCCCTCTTCGTCAGTATGGAGGTCGATAATGCGCTTTGATGGCTCGTGCCAGCAGGCATGGGTGACGCGAAGGTCGGGTAAGTCGAGATAAAACGGCAGGCTTTTAAACCACTCAATGGTGCTGCGATACCAATCGCTGTCAGCTTCGGCAGCTTGCAGAAATGCTTTGTGTTGCGTGTAGTTCTTATCGGTATGCGGTCTTAGATAATCGCCATTCTCATCTTGTGTTACCCAGGCCACAGCATTGAACTCGTGATTCCCCATAATCACCCTGGCTTCGTCGGCTTCTTGCATGGCGCGAATAATATCCACGCTTTTGCGCTGCTGCGGACCTCGATCCACCAGATCGCCCACCGAAATCAGTTTACGCTCTGGATGGCGCCAGACGCCCTGCTGTTCGCGATAGCCAAGCTTACTTAGTAGCGCCTCCAGCCGGTCTCCATGACCATGCACATCCCCAATAATGTCGTACATCGTATCCCTCCCTTTACGTCGAACAGGTAGTAGAGGCCGAAGTCGCTGCCGAGGTCGTTGCTGCGGTAATTGCCGGTAACATGACAGCCACCATTACAGCCACCTCAACTGCGGCAACCACATCGCTGGCAATGGCGCCCAGTTCTTCGCCTTTGGCAATCTGCTCAATACGTTCTTTATGCTGCTTTAGCTCTTCCTTGCTGAATACCTGGCTCAGCAAGTGGGCGCTTTTTGCCAGCGAGACCATCAGCGCGACGCGCGGGTCGACCTCAAGCGGCTTTTCCAGCACTAACCGGCGCATCTGATACCGCAGCTCCTTTTCCGGCTTCGGATTCACTTCCGGATAAACCTTCTGGGTAAATAGCCACAGCACTTTTTTCTCTTCCAGCGCAATAATGCCATCGGCTGCAAGTTGCTCAGCTACCTTGTGCTTTAACCGCGAGATATGACCAATGCGCTGCACCCAGTCTTTCAACTTTGCGCGCCGTTTTGCGTCAGCAATCTTTTGCAGCGCTTCGTCCATGACCTTATCGCCGGTCGACGTTGCGTCTACCAGCTCAACCTTGTCTTTATCGTCGACATTTACCCGAATACGCTTCAGCAGCAACAGTTCCGCCAATATGGCCGCAGCAACGCTGTACTCAACATACGCACCGCTCATGGTGCCCTTCTCTTCATTCAGTGCGAGCAGCATGAGCCCTTCGTATAGCTTTAGGTTCTCAATGCCATGATCAAAGCGGTCATCAAATGCTCCAGTAGTCACAAAATGCCTCCCATTTATGCCGCCGCTGTCTGTTGCGCCGACCTGTAATTTTCCGTTTAAGTTGCTGGGTACTCATATAATTGTCTTCCACCAGCAAGCTGATATCGTCGAGTGCCTGTAACTGCGCCATTAACCTAAACAGCGAGTGTGACGCCACCGACTGCCCCCGCTCCATTCTCGACACGGTAGCGCGACTCACCCCGGCCAGCGTGGCAAGCTCCGACTGATCCATGCCTTGCTCAGCGCGCTCAGACTTCAGCCATTGACCCAGCATCACTGCCAGGCGCTCGGCACTCACGTTCGCATCCATAACAGGTGATCTCCTTTTCACATTAATCCAGTCTAGCCGAAGCGAAGTGCAAAGTTGCAGGGTAAAAACGTAACAATCCGTGAGTTAAAAGCGCTAATGTCGGCACAGCCGCAACTGACCACGAGGATACCGTTGAAGAGACGTTAATAAGATCAGTCGATGGAGGGTATGTTAGAGCATCTAAAAAAGTAGCTAATTATTGCAGCAAAAAAGCCGCATTATTTTGGCCAAAACTCAAATAGAAATGACAACACACACCAAGCGTCAGCAGCACGCGAAAAATCAAAACGCCGAACCTGGCTGGGCCAGGAACTCTTTTTCCTCGGCGCTGGAAACGCGCCCCAAAATGGCATTACGGTGCGGATAGCGGCCGAAGCGCTGAAGAATATCGCGGTGTTTTACTTCGAAGTCGAAGTTGGTTTCCAGACCTGGCTGATTGAAAAGCACCATTGCCTGGTCATGGATGACCAGTGATTCACTATGCATATAGGGCATATACAAAAAGGCTTTTTCGGCGGCAGAGAAGTCGCTGTCAACGCCCAGTGCCACGGCCTCCTGGGCGAGCACCAGGGCCATGGCGTCTTGCGCGAAGGCTGCGGCGGTGTCGCGATAAACATTCCGCGAGAACTGGTCCAGCACGATAATCTCCGCCAGCCGGCCAAAGCCCGAGCGGCGCCACTGCCAGCATTCGCCGGCAGCAGCTGCCTTTAACACGGTACCGAAGCGCTCGGTAACACGCGCGTCAAGCTCGTCGCTTTTACGGAACCAATCAGCAGGTTCCAGCTCACCGAACCAGAATTCCAGAACTTCCTGGGCTTTCATTCGTAAGCTTAAGCTCCTGAAATAGTAAGTTCGTTGCGAACCTCTTTGACACCATTCACGTCACGTACAATGCGTTCAATGGCTTTGATATCTGCTGCACTAGGCACCTCACCACTTAAGGTTACCACGCCGCCGTTGGTTTGCACATTTACCTGCATACCACTCGCTTTGGCCAGCAATGCGCTTTGCACTTGTGCCGTAATCGCTGCATCACTGACATGATCACTAGGATCTTCAGCCGCATGTCCCACGTCTTGCTGCGCTTGTGCGAGCAACGGTGCGGCCACCGCTGCACCGGTGAAAGTTAACGTAGTTACTGAAGCTAAGGTAATGAATAATTTGCTAAGTTTCATATTACTCCTCCTTATGTCTCCCTTAACTATAGCTAACACCTTAAGGAGTTAAAGTCAGTTTACTGAGCTTTTGCGTTTTAACGTGTGGTTGTTTTTTAACCGGCAACTAAAATTAAAAGCAGTATCTGCGAAGGAGGTACACCATGAAACATCTATTGAAACTAAGCGTCCTGAGCCTGCTGCTAGGCTCCCTAACTGCACTTGCGCAAGCGCAAGATCCGAAAAACGACGCTGATGCAAAAGCCAAAGCTGAACAAGGTGCGAAAGCCAAGTCGGGGCAACCTGACTTTCATGACGCCGATAGTGATGATGACGGCATAGCGGACGCCACCGAAGCCGAACAGGACGGCGATGACCCGTTGACTCGCAAGCGTCCCGGCCGCACTAAGTTTGCGGATATTACGCTCAAGAAAGGCGTTAAGGCCAACGATAGCGATAGCGATGGCGACGGCTACAGCGAGCCCGAGAAAGCCGCCGAAGCGGAAAAAGCCACTGAAAAGAAATCAGCCAAGAAAAAAGGCGATAACGATAATCAGTGACTTTTTGTCATTACTGGAGGTTTATGACCACTCCCGCCAACACAGCCATTGCTACCTGATCTTGCTTACGAAGTAAGAAGGTTGCTTGCTGGCGTTGCTGCGGGCGTGCTCCAGGAAGATTGTTCGGATTCACCAGCACCGGCAAATGGGTGCGCAGTTCCAGCGCCTCGGCGTTGCCGGTAAAGTGCGTGTAGCCCTGCTTTAACAACTTCAGGTATTCATGATGCGAAAGCGTCAGGCCCTCGTCCGGAATTGCGAAGCCCTTGCCGGCCTGATACACATAGGCATCCGCGGCGTAGCGGTCAAATGCCGGGAACACCGACAGATCGCCAAGCTCGCGGATATAACCGCTGTGACGTGCGTCAGCGCTGCGGTTAATACCGATATCGATGCGATACTCATGCGCACCATCTTGCACTTGCACTTGCTCAAGAATGACATCTTTAAAGCTGTTTGAGTTATTCATCGGAATGCTGTGATACGGCTCCAGGGTTTGCGCCTGATAGTCCCCACTGGCAATACTGTCAATGGCACGGATAAGCATCGCTACATTGACCGCCCGCGCTTTTTGTCGGTTCGGGTCATTCGGAAACGCGCCTGACTCAATTAAAATGGTGCTGATGCCCATTGCAGCAAAGTTATCGCCGAAAGCGCGCGGCGCGAAGGTGTCATTGTAGCGGCCCATATGTCCGGGAATCATCTTATCACCCACAGCTTTGAGATCGCCAATCAGCTGCATAGCGCGGCGGCGCTCATCATTTATATCTTTGGCGTGGTTAAATGCCGGCGCCAGCAATGAAATAGTTGCTGGTTTACCGGTATTACCGACTTCATAGTAACGGCTCTGATCATGCAGATTAAAGCCAAAATCCGGGTTAAGTTCGCGGCCTTGGGCCATCAGAATGCGGCCTTCAGGCGTTTGCAACGCCCGCGCGTCGCGATTCACATCAATGCCCTGCACGTTGTAGCGCTGTGCTAATTCAGCGCCATCCGGATTGACCATAGGCAGCATGTACAAGGTGATGTCGTCTTCCCAGTGCTCGCGCCAGCGGGCGTCGGTTTCAATTTTTTGCATCAGATCGAACAGCGCAGGCGTCGCTGTCGACTCATCGCCATGCATTTGCGACCACATAAAGACCACAGTATCGCCCTGCCCGACCTTAAACCGATAAAGTGGACGTCCCTGATAGGAAGTGCCGACGTGTTTGGTTTCAATCACCGAGCTGCGCTGTACGCGTTGAATCAACGGCTCAACATCGGCAAATCGAATCTGCTGTTTATCGAGTCCTGGTAGCAGTTTAACTGCCCCGTGATGGTTTTCGTGCGCATTTGCAGGTAGGCTCGAGAGCAACGTCACGGTGGTAACGAAAAGAGTCGTCAGAAAGCTTTTTTTCATTTTTTATTTCAACCTGGGGTTCAATTAATAATAAATTATTACTAGGATTGAGCGTAGCGGTTGACCTTCCTCAGCGTCAACTGACACTCGTTCAATAGGCACAAATCTAAGACTAATGAAAAGGTGACCTTGTCATGGATCGCAGATCTTTTATGAAAACCCTGGCTGCCGGTGCAGTCGCAGGCTCTGTTCTTTCGCCGGCAGCGCTGGCCTCAGCGCCACTGTTTCAGGCGGGCAATGGCCTGGGCGCCGGACGCTTACCCAAACGTCTGAAAGTGGGCGACACCGTGCGCATGGTTGCCCCCGCCAGTGCGGTGCAGGACCGTCATCATGTGCTGATCGCCAAGGAGTCCTTTGAGGCCCTGGGCTTTAAAGTGCAGCTGGGCGAGCATGTGTTTGGCCGCTACGGTTACTTATCCGGTACCGACCAGCAACGCGCCGAAGACGTTAACAACGCCTTTGCCGACGACAGCGTCGACGCGGTTATCGCCGTACGCGGTGGCTGGGGCTGCAACCGCATTCTGCCGCTGCTCGATTACGACATGATCCGGTCAAACAACAAAGTATTACTGGGCTACAGCGACATTACCTCGCTTATGAACGCGTTGTATGTGAAAACCGGTATGGTGTCATTCCATGGTCCGAACGGATTCTCGTACTGGGCTGACTTTCAGGCACAGCAGTTCCGCGATGTCATCATGGACGGTAAGTCCACCACCATGCGCAATTACAAAGAAAAAGAAGAAACCCTGACCATGATGAGCAATCGCACCACCACGGTTAACAGTGGTAAAGCGCAAGGGGTTCTGGTCGGCGGGAACTTAACTGTACTCACGAGTTTATGCGGCACGCCCTACTTCCCGGACTTAAGCGGCAAGATTCTGATGCTCGAAGATGTTGGCGAGAATATTTACCGCATTGACCGCTTCTTATCACAGCTGCAGCTTGCCGGTCACTTAGATGATGTTGCCGGTATCGTGTTTGGCCATTGCACCGAGTGTGATCCGGGTGGCGGCTTCGGCAGCTTTACCCTGCATGAAGTATTTGAGCATTACTTCAAGCCGCTGGGTGTGCCAACCTACACCGGCGCCCAATTCGGTCACATTCGTGACAACCACATTTTGCCGGTAGGCCATGTGGTCGAACTGGACGCCGATGACGCGACGGTTCGCCTGATTGGTAGCGCCGTCGCTTAAGCGGTTACGGCGCGCTCCAGGCGGTTCGTCAGCGGTAGCCAGGCAGGGTCTTGTGGTAAAGGCGCAACTAAAATGCGCGCAAGGCCCTGCTGATCAAGTTCGTACAAGGTATGATACAACTCGTGGGCATAGGCCTCAGGGTCACCGCCAAGCGCAATCTGGCGACCGCCAAGCTCGCTTAGTGGCTCACGCACCAGCACCACGTCATTGTCCGTCAGTACAGCACCCACCTGATACCACTCCAGTGGCGTCCGTGGCTGATAATGCCGCGCCTGATTCCCGGCAACGGACACCCGGTGGCGCACCGGCGTTTCCACCTCAACGCCCAGCACTTTGGCGATTTGTTCAGCGCTAATCAGGCCAGGCCGTAAAATACGCGGCGTTCCTTCACGCACATCTACGATGGTCGATTCAATGCCGACGTCACAGCGACCGCCATCAAGCACTGCATCAATCCGTCCATCCAGTTGCTGCATCACCTGTGCCGCTGTCACGGGGCTTAGCTGCTGATGCATATTCGCCGATGGCGCAATGACTGCAAGGTTAAAGTCGCTCAGGATTTTGCGCGTGTGTCGCTGTGCCGGTAACCGCACGCCAATGCCATAGCCGCCGCCGGTCACCAGCGGCGACACATGCGGATGGCGCTGCAACAACAAAGTCAGCGGACCGGGCCAGAAGGCCTCGGCCAGCTGATAGGCAGCGTCCGGTATTTCCACGGCCCAGTCGGTCAGTTGCCCCACCCGCCCAATATGTACAATGGACGGATGATCGGCAGGCCGGTTCTTCGCCTCGTAAACCCGCTGAATCGCTTTCACGTTACTGGCGTCGGCGGCCAGACCATATACAGTTTCCGTGGGAATAGCGACCACACCGCCTAACTGCAGCAAGCGACCGACATGCTGCAGCTCTTTTTCGTTGTCGGCATTAAACAGCAAGGTCATAACGCGCTCCCAACTCACTCCAGCCCTTGGCGGTGCGTTCCTGCAACTGCTGTTGCGCCGGCTCCCACTGCCATAAATACAACCAGCCATTTTCCACCAGTTCCCGCACCACCGGTTGTTCAGCAATGACTTTATCAATGGCGTCGGTCGGCGCTGCAATCACCACCGTCAGGCGTAACGGCTCGTGATACCAGTCCTTACCGTCATGCAACGACTGCTTCGCCAGGCCAATGCGCAGATCACCTCCGTTCCCTTCAAACACACCCACGCCGTCTGCCACCACGTTATGCAGTAACTTATTGCCGCTACCGAAGGTGACTGGCGCCACCATTGAGGCGTAATACTGCATGTTAATCCAGTGCGCAACCACCATTGGCGCAGTCATCAGCTGGGTCAGTACCGCGCCTTCAGGGTCCTGCTCTGCGTCGTAGCTGTGTAAAAAGGTTCGCGCGGCGAAATCGTAATTTGCGGTGGCCTCACGCGGCGCGAAAATAATGCTGGCGTTGCGTGCCAGTCCCCACTCCGGACGCACTTCCGACCAGCTTGCCGCGCGGCGTAATAACGCTTTGTCAGACGAGGTTGGCTGATCGGGCAGGCGCTGGCGTTGCTCGTCCTGAGCTTGCGCGTTGGCCTGCACCAGATAGTTCGCCAACTCCGCCGGAAGGCTCCGCTCGCCCAAAACACTCACCTGCTGCTGGGTCGTGTCGTGTAGCGCTGGGTAAAATACTGTCTCAGCGGGAATCGTTATACCGTAAACGCTGGCAATTCGTTCGCGTACGTCTTCATTATTGAATAACTGCACCAGAACCCGGGCGTTCACCTCACCTGACTGACCGCCACAAGCACCGCAATCAAGGCTTGCCGCATGCGGGTTATTGGTCACACAAGCACTATGGCCAACAATGAGCACATGACGGGCAAATTCGCCGGTTAAACCCATACCACGTAAAGCATTGGCGGCCAGCTGTGCCAGCTCTTTGGTCGTTGCGGCCTCACCGTCACGCTCAATCAACCAGGTCTGGTCACGCACCACTTCACTGCCAATGCGCGCCTGCGGCGACGGCCACAGACTGCGCTCTAACAACTTCCAGATCTTCGCCAGACCACTCATCTCAACCCAGCCATAAGCACCCGCCGGGCTTTCCAGCGAGCGGTGCCAACTGGCGGCACGCCAGCTATGGGTCCGTTGCGCCACCCCTTCGGCGTCTTTCGCCTGGGTTACGCGGTACTGCGGCGCCAGCAGCCCCGGCAATTGTGGCTTGATAAAGCTTTCGCTGATCTTGTAGTCCACCGGCAGCCCAAAGAAACCGGCAAAGCCGAAGGTCTGAATACTCTCGTGTTGCGCCTCGAGCGCGCGGCGCATCGGCTCCGAGCGCACATCAATACAAAATACTGCCTGCAACTCCGGCGCCTTGCTTTTGCCTTTCAACATGGGTTGGCTGACCAGTTGCGTCGCAAGTTCGTCCTGATAGCTAAGCTCTAAAGCGCGCTGCCAGACCCATAAGGCTTGCTGCTGCTCGGTTACCAGTTGCTTACGCGGCTCTAACTGCTGCCAGGCATCGATAAAGCGCTGGCGTTTATTGTCACTGGCCAGACGCCAGCAAATCAACTCCCAGGCAACCCGAATCGCCAATAACTGATCCAGTTCATCGTACACCTGCGAGCTGTGCTCCAGTTGCCGTGCCCAGCGCCGCTGCGCGAACACGCTGGCCCAGCCATAAATATCATGCAGCACCACCTGCAACCAGGCTTCCACCTGGTGCGGATCATTAAGCGGTAGATCTTTTGCGACCTCTTGCCACAGAGCCTCACTGTCGCGTGGCAACTGCTGCAGCTGCTCTTCAACGCGGCGCTCACCGACCAGTAACTCAATACCGCGGTCATGGCGAACAATATCCAGCCAGGCCAGATACAGCGCATCGTGGCTGTCAGAACCATTAAACTGCTCGGGATAGTTCACCCAAAGTGCACAAAATTGGCTCAACTGATGCACGATTTCGGTTTGCCATGGCAGCGTGGTATTGCGTTTCTTACCGCTGTCGAGAATTTGTGCCACTGACGGCATGGTCGCGCCACTGGCCGCCGCGTTTAACGCCTCAACCAGCTCCGCCTCGCTCAGTTGCGAGCCCTGCAATTGCCGGGCGCGCGCTAAATGCTCTGGCTGAATCTGTTGCTGCCAGCGCGCACGGTAGTAATCGGCCGGCATTAGCATGGCCGTGCCCAGTAAGGTCTGCTCGCTTATCGCAACCTGATCAATGGTTTCCTGGCGGCGCTGCCACCATGGATTAACCGCAATGCTGCGCGCCAGAGGCCAGACCGGCGCCACTTGTGAACAAACGTGTTTGCCTAATGCAGACCAGCTCATGATTGCTCTCCTTTTGGTAAACGTAGCGGCCAGATCCGCAACGACAGACGGGTCGCCCATTCATCCAGATACAAACCGGCATTCAGAGCGATAAATAACCGATGCCCCAGGGCACGGCGCGGACGGTACAGCAGCCATAAATAGACACTGGCGATGCCCAGCAGCACAAAGCAGACCCAGATATCAATGCCTAACAGGTAAACTTCGGCAACCGGCGTTGTCAGTAAAGCTTTCAGTAGTAAGGCACCGATAAGATAAAGGCCGAGCCAGAAGGCGCTGATGGCCAGCGTACGAATTAAATGACGGCGGCCAAAATAGTCCACTTCACTGGCCAGCCATAAGGCCAGCGCCATACCCACTGCCAGCCAGGGGGCAATATAAAGTTGCGTGGTCAGCAAGTACGCTGCCGCGACTACCAGCACGGTTGCAATCACCGCACCGCCAAGTAACGCACGAAAGCTTGGCAATTCGAGTTGCGCAAAAACCTGCCGCTCATGCTGCTCGACCGCGCTGCCAGCCGATAAAAAGGCGTAGGCTTTGTAACAAGAGTGGGCCAGTAAGTGCAGTGCCGCTAAGGCATAAAAACCAAGGCTTATCTCAACCAGCATTAGTGCCATCTGCGCCACGGTCGACCAGGCCAGACGTACCTTGACGCTGATCCGGGTCATGGTGACCGAAGCCGCGACCAACATGCTCAGACCCGCGATTACGGCTAATAACCAGCGCGCGCCCTCTGCCGGCGTGAGTACCTCAGAAAACTGCAGCAACAGATAGCCGCCAAGATTGATAATACCGGCGTGCAACAATGCCGAGACGGGCGTAGGCGCCTCTACCACCTGCAACAGCCAGCCGTGGACCGGCAACTGCGCACACTTCATTGCCGCAACTGTGACCAGCAGTATGGCAACCCAGTTGCTCACGCTGTGATCAGCAATGAATGAAAGCTCGCTGATGCGGGTAATGTCGTAAGTGAAATAAAGAGTGAGTAACGCCGCTGCCAGTAAGGTTTCAGCAATCCGCGCGAAGATAAACTTTTTATGCGCGGCCAGCATGGCGCGGGGACGTTCAGGGTAAAACACCAGTAACCGGTGCAGGGTTAAACTTACCGCAACCCAGCCCAGCCAGAACAGCACGAAGTGATCGGCCAGTGAGGTCACCAAAATAGCGGCAATGGTAGCAATAAGGCGGCGCTTAAAGCTGCCGGCATCCTGCTCGTCACGAAATTGGGTGGCGGCGTAGCGGGTCACGACCCAGGCGATAAAACAGATCATCGCCGCAAAGCCACTGCTTAAAGGGGTTAATGCAAAACCGAAGAATTGAATCGGGGCACTCAGACCACTTGCCACCGCGACGCATGCTGCTAACAGAGCCAGCAAAAATGCCAGTAATACCAGTTGGGTACCACGCCAGGGCATAAAACCTCCATCACTCTTATTTTGACTTGGCGGCTATTCTGCAATCCTTAGAAACATTATAAAAATACATATATTATCTACTAACGTTCTATTATAGTGAACGTATACTTGATTGCGAACCAGCCGGAGCAGCTATGACACGCCTGAACTATCACCATCTTTACTACTTCTGGCGCGTTGCCAAGCAAGGCAACCTTACCGCGACCGCCGAAAAGCTGGCGATATCGCAATCGGCACTGTCATCACAAATCAATCAGTTAGAGCATAGCATCGGACAGCCACTTTTTGCGCGTGAAGGGCGAACTTTGGTGCTGACCGAGCTTGGCCACACCGTACTTAACTACGCGGAAGACATATTTCAGCGTGGTGAAGAGCTGCAGCAATTGCTAAAGCGCGGCGTCACCACCCTGCCTTCGTTACGTATCGGCATGCTTTCGAGCATGTCGCGTAACTTTATTGAGAGCTTTATCGAGCCTTTGTTGAGCAACGCCGCACGCGACGCCGGTGCCAGTTTTCGGCTGCTGGCACGACCGCAGCCGGAGCTATTGGATTTGCTTGCCCAGCATCAGATTGATGTGGTGTTGACCAATCGTGAGGTGTCAGTCAGCGACGATGTTGCCTGGCAGTCTCAACTGCTGTCGCGCCAGCCGCTCAGCGTTATCGCCCCGGCCTCACGCACCGACCTTCCCGACCACATCAGCCCCGCTTACCGCGCACAACAATGGGTGGTCCCGGGTAGTGCTTCGCCGTTGCGTACAGCCTTCGAGGGGTTTTGCACGCAGCATCAGCTTGAGCCTGATATTATTGCCGAAGTCGACGACATGGCGATGTTACGACTGCTTGCCCGTGACAGTGGTGCACTGGCCGCGATGCCAGCGGTAGTGGTGCGTGACGAGCTGCGCAGTGGTATTTTAAGTAAGCGCTTTGAGTTACCTAACGCCTTTGAAAACTTTTACGCGGTGACCCTAAGCCGCAAATTCCAGCATCCCCTGCTGCCAGAGCTGCTACAATTTCCCCAACACCAACCAACAACCAAGGACGCTTAAGTGGCCATGCAGACAGCAATGACTTATGTGCAACTTGATCCGCGGTTAAGCGCCGCCTGCCAGCCCACCCCTGTCATGCAGCCGCAGTGGTTGGCAGTCAATACCGAGCTGGCCGAGTTTCTCGGTGTTCCCGAAGCGCTTTGTGGCACCGATGCCGGCGCGGAGATTTTTGCGGGAAATCGTGTCCCCGACTGGGCACAACCGCATGCGCTGGCCTATGCCGGTCATCAGTTTGCCAACTACGTGCCGCAACTGGGCGATGGCCGCGCCGTGCTGCTCACCGAGGTCATCGCTGCCGACGGCGAGCGCTACGATATTCAGCTAAAAGGTTCGGGGCGTACCCCCTACTCGCGCGGCGGTGACGGCCGCGCGCCCATCGGCCCGGTGTTACGCGAATATGTGCTGAGTGAGGCCATGTACCGCCTTGGCGTGCCGACCACGCGGGCGTTAGCCGCGGTCGCCACCGGCGAGCTGGTACACCGGGAAGAAGCACTGCCGGGAGCCGTTATCACCCGCGTCGCGAAAAGTCATTTGCGCGTAGGCACAGCGCAGTTCGTGCTAGCCTATAAAGACCGTGCCCTATTACAAAAGTTTGCTGACTATGTCATTCAGCGTCACTACCCTGCCTGCGCGGACGCTGAGCAATCCTATCTGGCGCTGTTACAAGCAGTGATTGATAAGCAGGCGCAGCTGATTGCGAAATGGATGAGTCTTGGCTTTATTCATGGCGTGATGAATACCGACAATATGACCTTGTCCGGCGAGACCATCGACTATGGTCCCTGCGCCTTTATGGAGGCCTACGACCCGCAAACGGTATTCAGTTTTATTGATCGTCGCGGCCGCTATATGTATCAGAACCAGCCACCTATCGCCATGTGGAACCTGGCGCGCTTTGCCGAAACCCTGCTACCGCTTATCAGTGACGATAAAGATCAGGCCATTAACGCCGCAACCAGCGCGGTGCAGGAATTCGAATCGGTTTATCAGAACTATTACTGGCAGCAGATGACCGCAAAAATCGGCCTGACACCCGACCACAGTGACGCACAAGCGCTGGTCGAGGACTTTCTTGGCTTACTGGAACAACATAGCGTCGATTTTACCCTGGCCTTTCGTGCGTTAGGGGATGCCGACACGACGCGCTTCGCCACTCTGTTCAATCAGCCACAGCAGTGGCAAGCATGGTACCAGCGCTGGCAGGACGCGCTGCCTGATGACTTTGACCCGCAACAGCTGCAGACCATCAATCCAGCCTTTATTCCGCGTAATCATCTGGTTGAACAACTGATTGATGAGGCCGTTAATGAGGGCTCTCTGACGCGCTTTAATCGCCTGAACCAGGCGCTGCGCGAGCCCTTTAACGAACGCGAGGAATATGCCGACCTGATGCGGCCGGCACAGGCGGATGAAGCTGTCACCCGCACTTTTTGCGGCACCTGAACGGGCGTTACAGCACTCCCGGGTTCAGTTGCCAGATACTGAAATTGAGGAATGCGGCGAAGGTGACCCACGCCAGGTAAGGCAACAGCAGTATCGCCGCCGCGCGGTTCAGACGCCAGTACAGCACAATCGTGGCGACAATGGCGCCCCACAATAAAATGATTTCGACAAAGCTAATCGCGCCTAAATACCAGGCAAAAAACAGCCAGCTCCAGATGGCATTGAGCCCCAGCTGCACGAAGTTTACCTGCAACGCGCGCTTCGCTTGTCCCTGAAATCCGTACTCACGCCAGATAAGCCAGGCAGCAATTGCCATCATGGTATACAGCGCGGTCCAGACCGGGCCAAACAGCCATGCGGGCGGCGCCCAGTCCGGCATCGTCAGCTCACGGTAAAACATGGGCGCGTTGCCAGAGCCCCAGCCGCCGATAGCAGCTACCAGAGCTGAAAGAGCAAGCCAGGCCAGCAGGCCACCCAGTTGTTTCATAATTGGCATAGCGATTCCCTCTTTATATCCAGTGTCTTAACACTCTAGCTTAGTGAAATATAACCAAAAATACGAATCTCTTTGACGTTTGGATGCGCTCGCGCTTATTCTAAACCTCCGGTGATACGAATCGAATATTATGACAAGCAACACTAATAATTCTAATAACAGCTTCTCATTTGCCGCCATGGCTACTGCTATAGTGCGTTTTACGCCACGGCTGCCGCGTTTTTTACTGACGTTACTGCAGTTGGCCTGGGCTCATAAAGGCCGGCGTGGCTCAACGGGCTATTTTTTGCAATGCGCGGCGCAACGATATCCTGAGCGCATTGCGCTTAAATTTGCCGGACAAAGCTACAGTTATGCCCAGCTTAACCAGTGGGCCAATGGTCTGGCAGAGCAATTGCAACGGCGGGCCGTCGGCCGCGGTGATTGCGTCGCCCTGCTCTATCGCAACAGTCCTGAAGTACTGGCCTGGGCGTTCGCTATTAATAAGCTCGGTGCGATTGCCGGTATGCTTAACCCCAAACAACAAGGCGAGGCGCTGTCACACAGCGTGCAGGTGATGCAGCCGCAACTTCTGATCCATGCGCCGGAATTTGCTGAGGCAGCACAACAGCTGGAAAGCCACACGCCATGCCTGCACGCAACAGCTGAGCTGATGCAGGAGGCACAACAAAGCAAGGCGGCGAACCCACCGCAGGCAGCGCAGGTGAAATTAGGCGACACCTGTTTTTATATGATGACCTCAGGCACCACCGGCCTGCCCAAAGCCGCAGCCATGACCCATCTGCGCTGGTACAAAGCCGGAATTGCCTTTGGCCGCATGTCCCTGAGTCTGAAAAAAAACGACACTTTATATAACTGCCTGCCCTTGTATCACAACACCGCCCTGTCCATTGCGCTAAGCTCGACCGTTATGACCGGCACCACGCTGGCCCTGGCAGAACGCTTTAGCGCCAGTCAGTTCTGGCAGGATATCCAGCGGTTCAATGCAACCGGCTTTGTCTATGTCGGTGAACTCTGTCGTTATCTGCTAAATCAGCCAGCGTCGCCCGCAGAAGCCAATAATTCAGTTCGCGCGGTGATTGGTAACGGCTTACGGGCAGAGATCTGGGACCAGTTCCAACAACGTTTTGGCATTTCACGTATTTGCGAACTCTATGGTGCCAGCGAGGGCAACGTCGGCTTTGTCAATGTGTTTAATCTTAAGCGCACGGTAGGTTTCTCACCCATGACCTACGCCATTGTGAAGTTTGACCACGAACATGAAACCCCGCTGCGCGATGCCAACGGACGACTAAGCAGGGTCACCAAAGGTGACGTCGGGCTGTTACTGACTAAAGTCTCGGCCAAGGCGCCGTTTGACGGCTACACCCATAACCCGAAAGCCAACGCCGAGAAACTCTTTGAAAATGTCTTTCAACCCGGCGATTGCTGGTTCAATACCGGTGATCTGGTGCGCCATCAGGGCTATCGCCATATTGCCTTTGTCGACCGTGTCGGCGATACCTTCCGCTGGAAGTCCGAAAATGTCGCGACCACCGAGGTCGAAGCGCAGGCCGGACGCTTTCGCGATGTACTGGCAGCGGTCGCCTATGGGGTCAAAGTGCCGCATACCGAAGGCCGGGCCGGCATGGTGTCGCTGGTACTTGCGCATGGCAAACATTTCGATGCGCGGGCGTTCTATCAGCATATCCGGGCGGTACTGCCGGACTATGCGCAGCCGCTATTTATTCGCTTACAGCGGGCGCATGAAGTCACCAGCACGCTGAAAATTCGCAAAAGTCAGCTCAAGCTCGAAAGTTTTTCGCCGGAACAGATAAGTGATCCGTTGTACGTGCTGCTCGATCGCAGCCAGGGCTATCAGCCACTGGACCCGCAGTTATATCAGCGAATTAGCTCCGGACAGTTACGTTTCTAAGGTCATGAGCTCATGGCGCACATCGCAGTTGTGAAAAAACCGAAACCCGCTAAGCTCAGTTGTTAGACACCTTTTACAATAACAACAAAGAGCTGCAATTCATGACCAGTGTAACGACCCCTATTACCTCGCGCGAACGCATCCAGATGCTTGATGTCATTCGCGGCTTTGCCTTACTGGGCATTCTGTTAATGAATATCGAGTACTTTCAGCGGCCGCTGACCGCCATGTTGTTTGGTCTTGATCAGTCCCTGCAAGGGGTCGATCGTGTGGTGGGCTGGAGCGTTTTTACTTTTGTGCAAGGCAGTTTTTACACCATGTTCTCGCTGCTGTTTGGCATGGGGTTTGTGATTTTTTATGACCGCGCGAAACAACGCGAACCACACCCTCGCCGCTTATTTTTGCGCCGCATCGTTGTTTTAGCACTGTTTGGTATGGTGCACCTGTTTCTTATCTGGGGCGGCGATATTTTGCTGACCTATGCTATTTGTGGACTGGTGCTGGCACTTTTTGCCAATAGCCCGGCCCGCCGTTTGCTGAAATGGGGTATCAGTTTCTTCCTGATTCCCGTGGCGCTGTTCTGGCTAGGCGCCTTCGCCATGCAAGCCGCATTGCAGGACCCCGCGGTTGCGGAAGAAGTTTTATCTGATGTCGCACGAACCAGTGAGCAACTGCAGGCCTTTATTGTGCATGCCAATGAAGTCTATGCCAGCGGCGGTTACGCTGACATTTACCGTTTACGCATGTACGAGCTTAGTAAACTTTATGGTACCGGTGGTGTAATCTTCTTTTTGCCTACCCTACTGGGTATTTTTCTGATTGGTGCCAGCCTTGCGCGCAGCGGCATTTTCACTTCCTTTGAAAAACGCCCGCGCGCTTATACGCACCTACTGCGCTGGGGCTTATTGCTGGGCTTGCCGGCCGCGCTTTACATCGGCTTCTACGGCACCCGGCCTAACATGCTCTTACCCAGTCCGGGTTCGGCACTCACTTTTACCATTGATCAGGTGGCTAATTTCGGACTCTGTTTTTTCTACATAAGCCTGATCGCGCTTACCCTTCGTACGGCCGAACGTGCGAAACGTCAGCACTGGCTCAGACACCTGGCGCCAGCCGGGCGCATGGCACTGACCAATTACCTGATGCATTCTGTGGTGTTCACGACGTTGTTTTATGGTTATGGGTTTGCCATGTACGGCGAGATCAGCCGCAGTGTGGCAACTGCTCTAGCAATCGGCTTATGGTTACTACAACTGCCACTGAGCCGTTGGTGGCTGGAACGGTACCGGTTCGGTCCCTGTGAGTGGTTATGGCGGACACTCACCTATGGCGAGCGACAGACCTTTAAACGCGTGAAACAGGCGCAGCAGTAGGCTTATGCTGCGCTTTGCAGGGATTTGAGATAAAACCAGCGACCGTCTTCGCGAACGAACTCGGATAATTCCTCGTGTTCACCGACCTCGCTGTCAAACTGGAAATAGGCACAAAAGTGGACCTGCGCGGCGTTGCCTTGTTGCTCGGCACTGTAAATATCCAGCTGCAGCCACTTCGGACTGTCGCTTAAATCCAGTGACTCCGGACGGGTCGAGACATGCCAGGTCGCGAGCAGGTAGTCGCTTAAACCCAACGCAAAAGCGCTGTAGCGCGAGCGCATCAGCTGTTCGGCCGAGGCCGGAGCAGCAGCCGCCTCACCCGCAAATTGCGGGTGAAAGCGACCACAGCATTTACGGTACAGGCCGTTACCGCAAGGGCATTTCTTGGGCGCTTTAAACGCCATCAGAAACAATCTCCCGGTACCCGCACCCAGCCCTCCATCAGGACTCGCGCGCTGCGGCTCATGATGGCTTTGGTGACGGTCCATTCGCCGTTGACTTGTTTGGCTTCTGCACCTACCTGTAGCGTGCCTGATGGATGACCGAAGCGCACTGAAGTGCGATCGCCCGCGCCCGCCGCCAGATTCACTAAGGTACCCGGCACCGCTGCAGCCGCAGCGATCGCAACGGCCGCAGTGCCCATCATGGCGTGGTGCAGCTTGCCCATGGACATAGCACGCACCAGCACATCAATGTCGGTAGCGTGAATTTGCTTACCACTTGAGGCCATGTAGTCCTGCGGTGGCGCAACAAAGGCAATCTTCGGCGTATGCTGACGGTTTGCCGCCTCTGCGACATCGTCAATCAGCCCCATTTTCACCGCGCCGTGGGCACGCAGACTTTCAAACATCTGCAATGCCTGCGGGTCTTCATTAATAGCGCCTTGTAGCTCAGTGCCGTTGTAGCCAATGGCCTCAGCGTTGACAAAAATCGTCGGAATGCCGGCATTAATGAAAGTGGCTTCAAGGTCGCCAAGCCCTGGCACGTTGAAGGTATCCACCACGTTTCCGGTTGGGAACATGGCACCGGCACCCTCACCGTCATCGGCCGCGGGGTCCATAAACTCAACCTGCACCTCGGCTGCCGGGAAGGTTACGCCGTCCAGTTCAAAGTCACCGGTCTCCTGCACTTCACCGTCGGTAATGGGCACCCGCGCGACAATGGTCTTTTCAATATTGGCTTGCCAGATGCGCACGGTACAGATGCCGTTTTCCGGGATCTGACTGGCATCTACCAGACCGTTACTGATGGCAAACGAGCCCACTGCGGCGGTCAAATTACCGCAATTACCGCTCCAGTCGATAAAAGGTTTATCGATAGCGACCTGACCAAACAGGTAGTCGACATCGTGATCGGCCTTGTCACTGCGCGACAGGATCACTGTTTTGCTGGTACTTGAGGTCGCGCCACCCATGCCATCGGTATGTTTGGCATAAGGGTCCGGACTGCCAATAACACGCAACAACAAGTTATCGCGCGCTGCACCTGGCTCCTGAGCTTCAGGTGGCAAATCTTCTAAACGGAAAAAGACGCCTTTCGAGGTCCCGCCACGCATATAGGTGGCGGGGATTTTGATTTGCGGAGCAAATTTTGTATGGGCAACCATAATTAACTTGCCTCTGCTTCTAAGAAGTCCTGCGCAAAACGCTGCAACACACCGCCGGCGGAATAGATTGATACTTCCTCAGCGGTATCCAGACGGCATTTTACCGGTACTTCAAGAGTTTCAGCCTGCGCTTCCTCACCGCCACGGTGAATGACCAATGTCATGGTCGCGCCCGGCGCAATCTCACCTTTCACGTCAAAGGTTTCAGTACCGTTAATACCCAGGGATTCACGGGTGGTGCCAGCTTCGAATTCAAGCGGTAGTACGCCCATACCAATCAGGTTGGTGCGGTGAATACGCTCAAAACCTTCGGCGACGATACACTCTACCCCGGCCAGACGAACGCCTTTGGCCGCCCAGTCACGCGATGAGCCCTGACCGTAGTCAGCACCGGCAATGATAATCAGCGGCTGCTTGCGTTCCATATAGGTTTCAATGGCTTCCCACATGCGCAGCACTTTGCCATCTGGTTCAACCCGGGCAAAAGAACCCTGAATCACAGCACCGTTTTCGTCCCGCACCATTTCATTAAATAGTTTCGGGTTGGCGAAAGTGGCGCGCTGCGCGGTCAGGTGATCACCACGGTGCGTCGCGTACGAGTTAAAGTCTTCTTCCGGCAAGCCCATTTTGGCCAGGTATTCTCCCGCCGCGCTGTCCGCCAGAATCGCGTTCGACGGCGACAAGTGGTCGGTGGTGATATTGTCACCCAGTACCGCCAGAGGACGCATACCCTGCAACTGGTTTTCAGTGGCAAGCGAGCCTTCCCAGTATGGAGGACGGCGGATATAGGTACTCATCGGGCGCCAGTCGTACAACGGATTATTCTGCTCGCCGTAGTCGACCGACAGGCTGAACATTGGATCATACACTTTGCGGAATTGCTCAGGTTTTACCGAGCTTTTCACGATAGCGTCGATCTCTTCATCGCTTGGCCAGATGTCTTTTAAGGTAATGGCATTCCCTTTCGCATCATACCCCAGCGGGTCTTTTTCAATGTCAAAGCGGATGGTACCGGCAATGGCATAAGCGACGACGAGCGGAGGTGACGCCAAAAACGCCTGCTTGGCATAGGGGTGAATACGACCGTCGAAGTTACGGTTACCAGAAAGTACCGCAGTCGAGTACAGATCTCGGTCAATGATTTCCTGCTGGATTTTCGGATCCAGCGCACCACTCATACCGTTACAGGTGGTGCAGGCAAAAGCGACCACGCCAAAACCCAGCTCTTCCAGCTCCGGCAATAGTTCGGCTTCTTCAAGGTACATCTTGACCGTCTTTGAGCCTGGCGCCAGCGACGATTTCACCCAAGGCTTACGGGTCAGACCCAGCTTGTTGGCGTTGCGCGCTATCAGACCTGCGGCAATCATATTGCGCGGATTACTGGTGTTGGTACAGCTGGTAATCGCGGCAATAATACAAGCGCCGTCAGGCATCAGATTGTCTTCGCTTTCGACCTTACCGGCAATGCCGCGCTTGGCCAGCTCTGAAGCTGGTAATAAGGCATGCGGGTTTGACGGTCCAGCCAGATTGCGCTCAACTTTGCTTAAATCGAACTGCAACACGCGCTCATAGTCAGCGGTTTTCAGGCTGTCTGACCAAAGCCCGGTTTCTTTAGCGAACTGTTCAACCAGTTTCACCTGATCATCGTCGCGACCGGTCAGTTTCAGATAATCAATGGTCTGATCATCAATATAGAACATCGCCGCGGTCGCACCATACTCTGGTGTCATATTGGAAATAGTGGCACGATCGCCCACGGTCAGTGCGTCAGCGCCTTCACCGTAAAACTCCAGATAGGCACCCACAACACGCTCTTTACGCAAGAACTCAGTCAATGCCAGCACCAGATCGGTACCGGTAATGCCCGGCTTCAGCTTACCGGTTAGCTCGACACCGACAATGTCCGGCAGGCGCATATACGAGGCACGGCCCAGCATTACACTTTCCGCTTCAAGGCCACCGACGCCCACCGAAATAACGCCTAATGCGTCAACCATCGGGGTATGACTGTCAGTGCCCACGCAGGTATCAGGAAACGCAACGCCGTCACGCACTTGTACCACCGGCGACATTTTCTCCAGATTGATCTGGTGCATAATGCCGTTGCCCGGAGGAATCACGTCCACGTTCTTAAAGGCCGTTTTGGTCCAGTTAATAAAGTGGAAGCGATCGTCATTACGACGGTCTTCAATAGCGCGGTTTTTCTCAAACGCGTCCTTTTCAAAACCGGCATGCTCTACCGCCAGCGAGTGATCAACAATCAACTGGGTTGGCACCACCGGGTTCACCTTGGCCGGTTCACCACCTTTCGCAGCAATCGCGTCACGCAAACCAGCCAGATCGACCAGCGCCGTCTGCCCCAGAATGTCATGGCACACAACGCGCGCCGGGAACCAGGGAAAATCCAGGTCACGTTTGCGGTAAATCAACTGGCTTAAAGCGTCGGTCAGCTGCTCAGGCTGACAGCGACGCACCAGGTTTTCAGCGAGGATACGCGAGGTATACGGCAGTTTCTCGTAGGCACCTGGCTCAATGTCATTGACCGCTTGGCGCGTGTCGTAATACATCAGCGAGGTACCGGACAACTGCTTCCGGTACGCTTCGTTAAACATCATTGTGCTCCTTGCCTTAGCGTTCGTTCATTGCAGGAACTGGACGCGGCTCAGGACCAATGTAGTCCGCACTTGGACGGATAATACGGTTGTTGGCGCGCTGCTCTTTCACGTGCGCGGTCCAGCCGGTCACCCGTGACATGACGAAAATCGGCGTAAACAGCTTGGTTGGAATACCCATGTAGTGATACGCAGAAGCATGGAAGAAGTCCGCATTCGGGAATAGCTTTTTCTCACGCCACATGACTTCTTCACAACGTACAGATACGTCGTACAGACGGGTGTCGCCATGCTCTTCGGCAAGCTTCTTCGACCAGGCTTTGATGATGTCATTACGCGGGTCAAACTCGCTGTAGACCGCGTGACCGAAGCCCATGATCTTTTCTTTACGTTCCAGCATGCCCATCAGCGTCTGCTCAGCGTCATCCGGGTCTTTCATATCTTCAATCAGTTCCATCGCCGCTTCATTCGCGCCGCCATGCAAAGGACCGCGCAGCGAGCCAATCGCACCGGTGACACATGAGAAAATATCAGACAACGTCGAGGCACAGACGCGTGCAGTAAAGGTTGAAGCATTGAACTCATGCTCTGCGTACAGGATCAGTGAAGTATTCATGACATCAGCATGCAGTTGCGATGGCTTCTCACCATGCAGTAATTCGAGGAAATGCGCGCCAATCGAATCAGCGTCAGTTTCGGTTTCAATGCGCTTGTTGTTGTGACTAAAGTGATACCAGTACAGCAACATGCTTGGGAATGACGCCAGCAAACGCTCAATTTTAGCGTCCGCTTCGCTGAAGTCTTCTTCTGGCTCAATGTTACCCAGGAAAGAAGCACCGGTACGCATCACATCCATCGGATGCGCATCCGCAGGGATACGCTCAAGTACGTCTTTTAATTCCTGCGGCAGGCCACGTAACTGTGCCAGACGCTCTTTATATTCTGCCAGTTGGTCAGCCTTTGGCAGCTCACCATGGGCCAGCAAATAAGCCACTTCTTCAAAGCTAACTTTCTCTGCCAGTTCTTTAATATCGTATCCGTAATACGTCAGGCCTGAACCGCTTTTACCTACGGTGCAAAGTTTTGTTTCACCGGCAACTTGTCCGCGCAAGCCTGCGCCACCTAATTTCTTCTCAGCCATTTCAAACTCCTTAGTTAAAATCTTAATGCGTTACTGGATATTGGTTACTGGATATTGGTTACTGGATATTGGTTACTGGATATTGGTTACTGGATATTGGTTACCACTATCTAATATCAAATAACCAATAACGCTTTTGGTTTTTATTTTTTGAACAGTGCGTCGAGTTTTTGCTCGAATGCGTGATAATTCAGGAACTCATACAATTCCGCGCGGGTCTGCATTTCATCAATCACCGCTTTTTGATCACCGTTTTCCAGAATGCTCTCATAAACATTTAACGCCGCCTTATTCATGGCGCGGAAAGCACTTAAGGGATACAGCACCATCTCGACGCCCACGTCGGCCAGTTCCTGTTTGTTGAACAGCGGCGTGGCGCCGAATTCTGTAATGTTAGCAAGAACCGGCACGTTCAGCGCGCTGGTGAATGCCTGATATTGCTCAAGGGTGTGTACGGCTTCAGCGAAAATAGCGTCAGCGCCGGCGTCAACACATGCCTGCGCGCGTTCAATGGCGGCTTCCAGGCCTTCTTGTTGCAAGGCATCGGTGCGCGCCATAATCAAAAACTGATCATCAATACGGGCATCCACTGCAGCTTTCACGCGATCGACCATTTCGCCCTGACTGACAATTTCTTTATTTGGGCGATGACCACAGCGCTTTTGCGCGACCTGATCTTCAATATGAAAACCTGCTGCGCCGGCACGGGTCATTTCTTTTACTGTGCGGGCAATGTTAAATGCCCCGCCCCAACCGGTGTCAGCGTCAACCAGCAACGGCACGTCGGTCGCGCCGGTAATGCGGCGGATATCTTCGCAGACGTCGTTCAGCGAGGTCATGCCCAGGTCCGGTAAACCGAAAGATGCGTTCGCTACCCCTGCGCCGGAAAGGTATAAAGCTTTATGGCCTACTTTTTCTGCCATCATGGCGGTGTAAGCATTAATGGTGCCGACAATCTGCAACGGCTGCTCGTCTTTAATTGCCTGACGGAGTTTGGCGCCGGCACTGGTTAAATGAGTCATGATACGTCCTTTTCTGCTTGCAATTGTTGTTCGATGTTACGGCGTGACGCGCTGATATGACGGCGCATCAATAAATCCGCAAGTTCGCCATCACGATTAGCGATGGCATTGAGAATTGCTTTGTGTTCGTCAAAGGCCCGCGAAACACGCGGACCATTCATACCCATCTGCACCCGGTACATGCGCACAAGATAGTACAACTCATCACAAAGCATATTAATTAAATAGGGATTTTTACTGCCTAAAATGACACGGTAATGAAAGTCGAGATCACCCGCTTCCTGGTAGTAGCTTTCGCCTTCACGCACCCGTTGCGACGCTAAGTGCTGATCAAGCAATGCGGCAAGCTCAGAGATTTCCTGCGCTGGCATCTGCTCGGCAGCCAGCCGGCAGGCCAGGCCTTCAAGCTCTTCACGGATTTGATAGAGTGAAATCAAACCCGCCGGGGTCAGGGTGACCACACGGGCTCCGGCATTTGGTGTGCGTTCAATCAGATGACAGCGCTCCAGTCGCGCCAGCGCTTCACGCAAGGGCGCGCGACTGACGTCAAACCGGCGGGCGAGCTCTGGCTCGCTGATTTTGCTGCCAGCAGGAATGGTACCGTCAACAATGGCTTGTTGAATCTCGTACAACACGCGATCGGAGGCAGTAATGGCTTGTCGCAATAATGTCGGATGTTCAGTCACTTGCACCGGGCGAGTCCTTCCTTAAGCACTATAAGTGTCGACAGTTTCTGAAAGAGATGCGCATTTTACTCCTGTTTTGCGTAGTTTTCAATGTTCAGCCCGAGCGGATTGTCGACAACCACATAAAAAAAGCCCCGGCAGATGCCAGGGCTTTGCTGTCACTGTCAGCTCACATCAATTAGCGCATTGACGGAGGTAAAATCACGGGTCAATGACGTGGATCACGCCGTTGCTGGCCATAATATCGGCTTTTACCACGTTCGCCCCGGCAACCTGGACACCGTCGGTGGCATCAATTGCAACGTCCTCGCCCTGCACTGTGGCTGTCGACAACTTTTTGCCGGCAATCGCTGAGCTTGGCACTTTATCGGCTAATACATGGTAGGTTAAGACCGCCACCAACTGGTCTTTATTCTCTGGCTTCAGCAAACTCTCCAGAGTACCGTCAGGCAAAGCGGCAAAGGCTTCGTTGGTAGGGGCAAAAACGGTAAATGGCCCGTCACTTTTCAGTGTATCGACCAGATCTGCTGCTTTCACCGCTGTGACCAGGGTAGAAAATTGTGAATCACTGGCGGCGATGTCGACAATATCTTGTTTTTTACCGTGATCGTGCGCAATTGCTGAGGTCGATACCGCAGCTATCAGCAGTGCGCTCGCTAACCATTTCATTGTAGATAACAGGTTTAACATTTTGATCTCCTCGTTTACGTTCTGCGCTTTAGTTTTCCTAAAGTCAGCATGTTTTACGTCAGCGGGCGCAAAAAGGATTAATTATAAAATGATCAATCAAAGGGATATGCTAGTATTAATAGATACTTTGTTAGCCAACTGAAGAGGGATTTATGTTGAAATCAATTCTATGCACGACAGCGATGATGGCACTGCTTAGCGTTCCGGCCACCGCCGATGAGTGGACCTTAGACAGTGAACGCTCGACGTTGCACTTCGTTTCGGTAAAGAATGACAACGTAGCCGAAATCCATCGCTTTACCGAAATTACCGGTGAGCTGAATGATGATCAGTTGAAGATCTCAATTCCGGTTTCCAGTATTGATACGGGCATTCCGGTGCGCAATGAGCGTATGTTGACGCATCTGTTTAACGTCTCTGACTATCCGTTTGTAACGGCTACTGCAACGATACCCGTTGAGGTTTATGACATTGAAACAGCAACGGGTACGCTGCCGGTGATTATTCCGATGGAAATCTTTATTGCCGGTGAAGCGGTTGAAGTAGACGCCGCGGTTCAGATCACCAAACTTGACGCTGACCACATCGTTGCAACGACCTCGCAGCCGGTGTTAATCAATGGCAAAGATTTTGCTCTCATTGAAGGTATTCACAAGTTACGCGACATTGCTGGCTTAGACGCCATTAACCACGTGGTGCCAGTAACCTTCAGCGTGCTATTTGCCCGTGACTAAAACAGCAGTCCCGGTAACCTTTCGCGCAGCAATGTCGAGTGATATTGCTGCGCTTCTTCTTTTAGAGCGTAGTTTTTATCCCACCGATGGCTATCCTGCTCCCTTTTTTTATCAGGCGTTACACCAGTGGCCACACTTAGTCCGGGTGGCCTGCAAGGACCTAGCGGACGCCAGCCCCATCTTAGGTTATTGCCTTGGGGCCCCGGCTCAGGAGTCCGATCGGCTGTGGCTGATGTCGCTCCTGATTGCGCCCGAATGTCGTGGCCAGGGGATAGGCCGTGAGCTCCTGAATGCCTGGCTCGCGCAAGTAGAAAACATGGGTTATCAACACACCTTGTTGACCGTGGCACCGGACAATCTTCCCGCGGTGCAATTGTATCAGCGTCAGGGGTTTGTCGTAGCCGAAAAAAAGCTGGATTATCTTGGCCCGGGCCAGCACCGGTTAGTGATGCAACGGCGTACGCCTAAGTTGCCATTGACCTAAGTCCAAGTTTGGCACATATTGTTCAGGTAACTTAAAAACAATAACAAAATCTATGCTCTATCGCCGTAGCCTTGCCCTATCACTGGTCAATGTCACGCTGTTTGTGACCATAAGTGCAACCTTTTTATTCGGGTTGTTCGGCTTAGTGGTAAATATTTACACGCAACCTGAAAGTGCGTTTGAGCGCGTGATCTCGAATACCTCGGGTATTGTTGCCATCAGCGTTGCCTTTGCGCTGTATGGGCTGGCCACCAAGCGCCGTAAAGTCCAGCTCGGCGGCGCCTTGGTACTGCTCTTAGCGGCACTGCATAGCTTGCTGGTGAATTTGTCGATTGCTTCGGTTTTTTATCTCGACTTTCTTAATCAGATTGATGCCTATTTTTACCCACCGGTGGCGCTCACCTTTTTAATTCTGGGCGTAACACTGCTTTTAAACCCGCGCGAAAAAATTCAACGCCGGTGGATGCGGGTATTCGCTGTGTTCTTATTATTCGTTGCCTGTGTTAGCATTGTGCTTCATTTTCTACCCCATGGCTTTGCTTATCTGGGCCCGCATCCGCCAGTGACGACGCTGGCCACCTTAAGCATTTTTCTGACCGGCTTGTCACTTTTGCTGGCCAGCTCGAATCGCATCCTGCTGTTTGACCTGAATGCAAACCCCGCCGCCTGGCTTACCTTCGCCTTTGTTGCATTTATTTGTAGCCTGTGGGTTTACCTCAGCCTCAATCAAATCAGAGATATTCGTAACGAGGCGGTGACGACCATCGAAAAAGTTGCTGAGTCGCGCAAGCAAACCATTGTCGTCAACATGCAGATTCTGAATCGCTTACGCGAGCGCTGGACCGAGTTGGAGCTTTCCCCTACGTCTGCATTCGCACGGTTTGACGCCGCGACTTTCTTGCGCGACATTCCGCATTACCTTGGCATCCACTTGCTCGATGAGCGTGGCGTGCCGCAATGGCAGTTGCACCGCAATAATGAGCGCGCTTATCTGGAACAAATCAGTCACCCGGAAGTGCAAAGTTGGCTCGCCTCGCCGATCAACGACATTGCCATGATGATCCCGCCGGACGAATTTAAGTCGGATCGTAAGCCGGTGGGCCTCATGCTGGTGCCGGTTGCTCAGGAAGGAACGAAAGATTATTACCTGCTGGTGGTGTTTGATCTGGTCAGATTGGTGAACCCGGATACCCGGGTTTTGCCAGACTTTCTGAAAATTTATGCCTCATTAGGCGAAGAGCGGCAACTGAGTTTCGAGAACAGTAAACCGCGTCATCGTAACGAACTTGCGATTGCCAGTGCGGAACTCAACATTCCATATAGCGAGCCGGTCACGCTGTCCGCCAGTCTGTACTCGTTTGCCAACCTCAGTAGCGCTTCGAATCTGCGCATGATTCTTGCGTTCTCGGGCTTTTTGTTCTGTGTTGCCTTTTTGGCGCTGTCGCAGCAAAATCGTATGTTGCGCAAGCACAGTCTGCGTCTGCGCGGTATTCAGCAACGCCTGCATGATCAGCAACGACAATTACAACTCAACGAGCAACAGTTCCGCTCGCTTTTTACCTTTCATCCCGATGCCGTTTACTCACTGGATACCGATGGGCTGATTACCAGCGCCAACCATGCGGTACTTTCGAACCTCGAGGCCGCTCCTGAACAGGTTATCGGTGCTCACTTCAGTGTTTTTGTGCGTCCCAATGACCGTAAAGTTGCTGAAACCAACTTCAAGCAAGCATTGGCCGGTGAGACCTGTCAGTACGAGCTTAATGTCTACACCAGTCAGGGCGAGCAGCGGAGTATTGTGGTAACCAACCTGCCAATTAAAATTGACGATGAAATTACCGGGGTATTTGGTATTGCCAAGGACGTGACCCGAGATAAAGCTAAAGACGCACAGTTGCAAATTTTAGAGCGCAGCATGAATGTCACCAGCAACGGCATTATTATTTCCGATGCTGGAAAAGAAAATGCACCCATTATCTACGCCAATCAGGCATTCCAGCGCATGACGGGCTATTACATCGATGAAATTGCAGGCAAGTCCTGTGACTTTCTGATTGGCCCTAAAACAGACCCGAAAATCATTACCGAAGTGCGCCAGGCACTGGAGAGTAAGCGCGAGTGTCATGTTGAAGTGCTGCATTACCGCAAAGACGGCTCATCCTTTTGGGATCAACTTGAACTCACGCCAGTCACAGACGCTGGCGGCAAGGTAACACATTTTATCGGCATCCATGAGGATATTTCCGAGCGCTATGTAGCCAAACAGCAACTGGCGTTTCAGGCTGAGCATGACGCGTTAACCTCGCTGTTCAACCGGCGCTCTTTTGAACATCGCTTAAGTGCAGAGTTACAGGAGACCGGCGCGACGCAGGGCAAACAGCAGTGGGCGGTCATGTTTATTGACCTTGACGGGTTTAAGTCGATCAACGAGGCAATGGGACTTGAAGCTGGCGATCTGGTACTGCAACTGGTCGCCAAGCGCATTCAGGCGGCACTGAACCCACCCGGTTTTGCCGCTCGCTTTGGTGGCGATGAATTTGTTGTAGCCGTACGTGAAGAGAGCCCAAATCATGTGGCAGTGCTGGGTGAGCGTTTGTTGGAGATCATCGCCGAGCCTTATGAAGTGCGTAAGCAAAAAGTCTACCTGACAGCCAGTATTGGTGTTGCCTGCTTTGACGATAACTCACAGAGCGCAGTCAGCTTAATGCAGCATGCCGATCTGGCAATGACCATGGCCAAACGCCAGGGCCGCAATTATCTGAATTTTTATCAGCAGTGCATTGAGCAGACCCATCGCTTCAGCGTGCATCTGCGCAGTAAATTTCAGCAGGCGATCGATAATGAACAGCTGCAATTATTTTATCAGCCCATTGTCGCCTTAAGTTCCGGTAAAATTATCGGCGCCGAAGCATTGATGCGCTGGCAGTTAGAAGATGGCAGCTTCATTCCGCCTGACATTTTTATTCCGATGGCGGAAACCACCGGTCAAATCATCCCGGCCAGTCAATGGGCCCTCGAGCAGGCCTGTCATGACCTGAGCCAATTGCTCGAACGCAGGCCCGGCTTCTGTCTGGCTGTCAATCTCTCGGCCCTGCAGTTTAATCGTGCGAACTTTTTTGAGCAGGTCATCACCACCTTACAGTCGCATCACATCCCCAGCGAATGTATTGAGCTTGAGTTGACGGAGAGTATTCTGATGGACGACAGCGCCCATGCCATTAAGCTCATCGAACGCTTCCGCCAGGCGGGCTTGTCTGTCGCTATTGATGATTTCGGCACCGGTTTTTCCAGTTTGAGTTACCTGAAGAAACTGCCGGTCAGTAAATTGAAAATTGACCGCGCGTTCATTCAGGAAGTAGTCAACAAAGCGAGTGACGAAGCCATTGTCCGCGGCATTCTGGCCATGGCACGCCAACTCAATATTAAAGTGGTGGCCGAAGGTATTGAGATGGCCGAACAAGCTATTCGTCTGAACGAGCTTGGCTGTGACCTTGGTCAGGGTTATTACTTTGCCAAACCGAAGCCATTAAATGACTTGTTGAACGATCTGGATTAACGCAGGGGCATCGTGTTATGCATAACTGGCATCTTCTGCTGGCGCCATTTGCCGCTGTCATGGTCTATGTTGCCACCCTCTCACTCGCCGATTTTTCTCATGCGCCTGCCTGGACCTTAGCTGCAACAGTTTGGATTGCCTGGTGGTGGATCAGTGAAGCGCTGCCCCTCCCCGTCACCTCACTGTTGCCTTTTGTACTGTTGCCGCTGGGTGGTATCAGCTCACTCAACGACGTTTCCGCCGCCATGGGCAACCCGATCATCTGGTTATTCATGGCTGCCTTTATGCTGGCGAAAGCGGTTGAATTAAGCGGTGTCCACCGTCGGCTCGCCCTGGGACTGGTCCATACGGTCGGCAATGGCCACGGCAAACGCATGCTTTTTGCTTTTATGTTGGCCACTGCCCTGCTGTCCATGTGGATTAGTAATACCGCGGCTGTGCTCGCTCTGTTGCCGGTAGCACTGGCGCTTGCCGATGCCTGCGACGATGCGCCCTTTCAGCGCGCTTTGCTGCTCGGACTGGCTTATTCGGCATCGGTAGGCGGTATTGCCACCCTGGTCGGTACTCCGCCGAATTTAATCTTTGCCTCGGTATATGAAACCACCACTGGCCAGTCATTTAGCTTTACCGACTGGCTCAAAGTCGGCATTCCGTTAGTGGTACTGGCTATTCCACTGATGGCCTGGTGGTTATCCCGCAAGGTTAATGATGTGGTCGCGCTCAGTATTGAGCCGCCAGGACCTATGCAATCGGCCGAAAAACGAGTACTGGCGATTTTTGCTGTGGTGGTGCTGCTGTGGGTGACGCGCACCACGCCGTTTGGTGGCTGGACGGCACTGACGGGCCTGACCGCTGTCGGCGACGCCACGGTAGCCATCGCCGGGGTGCTGGTGATGTTTATGGTGCGCGACTCAAAGGGCGATTCCTTATTGACCTGGAACGCTGCCGTATCGATTCCCTGGGGTATCCTGTTACTCTTTGCTGGCGGTATTGCACTGGCGCAGGGCTTTATCAGCAGTGGTCTGAGTGAGCGCATTGGCGAAGCCTTGACCGGGCTCGGCGCATTACCTCTCTGGTTACTGATATTTTGTCTGACTCTGAGTGTATCATTTCTGACCGAAGTGACCTCGAATACGGCCACGGCGACGCTACTGATGCCGATTATGGCCGCTGCCGCAATTGCGCTTGAGTTACCACCCCAACTACTGATGATTCCCGCCACCATTGCCTGCAGCACGGCGTTTTGTCTGCCTGTGGCAACCCCACCGAACTCCATCGTGTTCTCATCGGAGCGCCTGACAGTGAAAGATATGGCCCGTGAGGGAATGGTATTAAACTTCATTCTGGCGATCATCACCACACTGGTCGTGATGGTGACGATCGCTTAATAAGCCAGCGTCCGGCAGCTGGTCTAGAAATGCAGTACCTCCCGGTATGCCGCAATGTGTACATCATAAGAACTGGTCTGCTTCAGATAGTCCGACATCGCCTCAAGCGCGTCAGGCTCACCGTGCACCAGATAAATCTTCACCTGTTGCGGCAATGCTGATTGCTTCAGCCAGTCGCCTAATTGCGCATAATCCGCGTGGGCGGACAAACCATCGAGCTGACGAATTCTGGCTTTCACTGGCAGCCACTCGCCATGCACTTTAATCCGTTCATTGCCCTGCAGCATTTTCGCGCCCCGGGTACCGCCCGCCTGATGTCCACTAAACAATACGCTACTGCGATGATCACCGAGCCAGTGCTTAAAATGATGCAGAATGCGTCCACCGGTCGCCATACCACTGCCGGCAATAATAATATGCGGCGCGCCCTGTTTGGCGATGGCCTTGGAATCTTCCACGCTGCGGCTGTAGATCACCTGTTGTTCAGCCGCATCACACTGTTGTTGCGTCAGACGATGGTAGTCATGTTGCTCAGCATAAAGTTCCGACACCTGGATGCCCATTGGACTGTCGAGAAAAATAGGTAACCGCGGAATCCGTTTCTCCGCCATCAGCGTGACCAGCATGTGCTGTAACAGCTGCGCGCGCCCTACGGCAAAGCTGGGAATCATCAGTACTCCACCAGCCGCCGCCGTCTCGTTGACGACTTCGGCTAATTGCTGCCAGGGATCACCATCGTCGTGACGGCGATCGCCATAGGTCGACTCAAGCAACACATAGTCCACCTCGGGCAACGGGCGCGGCGGTTTCATCATAATATCGTTCGGGCGACCCACATCGCCACTAAATGCAATCCGCGTTCCCTGGTGTTCGGCGACGACCGACGCGGCGCCGAGAATATGTCCGGCTGGCTGCAGCTGAAACTGTATATCGCCGACGCTGAAGGGCGCGTCGTAGTTTATTCCGTGCAGTAACTTTAGTGCCGCGTTAGCAGTGGCTTCATCATACAAAGGCCGCGGCTCGGCATGCTTGCTCAAGCGATGCTTTTTATAAAACTTCGCGTCTTCTTCCTGAATACGCCCACTATCTGGCCATAAGATTTGACATAAGCCCACGGTGGCATGGTGCGTATAAACCCTGCCACGGAAGCCATGCTCATAGAGCACCGGTAAAAAGCCCGAATGGTCAAGGTGCGCATGCGTTAATACCACCGCATCGACCTCGTTAATGCCCAGTGGCAACGGCTGCCAGTTACGCTCGCGTAGCCACTTGTAACCCTGAAACAGACCGCAGTCAATCAGCACACGTGTTGTTTCAGTTTCGAGCAGGTATTTCGAGCCGGTAACCGTTTCACTGGCTCCTAAAAATGTTAACCGCATTGCACTTCCCCTCAAAGAACAGAGTGATTACAGCAAACGTTCGATCGGTAAGCGTTCCAGAATGCGCACCGCCAAACGGCGCCAGATAGAAGCATTCGGTTCGGACTTATAGTAAGAGCGTTGTTCGCCTAAATGCTCCACCCAGACAATTTTGTTCTTAATTAATCGTAGCTGATAAGCGTAATGGGGTAAGGTTTCCACAATCGCCTTTTCGAGGCTGCCAGCCAGCGCCTTACTATGCATTAAAAAGCCAAGCTCAGTATTGATCGCGGCCGAGCGCGGATCGAAATTCAGTGAGCCGATAAAGACCCGTGCCATATCGACCATAAAGGTCTTGGCGTGTAAGCTTGAGGCGGCGCTACCAAAACGCTCTTTACCTTTGAGGCGTTGGCGGCGTTGTTTGCGCGCGTCCTTTCTTGCCAGCGGCGTCAGGCACTGCATTTCAAACAGCTGAATTCCATGACTTAACAGCGTGCGTCGCCACTTGGCATAACCGGCGTGTACCACCGCCACATCCGTTGCCTCCAGCGAGTTGGTCAGAATAATAATCTGTACCCCCCGACGCGCCAGAGCTATCAGCTCTTTTATCCCGGCCTTGGTGGGAACAAAATAAGGAGAGACCAGAGTGACATGTGACTGTGGTGAACCGATAGCTTGTTGCAACTGATGCGGCACCATCTGTTGCGGTTTCGCGCGGCCCAGTGCCTTTTCCGGCGAGTCACTGATGAGTTGCGTTCGCGCCCAGATGATCTCCAGTTCCTGCGCTTTTAGTTTGCTCAGAAATGGCAGTTCCTCAATGGCCTTCACATACTCCTGTGCCTTTGGATCGTCCTTGTAGCGCGCGGCAATTTTTTGCAACACCGACAAATCTTGCGGCTTAGTCAAGCTGTACAATTCATCTAAGGGTACCGCCGGCTCGCTGTCCCAGTAACGGTCAAAGTCCTGTTGTACATCATCGACCACGTCACCAATAAACATGACGTCTAAGTCGGCGAACAGCAGGTTGCGGATAGCACCGAAGTATTCATCGCCAATATTACGACCGCCACTAATGACCATCTGACCATCAGCAATAAAAGCCTTGTTATGCATACGGCGGTTCAGCCGCCGGAACTCAAACAGATAATTAATAAAGCGGGGGCGACGCAGCTTCAGTGGATTAAATAAGCGGACTTCGATATTCGGATGTTGGTGCAAGCCCTTGAGTGTGGCATCAAGGCCAACAGTACTGAGATCATCCAGTAACAAACGTACTTTCACGCCACGCTCAGCCGCCTCATGCAGGGCTTCGAACAACAGCGTGCCAGTAATATCATGGCGCCAGATATAATACTGCACGTCCAACTGGTGCTGGGCTTGCTCTGCGAGCAAAATGCGCGCTGCAAATGCCTCGCGGGCCTCAACCAGAGGGAGCACCCCCGTTTCTCCCGGGTGCTCCGACACTAAGGCTTGAACTACCTGTGCTAAACTTTCCTGTCCATTGTCGCTTACCACAGTCGCTCTTGCTCCTTCTTTCGTTCGCTAAATGGATCCGTAGTCTTTTTCCAGCTGTTGTGCGCGCTCCGCGCTTTGTTGTTCATCGCGCGTTAGTTGCCATCCCTGTAACTCACGTTGCACTATTGCAGCGAGTGCGTCAATATGCGCATCAGTCGCGTTGAGCGCCGGAATATAAGCATAAGACTCGCCGCCGGCTTCTTCAAAGTACTCGCGGTTTTCTTCGCCAATCTCTTCAATGGTCTCAAGACAGTCCGCGCTGAAGCCGGGACAAACTACCTGCACATTTTTCACGCCTTGTTCAGGCAACGCTTTTAACGTCGCATCGGTGTACGGTTTTAGCCATTCCTCGCGGCCAAAGCGTGACTGAAAGGTGGTCAGGTAGTCTTCGTTACCGAGCCCCAGCTCGTTGGCAATCAGGCGCGAGGTTTTGTGACACTCACAGTGATAAGGATCGCCTTTTTGCAGGTATTTCAGTGGCACACCATGATAAGAAAAAATCAGTTTTTGCGGTTGCCCGTGCTGTGTCCAGAATGCTTTAATCTGCGCCGCACACGCTTTAATGTAACCGGCATCATCATGGTAATGACTGATAAAGCGAAAGTCAGGTAACCAGCGTCGACGGGTAAAATCATGGGCTAACGCGTCAAACGTTGAGCCAGTGGTCGCTCCTGAATACTGCGGATACAGCGGTAATAACACCAGCTTGCGTACGCCTGCCTCAAGCATTTCGTCAATCACTGTGCCAATGGCGGGTGAGCCATAGCGCATGGCGTAACCCACCACTACGTTATCGCCGTAGTCCTGTTGCAATTTTTGTTGCAGCTTCGCGGCCTGATCTTTGGTATGAAACAACAAAGGCGAGCCTCGCTCGGTCCACACCGTTTTGTAGGCAGCTGCCGAACGCCGCGGACGAATGCGCAGAATGACGCCGTTAAGAATTAACCACCACAGCGCACGTGGTACTTCGACCACCCGGGGGTCAGCCAGAAACTGTCTCAGATAACGTCGTAGCGAAGGGGCATCTGGCGCATCGGGCGTACCCAGATTCGTCACCAATACACCGATTTTATCTGCCTGGCCGTGGGAGAAGTCAGGAAAACCGCGATAGTCCATGTCTTACCTCATCTGTCACTGCAATCGGCAACTTTATTGCCAAAGTTGCACATGATCGCGAATTTTGTCCGTGGCGATCCAGTCATGCAGCTGATCCGCCATCCACTTGCCCTGGTCCACTGCTTTTTGCCAGTACTTAATACGTTCGCTGGCGTCGAGCTCAGCAAAGTCCTTACGATCAGGTATTTTCTGATAGGGCAACGAATCAATAAATTCTTGCGTTGGCGTCAGAAGGATCACATTAGGCCATAAGCTTCCACTCGTACGGCGACTTTTTAAACGCTTGTCAAACCAGCCGGGGATCACCTCATGATGAAAATGCGGATACAGCACCAGACCGTCAACGCCGCTAAAATCCAGGTCAAAGTGGTAATCGGTCACGCCACCGTCACGGTAGATACCCGCCGGCGCACCAGGAATATCGCGCACGCCTTCAAGCACCAGCGGAATCGAACCGGTTGCCAGTAAGGCTTGCTTAAAATTATCCTGCGACAAGGTCGCAAAGCGTGTCGGCAAATCATTCCAGTGTTCGGCAAAGGTCGCCGGCGACGCCGGGTGATGAAAGATCACCCGCTCATAGAACTTACCCAGCCAGCGCCGTTTCAGCGAGTTGGCCGCAGCTGAGGCCAGCAGGCCAACCAGCTGCCGTTTCCCTTCAGAGGCGGTCAGCCCGCGGCAGCGCACGACAATCCAGTGATGACGAAACCGCTCCTGCGACAGAATTTCCTGCACTGCGTTGTCGGGAATATATTCGGCCAGCAGTTTGCGTGCCTCATCGGTAATTTCCTTCACGTCCGGTTTAGCGCTGTACGTTTGCGTGCTGTAGAGGCGGGCAAAAAGTTCGCTGGCAGCAACCGGGTCTTTCTGTCCCAGGGCGGCAAAGCGCCACGCTCCGGCTGAGGTACCGAGCAAGTCCAGTGGTTGCTCGCGTTGCGCAAATAGCTCGCCAAACAGATAGCGGTCCAGGCCCTGTAAGACAAACCATTTAGGCCCGCCTGAAGCGCCAACCAACAACTTAATATCGGCCTCAGATAGCCCTTGCTCCTTAATCTGCAACCACGCCCGCTTGCCGGCACGTAACTGCAACCACTGGGTTGCCATGTTGCTCTCTCCATATTGTTCGTTTTGATGCTGGCGCCAGTATACCCAAATTTCGGCACTGCAACAGCCTCAAGGTCGCACCCCATTTCGGCTTCTGATATGCTTATCGCCGTCATTCAACAGACTGTTTTTAGCAGACGCTAATCAGCTACTCTATTTTTGGTAAGGGAACACGCAAAACGATGAAAGTCATTTCGTTTAATATCAACGGTATTCGCGCCCGTTTACACCAGTTGCAAGCGCTCATTGAAAAGCATCAGCCCGATGTGATTGGCCTCCAGGAAACCAAAGTCCACGACGAGCAGTTCCCGCTCGCCGACGTTGAGGCATTGGGTTATCACGTGATTTACCATGGGCAAAAAGGTCATTACGGTGTCGCCCTGTTAAGCAAGCGTCCGCTGGAAAACCCGCAGTTTGGTTTTCCCGGCGACGCGGAAGATGCACAGCGCCGTATGATCATGGGTGATTTGGTTCAGGATGATGGTACCCGGGTACGTATTTTAAACGGCTACTTTCCACAAGGTGAAAGCCGTGATCATCCACTGAAGTTTCCGGCAAAAGAAAAATTCTATGCCGATTTGATGCACTATCTGCAGCAAGACCTTGATCCAAGCCAGCCCGTGGTGGTCATGGGTGACATGAATATCTCGCACCAGGACTGTGATATTGGTATCGGCGACGCTAATGCCAAGCGCTGGCTACGCACCGGTAAGTGCAGCTTTCTGCCGGAAGAGCGCGAATGGCTGAACCGCCTGCTCGACTGGGGACTGGTCGATACGTATCGGCTGCAGCATCATGATAGTACCGATCAGTTCAGCTGGTTTGACTATCGTTCGCGCGGCTTCGATGACAATCGCGGGCTGCGAATCGATTTGATTCTGGCCACCCCAGAGCTTGCTGATAAGCTGATTGACAGTGGTATCGACTATGAGCTGCGCGGCATCGAAAAACCTTCGGATCATGCCCCGGTATGGAGCGAGTTTAAACTTTAATGCTCCTCAGGCGGTAAATCCCGTAACGCCTTATCGAGCAGCCGCGCTAAGTCCATGCGTTTGGGCTTAGTCCGCGGCTGCACCTGCAGTTTTTGCGCCAGTTCCAGATACCAGTGCTTCAGTCGCGGATCGAGCTCCGTCAGCGCGCGTTTACCCAGCCAATACCAGCCCTGCACTGGCAGCGATAATAAAAACAGTGAGCTGATCAGCGCCTGTGGCGCCATACTCATGCCCAACCACTGATACTGAACCAGCAAATTAACGACCGCCGCCGGTGGCATCCACCGCGCCGCGAACTTCACCGCCGGCACGACCCGGGTTTCAGTCATCGCCGCCACGACCGCGTGGTGCGGCCAGATAGCAGCGTACTCTTGTCCGGTTTTAAAAACGTGCCAAAGAGAATGTTTCATTTTTATCCTTTTGCTGTCCTTTTGATCAACCTGGTCAAGCTTTAACCATATTGATTTTATATTATTTTTCAGTGACTTAACTAGTTCACAGCAGCTAACTCACAGAGTTATCCACACAAACTGTGGAGAATCCACAAGGCTTTTGTCACAATGTCGGGCAACTGTTGAGCCAACTCAAAAAATAAGAGACCACAATGACGGTAAAACTGTACGGAATTCCGAACTGCGATACGGTACGCAAGGCGCGCCGTTTTCTTGAGCAACATGACGTTAATTATGACTTTCAAAATGTGCGTGAGCAACTTTTGCACGCCGAGACCCTGACCCTCTGGCTGCAAAAAGTTGACCGTGACACGCTGATTAATAAGCGCAGTGCCAGTTGGCGCCAGTTGACCAACGACGAACGTGAGTTGCACGATAACGCTGCCGCCATTGAGTTATTGCAACGTTATCCTACGCTTATGAAACGTCCGGTACTCGAAGTGGACGAACACTTGCTGGTGGGCTTTGATGAAGCGCAGTGGCAACAGGTGCTGGAACGATGACAGTGGTCGCTGCCAGCAATGCTATTATTGCCCTTGCCAGTGAACTGATCGCCCGCCCCTCGGTCACGCCCGAGGACGCAGGTTGTCAGCAGCTTATGGGTGAGCGCCTGGCTGCCGCAGGCTTCACCCTGGAAACCATGCAGTTTGCCGATACCACGAATCTGTGGGCGCGACGCGGCACTGAGGGCCCGGTATTTTGTTTTGCCGGCCACACCGATGTGGTACCTGCAGGTGCCGAGCATGCCTGGCATTACCCGCCGTTTACACCGACGCTCGCCGATGGCTATTTGTATGGTCGGGGCGCTGCTGACATGAAAGGTAGCCTGGCGGCGATGCTGATCGCGACAGAGCGCTTCGTCGCCAACAACCCGAATCATCGTGGCAGCATCGCCTTTCTCATCACCAGTGATGAAGAAGGTCCGTTTATCAATGGCACACCAAAGGTTGTTGAGACACTCGAAGCGCGGAACGAAAAAATTAAATGGTGCGTGGTCGGCGAGCCTTCCAGTACCAAAACTGTTGGCGACGTCGTCAAAAACGGCCGCCGTGGCTCGCTTTCCGGTGAGCTTACGGTTTACGGAGTGCAAGGCCACGTCGCCTACCCGCACCTGGCGGATAATCCAGTGCATAAAGCAGCACCCGCGCTGGCCGTATTGGCGCAGACGGAATGGGACCATGGCAATGCGTTTTTCCCACCGACCAGTTTTCAGATTTCCAATCTGCACGCCGGCACGGGTGCCGGTAATGTGATTCCCGGTGAGTTTAAAGTCAGCTTTAACTTCCGTTACAGCACTGAGAGCAGCGCCGCTGAGCTAAAACAACGGGTCTGTGCCATACTTGATGCCCATGAGCTTGATTATGCCATTGACTGGAAGCTCAACGGCGAGCCGTTTTTAACGGCCGAAGGTGAGCTGGTACAGGCCACCGTAGCTGCGGTGCGCCACCATGTCGGTCAGGCGCCACAACTGTCCACCGCTGGCGGCACTTCCGACGGACGCTTTATTGCCCCCACCGGCGCTGAAGTCATTGAGTTAGGGCCGGTCAATGCCACCATTCACAAGGTTAACGAATGTGTGCGAACGGACGATTTAGTCATCTTAACCGACATGTACGAGAATATTCTGGAGCAGCTTTTATGCTAAACAGTGCGGAGCTTACCGGCCAGGCAAGTAGTCATGTAGTAAGTGATGCCTGTTGCCGTGCCAGCGTGCGACTGCAACCCCAGGTATTTGCTGCTTATCGGGCGATGCGCGAGGCCGCGCAGCAGGCCGGAATCGAACTTGATATTGCCTCGGGCTTTCGTGACTTTGCCCGACAGCGTGAGATCTGGAATCGTAAGTTTTCCGGTGACGCGCCATTATACGACAGTTCTGGCGCGTTGCTTGATCCGAGTTCGCTGAGCACCGGGGAAAAGGTCGAAGCCATCATGACCTGGTCCGCATTACCGGGGGCCAGTCGTCATCATTGGGGTACGGATTTTGATGTTTATGACCCGCGGCCCTTTGCTGATCAGCAACGTCAGTTACAACTTATTCCGGCGGAGTATGAAGAAGGCGGCCCCTGCTATGATCTGGCCTTGTGGCTCTACCGCCACGCCGCTGATTTTGGCTTCTTCTTTCCTTACCGGGTTTATCAGGGCGGTGTGGCAGCCGAACCCTGGCATTTGAGTCATCGCAGCAGCGCCAGTGAAGCACAGCAACAACTCACCACCGCGCTGCTCATCAAGGCCGTGCGTAACAATGATGTCGCCGGCAGCGACTATCTATGTGAGCGCATGCATGAACTCAAAGAACGCTACGTCGATAACATTTGCAGCGACAACACCGCTGCGGGAGATAACGGATGGCTTTTTGGATAATTTTGCTGGTTGTCTTTGCCGTGGTGATCGGCAATATCATGCTGGTAAAGCATACCGCACATATGAAAATGCCGTCGCGTAAGCAACGGCATTCAGATGAGCGTGATGACAAAGATGATCAGTTATAGTTGCACGCCCAGGCGCTGCGCGACTTCTTCATAAGCTTCAACAACCCCACCTAAGCCCTGGCGGAAGCGATCTTTATCGAGCTTTTTGCGCGTCTCTTTGTCCCACAAACGGCAACCGTCAGGACTAAATTCATCGCCTAATACGATGTTACCGTCGGCGTCGACGCCAAACTCTAACTTGAAGTCCACCAGCAGCATGCCGGCATCAGCAAACAGCTGCTTAAGCACGTCGTTGACCTTAAAGGTTAGCTGCTTCATGGTGCCTAGCTGCTCAGCTGAAGCCCAGCCAAACGCCACTGCATGACTTTCGTTAATCATCGGGTCATGCAGGGCATCGTTTTTCAGAAACAACTCGAAGGTTGGTGGCGTCAGTTCTTTGCCCTCTTCTACTCCGAGCCGGCGCACCAGACTACCTGCAGCAAAGTTACGCACGACGCATTCTACCGGGATCATGTCCAGGCGTTTGACCAAGGTGTCCGTATCGCTTAGTACGCGATCAATTTGCGTTGCTACCCCTGCTGCCTCAAGCTTGGCCATAATAAAGTTATTAAACTTATTATTGATCATGCCCTTACGTTCAAGTTGCTCAACTTTTTCGCCGTCAAAAGCCGAGGTATCGTTACGGAAGTGCAAGATCAAACGCTCCGGATCATCAGTTGTAAAAACCGTTTTGGCTTTTCCACGATAAAGTTCAGTACGTTTTTCCATGAGCAGCAGGTTCTCCAGCTAAATCACAAGTTACAGCGCGCTACGCTGACGAATTTCTGCAGCGATGGGTCCGTATAAACGGTCCACATCTGCAGCGGATAAAGGTTCATCGCCTTGGTACAAGGTGATGGTGGTAGTGTCATCATCACCTTTAACATTCAACTGATACGAGCCATCTGGAATATCCAGCTTACCTTCTTCACGGTTGTTCCAGAAAGTCAGGCTAAAGCCCGGATCACGCATATACTCAAGATAGTACATACCCGCCGTCTGGTTTAAATCATCAATTTCAAAACCAAGGCCAGCCAGTACATCAGCCATCAGTGGCCAGGCCACGTCAAAGCCAATATTCAACTCATAGGCAGGGTAACCGGCGTCATTAAAGGTCGGTTTGACTTCAACCGTGGCAGCGGCTTCCGCAGCTTCAAAGACCCCCTGCTGGCGCACCGCAATTTCATTAATCATGCTGTTCAGCAAGTTGGCTTCGGCATTGCCGTCACTGACGCCCGCCGGCGCCATTGCCGCGCCCGGTCCGCTGACTTGCTTGTCAACCATATCGACCACTACCGTGGCGGTTCGGCGATGATCAGGAACTTCCATGGTCACCTCGAAGCGACGTTTGACCGTTGCTTCCAGTTCGTCTTCACCGACCAGCATCTGTTCGGCCACCCAACCGGTGGTCAGTGACTGTTCTTCGGTCTCACTGACAATGTCAATATTCTTACGCGCTAACGTCGCTTTAATACCGTCCCAGGTAAAGGCCGGCAAGTCATCCATACCATCCAGTTCAGAAAAGTCGACGGCGGTCAGTTCGCTGGCATCGCTGGCGCGACTCCCCGCCGCTGTACCGCGCACCAGAACCGGGGGCAACACATTCATGTCACGACCGACCGCGCCCTGCACCTGGGTGTCCGGTATTTCAAATTGCCGCGAACTAGCAGGCAGTTGCTTACCTGGTGCTGGCTGTAACTTGCCGGTCCGCTCGACGTTGGTATAGTCGAAGCCACCCTCGGCGCGCTCGCGCGGGGTAAAGCTACAGGCCGCCAGGGCCAGCGTCGACAGACAGATAATTCCCTTAGAAAAAACGTTCATTATGACTCCGCGCTTAGAATTCCAGCTTGTTGTAATGTTTGTTCGATATGTTGTTGTTGCGGAAGTTCCGGCTCCGTCATTGGCAACCGGTAATTAGGTTCTAATTTGCCCATGCACGCCAGTGCCCATTTCACTGGAATGGGGTTGGCCTGGACGAACATTGCTTCGTGTACGGCCTGCATTTTTTCATCCAGCGCTTTTGCTTCTTCGTTATTACCGCGCACTGCAGCATCTACCATTTGCTTCATAACAGCAGGCATAACGTTGGCGGTAACGCTGATAACACCATCGCCACCCTGCAGCATAAAGTCACAGCCGGTAGGGTCATCGCCACTTAGCAGAATGAAGTTACTGCCGCATAAGCGACGTAACTCAGCGACTCTGCTCAGATCCCCGGTGGCTTCTTTGATACCGACAATATTCGGAATCTCCGCCAGTTCAGCGACCTGCTCCGGTAGCACATCGGCACCGGTGCGCCCAGGTACGTTATAAAGTAATTGCGGCAAATCACTGGCGTCACAGCAGGCGCGATAATGCGCCAGCAGGCCACGCTGAGAAGGCTTGTTGTAATAGGGATTTACATTCAGAAAACCAGCAACAGGCAGCTTAGCCATACGCTCGGTCAGGTGCACCGCCTCGGCAGTAGAGTTGGAGCCATTGCCGGCAATAATCTGAATACGACCATCAGCCAATTCACAGGCAGCACTCACCACCAGCACGTGCTCATCGTGGCTCATGGTGGCTGATTCACCGGTGGTACCCATAATCACCAGGGCATCACTACCTTGCTCGACATGCCAGTTGACTAAATCTTCGAGGGCTGCGTAATCGACGTTGCCATGCTCGGTGAAAGGTGTCACTAACGCGACGATACTACCTGTTAACATTGCTACTCCTGATCTTTTTTAAGTCGACAATGGTACTTTTGAACGCGGTTAAACACAAGGCCTGTCGCTTTGCGTTTGGCGATTAGTTTGCCTAAGATAGGCAGCGTTTCAATGAAGCTGATATAACCCTGATAAAGAGGTCCACTATGAATACCCTGAAAGCCGGAGATAAGGCTCCAGAGTTTAAGTTACCTGACGCTAATGAGGAGCAGGTAGCACTCACCGATTTGCTTAAAGAAGGTAAAGTGCTGGTTTATTTTTATCCAAAAGCGATGACACCTGGCTGCACCGTGCAGGCACAACAACTGCGTGACCACCAGCAGGAACTGGCCCGCCACAATGTCGTGACTATCGGTATTAGCCCCGACGCGCCTAAGCGTCTGGCGAAGTTTACTGAGCGCGATGAGCTGAACTTTACCCTGCTAAGTGATGAAGACCACTCGGTGGCCGAAGCTTTTGGCGTCTGGGGACTGAAGAAGTTTATGGGCCGTGAATACGATGGTATCCACCGCATTAGTTTTTTGATCGATCAGGACGGCACTATCGGGAAGGTCTTTGATAAATTCAAAACCAAAGACCATCACCAGGTGGTGCTCGACGCGTTAGAAGATTAATGCAGCGAGCTTAAGCTAAGGCGCCGGTTTTTCCTGCGGAGGGATCGGCGCATCGCTGGAAAGTGCGGTAATCACAGCTTTTACCAGACTGGCCAACGGAATCGCAAAAAATACCCCCCAGAAGCCCCACAAGCCACCAAAAATCAACACCGCACCGATAATATAAACCGGGTTCAAGCTCACCGCTTCAGAGAACAATAAAGGCACCAGCAGGTTGCCATCAAGGGCCTGAATCACCAGGTACGCGATCATCACGTAAGCAAACATTGCCGACCAGCCAAACTGGAATAACGCCACCAAGGCGACCGGCAAGGTCACCACGGCTGCACCAATATAAGGGATGAGCACCGACAAGCCTACCAGTACGCCCAGCAAGGCCGCGTAGCGTAAATCAAGCAACGCAAAGGTGACATAGCTGACCACACCGACAATCACGACTTCAATCGCTTTGCCGCGAATATAATTCATAATTTGCAGGTTCATTTCGTCGCTGACCTGCGAAATCAACCGGCGGTTGGCCGGCAAGGTACGGCTGATGTGACCTAATAACTCGCTTTTATCTTTCAGCATAAAGAACATCAGCAGCGGCACCACAATCAGATAGATCAGTAACGCCATAAAACCAATAATACGGCTCAATGACTGACTGATAATGACTTCGCCAAGCTGTAAGACGCGCTGATTGATATTCTCAATGAACCTGTGGATATTGGTTTCGCTGACATAGCCGGGGAACATCTCCGGTAAGCGATCGAGTTGCTCCTTGAGCTCAGTGAACATATCCGGTAGCTCACTTATCAAAGCAATACTCTGCTGCCAGATAACGGGGACAAAAAACAGGATCAGCAACACGTTCAAAGCAATGAACAGCGTAAAGACGATTAACACGGCTAATAAACGGCTCAGACCCACTGCCTGTAAACGCTGAATGGGCCAGTCGAGCAAATATGCCAACGCGATGGCAACCAGAATAGGCGCAAGCAAATGGCCAAAAAAGATAATCAGTAAAAACAGCACCGCAAGTAGCAGGAACAGCGTAATGGCATCGGGATCCGAGAATTTACGTTGATACCAGGCCTTTAAGTAATCCCACATAGCGAAACCATCTCCTGAATTGGGTTGTGCTGGCGCTCATAATAACTGTGTTTGCTGATATTATACAGTTTAAACTATTCAAATAAGGGAACCTTTTCCCTATAGTGAACTCTATAAACTGGCCGTACCGAGTAGGTTTCCTGACTTTATGTTGTATTCGTTCAAATCACATCTCACAGCGCTAAGCCTGGCCGCTGTTTTTGCCTTCGCTTCAGCAACCAGCGCCGCACAACAGACGCGTCTGCCAGAAATAGGCACCGCCGGCGGCAGTGTGATGTCCATTGAACGGGAAAAAGCCGTCGGCGACATGTACATGCGCCAGATTCGCGCGTCTGCTCCCATTGTCGGCGACCCGGTACTCGATGCCTATCTGCATGATATTGGTACCCGTCTGGTGCGCAACGCCAATGACGTCCGCTTTCCTTTTACTTTTTTCTGGGTGAATCAGGACCAGATTAACGCTTTCGCGTTCTTTGGCGGCCATATTGGCATAAATACCGGATTATTAGCCGAAACCCGTAATGAGTCGGAGTTGGCATCGGTACTTGCGCATGAAATCGCACACGTCTCGCAGCGGCACATCGTGCGCAATATGGAAGCCATGGAGCGCACCAGCCCGCTATCCATTGTCACCCTGTTAGGCGCCATTCTGGTGGGTATCGCCAACCCCGAAGCCGGTATGGCAGCAGCGCAGGCCAGCGTCGCGGGTATGCAACAACGCAGCATCAACTACACCCGGCTCTTTGAGCAGGAAGCCGACCGCATCGGCTTAACTATTTTAGCCAACAGCGGCTTTGACCCCATGGGCGCGCCCGACTTCTTCGGACGTCTGGCAGAAAAATACCGTTACGTCAGTAAGCCACCGGAAATGCTGCTGACCCACCCGCTCAGTGAATCGCGCATTGCCGATACGCGCTTGCGGGCCGAGCAGCTGCGCCAACAACGCGACTTTAACCGTAACGAAGAGGCTTTCTGGCTGGCTAAGTACCGGGTGTTAGTGCGCCATTTGCGTAACTATAACGCCCAGGCTGCGCGGCAAGATATGCAAAGCGACAACCCGGCCATTGCCAAAGCAGCCCGGTACGGTCTGGCAATCGCCCTGCTCGACAGTGAGCAGGCCGATGCCGCAGAGCAGGCACTGGCTCCGCTCTATAATGCCGAGCCGCTGAATACGTTTTATCTGGACGTCCAGACCGATATTTTACTGGCGCAAAAGCGTTATGATGAAGCGCTCAGCATGCTGGAGCAGGCGTACCAGCGTATGCCCAATGAGCAGACAGTCACCCTCAATTATGCCAACGCCGCGGTGAAAAGTGGTGACGCCAGACGGGCCATCGAGTTATTACGCAGCTATCTGATCCGTAACCCGCAAAGTACCATCGCGTACTCACTGCTCATTGACGCCCATCGTCTGCTTGGTAACACCGCAGGTATGCATGAAGCGAATGCTGAACTGATGGCACTCTACGGACAGTTTGAGCGCGCTATTGATCATCTTCACAACGCGCATACCCACAACGATAATCGGCTGGAACAACGTCGTATTCAGGCTCGCATTGAGCAGTTGATGGCGAAAAAGCGCGAAGTCGAAAGTATGCGCTAATCAGCGTTAATCGCCTGCAACAATGACTGTTCTGTCTGTTCGCCCAGCAATGGTCCTTTCACCTCGCCTGCCGGCGTCACCACATAGGTGGCCGGCAGCATTTGCGGCGCTGGAAATGGCAGTTGTGCCGCAGGCTCGTTCAGGATCAGCGGAAACTCAATGCCATAGCGTTGCTGTAACTGCGCCAGTTGAGTGTTCGTTAAACCATCAAAGCTGACGCCAAAAAGTTGCGCCTTGTCACCATGCTTATGGTGGAACTCGTTCAGTTCTGGCAGCTCACGCAGACAAGGCGCACACCACTCAGCGAAATAATTCACAATCACGTAACCGCCCTCGAGCTCGCTCCAGCGGTGCGCGCTTCCCTGGTTGGTCTGAAAATCAGCAGCAGGCGCACAAGCGCCGATAAAAGTGGCCAGTGTCAGTAGCTGTGCCAGGCGTAACAATCGACAACGCATAGTAATTCCCGTAAGCTTTTGTAAATACAAAATCGTTATTCGTTATTAGATATTAGATATTCGTTATTCGTTATTCGAGCGCTCACTACGTTCGCTGTTCGTTATTAAACTAATAACTACTAACCAGTAACGCCATCGTTTTTTATGAGGTATTAGCATGTCTGAAGTTAGTATTTATCACAACCCGCGCTGCTCGAAAAGTCGACAAACTTTAGCTCTGTTGCAGGAACAAGGTATTGAGCCTGAAGTTATTGAGTACTTAAAAAACCCACCAAGTGCCGAAAGAATTAAAGAATTGCTTAGCAAGCTGGGGTTTGTTTCGGCGCGCGAGCTGATGCGCTCAAAAGAAGATGTTTATAAAGAACTTGAATTAAAAGATGTGAGCGATGAAGAACAGCTGATTACTGCGATGGTCGAGCATCCAAAGCTGATTGAGCGGCCCATTGTGGTGAAAGGCTCGCAAGCGCGTTTAGGCCGACCTCCGGAGGCAGTACTGGAGATCGTCAAATGAGTGACACAACCCGTATTCTGGTTTTGTACTACAGCCGTAATGGCGCTACGCAACAATTGGCCGATGCTATCAGCGCTGGCATAACTAAAGCCGGTGCCGAAGCGGTGCTGCGCACGGTCGATTGCGATGAGAATGCCGCCTGCCGGCGTGATTTGATTGTCGATAAGGATGATCTCGAGCAGTGCGACGGCTTGATCATGGGCAGTCCGACCCGATTCGGGCATATGTACAGTGGCCTGCAAAAGTTCTGGGAGCAAACGTCGAAAGAATGGCTCAAAGGCGTGTTAGTCGATAAGCCTGCGGCAGTCTTTACCTCAAGTAGCTCGATGCATGGCGGTCAGGAAAGCACTTTGTTGTCGATGGCCGTGCCGTTGCTGCATCAGGGCATGATGATCGTCGGTATTCCCTACACTGCAGCTGAATTGCAGCAGACCGACGCCGGTGGCTCGCCCTATGGCGCTTCTCACGTTGAGCATGCAGCCGGTTCAACCATTAATCAGTACGAAAATAAACTTGCTGAGCAATTAGGTGAGCGCGTGGCGCGCACCGCCATTCAGCTTGGTCGTTAGGAGAACGGAGTTATGAGTCCTGCGGTTGCCCGCTATCGTTGGTTAGCCTTAGTCAGTTATTTAGGATTGCTGGTATGGGTGCTGTTGTGGCAGTTTGCTACCGGCTATAGTGAACATTCGTTGTTATTTCGCACCCTGGTGTATGTGGTGCCCTTGCTGTTCCCATTAATCGGCATTATCCGTGGCAAGCCCTATACCCACGCCTGGGCCAACTTTATTCTGATGTGGTACTTCCTGCACAGCCTGACCATGCTTTATGTGGCTCCTGAACAGCGCTGGTGGGCGGCCATCGAGCTGTTATTAACAACGTTAGCCTTTATCGGTTGTACCTGGTTTGCCCGGCATCAGGGCCGTGCCCTGGGACTGGGCCTGAAGAAACTAAAAGATGAGAAGAAGGAATCCGGCAATTAAATTGCCAGTACGACCTTAATAAAAGGGATCGTCAGCTTGCGCTGCGCGGCAATCGAGGCTTTATCAAGACGCTCGAGGCTGGCGATCAACTCCAACATATCACGTCCCAGACGTTGTACCATAAACTGCGCAGTGTCACTGCGTAATTCCAGCCCCATGGCATGAGCACGCTGCTGCAAGGCAGTTATTTTGTCGCTGTCGCTCAGCTCATGTAACTGCACTACCACCCCCCAGCTTAACCGCGAGCGGACATCGGCGTACGCCACCTGCAACTGCCCCGGTGAAGTCGACGCCGTTACCAGCATGCGGCTGGTGGCCTGATCGCGCACCCGGTTTAAGAGTGCGAACAGCTCAAAGCCCCAGTCCTGCTCTGCCACCACCGCGTCAATGTCATCCAGACAAATCAGCGCATAACTTTCCAACCCGCGCAGAATGCGGGCGTCGACACTGTCTTTCAACTCATTCAATGGCAGATAAATTACCTGATTTTGCGCCTCACTACAGAGCGCATGTAACAGGTGACTTTTGCCCACGCCGGCGCGCCCCCAAAGGTAGGTTAGATCCTGTTCGCCAGCACGCGCCAGCCGCAACGCTTCAGCGTTCGGGCCGGGCACTAAAGTGGCAAAGGTCTCATTACGCGGCAGCTGCACGTTTAAGGGCAATTGTTGCAGCGTCATGGTTGCGCAATCCACCTGAATACGGCACTACTGGCGTCAGGCTGCGTGTCTTCGGCTGCACTTACCGCCTGCAGTTGCTTGCTTAAATCCATCGCCTGACGAATTCGTGCGGGGTCGGTTTGTAAGGTTAAGTCGAAACGCCCGGTGGCATTGCCGTATCCCACCAATTGCACTTTCAGCACTGCTGGCAGTTGCGCCAACAATTGTTCCGCTGCAATGGTCGCTTCCAATGAGGTTAAGTTTTCAACCGTCACTGTCCATTGATTGATGGTTTCGGTCTGTCCCCCAATCCGATAACGTTCTGCCAATTGTTCGGTCACCTCGCGGATCACTTCAGCGCCAAGCTCGCTGCGATCCATTGCCCGCACTTGTCCGCTCCAGCGTAATTCACCTAAATTCAGTGTCCAGTCGCCGGACCAGCGCTCGGGTTGCGTAGCGGTCACCATGCTGGGATCGGTCTGATAAATTCGTGCGACGATAATACCGTCAGGACTGTAACGGGTGCTGGCAAAGCTGATGGTATCCATAAACCGTGCCCAGATATCGATGACGGAGACCGTTATCGTATCGTTCAGATCCAATAGTGGTAGTTGAATTGGCAGGCCGCGCCGCGCCGCAGCATTGCGCATTTGTTGCACAATAATGGCCTCACTATCGGCAGCAAATACCTGCCGTTGCAAATCTTCGTCTTCGGCAACCAGCCAAACTAAGAGCTGAGGTCGTAAATTGCTCCAGATACCCGAGTCCGCACGTTGAATTAAACGGTCAATTTGCGGCTGATCAAATTGTGCCCAGAGCCACAGTTGCTCATCCTGCTGATAACCGTACTGCACCAGGTAATCACGTACATTTCGCATGGCGTCAGCGACTGCGGGATGGTCCAGCATATCGGTGTCACCGGTTAACTTCAGTAAGGTCGCGCGCAGCGCTTCTTGCAGCGCCTCTGTACGCTCACTGGCAAGCTGGCTGTTCACCTGCACACGGTACTGGTACAGCTCTTTTAGCTCCACCGCTGCATGGCCCGGTGATACCGCGCCGGTAACAAGCAGGCTTAGCAGTAGCCCAAACATCAAAATGAAATGTCGCATAAACTTCTCATTGACCTCTTCTGTGCCCATCATAAACAGCCCTCTGGCGCTGGGCAAGTAACAAGCTGTGGATAACCTCTTGACGTTTCCGAAAAATATCTGACGTGTTACACTTTCTTGCATTCACCGACTGATTTTCACCGATCTCGCAAGGATTTGTTGGCATGCTCAAACAACAACTACGCGCCATTAGCTCTCTGTTATCCAGTATCACCCTGATCGGTATCTGCGTAGGCATGACCAGTACGCTGCTCAGTTTAAGAGCGGCGATTGAGAACTTCGGCACCCTGACTACCGGTGTCATCATGTCCGCCTATTTTATCGGCTTTTTGTTTGGCACCACCCGTGCCCCTAAAGACATTCGGCGGGTCGGCTATATTCGCGCTTTCGGCGGCCTGGCCGCGCTGGCAGCCGCCACCATTCTTATTCAGGCGATATGGGTCGACCCTACGGTCTGGTTTATCATGCGTTTTCTCACCGGCTTTGCCATTTCAGCCATTTTTGTCATTGTCGAGAGTTGGTTAAATACCATGGCCGACAACAAAAACCGAGGTACTTTACTCTCTGTTTACCTAGTGCTGATATACGGTGGCCTGGTCGCCGGTCAATTAATCCTTGGCGTGGCCGACCCGTCAGGCTTTATCGCCTTTGCTATTGCCGCGCTACTGATTAACCTGGCGCTGATCCCAATTCTGATTAGCGTCACGGTAGAACCAACCACCCACGAAGCGAAGAAAGTTCCTATTCTGAGCTTGCTGCGCCTGGTGCCATTGGGAATTGTCAACGCCTTTATCATGCAGGCCTGTTATGCCATGTTTTACGGCATTGGACCCATGTATGCCATTTATATCGGCCTAAGCGTTGGCGAAGTGTCCTTGTTCATGGCCTCATTTATTCTCGGCGGCATGTTAGCCCAGGCTCCTATCGGCCTGCTTTCCGACCGCTTTGACCGACGCGTCATTATGGCCGTCTGCGCAGGTTTAGGTTCCGTTATGGCGCTTATTCTGTCGCAACTGGGCGCTTCGGTGGTCTGGCTGATTTATCTATGCGTCTGTTTGTTTGGTGCCAGCGTACTGCCGTTGTATTCGCTCGGTATGGCGCACACCAATGATTATCTGGAAAAAGATCAAATGGTCGGTGCCACCGGTGCGATCATTAAGGTCGGCGGCGTCGGTTCGATTATCGGTGCGCCAGCTGTGGCTGCGCTCATGCAGTTTGGTGCGGTGAATTATTTCTTCTTACTGATTATGATGCTGACCATCATCGTTTGTCTGTATTCCCTGTATCGCGTGACCCGTCGTGCGAAGGCGGATGAACAGCTGACCAGTAGTTACGCTATGCTCAATCCGTCACAGACCTCTGACGAGCTACTGACCTCGCTGGTGGATGAGCACGAGTATCAGGTCGCGCTGGCGGGGCAGGAAAGTGAAACTGAAGACACGAAAAAAGAGAGCTCGCCGGTTTAGGCGAGCCACTCATTGACATGTTGTTGTGCTTCGGTCGCTAACTGCTGCAGATGCTCCTCGCTGACAAAGCTCTCGCAGTAGATTTTATAAATCGGCTCGGTGCCGGACGGGCGTGCGGCAAACCAACCATTTGCCGTGGTCACTTTCACACCGCCAATCAGCGCGCCGTTGCCCGGTGCTTTGGTCATGATCTCCTGCACCGGATCCCCGGCAAGTTCACTTAGCTTCAACTTATAGCCACGGATACCGGCAAACGCCTGATTCTGTTCGGCGCTTGAAGCCACATCGAGCCGACGATAATAGCTGGTGCCATGACGCGCGCATAACTCGAGGTAATAATCCCCCAGATCCTGACCGGTCACGGCGACAATTTCTGCCGCCAGCAAGGCCATAATGATGCCGTCCTTATCGGTACTCCAGGGCTGCCCGTCGCGGTCCAAAAATGTCGCGCCCGCACTCTCCTCGCCGGCAAAAGCGATGGCGCCCTCATGTAGCCCTTGCGCGAACCATTTAAAGCCTACCGGCATTTCCTGTAGTTCGCGGTCATGACTTTGCACCACGCGATCAATCATGGCACTTGAAACCAGGGTTTTACCGATCGCCGCCGATGCCGGCCACTGGCGGTGACGGCACAGATAGTCAATGGCGACCGCTAAAAAGTGATTGGGGTTAAGCAAGCCATGCTTGGGACTGACAATGCCATGGCGGTCATAGTCAGGGTCATTCCCCACCGCCACCTGGTACTTATCTTTCAGTTGCAATAACGACGCCATCGCGTACGGCGATGAGCAATCCATACGGATTTTGCCGTCACGGTCCAGGGTCATAAAGCGAAAACTTGGATCGACTTCGTCATGGTAAACGTCAATATCCAACTGATAACGCTCAGCGATCAGGTTCCAGTAACTGGCGCCGGCTCCACCCATCGCGTCCACGCCGATGCGTAGCTGTTCTTTGCGGATCGCCTGCATATCAATAACCTGCTCCAGCGCGTCAATATAGCTGGCACGCCAGTCAACCTGCTTGCACAAGTGGCTGGCGCGGGCTTCACCGTAACTCACCGCATTAACCCCTAACAGGTCAGACGACAACAATGCATTAGCGTATTTTTCGATGGTCTTGGTGGCGTTACTGTCTGCCGGTCCGCCGTGCGGGGGATTATATTTAAAACCACCGTCGGTCGGTGGGTTATGTGACGGTGTGATTACAACGCCATCGGCAAGGCCATCGCTGCGCCCTTGGTTGTAGCGCAAAATGGCATGACTGATCACCGGCGTTGGCGTATACCCATCATCGCTTTGCGCATGCACTTCAATACCGTTACCGATAAAGACTTCCAGCGCAGTCATATAGGCCGCTTCAGATAGCGCGTGAGTGTCACGGCCCAACATTAACGGACCGGTGATGCCCTGCTCTTCACGATATGCCACCAGCGCCTGACTGATGGCCAGTATGTGCGCTTCGTTAAATGAATGGGTCAACGAACAGCCGCGGTGGCCTGAGGTGCCAAACTGCACCTGCTGCGCGCGCTGACGCGGATCAACTTCATTGACAAAATAAGCGCTGACCAGTCGCGCAACGTTCGTCAAATCCTCTGGTAGAGCCGGATGTCCGGCGCGGTCATGCATCGCCATTACAAAAAGTCCCTGATTTTTTCTGCCTGCGCCTGATCATAGCCTAACTCGAGTGCCACCTGGGTCAACATTGACTTCTTCCGTGTCGTATTGTTGTTGGTCACCACATAAAAGTCTGAGCCCGGGATCTGTTTCGGATTGGTACTGGTGCCACTGGCTTCGAGCTCAGCAGCACTACGCGAGAAATACTGGCGGTCACGACCGCTGATCTGCAGCACCTTAGGAAAGGTCTGCTGATGACACTTATGCAGCATGCCAAGAATATACAGAAAACGCGCGACCACGCTGCGCTGGCCAGCCAGATCGGCAGCGGTCATGGTGTCAAATATCGTCCGCCCATGCGCCTGTTCGGCCACCGCCGGTTCCACTTCAGCACTGGTCGCGGTGCCCTCAAGCTCCAGTAAACGCCGTAGAATGGACGATGCACTTTCGCCGATATGTTGCGTGTGACTTACCAGGTAACGATAAATGTCGTCATCAATTTCAATTCGTTTGCTCATGCGCTTTCACTTCTTTTTGGGTTTATAGCTAGCAATATGCACGCTATTATACTCAACCGACCTCGAGGGTACAGGAATTCAATATGACTGATCAGCAAGAATCTATCGTCAACTATGAAGTGATGGGCAATAAAGGCCCGGCCGTGTTACTTATTCACGGTTTGTTCGGTGACCTGGACAACCTTAAACGGCTGGCCCGCGACCTGGAGGAAGATCATCGGGTGATTGTCATGGACTGTCGCAATCATGGTGATTCCTTTCACAGTGAAAAGATGAATTATCAGGTCATGGCCGAAGATGTTGCACAGCTGCTGGCTCATCTTAAGCTAAAGAAAGTCAGCATTGTCGGTCACTCCATGGGCGGCAAGCTGGCCATGGAGTTTGCCTTAAGTCACCCGGAACAAGTCCACGTACTGGTTGTCGCCGATGTTGCGCCGGTGGCTTATGACGCGCGCCACCGCCATATTCTGGATGCGCTGGAAAGCATTGACCTCAGCAAAGTGAAAAGCCGTCAGGATGCCGATCAGCAACTGGCACAAGCCGTTGATGATCGCGGCGTGCGGCAGTTTTTACTGAAAAACCTGCAGCGCGTCGACGATAGCTATCAGTGGCGCTTGAATCTGCCGGTCATCGATGCCTGCTACGATGAGATTTCCGGCGCCGTGCGCAAGGGCTCGTTTGACGGCCCGGTGTTGTTTATTAAAGGCGGTGACTCCAATTATCTGACCGAAGCCCATCGTCAGGCTGTTACCTCGCGCTTTAACAACGTCGATATTAAAATTATTGAAGGCACCGGGCATTGGCTGCATGCCGAGAAACCACGCATTTTTAACCGTCTGGTGCGGGCCTTTTTAGAGCAACATTCTCGCACCTAGAAGGCTTGCATGTTATAATTGATTCTCATTTAACGTCGAACTGGTAGCGCTGTTATGTTGTCAGAGCATTTTGAAACCATTGAGATTCTTGGTACAAACTTTGCCATCGCGATCCTGTTTGTACTCATTGGTTTAGCAATACAAGACGTACTCAATAAAGGCGATGTGCCGAAATTCGGCCGCTGGTTTGTCTGGATAGTCCTGTTTCTGGGCTGTGCCGGATTTATCGCTAAAGGTATTATTCAAGTTATCTGGGAAGCTGGCTTATAAGCTGGCGCCGTCACTTTTTTTCGCAAAGGTAGTAGTAAAGCTATGGCAAGTGTTGGAATTTTCTTCGGCAGCGATACGGGCAATACCGAAGCTGTCGCACAAATGATCCAGAAAGAATTAGGCAAAAATCTGATTGATGTGCACGATATCGCAAAATCGAGCAAAGAAGATATTGCTGGGTACGATTTGCTCATGTTCGGCATTCCTACCTGGTATTACGGTGAAGCACAGTGTGACTGGGACGACTTCTTCCCCGAACTGGAAGAAATTGATTTCAATAATAAACTGGTAGCTATTTTTGGCTGCGGCGACCAGGAAGACTACGCTGAATACTTTTTAGACGCGATGGGTACGGTGCGTGACATCGTTGAAGCCCGCGGCGGTATTATCATCGGCCACTGGCCTACCGCCGGTTATCAATTTGAGGCCTCGCGCGCATTGGTTGATGACGAACATTTTGTCGGCTTGGGTATTGACGAAGACCGTCAGCCTGAATTGACCAAAGAACGTGTGCAGCAGTGGTGCGCACAACTACGTGATGAGATGGCGCTTGACCAGTTAGCTTAACTGGTCATTCCCTTTCTTATAATTCTTTGCCTATAATGGCCTCAGGTATTGATAACTAAAGTGCAGATAGATGAGCAGCAACGGCGAACAACAACTTAAAAAAGCAGGGCTGAAAGTCACGTCTCCGCGGGTCAAAATCCTGGAGATTCTGAAAAATCCCGAAAATCAGCACATCAGTGCTGAAGACGTGTATAAAATTCTGCTGGAAAAGAACGAAGAGATTGGCTTAGCCACGGTCTACCGCGTCTTAAACCAGTTTGACGATGCCGGTATTGTCACCCGTCACCATTTTGAAGGTGGCCGCTCAGTATTTGAATTAAGCGCGAAAGATCATCACGATCATTTAGTGTGTCTGACCTGTGGTCATGTCTTTGAGTTTGAGGACGACGTCATTGAAGAGCGCCAATTACAGGTGGCACAGGCGAATAACATCAAGCTGACCAATCATAGCTTGTACTTGTATGGCGAATGCCAGAACGCCGAAACCTGCGAGTATAACCACTCTGACGCTGATTAATCAGCGTCAGTCTCCTCACTTTCACTGAGCTTAAACTCGCCTTGTTCATATTGTTCAATCAGGGTGAGTGCCCGGGCCGCATCTTCGTCGGCCACCCACAGCTTGGCAAAACCACTGGCAGCCAGATCGCCGACCGCACCCTGCAGGTAAAACCCACCGCTATGACAGGCAATATGATGCGCCTCGAGCAGACCTTTGACTAATTCTGCCTCGACCACATTTTCCGCCTGATAAACACACTGCATAGAAAGCCTTAGCGCTTGCTCCAGCGCCGCAGAAGATTGTTGTAGGTTTTACTTAACAGGTCAAAATTAGCCGACTTACCGTGCTTGTCAAATTCGCTGCGCATGGCCTGATAAAGATCAAAACAGATTTCCCGTTGCTGTGGCTCGCGTAACAAGCTCTCGATCCAGCCCACCATAGCAACCCGCGAACCCGCGGTGACAGCATTCACGCGATGTAAAAACTGCGTCGGATAAAGTAACACATCACCGGCATCTAAGCGCCAGGAGCGCTCACCGGAGCTGTCTTCTATTACCAGTTCACCGCCTTCGTAGTCGCTGAGCGGGGTCAGGCCCAGCGTAAACGACATATCGGTGCGCACCTGCCCCATAAGCGCATCATCCATATGAGTACCATACGACTGGTCAATGTCGTAGCGATTAATCATGACATTAACGAACTGCGCAGGCCGCGCGGCCAGTTTCACAACCTCGTGCCCGGCCAGACGCTTTTGCAACAGTTCAATCAGAGGATGCGGTGCGCGTAGCTGCTGATTGTTCTTAACCTGTCTGGCGGCCCACCCTGCACTTTCGGTCCCATCGCTGAAGCTTTCCTGAGCTAATTTTTCGCGAATAACTGACAAAGTACCGGGATCAATGACCTGTTCGATATGTAATATCATAAGCTTGCTATTGAGAATGACTCTCATTTGTGGAATTATGTGCAGTATATCGAATCCCGCTAGAGACAAGCAACTGAAGGGTCAACAAATGCACGAGAAACGTAAAATCTGGCTGGCGGTTGGCGCCGCCGTACTGGGCACCACTACCGCAGCGAATGCCCATAACAATAGCAATGACTTAGATGGTCATCAGCAACACAACATGACCATTATCGCACCTTTTGCCGGCGCCGGTGAAGGCGAGGGTGAAGGCGAAGGCGAAGGTTCAGGCATGGTCGATTTGCGCGTCAATGACAGCGCATATCTGGCGCGTCTGGGACTGATTCGCGGTCACCTTTACGTGGGCAAGAAACTTTACGACCAGGGTCATCTGGCAATGGCCAAAACGCATATGAAGCACCCTGAAGACGAGCTGTACGCGGCGCTGGTTCCCGCCTTTTCCGCCCGTGGTGTCGAGGGGTTTGGCGACCACTTAAACGCGCTTGCCGATGCGGTGAATCAGGAACAGGGCGATGACGCGGTAAACGCTGCCTATGACGCACTGATCATTGCTATTAAAGATGCTGAGCAAGTGCAGCGCAAAGAGGTGAAGGACGTGCTGATGAGTTTAAGCACTATGCTGCTCACCGCGGGCGAAGAATACGACATTGGTGTCAAATCTGGCGAAGTCGTTAACGTACATGAATTTCAGGACGCTTACGGCTTTACCACCATCGCTCGCTCACGCCTGGACGAACTGACTGAGGTTCAGCGCGAAGCTAATGCTGAGGCAATTGCGGAAGTTGAAGCCATTCTGGCGTCGCTGCCGCCGCTATGGCCAACCATTACGCCAGAAGGGAAAGTTGCGGGCGACTCCAGTGCGCTTTACGGCGCGGCTGCCCGCATTGAACTGGCGACGCTGAATTAATCAGTCGCCGCCCATCAGGATGTGGCGAGGCTCAGGCCTCGTCACTCCAGGTATCGCGCAATCCAACGGTCTGATTAAAGACCAGCTGTTCTGCTGAGCTGTCCTTGCTGTCCGCACAAAAGTAGCCAATACGTTCAAACTGATACGACTTTTCCGCTTCCGCCTGCGCCAGACTCGGCTCCACAAAGCCTTGCTTGACAATCAGTGACTGCGGATTAAGCGTGCTGAAAAAGTCCTCTTCAGCGCCTGGATTAGGTACCTGGAACAAACGGTCGTACAGTCGGAACTCAGCCGGCTTGGCATGATCAGCAGCGACCCAGTGGATCACGCCTTTCACTTTACGGCCGTCGGCCGGATCTTTACCCAAAGTATCCGCATCATAGCTGCAGAAAATGGTGGTGATGTTGCCATCAGCATCTTTTTCCACACGCTCAGCTTTAATCACATAAGCGTTGCGCAAGCGTACTTCTTTATCGAGCACCAGACGCTTGTACTTTTTATTCGCTGACTCACGGAAATCTTCGCGCTCAATAAATAACTCGCGCGCAAACGGCACTTCACGGCTGCCCATACTTTCATCATTCGGATGATTCGGCGCCTGTAACTGCTCTACTTCACCTTCAGGATAGTTTTCAATTACCAGACGTACCGGATCAATGACCGCCATGGCCCGCGGCGCCTGCTGGTTCAGCTCGTCACGAATGCAGGCTTCCAGCATGCTCATTTCGACCTGGTTATCCATCTTGGTAACACCGATACGGTGACAGAATTCGCGAATGGAATCCGGGGTGTAGCCGCGACGGCGCATACCGGCAATGGTAGGCATACGTGGGTCGTCCCAACCACTTACTTTGCCCTCTTCCACCAGCAGGTTCAGCTTACGCTTGCTCATGACCGTGTATTGCAGGTTTAAGCGCGAGAACTCGATCTGCTGTGGATGACAATCAATGCTGATATTGTCCAGCACCCAGTCATAGAGACGGCGATTGTCCTGAAACTCCAACGTACAAAGTGAGTGCGTAATACCTTCCAGTGCGTCCGAGATACAGTGGGTAAAATCGTACATCGGATACACGCACCACTTGTCACCGGTCTGGTGGTGATGAGCAAAGCGCACCCGATAGATGACCGGATCACGCAGCACCATAAACGGTGAGCTCATGTCGATTTTTGCCCGCAGCGCAGCCTTACCTTCCTCGTATTTACCGGCAGTCATATCGGCAAAATGCTTAAGGTTTTCTTCCACCGAAGTATCACGGTAAGGGCTGTTAACGCCCGGCTCTTTCAGCGTGCCGCGCATTTCCCGCATAGCTTCCTGGGTTGAGAAATCAACGTAGGCGAGACCTTTTTCGATCAGCTCCACTGCATAAGCATGTAACTGATCAAAGTAATCTGATGAATAACGTGGCTTGCCTTCCCAGTGATAGCCCAGCCAACGCACGTCTTCCTGGATCGAGTTCACGTAATCCACTTTTTCTTTCAGCGGATTAGTGTCGTCAAAACGCAAGTTACATTGCCCCTGGTAGTCTTCAGCGATACCAAAGTTCAGGACAATCGACTTGGCATGGCCAATATGCAAAAAGCCATTCGGCTCTGGCGGAAAGCGGGTATGCACTTGGTCGTGCTTGCCACTGGCCAGATCCTTATCGATAATTTGGCGAATAAAGTTACTGCGAGGCGCGTCGGCTGCCATGGACGTTACTTCTCCAATCTCGTTCCAAAAAAGAGCGTTATGATCGCAGTTTATTGGCGCTCTGGCAAGGCTTGGCCACAGCGAGTCGTCACTCAGTTACGGGTAATATTAAAAAACCGCCATACTTGTCTTAATTCGCGCTGCGCTTCTTCCAGTCCCTGCCAGCGAAACTGCACTTTGCGGCCAGCTGGCAATTGCGCCAGCACACTGCGTGAGGTCCAGCTGAGTACACCTATTTTTGGATAACCACCGAGGGTCTGATGATCATTCATCATCACAATGGGTTGGCCGTTGGCCGGCACCTGAATACTGCCCATTGGCAGCGGCTCGGAAATCATCCCTTCGGGCACGTCAGGCAGCGCCTCGGCGCCGCTGAGTCTTATGCCCATACGGTCCTGTTTGGCGGTTACCTCATAAGACTGCCCGACGAATTGCTCGCGCGCCGCCCGGCTAAACTGCGACCACTGCGCAGCAGGCACTACTGACAAGGTCGGCTGTTTGGCAATGGTTAAGTTCAGACGACTGCTGGGACGTCGGGTTTCCAGCGTTTTCGTGCGCGGCTGGCCGGTCGTAAGCTTATCGCCTGCTTGCAAGGGACTGCCATTTTGCCGCAACCCGCCCAGCTCGTCGCGTACCACGGTGGCGACGCTGCCAAATACGGGATCTGCCTGAAAACCACCGGCAACAGCCAGATAACAGCGTAAACCGCGGTCATTCACACCCAGCTGCAATTGATCGCCGGCTTGCGCGCGCACTACGCGCCAGGTTTTTACCGGCGCGCCGTTCAGCTTGAGCGGGAAATCGGCGCCGGTAACCACAAATAAGGTCTCCTGCAAAAAGGTTGCCTGAAACTGGCCCAGGGTTATTTCAATCTGTGCCGCATTGAACGCATTTCCCAATAACCTGTTGCCCCACAAAAAGGCGCGTTCATCCATTGGCCCGCCATGGGTGATGCCCTCAGCAAGGTGGCCGTAGCGGCCGTAATCCTGCAGCGTTGCCAGCAGTCCCGGGCGTTGCACCTGGAGCACTTCAGTCATGGCCAGGCTCGCTCTGTCGGGCCAGTTGCCGATCGTAATCAGCGCGGCTTATGGACTGAAATTTGACCTTATCGCCAGCCTGCAGACGTGGCCAGTGAACGGCACGGCCAATAATCTGCCAGCCACCGGGCGAAGTGCGCGGATAAATAGCTGTTTGCTGTCCGGCAATGGCCACACTCCCCTTGGGTACTTTCTCGCGTGGCGAGTCATGGCGGGGCATGCGTAACGCCTGCGGAACATCACCCAAATAGGCAAACCCCGGAGCAAAGCCCAGCGCATAAACATGATAGGTGGTGGCGCTGTGCAGCGCCGCGACCTCATCAACACTGCTGTTAAGAAACTGCGCGGCAGCCTTGAGATCTGCTGCCAGTTCAGGGTCATAACAGACATCGATGGTATGTAGCTGCGCCTTCTCGTCCTGCGCTTCGGTGTCGCTGCTAAGCACCTCATTCACGATGGGCTCAAGCAGGTGGCGTAACTGACGTTCGTTCAATTGCAGAATATCGTAATAAACCAGCAGCGTCTGATAGCTTGGTACGACCTCAAAAACGCCTGCGACCTCGTGACGCAAGCGTGCTGCCAGTTGCTGCACTTTCTGGTTAATTTGCAGCTGAATCTGCTGCGCGAAACTGACCATCAGCGCGTCGGGCGCTGCGGTCTGAAACTGCCATTGCATCATGACAAACGCTCGCGAATGGCCTGCACTGCGGCCAGCGCCTGAGGGTTGTCACCATGCACGCAAAGCGTATCGGCACTAAGCAGTAACTCGCTGCCGTCATGGGCGGTAATTGAGCGTTGTTCGGCGAAAGCCAGCGCCTGGGCTACAATCGCGTCCTGCGTGTGTAGTACCGCGCCCTCAAACTGTCGCGCCCGTAACTGGCCATTGCTTTCATAGCAACGATCCGCGAATGCCTCGAAGATCAACTCAACGCCGTGCCGCGCCGCGATATCTAATTCAGTTTCACGTTGCAGTTTCGCCAGCGTCATCAGCTGCAGCGGTTGAGTGCGACCGCGGTTGAGTTCGCTTAAAGTGCGCACCACGGTCGTGAAAATCTGACTGTCTGCCTGCATGTCATTGTAAAGTGCCCCATGGGGTTTCACATAAAGCAGTGGCACCTGCTCGGCCTGGCAGATCGCTTCCAGCGCGCCAATCTGATAAAGCAGCTGCGCACGTAACTCATCAGCACTGACGACCATTGAGCGGCGCCCAAAACCATGGCGGTCAGGATAACTCGGATGTGCGCCGATCATAGTGCCGTGTTGTTTTGCCAGCCGCACCGTCGCTTGCATAATGGCAAAATCACCGGCATGAAAGCCACAGGCAATGTTGGCCCGATCAATATAGGGCATGACTGCGGCGTCGTCCCCCATACGCCATACCCCATAGCCCTCACCTAAATCACAGTTCAAGTCCATGGTTACGACTCTGTGTTTTCAGGTTTATCCGCTTGTGCCTTGCCAAACCGGGCATAGCTATAGACCAACAAGTAGAGCCCCAGACCGATGGCGCTGATCATCAGCGGTGGCAATAACAAGCCCGCCTGCTGATGTGCCGCATAAACGGCGGCCGCACCTGTCAGCCCCAGGGTGGTCAGCGAAGCGCTGATAAAAGTTAACGGTTCCAGCCATTTGCGAAGCTGAGAAATTCCGATCAACTGAACAAGCGCGCCAATAATCAGCCCCCAGGCCAGCGGCACACCCAATTTATACCAGTTCAGCTGATAATCGACGATGGTTGCCCATAACTGCTCAACTGTGGCGTTATAAAACAGCAGTCCAACCAGTCCGGCCAAAATCACTAAACGCTTGGTAAGTGACAACATTCAGGCGACTCCGTGCTGAGGTTTACAGAATAAATGCCAAAATACCGATGATAATGGCGACAACCGGTACCCACAGAATGGCTGATTGATACCAGCGTAGCGGCGGTACATCAGTACGTTGCTGTGCGGTATGCTGACGCTGTTCCGAACTGGCTTTCTGCGTGACCAGAAAATACACCCCTACGATCAGCAAAAAGATACCGACCCAACGCACCACGGTTTCGCCCTCAGGCGCCAATACCGCGCTTAAAACACCGATCACCATGATGGCCAATGCGGCAATTCGCTTTCCCACTGTGCTATTCATTGTTATCCATCCGCTCTTCTTTCTTGAGTGCCCGCCACTTCAGGAAAAACCAACCCCAGCCTACCAATTCAATCACCGCACCGAGTACGATAGTGAACAACCGCTGTTCCCAGATGCCGCTCAACATGAGAGCGATACCGATGATAATCAATATGATAGCGTGAATCATAGTGGCTCCTTGTAAGATATCTCACCTTAACTAATCTTAGTCGAAGAAGGAAGTCAGCGTATAGTCGTATATCGACCTTTATGCCTGGCTTTGGCATACTGCAAGAGCAAGCGCACCTGATGGAGACCCCTAATGACGCGAACCCGTGCCGATAGTGAAGACCAACCTGTACCTTGTGAATCCGCGCACCTGCGCCGCGACGCGCTGGTGGTACCCGCACAGGCGCGCCAGCTGACGCCCCAAATGCGTGTCTTTCGCAGCTTACCGCAACGCCAGTTACGAATGATAGGGCCCTGGTGCTTTGTCGATCATTTCGGACCCGTGGCCACGGCTGATTACCGTCAGTTTGATATTCCACCCCACCCGCATATTGGCCTGCAGACCATTACCTGGTTGCTGTCGGGACAGTTACTTCATCAGGATAGCCTCGGCTACGAGCAACCGTTGCGCGCCGGCGAACTTAACCTGATGACCGCCGGCAACGGTATTTCCCATGCAGAAGTCGCCGCCGCGCAGGTACAAGATCCATTGCACGGCCTGCAGCTCTGGGCGGCATTGCCCGAGGCGAATGAAGCAACTACAGCGCGCTTTGATCATTACAAGAACCTGCCGCAGTTCGCGCTTGGTGAGTGCCAGGCGACACTGGTGATCGGTGACTATGTTGCCGGCGAACGGCGCTATCACTCACCGGCATTACAGTTTCATCCAACCTTTGCCATGCAGTTAAAAACACCACGCGTGGCTGTGGCTGAACTGCAACTGGAAGCCGACTATGAGTATGGTCTTTATGTCGTCAGCGGTCGTGCTGATCTGCTGGGTAAAACGGCAGTGGCGCATGAACTGCTTTATCTTGGCAGCGGCCGCAAATCAGTCACTATTGAACTGGCGGCGGACACGCTGGTCATGGTCATTGGCGGCGAAGCCTTTGCCCAGCCGGTACAAATGTGGTGGAACTTCGTCAGTAGTGACGCTGAGCGCATTCGCATTGCCCAACGCGAATGGAACGGCGAACACGAGCGTTTTGGTAAGGTTGCCAGCTATCGGGGCGAGCGTTTGCTGGCACCTGAGCTGCCCGCATCGAAAACTAAGGAGCAATAATGTTACGGCGCATCGGACTTTGGTTTCTTGCCGCAGTGGTGGCGTTGGCGGTACTTTTTGTCGCCGTGCTCATCTATCAGCTCACCGTTTATAAGCCAGATCCTCCCAAGGTGGCCAACTGTACGCCATTGCAAACTCTGATCACTGAAGACAGCGCCGCTCAGCTCTATGTTTACCATTGTAAGCGCGGTAATGAGCCCAGTTGGCAAGGTTACGAGGTATGGGTGGAAAAGCTTGCTGAAGGCGACTGGCAGCGACTGGTGACTGCACCTCAAGCCAGCGGCTGCCTGAGTATTGCGCTGCAACCGGGTAAGCTCACGGTATATCATCAGGGTTCACGCGGGCACGTAAGTGTCGCCGCCGCCTCACTGGTTTATGAGTTGCCCGCAGGCGCCGCCAGCACGCTCAGTATCGCGACCGAGCGTGTCAGCGAATGCCCGGTCGATTAGCCGAGCTTCATCACCCACTTCAGTGGCAGGCGCTTCATCAAAAAGCCAATCGGTGCCCAGGGCCAACTGGGCACATAAGCCTTCACCGGCTCTTTCTCAATCGCTTTCACCAGTAAGCGACAACCGGTTTTATTATCAATCATAAACGGCGTGTTTTTGACCTTCTCGTTGATCTCCGAGCGAATATAGCCCGGCATAATGCAGCTCACCTTAATTGGCGAATTCGATTTGATAAGATCAGCGCGGATGCCTTCGGTTAACGCCGAGAGGCCGGCTTTCGTTGCGGCATAGACAGTCATCGCGCGGGGCATACCACGTAGCGCACTGATGGAGCTGATGGTGACCAGATGACCGGCATTTTGCTCGCGAAACATCTCCAGCGCCGCCTCGCACTGGGCCAGTGCGGCAACGAAATTGGTTTGCGCAGTTTGCACATTGGCATAAAAATAACCGGTGCCTAAGGACGCGCCCTTACCCATACCGGCGTTGACCACAACCCGATCAATAGTGCCAAACTCGTCCTTAAATGCTTTGAATACCGCAAAAACCTGATCATGGTCATTCACGTCCAATGCCTTAATACTGACCTGGCACTGCGGATACTCGCGCTCCAATTCCTGTTTAAGTTGTTCAAGCCGTTCCGTGCGACGGGCGCAGAGTGCCAGTTGCCGGCCTTTGGCAGCGAACTCGCGCGCCATACCCTCGCCAAGGCCGGAGCTGGCACCGGTGATCAGAATGGTTTTACGCTCAGAATGCGTCATGACTTCCCCTGTTGTTTTATCAGCCGGCGGCAACGCCAGTGCAAATAATGCACCAGCAACCAGAAGTTCTTAAACGCCGGATTGCGTGTCTGTTTATGGTGATACCGATAATAAATCTGCTGCGCAATGACACTCAGTCGAAATAGCCCGAAGACTTCGTAAAAGGTGAAATCGGCAACATCCACCTGCATGCGTTCACAGTAATAATGAATCACCTCTTTACGCGTCATCATGCCTGGCAGGTGGGTCGGCTGCCGTCGCGTTGAGCGGGCAACCGCATCGTCATCGGCTTCAATCCAGTACGCCAGACTATTCCCCAGATCCATCAGCGGATTGCCAATGGTCGCCAGTTCCCAGTCAAGCACACCGATAATGTGAGTGGGATCGGCGCTATCCAGAACCAGGTTGTCAAAACGAAAGTCGTTGTGGGTCATACACAGGCGCTCGTTAGCTGGTTTGTTTTGCTCCAGCCAGCGCATAATTTTCTCACTTTTCGGCACATTCCAGGTTTTCGCCTGACGATAGCGCTTATTCCAACCCAGCACCTGCCGCTCGGTATAGCCCTCGCCCTTGGCCAGTTGGTCAAGCCCATGCTCGTGGATAGCAATGCTATGCAGCTCTATCAGGCAATCCAGCGCATTCTTGCAGAGCTCGCGGGTTTGCGCTTCTGATATTTTTAGCTCGCGCGGCAGGTTCTTACGCGGAATAATGCCGGCAACGCGCTCCATAATATAAAACTCGGCACCGATAATCGTCTCATCGTCGGTGTAATGGAGCATTTTGGGCACATACCGGAAGACCGGCTCCAGGGCTTTTTGAATACGGTACTCGCGGCCCATATCATGGGCGGATTTTGCTTTGGTACCCGCCGGCGGGCGCCGCAAAATCCAATCCGCGTTGGCAAATTCCAGCCGATAGGTCCAGTTTGATGCTCCGCCGCTGTACTGCGTCACTTTCAGCTCACCTTCAAGCTGCGGAAACTGCTCCTTGAGATAAGACGTCAGTTGCGCAACGGGTAAATGCTCGCCCGCGCGCACCGCACTGGCCTTATCTTCAAGCTGCGCGTTGGCAACGCCTGTTGTCTGCGTCATGTTCAGCGCTCCCGGTATTTGGCCAGCTCAACCTTGGCAATGGTGGCACGATGCACAGCATCGGGCCCATCGGCAATGCGCAGCGCCCGGGCCACCGCGAACAATTGCGTCAGCGGTACGTCATGACTGACGCCGGCACCGCCGAATAACTGAATGGTTTCATCCACCACCTGTTGCAGTACGTTGGGCGCCACAACTTTAATCGCAGAGATTTCTGCCAGCGCCTTCATTGCGCCGACCTGATCGATCTTCCAGGCGGCAAAAAAGGTCAGTAAACGTGCCTGATCAATAGCAATACGCATGTCAGCGACCCGCTCAGAATTGCCACCAAGCTGCAGTAATGGTCGACCAAAGGCGATGCGATCCTGACCACGCTTCATAAACAGTTGCATGGCTTTCTCGGCGGCGCCGAGGGCGCGCATACAGTGATGGATGCGTCCAGGCCCCAGGCGCCCCTGGGCTATTTTAAAGCCATCACCAAGTTCGCCAATCACGTTTTCTTTGGGTACCCGAACCTTGTCAAAGACCACTTCACCATGGCCATACGGCGCGTCATATTCACCAAACGCCGGTAACATGCGTTCAATAGTTACTCCTTTGGCATCGAGCGGCACCAACACCATGGAATGTCGCTGATGCTTCGGCGCATCCTCGTCTGTGAGGCCCATGACAATAGCGAATGCAGCGTCAGGATGGCCAAGCCCGGTAGACCACCATTTGCGGCCACTAATCACTACCTCGTCGCCGTCAGCGACGATCTTGGTCTGCATATTAGTCGCATCTGAGGAAGCAACATCAGGCTCGGTCATACAAAAAACTGAGCGAATCTCACCTGCCAATAACGGCTCAAGCCACTGTTCCTTTTGTGCCTGCGAACCAAAATGGTAAAGCACTTCCATATTGCCGGTATCCGGCGCGTTGCAGTTGAAGATTTCCGGTGCCAGTAAGCTATGTCCCATTACCTCTGCCAGCGGCGCGTATTCCAGCGTGGTCAGGCCTGCTCCGAGTTCCGCATCCGGTAAAAACAGATTCCATAGCCCTTGCTCACGCGCTTTGGCCTTCAGCTCGGCAACCACGGGGGGGACTTCCCAGTGACGCCAGTTGCCGTCGGCATTCAGCCGGCGGTTTTCTTTATGATAATTCGATTCAATCGGTTCTATATTATCTTTTATGAATTGAATCAGTTTCTTACGGTACTCAAGCGTTTTTGCGCTGGGTTGAAAGTCCATAGTTGCTCTGCTCTTTTTCAAACAATCGTTTGAATGATTGTAGAGAGCATCGGCTATCCGATCAATAAGGAACGTTGCGCCACCGCAGGAATATGTTCCACCAGATAATCAATAAAAACCCGTACCGCCGGCAATAACCCGCGCCGATGCGGATACACCAGGTGCATAATGCCCATCGGTAACTGCCAGTTGGGCAACACCCGTTGTAGTTGTCCGGCGCTGACGGCCTCGACACACAGATAGTTCGGTAACGCCACCAACCCCTCGCCTTGAATAGCCGCCTCGCGTAGCACCAGCATGTCATCGGTAATCAGGCGCGGCTGAAAACTGATGGTTAGCTGGTCACCATCATCGGCCGTCAACTGATAGGCATAACGCCCACTGGTGTAATGCAGCGATAGTTGCGGGAAATCGAGCAAGTCTAACGGATGTTTGGGAATACCGCGGCGTTCAAGAAGTTCAGGTGCGCCATACAAGGTTAGCGGTGCATCGGACAGCGGTCGGGCAATCAATGATGAGTCTTCGATACTCGAGCGCACGCGTAACGCCACATCAATGCCTTCATCCAGCAAGTTGACCGGACGGTTGGTAACCACCAGCTCAATCACCACTTCCGGATACGCCTGCATAAATGGTGGCAACAGCAGTGTCAGCAAACTCTGGCTCAGGCCGTAGGGTGCGCTGACATGAATGGTGCCGCGCGGCTTTTCACGTACCAGTTGCGTCACCTGTTGCGCCGCTTCTGCGGCACTTACCAGCGCCTCGCAATGTTGCAAAAAAGCCTGCCCGACGTCGGTTAGTTTCAGGCCGCGACGGGTGCGATGCACCAGCCGGATGCCCTGCTCTTCTTCGAGTTCGCTGAGCCTGCGGCTGATCGTCGACTTGGGCATACCAAGTTCACGCGCGCCGGCACTGATACTGCCCGCGGCGACCACCCTGGCAAAGATAAGATAGTTGGTTAAATCGGGCAGACTCATCAGGGGCTCCTTGTGATAACCGATTTCGTTCCAATTTTGGAACGTTTTATTCCATATTAGCCCTCTACAACCATTTTTGGAACCCTGTAGACTGTCGTTCATAATTTCACAGCGCACAAATTCTGGAGAATTCATTTATGAACATTTTACACTTGGACTCAGGTCTTTTTGTTGAACAGTCAGTCAGCCGTAAGCTTAGTAAGCAGATTGTCGAGCGCATTGCCGGCGAAGCGGATCAAGTAGTTTACCGTGATTTAGTCACCGATCCGGTGCCGCACCTGGACGCCGAAACGCTGCTGGCAGAACAACAGCCGTTAACACAAACATTATTGGACGAGCTGTTTGCCGCTGATGTCGTGGTGATCGGCGCCCCTATGTACAACTTCACCATCCCTACACAACTGAAGGCGTGGTTTGATCGGGTACTAAAAGCGGGAGTGACCTTTAAGTACACAGAACAGGGCCTCCAGGGGCTACTGACCGGTAAAAAGGTATATATCGCCTCGGGTCGTGGCGGTATTTACAGCGAAGGCGCAGCCGCAGCTATGGATCATCAGGAAAGCTACCTGCGCAATGCATTGGGCTTTATTGGCATTACCGATGTTACGGTGATTCGTGCTGAGGGTGTGAATTTAGGCGAAGCGCCCCGTCAACAGGCCTTACAGGCTGCTGACGAGGCCATAGCAGAACTGGCTTAAGGCCAGACTCAGCTTAATCAATTTGCGTGGTATAGTTGGCGGGTACCCAGCGGTAGCCGTCAGCTTCTTTTTTCACGCGTCCAATGCCCGGAAACGAAATATGCGCGCCGGCAACCCAGTGTCCCTCGGCGGCGACTTTCTCAAGTAACTGCAAGCGTTGAGCGCGCGCTTCGTCAGGGTTGCTGTCATAAGCAATGGTGACTTCTGGATGCGCGAATTGTACTGCTGCAACATGCAGGGTATCCCCCCAAATCACCATCGTCTCAGCGTCGCTTTCTACCCGGTAAACGCTATGACCCGGCGTGTGTCCCGGCGTTGGATTGACAATAATACCATCGTGTAACTGCTGACCGTCGCTGAAGGTTATCAGGGCGTTGGCGTTCTGATAAGGCGCAAATAGCCGCATAGCATTCTTAAAGCTACCCTTGCGCCCCTCAGGAGCTTTATTCATTTCTGTTTCGCTAAGCCAATAGTTGGCGTCGCGCTCGTGCACATAAAGCCTGGCGTTAGGGAACGTACGTTCACCGTCGGTCAACAACCCACTAATGTGATCGCCATGCATGTGGGTAATGTAAACTGCATCAATATCAGTAAGCTGGTAGCCTGCCGCTTGTAAGTGCGCGCTCAGTTGTCCGAGGTTAGGACTGACCCCGTCACCCATGCCGGTATCAATCAGTATTTGCTGCTCGCCGGTGTTGACTAAAAAGCCATTAATTGAGCCCTCAACCGGTGACGTTAAATAATGCTCTGCCAACGCCGCCTGAATTTTCTCCTCGTCCCAATGCAGCAACCGGTGCGCCGCCATATCGCGGGTACCGTCGTTCAGCGCGGTAATACGAAAATCACCGATATTCATATGATAATACCCCGGCGCCTGCTCGAACTTATGCTCCGCGGCTTGCGTCGCAGGGCTGGAAAGAGCTGCGCCCAGCAATAAGCTGAGCACAATGTGTGTCTTTATTAATTTCATAAACTGCTCCCCGACAAAGTCTTGATAGGTGTGGTTCTGACAGTTTAGGTATGGCAGTTGCAGCTAAATAGTTCAATGACAGCATCAGAACTTTTCAGAATCCTTCAACTCTGCTTAAGGACGCAGTGTTGATGCCAGTAACCATTAATGGGCATAAGCTACGCTTTTTCCTTGATACGGGTGCGCCAGGCTCACTGAATATAGCTCCTGCCGCAGCGCGCCGGATCGGACTGAAACCGACCGGTAACAGTTACACCGCCGACATGTTAGGCAATAAGCTCAAAGTGACAAATTACTCAGTGGACCGAGTCAGCTTTGGGCGCCGGCTCCACACCTTTCAGCTACAGTGATGGACATATCACGGTTGAGCTGCAGTATGACGGGATACGCTTTCCGGCACATTTGGATACCGGAAATCTGGCGGGCTTTAGTTTGCACCAGTCATTAGCAGAAGACTTAGCGCTAACGCAACTGCAAGGCAAAACCATAGAAGCGCACATCGCCAGCGGCAAGACGCAATTAAAACTGGTGCAGGTACCGAAGCCGTTTTGTCTGAACGATGTTTGCTTTGCTAACCGTCAGACCTTAATCCCGGGCCCCGCGGATATCGCCGGTATTGGCGCAAGAGCTTTGCAGACAAGTCGCCTGACGATCGACTTTGTCCGTCAGACCTACGCTATAACGGAGAAGCCGTCTCGTCAGGTAACTGATTGAAACGCTGCGCGATGGTTTCCCGCATTTCCTGCACGAAGCTCTCACTGGTAAGTTGAGTCATCAGCTCAAAATAGAGATCAACTGGCTCAGGAAAGCTTTGCTCGGCCATTTCACGCACATACATGTACCAAAGAAAAAATAAGCCATGCGGATACTCGCGCTTAATTTGTTCGTCAATTGCCGCGGCCCACAGCAGGCCGCAGGCATAATGTAGTTCGAACTTATCGTTACTGTTGGCGCATTGCTCTTGCGCCTTACGGACGCGATGCGCCAGATATATTGAGTTGGCGTGAATAGAGCGCAGATATTCCAATGCCATAAATTCAGCTGCGCCTTCATGAATCCAGGCTGACTCGTTATTAAATTGCCCCGACTGATACAAATGCGCAAACTCATGCGCGACAAACCACAGCGTGTCTTCAATAAAGTAAGGTGCGGTAATACGCTCGGCCATACTGTGCCCGTACCAGTGCAGCACCATCTGATTGCCGATGACCCCGCCCTGATAACCGTAACGCCCATCATCGGTTGGACTGAACGAGGCCAACAGCATTGGACGCTCTTCAAGATGGGGCATGCGTTGATTAAAGAACGCAGTCAACGGTGGCACGTCGCGCAATAAACGCTGCTTTAACGAGGTCGGCAAAATAGGATCGATAATGGTCTCAAAGCCGTGTTCGGCCGTTGGCCCCGGTGCCTGTGGGCCAACGTAAACGACGTGTCCGTCGCTGGCGGATTCCTGCCATTCAAGCTGTCCGCGTTCACTTTGTTCCGGTAAGCGCACAAAATCACTCAGCGGTGCCTCCATCGAAAAGTCATAGCTAAAACGCAGCGCGCTTGCACAACTTTGCGGACAGACTTTAAAACGTCCGGTAAACCAGGACATGCCACCGTCACTAAAGGGCGAGAATGGCGCATAATCTTTGCGCAAAGTGACATAGGTAGGTTCAAGCTGGAAAGCTACGCTGTTAAAAGCCAGACCGTCGATACGCGCGATATATTCTTCATTGGTCTCGCTATCGACACCAATATAAAAGTCGGTATCGATGGCCTGCCAGCGCTCAAGTCGGGAATGATCAGGATTACGCACAAAGGTCACTCGCGTGACCGATTCATCAAAGCCATAGGCAACAAACCACTCATCTTTATCAGTCTTGCTCATTTGCACCTGAACTTGCGCGTGGGAGTTCTCGCGCAACCATTCAGCAGCAAACCAAATCGCAATGGCGCAGCCTAAGAGAATGAACAGAACAAACTTTTTGTGCATACTAAGTTACCCCGATCGTCAATGAGGTACAGCATACGATCGAAGCGTGCCAAAGGCCAAGCCTGAGTGTTAGTTTTGCCCGGCGGTAAGATTTTCTTCGGGCGGAAAGTCTTCCTCACAGGGAATACCATTGGCATTATCGTCCAGCTGTGTTTCCGGGCAATTACTTAAAAAGAATAAAGCTTCTTCGGCAGAGCGCATTTCATGACAAAACCGCCGACCGTCACAACGAAACCGCGGATCATGTTTAAACACCGCGCCTTGTACCCCCTGTACAATTTCCTTAATCAGCCCGCGCTCTTCGCCCCGCTGCTCTGCCTGTTTGTTAAGATGGTAGTTCCAGGCAGCCAGCGCTAAGATAGCGAGCAAAATCCACTTTTTCATTGGTGTGTCCCCGTCGCGACAACTTTAGTGTGGTAGTCACTGTTCAGGAAATAGCCTAGCGCATTATAAGAATTTGTAAAAGGATGAATTCTAGTTAATTAATATGTTTTGTTTTAGTTGCGTCAATCTTTTTTTCCCGCCGCAGAATTACCAGCAAAATGCCGCTTAAAATCACGCCGCATGCGATCACGAAGCGCTGAGTTATCGGCTCTGCTACAAAAATAATACCGCCACAAGCAGCAAGAACTGGCACAGCTAACTGGGCAACAGCTGCGCTACTCACCCTTAAGTGCGGTAAAACTTTAAACCAGATCGCATAGCCGACTGCTGAAGTTAATGCGCCTGAGGCTACCGCGAGTGCCAGCGGCGGCCAGCTCAGGGGCTCACTCAGAAAGATAAGTGGCAGCAACGGTAAACTTAATAAAGCGGCACGGGCGAAGTGAATAAACGTATCGGTAAGTGGCGTCGACGCGCCACGTCCAACCGTGCTATACGCCCCCCAGGCAACGCCGGCGATCATCATTAACAGCACCGCAGTGCCGCTAAAAGGCGTAGCTAATTGCGGCGCAATCAGATAACCAAAGCCTGCCAGCGCCATAATAATACCCAGCAACTCAATCGCGCTATAGCGCATGCCGCGCCAGGCGCCAATAAGTAACATGCTCAACTGCACGCAGGTAAAAAGCACTAAGGCTCCCACTCCCGTCGCCAGCTCAATATAGGCAAAGGCGAAAGCGTAGGCATAAACAGCTAACCACAGCGCGCCCCACCATGAAAGTCCGGCACGCAGCGGCATCGACGCCCGCATTCTGGCAGACTGCCCTCTTATCAGAAAGAACAGCACCGCCGCGCCGCTTAACAGCCTGATGAGGGTAAAGCTCGCCGGCGCCATTTCGTATTCAGCCAAAGCCCAGCGGCACAGCACTGAATTGCCGGCAAACGCACACAGCGCCAATAGCGTTAGTACAGCTTTACTTATGATCATTCTGACAATCGCCATAAAAAAGGCACCGACGTTGCCGAAGGTGCCTTTGTACTTTACTTTTTAACCAGCGCGTGGCTTACCAGCCGGTTTTCTCGCGCAGTGCTTTACCGATATCGGCAAGGCTACGGACGGTTTTCACGCCAGCGGCTTCAAGGGCAGCGAACTTCTCGTCCGCAGTACCTTTACCACCAGAGATGATAGCGCCCGCGTGACCCATACGCTTACCCGGAGGAGCCGTTACACCAGCGATGTAAGACACCACTGGTTTGGTCACGTTGTTTTTGATGTATTCAGCAGCTTCTTCTTCTGCGGTACCACCGATCTCACCGATCATGACGATTGCTTCGGTCGCTGGATCTTTTTCAAACATTTCCAGAATGTCGATGAAGTTAGAACCAGGGATCGGGTCACCACCGATACCAACACAGGTCGACTGGCCGAAGCCTTCGTCAGTGGTTTGCTTCACCGCTTCATAGGTAAGGGTACCTGAACGTGAAACGATACCGACTTTACCCGCTTTATGGATGTGACCTGGCATGATGCCGATTTTGCACTCGTCTGGAGTAATCACGCCCGGGCAGTTAGGACCGATCATGCGCACGCCTTTGTGCGTCAGGTATTCTTTCACATACAGCATATCCAGCGTTGGGATACCTTCAGTGATACAAACGATCAGTTCGATACCTGCGTCAGCAGCTTCAATGATTGAGTCTTTACAGAAAGGTGCTGGTACGTAGATAACAGATGCAGTTGCACCCGTTTCTTCAACCGCTTCACGCACAGTGTTAAACACTGGCAGGCCCAGATGCGTCTGACCGCCTTTACCTGGCGTTACACCACCGACCATTTGCGTACCGTACGCGATAGCTTGCTCAGAGTGGAACGTACCCTGACCACCAGTGAAACCCTGGCAGATAACTTTGGTGTTTTTATCGATCAAGATAGACATTATTGACCTCCTGCCGCAGCAACCACTTTATCAGCAGCGTCAGATAAGCTCTCTGCTGCGATGATGTTCAGGCCACTTTCTGCTAATTTCTGACGACCTAAGTCTGCGTTGTTACCTTCCAGGCGAACAACTACAGGAACTTTAACGCCTACTTCTTCAACTGCACCCATGATGCCTTCTGCGATCATGTCACAACGTACGATACCGCCGAAGATATTTACTAATACGGCTTGTACTGCGTCATCCGACAGGATGATTTTGAATGCTTCAGTAACACGCTCTTTGGTAGCGCCGCCACCAACATCCAGGAAGTTCGCCGGCTGACCGCCTGCAAGCTTAACGATGTCCATGGTACCCATGGCCAGCCCCGCGCCGTTAACCATACAGCCGATGTTGCCGTCCAGCGCTACGTAGTTCAGTTCCCACTTCGCCGCTTGCGCTTCACGCTCGTCTTCTTGTGACGGGTCATGCATTTCGCGGATTTTTGGCTGACGGTACAGCGCGTTGCTGTCGATATTGATCTTACCGTCCAGACAGTGCAGGTTGCCTTGCTCAGTGATGACCAACGGGTTGATCTCGAGCAGTGCGAAGTCGTACTGTTCGAACATTTTCGCAAGACCCAGGAAAATCTTGGTGAACTGCTTCACCTGGTCTGGGTTCAGACCTAATTTGAAGCCCAGCTCACGACCCTGGAACGGCTGTGCACCGACCGTCGGATCAACAACTGCTTTCAGAATTTTTTCAGGTGTTTCTTCAGCGACTTTCTCGATTTCAACACCACCTTCGGTTGACGCCATGAACACGATCTTACGTGTAGCACGGTCAACAACTGCGCCTAAGTACAGTTCTGAAGCGATATCAGTCAGGCTCTCAACCAAAATTTTCGCAACCGGCTGACCGTTCGCGTCCGTTTGGTAAGTGACCAGGTTCTTACCTAACCAGTTGCTGGCAAAGTCACGTACTTCGTCAAGGCTGGAAACAAGTTTTACACCGCCCGCTTTACCACGGCCACCGGCGTGAACTTGTGCTTTAACCACCCAACGCTCACCGCCAATCTTCTTGGCAGCTTCAACGGCTTCGTCAGCAGTGTCTACTGCGTAGCCTTCAGATACTGGCAAACCGAACTCTTTAAAGAGTTGTTTGGCCTGATACTCATGCAAATTCATGATGATCTTCCGATTCGTTTGAACAACAAAAGCAGCCTAATGCTGCTTACCCGAAAATTTCGCGCATATTTTACAGTTTTGCGCGCAAAAAAGACAGCCGCATGTGTATGTCCACAGAATGCAACATGCGGCCTTACTCCGCTTAGATGTCCAGCAACAAGCGTTGTGGATCTTCTAATAACTCTTTAATGGTGACCAGGAAGCCCACCGACTCTTTACCGTCGATAATGCGATGGTCATACGACAGAGCCAAGTACATCATTGGCAGAATTTCAACCTTACCGTCGACCGCCATTGGGCGATCCTGAATTTTATGCATACCCAGAATCGCGCTCTGCGGTGGGTTCAGGATAGGTGTTGACAGCAATGAACCAAATACACCACCGTTGGTAATGGTGAAGTTACCACCTTGCATGTCGTCCATGGTCAACTTGCCGTCACGGCCTTTAATCGCCAGGTCACGGATACCATTTTCAATTTCAGCAATGCTCATCTTGTCGGTGTCACGCAGTACCGGGGTCACCAGGCCACGTGGCGTTGACACTGCAATGCTGATATCAAAGTAGTTGTGATAAACGATGTCATCACCGTCAATCGATGCATTCACTTCAGGGAAGCGTTTCAGTGCTTCAGTCACGGCTTTAACATAGAAGCCCATAAAGCCAAGACGCGTGTCATGACGCTTCTCAAACTCATCCTTATACTTAGAACGCAAGTCCATGATCGGCTTCATGTTGACTTCGTTAAATGTGGTCAGCATCGCCGTCGCATTTTTCGCTTCCAGCAGGCGCTTAGCAATGGTCTTACGCAAACGTGTCATAGGAACGCGTTTCTGATCACGGTCGCCTGCGGCAGCTGGTGCGCTGCTTTCGGTTTTAGCAGCAGAAGAATCTTTCTTGCCACCCTCTTTCACGTGCTTCTCTACGTCTTCTTTGGTCACACGACCGCCTTTACCGGTGCCCTTCACGTCCGCTACTTTCAGGTTATGCTCGGCAAGCAAGCGACGTACGGCTGGACCCACGACTTCTTTATCACTGTCGTCGCTATCGCCGCTGTCGTCCTCTTTTGCTTGCGACTTGTCTGCTGATTTATCATCAGCAGAGCTGTCTTTGCCTTCACCACCCGCTTCAACGATACCGATGACGTCATCAGCACCTACAGTGGCACCTTCGTCCTGCTTAATTTCAGCAAGTACGCCATCAGCCGGAGCAACAACTTCAAGTACCACTTTGTCGGTTTCGATATCGACCAGGTTCTGATCACGCGAGACCTTTTCACCCGCTTTCACATGCCAGGTCGCGATGGTGGCGTCCGCCACTGACTCAGGCAGTTGCGGTACTTTAACTTCATGCTTTTCGCCTGAACCTGACTTGCTTTCTTTTTTGTCTGATTTATCTGACTTCTCAGACTTTTTGTCATCAGATTTTTTGTCGTCTGACTTCTTGTCGTCTGACTTCTTGTCGTCTGACTTATCAGATTTATCTTTCGACGCTTTGTCATCAGAGCCGTCGCCTTTGCCATCGCCTTTTTCCAGCTTACCGATGACTTCTTCAGCGCCGACCGTGGTGCCTTCGTCAGCGACGATGTCGCCCATGACACCGTCTTCCGGTGCAGTGACTTCTAACACTACTTTGTCGGTTTCAATATCGACCAGATTTTGATCGCGTGACACTTTGTCACCTGGTTTGACGTGCCAGGTAGCGACTGTTGCGTCAGCAACAGATTCAGGGAGTTGTGGAACTTTAATATCAATAGCCATGGTCAATTATCACCTATTTAATGGTTAGCGCGTCATCGACTAATTTTTGCTGTTGTTTGTTGTGCTCAGAGAGGTAACCAACGGCCGGAGCCGCTGATGCTTCCCGGCCCGCATAAACCAGGTTAGCGCCCTTCGGAATTGCCGCCCAGAAGTGATGCTGGCTGCTGTACCATGCACCCTGGTTCTGTGGCTCTTCCTGACACCAGACAAAATCCTTCACGTGCTTATAATCTTTTAAGATTTCAGCCACTTCATCTGCCGGGAATGGATACAACTGTTCAATGCGAATAATCGCCACGTCTTGCAGCTCTCGCTCACGACGCTCTTTTAACAAGTCGTAATAAACTTTGCCCGAGCAGAATACCACGCGTTTAACTTTTTTCGCTTCTAAAGAATCGATTTCGCCAATCGCGTTTTGGAACACACCGTCGGTCAACTCATCCAGTTCCGAAACTGCCAACGGATGACGTAACAGTGATTTTGGCGTCATAACAATCAGCGGCCGGCGAACCGGACGCAGGTGTTGGCGCCGTAACATATGGAATACCTGAGCAGGTGTCGTGGGTACACACACCGACCAGTTATGATCCGCGGAAAGCTGCAAGAAGCGCTCCAATCGCGCCGAGCTATGCTCAGGACCCTGACCTTCATAACCATGCGGCAACAACAGGGTTAAACCACATAAACGGCCCCATTTTTGCTCGCCGGAGCTCAGGAACTGGTCAATCACCACCTGCGCACCATTAACGAAGTCACCGAACTGCGCTTCCCACAAGACTAAAGCGTTCGGCTCTGCGGTTGCGTAGCCGTACTCAAACGCCACCACGCCCTCTTCGGACAGTACCGAGTCATAAATCTCGATCGGCCCCTGCCCCTCGCGAATATTATTCAGCGGCATGTAGGTCGAAGCGTCTTTCTGGTTGTGCAGTACCGCATGACGGTGGAAGAAAGTACCACGGCCACTGTCCTGCCCGGTCAGACGAATGCGTACGCCCTGATCGACCAGCGAAGCATAAGCCAGCGTCTCAGCAAAGCCCCAGTCGGCCTTCTTTTCGCCCTTCGCCATTTTCATGCGTTCGTCGTAGACTTTCTTCACCCGCGAGTGCAATTTGTGGTCGTCAGGAATACTGCTCATCTTCACACCCAGCTCTTCTAACTGGGTCTTACTGATTTTTGCGTCGTATTCCACGTCCCACTCGTTACCGACGTATTGAGACCAGTCACTCGAGTGCGACTTCATTTCACGCCATTCGTCGACCACGATCTCACCCTGATCAAGCAGGTCGCGATAATTATCCACCAGCTTGTCTTCAAGGTCTTTATCAACAACGCCAGCATCGGCCAGACGCTTCGCGTAAATACTACGCGCCACCGAATGCTTTTTCACTTTCGCATACATTAACGGTTGGGTCGCGCTTGGTTCGTCTGCCTCGTTATGGCCGTGACGACGGTAGCAGACCAGGTCAATCATGACATCGCGTTTGAATTCGTTGCGGAAATCAATCGCCAGCTGGGTCACAAATACCACGGCTTCAGGGTCATCAGCATTCACGTGGAAAATCGGTGCCTGCACCATCTTGGCGATGTCAGTACAGTACTGCGTTGAACGCGTGTCTTCGCGCTTCGAGGTGGTAAAGCCAACCTGGTTGTTCACCACAATACGAATGGAGCCACCACACTGGAACGCACGCGTCTGCGACATATTGAAGGTTTCTTGCACCACGCCCTGGCCGGCAATCGCCGAATCACCGTGGATGGTAATCGGCAGCACTTTTGAGCCATCTTTATCACCCAGACGGTCCATACGCGCACGCACGGAACCCATTACTACCGGGTTGACGATCTCAAGGTGGGATGGGTTGAATGCCAGCGCGAGGTGAACGTCGCCACCCGGGGTCGCAAAATCAGACGAGAAGCCCATATGGTACTTCACATCGCCTGAGCCCTTGCCCTGGCCATGTTTCCCGGCAAATTCGTCGAACAAGTCCTGCGGTTTCTTACCCAGTACGTTCACCAGCACGTTCAGACGGCCACGGTGAGCCATACCAATCACGGCTTCTTTGGTGCCCTGTTCGCCAGCGCGGCTAATCAGCGCCTTAAGCATCGGAATCAGACTGTCGCCGCCCTCAAGGGAGAAGCGCTTCGCACCCGGGAATTTTGAGCCAAGATATTTTTCCAGGCCATCTGCGGCAACCAATTCTTTCAGAATTTTCTTTTGCTGCTCGCTCTTAAACTCCGGGCGACCACGCATGCCTTCAAGGCGCTGCTGAATCCAACGTTTTTCTTCGGTCGAGACGATGTGCATGTACTCAGCACCAATCGACTCACAATAAATCTGTTCCAGAAGCTTGTGAATTTCACCCAGCTTCATGGTCTCCTGGCCAACAGCCAGAGAGCCGACATTGAATTCTTTGTCGTAGTCGTCTTTGGAAAGCTCGTGATGCTCCAGCGTTAAGTCCGGAACTTCTTCTTGCTTCCATAAATCGAGCGGATCCAGGTTCGCATGTTGATGACCACGGAAACGGTAAGCGTTGATCATTTGTAACACGCGCACTTGCTGTTGATCCGGTGCGCCGCTGACCACGGTTCCAGCTTGCTTCAGCTTGTCTTTGGCAAGCTTGCGGAACTGCTCACGAATTTCACTGTGCTTGGTGTCCTGGCCGCTACCTTCACGCGGCAACTGGTCGAAAAACTCGCGCCATTCATCACCAACAGCAGTAGGATCGTCGAGATAAACTTCAAATAGCTCCTCGACATAAGCCATGTTACCACCAGCCAGGTGGGAGGATTCTAGCCAGGCTTGCATTACGCCATCTTGCATCGCTGTTCCTTCACACTCGTTTTATAAAAAAATAGCCATCCAAGCTGGATGGCTATTTCGATACAGCTCGGCCACTACTATAGCAAATCAACGCGATTAGACTAAATCGCGCGACTCAATAGCATGGATTTGATGTGTCCAATAGCCTTTGTCGGGTTCAGCCCTTTCGGACAAACACTGACGCAGTTCATAATACCGTGGCAACGGAACACACTGAATGCGTCATCAAGGTCACCAAGTCGCTCCTCTGTTGCCGTGTCACGGCTATCGATAAGGAACCGATAGGCTTGCAGCAGACCTGCAGGACCAATGAACTTTTCCGGGTTCCACCAGAATGACGGACATGAGGTTGAGCAGCATGCACAAAGGATACATTCGTACAGACCGTCTAACTTAGCACGCTCTTCCGGTGACTGCAGACGCTCACGCGCAGGTGGCGTTTTGTCGTCATTAATCAGATACGGCTTGATTTTCTCGTACTGCTGATAGAACTGCGTCATATCAACAATCAAGTCACGAATGACCGGTAAGCCAGGTAGTGGGCGAATCACGATTTTGTTGCCCTTAAGAGCAGACATTGGGGTGATACATGCCAGACCATTTTTACCATTCATGTTCAAACCGTCAGAACCACACACACCTTCACGGCATGAGCGACGGAATGCTAACGTAGGATCCTGCTCTTTAAGTTTAAGCAGCAGATCCAGCACCATCATGTCCTGGCCGTCCTCAACTTCGAGGGCGTAGTCCTTCATGTAAGGTGCGTTATCAACATCCGGGTTGTAACGATAAACTGAAATAACTAACTTCTTCATCGTTGTCACCTAACCTTAGTAAGTCCGCGCTTTTGGCGGGAATGCTTCACGCAGTTTCGGCTGCATATTCACTTCACGTTTTACCATGTCTTCTTTTTCCGGACGGTAAACGCTATGTACCAGCCAGTTATCATCATCACGGTCCGGATAGTCAGCACGGCTATGGGCGCCGCGGCTCTCGGTACGGAAGATAGCCGATACTGCGGTCGAATAGGCAGTTTCCATCAGGTTATCAAGTTCCAGGCACTCGATACGCTGGGTATTAAATTCGGCACTATTGTCATCAAGGCGGGCATTTTTCAGGCGTTCGCGGATTTCTTTCAGCTCCGCCAAACCTTCATTCATTGCTTCACCTTCACGGAAGACCGAGAAGTTCATTTGCATGCACTTCTGCAGGTCTTTCTTGATTTGTACCGGATCTTCACCCTGCTTGGTATTTTCCCAGCGATTGACGCGAGCCAGACCCGCATCGATATCATCCTGACTAGCTTCGCGTGCTTCAGTGTTCGCTGCCAGTGCTTCACCCAGGTGCAGACCGGTCGCGCGGCCAAAGACCACGAGATCAAGCAGTGAGTTACCACCCAGGCGGTTCGCGCCGTGTACTGATACACAAGCAATCTCACCACAGGCAAACAAGCCCTGAATCGGCGTCGCTTTACCTTCGGCGTCAATTTGTAACGCCTGGCCGTTCACATCTGTAGGAATACCACCCATCATATAGTGACAGGTTGGAATCACTGGAATTGGCTCTTCGGCCGGATCCACGTGAGCAAAAGTTTTCGCCAGGTCACAAACGCCCGGCAGACGGCTTTCTAAAACGTCACGGCCTAAATGGTCCAGCTTCAGTTTCAGGTGCGGTCCCCAGGGACCTTCACAGCCACGACCTTCGCGGATCTCAGTCATCATTGAGCGTGCCACGACATCACGTGAGGCAAGGTCTTTGGCATTTGGTGCGTAACGCTCCATGAAGCGTTCGCCGTCTTTATTTAACAGGTAACCACCTTCACCACGGCAACCTTCGGTCACCAGGGTACCGGCGCCGGCAATACCGGTTGGGTGGAACTGCCACATTTCCATGTCCTGCATAGGAACGCCAGCACGCAGCGCCATACCAACACCGTCACCGGTGTTAATGTGAGCGTTGGTGGTTGAGGCATAGATACGACCCGCGCCACCTGTCGCCAGCACGACGGCTTTGGCTTTGACATAGAAAACTTCGCCGGTTTCAATATTGAGGGTGGTCACACCGACCACTGCGCCGTCCTGGTTTTTCACCAGATCAAGCGCATACCACTCAGAAAAAACCGTGGTCTTGTTCTTTACGTTTTGCTGATAGAGCAAATGCAGCAAAGCGTGACCAGTACGGTCAGCAGCCGCAGCGGTACGCGCTGCCTGCTCGCCACCAAAGGCTTTTGACTGACCGCCAAACGGACGCTGATAGACTTTGCCGTTTTCAAAACGCGAGAATGGCAGACCCATGTTTTCCAGTTCTAAAATAGCTTCCGGACCGGTTTTACACATGTACTCGATGGCATCCTGGTCACCGATATAGTCCGAACCTTTGACGGTATCGAACATGTGCCATTCCCAGTTATCTTCGTGGGCGTTACCCAAGGCAACGGTAATACCACCCTGTGCTGACACTGTGTGCGAGCGGGTCGGGAAAACTTTAGACATCAGCGCACAGCTCATGCCTGATTCTGAAATTTGCAATGCCGCGCGCATACCTGCGCCACCGGCACCAATGACTACTGCATCAAATTCGAGTGTTTGTACGCTCACTTACACACCCTCCACAGGCCACACTACCAGCAGGCCGGCGAACCAGCACACGATAAGCATGACGCATACAACGAATTGAATGAAAGCTCGTAAACCCGACCGTTTAATGTAGTCAGTAAGAACCTGCCAGATACCGATCCAGCCGTGAATTAACACAGAGGTCAGAGCTAACATGGTGAAAATTTTCATGCCAAGACCGGCGAACAGGTTCGTCCACACGGCATAATTAACGGTTTCCGCAGAAACCAGGAAACTCACCATGAAAATGGCGTACAACGCCAGAATAATTGCCGATGCGCGTAGCAGAACGTAATCTGTAGTGCCGCTACGGCCAAATGTTGTAGCTACTTTTACCATAACCATACCCCTGCTAAGACTGAAAGCACGATCGTCAGCACAAAGGTAATTTGTGCACTGATACGGCCGGAATTAAGCTCTTCGAAATAACCTAAATCCATACACATATGACGAATACCGGCTAATAAGTGGTAGCTTAAGGCGGTCAGGATGCCCCAGGCGATAAACTTAGCAATGAAGCTGGTGAACAGGTCGTGCACCATTGCAAAGCCCTCGGCTGACTGCAGTGAAACAGCTAGCGCCCAGACCAGTAATGCCACGGAGATCAGCGTAATAACGCCTGAAACCCGATGCAGAATGGAACTGATGGCTGCAGCTGGAAAGCTGATAGTTGTAAGTTCTAAATTTACAGGTCTTTGTTTTTTCACGATTGTTGTGCCTTTTGGAAAAGCATTGTTAACATGCTCGGAACTTCAAACATCCTCGTTGCAGAGGACCCTGTGAGATCGCCGCCAAAGTATATAAGCCATGACTATGAATTACAATTCTCTGGCGCCGACTTTCCAAGAAAAACGTGTTTTTTTTCGGTTTAGATCAACAGACTCCAAACTCGAACTTGATGCAACACTACCTTAGTCGTATACACACTTTCGGGGTTTCACCGTATAAACAAAACAACTTGCATGATAAGTGTGCGGATCTGTCATCCAAATGCCATACTTATGCGTAACAATGAAACTTTTATCTGGCGTTAGCTGGGTCGTACTGCCGCAATTAAACACCCGTTTGAATTGACATTGGTGGTTAAGATCAAGTAAATTCTAGCGCTCTTTTTTAGTGATGAAGCAGATTAAAGCAAGGAGATTTCCTTATGGCTGATCGTAAAGCCACCCTGCAGATTGACGGCCAATCCATTGAATTACCAGTGTTATCTGGTACAGCCGGCTATGATGTAGTTGACGTGCGTACTTTAGGAAAACACGGGTACTTTACCTTTGACCCTGGCTTCTTAGCCACAGGTTCATGTGAATCAAAAATCACCTACATTGATGGTGAGAAAGGCATCCTTCTGCACCGCGGATATCCAATTGATCAGCTGGCTACGCAAGCAGATTATCTCGAAGTATGTTACATGCTGCTCCACGGTGAAGCGCCAAATAAATCGCAATACCGGGACTTTAAAACCACCATAACTAAACACACCATGGTGCATCAGGGCCTGCACAACTTCTTTAACGGCTTCCGCCGCGACGCGCACCCGATGGCAATGCTGTGCGCGGTGACCGGTGCCCTGTCGTCGTTCTACCATGATGACCTTGATATTCATGACGAAAAGCAGCGTCTGCGCAGCGCGTATCGCTTAATCGCGAAAATGCCGACCATTGCAGCAATGGCTTACAAATTCAGTATCGGCCAGCCGTTCGTTTACCCGAAAAACGATCTGTCCTACTCAGAGAACTTCCTCAACATGATGTTCTCGGTACCGGCTGAGGACTACAAAGTAAACCCGGTCATCGCCAAAGCAATGGACCGCATCTTCACTTTGCATGCTGATCACGAGCAGAACGCCTCCACCTCAACCGTTCGTCTGGCGGGCTCTTCAGGTGCCAACCCATACGCATGTATTGCCGCAGGTGTCGCTTCACTTTGGGGCCCGGCGCACGGTGGTGCCAACGAAGCCTGTTTGCGCATGCTGAAAGAGATTGGCTCGGTCGACAATATTCCACGCTACATTGAAAAAGCGAAGGACAAGGACGACCCGTTCCGTCTGATGGGCTTTGGTCACCGCGTTTATAAGAACTTCGACCCGCGTGCTACGGTGATGCGTGAAAGTGCGCACGAAGTACTGAAAGAACTGAACATTGACGATCCGTTGCTTGATGTTGCAATGGAACTTGAGCGTATCGCGTTGGAAGACGACTACTTCGTTGAGAAGAAGCTGTACCCGAACGTAGACTTCTATTCCGGTATTATTCTGAAAGCGATTGGTATCCCAACCAATATGTTTACTGTCATTTTTGCCCTGTCGCGTACCGTTGGCTGGATTTCGCACTGGCACGAAATGATGGGTGAAGCTAACCAGAAGATTGGTCGTCCGCGTCAGCTTTATACTGGCGAAGCGCAGCGCGAATTCAAACCGCTGAGCGACTAATAGCGAATTACGCTAATTATTGGTAAAAAGCACGCTTCGGCGTGCTTTTTTTATATCCGAAAAAGTTGTTTCTTACCTCTCTGAGCCACTCGCCTCATCCATGACCACATCCCGATAAACCGCTTGTTGGCTGACGTTACTGCCCTGCTCTTCAATTTGTTTTTAGTTTTGGCACAGTCCCTGCATAAACCTTCTTAAAGTCTGCTTCGTCGTAATAAGTAGCCGTGGGGGCTGCGAGCTGTTACGCCGATGCGAAAAATAACAACTGGGGTGTTTAAGATGAATACGACATTAGGTTCTAAAACAAGCTTTGCCGGCTTGGCTGCTTTAATTCTGACTTCAAGTCTGTTGCTAAACGGTTGCGGTCAGGCCGGCGCCTCAAATCAAGCAGAAAGCAAAGAAGAAGTAGCGGTACGCATTCCGGTCGCCACACAGACCGTTGAACGCAGTGCTATTACTTCGAGCTTTCGCACTACGGCGACCCTGGAAGCACGTGAAGAAACCGACGTAATCAGTAAAGCCAACGGCATTGTTGAAGCGATTTTTGCTGAAGAAGGTGAATGGGTTGAAGCCGGTCAGTTACTGGCGAAGTTACGCGATGATGAGTATCGCATTCAGTTGGCACAGGCCGAGGCTGAGCTGAACAGCATCAAGCAAGAACTTAAGCGCGTCAAAGATATGGCCGAGCGTGACATGATCAGCGCCGACGCTTACGACAAACTTAAATTTCAGGCCGACTTACTGCAAGCACGCTATGACATGGCGAAGCTGAACCTGGCTGAAACTGAGATTCGCGCGCCAATTGCCGGCTTTATAGCGAACCGCTATGCCAAAACCGGGAATATGATCAGTCAGTATCAGCCACAAAAGTTATTCCATATTGTTGCGCTGGACGAACTGCAAGGTAACGTCTACCTGCCTGAGCGCGAGTTACAGTTTGTCCGGGCGGGACAAATGGCCGAATTAAAGGTGAGTGCCCTTGGCGAGCGCACGGTGATGGCACAAGTGGCGCGTATCAGCCCGGTGGTCGACACCGAGTCAGGCACCTTTAAAGTGGTACTGAGTGTGCCCAACCCTGAAATGGCATTAAAAGCCGGTATGTTCGCGCATGTGAAATTACATTATGCGACCCATGACGATGCCATTACCGTGCCCCGCTACGCGGTGCAAAGCCTCGATGGTAAACACAGCGTTTTTACTGTTGATAGCGAAGGCGTGGCGCACAAGGTCGATGTGACACTGGGTTTTGAAGATGAAACGCATGTAGAGATTGTCAACGGCGTGACTGCTGGCGAGCAGTTAGTTATCAGTGGTCAGGCGAACCTGAAAGATGCTGCCTTGGTTGAAGTTATCGAGAGCGAGCAGCAATCATGAGTCTGGCGAAATTAGCTGTACGGCGACCGGTCACGGTCGCTATGTTTACGCTGGCGGTGTTGTTGTTCGGAATGGTGTCATTAGGACGTATTCCTGTGACCTTGCTGCCCGATTTATCCTACCCCACGCTGACTGTGCGTACTGACTACCCCGGTGGTGCGCCCAGTGAGGTTGAACAGCTGGTCAGCAAACCAATTGAAGAAGCCTTAGGCACGGTGAAAGGCGTGCGTCGCATCGAATCGATTTCCCGTGCTGGTCAAAGCGATGTATTACTTGAGTTTGCCTGGGGCTCTGACATGGACATGGCAAGTCTCGACGTGCGCGAAAAAATGGATCTGGTTCCCCTGCCGCTTGATCTTGAAAAGCCCGCGCTACTGCGCTTTAACCCGGCTGAGGAACCCATTTTCCGCCTGGCGCTTGGTTATGCTGAGCTCAGCAACCCCAATGTGACCGAACTTAAGCGCTTACGCACCTTTGCCGACGAAGAACTAAAACGCCATCTGGAGAGCGTTGAAGGCGTCGCCTCAGTACGCTTAGGCGGTGGTCTGGAAGACGAAATTCAGGTGCTGGTCGATGAACAAAAAGCGACCCAGTTAAAAGTTCCCATGAGTCTTATCATGAGCCGTCTGAAAGAGGAAAATATTAACCTTTCCGGCGGTCGTCTGGAGGCCCAGCGCGCTGAATATCTGGTGCGTACGATCAATCAGTTCAGCAGCCTGGACGATATCCGCTCTATCTATATTGCCACCCGTAATGGTCGCCCGATTTTATTAAGCGATCTGGCCGAGGTCCGTAATAGCTATCAGGAACGTGACTCCATTAGCCGCATTAGTGGGCGTGAGGCGGTGGAAGTCTCGCTCTATAGAGAAGGTGGCGCGAATACCGTTCAGGTATCGAAAGCGATTCAGAGTCATCTCGCCTATCTGCAACAGCGCGAGGTGATTCCGCCGCAGTTTGAAATCACGCCTATTTCAGATCAGGCGGTATTTATTGAAGCAGCGATTGCTGAAGTAAGAGATGCAGCCATTGTCGGTGGTCTGCTGGCGATGGTCATTATCTATCTGTTCCTGCAGCGACTTTGGCCAACGGTGATTATCTCACTGGCAATTCCGGTGTCGATTATCGCCACCTTTAACCTGATGCATGGCTATCAGATTTCACTGAACATGATGTCACTGGGTGGTATTGCGTTAGCGGTGGGTATGCTGGTGGATAATGCCATTGTGGTGCTCGAGAATATTGCCCGTCACCGCGAGCAAAGCGACGCCGCAACCGCCGCTGAACAAGGCACCAGTGAAGTCACCGGCGCCATTGTCGCCTCGACGCTGACCACCATGGCGGTATTTTTTCCGCTGGTCTTCGTCGAAGGCCTCGCCGGTCAGCTGTTTGCTGATCAGGCGTTGACAGTTACTTTCTCTTTACTGGCCTCATTGTTGGTGGCGCTCACGCTGATCCCGATGCTGTCAGCCAAACAGAAAACCGCAGACGCAGCTATTACTGCGCGGCAACACTTCCCTGCCGCGCAACAACGCAGCGGCTGGCGCTTCTGGTTAATGACGCCGATATTACTGATATTTCGCTGGCTACCGCTGGCCATAGTTAGCATCATAGTGGCACTCTGGCGCAGCCTGGCAAAAACCCTTGGCCTGCTGATGCGGCCCGTTCTGCGCGGCTTTGACTGGAGCTATCAACGCCTGGCGAACACCTATCAAAAACTGCTACAGCTCGCCCTGGCCCATGCCCGGCTGACGCTGGCAAGCATCGTCCTCGTTGCCGCCGCCTGCTATGCGCTGGTGCCGCTATTACCGGTGAGCTTGTTGCCAAGTATGGCGCAAGGTGAATTCTACGTTGAAGTGGAACTACAACCGGGCGCCACCATTCAGGAAACCGACGCTGTACTTAACGGTTTGGCGCAGCACCTTGAGCGTCATCCGCAGCTTGCCGCAAAAGTGAAACAAGCTTACAGCATTGCTGGCACCGGCAGTCTGCTGAACGCGGCGCCCGGCCAAAATGGCAATCAGTGGGGCCGTTTTAATGTGGTGATGACGGATGCCAGCGACGTCTTTGCCGAGCAACAGGTGCAAAGCTACCTGCGCGACTACGTACAGCGTCTGCCCGGCGTCAGCGTTAAGTTTGGTCGCCCTGAGTTATTCAGCTTCAGCAGTCCGATGGCAATTGAGATCAGAGGTTATGACATCGACCAGTTGCAACAGTCAGCGCTTAAAGTGGCCGCAGCTTTGGCTGAAGATAGCCGCTTTACCGATATCCGTACCAATATGACGGAAGGCCAGCCGGAAATCGCCATTTTCTTCGACCATGCGCGCCTGGCACAGTACGGGCTGACGAGTTCGGCGGTGTCAGAGTTATTAGCGACCAAGATCGGTGGCCGGGTTGCCACGCAGTTTAGTTTACAGGATCGTAAAATCGATATTCTGGTGCGTAGTCAGCAACAAGATCGTGATTCCCTGCGTGATTTGCAACAGATGGTCGTCAACCCCGGTGCTGAGCGTGAAATTCCGTTGCAGGCCGTGGCCGAGATCCGTCAGATTATCGGACCCAGCGAAATCACGCGCATTGATCAGGAGCGTACCGCGGTGATCAGTGCCAACCTTGCATTTGGTGACCTGGGCGCAGCTGTTATCGCGGCTGAACAGGCGCTGGCCGATGTGCAGCTACCCTTAACGGTAGATGCTGAGATTGCCGGTCAGAATGAAGAAATGCAGCAGTCCTTTAAATCGTTGCAAATGGCACTGATGTTGGCCGTCTTTTTGGTCTATTTAATTATGGCGTCGCAATTTGAATCCTTGCTTCATCCATTCTTTATTCTGTTCAGCGTGCCCTTAGCCGGTGCGGGATCGGTACTGGGTTTATACCTATTGAACACTGAGCTGAGTGTTATCGTCTTTATCGGCTTAATTATGTTAGCCGGTATTGTGGTGAACAACGCCATTGTTCTGGTCGATCGTATCAATCAATTACGCGCCCTTGGCGCCAGTCGTTATGACGCGGTTTTCCAGGCCGCGCAGCAACGATTACGGCCGATTCTGATGACCATGTTTACCACGGTGCTGGGCCTGTTACCTCTGGCACTGGGCTTAGGTGAAGGCGCAGAAATCCGATCACCGATGGCGATCAGTGTCATCGCCGGCTTGCTGTTCTCGACGTTACTGACACTGCTGTTTATTCCGTGTCTGTACTTGCTGATTGACCGCAAACAGGTAACCACCGTCGCAGAGGAGTCAAAAGCATGAGCGCGGCCGAAATCGGAGCAAGTCTGGCACGCCTGGCCCTCAGACGTCCGGTGACCATCTGTATGTTGTTTCTGTCCATGCTATTGCTTGGCGCGATCAGCTCGCGGCTACTGCCACTGGAGAAGTTTCCGGGCATTGAAATTCCGGAGATGGTGGTGAGTGTCCAATACCCTAATTCCACCCCGGCAGAAGTCGAGCGGCTGATCACCCGACCGTTGGAAGAGGCGCTGGCAACCATCCCTAATATTAAGCGGATGCGTTCCTTCTCCAGCGGTGATCGTGCCGAAGTCGTCCTGCAATTTGAATGGGATGAAGACATTAACGCGAAAAGCATTGAAGCACGGGAAAAAGTCGATGGTATCAAGCACCTGCTGCCCGATGATGTCGATCGGGTACAGGTAATGCAGTTCAACACTGAAGATATGCCGGTATTTCAGTTGCGTATTTCCAGTCAACGGGATCTGAATAACGCTTATGACTTACTGGATCGCAGCCTGCGGCGGCCGATTGAGCGCGTTGAAGGGGTCTCGCAGGTCACTTTATATGGGGTTGAGAAGCAGCAGGTTGTCATTCGTCTCGATCAGCAACGCCTGCTCCAGCATCAGCTTAATGCTGCCGATATTACCGCGCGCTTGCGTGCGGCAAATTTCTCGCTGACCGCGGGTTACATCGAAAATGCCAATGAGCGGATTCTGGTCAACCCGGTCGGTGAGTTCCAGAGCGAATACGAAATTCGTCAGTTTCCTGTTACCCCGACATTAAAGCTAGGAGACATTGCCACGGTACAACGTGAAATGCCGCGTAAAACGGATGGCCGCCATCTGGATCAAACCTATGCCATTGGAATGGATGTCTTTAAAGAGTCCTCCGCTAATCTGGTTGAGGTTTCTGAGCGGGTCATGCGCGTCGTCGAAGAAATCCGTCAGGACCCACAGTTTGACGGCATCAACCTGTTTATCATGGACGACACCGCGAACAGCGTCAAAACCTCACTGCATGACCTGCTGATGGCGGGTCTGATCGGGGCGCTACTATCGTTTATCGTGCTCTATCTGTTTTTACGCAATATTGTCACCACCCTGGTAGTGGTGCTATCGGTTCCCATCGCCATCTGTATTGCGCTGGGTGGCATGTACTTTTTGGGTTACTCGCTCAATGTGCTGTCGTTGATGGGACTGATGCTCTCGATCGGTATGCTGGTAGATAATGCGGTGGTGATCACCGAAAGTATTCAGTACGAAGTCGAGCAAGGGGCTAGTAAAGAACAAGCAACGCTGCAGGGGGTGGGCAACGTGTCACTGGCGGTACTGGCCGGGACCCTGACTACCGCTATTGTCTTTTTGCCTAACATCTTTGGCAAAAAAATTGATATCACGATTTTCCTGGAGCATACCGCCGTTGCAATTTGTCTGTCACTGATTGCCTCACTGCTCATCGCACAAACGCTGATTCCGTTACTGGCAAGCAAGTTGACCCACGTCATGGGACGTAAACAACAGCAACAGCGCCCCTCGCGCTACCGCGCTTGCCTGCAATGGACCTGGCGACACCCGCGTTGGACCGGTCTGTTCGCACTGCTGATACTGGCAAGTATCGTGGTACCTATGGGTGCGGTAAGTGGTGACCAGGAACCTCAGGGCTTTAATGACCGGCTGTTTATTAACTACAATCTGCATCAACAGTACAGCCTGAAGGAAGTTGAAGACGAGGTTTCACGGCTTGAAGACTTTCTCTATGCCAATACAGAAGACTTTTATATTGATGCGGTTTACAGCTATTACACGCCAAACTATGCCGTCTCAACAGTGCTATTACAGCCCGAACGGCCAGTTAAAATGAGTGCGTTGATGGATGACATGCGTACCCGTTTCCCGAAAATGCTACGCAGTGAGCCACAGTTTGGCTGGGGTGGTGGCGGTGAAGGCGTGCGCATCACGCTTAACGGTCAATCCACTGAAGTGCTTCAGCAACTGGCGCAGCGTTTCATTCCTCTTTTGAGTTCAATTGAGGGGCTGAACGATGTGCGCAGCGAAACCGAAGCTGGCCAGTATGAGTACCTGATTCAGATTGACCGCGAGCGTGTCCATCGTCTGGGATTAAGCTCAGCTGCAGTGGCCCAGCAGGTTGCCACCGCCCTGCGCGGCCAGCGCCTGCGCTCATTCCGGGGCGACCCGACCGGCGAAGTACCTTTGCGCGTGGCCTTTGATAAAGATCTGGAAAGCTCGCTGGAGGCCTTACAAAACCTGCCCATCAGTCAGGTAGATGGTCGTGTGGTGCCGCTCGCGGCAGTGGCAGATTTTCGCATTGAACCACGGCTGGGAACCATTCGTCGCCTCGATCGCCGCACCTCGCTGGCTATCCAGGCCAACCTTGATAACGAACTGCTGACGGTTTCAGAAGCGCGTAAGCAAATTACCGTCTTACTTGATCAGGTCACCCTGCCCGATGGCTATACCTGGTCGTTAGATGGTAGCTTCCAACGCCAGCAAGAAGCAGAGAATGTAATGCTGATTAATACATTGCTCGCAGTCGTGATGATTTACATCGTCATGGCGGCCTTATTTGAGTCGGTACTGTTGCCGACCGCGGTCATCAGCTCACTGCTGTTCTCCATTGTCGGCGTGTTCTGGGCGCTGATGCTTACCGGTCAGGGGATGTCCATTATGGCGATGATCGGTATTTTGATACTGATGGGGATTGTGGTGAACAACGGTATTGTACTGGTGGATCGGATTAATCAGTTGCTGGCTGACGGTAAATCACTTGAAGAAGCGGTCATCGAAGGCAGCGTCAGCCGGTTGCGACCGATTTTAATGACGGTGGCGACCACGGTACTGGGGCTGGTCCCGCTGGCGTTTGGCACCACCCAGATTGGCGGTGACGGGCCTCCTTACGCGCCAATGGCGATTGCTATCATTGGCGGGCTATTGTTGTCGACTCTGACCAGTTTGTTCCTGGTTCCCTATGTCTATGCTCGCTTATTGTGGTGGCGTGAACGCTGGCACGCGCTGACCGCGCGTGCCAGAATGACGGTCACGCGTTTAGGACTCAGTAAGTAACTGTTGGTTCGCGCGCTCAAGGTCGGCTGGTGTGTCAATGCCAGCCGGCGGATTGGCGATGGCTTCGGCGACGTGAATACGCTCGCCGTACCAGAGCACGCGTAACTGCTCAAGCGACTCAATAGCCTCCAACGGGCTTGGCTCCCACTCCACGTAACGCCAGACGAAACCGGCGCGATAGGCATAAATGCCGATGTGGCGTTTATACGCCGCGCGGGCGCCGAGCTTGTCATCATTCAGAGCATCACGCTCATACGGAATAGGAGCCCGGGAGAAATACAGCGCATAGCCATTCGCGTCGGTAACCACCTTCACCGCATTTGGATTCATGACCTCTTCGAGGTTACTGATCGGCACCGCCAGGGTCGCCATATGCGCGGCACGCTGATTCATTAAGTTATCCGCCACCTGACGAATAATCTCTGGTGGAATAAAAGGCTCGTCCCCCTGCACATTAACGACCACCTGATCATCGGCAATCGCCAGATAATCAATGACCTCGGCAATCCGCTCAGTACCTGACTGATGGTGCTGCGCAGTCATCATGGCGCGACCACCGAACGCCTCCACCGCATCGACGATGCGCTGGTCATCAGTGGCGACAATCACCTCAGCGGCACCCGCTGCGGCGGCGCGTTCGTAAACCCGCTGAATCATTGACTTATTCCCGATCATGGCAAGCGGCTTACCAGGCAGACGACTCGAGGCATAACGTGCGGGTATAATTACAGTAAAACTCATTTGGGTAGTTGCTCCAGATCTGTGGCGCTTAACTCTCGCGCCTCGCTGCTGAGTAAATAGGGAATGTTGTCACGAACCGGGTAAGCCAGACGATCACCACGGCAAATCAGCTCTGCGGTGGCGGCATGCCACACCAGCCGCCCTTTGCACAAAGGGCAAACCACCAGCGCCAACGTTCGTTCATCAAGTGTCATTTGTGAACCTCGCAATAGCAGCATCAAGTTGTTGCCAGAAGGCATCAGGAAGCTCTGCTTCCACCGGTAAATAATAGCAGTGTTGTGGGGCAAAACCATGCCACTTGGTAGCGTCTTTCTCGGTCATCAACACCACTTCATAGTCTGCCACTTGCTTCACATCTGCTTCATTAAATGCGTAGTGATCAGCATACGCACGGGTCGCAAACGCGCGTGACGTCACTGTGGCAACGGTATCAAAAAAGCGCTGTGGATGACCAATGCCGGCCAGCGCCAGTGTTTTCCCTGCGGGTAACTGCGGGCAAGGCTGATCATCACTGACCCGGCGCCAACCCCGCGGTTGCAGTTGCATCTCATAAACAGCGGGGGGACGAACCCCGGGCAGCGTGTCAGGACGTAATTTACCATTGATAATGACCGCATCGACTGATTCGAGCCGCGTTTTGTGCTCGCGCAACGGACCGATGGGCAAACGCCAGCCATTCCCCAGACCACGTGCGGCATCCACCACGGCAATCTCAAACTGCCGGGGCAGCGCATAATGCTGGAGTCCATCATCACTGATGATTACCGTTGTCTCTGGTGCGCTTCGCAAAACTTCCGCCACCGCCGCCAGACGTTGGGGGGCAACTACGACTGGTACGCCGCTACGGCGGGCCAGTAATAATGGCTCGTCGCCACAGACTGCCGCCGATGTCTCCGGCGTCACCCGTAACGGAAATGGACCACTGCCGCCATAGCCACGCGAAATAATCGCTGGCCGCTGGCCCTGCGCCTTAAGATAACGGGTCAGCGCCAGCGTGACTGGTGTTTTTCCCGTCCCACCGACGCTAATATTCCCAACGACAATGACCGGGACCGCTAACTTAGGTAGGTTCTGCGCCTGCAAACGTTTGCGTCGCCATGTACTGATCGCCACAAATAAAGCATGCAGAGGCAATAACAGCCACAACCACGGAGCGACTGATTTACGATACCAGGCGCGGGTAAGAGCCATTAGCCGAGCTCGCCGCTAAATTGCAGACTGTACAGCTGATAGTAAGCACCTTCCTGTTCCAGCAATTGCTGATGGTTGCCACGCTCGATCACCGCGCCGTCCTCCAGCACCAAAATTTCATCCGCCTTCTCAATGGTGGACAAACGATGGGCAATAACAATCGAGGTGCGGTTTTTCTGTAGGGTTTGCAGTGCTGTCTGAATATGCCGTTCCGACTCGGTATCCAGTGCCGAGGTGGCTTCATCCAGGATCAGAATCGGCGCGTCGCGCAGCAACGCGCGGGCAATGGCGATACGCTGCCGCTGACCGCCGGATAGCATGACGCCGTTCTCGCCCACCATGGTATTGAGGCCATTGGGCAGGTTGTCGGTAAATTCAGTCACATAGGCAAGTTCAGCGACTTCACGCAGACGCTCTTGGGTAACCTCGCCGCGCGCGCCGTAAGCGATATTGTTGGCAATGCTGTCATTGAATAAGGTCACATGCTGCGACACCAGTGCGAACTGGCGGCGCAATGACTTCAACTTGTAGTCATAAATATTTGTGTCGTCAAGCTTGATAACGCCCTGTTGCGGGGTATAAAAACGGGCCAGCAAATTCGATATCGTCGACTTGCCACTGCCCGAGCGCCCGACCAACGCCAATGTTTTGCCTGGCGCTACGCGAAAGCTGACATCTTTTAATGCCGGCGACTCGGTAGCATCATAATGAAAGGTGACATGCTCAAAACTGATTTCGCCGCGAGCGCGATCTAGCTGTTTCTTGCCTGAGTCATCTTCCGCTTTTTCATCGAGAATACTGAAAATACTTTGCGCCGCCGCAATCCCGCGCTGAAAATCACTGTTCACTGTAGTCAACTGTTTTAACGGCCGCAGCAGCATAATCATCGCTGTCAGCATGGTGGTAAATGCACCTGCAGTCAGTTGTTCAAGCATTTGCGGATAGCTTGCCAGCACCAGTACCATCGACAGGCTGAATGAAGCAATAAGCTGAATCACAGAGGTACTGAGCGTCTGCGCATTGATCAGCTTCATATTTTGATTACGGGTGATATTGGTGACCGTCTCAAAGCGCTTGGATTCACGCTTCTGCCCTTCGTACATCACTACCACTTTATGGCCATTCAGCATTTGCTCGGCGGTGGTCGTAACATCACCCATGGCGTTCTGGATACGGCTGGAAACTTTACGAAAACGTTTTGATACCACCGCGACAATTTTGGCGATGACCGGACCAATCAACAAAAACACCAGCGACAGCTGCCAACTATGATAAAACATCAGTGCCAGCAGGCCGATCACATAGGCGCCTTCGCGGATCAGGATCAGTACCGCGCGACTGGTCGCCTCAGCAACCTGTTGCGTGGTGTAAGTTACTTTCGACAGCAGGTCACCGGTTGAGTGGCGATCATGAAACGACACCGGTAGTTTGACCATATGGTCAAATAACTGCTGACGCATGGTGGTAACGACCCGAAAGCCGACCCAGTTCAAAAAATAAGTCGAAATGAAGTTAAATAAACCACGCAATACAAATATGACGGGAACAAAAATGGCACCGTATATCAGAATTTTCGGATCGCTATCGGTCAGACCATCATCAATGAGCGTTTGAATTTGTGACAGGAAGAAGGTATCAACCGCCGCGTAGCCGAGCATGCCCACGATCGAAAAGAAAAAGGCAGCACGATAAGGTTTGATGTAGCCCATCAGGCGGCGAAATGTTTTTTGTTTTACTGTCTCTGCACTCATGCATTAGCTTCTAATGGTAAATCATTCAGTTATTCTAACCGTTTTCATCGGTCACTGGCTAGTTTCTGCCGTGCTGGTCGATTTTAACCGCTGCTGATCCCGGTCAAACCAGTAGCCTTGTGCCGCCGCAAATGGCTGCTCCGCCCACCATCTGCGTCCGTCGGTGTGAATGCTGATCTGGCCACCAACAGCGGTATCAAATAACGCTATCCGTTGGCGTGCGTACGTGGCTACCACCTCAGGGTGCGGGTGACCATAGGCTGAATTACGGCCACGGCTTAACAGCGCCACCGACGGTTGCACATGCTGGATAAAATAATCTTCCGACGATGATTTACTACCATGGTGTGGCACCACCAGTAAGTGGGCCCGCACCGGCGCCAGCTCTGCTAATAGCTTACGCTCTACCGCCTTTTCCACGTCACCTGTCACCAGTATCCGCAACTGCTCAAATTGCAGTAACAACACGCAAGAGCTGTTATTGTGCGCATTGCCGCGGCGTTGATCGTCACGCGGATGCAGCACCTGCCAGCTAACCTCTCGCCAGCGACCGCGCTGACCCGCCAGACAAGGCGCACCATAACTGCCACCATACCAACGCAACTCGCGAAATGCTTGCGCTAAAGTTACGTAACCGCCTTCATGATCGCGATCGGTATGGGTGATAAAGGCCAGTTCAGGGCTCAGTCGGCGCTGCTGTAAGAAAGGTAAAATGGTGCGCGAGGCCATCGCCCCTGAGCTGTCCCAACTGGCGGCAGTGTCGATTAACAAGGCATGGCCCTGACGTTCAATCACCAATGCAGTGCCCTGCTCCACATCAAGCATATGCACGCTCAGCCGCGGACCGTTTGGCAACTGGGCGGTCACCAGCAGCGCAAAAAGCAAGATGCCAGTACCAGCGGCGCGCCAACGCCAACCCATGGGTAACAGCACTACCAGCAAAATGGCAAGGATCCAGGGCCAGGACGGCAGCCGACTCGCCGGCAGCCATTGCCACGGGGCAACGGCGAGTACTTCCAGCTGCGGCCACAGCGTTGCCAGTGGCCAACTGGCCAATTGCAGCAGTGGCTGAGCCCAGCCATACCATTGCAATGCGGCGGCAATAAACCCGAGCAGCGCTATCGGTAACACCCACAAACTCACAATGGGCACAACCACCAGATTGGTCAGTGCCGCGGCACTGGAGGCGCCGCCAAACGAAGCCAGCATGACCGGTAGAAATAACAGCGTGATAAGCCACTCAAAGCGCCATAGCTCGCGAACTTTTGCCCAGCGCCCGTGATAACGGGGCCAGCGCCATGTCATCAGTAAAATACTGGCGACCGCGCCTACCGAGAGCCAGAAACCGGTGCTCAACGGCGCTAATGGCTGCAGCACAATAACCACGGCGACTGCCCGCAACAGTACCCGCGCCGCGCTAATCCGCCAAGCGTTGACCTTATGCCACCAAACGACCGCCAACATAATCAACGCCCGTAGGGTGGCAATCGCAAACCCGGCTAACCAGGCGTACAACAGCGCCAGCGGTAATGCCAGCCACGGCGTGATATGCCACAAATTGCGGCGCTCACGCTGTGAGCGTCGCCGGCTCAACAGACCCACGACCCGCCAGGCCAGTACAAAGGCTAGCCCGGTAACCAGTGACAGGTGCATACCGGAGATTGCCAACAGGTGCGCCAGTCCGGTGCGTTGCACGACCTGCCACTGCTCAGAGCTCAGCCCGTGGCGCTCACCGACCAGCAGCGCCAGCAGCACGCCCGATAAAGGCACATTCGCCAGCGCCCGCTCCAGGCGTTGCACCAGTTGTTGCCGCGGGCTGGCCTGCCCCGAGAGGTAATGTCCACGGCGAATGGTGCCTAAGGCAGCGATTTCATTGGCCAGCAAATACCGGTGATAGAACATACTGCCGGCGTTTCGTGTGCCCTGCGGAGCTTTCAATCGCGTCGAGAAATGCCAGGTTTCACCCACCAGAGGTAAGCGCTGTGGCGCTGCGCTATGCGGGTCGTACCAATGCAGCCGTAATCGCACGGTGTGATCAAACTGGGCACTGGCGGGCCAGCGTTTTACCCTGCCGGTAATGCGCCAGACACCGGGCTGACGGGCCACCACCTCGCTGATCTGCAATTCCAGGTTTACCGTGCCGGTAAACAAACGCTCCGGCACGGGCGTCTGCATGACAAAATAGGCATTGCCAGCGCCCCATAAGATACCGCACAATACGCCCCCTAAAAGTTGCGTACGAAGATGTGTACAATGGTCCAGAAGCAGACAGGTGCAAGTGAGTACTGCTAAGCTTAACAGTGTTGTTTCATCGGCTGGCCGACGAAACCAGAAGGTAAGGCCATAACCGCTGAGAAATGCGCACAACCACCGATCCATGGATGTTGTACCTTGTAAGTTAAGAGTAACGAGTTAACTGCACATGCCGAGAAAGTTTTTTCAGCGCATCATGCCCGACCATGATGCGATCAAAAACAGTCGCAGCTTAAAAGTTTTTGGTAAGTTGCTGCACGATGCCAACCTGTGGCATCTGAATCGTCGCTCAGCCTCCGGTGCCTTTGCGATTGGTTTGTTCTGTGCGTTTATTCCGCTCCCTTTTCAGATGGTGCTCGCTGCCGCTGCCGCCATTCCGTTCCGGGTTAACTTACCGCTGTCGATTGCGCTGGTATGGGTGTCAAATCCTATCACCATGCCACCACTGTTTTATTTCTGCTACCTGGTGGGGACCTGGCTCATTGGGGCGCCCTCACAACCGTTCTACTTTGAGCTTTCCTGGCAATGGCTGGGCGAGAGCATTACCACCATTGGGCCTGCTTTCCTGTTAGGCTGTCTGGTGTTGGGCACGATCGCCAGTCTTGTCGGTTATTTCGTCATTCGTCTGCTCTGGCGTCAGTCCGTCGTCAGTGCCTGGCGCGCCCGCGCGCACCGCGTTACGAAGAAATAGCTGCAACCACTTGGATCCGCGACGCCTGCCAGGCCGGATACAAGGTCGCCAGCAGACTGAGCAGTAACGCGACCACGGCAACGATAATAATGTCCCGTGCTTGCATCAGTACCGGAATGTGGTCAATAAAGTACACGTCACTGGCCAAGAGCGAGCTGCCGGTCAGTTGCTCCAGCATTGCCAGCAACCCCGGCAGGCTCCAGCTTAGCGCAATACCGGCAAGAACACCGAAAGTAACGCCCACCAGCCCATTTTGTATTCCCTGCATCACAAAGACCCGCACCAGGCCGCTGGCACGCAGGCCCATGGTTCGCAAAATACCGATATGACGCCGTTTCTCCTGCACCGTCATGATCAGGGTTGAGACAATATTGAAACAGGCAACCGCCAGCACCAATATCAGCACCAGATACATCACCATCCGTACCATCTGAATATCGCGGTACAAATGGCCCTGCGCCCGCATCCAATGATCAAGGTAAACGTAATCGCGCAGTTGATAACCTATATCGTTTGCCACCTGCTCGGCGGCAAAAAGATCAGTCAGCTCCAGCTCAACCGCAGTAATGCCCTGCGCTAGTCCGGTTAGCTTACGCGCCGTGTCTAAACTGACATAGGCCCGTTGATGATCGACCTGACCACCGAAGTCAAACTGCCCCACTACCTCCAGGCTGATCCGTTGCGGTGCCTGAAAACCGCGCTCGGCCGCCACGACCAAACGCAGATTCTCGCCTGCGTTAACCCCCAGCCGCTGCGCCAGCCCCTGGCCCAGGATCAGGGTGTTGGGTTGCTGTAATTGCTGCCAGACCTGCGGTGTCACATACGCGCTAATAGCGTGATCAGCAGCCGGGTCGACCCCAACTACTTCGACACCAACAAATTCCCGGCCTTGTTGCACCAACGCCTGGGTACGAATAGCAGCGCGCGCCGAGCGCACCTGTGGGTGTTGTTCGGCAAGTTGAAAAATAGTTTGCGGATGCTGCAAAGCACCTTCAACGGCGCGAAACTCTACATGTGGAATGAGCTTTAAAAAGCGCTCCTCGAGTACCTGTCCAAAACCGTTCATCACGCTTAGCCCAGTAATAAAAACCATACAGCCAAGAGCGATACCGAAGGTCGACGATGCCGAAATAAATGACAAAAAACGGCTGCGTTCACGGCCACGACGGAAACGCCGCGCCAGTAACCACGCCAGTTGCCAACGCGCCATCATCGCTGCGTTGCCTGTTTGGGGACCAGCCGGCCATGATGCAATTGCTCCTGTCGCGGTAAACTATCCGCCAGTTGCTGATCATGGGTCACAATGACAAAACAGGTTTGCAGTTCCTGGTTAAGCTCCAGCATCAGCTGCAATACCTGCCGCGCAGTATCGTCATCCAGATTGCCGGTAGGCTCATCAGCCAGAATCAGCGCAGGTTTGTTGGCCAGTGCCCGGGCGATCGCCACCCGCTGACGTTCGCCACCGGAAAGCTCGGCCGGACGATGACTACCGCGTGCGCTCAGCCCAACCCGCTCCAGTAGCTGTTCTGCGCGTCGTCGGGCCGCTTTTGCCGTTTGTCCCTGAATCAACAGCGGCATCGCTACGTTTTCCAGCGCAGTAAATTCAGGCAGCAAATGATGAAACTGGTAAATAAACCCTAAATGCTGATTCCGCCAATCCGCAAGCTTGCGTGGCGACCATCTGGCGATGGCCTCACCGCGAAACAGGATTTGCCCACTGTCCGGTTGATCCAGGCCGCCCATGCAATGTAACAGGGTACTCTTTCCTGAGCCTGAGCTACCGACAATGGCCAATAGTTCACCCTCATGCAGACTCAACCGTACGTCCTGCAGAACTTGCAGATGATGGTTACCATCCCAGTAACTCTTGCTAACGTGCTCACAACGTAATAATTCTGAAGTCATATCTGTTACTCATAGCGTAAAGCATGCGCAGGTAAAACCCGACTGGCTTGCCAGGCCGGAAACAGTGTCGCCAGTAAGGTCAGCAGTAACGCCGCAGCCACTGTGCTGACCACCTGTAAACTATCAACAATCACCGGTAATCCCTGCGGGCCGGCAAAGGTCATATCAACGCCCAGGGCACTGACGATGGTATTCAGGTTTAACGCCACCAGCAGTCCCAGCGCCAGCCCCAGACTACTGCCCAGCACGCCGTTAACCAGCCCCTGGAATACAATCATCCGGCGGACCCGATGCGCCGCCATGCCCATGGTCTGTAAAATAGCAATATCGCCACGCTTGTCCTGGACCACCATCATCAGTGACGACACGATATTGAAGGCGGCCACTGCAATAATCAACCCAAGCATCAGGTTGATCATACGCTTTTCCATACTGACCGCATCGAACAAATGACCGTAGCTCTCGCGCCAGCTACGTAACTCTAATTGCGGATCCAGTTCTGGTCGCAACTCGGCTGCGGCGGCAAGCGACTGAAACGGGTCAGCAAAATAATAGCGTAACCCGGTGACATGCTCTGGCGCCATCCGCAATATGCGTGCGAGATCGGCGCCATGCATCACCAGCAAATGCTGATCTGCTTCTGACTGCATACGTACCACCGCACCGACAGTCACCAGTCGCTGCGCCGGTAACAAACCTAAGGGCGTGTAAATGCCACCACCGGCGGCAATCAGCCGAAGTTGCTGACCAGGCCAGACGTTCAACTGTTGTGCCAGCGCGTAGCCAAGTACCACTTCATAGCTGCCCGGTGCCAGCGTTAATCTTCCGGCCTCAAGATGCTGTTGTAACGGCGCTAGCTGCACGCCACTGGCGTCATATTCAGGAAACACGCCCTGTATCTGTACTGCCTGCAGCTGTTGCGCGCTTTGCACCACTCCGGCAGTACTGACTTCGGGCACCAATGCCAGTTGCCCGGGCTGAGGCGGCAGCGATGCGGCAGTTTCGCGCCAGTTATCCAGCCCTGACTCACGTTGCACTTCCAGTTGCGGCACCACTGTCAGAATGCGTTTTTTCAACTCGCCTTCAAAGCCGTTCATCACCGAGCCCACAATGATTAGCGCCGCGACCCCTAACACGATGCCGACCAGCGATACCCGCTGAATAAAGCGGGTGAAGCGTTGACCATAGTGGGCGCGACTGTAACGTAAGCCTAGAAATAGTGATAACGGCTGGAACATGAGCTCTCTGTCAGACAATAAAGGTAGCGCTGCAAGCATAAAGAAATCTGCGCACTGATCCAAGTGAGAGTTTCAGGTATACTTTCAGCCAATTGAGACGTAACTAAAGCAGGACCCATGACCAAGGCATCGATCCTAACGCCACCACAACCTTCTTCAGCCCGCACTGATATTACCTGGCAAGGCCTGGCCGGTAGCAGCGTCGCTTATGCGCTGGCAGAACTGATTGATCAGCAGGACAAACCGGTACTGATTGTCACCCCGGACGCGCCGCAGGCGCATCGCCTGGAGCACGAAATACGTTACCTGAGTGAGAAAGGTGACAATGTGGTGGTATTTCCTGACTGGGAGACCCTTCCCTATGACAGCTTCTCGCCACATCAGGATATTATCTCTGAACGACTGAGTGTGTTGGCACAGTTGCCAACAATGACCATTGGCGCGCTCATTGTCTCGCTGAACACTTTATTACACCGTATTGCCCCGACTGATTATGTCAGTGGTCAGGCGCTTCAGGTCGAAAAAGGCCAGCAACTGGATGGCCATAAGTTACGCCAACGGCTGGAACGTGCCGGGTACCGCCACGTCAATCAGGTCATGGAGCATGGCGAGTTCTCGGCCCGCGGCTCCATTCTCGACCTCTTTCCAATGGGCAGCAACACGCCTTACCGGATTGATTTTTTTGCTGACGAGGTGGACTCTATCCGTACCTTTGACCCGGACAGCCAGCTCTCGGCCGCTGAGGTCGATGCCATTAATCTGCTTCCGGCGCACGAGTTTCCGACTTCACCGACCGCTATTGAAGGCTTTCGCGCGCGCTACCGCGAGCTGTTTGAGGCCTCCAATGAGCGCGATTCGGTGTATTACCAGGTGTCGCAGGGCCAGTTCCCGGGCGGAATTGAGTATTACCTGCCGCTCTTTTTTGACACCACGGCGACCTTATTTGATTACCTGCCGGACGATGCCCTGCTGGTGACCTTTGGCGATCTGCAGAGCAGCCTGGATCAGCTTTGGCACGATATTTCGCAGCGTTACGAGCAGCGCCGCTATGACCGTCTGCGGCCACTGGTGCCACCACAGCAACTGTTTATGGCGGTGGATCAGGTGCATCAACGCTTTAAAGCCATGCCCCGTATTCGGGCATTGGTGCCAGCAGATAAACCACAGCCGGGACTGCAGGAGTTTGCTACCCGCAGCATTGGCGAGATTGCGCTCAATCATCAGTTAAAAGATCCGCTGCAGGCGTTGCGTCACCGCTTGCAGGAATTGTTTATAGCCGACTACCGGGTCATTTTCGTAGCTGAGACAGCGGGTCGTCGTGAATCGCTGCGCGACTTGCTCGCCCCGTTACAACTGGAGCTGGCTGAGCTACCGCATTTACGTGCCGCGCACGAGCATGGCGCCCGCAGTGGTATTACCGTGGCGCCGCTGGTCAATTCGTTTGTTGCAGACGATGCCAAACTGGCCGTCATTACTGAGACAGAACTACTCGGCAACCGCATTGCCCAACGCCGCCGGCGCGATCAAAAGGCCACAGTGACCAGTGAGCAAATGGTGCGCAACCTGGCCGAGCTACGCATCGGTCAGCCGCTGGTACACATTGATCATGGCGTGGGACGCTATCAGGGTCTGCAAACCATCGACACCGGCGGCATGACCACCGAATTTGTGACGATTGAGTATGCCAATAACAGCAAACTCTATGTACCTGTGGCTTCATTACATGTGCTGTCGCGCTACAGCGGTGGCGAAGAAGCGCATGCGCCACTGCACAAATTGGGCAGCGACACCTGGGAGCGCGCGAAGCGCAAAGCCGCAGAAAAGATCCGCGACGTTGCTGCCGAATTGCTTGATGTATACGCCCGACGGGAGGCCAAGCCCGGTTATCAGTATAAACTGGATACCGCAGAATATACCCGCTTCGCCAACAGTTTCCCCTTTGAAGAAACCGATGATCAGCAACAGGCCATCACTGCGGTGCTCGATGACATGCAGTCCGACCGTGCCATGGATCGCCTGGTTTGCGGTGACGTTGGTTTTGGCAAAACTGAGGTTGCCATGCGGGCAGCCTTTGTTGCTGTAAATGATGGCAAGCAGGTTGCCGTATTAGTGCCGACGACCTTACTGGCCCAGCAACACTATGAAAACTTTAAAGACCGCTTTGCCGACTGGCCGGTGCGGGTTGAAGTTTTGTCGCGCTTTAAAACGGCAAAACAAACGCAAAAGATTCTTGAAGACATCAACGCCGGCAAAGTCGACATTGTCATCGGGACCCATAAATTATTGCAAGGCACAGTTAAATTCAGTGACCTGGGCTTATTGATCGTCGATGAGGAACACCGGTTCGGCGTCCGTCAGAAAGAGGCCATCAAGCGCCTGCGCGCCGATGTCGATATTCTGACCCTGACCGCGACACCGATTCCCCGCACCTTGAATATGGCGATGCACGGGGTTCGCGACTTGTCGATTATTGCCACGCCACCAGCCAAACGCCTGGCGGTAAAAACGTTCGTGCGTGAATATGATGCGCCGACCATCCGCGAAGCAATTCTGCGTGAGATTCTGCGCGGCGGGCAGGTTTATTTTCTGCATAACAACGTCGAAACCATTGAGAAAACCGCGCGCGATCTGGCTGAGCTCGTTCCTGAAGCGCGCATCACTGTGGCACACGGCCAGATGCGCGAGCGTGAGCTCGAACGCATTATGTCCGATTTCTACCACCAACGTTTTAATGTGCTGGTGTGTACCACAATCGTTGAAACCGGTATTGATGTCCCGACTGCGAATACGATCATCATGGACCGCGCTGACCACCTCGGACTGGCGCAAATGCATCAGTTGCGGGGGCGGGTTGGACGTTCCCACCATCAGGCCTATGCCTATTTGCTGACACCGCACCCGAAGCGCATGACCAAAGATGCGTTAAAACGGCTCGAGGCGATTTCACAACTTGAAGATCTCGGTGCTGGCTTTATGTTGGCCACCCATGACCTGGAGATTCGTGGCGCCGGCGAGCTGCTGGGCGACGAGCAAAGCGGGCAGATTGAATCCATTGGCTTTACGCTCTATATGGACATGCTGGAGCAAGCGGTGGATGCATTGCGTGACGGCAAGGAGCCAGCGCTCGACAGCTTACTACAAGCGCAAAGTGAGGTTGATTTACGGGTACCGGCGCTACTACCCGAAAGCTACATTGGTGATGTCACACTACGGCTGAGCATGTACAAGCGCATTGCCAGTGCCGAAAACGCTGATGAGCTGCGCACGCTGCAGGTCGAAATGATTGACCGTTTTGGTTTGTTGCCTGATGCCGCAAAAAACCTGATCCGCATCACCGAATTACGTAATCGCGCCGGCCACTTGGGTATCCGGAAAATAGATGGGTCCCCACAGGGGATCAGTCTTGAGTTTGCCGCCGATACCAAAGTTAATCCGGGCTATCTGATTGAGTTAATTCAGCGTTATCCCAACGATTACAAACTTGAAGGCCCGACCCGTTTACGCATTCTTGCCAAAATCAGCGATACTCAAGAGCGCATGAAACTGGTAGAGTCAGTGGTTAATGATTTGGCTGAAAATCTCTGATACGACATGATAAAAATGGCAAGCGACAACGCAATGAGCTATTCGCAAGGACACAAGCTGCGCCGTCTGGGCATTATGCTTGGTACGCTGCTGACCGTCGTCAGCCTCAGTATCGGCAGTAGTTTTGCCAAGCCTCCTGATGTACCAGTGAACCAATGGCGCTGGTTTGAAATTGAAGTGTTGCTGTTTAAACACAGTGACGCTGACAACCTGACCGAAAGTTTCCCCTGGCAAGGACCTGAGGAACCGCAAGGAGTACGCTTTGATCCGCTGAGCGATTACTTCGCACCAGACATCAGTGCGGCGCTCGCTGACCTGCCTGAATGCACGTTGCCCGGAGCGGTTCCGAGCTTTGCCGCAGCCTCCATCTGGTGTCGTCAGCCGCAAGAGCTGAATCCGTGGTTGCCACAAAACTGGTCGCGCAGCGAACGCACCTTAGCCACCATGCCACAGGCTCCCGAACGCATTATTGACGGCATGGGCGGTAATGTTGGCTTGGCCACAGCGCCTTTTCTTGCCCCGCAAGAACAACTTGAACTGAGCGATATGCGCGAGCAGATCATTCGTCGCGGTGTCGGCACGCCGTTGCTGCATATGAGCTGGTATCAGCCGGTCTTTGAGCGGAATGACGGCTACAAAATCCGTTTATTTGCCGGCACTAATTTCGGTGACCAATTCTCGCCGGACGGTTATCCCTACGTATTAACCGATGACCAAACCGCGGCAGCGACTGACGAACAAGCGCTCAGCTCCAGTCACGAGCTGGCATCGCGGTTGCGCCGGGTTATCGGATTACAACAAGCCGGCGAGCTGCAGTTCAGCGCGCAAGCCGACGATCAGCCGCTGGCACCACCGCCGCTACTGCGCCCGCCGGAAACACCGACGGCAGTATGGGAAGTCGATGGCACCTTACATATTTATTTAGTCGGCAACTATCTGCACATTGCCAGCGATCTGGAGCTACGCGCGCCTGAGTCAGTGCAGTGGCAGCCGGCGGAGTTAAGTGAGCAGGCGCAGCGCGCCCTTGAGCCGCAGCGTGACGGTCGCTTTTTACGTAGCTATAAGCTCGATCAGTTGCGCCGCGTGATCAGTCACGAGACCCATTATTTTGACCATCCGAAACTTGGCCTTGCAGTGCAAATTCGCCGTACCGGCCTTTCTGCGCGCCGCTATTAGCCGGTGCCGCCTGATCGGACAAGGATCCCTGTTATGGAAAAATATGAAGAGCTATTATTAGCCCTGCGCAAAGTCATACGCGCAACCGACCTTTACTCAAAACAACTGAATAAACTGACGGGTCTTACTGCGCCGCAGCTGCTGATACTGCGGGAAGTCGCGGCAGCGCCTGATGGTATCACTGCCAGTGCCGTAGCACAGAATATTACCTTAAGCCCTGCCACGGTGAGTAATGTTATTGACCGGCTGGAGCAGCGGCAACTGATTCACCGTGAGCGCAGCACTGAAGATCGCCGCCGCGTAGTATTATCACTTACCGCCCGTGGCGCTGAGCGATTGCAGGCAGCGCCACGACCGCTACAGGAAGATTTCATTCACAAGTTCCAGGCGCTGGCCGACTGGGAGCAATCACAACTCGTTTCATCAATGCAGCGGATTGCTGCGATGATGGACGCCGAGCGGCTTGACGCCGCTGATGTACTGGAAGTAGGAAGCTATGCACAGCAGCAGTTTAAACAAAATTCTTAATCATACCCTGATTCTTGCCGCGAGCGCAGCGCTGCTGGCCGGCTGTACTCCAACTCAGCCCACCACCACAGTAGCGGCCGCCTGTGCGCAAAGCAGCCACAGCATCGCGCAGGTGCAGGGCGACGCAGCAGTCTCGCCGTTACTGGATCAGCAGGTGCAAGTTAGCGGTACGGTCACCGCCAGCTGGCAGCAGCCGGATCAACTGGGTGGTTTTTTTCTGCAAGGTGAGCAAGCCGCACTGTTTGTTGCCAGCGACCAGACGGTGGCAATTGGCGACCGTGTCACGGTTTCCGGTACCGTCAGCGAGGCCAATCAGCTGACCCAACTGGTTGCTATCAGCGATCTGGCCCGGTGCGGTACCGCCCCGTTGCCACCAAGTCAGCCACTGCATTTGCCGGTGGCCCAGCTGGCCGACTTCGAAGCACTTGAAGGACAACGCGTTACTCTACCGCAAAGGTTGGTGGTCAATGGCACCTATGCGCTCGGTCGGCATGGAAGTTTTGATGTCGCATTACAACGCCTCTATACCCCAACTCAGGTCGCCAGTCCGGGCGCACCAGCACGTACCCTGGCTGCCAGCTACGAGTTGCAACGCCTGGTGATTGACGATAATCAGGCGCCGAATCCGGCGGTGGTGCCCTACCCGTCCCCGGCACTGAGCGCGAGCAATACTTTGCGTAGTGGCGATCAGGTTCACTCCGTCAGCGGTATTCTCAGTCAATTTAATGGCCGGTACCGTATTCAGCCGACTCAGGCGCCTGAGTTTGAAGCGTTGAACCCACGTCCCGAAGCGCCGTTGCCGGTCGCCGATGCACGCGTTATTCGTATTGCGGCCTTCAACGTGCTTAATTATTTTAACGGCGAGGGCGCAGAACAACAGTTTCCTACCGACCGGGGCGCGCAAACCCGCGAAGCCTTCTTGCGTCAGGAAGAAAAAATTATTGCCGCCTTGTCGGCCCTGAATGCCGACGTCATCGGCCTGATGGAGCTTGAAAATGATGGGTACACTCCCACCAGCGCAATCGTGCGTCTCATTGAGCAGTTACGTTTGCGTACCGGCGCCGACTGGCAATTTATTCAGGCAGCTGAAGCTGAATTCGGCGGGGCCTCGATTACCAATGGTCTGATTTACCGCGCTGACCGGGTAGAGCCTTTGGGGAAAGTACTCACCATCACCAGCGGCCCCTTTAGCAATCGCAGCCGCTACCCACTGGTCCAACGGTTTCGCCCACACCATAGCGGCGAGAGTTTTGCCGTAGCCGTAAATCATTTTAAATCCAAGGGCTCCTGTCCGCGCGACGCTAATGACCCTAACGCTAATCAAAATGACGTTCAGGCCTGCTGGAATCTGGCCCGCGTTCAGTCTGCTGAATTACTGGTGCAGTTAATGCAGACCGAACCGAGTTTGCAACAGACTGACGCTCAAATTCTATTGGGTGATTTCAATGCCTACGCCAAAGAAGACCCGATGCAAGTGTTCAAAGCGGCGGGCTATCATAATCGCGCTGAACATTTTGAGCCCGATGGCTACTCGTACGTCTACGACGCCCAGGCTGGCAGCCTCGACCACGTGCTGGTTTCCGGCGCTTTGCATGGTCGCGTGTTGAATCAGCAACACTGGCTTATCAATGCCGATGAACCCAGGGCGTTAAGCTATGATAATTATGCCAGCCATCCTGACTGGTATGCGCCTTCCCCCTACCGGGCCTCAGATCACGATCCAATTCTCATCGATCTGCAGTTTTAATCAGATTCTGCTGTCACAAAGCGCCATTCTGTTGCATCTTTTAAAGTGAACGAGTTGCAACAGGATGCCTATGGCCGCGAGTGGATTTGGACAAAGCTTAGCAAAGGACATTATTGTCGGCGCGCAAAATGGGCGTCGCGACTGTCAGAAGGTGCTGTTTGAAACTTTTCAGCCCGCTGTACAGCGCCTGCTGAATGGCATGTGCCGCGATCAGGAACTGGCCCGCGATTTAACTCAAGACGTGTTTTTGCAGGCCTTTGCTAAGTTGCGGCAGTTGCGTGAGCATGATGCCCTGGGCGGCTGGCTGAAGCAGTTGACCGTAAACACTGCCTTGTCACATTTTCGCAAGCCACAACATCTTGCGGTCGAGCCAGAGTTTGAGGAACAGCTTGATGCCCAGGACTGGTTAAGCCAAAGCGACTGGCTGCAACAGCTCGATTCTGTCGAAGCCTTGCTCAGGCACCTTGATGAGCATGAGTATCAGCTGATCTGGCTCTATCTGGTTGAAGGCTATCAGCACGACGAATTAGCAGAATTATTTGAGGTAAGCGCCGCGACCGTACGCCAGCGCTACCATCGCGCACTAAAGAAGTTACGTGAGAGGAGTCAGGTATGAAGCAGAACCCGACCAATACAACCCTAAGTTCCACTGAGCAGCTGTTAAAACAGCACCTGGTGAACGCCGCTGAGCCTGACCGTCCGTTAAGCTGGCAGGAAGTTGCCGCACAGTTACCGCCAGAACGGCAGCCCCGCCGTCGGCAGTGGCGCTGGCCACTCTGGTTTGCCCCGCTGGCAGCCGCTGCCGCAGTGGCGTGGGTAATGGTTCTGCAACCGCAGCCCACGCTCCAGCACGCACCGGATATGACACCGATGTTATTAGCCAGTAATTACAGTTTGGACGCCGTCGATCAGCAAATTCAGCAAGCCTATCTGAAAGGCGCCGATGAGGCTGAAATAGCGATCTTGTGGCAACGCCGCGCCGAACTTACCGCACAGGAGACCCAGTCATGAAAACAGTTTTAAGCAGCCTTAGTTTAGCAGTTGTCGTTGCGCTAAGCGCAAGCACTGTGCAGGCGCAGGAACAACAAGCGCGTGAACATGCGCGCGCCGCAGCGGTCGCCGCAGCAAAAGCCCATGGTAAAGAAGCCGCAGTCAGCATGCAGGAACCAGCACGCAGCTATTTTGACTGGGGCGCGGTGGTGCATCCAAGCGGCGAGGTACTGTCCGTACGTCAGGGCTCAGTAGCTGACGCCATGGGGCTGCAGGTCGGCGATCGTCTGTTACAGGTGGATGATTTAAATATGGCCGAGCAGCCACTGGAAGAGATTGTGGGTTACCTGGAAACCTTAGAGCACGGTAATCAGTTTCTGGTGACCCTGGCCCGGGGCACTGAAACCCTTGAGCTTACCGGACAAGCTTCCGCTACGGTAATACCCGGCTGGCGTCTGGAAGTCGATGTCACTAACGAGCAGGTGAATAAAGCCGACAGTGATGCCTGCGGGCGTATCAGTGTTTTTGCGACACCGCCGCAAAGTCGTGATCTGTATCCGGCGTACTTCTCGGAAATTGACGGGGAGAATGCTCCGCCACGCCGCTCAATTATCAAGTTAACTCCGGGTAAGCATGTCATTGAACTACATGAGCTGATTGCGGATCAGTGGCTGCGTCGCACCAAGCAACTGCAGCAGGCAAAGCCGATTGAGATTGATGTCAAAGCCGACACAACCTATTACCTTGCGGCAAAATTTATTCGTGAGAAGCGATTAAGTACGTATCGTGAAGAGTATTGGGAGCCAGTGGTCTGGCGTGAGGTAAAACAAGAATGTGAGGGCAGCTAAGCTGCCCTCTCGCTTTCATAAGGCGTACTTAGCTCGCCTTGTTCGCACTACCTTCCAGTAGGTTTAACGAATTACCAATTTCGATTTTCCGCGGCTTCATTGCCTCTGGAATAATCTTTTCCAGGCCAATGGTCAGCAGACCATTTTCCATTTTCGCGCCTTTTACCTCAACGTGGTCGGCAAGGTTGAATTTGCGCTCAAAGCTGCGAAAACCAATGCCTTTGTGCAAGTACTGGCGCTCGTCCTGCTCATCCTCTTTACGGCCCTGAACTTTCAGAATGCCGTTCTCGACTTCAATGCTGAGCTCGTCTTCGCCAAACCCGGCTACCGCCAATGTAATGGCATAACGGTTGTCGCCAATAACCTCGATGTTATAGGGAGGATAACCACCGGCACCGTTGCCATCAGCGCGCATTGCTGCGTCTAACAGGCGGGCCATACGGTCAAAACCAATACTGCTACGATAAAGTGGTGATAAATCAATTGTTGCCATTTTCATTCTCCTTAAGAAGCAATGTTAAACTTTGTCGGGACTCTCTCTGAGACATCTCCGACAACTACTAAGTAAGGCCAGCACGGTTTTTTTCAAGTATTCACCGTGAAAAATTTTTACTTAGTCGAATGGTCATCTGCTTGTCACCTGCCCTGTGCTATGATGCGTTCAGGTTTTCATTTCAGGGAGTATGCCCTTCATGTTTCGTCGAACGCTTTTAATTACCGCCTTAAGTCTGTCGCTGGGCGCCTGCGCCACGCAGTTGGCTGAACCCCCTGTCGCAGATGCAGCCAAGCCTGCGACGGCTGCCAGCAAACGCGCGCCGAATATTATTTTTCTGATTGGTGATGGCACTGGCTTTGAGTTTATCTCGGCCTACCGGTACGCCATGAGTGAACTGGGCCAGCCTCTGGCAAGCACACCCTTCGACGAGATTTTAGTCGGTGCAGCAACCACCTATCCAGACGATGACACCTGGGTGACCGACTCTGCTGCAAGCGCCACCGCTCTTGCGACCGGCGTAAAAAGTTATAATGGCGCGATTGGCGTCGACAGTCAGCAGCATCCGCAGCAGACACTGATGGAAAAGGCCCGTGAACACGGCTGGCATACCGGAGCCGTATCAACCTCGCAAGTGAACCATGCCACGCCGGCTTCGTTTTTTACCCACCATTCGTCGCGCAAAATGTACAATGAAATTGCGGACTCTTTTGCCAGCACCCGTTACGGCGACAAATGGAGTTTTGACGTCCTGCTCGGTGGCGGTATGAGCTACTTTAACCGTGAAGATAAAAACTGGTTACCTGAGCTCGAAGCACAGGGCATGACCGTGGTTGATAACTATCAGCAACTGGATAGCGTGCAGCAATTACCCGTGCTGGGTTTGTTTGCTCCTGTTGCGATTCCGTACGCAATTGACGATGAGCCGCGACTGGCCCAACTGACGCATAACGCTTTACGCTTGTTAAGCAGTGCCCAGACACAGTCAGGTGAGCCTTTCGCGCTGATGGTTGAGGGTTCCAAAATTGACTGGTGTGGTCATGCCAACGACATTGCCTGCGCGGTGCACGAGGTCAGTGACTTTGCGCAGGCCTTACAAGTCGCGCTGGACTTTCAAAAACAGAATCCTAATACCCTGATAGTCGTCACCGCCGATCATTCCACTGGCGGGCTGACCCTTGGTCAGGGCGGCGAGTACGCCTGGTATTCCGAGCGGGTGATGGCCATTGAGAATTCACTGGAAGTGCTTGTCGCCGGCGTGCTTGAACGCTCGCGCGATGAGTGGCGCAGCTACCTGGAGCCACGCCTGAACTTACCGCTTAGCGACGAACAATGGCAGCAGCTTTTGGCAACTGAGATGAGCGGCAGTGAAGATAAGCGCGACCATGCGAAACGAATTCACGCCGCGCTGGTAAAAGTTATCAGTGAAACCACCCGCACCGGCTGGACCACCAGTGGCCATACGGCTGTTGATGTACCCATTATGGCCATAGGGCCTTATGCGGACCAATTACGTGGCTATAAAGACAACACCGATATTGCTAAGGTATTGCTGCAAATCGTGCGTTAAGCACGATTTGCCAGCTGTCTGCTTACGCGAGCCAACCTAATTCTTTGGCTCGCTGTGCGGCAACTACCGGAACATCGGTTTTGACAAAGTGGTGATGCAGAATTTGCACACCCAGCATGTGATTAATAACCGCATCAAGTTGCACCTTTTCGTCAATACTAACGTCGTCGGACTCATGCTTGGCAAAGGTGCGTTCTACCTCGGCATAATCCAGTAGTCCGGCCTCTTCGACCGCCTCTTTAGATAAGAACTGCTCTGCCAGTTTCACCACTGCCTGCCACTTTTTCGGATCGGTATGAGCCGGTGGTGCCATAAAGGCAAACTTTTCACGTTTATACAACGTTTCCGGCAGTAGCCCTTTCATGGCTTCGCGCAACACGTATTTTTCTTTGTTACCCTTAATACGCAGGTGCGGTGGTACGGTAAACGCGTACTCGGCCAGGTGATGGTCAAGAAACGCCGGACGTGCTTCCATTGAGTTCGCCATATCGACGCGGTCGCCACCCCAGGTCAGAATTTGCCCTTCCAGCATGGTTTTAATCCAAACATACTGGGCCCGATCAAGCGGATGACGTCCTTTAAGCATGTCCTCGTCGAGGGTATCAGCAATCGCCTTACCCGGATCGTAGTCTTTCACCTCGTCACGACGATGTTCGGCAATTAACGGCAAGGCAACGCTTGCACATGACAGCCATGGCTGCACGCAGCTGGGGGTGAAGCCCATTTTGGTATTAAACGCAGGACTCACATGCTCTTCGCGCGCCAGCATGGCGCCTTTAAACAACCGGTTATTTTTTTCTAATAACTCCTGCCAGGCCGCTCGTTCGCTGTCAGGCAGGTGGTCCAGACCATGCAGGAACATGTCTTTACGAAAGGCCGGATAACCGGCAAAGAGTTCATCTGAGCCCTCGCCGGTGAGTACCACCTTGTAGTTGACCTCATTCACCTGCTGGCTCATCAGGTATTTAGCAACACCCAACGTATTGTAAATGGTGCGCTCGGTATGCCAGATTGTCTTCACGAAATGGTCGTACAGGTCATCTGCATTCAGTCGCATAATGTGGTGTTCAGCACCGGTGGCTTCAGCCATTTCCGAGGCGATCGGCGTTTCATCGTATTCGTCTGAGTCAAAGCCAATGGTAAACGCCTTGACCGAAGTTTGCGTCGACGCCGCTGACAGTCCGAGAATCGCACAGGAATCGATACCGCCTGACAGGTAACAACCAACCGGAACATCGGCAGTCAGGCGATGTTGAACGGCTTCAAGCAGGTGCTTGCGCACCCCCTCTATATAAGTAGCTTCGTCAACATCATCGCCCGGGTACTCACTTTCCTGGGGAAAATCCACATCCCAGTACTTGTGCTCCTCAAGCTCAAGCTGGCCATTGCGACGCTTTACTTTGACCACATGGCCCGGTGGCACCTGATAAATTCCATCAAATGCGGTAGAGCCTGGCACCATCACCTGAATCAGTTGATGGTACAGGCCTTCGGTGGAAAATTCGCGCTTCACCGAAGGGTGCGCGAACAACACTTTCAGCTCCGAACCAAACACCACCCCGTCAGGGGTATGTGTGTAATAGAGCGGTTTAATGCCAAAGCGGTCACGAACCAAGTACATGCAGTCTTCGCTTTTGTCATAAAGACCAAAAGCAAACTCGCCGCGCAAATGCTTCAAGGTTTCCTCAAGTCCTTCGCGGGCATAAAGATGCATGACAATTTCGGAGTCACTTTTGGTGCGAAAGCGCGCACCTTGCGCAGTCAGATCTGCACGGATGCGTTTAAAGTCATAAAATTCGCCGTTATGAGCCAGCAACAAATTGCCATCGTCAGAAATAAAAGGCTGGCGGCCGCGAACTTCATTTAAATCAATAATCGACAGGCGGGCGTGACTAAAGGCTACCCCGGTGTCTTCCATAATCTTAAAGCCATAACCATCGGGCCCGCGGTGATGCATAATCGCGGCCATGTTCACGAGCGTTTGCGCATCCGGTGTCTGCTCGGTGCGTTGATTAAAAATTCCTGCAATACCACACATGTTTGCTTAATCCTCGCTAGTTAGTGTACTTACGTACGTCCGTCCTGTTACACCACGTCAATGACGCGTTCCGCGCGCTCAACCATACAAGTCAACAGTGCCATGCGCAGGAATACCGCGCCGCGTGCCTGGCTGAAATACCAGTTATGGCTGGTATGGTCGAGATCCGTCGATAGCTCCTCGCCGCGTGCCAGTGGGTGCAGAATAATGGCATCTTCTTTCAGCGGTGAGCCCGCAGTCAGGTGAAACGCACTGCCGTAGGTATTAAAGGTATCGCCTTCCCAGGAGATTGCGTTGATGTAGACCACATCAAGTTCAGGTAGCACGCTATCGAGCTCGGTTTCCGTACGGATGGTGATGCCACGGGACTCGAGTTCCTCGCGCTGTCCCTCACCAAATAGCTCATCTGAACATTTCTCGTCGTGGATAATCACTAATTCATCGACCGCGTGAGCAAATATCGACAAACACTTCAGAAAACTGCGTACGGTACGCATTTTGTCAGGTACCCCAATCACACCGATCTTCACTTTGTCCTGATCTTCGGCATTTACCAGGGTCGGACGCCATTTAAAAATAGCATACATATCTGCCAGCGCCTGCGTCGGGTGCTCATCTACCCCATTGCCGGCGTTAATAATAGGAATACGGAGCGCATCCATCATTTCAAACAGCGAGCTTTCATTGCTGTCACGTAACACCACGCAGTCGCCGTAGTTGTTAAACATTTCTGCGACATCTGCCAGACACTCGCCCTTGGCGATGCCGGTGGTGGAACGGTCAGTAATCGACATGATGTCACCACCCAAACGATGCCAGGCACTTTCAAATGAAAGCCGGGTGCGGGTGCTGGGCTCGTAAAAAGCACTGATCAGAATTTTATTTTGTAACGGTGAGCTAAAACGTTTGGGATTACTTTCAATCTTTGCCGCCAATCGGAACAACTGCTTCATGGTGTCCTGATCAAACTGGTCACCTGACACAATATGCTGATTCGCCAGCTTTACCAGAAAGTCACCGTCTTCCTGAATAGTCCGTAATAATGCTTTTGGATGTGCATCTCCATAAACATCCGGACGCTTACGTTCAAACGAAACGTCATTTACGTTCATAATGGTTTACCATAATTGTTTAGAAAGAAAATCTTTTAGCCACAGACCCAGCAGAATCAGCGGCGCGCATGCAGTTAATGCCAGACACACCACGACCAGGGTGCTAAAAGCAGTCAACCCCATCGTCATCAGTTACGCTCCTCTGCTTCGTTTAATGTCTGCCAGTCAAATCGCTGGCGACTCAATAACAGGCCCAGACCGCACAATGTTGCCGAGACAATACACGACAGCAGCGCAGCCACATAAAAGCCAATGACGAAGTAGCCAATCAGGCCACTTATGGTGCCAAGCGCCATCGCCGCTGCGGCGAAGCGCCCGCCTAACCTGCGTTGGTATAGCCCCAGCACGATCGGGAAAATCGTGCTGGCGACAAAGGCGCCGGCGAAATTAAGTAAAGCGCCAAGCGTTGCAATCTTGGGTAAACAGAACAGCCAGGTCACAATGCCCAAGCCTAAAATACTGTAGCGATTGAAGCGCATCAGATGCCGATCACCCGCCTCGGGGTTAATTGTTTTGTGGTAAATATCACGCGTAATCAGGTCTGAAGTCGCCGCAAGTAATGAATCAAGACTAGACGCTAATGCCGAAAATACCACTATAAAGACCACCACTGCGCCGATCTTGCCAAGCACCTCCGCTGCCACCATGGGCCCGACCATATCTGCGCTGGGCGGGAAAATACCCAGCTGCGGAGCGGCCAGCGCAATAAATCCGGTAACAATAGGAATCGGCAGCCACAATAAACCTCCTAATAAGAACGCTTTAAAGGCCACGGGTCCCTTAAAGGCCAGTGCACGCGACCACCACACATTGGAGTGGAAAATCTCACCAAGGCCAAAGAAAACGTTATTAAATAAGAACATGATGGCAGCTGGGAAAAGTAGATCAAGAAGCTGCGGATGATTCGCCTGTACTTCGTGATGAATCGACTCGAGGCTTACCGTGTCAATCAAAAACCAGGCAATCAGTACGACGCCGATAATAATTATCAGTGCCTGAATAAAGTCAGTGGCAATAACTGCGCGCAGACCGCCAAACAGGGTGTAACCGACGCAGATAACCAGAATGGATGTCATACCAATGTGGTAGTCCAGGCCACTTAAGGCTTCCAGCAAAATACCGCCCGCCATACCCAGACTCACCAGCCAACCGAAGGCATAAACTACTGAAATAATGATAAAAACAAACCATGCGAAGCGCCCGTAACGCAGCCTTACGAAATCGCCCGAGGTATAACCATGCGGCATCAGCCGCTTGATACGCGCGGCCAGTGGCGCAAATAAAATAAGACCCAGCGCGGCAAAGGAATAGCCAACCATACCCCAGACGCCAAACTGGTAGGTCAACTGCGGCGCCACTAAGGTCGTATTACTGGTTACCCAGGTGGCCATTGCGGTTGCCGCCGCCAGAGCGAAGCCGACGTTGCGCCCTGCCAGGGCAAAGTCCTCATGGGTTTTATTAGCACGTCCCAGATACCAGCCAAAAATGATCCAGGCCACGCCAAATAATGCGACCAGGGTCAAACCTAACGAGCTTGATAAGGCGAAGCCACTGGTTTCGCTCATGCTTCCTCCTGATGTTTCAGGCTGCGCAGGTGCAGGCTAATGATCAGCGTTACCAGTAACACAAACAGACCCAGTCCGATAAAAAATAAGCTGTAAGCTTGCCACCCCGGGTAATGCGCGACCTGAATGGTCGCTACGTTGCTTTGCAACCGACCGTCAGGTTTAATCCGGAAGTAATAATCACCATCGGAAAAGCCGGTCAAAGTCATTTTTTCAAAATCACCAAACCAGGCAAATTCAGAATCAATAACAGCAAAATCGACATCCGAACTTTGCTGGATGCGCAGCCCTTTCTGAGGTAGCTGATCAAGCGTGACAACAAAATAGCCTTCGCGGCTTAATTCAGAGGAAAGTGTTAACTGATAGGTGGTGGCGTCAGTTACGTCCTGCGCACTCGCAGGTCGCGCCAACAGCGTGATGAAGAACAACAGAGCGATGTGAATGATAAAGCCGTAGTTTTTCGGCACGTTCCCTTCCTTTAGCTCTTTGTAGCTAGGCTACCAAGCCCTGAAATTCATTGCAACTTAAGGGATCTGTCTTCCGGCGCCGTGCGTAACAGGTTATGCTAAGACTAATCAGCACAAGGTTTTGAAGGTATGACACAGATTTTCTTATGCAGTATGGGCGCCAATTTAGATCCGGAAACGAATTTCACGGTTGCGCGTCAGCAAGTCGAGCAACTTGGTCAGGTTGTTTTTTCCAGTGCCCACTATACGCAACCGGTGGCTATTGAGACCCAGCACCAATTTCTTAACGCGCTGTTCGTTATCGAAACCGAGTTGGAACAAGCCAAGCTGAAACAGTCCTTCAATCACATCGAAGAAAAACTTGGACGCGACCGCTCCGATCCCAACAGCAGTGAAAAGGATCGGCCGATGGATATTGATATCCTGGGACCGCTGAATACCGGTAACGATACTGCCACCTGGCGCTCAGTACCGGATTATTTACAGACAATGGCGCGCGAACTGCAGGCATCTGTTAAGCAGGAGGAGTTTATTGCATGAGTGACAAACCTGTAGCTTTGATTACCGGTGCCGGGCGGCGCTTTGGCTTTGAGCTGGCGAAGAGTCTGCTGGCCGAGGGCTATCACGTGATTGCCCATTACAATACCTCGCGTGAAGGCGTTGCCGAACTTGAACAACAAGGTGCCACCGGGGTACAGGCGGATCTGACAGACACTGTAGCTATCAGGCAAATGATTGCCACAATTCGTGACGTGACTGACCGCATTGATATCATGGTCAACAACGCCTCATGCTTTTTTGACAATGCCACGGTCGATAGTGACCCGGCTTGTCTTGCCGCAGTCTTTCAGGTGCATGTGCAAGCACCCTATTTACTCATTAAGGGCCTGCGGGAGCTGCTACAGCAGGCTAGCAACCCGTTGGTAGTTAATATTACCGATATCTACACTGACAGCCCGACTACGTCCCATATTGCGTACTGTGCCGCCAAAGCCGGTCTGGCAAATCTGACTAAAAGCTTTGCCAAGTCGCTTGCCCCTACCATCAGGGTGAATGCTATTCAGCCGGGCCCCATTTTGTTTTTACCTGAGCACGACAGCGAACATCGTCAGAAAGTGCTGTCTGAAACGCCGTTAAAGGTTGAAGGTGGGCTGAAACCGATGATTCAGGCCGTCCGTTTTTTACGGGACAATACCTTCATTACCGGAGAGTTCTTAAAAGTAGACGGTGGGCGCGCGCTGCAAATTTAGAAATTTGTGCTAATTTTGAGGTTTACCAATAACAACAACGGTAAACCTCATGAACAACTACCTCCGATCAGGTCTTGCGGTGCTTGGCCTGACTGCCGCCAGTGCCGCAGCACAAACCGCAACCGCACCCACGCAATTGATCTCTCAACCCGATATCTCAGACCAACACATCGCCTTTGTCTACGGCGGAGATATCTGGCTCACCGATCGTAATGGCGCCAATCCGCGCCAGCTTACCAGTCACCCGGCCAGCGAGAGTAAACCACTGTTTTCTTCTGATGGCCAATGGCTGGCGTTTTCCGCAGATTACCATGGCAATCAGGATGTCTATATTGTCTCTTTAGCCGGAGGCACGCCGCAGCGCTTAACCTATCACCCCGCCGACGATCTGGTCACCGACTGGAGTAGTGATGGCGCGAGCGTTTATTTTACTTCTGACCGCGAAGTACTGAACACCCGTAGTCAGCAGCTGTTTTCGGTCGCAACCAGTGGCGGCTTACCACAAAAATATATGGAAGCTGTGGTTGCGGAGGGCAAATTCGCCGCTGATGGCAAGCGCCTCGCCTACCGTCCCAACCGCTTACCCAACAATAGTACCGCCGGCTGGCGTCTGCATCGCGGCGGTTCAACGCCACCGATCTGGATTCTTGATAAGGACGCGGAATCCTTTGAACAGCTACCACGCGCCAATGCCAGTCACCATCATCCATTCTGGCTCAAGGATGCGCTGTATCTGCTGTCGGACCGTGATGATGTTGCGACCAATCTTTATCGCTACGCAGATGGGCAGCTGACCCAACTGACTCAGTTTATTGAGTGGGATATCACCCACGCGAACGGTCACGACTCGACGATTGTCTTTACCGCCGGCGGTTACCTGTATCGTTCCGATCTGGCGGGTACGCCCGAACAACTGCCGGTGAAGCTGGCCGCGCCAGCGCCACAAACTGAGCCCGACTGGCATGATGCCAGTAAGCTGGTTTCGGCAATGGAATTATCTCATTCCGGTAAACGCGTATTATTAACCGCCCGCGGCGATGTTTTTTCCGTGCCCGCCGAATTTGGCCCCACACGTAACCTGACCCGTACCGATGGGAAAAGGGAATATACCGCTCTGTGGCACCCAAAAACTAATCAGGTGGCCTACCTCTCCGACTACGACATGCGTCAACACCTGGTAACCGCGCCACAGGATGGCATCGGCGAACCGACATCTGTCACCTTACCGGGCAGCCATTATTATCAGTTGTTGGAATGGTCTCCTGACGGTCGCTGGCTTGCTCTGAACGACAACCATTTGAATTTGTATTTATTTGACACGCAAGCAGGCGCCTTGCGTAAAATTCATCGCGCGCAACGCCGCTGGGACTTTACTGTGTCATTTTCACCCGATAGCCAGTATCTGGCCTTCAGCACCATGCGTGCCAATGCGTTTAGTAGCTTGCATCTCTATGCTATCGAGAGTGAAGAGGTGATTGATCTGACCGAGGGCATGAGCTTTGCCAGCAATCCGGTCTTTACCAACGATTATCTATTTTTTACCGCTTCGGTGAACGCTGGTCCCGCGGTAAATGGTCTCGACTTGTCAACACAGGAGCGTCCTGTGCGAATGGGCATCTACGCGTTTTCCCTGACCACCACAACACCGTCACCGGTTCCCCCACGGTTAAGCGAAGATATCCCCCCTGCCGATAATAAGGAAGGCGAAGAACCTGCCGCTGAGTTCAAAATTGACCTGGAAGGTTTGTCACAACGCATCAGTGCCTTGCCGGTCAGCGAGCAGTTTTACCATTCGTTACGGGTGGCAGCCGATGGCAGCTTGTATTACTTGTTGCAACCGCAGGACGGCATCAGCACTCCGGCGCAGCCGCAAAATCAAATGACGCTGATGCGTTTCGATTTTGAAAGCCGCAAAGCAACCCAGGTTGCCGCCGATATCAGTAGTTATGACTTAAGTGGCGACGGTAAACAGTTACTCACTTTTGCTGCGCCTGATAACCTGACCATTGGCCCTGCAGCTGAGAAATTTGAAGGTAAACCGGTTGCACTTAATCAGGTGCGTAGCTTTATTGATCCGCGCAAAGAGTGGCGTCAGATCTTTGATGATGTCTGGCGCATGCAAAAAGAATACTTTTACGCTGAGAACATGCACGGTCTCGACTGGCACCGTATCTATGCTAAATATCTGCCGATGCTGCCTCACGTGCAAACGCGCAGCGACCTGAACCAGGTGTTAGTGGCAATGATCAGCGAATTGCAGGTTGGCCATAATAATGTCGGCGGTGGTGATATTTATCGCGGCGAACCTGATGCCGTAGGCCTGCTCGGTGCTGATTTCAAACTAAGAGATAATCGCTATCAGATCGCAAAAATTTATACTGGCGACCGCTGGAGTCCTGAGTTACAGGCACCACTTGCCGTACCCGGGCTGGATGCGGCTGAAGGTGATTTTATTCTGGCAGTAAACGGTCGTGAGCTTAGCGCTGCGGATAATCTGCATAGCTTTCTGGTCGGTACGGCCGGACAAGCTGTAACTCTTACGGTTGCTGATAACGCTGAGGGCGATAACCGTCGCCAGGTGAGCGTGGTTACCAGCAAAGATGATGGTGACTTACGCACCTGGTCATGGATTAAAGATAAACAGAACTATGTCGAGAAAGCTTCTCAAGGCCAACTAGCCTATGTCTATCTGCCCAACACCACTGACGCCGGTTATTACTTTTTCAACCGTATGTTTTTCCCGCAGGCTGAAAAGCCAGCGCTGATAATTGATGAGCGACGCAATGGCGGTGGACAGGCGGCGAACTATATTACTGAAATTCTGGCGCGCCCCCATTTGTCCAGCTGGTATGAGCGTGATGGCAGTGTCTGGACCACACCAGGTGCGGCGATTCATGGGCCAAAAACCATGCTGATTGACCAGGACGCTGGCTCCGGTGGCGACTTCCTGCCCTGGGCATTCTCGTATCTGGATCTGGGGACGACCGTTGGCACCCGTACCTGGGGTGGTTTAATTGGTATCAGTGCGAACCCTAGTCTCATCGACGGTGGTTTTCATACCGTGCCATTTTTCCGCTTTTTCACTCCAGAACGTGAGTGGGCTGTGGAAAATGAAGGTGTTGCCCCCGACATTGAAGTGATACTGAATCCAGTGGCGGTCAATCAGGGACGCGACCCGCAACTTGAGCGTGCGGTAGAGGAAACCTTACGTCAACTGCGCGCTGCACCACCACGCGACTATAAAACGCCACCCCCGTTACCTGACGAACTGGGGATTTAATACGCAGACACAAAGAAGCCAGGCAACACGCCTGGCTTTTTTTTGCTTCTGCGAAAGTGTTTACTTATCGATCATCTCGCGTAACACATAATGCAGGATACCGCCGTTACGGTAGTATTGCAGCTCGTTGTTGGTGTCGATGCGACACTTCACCTCAAACTCAACAGTCGAGCCGTCGTCTTTCTCAGCGATGACTTTCAACATCTGTCCCGGCTTGAGATTCTCATCAATTCCCTTGACTGAAATCTTCTCATGGCCGGTCAGGTCGTGTGCCTGCACGCCTTCGTTTTCTTTGAACTGCAGGGGTAATACGCCCATACCAATCAGGTTGGAACGGTGAATACGCTCATAGCTTTCCGCAATGACCGCCTTCACACCCAGCAAAATGGTACCCTTGGCAGCCCAGTCACGGCTTGAGCCGGTACCGTATTCCTTACCTGCCAGCACCACCAGCGGTGTATCATCCTCTTGATACTTCATTGCCGCATCATAAATGGACATTTGTTCACCCGAAGGTACATGCAGGGTGTAACCACCTTCAACGCCATCAAGCATCTGGTTCTTAATACGGATGTTGGCGAAGGTACCACGCATCATTACTTCGTGATTACCACGGCGTGAGCCATAAGAGTTGAAGTCTTTAATCTTCACGCCGTTTTCCTGCAGGTACTTACCTGCCGGAGAGTCAGGTTTAATTGAGCCCGCCGGTGAAATATGGTCCGTGGTAATCGAGTCAGCGAAGACCGCTAATACCCGGGCGCCCTCGATATCACTGATGGGCTCCAATGGTTGATCAATTTCAGTGAAATAAGGTGGGTTTTTCACATAAGTTGAGTCGTCGCTCCAGTTGTAGGTTTTGCCCTCACCAACCGGAATATTGCGCCACTCTTCATCACCCTTGAATACTTCAGCGTATTCTCTGCGGAACATCTCACCGTCAACAAAGCTTACCGCATCGGCAATTTCCTGACTGCTTGGCCAGATGTCTTTCAGGTAAACAGGATTACCGTCTTTATCTTCGCCCAGCGGCTCACTGCTTAAATCAATGCGAGTGGTACCGGCCAACGCGTAAGCGACGACCAAAGGTGGTGACGCCAGCCAGTTCGCCTGCACTTCAGGATGCACCCGACCCTCAAAGTTACGGTTACCTGAGAGTACGGAAGAAACAATGAGATCGCCGTCTTTAATCGCTTTACTGACTTCATCAGGCAATGGACCTGAATTACCGATACAGGTGGTACAGCCGTAGCCCACCAGGTTGAAACCAAGTTCATCAAGGTATTTGGTAAAGCCCGCTCTGGCGTAGTAGTCAGTAACGACTTTCGAACCGGGCGCCAGCGATGACTTCACCCAGGGCTTGCGCTTCAGACCTTTCTCGACGGCCTTTTTCGCTACCAGGCCTGCGGCCATCAACACACTTGGGTTCGACGTGTTCGTACAGGAAGTAATGGCGGCAATCACCACATCACCGTGTGACAGCGTATAATCCTCGCCTTCCACCTGTACTTTTTTATCTGTTTCCTCTGCCTGACCCGATTGCTCCAGCATCAGATCGAAGTTCGCGCCCAGCTCTGGCATTTTGACCAGATCCTGAGGTCGCTTCGGACCTGCCAATGAGGCAGTCACAGTACCTAAATCAAGCTCAAGTGACTGACTGAAGACCGGCTCTTTGTCGGTTTCACGCCACAGACCCTGCGCTTTACTGTAGGCTTCAACTAAGTCTATGGTTTCCTGATCCCGTCCTGACAGCTCAAGGTAACGCAAGGTTTCCTGGTCAACCGGGAAGAAGCCGCAGGTCGCACCATATTCAGGCGCCATATTGGCAATGGTCGCGCGATCTGCCAATGGCAGGTTATCCAGACCGGGGCCATAAAATTCAACGAACTTACCAACCACGCCCTGTTTCCGCAGAATTTGCGTAACTGTTAGCACCAGGTCAGTGGCGGTGACGCCTTCCGGTAATTTGCCGGTAAAGCGGAAGCCGACAACTTCAGGGATCAGCATTGAAATCGGCTGCCCGAGCATTGCAGCTTCTGCTTCGATACCGCCTACACCCCAACCCAGTACCCCAAGACCATTTATCATGGTGGTATGCGAGTCGGTACCAACCAGGGTGTCAGGCAGCACATAGGTGCGATCACCCTCTTCTTTGGTCCAGGCAACTTTCGCCAGATACTCAAGGTTAACCTGGTGGCAGATACCTGTGCCCGGTGGCACCACGCGGAAATTTTCAAATGCTTTTTGACCCCAACGCAAAAACTGGTAGCGCTCAAAGTTACGTTCCATCTCTTTGCGTACGTTTTCTTTAAATGCCTCTGGCGAGGCAAACTCATCCACCATCACCGAGTGGTCAATGACCAGATCGACGGCAGATAGCGGGTTGATTTGCTCAGGGTCCTGACCGGCTTTGCCGATGGCATCGCGCATCGCGGCCAAATCGACGATTGCCGGTACACCCGTGAAGTCCTGCATGAGTACCCGCGCCGGGCGGTACTGAATCTCACGATCCGATTTGCGTTCACGCATCCACTGCGCGATCGCTTCAATATCATCTTCTTTTACCGTGTCACCGTCTTCGTTGCGTAACAGATTTTCCAGCAACACCTTCATTGAGGCGGGTAGTTTGGTGACATCATCAACTGAAGCCAGCTTTTCTGCCGCTTTCGGCAAGCTGTAATAATGGTAGGTTTTGCCATTGACTTCTAACGTACTTAAGGTTTTCAGGCTGTCGTGGCTCGACATAGCTCTCTCCTTTTCCACGAACGATAGATTCATATAAGCTTAGCCATAAATCGCCAGCTAAGCCAAAAATGATAGCTCTGTTCACTATGGGATCTTAGCGCGCAAAGATCAACTCGCTAAGTGGTTGAAAGCCTTTTGTATTCGACTATTGTCTAGCTTTTAAACGAAACCCGGCGACTTACTTGAGGGTTAATTCAATCACATAAACATTGGTCCACCATTTCTCGTTGCGCTGATACAAACGAATAATACCTTGCTGCAGCAGCTCCAGGTATTGCGGCAGATGATCGGTAACGAAAGGTTTTGCTGCCAGCTCACCACAGCTCACCCACCGCACCTGATAGCGTTCGAATGCCTCCGCCAGCGTATGTTGATAATCACTTAAGGTATGAAGCGGCAAGTAAAGGCGCGAACTCGCATGCATATAGGCCGGCGCCTGCTGCAGCATTTCCACTACCAGATCGTTACCACGCAGACCGCCGTCGATTTCGCTGCGTTGCGTATGCGCTTCGAGCATGGCTGTAGGGGCCACTATTTCCTGTGGTAAGTTCGCCACAATGACATCATAGCTGCGCTGTTGTCCGGCAAAAAAGCCGCCGGTAAAGGTTTCCACGTTGACGCCATTGCGCTGGGCGTTTGCCTGAGTCAACGCGGTTGCATTGGCGGCAATATCTGTAGCCGTCACATGCGCGCCTTGCAAAGCCGCCAGAATTGCCAGCACGCCACTGCCACAGCCGACATCAATAACGCTTTCGCCTGCGGCAAAGCTGACATTCTCAGCAAAATAAAGGCCATGGGCGCTGGGGGCGAACACGCCCGCGCGTTGCTCAAGGGCAATCGTGTGCTCATTAATTTTATAGTGTTTCACTTCATTCATCGCGACAACCTGGTTTGTTCGATAACTGGGCATGGTTTAGCTGGCCGCTAATGCTACCTGTCAATGGCGTTGCTACTTAGTCCAAGATGTTCTTAATTAGAAGTAAATTAACCAATGAACGGTTGTCGCCGCGCACGCCCTGCATATAATGATCATCTCCAGTGCTAAAAAGGAACCACCATGAGCCAGGTATTGCACGATTTGCTCGATCTACTGCGTCTTGAGACGATTGAACAGGGAATTTACCGCGGTCAGAGTCAGGATCTGGGTTTCGGCGCGGTCTTCGGCGGTCAGGTCATCGGCCAGGCGCTTTCAGCGGCGAAAGAGACATTACCTCAAGACCGTAAAGTACACTCTCTGCATTCTTATTTTTTACGTCCGGGCGACGCGCAGAAACCGATCGTTTACGATGTTGAGAATGTCCGCGATGGCAAGAGCTTCTCAACCCGGCGGGTAAAAGCCATTCAGTATGGCAAACCGATTTTTTATATGACGGCCTCCTTTCAGATAGACGAACCTGGTTTTGAACATCAGGACACCATGCCTGAAGTACCGGGTCCTGAGGGGCTGGTTTCTGATCTTGATATCTACCGCGAGCATGCTGAACTGATTCCGGCCAAGATCCGCAATAAGTTCATTTCGGAAAAACCGATCGAAATGCGCTTTGTAACCGCCAACAATCCGTTCAAACCAAAAGTTGATGCACCCCGGCGTTACGTCTGGATCCGTGCCAACGGCGAAATGCCGCGTGACTCACGGATTCATAAATATCTTCTTGCGTACGCGTCTGATTTCAATTTCCTGCCGACAGCTCTGCAGCCACATGGCGCGAGTTTCGCGCAACCGGATATGCAGATGGCCACCATTGACCACTCCATGTGGTTTCACAAAGACTTTCGCATGGACGACTGGATTCTCTACGCAATCGATAGTCCGGTCGCCTGCGGTGCGCGGGGGTTGGTACGCGGTCAGTTCTTTACCCGTGACGGCGTATTGGTAGCCTCAACGGCGCAGGAAGGCGTGATGCGTAAACATAAAAAAACCCGCGAATAATACCTTCGCGGGTCGTTTTATTTTCAGGCTGGCTAAACAGGCTTTGTTGCCGTTTAGCCGAGGCTGAAGAAGAAACCGGCAATCGCAGCGCTCATCATGTTCGCCAGTGTTGCCGCCAACAATGCGCGGATACCTAACCGCGCAATATCATGGCGCCGGCTGGGCGCCATACCGCCAAGACCACCCAGTAGAATGGCAATAGATGAAAAGTTGGCAAAACCGCAAAGTACAAAGGTAATAATAACTTCACTGTGTTCACTTAGCTGCTCGCGATAATTTACGAAGTCCAGATAAGCGACAAATTCGTTGATGACCAGCTTCTGGCCAATAAAGCTACCGGCTAACTGCGCTTCATCCCAGCTAACACCTAAAACATAGGCAATGGGCTGGAATACGTAGCCAAAAATTTCCTGTAACGATAAGTCGGGGTGACCAAACCAGCCGCCAACCCAACCAAAAATGCCGTTAATCAGCGCAATCAACGCAACGAATGCGATGAGCATCGCACCTACGTTAATGGCCAGTTGAACACCGCTGGAGGCACCCGCCGCCGCAGCGTCGATGACGTTCACAGAGCGGTCTTCAACCTGAATATCACCGGCTTTTTGGGTGTTATTGTTTTCGATAATCGACTCAATATCCTCACGCGGCTTATCCAGCTCAGGGATAATAATCTTGGCCATCATCAAGCCTGCAGGTGCGGCCATAAAGCTCGCTGCGATAAGGTACTTTAACTCGACACCGACACCGGCATAACCGGCAAGCACTGAGCCTGAAACCGAACACATACCACCGACCATTACCGCAAATAGCTCAGAGCGGGTCATGCTGGAGATGAACGGACGGACCATCATTGGCGCTTCGGTCTGACCCACAAAAATATTGGCCGCTGCTGACATCGATTCAGGCCGGCTACTGCCAATAATTTTTTGTAAACCGCCACCCAAAATCCGGATAATCCATTTCATAATACCGAGGTAGTAAAGGACGGAAATAAGCGACGAGAAGAAGACGATAACGCTCAGCACCTGAATAGCAAATACAAAGCCAAAGTCAGAAGAGGCGAGGCCACCGAACATGAAGTCAATGCCGGCGCCGGTGAATGCAATAATTTGCGCCACACCGGAGGCCACCGCATAAAGCACATCCTGGCCAAACGGCACATAAAGAACGAATGCGCCTAACAACACCTGGATGGCGAAAGCGCCGCCGACAGTGCGCCAGCGAATATTCTTGCGGTTCGTGGAAAATGCAATGGCGATGGCAAATAAGATGGCAATGCCAAGAAAACTATTCATATAAAAGACCGTTTTTTAGTTGTTTCTTATTCCGCCAGCAATTGACGAATTTTAGATTTTATCAGGTCGATGGCAATCTCATTCTGACCGCCGCGGGTCACCACCAAGTCTGCAAATTGCTTCGATGGCAAAATGAACTCAAAAAATGCCGGACGAACCGTCTCTTCATATTGCTCGGCAACCGACTGAATGGTGCGTCCTCGCTCCTCTACGTCGCGGATCATGCGGCGCAATAAGCAAACATCGAGCGGGGTATCCATAAAGACCGAGATGTCGAATAACTTACGCAAATTCGGATCGTGGAGCAACAAAATCCCTTCTACCATAATGACTTTGCCGGGCTGCACCTTAATGGTGTCTTCTGTACGGGTATGATTTTTATAACTGTACTGCGGCATGGCTATTGCCTGCCCGGCACTCAGTTGCTGCAGATGCTCTACCAGCAACTCATGCTCGAACGCAGATGGATGGTCATAATTGGTGAGTTGACGTTGTTCAAACGTCAGGTGACTCTGATCACGGTAGTACGCGTCTTCATTCAGAATAGCGATACCATTGCCACCTAATTCGGCAACCAGCTCCTGGTATACAGTTGATGCGAATAGACTCTTGCCCGATGCTGATGCACCAGCAATCGCTATGATGGTTGTTTTTCCCACACTAAAAATCTTCGTTTGCCCGACAACAACGCGCAATTATCCTTGATCCAACCCTCAATTGGAAGCGTTGATATTGATTGAACAATCTTGTTACATTTTTTCACGCATCAAAAAATTACAACACCCCTGCCCTCCTTTAAGATGGCAAAGTTGACTAAAACAAAACGGAAGAAAACAATGCGATTGACAAAAACCCTTACAGCGATGGCTGTGGCTTCAGTGCTGCTTGGCGGTGGCCAGGCATATGCACAGCAAGCCAACGCCACGAATGCTGCAGTTGTACAACAGCAGGAACTCCCTGAAATTAACATCAGTTACGAGAGCTTCACCCTCGATAACGGCTTACGCGTCGTGGTTCATGAAGACCGTAAAGCACCGATTGTCGCAGTAAACGTCTGGTATGGTGTCGGCTCCAAAGACGAGCCTGAAGGTAAGTCAGGTTTTGCCCACTTGTTTGAACATTTGATGTTCAACGGCACTGAAAACTATGACGATGAGTACTTTGGCCCGTTTGAACGCGCCGGTGCCACCGACATGAACGGTACCACCAATAGCGATCGTACCAATTACTTCCAGAACGTTCCGACGCCGGCGCTCGATATGGCGCTGTGGATGGAATCTGATCGGATGGGACACCTGCTAGGAGCCGTGACCCAGGAAAAACTTGATGAGCAGCGTGGCGTCGTGCAAAACGAAAAGCGTCAGGGTGAGGCGCAGCCATATGGTCGGGTATTTGGCTATCTGGCCGAACAAACTTTCCCTGAGGGACACCCCTATTCGTGGTCGGTCATTGGCTCAATGGAAGATCTCAATGCTGCGTCACTGGAAGACGTGCACCAGTGGTTCAACGACTACTACGGTACTGCCAATGCAGTGGTTGTATTAGCCGGTGACATTGACGTTGAAACAGCCAAAGAGAAAATGAATAAGTACTTTGGTCATATTGACGCCGGTAAACCGCTGAAAAAAATGCAGCGCTGGATTGCCGAGCGTGAGGGTACCAAGCGCGCTACCATGGAAGACAATGTTCCTGCAGCGCGTATTTATAAGCTCTGGAACACCGCAGAAATGGGCACTGCCGACTCAGAATACCTGAGTATGCTGGTTGATATTCTGGCCAGCGGCAAGAACTCTCGCTTGTACCAGCGTCTGGTTTACGATGAGCAAATTGCCAGCATGGTGTCAGGCTTCCAGTACGAGCGTCAGCTAGCAGGTCAGTTCTTTATCATCGCTGACGCCAAACCTGGTGTAGAGATGGAGCGTATTGAAGCCATCATCGACGAAGAGCTGGCAAAGATTATCGCTGAAGGCCCCACCGCAGAAGAGTTGGCACGGACCAAGTTCAGCAATGCAGCCGGTTTTGTCCGTGGCGCCGAGCGTATCGGCGGCTTTGGTGGCAAATCTGATATCCTGGCCGCAGGCACCGTCTATCATGGCGACCCCGGTTATTATAAAAAATCCTGGGAGATGATCGAAAACGCCACCCCTGCCGATGTTCAGGCTGCCGCCGAGCGCTGGTTAAGCGATGGCGCCTTTGTCCTGAACGTGGTGCCACAGCCACAGTACACCACTGCAGAACCGCAGGCCGATCGCTCGCAGTTACCGGAGGTTGGTGAGTTACCGCAACTTGAGTTGCCGGAACTGACGACCTTTACTCTGTCTAACGGTCTTGAAGTTGCGCTGGCTGAGCGTCATGACGTACCTACCGTGCAAATGCGTCTGGTCATTGACAGTGGTTATGCTTCGGACTTTGGCAACAAAGTGGGCACCGCCAGCTACACCATGAGTATGCTACGGGAAGGCACCACCTCACGCGATAGCCTTGAACTCAGCAAAGAGCTGGAGTCGCTGGGAACCAACTTATACGCCAGCGCCAGCCTGGATAACTCAACGGTAAGCATGGACAGTTTGGTCACGAACCTGGAGCCAAGTCTGGCGATTATGGCTGATGTGCTGATGAATCCGGCGTTCTCTGAAGAAGAAATCGAGCGCAAACGCGGCTTGTGGCTGGAGACGATTAAAAAGGAGAAAGCACAACCAACCTCGATGGCGTACCGTGTGTTACCTAAGTTGGTCTTTGGTGACAACCATGCCTATAGCGTACCACTGACAGGTTCAGGTACCGAGGCGTCAATTAAGTCGCTAACGCGTGCCGACCTGGTTGCTCACGCAGAAACCTGGTTACGTCCGGACATCTCGCGCCTGGTCATTGTTGGTGACACCACTGAAGCCGAAATCAAGCCATTGCTTGAAGCTTACCTGGGTGACTGGCAGGCTCCGGCGGGCGAGGCCCCGACCAAGCAGTTTACTGAGGTCAAGCCGCAGCAAGAAGCGCGGGTATTTTTAATCGACCAGCCAGGCACACCGCAGTCGACCATTATCGCTGGTCATCTGGCACCGCAGGATGGCGTCGATAATGAAATCGCAATCGACGTTATGAACACTATCTTAGGTGGCAGTTTCACCAGCCGTCTGAATATGAATCTGCGAGAAGATAAAGGCTGGTCGTACGGCGCTCGCTCAAGCTGGTTCGCAGCGGATGAAGCAGGCATGTTGCTGGCATCAGCCCCGGTTCAGACCGACAAAACCAAAGAATCAATTCAGGAAATTTTGAAAGAGTTCAATGGTTATATGGATCAGAACCCGGCAACGGCTGATGAGCTTGAGAAGGTTGTCGCAAATAAAACGGCGAAGCTTCCGGGTGCGTATGAGACAAAGTCGGCACTCCTTGGCTCCATCGTTGATACGCTGGAAAAAGGCAAAGGTATGGAGTGGCTGGAAAGCTACGGTACCCGCGTTCGTGCCCTTGAGCTTGACACGGTCCAGGAAACCGCTGACGAGATTCTGCGTCCGGATGCGCTGACTTGGGTCATCATTGGTGATCTGAGCCTGATCGAGGACGACGTTCGTGCCTTGAATTTGGGAACCGTGACTAAGCTGGATAGTAACGGCAACGAAATTTAATTCGTTCCGGCAATCCGTATGCAAGCCGCCCTCCACGAGGGCGGCTTTTTTTTGTCCATTCGACCATGGTCGCTCTGGTGATTTTCTTCGTAAGCTGTACCATAAAAGTACTCTAATTTACTGAATAATGAATCGAAAGGATATTGTCATGGAGATGATCAAAACACGCGCTGCGGTGGCTTGGGCACCCGGTGAGCCATTGTCCATTGAAGAAGTTGACCTGATGCCCCCGCAAAAAGGCGAAGTGCTTGTACGTATTGTCGCCACCGGCGTATGTCACACGGATGCTTATACCCTTTCCGGCGCAGACCCCGAAGGCATATTCCCTGCCATTTTAGGACATGAAGGTGGTGGTATTGTCGAAGCTGTCGGTGAAGGCGTTACCTCTGTCGAAGTTGGCGATCACGTCATACCGCTTTACACGCCTGAATGTGGCGAATGCAAATTCTGTAAGTCAGGAAAAACCAACCTTTGCCAGGCGATTCGCAGCACTCAGGGGCAAGGGTTAATGCCCGATGGCACGACCCGCTTCTCGAAGGGCGGCAAACCAATCTATCACTACATGGGAACCTCAACTTTCTCTGAGTACACGGTAGTGCCGGAAATTGCTCTAGCCAAAGTCAGTAAAGAGGCACCACTTGAAGAAGTCTGTTTGCTGGGCTGTGGCGTGACCACCGGCATGGGCGCGGTGAGAAATACGGCCAAAGTTCAAGCCGGTGACACCGTCGCAGTTTTTGGTCTTGGCGGCATCGGTCTGTCGGTCATTATTGGCGCAGTTATGGCCAAAGCGAGCCGGATCATAGCGATTGATATTAACGAGAGTAAGTTTGAGATTGCCCGACAATTAGGGGCCACCGACTGTGTCAATCCAAATGACTCTGACAAACCGGTTCAGGAAGTCATTGTTGAGATGACTGACGGCGGAGTGGACTACTCATTTGAGTGCATCGGCAATGTAAAAGTGATGCGCTCAGCACTCGAGTGCTGCCATAAGGGCTGGGGCGAGTCAGTCATTATTGGCGTGGCCGGTGCCGGCGAAGAGATCTCCACCCGCCCTTTCCAACTAGTGACCGGTCGCGTGTGGCGTGGCAGTGCCTTTGGCGGGGTAAAAGGCCGTAGTCAGTTACCTGATTACGTACAACGTTATCTGGACGGCGAATTTGAGCTCAGTACCTTTATCACCCACACCATGGGCCTTGATGAGATCAACGAAGCGTTTAAACTGATGCATGAAGGTAAGTCAATTCGTTCAGTGATTCATTTCGATAAATAACGGAGCATGCCATGATGACCGAGCATCTGAAGTTAATCAGTTCGGTGCGTTGCTTCGAGGGTGAGCAACGGCGCTATGAACATCTCTCGGAGACACTGAACTGTACTATGCAGTTCAGCGTCTACCTGCCGCCTCAGGCGCTTAAAGGCGAGTCGGTCGCCACCGTTCTGTGGCTGTCCGGTTTGACCTGTACTGATGAGAACTTCAGTGCTAAGTCCGGCGCGCAACGCGTTGCCGCTCAACTGGGCCTGGCTTTATTGATTCCGGACACCAGTCCACGTGGCGATCAGGTGGCCGACGACGATGCCTACGATTTTGGCAAAGGCGCAGGGTTTTACGTTAACGCGACGGAATCGCCCTGGGTCGACCACTACCAGATGTATGATTACATCACTAAAGAGTTGATTGAACTGGCCCATGTACAGTTGCCCCTGAACGGCCAGCTCAGTATTAGCGGCCACTCCATGGGCGGCCACGGCGCATTGATTATGGCGTTGCGTGAAAGCAACCGTTTTGCCAGCGTCTCAGCGTTTGCGCCGATTGCACATCCAAGCGGCTGTCCCTGGGGAGTCAAAGCTTTTTCCGGTTACCTCGGTGACAATCGCGAGACATGGCGCGAGTATGACGCGGTTGAGCTGTTAAGGGCTGGCAAAAAATGTCCACCGCTACTGGTTGATCAAGGCAGCGACGACAACTTTCTTGCCGAACAGCTGAATTTCACCTTACTGAAAGAAGCTGTCGCTGAGCATGGCGTTTTAGCTGAACTGCGCCTGCAAAAAGGCTACGACCACAGCTACTATTTCATTGCCAGTTTCATCGAGGCGCATCTGCAGTTTCACAGCAGATATCTAAAGCGCTAATCACACTCCCATTTTTTGGTAAATCCTGCGTTCACTGCTAAGGTTTAAGTTGTCCGGGCAAAACTCCGGACAACTTAAGGGAGTACACGCGCGATGTCACCGAACAAGGTTGCAGGCTTGCTTGCGGCCATTTATCTCATTTTAGGATTTGTCTGGATTCGCTTCTCTGACCAGGTACTACTTACCCTGGCTGCCGACTCAGCTCTACTGACTGAACTACAAACTTTCAAGGGCTGGATGTACGTGGTCGTTACCGCGGTTTTATTGTTCTTTCTTGCCAAATTTGCCCTTGACCGGGAGCGCAGCCTTTCCGCGCGGGATCCGCTGACACAACTGTTAAACCGCTATATGTTCGGACGCGAGCTCAACAGTGAACTGCTATTTTGTGCAGAGCACGACCAGCAGCTTACCTTAGTGGTTTTCAATATTGATGGTTTTAAGCAACTCAACACCAATGCCGGCGCTAAAGCAGGCGATCGCTTTTTGCAACAGGTGGCCAGCCTGCTGCGGGGCCATTTTCAACAGCGTGTTTTAATCAGCCGGTTTTCCGGCGACGAATTCGCCATTGCAATACCCTCGGCGCGTTGGCCGGATGATGTATTGCCACAGATTCAGCACCTGCAACAGTTACTGCCAACTATTCAGATCCCTGAGCTGCCAGGTTCGGCTTTAACAGCGTGTTTTGGTATTGCCCGCTTTCCTAACGACGCTAAGAGCAGCGAGCAGTTGATTATTGCCGCACTGACTGCCCAGGATGAAGCCAAGGCTATCGGCAACAACCGACTACGGGTGTATAAAAGCGAATACGGCGAGAATGCCAGCAAGCGCACCAAGCTGCTGTTTGATTTAAAATCGGCGCTGACCAATAAGCAGTTATCGGTCGTTTATCAGCCCCAGTTTCGTTTGCATGATAAGGCCATTAGCGGGGTTGAAGTACTCGTGCGCTGGAACCATCCCGAGGAGGGCCTGATACCGCCAGACGTTTTTATTCCGCTGGCCGAACAGCACGGTTTAATTTGTGAGATCACTGATTTTGTCATGCAAACCGCAATCAGGGAATTGACTGCTGCCGATCTGCTGTATCGGACCGTTCCGCGTGTATCCTTTAATGTTTCCGCAGCCGATTTCAATATGGCCAATAGTCCGGAGCGATTTGTCAAACTATTAACAGCGCTACCTGGCAGTTGGGACGTCATCGAGCTTGAACTGACAGAAACCTCCGCGCTGCTCAACCTTGAGGGGGTCAGAAACGTGGTTAACGTACTGGAAGAGCGCGGCGTACAAGTTTCACTGGATGACTTTGGCACCGGCTACTCATCTTTAAGTACCTTGCGCTCCTTGCCTATCCATGAAGTGAAAATTGATCAAAGCTTTATTCGTGACATCACTCAGAACGCTCAGGACGCACGCTTGGTGAAGACCATTATTGCGATGGCGCAGGCGCTAAATCTGAGGGTAGTCGCCGAAGGAGTAGAAAGTCAGCAGCAGGCAGCTTACCTATCTCGCGCCGGCTGCGCCGAGGTGCAGGGTTACTTATATGCCAAACCCATGCCGTTGACATCACTGCAGTCATTCGTGAAAAATATCAGCTCCGCAAAGGCTCGATTTTAATTTGGTTTTTGCCGCGCCGTTTTCCGTTGTACATGGCTTGATCGGCCGTACGCAAAATAGATTCGACGGTGCAGGCTTCTGAATAACTCTCGCAATGACAAATACCGATTGTAAGTGAAACTTGCCAGCCCTCCTGTTTGGTCAGTGCAATCACGCCACTACGCACTCGTTGCAAGATGGTCTCGGTGTCAGCAAGTGTTACGCCCGGATGAATAGTGGCAAACTCGTCGCCACCAATACGTGCCACAAAATCACTGCCCCGGCATGCTTCTCGAATTCCTTGGGCAATCATTTGCAATGCCCGATCGCCCTCATCATGACCAAAGGTATCATTTACCAGTTTAAAATCATCAAGATCGATAAGCGCTACTGAAAAACTATGGTGCCCTTCACGTAATTCTGCAATATCCTGCTCAAGCTCCTGGTAAAATGCACGGCGGTTACCAACACCCGTCAGATAATCAGTCAGTGCCTGTTTGCGCTCACTTTCTAACTCGCGACGAATCTTGTCTTCGGTTTGCTTGAACTGTGTCGCATCGCGAATAAAAGCAATCGCATACGGTTCGTGCTTCACCGTAACATGGCTCAGCATAATATCGACGTGAAAAGTATCGCCGTGATTTCTCACGCCAAGAAAACGAAAGCCCTGTCCCATCGGCCGATTTTGCCCCGCCTTAAAGAACCTCAGTACGTGTTGACGGTGCTGCTCATGAATTCCTTCGGGCAGCAGTTTATCCAGCATCGAACCATGCAGTTCATCGTGAGTATAGCCAAACATTGCGGCGGCTAGCTGATTGACTAAAACGATCTTACCGTCTTTATTGACAACTAAGGCTGCGTCAGGAATGATTTCAATGAGTTCACTGAGATCGCGCTCGTCTTTCATGGCCCTCTCTGGCAACAGGGAACAGATACCTTAAGCTTAACGGAACTAAACGCTAATGCCTATAGGAAACCTTAAACTTGGTTTGCTAATTTTATTCATTATTTTCGGTTTTATAGCACCTGCCGCAGCCGATTTCAGACCCCTTAGTGATCGCGCCATGCGGGTCTGGAGTGCGCAGCATGGCCTGCCGCACAACTCCATTAACCATATTACGCAAGACAGTCAGGGCTATTTGTGGCTGGCGACCTGGCAGGGAACGGTACGCTTTAATGGTCGCACCTTCACTGTATTTGATCGTGAAACTCAGTTGCCCGATGCCGGATCGTTGTTTGTCGGTGAACATCCTTATACCCATAAAGTCGTCGCCTCAGGCGCTCGCGGCGGCGTCGCTCACTATGACCCACAATCGCAACAGTGGCGGCCCCTGCCCCGAATTTTTAACCGCGTCGATTACGTTCTATTCAGTAATCCTGAATGCACCTGGTATGGTACCGTGACGAATGGTGTGGTGCGCGAATGCGATGGCCTGCGCAGGCAGTTTACTGTTGACGAAGGGCTGCCGAGTAATACCATTTTGCATCTCGCACAAGACAGCCATGACCGGGTGTGGGCAGGAACGGATCGCGGCCCTGCTTACTTTGACCACGCCAGCCAGCGCTTTCAGGTTATTTCTGCGCTGCCAAACGGGCGTACCTTTGGCATTATCAGTGAACAGCAAAGTGGTGACATCTACTTAAGCGTTGACCGTAGCCTATTTCGACTGAGTCCGGACCATCTTCAGCCAGAGCCGTGGCCCGTTACTTACCCCAGCACTATTACTGAGCTGTATCAGGCCCCGAACGATGACATTTGGGTCGGCACTCATGAACATGGTCTGACGCTATTGCAGAGCGACGCAGCGCGCATGACCACGGTCGATAACGGTTTACCGAATAACCATATATTGTCTATTTTTGCCGATCGGGAGAATACGCTCTGGGTCGGCACTCACCGGGGTTTAATTCAGTTTCGCCAGGCACCATTTCACAGTCACCGTAATGAAGATGGTCTGGGCTATGATTATGTACGCGCCTTGTACCCACTTCATGACGGCAGCTTATTAGTGGGTGGCCTGGGTGGCATTAAACGGATTAAGGACGAGGCCGTATTGCCCTTCGCTGTTGATAGTCAGGTACAATCCGCCAGTATTCTGACCTTTGCGCAAGACAGCGCACGACGTTTGTATGTTGGTACCTTTACGCGTGGTCTGTATGTACTCGAAAACGGCGAGGAACGCTATCATTACGACCAGAATAATGGCTTCCCCGGCAACGATGTGCGTAGTATCTTACTGGCTGCCGACGGTTATTTGTATGCAGCAACGTCGCAAGGCGTGCTGCGTAGTCGCCGCAGCGCAAATGGTGAACTCGAGCCGCCTGAATACTTCGGTGTAGCTGAAGGACTGCCGGATGAAATTATTTATGCCATCCATGAAGCGCATAATGGCGAAATCTGGATTGGCAGTATGCGCGGTCTGTCGAAACTCGTTAACGGCAGCATTGAACGTGTTGATCTCAGTGATGTCAGTAACGCTGAGTTTATTTTTGGCTTCCATGAAACCAGTTCACATATTCTGATCGCCAGTGATCGTGGCTTATTAACTTATCGCAAGCGCACCGGAACATGGCAGGTCTTCGACGAAGACAATGGCTTGCCCTTTGCCAAATTTTTCGATGTCGTTCTGGACCACGCCGGTAACCTGTGGTTAGCGTCGGGGCGCGGACTGCTTTATGTCAGTGCCGAGCATTTCGATGAGGCTCTTTATGACGATGACCCGGCGACCCCGGTTAAAGCCACCTATTATCATTCCTATCATGGCCTTGCTAGTGCCCAGGTCAATACCGGCGGTTCCCCCATGCTGGTTGATCGCAATAATCATTTATGGGTAGCAACTTCACGCGGTGTTGGTCACTTCATTCCTGAGAAGTTTCAGGTCCTGCAGCAAAGTCCACCACGTCCGGTTATTGAGTCAGTCATAGCAGACCAAGAAAGCGTTGCGCAGAGCAGCTATCTTAGCGCCGAAACCGGCCGCATTGAGTTTCAATTTGCCGGGCTTGGCTTTCATTATCCCGAAGGTATTCGTTACCGGGTGCAACTTGCGGGCTATGATAACGACTGGGTAACACCCGGCACAGCACAGACCCGTGTGGCCTATACTGAGCTTCCGCCCGGCGCCTACATCTTTCAGGTGCAGGCAGCTTACCCTGAGGGGCAATGGAGCGATGCTGCGACCTTCACGTTTCATAAATTACCCAAGCTCTGGCAGCGCCCGGTGGTTTGGCTGTTGACCGCGGTCGCGGTCATCGTACTGATCATTCTTGCCTTCCGGCTACGCTCCTACCGTCTGCAACGCAGCAAAGAGCGATTACAGAAGTTAGTGCGTGAGCAAACTAAAATTCTGGAACAGCTTGCCCACCAGGATAGTCTGACCGGTCTTGCGAACCGCCGCGCTTTTGATGAGCTACTGCGTAAAAAAACGGCCCATGCCGAGCAGCAACAGCTGGGCCTGGTGTTATTAGATCTGGATAACTTTAAAGACATCAACGACCGCTATTTGCATACCACTGGTGACAAGGTTCTGCAGCGCGTAGCGCGCGTGACAAAGACCGCAGCCCGTAACAGTGACATGATTGCGCGCTGGGGCGGTGAGGAGTTTGCGGTATTGATTTCCGATACGGATGAATCACAACTACAGGCGATTTGTGAACGCATGCGCAACGCTCTATTGCAAAGTGATTTACGCGACCTGGTGCCCGGCATGGATGTGTCGGCCAGCTTCGGCGCGGCATTACATCAACCCGGCGAGAGTGCCGCCAGCCTTATCCGCCGCGCTGATAAAGCTTTGTATCAGGCGAAAAGTAAGGGCCGCAACCGTACCGAACTTGCTGACGCCGATTAGTACGGCGGCAGCATCAGTCGGATTTGATGCACATTATCATCACGAAAATGCAGTACAAAGAGATCGCCATAATGCTGTTCGGTGAGCTCTTCGCTGCTGCCGCCGAGTGAGCGCACCAGCCCGGGCACCGTATTACTATGTCCCACTACCAGCGCATTTTCACCTTGTTCACGCAGTTGGCGCACCAATTGCTCAGCTTCGCCGGCGCGGTAACTTTGTATGTTCAGGCCTTTTGCTTGAGCAAGTGGCGCCACGGTCTGCTCGGTGCGGCGATAAGGTGTGCTATAGACCGCTTGTAGCTCGACCTTCGCCATCAGTTTGGCCAGTGCCCGTGCTCGCTCCTGCCCCTTTTCATTTAACGGCGGATTACTCTCAGCCACGGCTTTCTCGCCGTGACGAACCACGTAAACAGTAAACTCTGCAGCCATCAGCGACGCTCCCCCACTCATTAAAAGAACCGTGAATAACGTTGCCACGATCATTTTCTTCATTGATTTGTCTCTCTTTTTCAATTGACACCCAGGTGCCTGCCACCTATGTTGCTTAATGGTGTCGGATAACACAATAACAAATTACCGCAAATAACTAAGGATACCCTCATGGATCAAGGTGGTTTTAATAGCTCAAGCACGGTCAGTTTCGGTGAATGGATGCTGACCTTATTTTTGACCTTCATTCCCATTGTGAACCTGATTGCACTGCTGGTCTGGGCTTTCTCAAGCTCAACCAAGCCGTCAAAGTCAAACTGGGCCAAAGCTGTACTGGTTTGGATGCTTATTGCAATGGTTATCGGTTTTGGTTTTGGCGCGCTGGGGTTAGGCGGTGCAATGCTGATGGGATCAGCCTGAACCATGTCACTAAACCATGTGACTAAACCATGTGACTAAACCATGTGACAAGTAGAAAACCCAAGCCGGACTCGGTGCCCTTTTATTTAACACTATAGTTAAGCTGGGTCACCGAGCTTGCTGACGGCATGGAAATACGCCGCTTAAGTGACTAATCTTTGTCACGTTTTTCCATTTGCATTACGACCATAACGATAACAGTGAATAGCTCGTCATCAGCATCGTCGCTCAGAACCTCCAGCCGATGTTTGTCGCGCATGGATATGAGCTTCTCGCGTGCCTGCGCCAGCGGTCGGCCCTGATGCTCAATCTGAAAGGCTAAGTCGAACAAGTTACCGGTAAAAGTTGCTCCGTCATAGGAACCGCCCGCCACCGTGTACTGGCGGTTGAGTGCCAAAAATTTACGCGTCAGCACCATTTCACCTAGCTGACCGCTGATATGGTAGGTCGGGCTTAATGAAAACAGCTTGCGGCGGATCATCGCGACCTCATGCCCCTCACGGAACACGCGCCAGCGGGTGCGGAACAATGAGAAGTCGCCGCGCGCCTGATAACTTAGCTGGCCTTCCTGCTCAGTTATATCGATCTGCCCGCGTAGAGAAAGTAATTTATCGGCAAAAACCAGTGTCTTTGACATGGGCGTGTTCCTTGAGTATTTGTTATTATTCGTGCTCATTCAACAATATAGTCTCGGAGTGCCGTTGTGAAGTACTGGTTAGTGAAAACTGAACCTGATGAATGCAGCATCGATACAATCGCTGCCAGAGGCGATGCAGGAATGGTGTGGGACGGTGTTCGCAATTACCAGGCGCGCAACTTCCTGCGTGAAATGCAACAAGGCGATCAGGTTCTAATCTATCATTCCAGTTGTAGCAAGGTTGGCATTGTCGGACTCGCCGAGGTGACTGAGACAGCCTTTGTAGACCCCTTGCAATTCGACCCGGATTCGCCCTACTTTGACGCAAAATCAAAGCCCGAGCGTCCACGGTGGGACGCGATACGGCTGCAATACCGCCAAACATTCGCGCGTTTGCTGCCACTTGCGGAATTGAAAAAATCACCTGCCCTTGCAGCGAATCCCCTGGTGCAAAAAGGCAGTCGCCTGAGTGTCGTACCATTTACCGCCGATGAGTTCCAGGCGGTACTAGCGTTACTCAATTAACCAGGGAACGAGCTATTCCCGATAAGGACTATTTATTCATCGAGGGAGCACTCAAGACAACGCTCCTTACCGGTAATAAGTTTCGAGATACGGTTGCGATACCTGGCAAAGCCCAGATACCCGTGGTCGGCCAACCAGCGCAGTAATGGCCACCTGAGAGGTGCTGTCAACCAGCCACGTCCGACTGCCGACCAGGCGGCATGAGTGACGTCGAGTCCATAAAGCATGGTGCCGTCTGCTGTTTGCGCGTGTAAAATGCGATTAGCTTCAGCAATATCGACATGAGGAAAACGCTGGCTGAAGTCAGAGGCCCAAATATTTTCAAAGGCGAGGTTCTGCCCACGGGCTTGGTCAAGCGCTTTTAAATGGCGCATTTCACGCACGCACAACGGACAACCTCCGTCATAAAAAAGTGTAAGATGTGTCGCCAAGCTGACCTCCGCTCCATTCTACTAATGGCTTTCATTCATGGTTACGAAGGTCAGCTTGTTAGCGATCAGCTCTCAGCATTTATCTTCGTCAGAAAATAAACCGTAAAAAAAATGCAAATACCGATGACAACTGCTAACCCGGTAAATGAAAAGAAAATTACGGGATCGGAGAAAAACTCTTTCAGCAATTGCATAATTGCCTCCCTAGAAGCTGTAACGAATGCCAAGCATTGCGACGGTCGGATCAATATCGACGGTCACCGACTCAACAGTGAGACCGTTGATACGCACGTCGGCAACAGTATCTATCGCCATACGGCTCACCATCAGATGCACACCCCAGTTTTCAGTCAGTGCAATATTGACACCTGCCTGTACCGCAACCCCCCAACTGTTCGATAACGCGAAGTCGACTTTGTCACTGGCATCGATGACCGCGAGATCGGTGAGCACAGCGCCCAGCGCGGGACTTACCTGCTCTTCGAAAAAGGTGGTGTAGTTCACGCCAAGACCAATAAACGGATCAATACGATCACTGGCAAGCTCAAAGTGATACTGAGCCATTAAAGTAGGTGGCAAATGCTTGGTTTCACCGATCTTCATGCCAGCGAGGCTACCTGTTCCATAAATGTCGTGTTTAAACGGTGTTGCCGCAATCAGCTCAAGACTCCAGTTAGGATTCAGCTTATAATCGAAAGTGATACCCAGCTGCGTGTTGTCATCAACCGTTACGCCACTTGATCCGGCTGGCAATCCGGCGAGCTGTTCGACCACCTGCAGTGACCCGCTGTCATCATTTGGCATCACACCGATGGCACCCACATTGACACTAATTTCAGCCGCGGCCGGCGTAGCGAAACCCACTAACAATAAACCACTTACCAATATTGACGTTTTCATACAGCACTCCTTAGTGAATACGCGTATATTTTATGTGGTTATGTGCAAAAAACGTTGATCTCGATCAAGCTTTCGCTCTGCTCTATACTGGTTAAAACATTTTAGATTTAGGCAGTTATGGGACATCATCATCACCATCATGCCGATACTTCTTCACGCCGTATCGGCATGGCATTCTGGTTGAATTTTTGCTTCACCATCATTGAGTTTATTGGTGGCATACTGACCAACAGTACCGCCATTATTGCTGATGCCGTGCATGATCTCGGTGACAGCCTGTCGCTAGGACTGGCCTGGGTGTTGAATAAGCTGGGCGCGAAAAAAGCCACGACTGGATTCACCTATGGCTTTAAACGCTTCAGCCTACTGGGCGCGCTCATCAATGCGATGGTATTGTTAGCTGGTTCAGCCTGGGTGTTGTATGAAACCATTCCGCGTTTGAGCAATCCGGTCATGCCCAATACAGAGGGCATGATTTATCTCGCCGTTTTGGGTGTCGTGGTGAACGGTTTTGCCGCCTTTAAGCTCTCTGCCGGCGAGTCACTGAATGAGCGTGTGCTCAACTGGCACCTTTTGGAGGACGTACTGGGCTGGGTCGCCGTGTTAATTGGCGCCATTGTCATGAGTTGGGTTGACTGGCCGATTATTGATCCACTGCTCTCGCTCGTATTTACCGCTTTTATCTTAATCAACGTGGTTCGCGCTTTAGTTGAAACCCTGAAACTGTTCTCTCAGGCTAACCCAAACCCCGCGCTGTTTGCAGACGTCGTTGAGGCTATTCGTGCAGTTGACCATGTGGTCGACGTGCATCACATTCACCTGTGGACACTTGATGGCGAATCACATGTTCTGACCGCGCATGTTGAGCTGGACGATGACTTTGCCGACAGCGACCATTATCTTGAAATAAAACGTGAAATTAATGCAGCAATTGCGCGTTTTGAGATATTTCATACTACCATTGAGTTAGAGTTTAAGTCGGAAGCCTGTCGTATTGAGCCCGGCGCTGAAGAAGGACACCAACATGCTAAAAGAACTTAAGTGGGGAATCTTATTTTCCGGCGCGTTGCTGCTTTGGCTGTGCATTGAGCGCGCTGTCGGTTTGCATGACGAGTACATTGAGTATCATCGCTACTTCACCAATCTTTTTATTGTCGTGGCAGTGCTGATTTACATTCTGGCCCTGCGCGATAAACGCCAGTCGATGGCGAATCAGGAAATGAGTTGGGCGCAGGGCTTCTTGAGTGGCTTCCTGATTGCAGTAGTAGTGGCCGTACTCTCACCTTTATTACAAATTATCGCGCACTACCTGATCACACCACACTTTTTCGACAATATGATCGAGATGGTGGTCACCAATGGCACCATGAGCGTTGAGGCCGCGAACGAGTATTTCTCACTGCAGTCTTATATTATTCAGTCAGTGATTGGTGCCTTGCTGCTCGGCACCCTGACCAGTGCGGTTGTGGCGTTTTTTATGCGTACCACCTTTCACGATACGAAAAGAAAACGCCACAGAACCTGACTGTTATCAGTTACTCGTTACTATCGTAATTTAAGTCATCCACCCGATGCAGCTTACCAAAGCGCATGACGTGTGAGATTGAGCGGTAGGCCGAAATATCCTCACCGGGGTCTTCAGTCAGTATCACCAGGTCGGCATTTTTGCCAACCTCGACAGTTCCCATTGTGGCTTCAAGGCCCAGTGCTTTGGCACCGTTTTGCGTCGACATTGTGATAATAGCTTGCGCGGGAATACCGGCCGCCTGCATTTCTTCCAACTCACGGTAAATTGCAGGGCCATGATATAACCCTGGGTTGCCAGCGTCGGTGGCTGTCGCAATCGTTGCACCGCCTTCATAAAGTTTCAGCACGTTGGTCTGCGCGCGATAGAGCTCCGCGCCAACGGCGCGCATCTCAGCAACAAAGTTATGGAAAGAAACTGACTGCTGATTCCAGACCACAAACTTCTGCCAGTTCTCTTGCACCAGTTGCTTCACCTCTGGCGCAATACAATGATTCGGATCATCAAATTCAGGGTTTCGACCTAAGTAAAGATCGGCAAACAACTCGTTAATGACCGGCGCCACGATTAAGGTCGGCTGATAGACCACCTCGTTAGTTGCGACTAAGTTGACAAAGTCTTCATCAATTAAATCTTCAAAGACACTATGCACCAGAACATCGGCGCCCGCTTTCACCGCTGCTTTTGCATTTTCAAGCTCTGTGGCATGAACAATAAACTGTAGACCGGCGCGGTGTGCAGCGTCGGCGATAACGTGCAAGCGTTGCTGCAATTCTGCGCGGCGTTCAGGCGCCGGATCCACAAACCACACTTTAACAGCTGATGCGCCCGAAGCCGCGATGGTTGCTACGCTACCTAAAGCTTCCTCGTCCGTCGACATAGGCAAAAATTCATGAACATCTTCGATCACCTGATTCGTTAAAACATTCCGCGTGGCGGCCGAAGCATCATGCGTAATCAGTTGACCAGCAGCAACGAAGCGGGGTTTGTCGGTATTAAACTTCGACATTACCTGTAATGTGGTTGTCCAGGGAAAACTACCGGTGTCAAATACCGCCGTAACACCACTACATAAGTAACTCTGGTTAAGGGACTCAACGTTCATTTGCAATTGCTGTTGCGACTGATTCAGATCGTAAATTTTACGAGCAATCGGGATCCAGGGACGGGTATCGAACCAACCGCTTGCAGCATAATGGACATGCGCATCAATAAGACCGGGCGTGACATAGTGGCCACTCAGATCGACTACCTCGGCGTCGTCTGAATACTTACACTCGTGGCCGACACAGGTAATTTCACCCGCCTCAATGACGATAGTGCTGTTACTTACGGCATCAGCGCCGGTACCGTCGTACAGCGTCGCGCCTCTCAGTACCTGTTGCTGCGCGCCACTCGCCAAGGGCAAGAAAAACAAGACTAAGAAAAATAAACGGATCATGCTGTTCCCTCGCTTTGCTAGTTGAAAGTGGTTCAGAACACTAACGTATAAGCATAGGAATACCTCTGCCTTTATGCAAAAAAGCCCACAGTCACCTGTGGGCCGTGCGTCTTAGCAGCAACAACACTTTAATTTTTTCATCATCTCATCATAGCCATGAGGTTTAATAAGTGGTTCGCGCTGCGCGACTTTATAATTCCCTTGTTGGACCATATTCCCCTGAGCGACTTGAGCCAGGCTTTTCCAGAATGCTTTTGAGAGTTTCATGTCTTTCTCCAAAAAAGTTGATAAGTAACGACATGAACAAGTATATTGTTTCCTAATAAAATGATTAGACGACGAAAATGAAATTTATTGTTTCCCAAAAGAAACAAAGAGCGAACACACTATGCTGAACCGTATGGCTGACATGGCAATTTTTGCTGCCATTATTGAACAAGGCAGTTTTACCCGCGCGGCGGCCCGGCTCGAGCTGTCTAAAAGTGCGGTCAGTAAAGCTATTTCGCGGCTCGAGGAAGAATTACAAACGAAGCTGCTGAACCGTACCACACGTAAGTTAAGCCCAACGGTTGCCGGACAGAACTTTTATCGGCATTGCCGCGAAGTTGTGCAAGAAGCTGAATTAGCTTTTGAGCATATCAGCGCCATGAACGCCCGGCCCAGTGGTCCGGTCATGCTCTCTGCACCGGTTAATTTTGGTGCCACTGAGATTGCTCCGCTGATGCCAGAGCTGCTGGCCCGCTACCCAGATATTGAAGTTGATTTACAGCTTTCGAATCGCCTGGTTGATCTGGTCGATGAGAAAGTGGATATTGCTATCCGCTGCGGAGCACTCAGAGATTCCTCACTTTATTTTCGCAAGCTGGCCCCCTTATCAATTGTGCTGGTGGGATCAAAGGGCTACTTCACTAAGTACCCAAAGCCTCAGCATCCGAATGAGCTCAGCTATAAGGAAGGCCAGCATCAGTGCATTACTGATAGCGCGCGATTAAGCGACAAGCAATGGCGCTTTTTCGAAGACGGTAAACTCTTGCAAGTGACCGTAAGCGGCCGCTTTGCCGTCTCAGACAATCGCGCCATGCGCACCGCGTTACTGGCAGATCTCGGCTTGGCCTATATGCCCGGTTACTCTATGGAAGAGTTAATTGAGAACGGCGAAATTGAAACCGCGCTGGAAGACTTTATGCCACAACCGGTGCCCGTTCATCTGGTTTACCCTGAACGCAAATACACCTCAGCGGCGGTAAGCGCCATTCTTGACTTTTTGCAGGAAAAGCTTGGTTAGAACCACTTGCAAGGTCTTATAACCTTTTCCATTTGATCGTTTGCGCCCAAGCGGCTGTAATAGCCACTTTGACGAACCACCGAATGAGGTTGTTATGAAAGAAATCGTGATCATTCATGAAAATGACGAGTGGCTGGTGCCATTACGTGCCGAGTTTAAACAGCGCGGTGTGACCGCCACTGAGTGGTTTCTTGATGAGGGTGTGGTGCCGTTTACCGAAAGCCCGGCCGACGCTATTTATTACAATCGCATGAGTGCTTCCTCACATACCCGCGGTCACCGCTTCGCGCCAGAGCTTACCAAGGCTGTACTGACCTGGTTGCAGAGCTTTCAACGCACGGTTGTGAATAATACCCAGACGCTCGCGCTTGAGGTTTGCAAGCTCTCGCAATACGCGGCCTTGCAGCGCGCAGGCCTGCAAGTGCCAAAAACTCACGCAGTAGTCGGTGAGCAGCATCTGGTTGCAGCGGCACAAGCATTTAACCAGTGGCCGCTGATTGTAAAACCCAATCGCGGTGGCAAAGGCCTGGGCGTGCAGCGTTTTGATAATTTGCAGGAGCTTCAGGATTATCTGGCGCGGGCTGATAGTGAAACGCCTCTGGACGGCACCTGGTTGTTGCAGGAGTACATAGCGCCGCAGCAGCCATTTATTACCCGCGCCGAGTTTATCGGGCAACAGTTCCTTTATACCGTGCAGGTCAATACCGAGGATGGTTTTGAACTGTGCCCAGCAGATAATTGCTCTATTGAAGAGAGGTTTTGCCCAACCGATCAGAGCTCAGAGAAATTCACCATTAGTCACCACTTTGATGATCACCCGATTATTGGCAAGCTGGAGGCGTTTTTACGGCAGAGCAACATTGATGTGGCTGGCATTGAGTTTATTGAAAATGCCGAAGGCGAACTCTTCGTCTATGACGTGAATACCAACACCAATTACAACCAGGGCGCCGAGCAACGAGCGGAGGTGCCCGCAACAGGTATGGGCGCCCTCGCCGACTATCTTATTGGTCTGGCGAAAACCAGTTAGAACATGACGAACGACATCCAGATAGCCATGCCGACCATCATTAAATTCTCGGTCAATGAAATAAAACCAAGGGGCACGTTGCTGTCGCCGCCGACACAAGCGCATTTCAGCTCACGCTTGTCGATATAAACGGCTTTAAAGACGGAAACGGCCCCGACGGTACCGATGAAGAACGCCACGGGGATGGAAATAATGGCAGCAAACTCAGCTGCCATTAGTAACCCGGCGAGGCCCTCGGCAAACGGATAAATTTTACCGTACGGCACCCAGCGTCTGGCCAACAAGTCATAGTTGAGAAACATCGTCGAAAACGACTCGACATTCTGCAATTTCAGCAATGCCAGTACCACCATTGAGAAGCTGATAAACCACTCAACCGTCTGTACCGATAGCAAGGTTCCGAAAGCAAGCCATGAGGTCGCCAAGGCCAGTAAGGCGGTCATTGAAAATAATGCAATGACCGGCTGATAGCTTTTTGCATCGGGATCAGGCACAGGCTTGCCCAGATAATCGCGTACTTCCTCATAACCACCAATACGATCACCGTCAATAAACACCTGCGGGGTCGTATCAACGTCGTGCTTTTCCTGGAACGCATCGGTTTCTTCACGACTCGTCAACGGACGGTCGTCCACAGTATAGCCGTTCGACTTCAGCAGGTGTTTGGTTTTAAGGCCGTAGGGACACACATGGTCTTCCATCACCATACGATACAAGGTGGCTTTCTTTTCAGCGTTACTCATCCTGTCGGCTCCTTGTTATGGGGTACTACTTTTTCCGGTTACTACTGGGGCACATACACATGACCGTAGCCGTTACGGTAGTCAATGGTCAAGATGAAGTGCTTAAGAATATCGTAGCCAAGCACGCCGCTTATCTCTACGCCACGCATACGGGAACTCACATTTTGGTAGCGACGGCCAAAGTCCGCCGGACTCCCCTCAGCAGGGACGACCACTTGCACATTTTCTAATTTGTAAGGACCGAATCCAAATAGCGGCAACTGGAAAAATTGCACATTTTTGCTGGCATTTACGCCGCGAGAGACGCCCTCTGCAAGTGGAAAACGCTCCACCCAGTCTTGACTGATCGCGACCATGCGATCCATGTAAATGCCACCACTATTGCCGGTATCAAGTAGTAACCAACGTTCAGCCTCGTCGTTCAGATTAACCCTTACCAGCGGCCGCCCTGAGCCCTCCTGAGCACGCATCTCGAGGTTGGCAGTTTCTTTGAGATTAAATGTCCCGGGATTCGCAAAACGCAGACGGCTGTTGGGATAATCAAACTGCAGAATAAACTGATTTAGTAGCGGCGCGCCCAGCAACATACTCACCTCAGAGGCGCCAAGGTCTAAACCAACCAACTCCATTTGCAAATCCAGTCCAAGTAGCTTGGTCGGCACCTCACGATAAACGCGACGCTCTTCGACGCTGTGTGCGCCTTTAATTTTAATCCGCTTATTGCTACTGAATTCCATTCCATGATGTTCCGCAAAAGCCAGATTGAGTGCGTTTATCTGTGAACCTGAATCGATGATTGCGTAACTGTCGACGCCGGCTACGTTGACCTTGATCATTACGTGGCCATTGGCGTTTTCGAATGGGATCCAGTTGGTGGCTTGTGACCATGCCGTGCTTGAAAAGAGCAGCGTGATCGCAACAATGAAAAAGCGCATTATTTTTATCCTTCTTGTTGTATAATTGTTTTCCTTTACACATTGAAGCGTACCGCAAAAAGAAGGTTTTGGCGAGTGCGCGAAAAGGTTGACTTTTCATAGCAGTAACAGATGATGGTGAAATGATTTGCCACTTCAAGGTATCGGGTTATGCAAACCATATTGGGCGCAACTGGACAAATTGGCACTGAGCTGGCACGAACGCTCAATGCACACCATACCCGGGCATTACGTCTGGTCAGCCGTAATCCCCGCAAAGTGAATGCCACCGACGAGCTGGTCAGCGCCGACCTACTGGATGCCCATGAAACCTATGACGCCGTGGCTGGCTCCGAAATAGTTTACCTGACCGCGGGCTTACCGCTGAACACGCGACTTTGGGTCGATCAGTGGCCAGTGATGATGCGTAACGTGATTGCTGCCTGCGCGGCGCATCAGGCGAAGCTGGTCTTTTTTGATAATACCTACATGTACCCTCAGACTGACGACATTCAGACTGAAGAGACGCCTTTCGCTCCGCACGGAGAGAAAGGGAAAGTCCGCGCGCTGATTGCCGAAGAGTTATTAGAAGCCATGGCCAAAGAAAAGGTAGAGGCCATGATCTGCCGCGCCCCTGAGTTTTATGGTCCCGGCAAAACTCAAAGCATCACCAATGCAACCATTATCAACCGGCTCAAAGCCGGCAAAAGCGCCAAGATTTTCCTGCGCGATGATACCTTACGTACCCTTATTTATACTCCCGATGCCAGCAAGGCAATGGCTCTGCTAGGCAACACCCCGGACGCCTATCAGCAGACCTGGCATTTGCCCTGCGATGATGAGCGCTTAACCTACAAACAATTGATCGAGCTTGCCGGTGAGATACTGGGCCGCAAATGCGACTACACGGTGGTGAAAAAGTGGCAACTGAAATTACTGGGACTATTCAGTTCGACGCTGCGAGAAACACAGGAGTTGCTGCCGCGCTATGAAGTGGACAACCGTTTTGCTTCAGGCAAATTCAAACACCAGTTTCCTGACTTTGAAATCACCTCGTATCGTGAAGGCCTGAAACAGGCATTGCGCGACTGATTCAGGCCTTAGCTATAGTTACCTGCCCCGCTCAGGGTTCCAGCGCGCGAACGCAATAAAGTATAACAGCGCAAGGTTTGCTAAAGGTATTAACATCAGCAGGCTCAGCGGCCCCGGATACCCAATGCGCTGACAGATACGCCATACCGGTATAACGACAATTGCGCCAACAATTAGCATCCAGAAAAATCCGAGTCCTGCGAACGTTTCTTGTCCCATCTTTATTTCTCCTTAATGGACTGATTTACTTCAAGATCGTAGTAGGCAAATCGCTATCTTGCAAAGTTATGATGCTTTAAGGTTTTAATCGCCGTTGGAGAAAGTGGGCAGTTTGACCCGTGGTAGAACCACGGGCTACAGATACAAAAAAGCCGCTCGGGTGAGCGGCTTTTTATTGGGATTTGGTGGAGCTGGCGTGGTTTTCCACCTAACCACTTTCATTTTTGAAACACTGACCTTCCCCAGAATAGAACCATGACATCGATGAGATTTCCATTAAATTGACAGGCCCCCATTATCAGAACCACCCGAAGAATGAATTGAGCTGTTCAATTTTCAATGGATGCCACGAACTGCAAGGGTGGCAGGTTATTTAAAGCCCGGTGAGGTCGACTCTTGTTATAGTTATCGCGCCAAGCTTCAACTTCCAATTTAGCATCGGTTAGTTAGTCGTGCGCATCTCGTTCGTCACCTAACTGAGCTTGTTAATGATTGGTGACCATATCGAAAAAAGCAAACGCACACAGCACAGCTAAGATCCAGAATCCCGGCTTATACATGTCAAGCTCGGCTTTCAAAGAACGCATCCTGACTTCATCGTGTTTTAATCTACATTCTACGGCGAGTCGGTTCACCGCATTTTCTATCGCTTTATATCTTGAAAAAAGCTCCTGTCGTATTGCTTTTCGGTTGCTTTTATCGACTTCTTTACATGCCTTTTCGTAAAGTGCAAAAAGCTCATCTGTAAACCAATCGGAATGAAATTCTGCGACCGACGCTCGGGCGAGCTTCTTAATGTTGTCGGCGGTCATTTCACTCTTTCCTTTTTCAAAGCGCACTTGCACTTTGGTGGTTTCTAGCTGTTCACTGAAAATAAAAAAAAGAGTAGGCTCCAGCTCATCCCAATAGTGTTCGGGAGCAACATCGTCCGTGCTCGATTCCGAAAAATAAAAATTTGAGAGCGTATCACTCGTGATTAAACGCGAGGATGTGCTGCGATAGAAATCCATAATGCTAGTTACCTCATAAATTAGCATTTGTTCAGTGTGTTAACGGCAAGAAGATTAATGCTTTTTCAGCTGTTCAGCAATCGAATTCACTCAGCACTAAAAGTACGGGCTACACGGATCGTATATTCCTGCAGCGAATGGGTGTGGTTCGATTCGGAGTGAACAGGCATAAAAAAAGCGGCTCGAGCGAGCGGCTTTTTATTGGGGGTTGGTGCAGGGCAAGATCGTGAACGTTTCTTGACCAGTTGGGCTAATAAATAATTGATCGATTTGACGATCAGTTTTAGTCGTGATCATATACTCTCTTTTACGGAGAGCCATGATGAGCCTGACCTTGCTGA